>NZ_CM182551.1:8125000-10027567 GCF_059448825.1 Streptomyces sp. JLYT201 | reverse complement strand
GGTCGACGTCCACCTCCAGCATCCCGAGGATCGCGACCATGTCCGCTACTACTTCCAGGACTACCTGCGGCCTCCCGGCGCTCTTCCGGACCTTTCGATCGCCCTGCTGCCCGCCGAGGGGCGATTCGTCGGGGGAGCCGCTGACGTCCGCAAGGACATCCACATCCAAAGGGCCGGAAGCTCCTGGCAGCTTTACGAGAGCTACGTGGGAGAGCCTGCCCGGCCGACGCCGTTCCCGCCGTTCCTGCTCACTCCTTTGAACTCCCTCGTCCGACCTGTGCACGCGAGCGCAGTGGCCTCCCCGTGGGATCCCTCCCGAGCCGTCCTGCTGCACGGCCCCTCCAAGGCCGGCAAGTCGTCCGTCCTGCTCGAGCTGACCCGGCTGGGTTGGCACTTCGTCTGCGACGACACCGCGCTGCTGCACGACGAACGCACCGTCTTCTCCTACACCCGGCCCATCGGGGTCAGGGAGTCGACTCTGGAGACCCACCCCGGACTGCGCGCGCACCTCGCCCACGCTCCCCGTTTCACCACGCCGACCGGGACCACCTGGGCCGTCCACCCGAACCTCCTGCCGGCCAAGCGCTCCCCAGCCGCGACCGACTGGGCCTGGACGGTAATTCTGCGTCCGTCTCCCACCTACTGCGTCACGCGTCTGGCGGAAACCCGTTGGCAGATCGAACTGGACTCAAGACAGGACATCCGGCGAGCCGCCGCGGACATCATCACGGAACTTGCCGGAGCCCCTTCATGACCCAGAACCTGTACTTCGACTTCTACGGGGTGACCACCCGCCTACGGGTGGCCCCGGCTGACGTCGACGAGGCCCTGTTCTACTTCCGCGACCAGCAGGTGGCGCCGCCTCCTGCACGGGAACCTGACGTGGTGGTGACCCTGAGCTGCCCCGAATGGCCCGAGCGCGGCTTCTTCACCAGCCTGCTCCGCAAGGACAACCTGACCAAGCGCATCGAAGTCGACCGGCGCACCGACTGCGCCTGGACCCGGGTGGCCGATCACACGTTCACGGGCTGGTCCGGCATACCGTCCCCGCTGCCGCCTTTCCGCTACTCCGACCTGTGGATGACCACCGCGGTCGGCCCGGGAACCTGTCTGCAGATGTCCGACGGCCAGGGAGTGCTCATCACCGGGGCCAATTATGTCGGCAAGACCTCGACCTCCCTGGTGCTGTGTCGACGCGGTGCGCGCCTGGTGAGCGACAGCCTTGCCGTGCTCGACCTGACCACCGGTCTGTTCCGCCGGCACGACAGCCCGCTCGGTTTCCGCAGGGGAAGCCGTCGGCACCACCTCGACAAGATCACAGACGGTGCGCACCGCGAAACCGTGTCCCCGGACACCGGACTGGTGCTCCTGGTGCCTCCCGCGGAATTCCTGGGCGCCCCCAACCTGGCGACGGCCAACGTCGGCCGAATCGTGCGCCTCGAGCGCCGCGTATCACCCGCTGCGCCCTTCACCACGGACACGGACCTGTCTCTCTGGTTCTCCGGCGCTCACCGACAGGAGATCGCCCGGCGCCTCCCCGAGGCCACCGTTGTCGTGCCCATACCGGAGGAGGCCTCGCCTCCTCAGATCGCAGACCTTCTCGAAAGCGCCCTATGAGTGACCTGTTGACCGCTGACGCCGTCTCCAAGACCTACGCCGACGCCTCCCCTCCAGCCCTGTCCGACGTCTCGTTGCGCATCGGAGAAGGAGAAGTCGTTGCTCTGCTCGGACACAACGGCGCGGGGAAGTCGACCCTGTTCGAGATCGTGTGCGGTCTTCAGCGGGCCGACTCGGGGAGGGTGATCCGCTCGGTGGGACCGGCCGAGTTCGGCTGGTGCCCACAGCGGGAGATCATCGACTGGTCGTTGACCGTCCGTCAGAACGTCGAGATGGGTCTGGCATTCCGCCGCGGCACCCTGCACCGCGTGCGCGTCCTGACGGAAGAGGTCTGCCAGGTGGTCGGCCTCGAGCGCTTCCTGGACCGGCAGGTGCAAACGCTGTCCGGCGGGGAACTGCGCCGCTGCCAGATCGCCCGAGCCATCGTCGGCCGACCTCGGCTGATGGTCCTCGACGAGCCGACCACCGGCTTGGACCCCGACGCTGTCGCGCAGGTCTTCGACTACTTCCGCGACAGCGCCAAGGAGGGATCCACCGTCCTGGTCAGCACCCACGACACCTCGCGCTTCGCCGAACACTGCACACGCGTGCTGGCCCTCAGCGCGGGCCGTCTGCTCGCCGACCAGCCAGTGCGGGCCTTCTTGGCCCCCGTAGGCGAGTCCAACGACCTGTGGGAGGGCTACCGGCACCTCATCCGTCAGCCCTCCACCCCGCCCGAGCCCCCCTCGCCCGAGGCGGCGCAACCATGAGCACCCTGAAGCCGCCCCCGCGCGCCCGCCGTCTCGCCCGCCCTCTGATCGCGGTCCGCTTCCACTGGCTCTCCCTGTGGAACTGGCGACAGGTCTACTACGGCCGGATCATCGAGCCGATCGCCTACCTGCTCTTCCTCGCCGCCGGTATCGGCGGAGCAGTTGCCTCCGGACACCACCAGAGCCTGGGTGACTACCTCGCGTTCGTCACCCCCGGCATGCTCGCGATGCTTGCCTTCCGCTCGGGTACCGCCGCCGTCTCCGATGTTGCCAACGACCGCAAATGGGGCGTCTTCGCCTTCTACACCCTGCACGGAGGCGGCTCCGCCGGATACCTGTCGAGCATCGTCACGATCCTCGGCACGGTCTTCCTCGCCCAACTCGCGCTGGTCCTCGCCCTCGCCGCCGCACTGGGAGGCCTCGACGGCGTTCCGGCGCGGCACCTGACGGCCACGGTGCTGACTGCGCTCCTCGTCGACGCCGGCTGGATCGCCGCAGGAGGAGCCGTCGCTGCCCGGGTGCAGTCGTACGCCGCCCGAGACCTTCTGCTGACCCTGACCACCCTGCCACTCGTCCTGGCGGCGCCGCTGTTCTACCCCCTGGACTCCGCACCGCACTACCTGCGTGCCCTGGCCCATGCCGACCCGCTCACCTATCAGGTCGCCTGGCTGCGCGGCACCTGGTCAGGCGATCCCTCCGGCCTGCTCTGGGCGGCCCTCTGGGCGGCAATCGCCACGGCCGTAGCCGTGCCGATGCTGACCCGGGCCGACCGCGTCACCCGGGAAAGGTGACCGATCCAGGTGCGTGAATACCACCACGATCCAGTTGCAGCCGGTGCCATCACATCCTGGGACTTGGAACCGAGGGTGGCAGCGAGTGCTCGCTGACCTGCCGGACAGTGGGGCCGGCCGGTGCCCGGAGAATTCCACACCACAGCAGGATCACAAGAACCCGCCGCCGGCCGCCGGCGGCACGGCGTCTCGTACTTCGCCGCAGACGACTCCTTGATCAACTGACGGCTCTCCGCCGCCGGGAAGCGAGGAGCCGTGCGAAGCCGTGGGCCGGCCCCCGCACAGCAGCACCCGCCTTCTGCCGACTCGCTCCTGCCGAATCTGCCCGGCCTTTCCTCCAGACAGGCTCCTTTGGCGGCAGCAAGCGCAGTTCCAGTGACCCGTTCCCCCCGGTGAGGGCCCGGTGCCCGCCGGGCAGTGGGGGCGGCTCTCGGTGGCTGTGACTGCACCGGAGCTTCCCGGGCTCAGGCGTTGACGCGAGGCTGCTTCTGCCGCTCGTTGCCGTATCCGGGCGGGCAGGCCCGCACACCGTCCCGGGCCTGCGCCGGGCCCGCCCTGAGCGCACACCCCCCTCACGCCTCACATGCGCAGCCCGCTTTGCCACCCCCGGCGCCGCCGGGGCGCGCCGCAGGCGGCGAGGAGACGAACGGGCCGCGGCAGGCCCGCCCTTGAGCGGGACACGCCGGGCCGGGCATGGCATACCTTGCGCAGGGCAAGAGAATCCCAGAACCCGGCAGTCCCGCTTGCTGATCGGAGGCCCGTCGTGCTCGCCACCGCTGCCCACGCGCCCGCGCCCGTCGCCGACCAGGTACGGGAGCTCCAGGAACAGGTGGAACAGCTCAAACAGGCCGTGCGCTCGCACGCGGTCATCGACCAGGCCATCGGCGTCGTCCTCACCGTCGGACAACTGACACCCCAGGAGGCCTGGGACATCCTGCGCGAGATGTCCATGCGCAGCAACACCAAGCTGCGCACCGTGGCCGAGCACCTGCTGGCCTGGGCCCAGACGGGCGACCTGCCCGCAATCCTGCGGGCCGAACTGGCCCGCCAGCTCACCCTGCGCGACGCCGATGGTGCGACAGTGTCCCGCACGGCACGGCAGCCGGGCCGGACACGGGGCACTCATGCCACAGGCCTCTCAAGCACCGCCCACGGGGAGTTCTCCCGCGTCCTGCCGGGTGCTTGAGGCAGGAACGGGCCCCGCCCCACAGGCAGGCGGCGCCCCGTGGCGGGGCCCGTGCAGACTCACCGGCACCAGCGCAGCCTGCCCGCCCCGACACGGCACCGCATCCACACGGAACGCTCACCCCACCCAGCGTCGCGCGAACCCCGCGACGAGGAAGACCCCTTTCCGGGGAAACCGACAGAGCACCGGACAGCACTGATGCACCCGGCGTGCCCCCACCCCGCCGCCCGGCCCGCGACACGCGCCGCCCCCTTGCCGGCGGGCATCACGGCATGCGCGGGGCATGCCCTGCGGCCCTGCCGGGCAGCCGGCGGCCGGCCATGCGGGCTTCGTGAGCGAGGTGCGCCTACGCCTTGAGTGACGCCGCCCCCGGCCCCGCCCACACCTGAACGGCCCGCATTCCCCCAGGGGTTGCAGATCCCGCGCGGGTGACCTGGCCGGCGGGCGCTGAGCGGACAGACCACGACACCTCCCAGCGGCGGTCCGGCTATGGCTCCGCCGCGGGCCTGCCCGGCAGCCCCCTGATACGACAGGGCCACCCAGCCCGGCCGGCCTGCTTGCCCGGGCTTTGCGTGCAGGCACTTCAGGAGTTCATCCGGGGCAGGCAGCACGTCGCAGCCGGTGCCGGCGCCCCGGGCGCCCTCTCCACCGCGCCTGGCAGTCAGCGGGCACATGGCCGGCACGGCATAGGGCACGGAGCCGCTGCCCCCCGCGCCCTCCTCCAGCAGGGCTCCAGCAGGGCCCCGGCCTCCCCGGCCCCCGAAACAGCCCCGGGCTTCACCGGCCTCCCCGGCCCCCGAAACAGCCCCGGGCTTCACCCCTGGCCCGCGCCGGCGCAGCGGCCCCAGCCGGCCCATGACCATGGCTCCTGGCCAGGGCTGCCGGCCCCGGCCCCACCCCGAGCTGCCCTCGCCGCCCCTGGCCCGCCCTGCCCGGCCCCGGCAGGGGTCCGCTGGAAGCCCTTGGAGAAGGAGACCTTGACGATGCCGCAGGCGCTGCCCCCCTTCCCCTGTCGAGCGGGGGCGGAGGATCGCAGGACCGGACAGACCACCGTCCTGCTCCTCAGCAGAGGGGGACGGGTGCGCAGCCGTTCCACGTCTTCAGCGCCTTCAGCGTCTTCAGCTTCTTCGGTGTCTTCGGTGCGGTCCGGGCCTGCTCGGCCGGCGGGCAGGAGCCCTTCCGCACCCCGTGTGATCCACCGCCTGGCGCGGGCATGACGCGGGCGCGCGGGGAGACCCGGGGCGTGCGGCTCCCCCTGCCGCAGCCGCGAACCGGAGGTAGTGATGCGAGCACTGACCTGGCACGGCAAGCGCGACGTGCGCGTCGAGACCGTTCCCGACCCGGTGATCAAAGAGCCGGCCGACATCGTCATACGCACGACGTCCACCGGGATCTGCGGCTCCGACCTGCATCTGTACGAAGTCCTCGGGCCCTACCTCGACCCCGGTGACATCCTGGGCCACGAACCGATGGGCATCGTCGAGGAGGTGGGGGCCGACGTCACGGAGGTAGCGGTCGGCGACCGTGTCGTCGTGCCCTTCAACGTCAGCTGCGGCCACTGCTACATGTGCGGTCTGGGGCTGCATTCGCAGTGCGAGACCACACAGGTCACCGAGCGCGGAACGGGCGCCGCGCTGTTCGGGTACACCAAGCTCTACGGCCAGGTCCCCGGCGGCCAGGCACAGTTCCTGCGGGTCCCCTTCGGCAACACGCTGCCCATCAAGGTTCCGCACGGCCCGCCCGATGACCGCTACGTCTACCTCTCCGACGTCCTGCCCACCGCCTGGCAGGCCGTCCAGTACGCCGGCATCCCGCCCGGCGGCAGCGTCACCGTCCTGGGCCTCGGACCGATCGGCGCCATGGCCGCCCGCATCGCACTGCACCAGGGCGCGAGCCTGGTCATCGGCGTCGACCTCGTACCGGACCGGCTGACCAGGGCAAGCCGGGACGGCGTCAAAGCCCTTGACCTGCGCCGGCACAGCAAGGACCTCGGTGACAGCATCCGCGACCAGACACAGGGCCGGGGCACCGACGCCGTGATCGACGCGGTGGGCATGGAAGCACACGGCGCGCCAGTGGCCAAGGCCGCGCAGTGGGGCGTGGGCCTGCTGCCCGACGCACTGGCGGAAAAACTCATGGAACGCCTCGGCATCGACCGGCTCGGCGCCCTCTACGCCGCCATCGACATCGTGCGCCGCGGCGGCACCATCTCCCTCAGCGGCGTCTACGGCGGAGCCGCCGACCCCCTGCCACTGCTGACCCTGTTCGACAAACAGATCCAGCTGCGCATGGGACAAGCCAACGTCAAACACTGGGTGAGCGACATCCTGCCGCTGCTCACCGACGAGGACCCCCTCGGCGTGGACAGCTTCGCCACCCACCACATCCCCCTGGAAGACGGCCCACAGGCCTACCGGACATTCCAGACCAAGAAAGACGGAATGATCAAAACGCTCCTGCAGCCCTGACACCCGCACCCGCCCGGCCCGCCCCACGACCAGGCAAGACCGCCAGAGACGCCGCGCACCGCACCCCACACGCCAGCCGGCCAGCCCCACGCAGCCACCCGACGGCCCGGCAGCCCGGCAGCCCGGCGGCCGGGCGGCCCGGCGGGGCTGGCCGCCGCCGAACTCCACGCCCGAGCACCGCCCCGCCCAAGACGAGCGCCGCCTTGGCCAAGACGAGCGCCGCCTTGGCCAAGACGAGCGCCGCCTTGGCCAAGAGGAGCGGATCACGGGCAGCTGCCCCCAAGACCCAGGACCGGTGACAGGGAGCTGACGCCTTCCTGTGTCCTGCCCTGACGCGCGGCGTGTTCCCCACCGGCCCGGCCCGGCGCAGCACCCGCGGCCCGGGGGGGCGGTGGCCTGGCAGCGGCGCCCCGCACGGTCCCGCTCACCGATCGCAAGCAGCCGGGCGCCGCGGGCCGGGACGCGCCAGCACCGGTCCGGCCCGGGCGTCTTCGCTCACGCCCTGGCCACCGCGGTCTGGTGCAGCTACGGTGCCGCACCCGCCCTGCACTGCGCCTGCACAGCACCGCGCACCGTCAGGGCCTGCGCAGCCCGCACGGCGCGGATCCGGGCGCAGAAGGCCGTACACAAGCTCCAGGCCTCCCAGGAGGCGGGGCCGCGCCCCGAAACACGTCCCCGCCGATGCGCCGAAGGACAGACAGGACAAGCCGCCCGCTTCCTCACCACGGCAAAAGAAGGGGGGCGTCCGCGAGATGGCCGGGCGCAGGAGCAGCCCCGGCAGCGGCACTACGCCGCCGCAGCCCCCGCCTGCCAAGGAGCGGCCCCACGCATCCCGGCGTCCGCGCGAGCCGTCTCCTGGCCGTCGACCGCCCAACGCGGGGCCAGGGGGCGGCGGGGCGAGGGGGCGGCGGGTGAACTCCCTGGCCCCCTCCCATACGTGCGCGGTGCGCACGCGGCCGCAGCGTGCACCCCCTCCCGGCCGCCCCGGCCCTGGCCCCGGCCGGGGCGGCCTGCGCACGAGCCAGGCCCGCGGCCGCCAAAGCAAGTGCCGCCGCTGCCGGGCCCGGTGCGGGCGCTCACGCACCCGATTCCCTTGGGGAGGCGGCCGGGGACCGGGCCGGGCCTGCGGGGCGGCCGGGCGCGTCCTGCGGGGCGGCGCGCACCGTGCGGGCCGCGCCCGAGCGCGGCAGCGCGAGCGTGAGGAGCAGACCCGCGAGCATGCCCGCCGCCGCCAGGAGCACCACGAGGAACGCGCCGCCGGCACCCGCCGTACACAGCGCGGTGCCCGCCCTGCCCCGCATGCCGAGGCCGGCGACCACGCTGAACACCGCGAGCCCGATGGCGCTGCCGAGGTTCAGGGCCGTGGAGGCGATGCCGCTGGCAACGCCCTGCCCGTGTACGGGGATGCCGGTGGCCGCGGCGATCCACCTGGCCCTCCACACCACGCCCTGGCCCACACCGGACACCACACGCCCCGGCACGAGGAAGATGCAGCCCGCGCCGGCGTCGAAACCGGGGGCAAGCACGGCTGTGCCGGCGGCGCCGGCCACGAAGCCGGCCAGGAGCGTGGCGCGGGTGCCAAGGCGGGGGGCGGCACGCTCGCCGAGCCGGGGTGCCGGCGGCGATGGCCAGGGACGGCGCCAGGAAACCGAAGCCGCTCCGGCGCGCGGAGCAGCCCTGGACGCCCTGCATCAAAACGGTCAGGAAGTACGCCAGGACACCGAAAGCGGCCATGCAGACGAACGCAAGGGCCATGGCAACGGTGAGGCTGCGGCTACACAAGAACCGCAACGGCATCAGCAGGCCGCCACTGCCGGGCCCCGACCGCCGCGAAGGCCGCCAGGAGCACCGCGGCAACGGCGATAGCGGCCCCGGCCAGCCGGGCCCCCCAGCCCCGTTCGGGCCCTTCGACCAGAGCGAACACCACAAGCATCAACCCGGCAGTGACGCTCAGCGCGCCGGGCAGGACGAAGCGGCGGCGCCCGCCGCACGCCGCATCGCGCGAGATGACATACAGCGCGGCAAGCGCGATGAGCCCGGCGAGCGGCACACTGACGCAGACCACAGCCAGCCAGCCGAAGCATTCAGTGAGCACACCGCCGGGCAGCGCGCCCAGGCCGAGCCCGCTGACGCCCGCGCCGCCCCACCCCACCAGCACGCGCTTACGGCTCAGCCCCTGCCCGAAAAGATTGCCGATGAGCCAGAGCATCGCGGACAACAGCAACACACCCCCGATACCCACTACCGCCCCCACCCCGAAACCGAGACAGCCCGAAACACCACAGCAAAACGAGAAGCACCGCAGCAGAAAGAACAGAAGAACCACCAGCCAGCAACGGACACAAGAGCACACAAGCAGCAGCCCGGCTACAAGCCAGGACCCCCCAGCCAACAACTCCGCCCCCCGGCAGCAAAGAGCAGGCCGATACAGCGGGGCACGCAAGCAGGCACAGCCCTGCACCACCCCGCAACCGAAGAACAGAGCGATACAGCAGGACACGTGAGCAGACACGGCCATGCGACACCACACCCACCACCACCCCTGACAGGCCCCCAACCCACCCACCACCAAAGACCCGGCCGCCCACCCCAGCAGCACCGGCCAGCACCCGCCCACCCACAGCCCAGCCGACAACCACAACCACAATCACGGCCACGGCCACGACCACGGCCACGGCGCCAGCACCACCCCACCCCACACCCCCAGCAGAGCCGACAGCCGGGAACAAGCACGAACACCACCCCCACACCAACCAACACAACACCAACAACCAGAACACAGCCAGAACACAGCCAGGATGCAGGCCAGGGCACGGGCCAGAACACGGCCAGGGCACAGGCCAGAGCGCAGGCCAGAACACAGCCAGGACGCAGGCCAGAACACGGCCAGGGCGCGGGCCAGGGCGCGGGCCAGAACACGGCCAGGGCGCGGGCCAGGGCGCGGGCCAGGGCGCGGGCCAGAACACGGCCAGGGCGCGGGCCAGAGCGACATCCCGCCTCACAGCACCAGGACACCACCACACCCACCAGACAGACACAACACCCCACACCAGAAAGCCAAAACACCCCCAGACACCCCGGCAACACCCAGCCACCCGGGGACACCCAGCCACCCCGGAGACAGCCAGCCACCCCGGGGGAAGCCAGGCACCCTGAGGGCAGCCAGCCACCCCGGAGACGGCCAGCCACCCCGGGGCCAGCCACCCCGGGGGGGGGCGGCCAGGTGCCCGGCGGGGTGTGCGGTCACTGCAAGGAACTGACACACCCTCACACCACAGGGCGGGGGGCGGGAAACAGCCACCCGCCCCCCTCACGGATGACGACCTTCCACTTTCAGCCATCCACCCGCCCCGCCCGCCCCGCCTCACACCCCCAACTCCCCGCCCCGGGCGAACAGTTCCGGTCAACTCCGCCACCGCCCCCGCCCCCGCCGCGCCCCGCGCCGGCCCCCGCCCCGCACCCGGGTACACCCGCCCGACGAGCCCGCCTTCCCCCGCCGCCCCGCACCCCGCCCCCCGGCCGCGGCACCCCGTGCCACGGGCAGGATCCGGACACCCCTCGACAACAAAAAGAACACTCGTTATGTTGCTGAACGGCGAGACAGCGCCAACCGAGCACAAGTGCAAGCGGTCACTCGCAACCACTCAACGGGGGCTCACCATGCCTGTCACCCAGCACCTCACCCACACACCCGCACACCCCGCCCACACACCTGCACAACCCACCCTCGCACCCCACCACGTGCACAAACACAACCCCGCCGAAGTCCTCCTCACCGGCTACGACACCCTGCGCCCCGACACCTACACCGTCACCGCCCAATGGCCGACACACCACCCCTTCTACACCCCCACCCCCCACCTCAACGACCCCCTCCTGTTCATCGAAACCATCCGCCAGTGCTTCCCCCTCCTCGCCCACAACGCCTACCACCTCCCCCACGGCCACCACCTCATCTGGCAATACCTCACCACCGACATCAACCCCCACGCCATGCACCACACCCCCCACCACCCCACCCACCTCACCCTCTACATCACCTGCTCCGACATCCGCCGCCGCCAAAGCGGCCACCTCACCGCCCTCACCCTCCACGCCATCGCCCTGCGCAACGGCACCCACCTCGGCACCGCCCAAACCCGCTTCTCCGCCCACTCCCCCGCCATCTACAAACGCATCCGCAACAACCACCCCCAAACCCCCACCACACCCCCACCCCCCACCCACCCCACCCACGTAGGCCGCCACCACCCCCACGACGTCGTCCTCTCCCCCACCCCCCACCCCCACCACTGGACCCTCCGCAACGACACCACCCACCCCACCCTCTTCGACCACCCCGTCGACCACACCCCCGGCATGCTCCTCCTCGAAGCCGCCCGCCAAGCCACCCACGCCACCCACCACCACACCACCCACAACACAGACACAGACACCGAAACCAGCACCACCGGCACCAGGACCACCACCGGCACCGGAACCAAGACCAAGACCGGGACCGGGACCGGGACCGGGACCGGGACCGCCACACTCACCCGCCCCCGCCCCCCGCGCCTGACCACCCCACCCGGACCACCCCCCTACCCCACCCACATCCACGCCACCTTCCTCCAATTCATCGAATACACCACCCCCACCCACATCACCACCACCACCCAACCCACCCCCACCCACACCGAAACCCACACCAGCGCCACCACCGGCACCGGCACCGGCACCGGCACCGGCACCGGCACCGGCACCGGCACAACCACCACCCACATCACCGCCACCCAAAACAACCAAACCGCCTTCACCAGCACCATCACCACCACACCCCACCCCTAACCACCCACCCACACCCACACCCACACCCACACCCACCAACAGCAAGCAGCACAACCCCGAACCCCCTAAGGCCAGTTGAGGCCCCCACCAACAAGCAAACGCCCCATTCGCAATGGGGAACACAAACTCCCCGCCGGACAAGCCCCAAACCCATTGGCCAACCACCCCCAGGCCAAGGACGACCTCCGGCCGACAGCGCCCCAGCCCCCGCCCGGGCGCCGGGCCAAGCCCCGGGCCCCGACCCCCACCCAGCCCCGCACGCGCGCAAGCCCCTCCCCAGAGGAACAGGAACGCCCTACTCCACTCATCCGCCGACAGACCGCCTCAAAATCCCCACTCATCACCCGAGCCACGCCGCGCCCGTCCCGTCGTCACGCCAGGGACCGTTGCAGTACTGATTACGGCCCACTTGGGGGCGCCTAGGCGCCGTGTGGGTTTGGGCGGTCGCGGGGCGGCGGAAGGACGTATTCACAGGCCACACGGCACGTACTCGTCGTCGGGGCGTTCCTGGGCGGTAACCAGCCGGTGGACTTGGCTTCAAAGCTTGCGCACAAATTGCACACACACCCCTCTCCAGACGGGCTCCGATGGTCTATGTTGACCGTGCTTCGCCTGCGTGGTCACGAGGCAACGGATAGTGATCTGCGGGTGTGGCGCCACGGAAAGCCAGCATTGCCGTCTCGGGCGGCGGACGTGGGGGTGATCAGTACTTGAGGCCCGGGCCGAGGCCTCAGGTGTGAGGGGGGCAACCTGGGATTCGACGGGTTCCCGCATGCCTGAAAGGGCCGGCAGGGCGTACGCGTCCGCTGCCTGGGTGGGGTGGTCGAGTAGCGCTGCAACAACCGGGATGCCATCGCGGAGGGCGACGGCTTCCCGAGGGGAGGAACGGTGCGGCGCGGGGGGCTGGGGGCCTCCCGAGGGGTGGACCAGTGCGGGAGGCGGGGGCCTCCCGAGGGGGGGGAGGAACCATGTGGAGCGAACACGCCGAGCCCACTGGCGACCTGAGGGGGGCTGTACAGCCGGGGGAATTAGTCAGCCCGTTCTCATCGGCGCGCGGGCGCCCGGTGAACGGGGCGATCAGCCAGCCCGCGATCGACTGGGAACAGCGGTACCGGCGTACCGTGATCACCAGCGACACCGTGGCCACAGCCTTCGTAGTGGCGGCGATCGGCAACTTCTTCGGGGCCC
Source organism: Streptomyces sp. JLYT201 (assembly GCF_059448825.1). Taxonomy (NCBI): domain Bacteria; kingdom Bacillati; phylum Actinomycetota; class Actinomycetes; order Kitasatosporales; family Streptomycetaceae; genus Streptomyces; species Streptomyces sp. JLYT201. The sequence continues at coordinate 10,014,741 of NZ_CM182551.1, read as the reverse complement.
GGGACGCGGCCAACTGGCATGAGAAGTGGGGCATTCTCGCCTTCGGCACCGAGCTGCTCGTGCTGGGTGCCCTCGCGGTGAGCCGTTCGTGGGCACCGGCCGTGCTCGGCCAGGGGGCCGAGGAATTCCGGCGGCTCGGGCGCTCGCTGTTCGCGGCGACCGTCGTCCTGGCGCTCGGCGGAATCGCCTTCACCTCGCGCAACATCAAACTCTGGATCTTCGTCGCGATACCGGCGATCGCAATCATCACCATGACGGCGCGGTATCTGCTGCGCCTCTGGCTGCACAAGCAGCGCAAGGAAGGCCGCTGCCTCAGACCGGTGCTCGCCGCCGGGAGCCTGGCCACCGTGCGCGATCTGATCACCCGGGCCCGCAAGTTCCCGCACCTCGGCTGGCGGGTGGAGGCGGTCTGCACGACGGACGGCCGCGGCCCCGACGGTGACCACCTGGACGGCGTGCCGGTCGTCGGCCGCCTCGCGGACGTCGCGGGCCACGTACGCCGTGACGGCTACCGCGTCGTCGCGGTCACACCGGACCCGCACTGGTCGCCCGACAGCCTGCAGCGCCTCGCTTGGAACCTCGAGGGCAGCGATGCCGAGATGGTCGTGGCGCCCGTGCTGATGGAGGTGGCAGGACCGCGGCTGCACGTCGACGCGGTGCTCGGGATCCCGCTGCTTCGGGTCAGCATGCCGACGTTCACCGGGGGCCGCCGAGCGGTCAAGGAGGTCGTCGACCGGATGGGCGCGGCCATCCTGCTGCTGCTGTTCGCGCCGCTGATGGTGCTGGTCGCGCTGCTCGTCCTCATGGACAGCCGGGGCGGGGCGTTCTACCGGCAGCGCCGAGTCGGCAAGGACGGCCGGGAGTTCACCATTCTGAAGTTCCGCACCATGGTCGTCGGCGCCGACGGTGCGCGGGCCGCGCTGGCCGAACGCAACGAGGGCGCGGGGCTGTTGTTCAAACTCCGCAGGGATCCGCGGGTGACCCGGGTGGGAACGGTGCTGCGCCGGTACTCGCTCGACGAGCTTCCGCAGCTCTTCAACGTCCTCACCGGGTCGATGTCGCTCGTCGGTCCGCGGCCTCCGTTGCCGGAGGAGTCCGCCGCGTACGGCCCGGACATCCGGCGGCGGCTGCTCGTCAAGCCCGGGCTCACCGGCCTGTGGCAGATCAGCGGGCGCAGCGACCTGCCGTGGGAGGAGGCGGTCCGCCTCGACCTGCGGTATGTGGAGGACTGGTCGCTCGCTCTGGACACAGTGATCTTGTGGAAGACCCTGCGGGCGGTGCTCCAGGGGCAGGGAGCCTACTGATGCGGGGAGTTCGTCGTCCGGCCGGTACACGGAAGGCAGGCCGGAAGGGCGTGCCTGGGGGGAGGAACGGGTTATGAGAGTCAGCGTCCTGGGGCTCGGTTACGTGGGCTGCGTGTCGGCCGCGTGCTTGGCCAGCATGGGGCACGAGGTCATCGGCGTCGACGTGAACCAGGTGAAGGTCGACCTGGTCAACGACGGCAAGGCCCCGGTGATCGAGGAGCGGATCGGCGAGCTCACCGCCGAGGTCGTGCGGTCCGGAGCCTTAAGGGCCACGCGCGACGTCCGTGCAGCGATCATGGGAAGCGAGGTGTCGCTGGTCTGCGTGGGTACGCCCTCGGAGCCCAACGGCAGCCTGTGCACGACGTACTTGGAGCGCGTCACCGAGCAGATCGGGGCCGCGCTCGCCGAGCGGGGCGGGCGGCACACGGTCGTGTTCCGCAGCACCATGCTCCCGGGCACCTGCCTGAACCTGCTGGTGCCGATCCTGGAGAAGTACGTGGGCGGCACGGCCGGGGTGGACTTCGGGGTCTCGGTCAACCCGGAGTTCCTGCGCGAGGGCACGAGCGTGCGGGACTTCTTCGACCCGCCGAAGACCGTCATCGGCGAGCTCGACCCGGCGAGCGGCGACGCGGTGGCCGCGCTGTACGAGGGCCTGCCCGGCGAGGTGTTCCGGGTGCCGGTGCCGACGGCCGAGGCGATCAAGTACGCGGACAACGCGTTCCACGGCCTGAAGATCGGCTTCGCGAACGAGCTGGGCGCGGTGTGCCAGGCGCTCGGGGTGGACTCGCACCAGGTGATGGACGTGTTCCTGGCCGACCGCAAGCTGAACATCAGCTCCGCCTATCTGCGGCCCGGCTTCGCCTTCGGCGGCTCCTGCCTGCCCAAGGACCTGCGGAGTCTGGTGTACGCGGCGCAGCGGGCCGACGTCTCGGTGCCGATCCTGTCCCATGTGCTGCCCTCCAACGCCGACCATCTGCAGCGCGCGGTGGAGCTGGTCGAGCGCACCGGCAAGCGGCGAGTGGGCCTGTTCGGCCTCTCCTTCAAGCCCGGTACCGACGACCTCCGCGAGAGTCCGCTGGTGGAGCTGGCGGAGCGGCTCTTCGGCAAGGGGTACGAGCTCAAGATCTACGACGCCAATGTGAGCCTCTCCCGGCTGATCGGGGCGAACCGCGAGTACATCGAGACCCGCCTTCCGCACCTCGCGCAGCTGCTCGCCGACTCCGTCGACGAGGTGCTCGAACACGCCGACGTATGTCTGGTCGGGACCAAGGATCCGGCGGTGCTCTCGGCGCTGCCCCATGGTGACGGACCGGTGATCGTCGATCTCATCCGCCTTCCGGACGCCGAGGAGCGCCGGGCCGAAACGGGGTACTTGGGTCTTGCTTGGTAATACGACCAGTGGCGGCGCGCCTGCCCGGCGCGCGCTGATCCTGGTGGAGAACCTGTCGGTGCCGTTCGACCGGCGGGTGTGGCAAGAATGCACGACGCTGCGCGACGCGGGTTGGGAAGTGCACGTCATCTGTCCCCGGGGGACCAAGCGGGACACGGAACTGGAAGCGGAGATCGACGGGGTGCGGATCCACCGGTACCCGTTGCGTGCGGCCACCGGAGGACCGGCCGGCTATCTGCGGGAGTACGGCTCGGCGTTGTGGCACACGCTCCGGCTCGCCCGGAAGGTCGGCCCGGTCCACGTGGTCCACGCCTGCAATCCGCCCGATCTGCTGTTCCTGCCGGCGCTGTGGCTGAAGCGGCGCGGCGCGCGGTTCGTCTTCGACCAGCACGACCTGGTGCCCGAGCTGTACCTCTCGCGGTTCGGCCGCGGCAAGGACCTGCTCTACCGCGCCGTGTGTGCGCTGGAGCGGCGGACCTACCGGGCCGCGGACATCGTGCTCGCGACGAACGAGAGCTACCGGGACGTCGCGGTGCGCCGTGGCGGACGGCGGCCCGAGGACGTCTTCGTGGTGCGCAGCGCCCCCGCGACCGACCGGTTCCAACCGGTGGCGCCGGAGCCGGAGTTGAAGCGCGGCAAGCCTCATCTGCTGTGCTACCTGGGCGTCATGGGGCCGCAGGACGGCGTCGACTACGCCTTGCGGGCCCTGGCAAAGCTGCGCGACGAGGTCGGGCGGAGCGACTGGCACGCGGTGTTCGTCGGAGCGGGCGACGCCTTCGACGCGATGGTGGCGCTGTCCCGGCAGCTGGGCCTGTCCGAGCAGGTGCAGTTCACCGGGCGCATCCCGGACGCCGACCTGGTGCGCTACCTGTCCACGGCGGACGTCTGCCTCTCCCCCGACCCGCGCAATCCGCTCAACGACGTGTCGACCATGAACAAGGTCCTGGAGTACATGGCGATGGGCCGGCCGATCGTCTCGTTCGACCTGAAGGAGGCGAGAGTCTCCGCCGGTGACGCCGCCGTCTACGCGCCCGCCAACGACGAGGCCGCGTTCGCCGGGCTCGTCGCGCTGCTGCTCGACGACCCCGAGCGGCGGACCCGCATGGGCGAGATCGGCAAGGAGCGGATCAGCGGGGAGCTCTCCTGGCGGAACTCCCAGCGCTCGCTGCTCGCCGCCTACACAGCTGCCTGCCGTGACCATGCTCCGGTGCCGGCGGGTGACGCCCGGTCCGGACACGGAAGAGGCCGCACCGTTGAGCGATGACACCATACGCCTGGTCACGATCGGGCGGATCCTCCGCCGTCGCCGGCGGCTCCTGGCCATCCTCACGGTGGTGGGCGCGCTCGTCGGCTTCGGCACCTCTCTGCTGTTCCCGCCGCGCTATACGACGTCGACGTCGGTGCTGCTGCCCGGGCAGTGGGAGGAACGCGAGCTGCTGACCCAGGCGGAGATCGCCACCAGTTCGGCGGTGGTCGACCGTACGGCCGCCGCGCTGCGCTGGGACGGCGTCAGCGGCAGCGACCTGCGGGGCCACGTGAGCGCCAAGGCCGCGGACGGGAACATCATCAAGGTCTCCGGTACGGCCGAGACTCCCGAGCGCGCGCAGCAGCTCTCCGACCGGTTGGCCCATCAGTTCGTCTCCTTCGCCGCGCGGATCGCGGGCGACGGCTCCGACTCCGGGGCCGCCACCGGGCCCGAGGCCCTGCGGAAGAAGGTGGCGGAGACCAACCGCCGCATCACCGAACTGGCCAATGCGGCGGATCCGGGGCAGACCGTGGAGAGCGTGCAGGTCCGCACCGAGCTGGAGAAGTTGCGTACGGCGCTGGCGGAGGCCATGAAGAAGCTCGACGAGGCCGACCCGGCGACCAGCAAGGCGGGCATGGTCGTCATGGGCCCCGCGGCCCGGCCTTCCGGTGAGGCGCCGCCGACGAGGACGCAGCTCACCGTGGCCGGGGCACTGCTGGCCTTCGTGTTCTCGGTCATCGGCCATCTCACCGCGGCCCGGGTGAACCGTCGGCTGCGTACCGAGCCGGAGATCGCCGCGGCGCTCGGCTCGGTGCTCCTCGGCACCGTCGACGTACCGGGAGAGCGGTCCGCGAACCGGCCCAAGGGCCGTGGTCCGCGCGCCTGGGTCCGCTGGTTCCTCGGCGTCGACACCCGGTGGGACCTGCCGACCCCGCAGTCGTCCGGCGACGAGGCCAGCAGACAGGTCCGCTACCGGCGGGTGTGTGCCCGCCTGCGGGATCTGGTGCCGGCCCCGCGGCGGCTGCTGGTCCTCGTACCGGAGGGCGACGAGATCGCCCGCCGGGCCGCCGGGCAGCTCGTGACCGAGGCCAAGAGCGATCCGCTGCGGGTGGTGGAGGTTCCGATGCCCCGGCCGATGGTGCCGGACCGCGACATCGAGACCGGTGCCCTGGTCGTGCTCAGCGCGGGCACCTGGACCGCGGGGGACCTCGCGGCCGTCGCCGAGGCGAGTGCGGACGCGGGGCACGAGCTCGTCGGCATCGTCGTGGCCGGCCCGGTCCGGGCCCGTCACAAGGAGAAGGCCAGCCGTTCCGCGCGGCGCGCCACGCCTGCCATCGCGGTGGGCGACGACGCGGGGGGAGGTGCGGTGTGAGGGGCAGGACGACGGAGTCGCCGACGGCCGCTCCACTCCTCGATCTGCAGACGCTGGTGGTGGCGGTGCGCAGACGGCGCCGCCTCTGGTCCTCGCTCGCGGTCCTCGGGCTGCTGGCCGGCGCGGCGTTGGCGGTGCTGCGGCCCCCGCCGCCGAGCGCGATGACCAAGGTCCTGGTCGCGCACAAGGAGGACCAGCCGAACGACACCGGAACGCTGATCCGCACCGATGTGGAGCTCCTGGGGACCACGCGGATCGCCGCCAAGGCGCTGCAGGCCCTCAAGTCCCCGGACAAGCCGGAAGACTTCATGCGGGACTACCGGGGCACCGGCCTGACCAACAACCTGCTGCGGATCGATGTGACGGCCGCCAGCGAGGCGGACGCGGTGGCCCGGGCCAAGGCGCTGGCGAACGCGTTCGTCGCGGACCACGTGCGGCGGATGCGGGAGGCCGCGAAGGCCGAGGCCGAGGCCCTGCTGGAGCAGCGTGACCGGATGCGGAAGGAACTCGCCGAGGTCAACAAGGTGATCGGCGGCCGGTCTCCGCAGAGCGGGGAGAAGGCGCCGGCGAACATGGAGTCGCTCTTCGCCCGCCGGGCCGAGCTGAGTTCGCGGATCGCCGACTTCGGCCAGCGCGCCGAGGAGGCACGCGTCGGCACGCCCCGGCTCATCTCCGGCACGCAGATCGTGGACGACCCGCGCGCGGTGGCGCACTCGCTGCCCAAGGCCGCGGGCATGAACGCCGTGATCGGGGCGGTCCTCGGGCTCGTCCTCGGGCTCTCGGTGGCCGCGGTCGGCACGGTGGTGGCGGACCGCCCCGTGCTGCGCCGGGAGATCGCGGCGAACCTGGGCTCCTCGGTCATCGCGGAGCTGCGCCGCGCGCGTCGCAGACCGGCCTGGCTGTGGCAGCGCCGACGGACCCGTACGGCACACGAACGGCTCACCACGACGCTGGTCCGTACCGTGCGCAACTCCACGGAGCCGGTGTCGCTGCTCGAACTGGGCTGTGCGCGCAGCACGAGCGTGCTCGCCCTGAACGTGGCCAGAGCCCTGGCGGCGGACGGTCCTGTGGTCGTGATCGACGGTCTGCCGGGGCCGCAGCTCGCCAACAGCCGCAAGGAGCCGGGAGACCCGGACGTGGTCAGTGGCGAGCGGGCCGCAACGGTGTCGCACGAGGTGCGCAGGATCGGCGTCGGCTCGGTGGCGCCGGGCACGGCGTGGACCGATCTGCAGTACCTCGGCGGTCAGACCGTGCTCGTCGTGCGGGCCGGGCACGGCAGTGCCGCATGGCTGCACACCGTGGCGCGGCAACTCGCCGACCAGTGCATTCCCGTGATCGGTGTGGTGCTGATCGACCCCGATCCGCGGGACAGGACCGACGGCACGCTGTGGGACGGGCCGCACACCGCGCTGCGGGGCCCTCTTGAGCGGCGGGCCCGGCAGAACGGAACGGGTCAGCCGCGCACGGAGCGGCCGCCCCGGCAGCACGGGACGGGCGGGCCGCGGCCGGAGAGACCGTCGAGGTCGGCCGCGCGGGTCCCGGACAGCGACCAGGAGGCGCGGTAGGACATGTGTGGTATCGCAGGCACGTATCGATGGCCGGACGGGAAGGTCGTGACCGACCGGCTCACCGATGTCCTCACCCATCGCGGTCCGGACGGGGCGGGCAGGTACAGCCATCCCGCCGGTGACGGCGAAGTGCACCTGGGGCACCGCCGCCTCGCCATCATCGACCTGTCGGAGACCGGCGCCCAGCCGATGGTCTCGGGCGGCCTCGCCCTGACGTACAACGGCGAGCTGTACAACGCGCCGGAGCTGCGGGCCGAGTTGGCGGCCGCCGGGGTGCGCTTCCGCGGCACCTCCGACACCGAGGTGGTGCTCGAGGCGTGGCGGCGCTGGGGCACGGACTGTCTGCCCCGCCTTCGCGGCATGTTCGCGTTCGGGATCTTCGACGAGCGCACGGGTGACCTGGTGCTCGCCCGTGACCAGCTCGGCATCAAGCCGCTGTTCCTGCTGCGGCGCGGCGAGGGGTTGGTGTTCGCCTCCGAGCTCAAGGCGCTCGCCACCGCCACGGGCGGGTCGCTGGAGGTGGACCACGGGGCGCTGGTGGCCTCGCTCCTCTACTACTGGGTGCCGGACTCGCGGTGCGCGTACCGCGAGGCGGAGAAGCTGCCGCCGGGGAGCTGGCTGCGGTGCCGGGCCGACGGCAGTGTGGAGCGCGGCCGGTACTGGCATCTGAAGGACGTCGCCGCCGAGGGCCGGGAGCGGGCCCTCAGCGGTGAACGGCCCGACCTGGCCGCCATCGTCGAGGAGTCGACGCGCCGGCACCTGCTCTCCGACGTGCCCGTGGCGACCTTCCTGTCCGGCGGGCTCGACTCCAGCTGGCTGACCGCGCTCGCGGCCCGGCACCAGCCCGGGATCTCGGCCTACACGATCGGGTTCCGCGCCGAGGACGCCAGGTTCGAGGCGATGCCGGACGACCTGCGCTACGCCCGGCAGGTGGCGCGGCGGTTCGGCGTCGACCTGCACGAGATCGAGATCGCTCCGAACGTGCTCGACCTGCTGCCGCAGATGACGTACCACCTGGACGAGCCGATCGGTGATCCCGCGGCGATCAACACGTTCCTGATCTGCTCGGCGGCCCGGGAGGCCGGGGTCAAGGTGATGCTCTCGGGGATGGGTGCCGACGAGCTGTTCGCCGGGTACCGCAAGCACCTGGCCAACCTCATCGCGGTGCGCTACCAGCGGGTCCCGCGGCCGCTGCGGCGCGGGCTGTCCAGGGCCGTGGACCGGCTGCCGGTCGCCTCGGCCCGCCGGGGGTACCGGTCGGTGCGGTTCGCGAAGCGGTTCCTGTCCTTCGCGGATCTGCCGGAGGAGACCGCGTTCCGGCGCAGCTACACCATGTACGACCAGGACGAGCTGCTCGCCCTGGTCGATCCGGACCTGGCGGGGACGGTCGACGACGTGTTGACCGAGCACGCGGACGTCTATGAGGACAACGACCTCGACGACTTCGTGAACCGCATGTGCCTGGGCGACGCGCGGATGTTCCTTCCGGGCCTGAACCTGACGTACACGGACCGCTCCAGCATGGCCGCGTCGACCGAGGTGCGGGTGCCGTACGTGGACGTCGAGGTGGTGAGGGCGGCGTTCGCCGTGCCCGGTGATCGCAAGATCGTCGGGCGGCAGGGCAAGGCCGTGCTCAAGGAGGCGGCCACCTCGATCCTGCCCCGGGAGATCGTCTACCGGCCCAAGGGCCTGTTCAGCGCCCCGCTGCGGGCCTGGATGAGCCGGGACCTGGCGCCGCTGGTGCGCGAGGTGGTGCACGACGGTGAGCTGGTCCGTTCCGGGCTGCTGCGCCGGGACGCGCTGGCGCGCATGGTCGCCGAGGACGCCGCCGGGCAGCGGGACTTCTCCAAGCATCTGTGGCATGTGCTGACCCTCGAGTACTGGTATCGCGACGCGACCTCTGGGTCCGGCCAGAGCACTCGGTTGACGGCTTAGGAATTTCAGAGGAGTTCGGGTGAAGCAAGTTGTACAGAACTACAAGAGCGGCGAGCTGGCGGTGCTCGACGTGCCGGTGCCGGGGTGCAAGCCGGGTGGTGTGCTCGTCCGCAGCGCCTACTCGCTGATCTCCACCGGGACCGAGCTGATGAAGGTGTCCGAGGCCGGCATGTCGATGCTCGGCAAGGCCCGTTCCCGCCCCGACCAGGTGGCCAAGGTCATGCAGAGCGTGGCCACCAACGGGGTGCCCGCCACCTATCGCAAGGTGATGGGCAAGCTGGACTCCTACACGCCGCTCGGCTACTCGCTGTGCGGGGTGGTCGAGCAGGTGGGCTCCGGGATCGACGACGTGAAGGTCGGCGACGTCGTGGCCTGCGCGGGCAACGAGCACGCGCTGCACGCCGAGCTGAACTGGGTGCCGAAGAACCTCTACGCCCCCGTGCCGGACGGTCTCGCGCCGCGGCACGCCGCCTTCGGCACCGTCGGGTCGATCGCGATGCAGGGCGTCCGCCGGGGCGAGCCGCAACTCGGCGACGTGGCCCTCGTCATCGGGCTCGGCCTGATCGGGCAGCTGGTGGTGCAGCTCCTCGCCGCCTCGGGGGTGCGCGTCGTCGGGGTCGACCCCGACCCGGCGCGCTGCGAGCTGGCCGCGCGTCTGGGCGCTGCGGCCTGCGGCGATCCCGGGGCCGCGGCCGTGGAGGCGGCCGTCGCCGAGCTCACGGACGGTCACGGCGTGGACCAGGTGTACCTGGCCGCGGGTGGCGGCAGCAATCAGCCCGTCGAGCTGGCCGCGCGGCTGTGCCGGGACCGCGGCCGGGTCGTCGACATCGGCAAGTGCCGTCTGGACCTGCCGTGGAACGCGTACTACGAGAAGGAGCTCGACGTCCGGTTCTCCCGCAGTTACGGCCCCGGGCGCTACGACCCGGAGTACGAGCTGGAGGGCCGTGACTATCCGATCGGCTATGTGCGCTGGACCGAGCGCCGCAATCTGGCGTGCTTCCTCGATCTCGTCGCGCGCGGCAGCGTCGACGTGGAGCCGCTGGTCTCCCACGTCGCCGACTTCGACGACGCCGTCGAGACGTACCAGCGGCTTAAGGACGGCGACCTGAAGGCCGTGGCCGTGCTGTTCCGGTACCCCGACGCGCATCCAGCCGAAGCGGAGGCACCGGCGGTGGCCGTGCCCGCGGTGAGCGTGCGCCAGGGCCCGGCCCGGGCGGCCGGTTCGCCGGTGAAGCTGGCGTTCGTCGGTGCGGGGAACTACGCGACGTCGATGCTGCTTCCGCACCTCGCGCAGCGCGAGGGGGTCGAGCTGTCGACCGTCGTCACCACGACGGCGCTGTCGGCGGCCAACGCGCGGCGGAAGTTCGGCTTTGCCGATGCGACGACCGATCTGGACGCCGTGCTCGGCGACAAGTCCATCGACGCGGTGTTCGTGGTCACCCGGCACAGCTCGCACGCCGAACTGACCCGCAAGGCGCTGCTGGCGGGCAAGGCGGTGTTCGTGGAGAAGCCCCTGGCCCTCACCGAGGACGAGCTGGCCGGGGTCCTCGCGGCGGTGGAGGAGTCCGGCAACGACCGGTTGCAGGTGGGCTTCAACCGCCGCTTCGCACCGCTGCTCCAGGAGGCCAAGGAGCAGTTCGGCGCCCGGACCGGTCCGGCGAGCCTGCGCTACCTGGTCAACGCGGGCCGGCTCCAGCACGGCAGCTGGTACCTCCAGCAGGGCACCGAGGGCTCGCGGTTCGCCGGTGAGGGCGGGCACTTCATCGACACGGCGAGCTGGCTGCTGGGGGCCGACCCGGTCTCGGTGTACTCCGTCGCCGCGTCGGGCAACGAGGACCTCCAGGTGGTGCTGCGCTACCCGGACGGGTCCACCGCCACCATCAGCTACGTCACCACCGGTTCGTCCGCCTTCCCCAAGGAGACGCTGGACCTGGTGGCCGACGGCAAGGTGCTGCAGCTCGACGACTTCGTCCGCGCCTCGGTCTACGGGCGCAAGAAGTGGGTCTCCTCGCGGCTGCCCAAGGCCCGGGACAAGGGCCAGAACGCCGAGCTGGCCGCGTTCGTCAAGGCCGTGCGGACCGGTGGGCCGATGCCGGTGCCGCTGGAGTCCCTCGTCGCCACCACGGCGGCCACCCTCGCCGTGCGGGCGGGACTGGCCGGTGGCGCCCCGGTGACGTTGGCGAGGGCGCGATGACGGTGAGCTCGGGGAGCGCGGGCTGGTACCTGCGGCGCCTCTCCCGGATGGGGCCGCGGGAGGTCGGCGGCCGGGCGGGCGACGCGGTGCGCAAGCGGCGGTGGCGCTCGGCGCGGCCGCACTGCCCGCGCGTGACCGGCGCCCGGTTCACCGCGGCACTGCCCGCGGGGACGCCGGACGCGGTGGCGCCGGACGCCGTGAAGCGTCTCGTCGACGAGGCGGACCGGCTGCTCGACGGACACGTCACGTACTTCGGGGTGGACCGCGACGACCTGGTCGACCCGGACTGGTGGTACGACCCGAAGACCGGGCGTCGGGCCCCGTGGGGCTATGCCTTCGACGTGCCCTACCGCGACGAGGAAGCGGCCGGGGACATCAAGCAGATCTGGGAGCTGTCCCGGCATCAGTACCTCACCGTGCTCGCCGCCGCCTACGCGGTGACCGGGGACGAGCGGTACGCCGAGCGCGTGGCCGCGCACCTGCGGTCGTGGTGGGCGGCCAACCCGCCGCTGCGCGGGGTGCACTGGGTGAGCGGCATCGAGCTGGGCATCCGGCTGCTCTCCTGGGTGTGGGTCCGCCGGCTGCTCGACGGCTGGGCGGGCGCGGCCGGTCTCTTCGAGGACAACCCGGCGGCGCTGAACCAGATCTGGCACCACCAGCGCTGGCTCGCCGCCTTTCCCAGCCGGGGCTCTTCGGCGAACAACCACGTCATCGCCGAGGCCGCCGGGCAGTTCGCCGCGGCCTGCGCCTTCGGCTGGTTCCCCTCCTCGGCGCGGTGGCGGGACGACGCGCTGCGGTCGCTGGAGCAGCAGCTGCGCGCCAACACCTTCCCCTCGGGCCTCAACCGCGAGCTGGCCACCGAATACCACGGACTCGTCCTGGAGCTGGGCCTGGCCGCGGTGGCCGAGGCGGACGCGGCCGACGTGCCGGTGCCCGCCTCGCTCCGCCTGGTGCTGCTGCGGATGACCGACGCGCTCGCGGCCGTCGTGGACAACCGGCTGCGGCCGCCGCGCCAGGGGGACGCGGACGACGGACACGGTCTGGTCGTGGACGGTACGGGCACCCACCGCTGGGGCTCGCTCCTGGCCACCGGGGAGGCCGTGTTCGGGCGGCTCGCCTGGTGGCCGGAGGTGACCGGCACCGATGTGCGCACCCCGCTGCTCGCCGCGCTCATCCGGCCGTACGCGAGCGGGACGACCGCACGCCCGGCGAGCCGTCCCGCCCACTTCGCCGACGCGGGCATGACCATCCTGCGCGGTGCGGACGAGATCTGGTGCCGCTGCGACGGTGGTCCGCACGGCTTCCTGTCGATCGCCGCGCACGCCCACGCCGACGCGCTGTCCGTGGAGGTCCGGCACGACGGGGTGGACGTGCTCGCCGACCCGGGGACGTTCTGCTACCACGGGCAGCCCGCGTGGCGGCAGTACTTCCGCTCGACCATCGGCCACAACACCCTGGAGCTCGACGGCGGCGACCAGTCCGTCTCGGGCGGCCCGTTCCTGTGGACCCGGCACGCCCGCACGCGCGTCCTGGCCGCGGAGACGTCCGACGAGGCCGTGGCGCGCTGGTCCGCCGAGCACGACGGGTACGAGGGCTCCGTGCATCGCCGCCGGGTGGAGCTGACGGCCGCGAGCCAGGAGCTCAAAGTGGTCGACGAGGTGCGCGGCCCGCGCCGGGCCGTGCGCCTGGCGTTCCACCTCGGTCCGGCGATCGCCGCCGACCTGGTGGGGAACTGGGCGCTGCTGACCTGGACGCGGGACGGCGAGGAGCGCTCCGCGGTGCTCGACCTGCCCGGTGAGCTGTCCTGGCGGGCGCACCGCGGTGAGAGCGAGCCGCCGCTCGGCTGGTACTCCGCGGGCTTCGGGCGCAAGGAGCCCGCCACCACGCTGATCGGCACCGGATTCACCGACGGCGCGGAGGGGTTCACCACCGTGCTCAGGTTCCGCGGCTAGGGGGCGCGTGGTGTTCAGGAGGCGGCACTGGGCGCTGGCGGCACCGCTGGCGCTGGCCCTGTTCGCGACGGCCGGCTGCGACGGCGACAGCGACGGCACGTCGGGCTCGCGGGCGAAGTCGTCCGCCGCGAAGCCGTCCGCGACCGTGGCCCGGGTGTGCGCCAGACCCGCGGCCGGCCCGGCGAAGGCGCCCGCGGGCGCGGTGACGGTCGACCCCGCGGTGGTCGGTGACCTGGCGGCGAAGACGAGGAGCAACCCGCCGCACACCACGTTCTGGCTGCGTCCGGGCAGGCACCGGCTCGAACGGGACCGCTACGCCCAGGTCATGGCCAAGGAGGGGAACCGCTACCTCGGCGCGCCGGGCGCGGTGCTCGACGGCCGGAAGGTCAACCAGTACGCGTTCAGCGGCAAGGCCCGCGACGTCACGATCCGCCATCTGACCGTGGAGCACTTCGTCGCGCCGAACAACGAGGGCGTGGTCAACCACGACATGGCCGACGGGTGGGTCATCGAGCACGCGAAGATCCAGTACAACTCGGGTGCCGGGCTGATGGCCGGTGCCCGCCAGCGGGTCCGCGCCAGCTGTCTGCGCGGCAACGGGCAGTACGGGATGAACGCGTACAAGACCGGTGACTCCATCAAGGGCCTGGTGGTCGAGGGCAACGAGGTCGTGGGCAACAACACCGACGACTGGGAGCGGCGGAAGCCGGGCTGCGGCTGCACCGGAGGCATCAAGTTCTGGGCCGTCGACGGCGCCGACATCCGCGGTAATTGGGTGCACGACAACCGCGGCGCCGGGTTGTGGGCGGACAACAACAACAATGACTTCCGCATCGAGAACAACGTCCTCGAAGCCAACGACGGTGCCGCGCTGATGTACGAGACCAGCTATAACGCGGTCATCCGGAACAACACGATCCGGCGGAACAACTGGGTCGAGGGCCGCAAGTACGCCCAGCGCGACGACGACTTCCCGTACGCGACGATCTACGTGTCGGAGGCCGGTGGCGAACCGCGGATCAAGGCCCGCACGAACAAGATCGAGATCTACCGGAACGTCCTGGAGAACAACTGGTCCGGGATCACCCTGTGGGAGAACGCCGACCGGTTCTGCAACAGCCCGGCCAACACCTCGACCGGCTACTGCACCTTGCTGGTGAAGAACATCAGCCGCTGCGCGCGGCCGGGGATCGCCACCGCGCCGCTGTACGCCGACTGCCGGTGGAAGACCCAGCGGGTGGACATCCACGACAACCGCTTCGTCCTGGACACCGCCGTCGTCAAGTGCACGGAGGAGTGCGGCCGCATGGCGGTCCTCGCCAACTACGGCACGTATCCGAAGTGGTCGCCGTACAAGGGCAAGCGGGTCGCCGACGCGATCACCCACAAGCAGCGCAACCGCTGGCACGACAACGTCTACCGCGGGCCGTGGAGCTTCGTCGCGGGCGACATGAGCCGGAAGCTGGAGACGGGGCAGTGGCAGAGCGCGCCGTACCAGCAGGACACCGGCAGCACCTTCGACGCCCAGGCCGGTGGTTGAGATGAGCGGGAACCTGATGCGCGGCGGGCCGCCGGGCGGGCCGGACACGACGGGGGCACGGCCCGACGTGGAACAGGGCCCTCAGACCACGCCGAAGGCGGTCGGGATCGTCTGGGCGCTGCTCGGTCTCAACACCCTCGGCTCCGCCGGGGCGAAGACCATCCTGCCGCTGCCCCGCTCCCTCATCCAGATGGCCACCATGGGCGCGCTGATCTCCGCCTTCGCGCTGGCGCTCGCGCTCAACCTGCGGCTGCGCATCCGGCCGAGCGCCTTCGTGTTCCTGCTGACCCTGCTCCTGGTGCCGAGCGTGATCTCCAGTGCGGATCTGGAGGGCGGGTTCGGCGCGCTGTTCCGCTGTTTCCGGTTCGCTCTCTTCGTCGGCACGCTGTGGCTGCTCAGCCGCTGGTGGGACGGGGGCATGACGTTCGTCCGCTATCACATCCGGATGTACTTCGCGGTGCTCGTCCTGGTGGCCGCGGGCCTGGTCGTCGCACCGGGCACGGCGAGGCCGGAGTACTACGGCGGGCGCCTCGTCGGCGCGTTGTGGCCGCTCACCCCGCCGCAGATCGGGCAGTACGCCGCGGTGATCATCGGGCTCACCGTGCTGCTCACCCTCGGCCGTCTGACGACCGGAGCCGGCGCGGCGATGATCATCGTGCCTTCGCTCGTCCTGCTCGCGTTGACCCACACCAGGACGGCCACGCTCGGCCTGATCGTCGGGTTGGTGCTCGCGATCGGCTCGCTCATCCTGACCAGTGCCGCCGCCCGCCGGTTCTTCGCCTGGACGGTGGTGTGCGCGACGGTGGCCACGGTGGCGTTGAGCTCCGCGCTGCAGGCGTGGTTCATGCGCGGGCAGAGCAAGGAGGGCCTCTCCAACCTCACCGGGCGGGCCAAGGTCTGGGACGCCCTGCTCGCCGCGCCCCGGTCGACCGGGGAGAAGGTGTTCGGCACGGGCCTGGGCGACAAGTCCTTCGGCGGGCTGCCGATCGACAACAGCTGGCTGGCCGTCTACCACGAGCAGGGCCTGATCGGCATCACCCTGGTGGCGGCGTTCATCGGCATCCTCGGCGGGGTCGCGCTGCTGCGGCCGCCGTCGCTGCCGAGGGCCTGTGCGATCTTCCTGATCAGTTACTGCGCGATGTCCTCGTACACCGAGGCCGGCCTCGGTGACGCCTCGCCGTATCTGCTGCATCTGGCCCTGGCCGCCTCGCTGTTGGTGCCGGGCGCCGCGGCCGCGCCCCTAGCGACGGCCGAGGTCCCCGGTCCGGCGGCCGAAGTCCCTCGACGACGCATCCCGCGATGGGCCCGGAGGTAAGGGTGAGCATGCACGTCCTGGTAGTACACAACCGTTACTCGTCGGCGCAGCCGAGCGGCGAGAACAGGGTCGTCGACGAGGAGGTGGGGCTGCTGCGCGCGGCCGGTCACCGGGTCGACGTGTTCGAGCGGCGCAGCGACGACATCGCCGACCGGTCCCTGCTCGCCAAGGCCGCGGTGCCGCTGCTCGTGCCATGGAACCCGGCGGTCCGCTCGGAGCTCACCGCCCGGCTCCGCGCCTCGCGGCCCGACGTGGTGCACGTTCACAACGTCTTTCCGCTCCTGTCGCCCGCGGTCCTCGCCGCCTGCGCCGACGCCGGTGTGCCGACCGTCGCCACGCTGCACAACTACACCCAGGTCTGCCCGCCCGGCACGCTCCAGCGGGACGGCCGGGTGTGCACCGAGTGCGCCGGGTCGCGGGTGCCGCTGCCCGCCGTCCGGCACGGCTGCTACCGCGGCTCGCGGCTCGCGACGGTGCCGCTGGCGGTCAGCCTGTCGGTCAACCGGCGGCGGTGGTGGTCCGGCGTGGAGCGGTTCTTCTGCATCTCCGCGGCGCAGCGCGACGTCCTGGTGCGGACCGGCATGCCGGCCGACCGCCTGTCGGTGAAGCACAACTTCGTGCCCGACCCGGGTGCCTGCCGCACGGGCGACGGGGAGCACGTGCTCTTCCTCGGGCGGCTCGCGGAGGCCAAGGGGGTGCGGCTGCTCATGTCCGCGTGGGACGAGGTCGCGGCGCGCGGCGGTGTGGGCGTGCCGCTCGTACTCGCGGGCGCGGGGCCGCTGGAGCGGGAGGTGACCGCCTGGGCCGCGGGCCGGGACGACGTGCGCTACGTCGGCCTGTACGACCCGGAGGAGTGCCGGAGGGCGGTCGCGCGGTCGGTCGCCGTGGTGGCGCCCTCGATGTCCATGGAGACGTTCGGCCTGGTGGTCGCGGAGGCGATGGCGGCGGGGGTCCCGTCCGTCGCGGCCGGTCACGGCGCCTTCGTCGAGCTCGTCGAGGACGGGGTGACCGGCCTCCTTCACCGGCCGGGCGAGGTCGCCTCACTGGCGGACTGCATCCGCCGGGTCGCGGCCGACGCGGGCCGCAACCAAGAGATGGGCCAGGCGGCCCGGCGCCGTTTCGAGAAGGACTTCAGTCCTGCCGTCGGCCTGGAGCGCCTGGTGGAGGGGTACCGCGCCGCGATCGCGGGGCGGGCGGGCGGCGGGGACAGCGCGCCGCCGTCAGGAAACACGAGAGCTGGCTCGCGGCGGGGCATCCGCGCGAGCAGGGATGGGGGCAGTAGATGACACGATGCCGACTCTGCGGCTCGGCGGCGCTGGCGAGCGTCGTCGATCTGGGGGCGACCCCGCCGTGCGAGAGCTTTCTCGCCGCGGACCAGCTGGATCAGCCGGAGCCCGCGTACCCGCTGCACCTGCGGGTCTGCACCGACTGCTGGCTGGCGCAGATCCCCGCGCTGATCACGCCGGAGGAGACGTTCAAGGAGTACGCGTACTTCTCCTCCTTCTCGACCTCCTGGGTGGAGCACGCGCGCACGTTCGTCGCCGACGCCGTGCGGCGGGTGGGGCTCGACGCCGAAGGCTCCGACGCCTTCGTGGTCGAGGTGGCGAGCAACGACGGGTACCTGCTGAAGCACGTGGTGGACCGGGGGATCCGCTGCCTCGGCATCGAGCCGTCGGTGAACGTCGGTGCCACGGCGCGGGACGCGGGCGTGCCCACGCTCACCGAGTTCCTGTCCCCCGACACCGGCGCGGCCGTCCGCGCCGAGCACGGCCCGGCGGACCTGGTCGTGGCCAACAACGTGTACGCGCACATCCCCGACGTGGTCGGGTTCACCCAGGGGCTGCGCGCCCTGGTCGCCGACGACGGCTGGGTCTCCATCGAGGTGCAGCACCTGCTGACCCTGATCGAGGAGAACCAGTACGACACGATCTACCACGAGCACTTCCAGTACTACACGGTGGCGTCCGCGATCAGGGCCCTCGCCAGCGGCGGGCTCGCCCTCGTGGACGTGGAGCTGCTGCCCACGCACGGCGGCTCCATCCGGCTGTGGGCCCGGCCGGCCGAGGTGGCCGGTGAGCCGTCCCGCCGGGTGTCCGACGTGCTGGCCCGGGAGAAGGCCGCCGGGCTGCAGGAGCTGTCCGGGTACACCGAGTTCGGCGCGCGGGTGGCCAAGGTGCGCCGGGACCTGCTCAGGTTCCTCATCGAGGCGGCCGAGCGCGGCGACACGGTGGTCGGCTACGGCGCCCCGGGCAAGGGCAACACGCTCCTGAACCACTGCGGCATCCGGCCCGACCTGCTCGCGTACACGGTCGACCGCAACCCCTACAAGCACGGCAGGTTCACCCCCGGCACCCGCATCCCGATCCTGTCGCCCGAGCGGATCGCCGCCGACAGGCCGGACTACGTCCTCGTCCTCCCGTGGAACCTGCGGGCCGAGCTGGTCGAGCAGCTGTCCTTCGTCCACGAGTGGGGCGGCCGCCTGGTCTTTCCCATCCCGGAACTGAGCGTTGTCGAGGTCACGTCGTTGAAAGAGAGCACAGCATGAAGGTCGTACTGTTCTGCGGCGGTTACGGGATGCGGATGCGCAGCGGTGCCTCCGACGACGTGCCCAAGCCGATGGCGATGGTCGGCCCGAGACCGCTGATCTGGCACGTCATGCGCTACTACGCGCACTTCGGGCACACGGAGTTCATCCTGTGCCTCGGGTACGGGGCGCAGCACATCAAGGACTTCTTCCTCACCTACGAGGAGACGGCGTCCAACGACTTCGTGCTGCGGGGCGGGAAGACCGAGCTGCTCTCCACCGACATATCCGACTGGACGATCACGTTCGCGCAGACCGGCGTCGAGTCGCCGATCGGCGAGCGTCTGCGCCGGGTGCGCCACCACCTGGACGGCGACGAGATGTTCCTCGCCAACTACGCGGACGTGCTCACCGACGCTCCCCTGCCGCAGATGATCGACTCCTTCGCCCGGCGCGACGCCGGTGCGTCCATGATGGTGGTGCCGCCGCAGTCCTCGTTCCACTGCGTGGAGCTGGGCGAGAACGGCACGGTCGGGGGGATCACGGCGGTGAGCGACATGCCGCTGTGGGAGAACGGCGGCTACTTCGTGCTCCGCCAGGAGGTCTTCGACCACATCCCCGAGAACGGCGACCTGGTCGCCGACGGCTGCGCCCAACTGGCCAAGCAGGGGCGGCTCGTGGCGCACCAGCACCGCGGCTTCTGGAAGCCGACCGACACCGTCAAGGAGCGGGCCGCACTGGACGCCGCCTACGCCCGGGGCGACCGTCCCTGGGCCGTGTGGGAGCAGGGCGGCGCGGCCGCCGGCGCGCTCGGCGGCGGGGCCGGCGCCGAAGCGAGGACCGCGTGATCCGGCTCGGGGCCGGGCGCCTGGACCGGATCGCGGCGGTGGGCGCGCACTGCGACGACATCGCCATCGGCGCGGGCGGCACCCTCCTGACCCTGTGCCTCGCAAGGCCGGGCCTGCGCGTGGACGCCCTGGTGCTCTCCGGCGGCGGCACCGAGCGCGAGCAGGAGGAGCGGGCCGCGCTCGCCGCCTTCTGCCCGGGCGCCGACCTGCGCCTGACCGTGCTCAAGCTGCCGGACGGCCGGATGCCCGTGCACTGGGACGAGGCCAAGGCCGCGGTCGAGGAGCTGCGCGGGCAGACCGACCCGGAGCTGATCCTGGCCCCGCGCACCGACGACGCGCACCAGGACCACCGCGGCCTGGCGCGGCTGATGCCCACCGCGTTCCGCGACCACCTGGTCCTCGGCTACGAGATCGTCAAGTGGGACGGCGACCTCGGCCGTCCGGCGGCGTACCAGCCGCTGTCGACGGAGGTCGCCGAGCAGAAGGTGCGGCTGCTGCAGGAGCACTACCCCTCGCAGCGGCACCGGCCCTGGTACGACCGGGAGGCCTTCCTCGGCCTCGCACGGATCCGCGGCATCGAATGCCACGCGCGCTACGCCGAGGCGTTCGCCGTCACCAAACTCACTCTGAACCTGGGGAACTGAACCATGCGCGTACTTCTGACCGGGCACCAGGGCTACCTGGGCACCGTCATGGCCCCGGTCCTCACGGCCGCCGGGCACGAGGTCGTCGGCCTCGACTCCGGCCTGTTCGCGGACTGCGTCCTCGGCCCGGCGCCCGCGGACCCGCAGGGGCACCGGGTGGACCTGCGTGACGTCACGGCCGAGCACGTGGCCGGGGTGGACGCCGTGATCCACCTGGCCGCGCTCTCCAACGACCCGCTGGGCTCGCTCGCGCCGGAGCTGACCTACGACATCAACCACCACGCCTCCGTGCGCCTCGCCGAGCTGGCCCGCGACGCCGGGGTGCGGCGCTTCCTGTACGCGTCGACCTGCTCGGTGTACGGCGCCGCGGGCGGCGGCGACCTGGTGGCCGAGGACGCCCCGCTGCGCCCGGTGACGCCGTACGCGGAGTCCAAGGTGCGGGTGGAGGACGACCTGCACGCGCTCGCCGACGGCGACTTCACCCCGGTGTACATGCGCAACGCGACCGCCTTCGGCTACTCGCCCCGGCTGCGCGCCGACATCGTGCTGAACAACCTGGTGGGCCACGCGCTGCTGTCCGGCGAGGTCCTGGTGCTCTCCGACGGCACCCCTTGGCGCCCGCTGGTGCACGCCGCCGACATCGCCCGGGCGTTCACGGCCGCGCTGACCGCGCCGCGCGAGGCCGTGCACGACCGGGCGTTCAACATCGGCAGCGAGGTCAACAACGTCACGGTCGCCGAGATCGCCGAGCAGGTCGCCGACGCGGTGCCGGGGGCGAAGGTGAACATCACCGGGGAGAGCGGCGCCGACCCGCGCTCCTACCGCGTGGACTTCTCCCGGTTCCGCGCCGCGATCCCCGGCTTCGACTGCGAGTGGACGGTGCGCCGCGGCACGCTCGAACTCGCCGAGGCCTACCAGAAGCACGGGCTGACCCGCGAGGACTTCGAGCAGCGCTTCACCCGGCTCGCCGTGCTGCGCGCGGCGTCCGAGGCCGGTGCCGTCGACGACACCCTGCGGCGGCGCCGGTGACCACCACGCTCGGCGCACAGATGCACGCCCTGGTGGAGCGGATGTACCCGCTGTGCCGGAGCATCACCGGCGACGGCGTGCGCGCCACCCTGGACATCGTCGGGGAGTACATTCCGCTCCAGGTGCACGAGGTGCCGACCGGGACGCAGGTGCTCGACTGGACGGTGCCGCAGGAGTGGAACATCCGGGACGCGTACGTGGCCGACAGCTCGGGCCACCGGGTCGTCGACTTCGCCGCGTCCAGCCTGCACGTGCTCGGCTACAGCGTGCCGGTGTCGACGACCCTGCCCCTGGCCGAACTCCGCGACCACCTGCACACGCTGCCGGACCACCCGTCCTGGGTGCCGTACCGCACCAGTTACTACAAGCCGGAGTGGGGGTTCTGTCTGGCGCAGGAGACCCTGGACGGGCTGCCGGACGGCGACTACGAGGTGTGCGTCGACTCCACGCTGGCCGACGGCCACCTCACCTACGCCGAGCACGTGGTCCCCGGACAGGTCGCCGACGAGGTGATCGTCTCCTGTCACGTCTGCCATCCGTCGCTGGCCAACGACAACCTGGCCGGCGTCGCGGTGGCGACGTTCCTGGCGCGGGCCCTCGCGGAGCGGGCGCCGTACTACACCTACCGGTTCGTCTTCGCGCCCGGCACGATCGGGGCGATCACCTGGCTGGCCCGCAACGCGGACCGGATCGACCAGGTCAAGCACGGTCTCGTCCTGGCCTGCGCCGGTGACCGGGGGCAGCTGACGTACAAGCGGAGCAGGCGCGGCGACGCGGAGATCGACCGGGTGCTGACGCACGTGCTCGCCGCCTCCGAACGTCCGCACCGCGTCACGGAGTTCACGCCGTACGGCTACGACGAGCGGCAGTACTGCTCGCCCGGGTTCGACCTCGGCGTGGGTTCGCTCAGCCGGACCCCGTACGCCGGGTACCCCGAGTACCACACCTCGGCGGACAATCCGGACTTCGTCTCCCCGGAGGCGATGGAGGACACCCTCACCGTCTGCCTCGAGGCGTTCACGGTCCTCGACCGCAACCGGCGGTACGTCAACCTCAGCCCGTACGGCGAACCACAGCTCGGCCGACGGGGGTTGTACGACGCGCTCGGCGGCCGCAGCGACACCAAGCAGGCCCAGATGGCCATGCTCTGGGTGCTCAGCCTCTCCGACGGCGAGCACAGTCTGCTCGACGTCGCGGAGCGGTCCGGGCTGCCGTTCGACACCGTCGCCGCCGCGGCCGACGCCTTGGGCGCCGCCGAACTGATCAAGGCGTGACGCCCATGACCACCGAAGGGGAGAAGACGAAGGCACCGGCCGGATCCGCCAGGCGCGCCCTCGTCGGACGGCTGTCCTGGGGGCTGGCCGACCAGGCGGCGTCCAGCATCTCCAACTTCGCGGTGGGCATCTACGTGGCCCGCTCGCTGGGGGTGACCGCGTTCGGCGTGTTCAGCCTGGCCTGGGTCACCTACGGCGTGGTGCTCAACGTCTCCCGGGGCCTGGCCACCGACCCGCTCGTGGTGCGCTTCAGCGGCGTGCCGACCACGTCCTGGCGCGCGGCGGTGGCCAGGTCGTCGGGGACCGCGCTGGGTGTCGGCGCCGCACTCGGCGCGGTGTCCCTGGTGGCCGGGCTCGCTGTCGGTGGCCGTGTGGGGCTCGCCTTCGCCTGCCTGGGCGTGGTCCTGCCGGGGCTGCTCCTCCAGGACGCGTGGCGGTTCGCGTTCTTCGCCGCGGGCACCGGGCGCAAGGCGTTCGTCAACGACCTCGTGTGGTGCGTCGCGCTCGTCCCGGCCATGTTCCTCGCCGCCCGTGCGGGCAGCGTGGCCGCCTTCGTGCTGGCCTGGGGCGGGTCGGCCGCGGTGGCCGCGGTGTACGGCTGCTTCCAGTCCGGCATCCGGCCCCGGTCGGCCGGGGCGCGCGCCTGGCTGCGCGAGCACCGGGACCTCGGCTCCCGCTACCTCGTCGAGAACGTCAGCAACAGCGGCGCGAGCCAGCTGCGGGCCTACGGTCTCGGCGCGATCGTCGGGGTCGGCGCGGTGGGCGTGACCCGGGGCGCGGAGCTCCTGCTCGGCCCGTTCATGGCGGTCCTGATGGGGCTTTCCCTGGTCACCGTCGCGGAGGCGGCCCGGGTGCTGCGCAGGGCCCCGCACCGGCTCGGGGCGTTCTGCTTCCTACTCGGCGGCGGGCAGGCCGCCGCCGCGCTGCTGTGGGGCGCGGCACTGCTCCTCGTGCCGGACAGGTTCGGCGAGCTGGTGCTCGGCGGCGTCTGGCACTCGGCGTCGGAGCTCATCGTGCCGGCCGCGCTCGGCGTCGCGGGCGCGAGCCTCGGCACCGGCGCGGCGGCCGGTCTGCGCGCGCTCGCCGCGGCCCGGCGCAGCCTGCGCTGCCAGCTGATCGCCTCTTCCTGTTACGTCATCGGCGGGCTCGGCGGCGCGGCCGTGGCCGGCACGGTCGGCTCGGCCTGGGGCGTCGCCGCGGCGACGTCGATCGGCTCGGCCGTGTGGTGGCTGCACCTGCGGTCCGCCCTGCGCGAGCACCACCACTCCCCCATTCCCGAAGTGAGGACGTCATGACCGCCCATCCCCGGTTGAGCATCGGCCTGCCCGTGTACAACGGCGAGGAGTACCTCGCCGAGGCGCTCGACGCCCTGCTCGGCCAGACCTACGAGGACTTCGAGCTGGTCATCTCCGACAACGCCTCGACCGACGGGACCCAGGAGATCTGCCGCAAGTACGCCGCACAGGACACGCGCATCCGCTATCTGCGGCTGCCCCGGAACATCGGCGCGGCGCCGAACCACAACTACGTGTTCACCCAGTGCCACGGCGAGCTGTTCAAGTGGGCCTCGCACGACGACCTGTACGCCCGTGATCTGCTGCGGCGCTGCGTGGAGGCCCTGGACGAGCGGCCGGAGGTGATCCTCGCGCACGCCGACCAGGCGGTCATCGACGAGGAGGGGCGGGTGAAGGTCCCGTACGCGTACACGCTCGCCACCGACTCGCCGCACGCGCCGGAGCGGTTCCGCAGCATGCTCTTCGAGCCCGGCGGTGACGACTTCTACGGGGTGATGCGGGCCGACGTGCTGCGCCGGGTCAGGCCGCACAACAGCTACCACCACGCGGACCGCACGTTCGTCGCCGAGATCGGCCTGCGCGGGCCCTTCCACCAGGTGCCGGAGCTGCTGTACTTCCGCCGCGACCACCCCACCCGCGCCGAGCGGGCGAACCCCTCCAAGCGCTCCCGGTGCGTCAATCTGGACCCGCGCCGGGCGGGTCTGCTGCACCCGACGCCGCGCCTGCTCGCCGAGTACGTGTGGGGCTTCGTCGCGGCGGTGCGGCGGACGCCGCTGTCCGCGGCCGACCGGCGCGCGTGCTACGGCCACCTGGCCGCGTGGGCGGCGAGCCGGGCCCGGCCGGGCGCCGGGGAGCGGGTCGAGGACCGCGCCCCGGTCGACCCGGCCAAGCTCGACGTCTCCATCGACGCGCTCGTCGCCGGGCGCGAGGGGAAGCGGACGTGACGGCGGTACGGGTGGGAGTGTTCGGCCTGCTCGGCTCCGGCAACCTCGGCAACGACGGGTCGCTGGAGGCCGTGCTCGGCTATCTGCGCGCCGAGCACCCCGAGGCGGTCGTGGACGCGCTGTGCGGCGGGCCCGAGGCCGTCACGGCCCGGTACCGGATCCCCGCGACGCGGCTGCACTGGTACCGCGGGGAGTACCGGACCGCGTCGCGCGCGGGCGCGATCGCGGGCAAGGGCCTGGGCAAACTCGTCGACGCCTTCCGCACCGCCGCCTGGGTGCGCAAGCACGACGTGGTGATCGTGCCGGGCATGGGCGTCCTGGAGGCCACGCTGCCGCTGCGGCCCTGGGGCTTTCCGTACGCGCTCTTCCTGCTCTGCGCGAGCGGCCGGGTGCTGCGGACCCGGGTGGCCCTGGTCGGCGTCGGCGCCGCCCCGATCGCCGACGGGCCGACCCGGGCGCTGGTGCGCTGGTCGGCGCGGCTTGCCGCGTACCGGTCGTACCGGGACGCGATGTCCCGGGACGCGATGCGGGAGATGGGCGTGGACACCGCGCGCGACGGGGTCTACCCGGACCTCGCGTTCGCCCTGCCGACGCCCCCCGCGGGCACGCCCTCGGGCACGGTCTGCGTCGGCGTCATGGCCTTCCACGGCGGCAACGACGACCGCGCCCGCGCCGAGGAGATCCACCGGCGCTACCTCGACGGAGTGACCCGGTTCGTCCGCGCCCTCGTCGAGGACGGCAGGCCGGTCCGGCTGCTCACCGGCGACGGGGTCGACGCGACAGTGGTCACCGCGATCCGCGACGCGGTGGACTCGCCGCTGGTCACCGCGGCCGAGGCGACCTCGCTCGCCGACCTGATGAAGGAGACGGCGGCCGCCGACGCGGTGGTGGCGACCCGCTACCACAACCTGATCTGCGCGCTGAAGGCGGGCACACCGACGCTCGCGCTCAGCTACGCGGCGAAGAGCGACGCCCTCATGGACCGGATGGGCCTCGGCGCGTACTGCCACCCGGCCCGCGAGGTCGACGCCGACCGGCTCCTCGAACAGTTCCGGGCGCTGGAGAAGCAGTCGGCGGAGCTGCGCCGGACCCTCACCGAGCGGAACGGGCTCGCCGCCCGGCAACTCCAGGACCAGTTCACCGAGTTGACCACGGTCCTGTTCCCTGCGACCGACCACGCCCACGCCCTGCGGGAGACCCAGTGAAAGCAACCGACGTCCCGGAGATCGACGGCGCGTTCCTGTTCGAGCCCACGCCGTACGCCGACGAACGCGGCTTCTTCTGCCGCACCTTCGACGCCGACGTGGTCCGTTCGGTGGGCCTCGACCCGAACGCGTTCATCCAGGACAGCGTGTCCCGTTCGGTCCGTGGCGTGCTGCGCGGCCTGCACCTGCGCTCCGGGAGGGGCGAGGCCAAGCTGGTGCGGTGCTCGTACGGGAAGATCTTCGACGTCGTCGTGGACCTGCGGGCCGAGTCGCCGACCTATCTCAACGTGGCCACCTTCGAGCTGTCCGGCGAGACGCAGGCGACCCTGTACATCCCGGCGGGGTGCGCTCACGGCTTCCAGGCGCTGACCGAGACCACCGACACGTCGTACCGGATCGACCGCCCGCACGATCCCGCCGAGGACGTGACGATCGCCTTCGACGACCCGGAGCTCGACATTCCGTGGCCGCTGCCGGTCACCCTGATGTCCCAGCGGGACCGGGAGGCGCCGAGCCTCGCCGAGGTCCTGAAGCACTGCGAGAAGTGAGGCCGTCGTGGACACCCGACACACCGAAGAGGCCGCGGAGTTCACCCTGCCCCGGTCGCGCAGCGCGAACGAGCGGCTGCACGCGCTGATCCCCGGTGGCGCGCACACCTACGCCAAGGGCGACGACCAGTACCCCGAGGACCTGGCCCCGGTCATCAGCCACGGCCGCGGCGCCCACGTGTGGGACGTCGACGGCAACCGCTACGTCGAGTACGGCTCGGGGCTGCGCTCCGTCAGCCTCGGCCACGCCCACCCGCGCGTGACCGAGGCGGTGCGGCGCGAACTGGACCGGGGCAGCAACTTCGCGCGGCCGTCCATCGTGGAGGTCGAGGCCGCGGAGCGCTTCCTGGCCACGGTGCCGACCGCCGAGATGGTGAAGTTCGCGAAGAACGGCTCCGACGCCACCACCGCCGCGGTCCGCCTGGCCCGCGCCGTCACCGGTCGCCCTCGCGTCGCGCGCTGCGGCGACCATCCGTTCTTCTCCGTCGACGACTGGTTCATCGGCACCACGCCGATGTCGGCGGGCATTCCGGAGGTGACCACCGAGCTCACCGTCTCCTTCCCCTACGGGGACCTGCCGGCCACGGAGGAGCTGCTCGCCCGGTACCAGGACGAGATCGCCTGTCTGATCCTCGAACCCGCGGGCCACACCGAGCCTCCGCCCGGCTATCTGGAGGGTTTGCGCGAGTTGGCCGACCGGCACGGCTGCGTCCTGGTCTTCGACGAGATGATCACTGGTTTCCGCTGGTCCGAGGCGGGCGCCCAGGGCTTGTACGGCGTCGTCCCCGACCTCTCGACGTTCGGCAAGGCGCTGGGCAACGGCTTCGCCGTCTCGGCCCTCGCCGGGCGCCGGGCGCTGATGGAGCACGGCGGCCTCCGCCACTCCGGCGAGCGGGTGTTCCTGCTGTCCACCACGCACGGCGCGGAAACGCACTCCTTGGCCGCCGCGATGGCCGTGCAGGCCACCTACGCCGAGGAGGGCGTCACCGCGCGGCTGCACGCCCTCGGTGAGCGGTTGGCCGCCGGTGTGCGCGACGCCGCGGCCGGGATGGGCGTGGGCGATCACCTCGTCGTCCGGGGCCGGGCCAGCAATCTGGTCTTCGCCACCCTCGACGAGAGGGGGAAGCCGTCGCAGGAGTACCGCACCCTGTTCCTGCGCCGGCTCCTCGCGGGCGGGGTCCTCGCCCCGTCGTTCGTGGTGAGCAGCGCGCTCAGCGACGCCGACATCGACCACACCGTCGAGGTGGTGGCCGATGCGTGCGCGGTCTACCGAAAGGCCCTGGACGCGGGCGATCCCACGCCCTGGCTCGGCGGGCGACCGGTGAAGCCGGTGTTCCGCCGCCTGGTGTGACGCGGCGTCAGAGCTGCTCCTGCCGACCGGCGTCGGCCGGTCGGCCGTCCGTGTGGCCGTCCGTGCGGTCGGCCAGCCGGTCGGCGGTCCGGTCGATCAGCCACGCGGTCGCCGGTACCACCACCAGGGCGGTGCACCAGCCGCCGAGGACGTCGGTCGGGTAGTGCGCGCTGAGGGAGACCTGTGCCCAGCCCATGGCGGCACCGGCGACCAGCGCCGCGGCGAGCACCAGGAGCGTGCCGGCCGTCCTGCCGAGGCCGAGCCTGCCGCTCGCGACCAGTGCAAGGACGAGGGCGAGCGTGGTCAGGAAGGCGGTGTGTCCGCTCGGGTAGGACAGGCTGCCGCCGTGGATGGTGCGTCCCGCCAGGTGCTTGCCCAGCGTCGTCGTCGCGACGGCCAGGAAGGCCCCGGCGACGACGAGCACCGCCGCACGGGGGTGCCGCAGCAGCAGGCAGCCCGTCACGGCGGCCGCGACAAGGAGCGCCGCTCCGGCGGGCTCGCCCAGGAAGTCCGTGGCGAGCGCGACGCGCCGCCACGGCGGCCCCACGCTGTCCGCCGTCGGATCGATGATCCAGGTGTCCACCGCGCCGGACCGGCTGTGGTCGGCGTACATGAACCCGATCACGACGGCCACCAGTGCGGCGAGGGCCGCGACAAGCGCGAGCCCGGCGCGCAGCGGTGGGGGCAGCACCGGGGGCGTCGACCGGCCGTTCACCCGCTCACCGCGTCCGGTACGTGGCGGTGGTCGAGCCGTTTCCGTTCCGCTCCGGCCAGGCGATCCAACGCGAGCCCCCCGTCGTGTCCGACGCACCTTCCAGCGGCCGTGACCGCACCCGCTTCAGACCTGCACGGCTCCGTGGGAGCGTCAGGCTGCGCGGCCCCAACTCACCGGTCCGGCCCTCGTCTTGGCCACCTTAACAATCCGATCGCGGCAGACCGCCGTTTCCCCGACCTCGGCGGCCACTGATCGGCCGGGCGGGCGCTTGTCGGCCGACCCTGTGCTGGTGAGGCTGGCAGGAGACCAGTCGTCACCAGTAGCCCACGGGGGTCGAGTCGATGAGTCTCACCGTGCTGCACAGTGCCGTCGTAGAGCCGGAGCACCGTTTCGAGTGGTGGCGCGACCTGATCAGCCAGGACGTCGCGCCCACCCGGATCACCACCGACCACGCCGCGGACTTCCCGGCCACCGCGGGCATGGCACAGCTCGGCGCCGTGCGGCTCACCGTCATGTCGTTCCCCGCCATCAGGTCGGAGCGCACGCCCGCGCTCATCCGGTACTCCGACCCCGAGGACTACCAGCTCACGCTGATCCGGGGCACGGAGATGTGGATCACCCAGGACCGCAACGAGGCCAGGATGGCGGCCGGTGACCTGGTGCTGTGGAGCACCTCGCTGCCGTTCGACGGAAGGGGCCTCGCGGGTTCGCACGACGGCATCTCCAAAGCCATCATCCTGCATCTGCCGCGCACCGGTCTGCCCCTGCCCACGGCCAAGGTGGACCGGCTGCTCGCGAGCGCCGTGCCCGGCCGCACCGGCACGGCGGGGATCCTCGCCCGCCATCTCCTCAGCGTCGCCGAGGACGCGGCCCATCTGGAGGAGTCCGCCGCGGCCCGGGTGGGCATCGCGACCTGGGAACTCGCCACCGCGTTCCTCGGGGACTGGGCCGACGCCCGCGACCGGGTGCCGCCCGAGTCCGGCGACCGGATGCGGCTCGCCCGCATCGACGCCTTCATCGACGCCAACCTCTCCGACCCGCGCCTGACTCCGGCGGCGATCGCCGCGCACCACCACCTCTCCGTACGCACCCTGCACTGGCTGTTCCGCCACCGCGACGAAACGGTGGCGACCACCATCCGCCACCGCCGCCTGTCCCGCTGCCGCGCCGACCTCGTGGCCGACCGCTACGCGACCGTACCCATCCACACCATCGCGGCACGCTGGGGCTTCACCAGTGCGGCGGCCTTCAGCCGCGTCTTCAGGAGGGAGTACGGGGTGACTCCTCGGGAGTTCCGCTCGATGGGGGGCGGTGCGGGCGGCGAGGGCGAGGAGTGACGACGGGGCACGTCAGGCGGGTCCCGGCACCGGCAGCATCGTTTCCGCTGGCGGGGCGCCCGGCCTGTTTCGGGACACACCGCCGATCCTGGCCTGGACGCGTACGGAGCACGGGTCGCAGCCCGGCACACGCGCCGTCGCCTGCGCCGAAGCGGCGGTAGTCGGCGTTCACGGTCGGGTGAGAGGCCAGGACTCCTCCCGGCAGGCGGAAGGCGTCGGTGAGGGCGTGGCCTCCGAGGTGGGGTGGAGCTCCCCTGCGCTCACCTTCTCGAATGCGGGCACGGCGGAGGCAGCTTGCTTGCACCGAACACGCCTCCATGCGGGTGTGGCGGTCGAGGTCCTACTATCCGCCGCGCTTTCTCGGTGAGTGACCATGGGCGGGTGTGGGTGACGGCCCTGCGGGAAATGTCCGGTGCCCACTCCTTGGGCGGAACAGCTGCTGTTGCGGGCGCCAGGAGACCGTGTCGTGGTGGCGTGGACGCTGACCAGCCCGGCGGCAGCTGCCTGTGGGCTGCGATCGCCAGCACGGCACGCTGGTCGTCAAGGTCGACGGCCATCCGGGCGGCATCGCCCTGCCCCACCTCGACGGCTCCCTGCGCCCACTCCGAGCCAGAGGCATCCGCATGGGCCTTACCGATCTGGCCGCCGTGGCGGCCGCGGTGAACACCGCAGCCGCCACGGCCCTGCTGCACCTGATCGGCGCCCACCCGGGCCTGTTCCAAGGCACTCCCGCCGTCACCGACGGCGCCGCGCTGCACCACTGCGCGGCGGGCGGCGGTCAGCGGGCACCTGCGCATGGACGTGGCTGGTGTGATGGCCGTCGTGGTCACGGGCCCGCTCACGGGCCAGATGGATCGGGGCGTCCCCCGCAATGCCCTGGTGGATGCCGCCGTACATGCGGCAGGGCTGCCAAGGTCGCCGTGCTCAGCTGTTCTGCCAGCCTGTCAGGTCCAGGAGGAGGTCGCAGTGGGGGTCGTCTCGAGACGGCCGCTGGTACTGCTCTTCCTCGAGGAGGCTTGGCAGGGAGGCGATCAGCGCGGTCGGTGTACCGGTCAGGCGGATGTCGGCGCCGATGACGCCCTGGTGGCCGGGGTGCTGTGTGTACAGCCGTAGCAGACCGTGGTCCAGCAGCAGGAATCCGAGGAGGAAGGGATTCTCCTCGTCGCCGGGGTCGGACAGGGCACGCAGGACGGTGAGTGCCTGGCCCGGTTCGGGTTCCGGGTCCGGGACGATTCTTTCCGGGTGCAGGCGGATGAGCGTCATCCCCATGGTTTCGCTGACGTCGCTGCTGCTGTAGATCTGGGTGCCGGCCAGGACGGTGCGGAGAACGCCGGGGAGGTAGTAGGGGGTGACGGTGTCGTGGGGGATTTCGTACAGAAACGTGGCGCTGCCCTCGCCGTCTCCGGCATGTACAGCGATGCGGACAGCGCCGGGGGCGGGCAGGACCCCGCGCAGGCGGCAGCCCTCGGCGATGGGCGCGTTGAGGTAGTACAGCAGCAGGCGAGCGGCGTCCGCCTGCTGCTGTCGGTCTTCGAGATCGGTCACTCGTTCATCCAAGCAGGGCACTTGTTGTTCGGCTGGTTGCGGCAGAAGGCATTGATGACGCCGATCTTCTGTCCCTTGCCGGCGTCGTACCGGCCGTCCTTGGTCTTGCGGGTCTGCTGAACGATCACGACGAACTTCACCACAACGGGTATTCCGCCGGTCCTGATGGCGACGCCGTCGTACTCCAGACGGCCGTGACCGTCGTTACGGTCCACCTTGTCCTTGAGAGCCCCGTCGAGGATCGAGCACTTCTTGATGTTGTGCCGGTGGGTGAAGTGGTTCCAGCCGAATTCGGAGTTGCCGTACCGGGTGACGATCTTGCGTCCGTCGGGGTCGGTAGATGTGCAGCGAACCTTCTTGTTGAACGCCCCCGCCTTGGTGCGCGGCCCGGCTGAGGCGGAGTCTGCGAGGGCGGGGACTGCCGTGGCCAGCACGGTGCTGGCGGCGAGGGCGGCGATGCCGGTCAGCGATGACGCTTTGAAAGTCAGAAGGCGCATGAAGTTCCTTTTGCTGCTCTATGCAAGACTCTGGCGAGTTGGTGAAGTTTGGTCTTAGGTAGCCCTTCGATGGCCAACGGCAGAGCCACTGGCATTCGCTGAACCGGTTGATCGAGATCTGGTTCTTGCTGCACACGGCGCTGGCTGCCGCGGAGGCCGGGACGGGCGTGGCGGTTCGCTGCGGGGCTGAACTGACTCCGTCGCGCATGGGGCCGGCTTCTCGCCGGCCTGCGGAGGCAGGCGTCCCGGCATCCGCGAGCGTCAGACTGACGACCGCTGGGGTGACGAGGACTGCCTACTTCAGCGGGCGTTGTCGCTCTGATGTGAGATCGCGCCGCTGGTGGTCCGTGTTTCTGCGGGAGATGGGCATCTGCTTGCCCATGGGGCTGTCCTTTCCTTCCGTGGGGCAGCGGCTGTGGCAGACGCATTCAACGCTGCTGCTGCCTGACGGTTCTGACTCTTCCTCAGGCACCGGCTGATCTTGAAGGGGATCAGGTCCTGCAGGATCGGGCCGAACGGCTCTTGAAGGACTACTCGCGACTGCCACCCGGGCTGGCCCGCACATAGAGCGGAGGCCGGGTAGCTCAGCGGCGGCCAAGGCTGTGCACCGTCCTCGGCGGCTCCGACGACGGCGACCAAACGGCCAATGATCAGGACCTCCAGGCCAACGGCCCCGAAGGCGGCGGCCTGGAAGCGCAGCACAACGATGCGGAGCGCGCGTCAGTCGCGCCGGTAGTCCGCACCCACACCCGCTCACGCCAGCCGACCGGACAGCCCGGCCGACGACACGGGAGGATCACATGCCCGGCACCGGGACGCACACCGAGGCCGCCCTGCTCCTGGGCGCTGCCCGCGGAGAGCGCGGTGAACGGCATAAGCACATGCTGCAGAAGGAGCGGCTGTGGATCGGCCCCGCCCGGCTCGCCGCCGTTGATGTCCGTGGGCCTGCCTCGGCCGCGGCGAGGCCCGCCCGTTCGGCTGCGGGAACCGCAAGAGCGCCCAGGAGGAGGCCACCCAGCACGCCCGCCCCTGTCGGGTGCTGCCCGAGCGCGGCACTCCCGCCGAGCCGCTCGCCGCCGGCCTCCCCCTTGGCGGACCCGACAGTTGCCCGATGCACCCCGCTGCCCACGAGCGGCTATACGCTGCCCAGTCGCTTGTTGATCGTGTCGAGCGTCGGCCATGGAGGGCCGTCGTGCAGCACGCGCAGGAGTTCTTCTCCGAACAGCCTCCCTTTCGGGAACTGGTCGCCAAGCTCCCAGCGCCACGCTGCGACCATCGCGAGGATGAGCTGTCGGCACTCGTCCAGCAGTCCTTGGTCGATGTCCGGGTAGTGCTCGCAGACTGTCTCAGGAACATGGGCGAGGTCGAACTCGACGGGTCCGCGGCAGCACGTTTCAAGGTCGATGAACAACGGGCCGCTTTCCGTGCTGAGTACGTTGCCTGGATGCGGCTCGCCGTGGAGCAGTTGTTCCACGGCTTCGCGCTCCTCGATCGCTCGTCGCAGGCTTGCCAGTCTGCCGCTGAGGAAGACGCGGTCTGCGTCGGCGAGCTCCGGCGAACGGTCCGGGTGGGCGACGACTTCTTCCGCCTCCGTGATCCGGTCCGTGAACCGTGGGCTCGGCATATCGACCTTGCGCATGCCCATGTGCAGCAGTCGCAGCGCCTTGGCGCAGTCGGCTGGTGAGACGTAAGGTGTTACGGGCTCGTAGTAGGTCCACAGCGTCACTGTGAAGCCATCGCGCGTGTACACACGTGGGTCCGCCCGAGGCTCCAAGGGGCACACCGGGCATCCGGTCTCGGTGAGCCGCTGAGCGAGCTCGACTTCGAACTGTGCAACCTCTTGTCCCACGGGGGCGACCCGGGCGAAGACGTCGCATGGCGTCAGCCGCAGTGACAGCTTGTTCGAGTTGTGGAGCACGATTGCGCTGCTGACTGGCAGGCCGAGCGATGCGGCGACCGAAGTCGCAGCCGCCACCGCACGCGTAACGTCGGACATCTCCATTCTCGAATCTTGGCGAACTGGACGCCGTTAGTCTCCTCGATTTCTGCGTCAGGCGCGATGGCGGCCCAGGTCTGGGCTGTGCGCCGCCTCGGGCTCTTCTGGAGAGCGCCGCTCGGTCGGTCGTCCCGTCGGATTCGAGACGTGATGACCACACCGGCCCTCCAGACTGCAGGACCGAACCGTTCACGCAATCCTGCATCAACCCCGAACGAGCACCGCGAGCACGGCGGTCGCTCCCCCGTCGCCCCTGTCACCACAGCGCCCACATTGTGCCGCCGACAAGAACCAGCGGGATCAGGATGCCCAGCAGTACGCCGAGCAGCACCGGCAGCTTTCGCGCAGGCTCGGGTCGGACCGAGGTGTGCTCCACCGCGCAGGTGCCCTCGGGTGTTCTCGACCAGGTCGTGCCCGTGGTGCGGTTCGTCGCAGAGATGCGCACCAGGGCGTCTTGGTCGACGTCGAGTCGCACGTCGATGTTCACAGCCCGGTTCCGGGCGGCCACGGTCAGGCCGGGCAGGTCCAGAAGGCCGATCAGAACGTTGTCGGCCGCGTTCTTGCTCTCGCCCTCGTAGACCTGGATCCGGGCGTTGTCCCCGTCCGGCGTGTCCACGTCGCGGGCCAGGGCGAACTGCTCCGAGTTCAAGGTCGGAATGGTGGTGTCCCGCGCGACGAGCGCGTGCATCACGCCGTCTCTGGTGGCGACGCCCAGGGAGTGCGGGGTTCGCTCCCAGGCCAAGGCGTCGCGGACGGTTCCGGTGAGTACGCCCGCCTGGAGCGCGGCTCCGTACGCGACGCCCTCGCCCGGCTGCGTCACCACGGTCGGGGTGTGGTCGCCGAAGTGCTCCCGGACCAGGGAGAGCATGGACGGCATCCGGGTCGCCCCGCCGGTCATGATGACCCGGGAGACCTCCGACACCGGGATGCCCGCAGCGGCGAACACCTCGGTCAAGGCTGCCCCGCACCGATCGAGAAGAGGCCGGGTGACGTGCAGGAACTCGTCCCGGCTCAGCCGTTCGTGCAGATGCAGTGGCCCCGCGGCGGACATCGCGATGCAGGGCACGTCGATCATGGCCTCGGTGGCCGACGACAGTTCGATCTTGGCGTTCTCGGCGGCGTCGCGCAGTCGGCGCCAGGCCGTCGGGTCGGCCGTCGGGTCCATTCCGTGCAGTTGCCGGAAGCGGGCGGCGAGATGCCGGGCCGTCTCCCTGTCCCAGTCGCCACCGCCCAGCCGTGCGTCACCACGGCTCGCCTTGACCTCGGTGACCCCGCATCCGCCCTCTATCAGGGAGAAGGCGAAGCTTCCACTGCCACAGTGGACGACCAGGGCGACCTCGTCGTCGCGGTCGATCCCGTCGAACAGGGCGACCGCCGTGGGTTCACTGAGCAGGCGCCACACCGGTAGGTTCGCCAGCTTGCCCGCTTCTTTGACAGCCAGGCGGGCGACGTGCGAGAAGTGGGCGGGCACGGTGACGACGGCACCGGTGACTTCCTCTCCGAGATACGCCTCGGCGTCCCGCTTGAGCTTGGCGAGGAGCATCGCAGTGATCTCGTTCGTTCCGAGAGTCCTGCCGCCGTGGAGGTAGATCCGGTCGCTCCCCATCTGCTGTTTGAAGCGGGAGACCGTGCCGGAGACGTTGGTGATGGCCTGCCTCCGGGCCGCTTCGCCGATCAGCGTCGCACCGTCCGCGGTGAAAGCCACCACGCAGGGTGTGATCTTGGAACCCTCGGAGTTGGGGACGACGAAGGGTTTTCGCCGCGTGTCGGCAGTACCGTCGAGCGCTGCGACGACCGCGCCCTCCGTGCCCAGGTCGATCCCCACGACACGTGCCATGCCGCCCCCTCGCACATTTCACTCAGCCTGGAGGAATGCTAGGAATCCTTGCCCGGCCGGGCCGTGGCCCAGTGTGGATGCGCCCCCGGAACGCAACCATCCGCCCCTCGACGGCCCGAGCCCGGTGCCGTCAGAGACTCAGAAAGCGTTCGGTCGTTTCGAGGTAGTCCGTAGGGATGATTTGACCGATCAGGCCCTGCATCAGGTGGTTCCTCTCGCCTTCCCTCGCCAGGCCTCAGCGACGGCGCGTTCGCGGCGGGCGCTCCGAGGAGGTCCTACTCCTGTCCGTGGACCACGTCATCGTCGTGGACACGACTTCACCGCTCGGGCGCTGGTGGTTGCGCACGCTCAGAAGGAGCCTCGCGGTGAGTCGAGCCGAAGATGTGCAAGGAGCTCGCGGGGTGACGTTTCGGGGATGCTCGCGCTGGAATCGTGAGTGCTCTGTACAGAGGCGCTCCTCGGCCTAGTCGCGGCTCATGGCTCCTCTATGTCCGGCACCGGTGGGATCGTTCCCCCGGCCGACAGCAGTCTCTCTGCCAGCACGCGACAGCGCCTTGCGAGCTCCGGAGGGTCGAGTACCTCGAAGTCGTGCCCTAGCAGGAGTACGTGGATGAGCACGAAGTCGAGGCTGGCGGCGCCACTAGCACCTCGCAGAGCTCGCTTCCTCGCCGTCGCACGACGGCCGCCGACGCCGGGATCTGTGCGCGCACCGTGTCGGCCGGCGCGTGCACGAGGAAGCGCGCCTGGTGCGGGTAGACCCGGCTCGCCACACCCTCTTGCACGTATGTGGCCGCGTCGGGCGCCGCGCGCGGGGTGAAGCGCCAGGTCCGTGCGGACGCGGCAGTCATGCGGTCGACACGGAAGCTGCGCCAGTCGTCGCGTTCGAGGTCGTAGGCAAGGAGGTACCAGCGCCGGTCGGAGGCGACCAGGCGGTAGGGCTCGACCCGGCGCCGTCGCACCTCGTTCCCGGACGGGTAGTCGAAGTCGGCCTCGACCTCGTCGCGGCAGGCTCTGGCCAGTGTCATGAGCACCTCGGGGTCGACCGGTGTGCGGCCTCCGCCGAAGGACTCCACCGAGCCGGAGAGTGCGCGCACCTCGTGCTGAAGCCGGGTGGGCAGTACCTGGTCGAGTTTGGTCAGTGCCCGGAGTGCGGCGTCGTCGGCACCGGCGACCGCGCCGCCCGCCCCGGCGAGCAGCGAGACCGCAGTGGCGATCGCCTCCTGGTCGTCGAGAAGCAGCGGCGGCAGGTTCTGCCCCGGGCCGAGTTGGTAGCCGCCGCCGACACCTTGGCTGGCGTGCACCGGATAGCCGAGCGTGCGCAGCCGCTCGACATCACGCCGTACCGTGCGCGGTGTGACCCCGAGCCGGTCGGCGAGCTCGGGGCCGGTCCAGACCTGGCGCTGCTGCAACAGCCCGAGCAGGGTGAGCACCCGCTCCGTCGTACCCCGCTCGTTACCGCTTGCCACGTCCATGCCGCCCACCCTGCCAGAGATAGCGGACCGATCCTGTCCGCCAGGGGTGTCAGGGTGGGCGGCATGGAAGCAGACCGACTCGACTGGAACCGGTCGCTGCGCGAGCAGTGGGAGGTCCACTGGAACCATCAGCTCCGAGCTCGGCTCGAGGGCCTCACCGACGACGAGTACTTCTGGTCGCCGGTGGCGGACACCTGGAGCGTGCGGCCGCGCGGCAGCTCGACGTCTGGCTGGCCGGGGTGCGCGGCCTCGGCGACGCCGGGCTCAAGGTCCCGATCGGCACCAAGGAGCCCTTCCCCGAGGCGCCCACGGCCGATCTGGTGCTGCACATTCACCGCGAGCTGATCCACCACCTGTCCGAGGTCTGCCTGCTGCGCGACCTCTATCTGCACACGAAACCCGCTACGAACGGAGTAACCCGATGAGCCGCCACATCCAGATCACCGTCGACGCCCACGACCCGCGGGCACTGTCGTCCTTCTGGCGCGACGTACTGGGCTACGTCCACCCCGGCCCGCCCGGAGTCGACCTGCCCGAGGGCGCCGACCCGCTGGCCGCATGGGATGACTTCCTCGCGCGGGTCGGCGTACCGGAGGAGCAGCGCACCACGAGATCGGCCATCGAGGACCCGGACGGGTACGGTCCGCGGCTGTTCTTCCAGCAGGTGCCGGAGGACAAGGTCGCCAAGAACCGCCTCCACCTCGACGTCCGTGCGGCTCCAGGACTGCACGGGGAGGAGCGGATGGCGGCACTGGAGGCCGAGTGCGAGCGGCTCGTCGCGCTGGGAGCGACGCGGGTACGTCGCCACGAGCCCGCTCCTCCGATGGGCGCAGGCTTCATCGTGATGACCGACCCCGAGGGCAACGAGTTCTGCCTGGACTGACGCGGCTCAGCTGTAGTCGCCGAGCCGCGGTCGGCCTTGGCCGCCGCACCGGTGTTTGCCGGGGCCGGTCAAGGTCGCCGTCATGCTGGCCGACGATCCCGCGGAGACCCGGCAGGCCGCCAGTCCTGAGCATGCCCGGAGGCGCTGGAGCTCGTCCAGCTCCCTGCCCAGCAGCTTGAGGACGACCTCATCGCACCACGACGTTGTCCGCGGCTGAAGTCGACGGCCCGGTGGTGGTGTTGCCGTAGTACGCCCAGCGCCACGCGCCCGTCTTGGACGCCTTCACGGTCGCCGTGAGCGCACCCGAGCCGTTGGCGCGCACCTTCTTCACCGTGGTGTAGGAGGTGGCTCCGCTGGGCTTGAACTGCAGGCTCACCAGGCGGCTTCCGTAGGCGGCGTACTTCTTCGTCTCCCAGTCGGCCCGCGTGACCTTGCCGGTCACGGTGAGGGTCTTGCCCTTGGCCACCGGCTCGGGCGAGGCGTTCACGCTCAGGCGGGAGTTGCGCTTGACGTAGGCGGTCAGGCCCGCGTTGTCCGTGTCACCGCCGCCGCCCTTGAAGGACACCTCGGCCGCGACCTTCCAGGCTCCGGCCTCGCTGTTGCGCATGTCCCACTCGGTGGGGTCGAAGTACATCGTCTCGTTGAAGTCGCAGACACCCGAGCTCACCTCGTGGCAGTCGCTCGTTTCGATGGCGTGCCACAGCTGGTCGCTCGTGGTGCCGCGGTACAGGAACACGGCCGACCACTTCCACTTGCGGGTGGTCGCCATCCGGAAGGAGGTGGGCACCGCGACCTCGGACAATCCGATCACGATCGGCTTGCCGCCGTTCACCTGGACGCGGGTGAAGGAGGCCCCGCCCTCGGCCGCCCCGGCCGGCACCGCGGCCAGGCCCGTGAACACCGCCGCCGCGCCACCGGCCACGACAGCTCTCCAGACGTTCTTGCCCACCTGATCTCCGATCTCTGTACGACTGTGCCGAAAGGCGCCGGAGAGTCCTTCTCCGGCGCCCTTCAGACCGCCAGGATCCGTACGGGGTTGTGCACCCGTAGATCACGATCGGGCCTCAGTGGATCTCCGCCTCGTGCGTCTGATCGGCTTTCACGCGGCCGTGACACGTTCGGCGGGCCGGGGCAGTGCCGCGGTGCGGCAGGGGCCGGGCCGGGGGCGGCGGGAGATCAGGGTGATGACGGAGGTGCCGCGCGGCGTCCCCGACCTTGAACCTAATCTTCGTCTTCAGCGCTGGGCATCAGCCGGGGCGTCGAAGGTGATCCAGGTATCGGGTGGCAGGTCCGGGCGACCGGCTACCGGCCTGCGTTCCTCAGTCCATGCGTCGCCGGCGATCTCCGTAGCGACGCGACGCCAGAATGCGACTGCGGCTACGTTGCTCTCTTGGAAGGCGACTTCCCACGGCCCCGGGTGCTTCGCGACGACTTCTTGAACTGCTCGCAGCCCGATCCCTGACCTGCGCGCCCCACGGACCACGAAGAAGCTGTTCAGCACGCGCGTCGGAGCAGTCAGGCTGCGGACAAACGCGAGGCCAACAGGGGATGCGCCACTGGTCAAGAGATAGGGAGCCCAGTCGGCCTGCGTGAGGGCGGCATGGAGCCAATCGCTCCGGAAGGTGCCGTCGGAGTTGGGCAGAACACTGTTGAACTCCGACATGTCATGTCGGAACAACAACCAGAGGCGCTCCAGGGTTGGCTGGTCGGCCGCATCGGCGAGGCGCGCAGATATATCGGTCATGAATCTCCTTCGTGCTGCATGAAATCGTGGTGCTTGAGCCTTCATGGGATCGCGCGACTGCAACGGGCTCGCGGTGGTGGTCCGGTGAGTCCGGGGTGAGCCCGGGCATGAAAAAAGCCTCCCTGGCGGAGACAGAGCCCAGCCAGGAAAGCTTGAGTACTGACAGGCAACGTACCACCCTTCCCGATGCGCCCCTGTCCTATGGGGTCGGGGCCGGTAGCGCCAGGTCCCTTCGCACGTACGGCCAGCAACTCCCCGCTGGCGGGCCCCACCGGAGGCCAGTTGAGTTCCCTACCCTCACCGCGCCAGACAGAGAACGTCACGGCGCGAGCTGGAGTGCCCGCCCCAACCAGCGGGCGCCCTGCGCCGCTGCTCTCGTCACTGCCCTGCACCCAGGGCCCCGTTCGGAGCAGTCAGCGGCTTGTGAGGGGGCGATTCGGGGCAGGGATGGGCCCCGGACGAACGGTAGGGAGTGAGGGTCCATGGCGATTATCGAGGTGACCAGCGCGGAGCAGTTCGAAGCGTTGCTCCGTGAGAATGCCAAGGTCTCCGTGATGTTCACGGCGGCGTGGTGCGGGCCTAGCAGGGTCATCAGCCCTACCTTCAGGCACCTCTCGGAGCAGAACACCGACATCGTGTTCGTGTCCGTGGACGTCGACAAGGTTGCTCCTGCGGCTCAGAAGTACAACATCCGAGCCATGCCCACCTTCGTCTTCTTCAAGGACGGCGAGAAGAACGACGACTTGATGGGGGCAAACAAGGTGGGGCTCGAAGACAAGGTGAAGACGTTGGCCGCGTAGGGCCTGGTGCACAGTCGACGACCACCGGGCGCGCCCCGACCTCGCCCTCCGAGGTCACCGAATGGCCTCCCGGGGCAGTCATCGGAGGGCAAGCTGCCTGGGCCTCGGCCATCGTCGCTGACAGTGCGGCTTCCCGGGGCCAGGTGGCTCCCCATCAGGCGGCCATGAGTGGGAAGATCTAGTTGGCCACCGACAGGCCGGGTCATCGCACCACCGGCCCGGCGGCGGCCCCGGTCTCCCGGGGACGTGTCCATCGGAGGATCGGCATGAGCCCCGGTGTATATCCCGGAAGGCTCGTTCGGAGTGCTGGACCACGCAGAGGTCCCCGCACACACCGCGGACTGGTCCAACGGCCTCGTCGCCGTGATGAGGACCGGCGCGCTGATCGCTACCGGCATCCATACCGGTCCCGTCCCAACACACCGGGGCGACCGCATCCGTCTCGACGAGTGAGGCGTCCGGCCTGGAAAGCAGCGTCTTCTAGGCAGCGCGGCCGGTGACAGCCACGGTCGCGCCCAGCCCGATCATGGCCAGCCCGCCGGTGCCGCCAACCAGTGACATCCGCTTGGGCGAGCGGCCGAACCGGGTCCGTGCGGCAGCGGCTGTCAGCCCCCCCCCCCCCCCCCCCCGCCGTCGGAGAGCAGGGCCAGCACCGCACCGGCCAAGCCGAGGATCAGCATCTGGATGGTGACGTGGCCGACCTGCCGATCGACGAACTGGGGCAGCATCGCGGTGAGGAACACGATGCTCTTGGGATTCGTGACTCCGACCAGGAAGCCCGCCCAGACCGAGCCGCGACCGCTGGACGGCGCCGGAGTGAAGCCCACTGTTCGCGCCCGGTCCTTCCAGCTCGCGCGCAGAGCCTTCACGCCGAGGTAGACGAGGTAGGCGGCTCCGGCCAGCTTGATCGCATTGAAGACGACACCGAGGTCTCAACCAATGTGCCGATGGCCAGGGCGACCGCTATGACCAGAGCGTAGCCACCGAGTGCGTTCCCCAGCACCGAGGCCAACGCCGTCCGGCGCCCATGGGCCAGGGCTCGGCCGATGACGAACAGCACACTCGGGCCCGGAATCGCGGACAAGAAAACGGACATGGTGCAGAAGGCCAGGAGCCGGTGGGGATCGATCATGGGCGGGATCATCTCCCGGTCATGCACATGGGAACCAGAGCGACTTTCGCCCTAGGACGCAGGGGCCGCCCTGCCCAGACCGTCGGGATCCGCTTCTGGTACGTGCCGTCGCTGCAGCTGTCCCCGAGCTGGGCAGGGGGCCGCTGGCTTGCGTTCGCCGTGCAATGCTCCGCGGATCCAGAGGACCAGGCGCTGTCCGGGCGCGATCCTCAAACGCCGCTGGCCACGGGGGTGTCACGGTCAGGTCGCGGGCGACCTCGGCGTCGCACGCGGCGACGTGGGCGAGGAGGCGCTCCGTGTTCACGACACCGTAGGCGCCGCGGGTCACCCGCGTTTCCCCCACCAGGGCCTTGGAGAGCTAGCGCTGGGGCAGCGAGCCGCAGCCCTGAGCGGCGGTGTGCCCAGGCCATGGCTGTTCGTCGTGCGTATACGAGTGATCTGTCCGGTGCCCGCTGGGAGTTGATCGAGCCGGTGCTGTCCGCCTGGCGCTTCGAGCACCGCGGCCGGGCCCTGGGCTTCGGTCGGCCGCCCTGGAGCGACCTGCGCGACATCATGAACGCGATCCTGCACGTCGACCGCGCCGGCTGCCAGTGGGCCTACTTCCCGCCCGGCTTTCCGCCCCATCGGACGATCTACGGCTACTTCGTGAAGGATGAAACGACCCCTCAGGGGCAAGGCTCCCTGGCTGCCATGCGGTCCGGGTCCGTGGGCTACGGGCAGCGCGAGACCCGATGTCCCGCTGAGGCGGGGGGGCCGCTCCCGAGGGGTTCGGTATCGAACCGGCTTGCCGTCAGGTGCAGTTGCAGCGGGATGCGCTCTCGGCTTCCGCGCCCGTCTCGTTCGGGTCGTCGGTCTGTTCGGCGGGAGTGCGGCAGGCCGTGACGCCGCAGCAGGAGGCGCTGCCCGTACTCGCCTCAGCCTTGTTGCTGGTGGTGGGCTTCGTTGCGCGGACGATGGCGGAGTGCATGCCGTCGGCGACCGCGTGGGTGGGGCTGAGTTCGATGGTGGTGAACCCGGCGGCTTCGAGGCCCTGGCGGTACTCGGTGAAGGAGAGGGCACCGGCGATGCAGCCGACGTGGTCGCCGCGCTCGGCGCGCTGATCGGGGGTGAGGCTGTCGTCGGCGACGACGTCGGAGATGCCGATCCTGCCGCCGGGCTTGAGGACGCGGAACATCTCGGCGAAGACGGCGGGCTTGTCGGTGGACAGGTTGATGACGCAGTTGGAGATGACGACGTCGATGGTGTTCGCGGGCAGGGGGATGGCCTCGATGGCACCCTTGAGGAACTCGACGTTGGTGGCGCCGGCCTTCTGCTGATTCGCGAGGGCGAGGGCGAGCATCTCCTCGGTCATGTCGAGCCCGTACGCCTTGCCCGTGACGCCGACGCGGCGGGCGGAGAGCAGGACGTCGAGGCCGCCGCCGGAGCCGAGGTCCAGGACGCGCTCGCCTTCGTGG
This sequence comes from Streptomyces sp. JLYT201, assembly GCF_059448825.1. Classification (NCBI taxonomy): domain Bacteria; kingdom Bacillati; phylum Actinomycetota; class Actinomycetes; order Kitasatosporales; family Streptomycetaceae; genus Streptomyces; species Streptomyces sp. JLYT201. The sequence continues at coordinate 9,971,851 of NZ_CM182551.1, read as the reverse complement.
AGGTCGGCCACGGCGGTGGGGTTGCCGCAGCCGAGGGAGGCGGCGAGGGCCTCGGCGGGCAGGGTGTCGCGCTCGTCGGCGGCGTAGAGGGTGGCGCCGAAGTTGTCGTCGATCTCGATGGCCTCGGGGCCGCAACAGGCGGTGCCGCCCTCGGTGACCTGCACGGCGGCTGCGGCGTAGCGCCGGCGGACGGTCTCGCGCAGGTCGGTGCTCGGCTCGGTCATGGCGGTGTCTCCTCGGGGTCGGGGCGGGGCCCGCACAGGCTATATAGATGCTTCTCGATGCAACCTTGCGACCTGGATCGAAGAATGTCAACATAGAGGGATGTCGAAACAAGAGCTGGCGATGCTGGGCCAGGACGAGGCGGGGTGCTGCCCGACCCTGTTGACCGCGCCGATGGAACACGACCAGGCCGTGGAACTGGCGAAGGTGTTCAAGGCCCTGGGCGACCCCGTCCGCCTCCGCCTGTTGTCGATGATCGCCTCGCGGGAGGGCGGGGAGATCTGCGTGTGCGACCTGACTCCGGCCTTCGACCTGTCGCAGCCGACGATCTCTCATCACCTCAAGCTGCTGAAGCAGGCCGGTCTGATCGACTCCGAGCGTCGCGGAACGTGGGTGTACTACCGGCCCCTGCCTGCGATGACGGACAAGCTCGCGGCCGTCCTCACCCGCACCCAAGGGGTCGACCGCCCGTCCCCGAGCATCTCGGCCACGGCGGCCTCGTGAGCGGATCGACCACTGTTTCGGCGGGTTCGGTGGCCGCGCGTTTGTCGCTGGTGGACCGGTTCCTGTGGGTGTGGATCCTCGTAGCGATGACCGTGGGCCTTGGGCTCGGTCGTCTGGTGCCGGGCCTGGGCGACGCACTGGCGAAGGTGACGGTCGTCGGCGTCTCGCTGCCGATCGCGCTCGGCCTGCTGGTGATGATGTATCCGGTGCTGGCCAAGGTCCGCTACGACCGTTTGGAGAGCGTCACCCGAGACAGGCGCCTGCTGGTCCCCTCGCTGGTCATCAACTGGCTCCTCGGCCCGGCCGTGATGTTCGCGCTCGCCTGGATCTTCCTGCCGGACCTGCCGGAGTACCGGACCGGCTTGATCATCGTCGGGCTCGCCCGCTGCATCGCCATGGTCATCATCTGGAACGACCTGGCCTGCGGCGACCGCGAGGCGGCCGCCGTCCTCGTCGCACTCAACTCCGTTTTCCAGGTCTTCGCGTTCGCCGCTCTGGGCTGGTTCTATCTCTCGGTCCTGCCCGGGTGGCTGGGTCTGGAACAGACCGCCCTGGACGTGTCGGTGTGGGAGATCGCCCGCAGCGTGCTCATCTTCCTCGGCATCCCGCTGGCCGCCGGGTTCCTGACCAGGCGGTTGGGCGAGAAGGCCCGGGGCCGGACCTGGTACGAGAACAGGCTGATCCCCCGGATCGGGCCGTTCGCCCTGTACGGGCTGCTGTTCACGATCGTCGTGCTGTTCGCCCTGCAGGGAGAGGCGATCACCTCCCGACCCCTCGACGTGGTCCGGATCGCGCTGCCCCTCCTTGTGTACTTCGCCTTCATGTGGGCCGGTTCCATGGTCGTCGGCAAGGCCGTCGGGCTGAACTACCCGCGGGCGACCACGCTGGCCTTCACAGCTGCGGGCAACAACTTCGAGCTCGCGATCGCAGTGGCGATCGCCACCTTCGGCGCGACCTCCGGCCAGGCCCTGGCCGGCGTGGTCGGTCCGCTCGTCGAGGTGCCGGTGCTGATCGGATTGGTTCACGTCGCGCTCGCCGCCCGCCGCTTCTTCCCTCAACCCGCCCCGGCGACCGGCCCGTCGGCCGCCTTCAAAGAAGGGACCTCTCGTGTCTGACACCGCCTCCGGCAAGCCGTCCGTGCTGTTCGTGTGCGTGCACAACGCCGGACGCTCCCAGATGGCCGCCGCTTTCCTCACACACCTGTCCGGCGGCCGGGTGGAGGTCCGTTCGGCCGGGTCCGCCCCGGCCGACACCGTGAACCCGGCGGTCATCGAGGCGATGGCCGAGGTCGGAATCGATCTGTCTACCGAGGTGCCCAAGGTGCTGACCTCCGAGGCGGTCCAGGCCTCCGACGTGGTGATCACGATGGGCTGCGGGGATGCCTGCCCGGTCTTCCCGGGCAAGCGCTATGTGGACTGGGCGCTCGCAGACCCGGCCGGCCAGGGCGTCGATGCGGTCCGCCCGATCCGGGACGAGATCGAGGCACGCGTCCGCACCCTGCTCAGCGATCTCCTTCCCCCGCGGTGACGCCTCGCCGGTACGTCAGCAGCAGGAGCCGCTGGTCGTTTCGGCGCGTTCGGCCTCGGTGATCAGCCAGGCTCGTTCGGCCTTCTGTCCGCGTCCGGTCTTGCTGATGAAGGCACGGCCGGTGGCGGCCGAACTCTCCCACACCTCGCGAAGGCAGGAGTGGTGGGTGGCCTGCGGGCAGTGGGCCGAGTCGCACATCCCGGCCTACGGTCTCGGCGGCCGGAGACCGCGCGGGCGCCGACCCGCAAGGCTCCCGCGGACCAGGCATACGGCGACCGCCGCTACGACGTCCGTCGCCGTGACGCCGGTACGCCGCTGACACCCGGCCCCGGTCGCGAGAGCGCCGAGGCGCTGCAGGCATCGGCGACGGGTGTGAGTAGGGTGATCGTTCGTACTGCCGTGACTGTGGCCGGCACATTTGCTGGACCGGCGGTACTGGCTCGTCAGAAAGACGACGGCGTGAGGGCGCCGTCACCAAGGGGGATGTAGATGCGCAAGATCACGGCTGCGATGGCACTGGGTCTGTCCGTCGTACTGCTGTCAGGCTGCGGCAAGAGCGACTCGAAGTCCGATGACGCCAAGGGTTCGGGGCAGCAGACCAGCAGGAAGACACAGCCGGAGAAGGACAAGGACGGCAAGGCCCCGGCGGCCGGGGCCACCGGCGTCGACGGGACGTGGAAGCCCATCAACAAGAGCCCGATCGCCACGATGACGATCAGCGGCAACAAGGTCACCACCACGGGCAAACTCGCCTGCCCCGGCACCCTCAAGCCCGGCAAGAAGAAGTCGGCCATCGCCCTGAACTGCGCGTCGAAGGACCCGGAGCGCTCGCGCGGCACCCTGGAGCTCGCCAAGGACGGCAGCCACATCTACGTCGAGTGGGACGGCGCCGCCTGGGGCGGCATGATCGACTCGCTGCGCCGGGCCTGAGACCCGGAGGTTCGCGCCGACTCCTGGCCGGGCGGGCGGTCCTCCTCGCGGGCCTGCCGCCGTCCCCGCGGGCGGGCCGCCGTCCTCGCGGGTCGGCTGCCATCGCCGCAGGCGGACCGCCGTCACCGCAGGCAGACCGCCGTCCGGGGCGACCGCCTACTCCGGCCAGTCCGACTGCTTGATGACCTCGACGAAGTCGCCGCGCTGGAAGCCGGGGACGTAGTGGGCGAGCACGTCGGCCTTGACGTTGCCGAAGGTGGTCTCCGGGCGGTCCTTGATGCCTTCGGTGAACGCGGCCAGGATCCGGTTCTTGAAGTCCGGGCGGGGGTGGGCCGCCACCACGGCCGCGCGCTGCTCGTCGGTGAGCGTGTGGTAGCCGATGCCCAGGACGTCCAGTTCCACACCACGGGTGACCAGGGCGACTTCGGGTGCCATGCGCAGCGGGATCTCCGGCGTGGTGTGCAGGGCGATCGCCGTCCAGACGCGGTCGGCCGCCTCGGCGGCGATGCCGTGGGCGGTCAGGAACCGGCGGGCCTCGTCGGCGCCGTCGATCTCGAAGCGCCGGTCGGTGCGGCGGAAGCGCTCGGTCAGCCCGAGGTCGTGGAACATCGCCCCCACGTAGAGGAGTTCCGGGTCGAAGGCAAGGCCCTGCTCCCGGCCGCGCAGCGCCCCGAACAGGAACACGCGCCGGGAGTGGTCGAACAGCAGCGGCGAAGCGGCCTCACGGACCAGCTCCGTCGCCTCGCGCGCCAGGGCGCTGTCCGGGATCCGCACACCCGCGATCTCTTGCCTCATGATGGCTGCCTCTCGTTCGTCTCGGCCGTACGCCGTGGCCGCGTGGCTCGGCCGTGGCCGCGTGGCTCGGCCAATCGCCATAGCCGTCCGCCTCGGCCGTTCGCCTCGGTCGGTGATCTCCTCCAGATTCGCTCCATGCCCTACCCTGGCGCCATGTCCTCAGCGCCACACGAACCACAGATTCAGACATGACCCGACGCGTGGGCTTCGTGGTGTTCGACGGGGTGACCCTGCTCGACGTCAGCGGTCCCCTGGAGGTCCTCCACCAGGCGTCCCGGCTCGGGCACGCGTACGCGCCGGTGCTGATCTCCCCTCACGGCGGCGACATCGCGACGGCCTCCGGGCCGACGCTGGCCGCCACCGCCACGGCGGCCGACGCGGGGTCCCTCGACACCGTCGTGGTCGCCGGAGCCGACCACCTCGCCGAACCGGGACCCGAGGACGAACTCCTCACAGCCGTACGCACGCTCGCCGCCCGGACGGCACGGATCGCCTCCGTGTGCAGCGGCGCCTTCGTCCTGGCCGCCCTCGGCCTGCTCGACGGGCGCCGGGCCACCACCCACTGGCGTCACGCGGCGACCCTCGCCCGCCGTCACCCCCGCGTGCGCGTCGAGCCGGACGCCCTCCACGTGACGGACGGCCCGTACGTCACCTCCGCGGGGATCAGTGCGGGGATCGACCTCGCCCTGGCCCTCGTGGAGGACGACCACGGAGCGGACGCGGCCCGGGAGATCGCCCGTGAGCTGGTCGTGTTCATGCAGCGCCCGGGCGGGCAGTCGCAGTTCTCCACCGCGCTGGCGACCCCGCCCGCACGCAGCGAGACGCTGCGTGCGCTGACCGCCGCCGTGCTGGCCGACCCTGCCGCCGAGCACAGCCTGCCCGCCATGGCCGCGGCCGCCGCCGTCAGCACACGGCACCTGGCCCGGCTCTTCCGGACCGAGCTGCACACCACCCCCGCCCGCTGGGTCGAACGCGTCCGCCTCGACCGCGCCCAGCAACTCCTCCTCGACGGGCACAGCATCACCTCGGCGGCACGCCACAGCGGCCTCGGCAGTGACGAGACGCTCCGCCGCGCCTTCGCCCGTCACCTGGGCACCACGCCGACCGAGTACCGCAGGCGCTTCACGAGCGCGCACCGCCCCGACGTCACCGGCTGACGTCCGCGCGGCCGTGGCCGTCGGGAGCAGCGGGGCCCTCCCTGCGCCGCACCGCCGCGTTCAGGGAGCGCAGGGCCAGCAGCAGGACGCCGATGTCGTCCAGGTAGACGGGGTCCGGGAGCAGGTCCACCGGAGAGATCACATAGAGCACGGCGCCCCAGAAGACCGCCTTGTGCTCCATCGGGACTCCCGCTTCGCGCAACACCCGCCGGGTGCGCAGGAGCCGCAGCAGCAGGACGAGTGCGACGGCTGCCGCCGCCACGAGCACGACCGCCACGAGGACGAGCAGGGCCACTGGCCAGTGGTGAGCACTCATGGGTCGCCTCCGGCTGTCCGGCCCGGCCTCCTGTGGCGCGGGCCGCGTGTCGCACGACGGGTACCCCGACGGCTCATGCCCCACGCGAGGGCGCGGGCAGATGGCGGTGCAGCCAGGGAGCCGTGGTGAGGACGAACAGGCCGAAGGCGAGCAGCAGGATGACGTCGGCCGTGCCCGCGCCGAGGGTGCTGTGCCGCACTCCGTACACCGCGTACAGGTTGGACGCCAGGTCGGCGAGCATCGTCAGGCAGGTGAGGTACAGGCCGCCTCGGCGGGCCTTGAGGAGCAGGACGCCGGAGAGGGAGTCGAGGACGATCAGTGAGTTCCAGAAGGCGTTGAGCCACATCGGTGCCCAGGCGCGGGAGCGGAAGCCCCACAGCACGAGGTCGACGACGTGCACGCACGCGCCGTACAGCATGACGGCGCCGATGACGACTGCCACGGCGCGGGGCGTGGCGGGCAGGGCGCGCAGCCCCCGGGGCGGGCGCGGCGGTGCGCCTGGGGGATGCGGCGCGCGGCGGCGCGCCGGGGAGCTGTCCCCGGCGCGCCGCCGCGCCTCGTCGCTTCGCTGGTCCACCTGCGGTGGCTCCTCCTTCTGTCGCTGCCCGGCGGCCGGTGGCCGGCGGGCAGACACGTGTCGTCCCTGCTCCCCCGTCACACGGGGTCGGCCTCGCGGACCGGTTCGCGCGCGGTGTCGGTGGGCGTGGCCGGGGCCGGGGCAGTCCACCGCTGCTCCTGGCGGGTGAAGAGGTATCCGGCCGCCGTGAGGACGACCGCCGCCATCATCACGAGCATCACCTTGAAGTTCACCACAGCGATGAGGGCGGCGCCGCAGGCCATGGCCAGCATCTGCGGCAGGGTCATCATGAGGCTGAATCCGGAGTAGACCCGGCCGACGAGTTCGGGCGCGGTGTGGCGCAGGCCGACCGTGGTCAGGCCGACCACGATCCACGGCATGCTCGCGCCGCACAGGACCATCCCGGCGCCGACCGCGGCGACCGCCGGAACGGTCTGCAGCAGCGCCCCGGCCGAGAAGGCCACCATGCCGAGGGCGACCAGTCTGCCCTCGCCGACGCGCCGCCCGATGCGGGCCGCCGTGATCCCGGCCGCGATGGCACCGGCGCCCTGCCCGGCGAGCAGTACGCCGAGGAAGGACGGGGGCCGTCCGAGGCCGTCGTCGACGACGGCGAGTCCGACCGTCTCGGCCAGGCCCATGGCGACCATCGTCAGTGCGGACGCGATGGTGAGCTGGCGCAGCACGACCGTCTTCGCGAGGTGCCGTACGCCTTCGGTGATCTCCCGCCGCCAGCTGTCGCCGCTGCGCTCCGGCGTGCTCTCCGGGTGGCGGACCGCCGTCAGGAAGGCGACGGCGGCCAGCATCAGGGCGATGTTCACACCGACCACGGCGTGCGCGCCGAGTGCCGCGTACAGGCCCGCGCCGGCGAGCGGGGAGATCAGGCGCAGGCCCTGCTTGACCGTCTGCGTCAGCGCGTTGGCGTCGGCGAGCCGGTCCTCGGGTACGAGCACGCGCAGGAAGGCCGCCTGCGCCGGGTCCACGAAGCTGTACGAGAGGCCGTAGAGCAGCATCACCACGTAGATGAGCCAGACCTGCCCGCTGTCCTGGACCAGGAGCAGCGAGGCCACCACGGCGCCCGTACCGAGGTACAGGCCCATGAGGAGCGGGCGTCTGCGGTGCCGGTCGGCGGTCATGCCGCCGACCGGTGCGCAGAGCGTCCCCACGATCACCAGGAAGAAGGTGAACGCGGCGGCGGAGTTGCTGCCCGTCAGCTCCTTGACCCAGATGCCCGCCACGAGCCAGAGCATCGTGTCGCCGAGGATCGCGCAGAGCTGTCCCAGGATGAGCCACCGGACAGTTCGGTCGGCCAGGAGCCGTCCCATGCGTTGTGCTTCCCTTCGTGGTGGTGGCAGGTCGTGCTCACGCGTCGCCGTCGAGGGCCTCGGCGAGGACCGCACCGATCGCGGCGGCCCCCTCGGCTCCGAACAGGTCGGCGTGGCGGCAGTCGACGGGGTGGTCGGTGATCGCGCCCACCACATGCGGCTGCCAGGCCTCCCGTGCGGTGACCGCGTCGGCCGGGCGCCCGCGCGTCGCGGTCACGAACAGGACGTCGCAGTCGACGGCGCCGGGCGTGTGGTCGCGGATCAGGCGGCTGCTGTGCACGGCGGTGTCGAGCACGGCTGCCACGGTGGCCTCGTCCAGCTGGAGACGCCCGGCCTGCTCAGCGCCCAGCAGCGCGAACACGTCACGGCGGTCCGCGCCGCGCTCGACCAGGTCGCGCACCGCGCTCCCCGCTCCCGGCAGCAGCGCGGCGAGCACTTCCTCCTCGGCCTCCGCGTCGAGGACGGCCGGGTCCTTGACCGCGTCGTCGGCCGGATAGGAGTCGAGCAGCGCGAGGAACGCGACCTGCTCGCCGTCCTTCTCCAGGAGCCGGGCCATGGCGTGCGCGACGGTGCCGCCGAGCGACCAGCCGAGCAGGTGGTACGGGCCCGTGGGCTGCACGGCCCGGACCCGGGCGACGTAGTCCTCGGCCATCTCCTCGATGGAGGCGGGCCTGGCGCCCGGCTCCGTGATGCCGCGCGCCTGAAGGCCGTACACCGGGCGCTCCGCGTCCAGGTGCCCGAGCAGAGCCGCGTAGTTCCAGCTCAGTCCGAGGACGGGGTGCACGCAGAACAAGGGTGCCGCGCTGCCGGTGGTGCGCAGGGGCAGGAGCACGTCGAGGCCGTTGTCGGCGGTTCCTTCGCCGAGCCGCGCGCCGATCCCGGCGGCGGTCGGGGTCTCGAACAGCGCCCGCAGTCCGATCTCGCTGCCGAACGTCCTGCGCACCGCGCCCATCAGGCGTACGGCGAGCAGCGAGTGCCCGCCGAGCGCGAAGAAGTCGTCGTCGGGTCCGACTTCCGGTACGCCGAGGGCGTCGGCGAACAGCGAGCACAGCACCAGTTCCTGCGGGCTGCCCGGGGCACGTCCCGCTCCCCCGACGGGCAGCGCCGGGGCGGGCAGGGCCCGCTTGTCCAGCTTCCCGTTGGGTGTCGTCGGCAGTGCGTCGAGGTGCACGAAGGCGGAGGGCACCATGTAGTCGGGCAGCAGGCCCATGGCGTACGCGCGCAGCCGGGCCGGGTCCGTCGTGTCCCCCGCCTCCGGTACGACGTACGCCACCAGGCGCCTGTCCCCCGGCCGGTCCTCACGGACGACGACGGCCGCTTGCCCCACGTGCTCGTGGCGCAGGAGTACGGCTTCGATCTCGCCGGGTTCGATGCGGAAGCCACGCAGCTTGACCTGATCATCGGCCCGGCCCACGAAGACCAGCTGACCTTCCGCGTCCCAACGCACCAAATCACCCGTGCGGTACATACGCGCGCCAGGCGTAAAGGGGTCAGCCACAAAGCGCTCCGCCGTCAGGCCCGGACGCTTCAGGTAGCCGCGCGCCAACGCCGCGCCGGACACATAGAGCTCACCCACGACACCCTGCGGAACCAGACGCAGATGGGCGTCCAGAACATACAGGCGCGTGTTCCACACCGGACGGCCGATCGGGACCGAGCCACCCTCCACACCCGCACCCGTGCCGAAGGTGACCTGGATCGTCGTCTCCGTCGGACCGTACAGATTGACCGGCGCCACACCCCACACATCCACCGCGGAGGCAGCAAGCGACGCACGCAGCGGCTCACCACCAGCGAACACCCGCCGCAATGAAGCGACTTCACTCGCCTGCGGCACCTCAAGCACCGCCGCGAGCAAGGTGGGCACGAACTGCGCCACCGTCACCTCATGCTCCCGCATGAACGCCACCAAGCGCTCCGGCTCCTTGGCCACCTCATCAGAAGCCACCACCACCGCAGCCCCCGACACCAACGGCAACCACGACTCCCACACCGCCGCATCAAACCCCGGAGACGTCCGCGCCAGCACACGATCACCAGCCCCGACACCGAACTCGGCCCGCATCCACAGCATGTGGTTCACCGCAGCACCCTGCGACACCACCACACCCTTCGGACGACCCGTCGAACCCGACGTATAGATCACATACGCGCCGTCCCCACCCGACACCGCGGGCAGTTCGGCGGCCATCGCACGCCCCCCGCCGACGGCGACTCGCGGGAGGTCGGCAGGCACGAGACCCGCCGTCTCCTCCGCCACGACAACCGCGACCGGCCGCGCCTCCTCCAGGACTCCGGCGATCCGCTCCGGCGGCAGGCCCGCGTCCAGCGGCAGCCACGCCGCACCCGACAACGCCACACCCACCTGCGCCACCACCCAGTCCACCGAGCGCGGCACCACCACACCCACAACCGAACCGGCACCGGCCCCACTCGCCATGAGCCGTGCGGCCAAGTCGCTGGCTCCGGACCACAACTCGGCGTACGACAGTGCTGTTTCACCATCCGTGACGGCCACCGCATCAGGATGCGAGGCGGTCTGCTCCCGCAGCAGCGACAGCAGCGTCGCCCCCTCCGGGGTCTCGGTCGTGTTCCCCGTGCCCCACGCGGCCAGCCGGTCGCGTTCGTCGTCCGCGAGCAGTTCCACGTCGCTCACGCGGGCCTCGGGCTCCGACACCGCACCGGCCAGGAAGCGCCCGAAGGAGTCGGCGAGGAAGCGCGCCGTGGCGGCGTCGAAGAGGTCCGCGGAGTACTCCAGCTCGCCGTCCAGGTCCTGCCCCAGCGTGAGGGAGAGGTCGAACTTGGCGGCCGTGGCGGCGACGGGTTCGGGGCGGGCGGTGAGGCCGTCGAGTTCGGTGTGCGGCACCTCCGTGTTCTGGAGGGTGAGCATGACCTGGAAGAGCGGGTGGCGGGCCATGGACCGGGCCGGGTTGAGGGCCTCCACGAGGCGCTCGAAGGGCAGGTCCTGGTGGGCGTACGCGCTCAGGTCGCGGTCACGGACCCGCTCCAGCAAGGTGTGGAACGTGGGGTCGCCCGAGACGTCGGTGCGCAGGACCAGGGTGTTCACGAAGAAGCCCACCAGGTCGTGGGTGGCTTCGTCGGTGCGCCCGGCGACGGGCGTGCCGACCGGGATGTCGTCGCCGCAGCCGAGGGCGCTCAGCCATCCGGCCAGTGCGGCCTGGAGCACCATGAAGACGCTGGTGTGCGTCTGCCGGGCCAGGTCGGTCACGCGCTCGCGCACCTCGGCCTCGACGCGCAGCGGCACGCTGCCGCCGCGGCCCGTGGACCGGGCGGGCCGCGGCCGGTCGGCGGGCAGGGAGAGCTCCTCCGGGAGGCCGTCCAACATCGCCGTCCAGTAGGCGAGTTGGCGTGAGGCCAGGCTTTCGGCGTCGTTCTCGTCGCCGAGCAGGTCGCGCTGCCAGAGGGTGTAGTCGGCGTACTGCACGGGCAGTTCGGGCCACTCGGGGGGCAGGCCCGCGCGGCGGGACGCGTAGGCGGTGGTGAGGTCGCGGACGAGGGGGGCCGTGGACCAGCCGTCGGTGACGATGTGGTGCAGGACGAGCAGCAGGACGTGCTCGTCGACCGCGAGCCGGAAGACGGTGGCGCGCAGCGGCGGCCGCTCGGTGATGTCGAAGGTGGTCGCGGCCTCCCGCGCCAGGGCGGCGTACAAGGCCTCCTCATCGTCGCGTACGTCTGCGAGGCGCACGTCGGGCGTCGTCGCGTCCGCCGCCCGGACGACCTGGTGCGGCTCGCCCCCTGACTCGGGGAAGACGGTCCGCAGGCTCTCGTGCCGGGCCACGACGTCGGCGAGCGCCTCACGGAGCGCGTCGAGGTCGAGGGTGCCGGTCAGACGCAGTGCCATCGGCACGTTGTAGGTGGGTGTGGGACCGGTGAAGGCCTCCAGGAACCACAGGCGCTGCTGGGCGAAGGAGAGCGGGAGGCGTTCGGGTCGGGCGGCGGGGAGCAGGGCGGGGCGCCCGGACTCGTGCCGCTCGTCCAGGGCCGTGGCGAGCGCGGCGACGGTGGGCGCCTCGAAGAGCGTCCGCAGCGGCACCTCCGTACCGAGGACGGTACGGATCCGGCTCGCGAGGCGGGTGGCGAGCAGCGAGTGGCCGCCGAGCGCGAAGAAGCTGTCGTCGATGCCGACCCCCGGCACGCCGAGGACCTCGGCGAACAGGCCGCACAGGATCTCCTCGCGGGGCGAGCGCGGCGCGCGCCCGGCTTCGGTGGGCGCGAACTCCGGCTCGGGCAGCGCCTTGCGGTTGACCTTGCCGTTGGGCATCAGGGGCAGCGCGTCGAGGGCCGTGAACGCGGACGGCACCATGTAGTCGGGCAGGCTCGCGGCGAGGCGTTCGCGCAGGGCGGCGACGCGGTCGGGAGTACCGACGGCGTAGGCCACGAGGCGCTTGTCCCCCGCCTCGTCCTGGTGCAGGCGTACGACGGCCTTGCCGATGCCGGGCTGCGCCTCGATCGCGGCCTCGATCTCGCCGAGTTCGATGCGGAAGCCGCGCAGCTTGACCTGGTCGTCGGCGCGGCCGAGGAACACGAGCTGGCCGTCGGCGCCCCAGCGCACCAGGTCGCCGGTGCGGTACATGCGCTCGCCCGTGGCGAACGGGTCGGCCACGAAGCGCTCCGCCGTCAGGCCCGGGCGCTTCAGGTAGCCGCGCGCGAGGCCGGTGCCGGAGACGTACAGTTCGCCGACGACGCCCGGCGGGAGCAGGCGCAGGCCCTGGTCGAGGACGTAGACGCGCTTGTTCCAGATGGGGCGGCCGATGGGCGGGATGGTGGGGTCGGCGATCGGGTCGCTCATCGACGCGCAGACCGTCGCCTCGGTCGGGCCGTACGAGTTGATCATGCGGCGGTCGCGGTACCAGCGCCGCACCAGGGCGGGCGAGCTGGCCTCGCCGCCGACGATCAGGGTGCCGCCCTCGGGCAGCGACCCTTCGGGCATGACGGCGAGCCCCGCGGGCGGCAGGTCGATGTGGGTGATGCCCTGCTCGGCGACGAGGGCGACGAGCGGGTCGCCCGGCATCATGCGCTCCAGCGGGGCGATGACCACGCGGGCGCCGCTGAGCAGCGCGGACCACACCTCGGAGACGTGGCTGTCGAAGCTGAGCGAGGAGAACTGCAGGACGCGGCTCTCCGGCTTGGTCGCGTACCACTCGACCTTGGACCAGCCGAGGCTGGGCAGGCCCGCGTGCGGCACGACGACGCCCTTGGGCCGCCCCGTGGAGCCCGAGGTGTAGATCAGGTACGCGGGGTGGTGCGCGCGCAGCGGCGCGGCCCGGTCGGCGTCGTCCAGGTCGGTGGTGGCGTACCCGGCGAGCTCCGTGCGCAGTGCGGGCGCGTCGAGGACGACCGCGGTGCGCCCGTCGAGCGGCAGCCGCCCGGCCACCTCGGACACGGTGACGACGAGCGCCGGGTCGGCGTCGTCGAGCATGTAGGCGATGCGGTCGGCCGGGTACTCGGGGTCGACCGGCAGATAGGCGGCGCCGGACTTCAGGACGGCGAGCAGCGTCACGAGCATCCGCTCGCTGCGCGGCATCGCCATGGCGACGAACCGCTCCGGGCCCGCGCCGCGCGCCACGAGGAGCCGGGCGAGGCGGTTCACTTCGGCGTTCAGGGTCGCGTACGACAGCTCCGTGCCTTCGTAGGCCACGGCCACGGAGTCCGGGGAGCGGCGCACCTGGTCCTGGAGGAGTTCGTGGATGAGCCCGTCCGGGATGTCCTGGCGGGTGTCGTTCCACTGGTTGAGGAGCAGGTCGCGTTCCGCGGGTGTGGTGAGGTCGTGGTGGGCGATGCGCCGGTCGGGCGCCGTGCACACGGCCTTCAGGAACGCGGCGAGCCGGTCCGCGAACGCCTGGGCCGTGCCGTGGTCGTACAGGTCGGCGGAGTAGTCGACCGAGCCCGTGATGCCGCCGGGCGCGCCGTCGGTGAAGGTCTCCCCCACGTCCACGGAGAGGTCGAACTTGGCTCCGCCGCGCGGCAGTTGCTCGGCGGTGACGCGCAGGCCGGGGAGGTCCATCGCGGGCAGGTCGGTGTTCTGGAAGGCCAGCATGACCTGGAAGAGCGGGTGGCGGCCCAGCGAGCGCACCGGGTTCAGGACCTCCACCAGACGCTCGAACGGCACGTCCTGCTGTGCGAACGCCGCCAGGTCCACTTCCCGCACACGGCCGAGCAGTTCGCGGAAGGTCGGGTCCCCGGAAACATCCGTGCGCAGCACCAGCGTGTTCACGAAGAAGCCGACCGCGTCCTCCAGGGCTTCGTCCGTGCGGCCCGCCACCGGCGAACCGATCGGCACGTCGTCCCCCGCGCCCAGGCGGGCGAGGAGGGCGGCGAGCGCCGCCTGGAGGACCATGAAGACGCTGGTACCGGTGTCCTGGGCGAGCCGCGCGAGGCGCGCGTGCACCTCGGCGTCGACGGCGAAGGCCACGCTGCCGCCCCGGTCGCCGCCCGCGTTCGGGCGTACGCGGTCGCCGGGCAGGGTCACTTCCTCCGGGAGCCCCGCCAGCGCGGTCTCCCAGTACCCGATCTGCCGCGCGAGGACGCTGTCGGGGTCGCTCTCGTCGCCGAGCAGCTCGCGCTGCCACAGGGCGTAGTCGGCGTACTGCACGGGCAGCGGCTGCCACGCCGGAACCCGGCCCTCGGCACGGGTCGCGTACGCCGTCGACACGTCCCTGGCCAGCGGCGCCAGCGACCAGCCGTCACCGGCCACGTGGTGCAGCACCAGGAGCAGGACGTGGCTGTCCGCCGCGACCGAGAACAGCACGGCCCGCAGCGGCAGCTCCGCCGCGAGGTCGAAGCCTTCCTGGACGGCGGTGCCCAGGGCGTCCGCGAGGGCGTCCTCGGCGATGTCTGTGAGGGTGAGCGGCACCGTCGCGGCCGTGGTGGAGCGCACCACTTGCTCCGGTTCGCCGTCCCGCTCGGGGAAGACGGTGCGCAGGCTCTCGTGCCGCTCCATGACGTCGGCGAGCGCGGCACGCAGCGCCTCGCGGTCGAGACGACCCGTGAGCCGCAGCGCCAGCGGCATGTTGTACGCGCCGCTGTCCGGCTCCAGGCGGTTCAGGAACCACAGGCGGCGCTGGGCGTACGAGAGCGGGAGGCGCTCGGGCCGGGTGGCCGGGAGCAGGGCGGGACGGTCCTCCGAGGCGGCCTGGTCCAGGGCGGCCTGCTCCAGGGAGGTGGCGAGCTCGGCCACGGTCGGCGCCTCGAAGAGCGTCCGCAGCGGCATCTCGACGCCGACGGCGGTACGGACACGGCTGGCGAGCCGGGTCGCGAGCAGCGAGTGACCGCCGAGGGCGAAGAAGTTGTCGTCCACGCCGACACGCTGCTCGTCCAGGCCGAGCACGGCCGCGAACAAGGCGCGCAGCAGCTCCTCGCGCGGTGTCGCGGGCGCGCGGCCCGCCTGGGCCGGGGCGAACTCGGGCGCGGGCAGGGCCTTGCGGTTCACCTTGCCGCTGGGCAGCAGGGGGAAGGCGTCGAGGGCCACGACGAGCGACGGCAGCATGTACTCCGGCAGCGTCCGGGCCAGGGCCGTGCGCAGCCCGGCTGTGGCGTCCGCCGCGCCGACGACGTACGCGACGAGGTGCTGCTCCCCCGCGGGCGTCGAGTGCGGCGCCACGACGGCGCGGGACACACCGTCCAGGGCCTCGATGGCGGCTTCGATCTCGCCGGGTTCGATGCGGAAGCCACGCAGCTTGACCTGGTCGTCGGCCCGGCCCACGAAGACCAGCTGACCTTCCGCGTCCCAACGCACCAAATCACCCGTGCGGTACATACGCGCGCCAGGCGTAAAGGGGTCAGCCACAAAGCGCTCCGCCGTCAGGCCCGGACGCTTCAGGTAGCCGCGCGCCAACGCCGCGCCGGACACATAGAGCTCACCCACGACACCCTGCGGAACCAGACGCAGATGGGCGTCCAGAACATACAGGCGCGTGTTCCACACCGGACGCCCGATCGGGACCGAGCCACCCTCCACACCCGCACCCGTGCCGAAGGTGACCTGGATCGTCGTCTCCGTCGGACCGTACAGATTGACCGGCGCCACACCCCACACATCCACCGCGGAGGCAGCAAGCGACGCACGCAGCGGCTCACCACCAGCGAACACCCGCCGCAATGAAGCGACTTCACTCGCCTGCGGCACCTCAAGCACCGCCGCGAGCAAGGTGGGCACGAACTGCGCCACCGTCACCTCATGCTCCCGCATGAACGCCACCAAGCGCTCCGGCTCCTTGGCCACCTCATCAGAAGCCACCACCACCGCAGCCCCCGACACCAACGGCAACCACGACTCCCACACCGCCGCATCAAACCCCGGAGACGTCCGCGCCAGCACACGATCACCGACCCCGATGCCGAACTCCGCCCGCATCCACAGCATGTGGTTCACCGCAGCACCCTGCGACACCACCACACCCTTCGGACGACCCGTCGAACCCGACGTATAGATCACATACGCGCCGTCCCCGCCCGACACGGCGGGGACCTCGGCACTCGCTGCCTGCTCGCCGTTCAGGACGACGTGGGTGAGCTCAGGCGGCACGAGACCCGCCGACTCCTCCACCATGACAACCGCGACCGGCCGCGCCTCCTCCAGGACTCCGGCGATCCGCTCCGGCGGCAGGCCCGCGTCCAGCGGCAGCCACGCCGCACCCGACAACGCCACACCCACCTGCGCCACCACCCAGTCCACCGAGCGCGGCACCACCACACCCACAACCGAACCGGGGCCAGCACCCGTCGCCACCAGACGCGCAGCCAGGTGACCGGCGGCACCCAGCAACTCCTTGTACGAGAGCGTGGATTCGCCATCCATGACGGCCACCCCGTCAGGGTGCGCGGCGGCCTGCTCCCGCAGCAGCGACAGCAGCGTCGCCCCCTCGGGGGTCGCCACCTCGTTGCCCTGTCCGCCTGCGAGCGCGGCCTCGTGCTCGCTGTCCGTGAGGAGTTCGAAGGTGCCGAGGCGGCGGTCCGCGTCCTTCACCGCGGCCGTCAGGAACGTGGTGAGCCGGTCGGCGATGCCCTGGGCCGTCGCCCGGTCGAAGAGGTCCGTGGCGAAGTCGAGGGTGCCTTCGAGGCCCGCGGCGGCGCCGTCCTCGTCGTGTCGTTCCCGCAGGTTGACCATGAGGTCGAACTTCGCGGCGACCGGTGCGCCCGGCCCTTCCTCGACGCGCAGGCCGGGGAGGTCCACGACGGGCAGCTCGGTGTTCTGGAAGGCCAGCATGACCTGGAAGAGCGGGTGGCGGCCGAGGGAACGTGCCGGGTTCAGGACCTCCACCAGACGCTCGAACGGCACGTCCTGGTGCGCGAACGCCGCCAGGTCCACTTCCCGCACACGGCCGAGGAGTTCGCGGAAGGTCGGGTCCCCGGACACGTCGGTGCGCAGTACCAGCGTGTTCACGAAGAAACCGACCGCGTCCTCAAGAGCCTCGTCCGTGCGGCCCGCCACCGGCGAACCGATCGGCACGTCGTCCCCCGCGCCCAGGCGCGAGAGCAGCCCCGCGAGGGCCGCGCGCACCACCATGAAGACGCTCGCCCCGCTCGCGCGGGCGAGGTCCACGAGCTGTGCGTGGGCCTCGGCGTCCACCGCGAAGGGCACGGTGCCGGCGCGGTGGCTGGGACGGGCGGGGCGGGGCCGGTCGACGGGAAGCGGGAGCTCCTCCGGGAGGTCCGCCAACGCGTCGCGCCAGTAGGCGACTTGGCGGGCGAGGAGGCTGTCGGGGTCGCTCTCGTCGCCGAGCAGCTCGCGCTGCCACAGGGCGTAGTCGGCGTACTGCACGGGCAGCGGCTGCCACGCCGGAACCCGGCCCTCGGCACGGGCCGCGTACGCCACCGACACGTCCCGGGCCAGCGGCGCCAGCGACCAGCCGTCACCGGCCACGTGGTGCAGTACGAGGATCAGGACGTGGCTGTCCGGGCCGGTCGCGCACAGGCGCGCGTACACGGGGAGGTCGGTGGCGAGGTCGAAGCGGCGGCGGGCGGCCTCGGCGAGCTCCGCCGCCAGGTCGGCCTCGGCGCACTCGCGTACGTCGAAGGGCACGGTCGCGCGGTCCGGGGGCAGGACCACCTGGTGCGGTGCGCCGTCGCTCTCGGCGAAGACGGTGCGCAGGCTCTCGTGGCGTTCGACGACGTCGGCGAGCGCGGCGCGCAGGGCCTCGCGGTCGAGGCGGCCCGTCAGGCGCAGCGCGAGGGGCATGTTGTAGGCGTCGCCGCCGGGCTCCAGGCGGTCGAGGAACCACAGGCGGCGCTGGCCGACGGAGAGCGGGAGGTGCTCGGGGCGCGGGGTCACGGCGCGTACGGCGGGCCGGGTGCCGGTGGCGCCCTGGCGGGCGCGGGCGGCGAGGCCCGCGACCGTCGGGGTGTCGAAGACGGCGCGCAGCGGCAGTTCCACGTCGAGGGCGGCGCGGATGCGGCTGATCACGCGGGTGGCGAGCAGGGAGTGGCCGCCGAGCGCGAAGAAGTCGTCGTCGACGCCGACCCGCTCCAGGCCGAGGACCTCGGCGAAGATGCCGCAGAGGGCTTCCTCGGTGGCGTCCGCGGGGGCGCGGCCCGTGCTCGCCGCGGTGAACTCGGGGGCGGGCAGGGCCTTGCGGTCCAGCTTGCCGCTGGGCGTCAGGGGCACGGCGTCGACGGGGATGACGGCCGACGGGACCATGTAGTCGGGGAGCGCGGCGGCCGCGTGGGCGCGCAGCGCCGCTTCGTCACCGGGGGCGTCCCCGTGGACGTACGCGACGAGGAGCTCGTCGCCCGCGGCGCGCTCGTGGACGACGACGGTCGCCCAGGACACGCCGGGGGCGGTGGCGAGCACGGCCGCTATCTCGTCGAGTTCGACGCGCAGGCCGCGCAGTTTGACCTGGTGGTCGGCGCGGCCGACGAAGACGAGGTGGCCGTGGCGGTTCCAGCGGACGAGGTCGCCGGTGCGGTACATGCGCGCGCCGTCCGCGAACGGGCTCGCCACGAAGCGCTCGGCGGTCAGGCCGGGGCGGCCCGCGTAGCCGCGGGCGAGCTGGTCGCCCGCGAGGTACAGCTCCCCGGTGACGCCGGGCGGCACGGGGCGCAGGGTGCGGTCGAGGACGTACACCTGGGTGTTCCACACGGGGCGGCCGATGGGCACGGTGCCGCCGGTCTCCTCGGGCGTCGCGCGGTGGTAGGTGACGTCGACGGCGGCCTCGGTCGGGCCGTAGAGGTTGTGCAGGCGGGTACCGGCGGGGCCGAGGACGTCGTGGAAGCGGGCGGCGAGGTCGGCGGGCAGGGCCTCGCCGCTGCACACCACGTGGCGCAGGCTCGTGCAGTCGGCGGCGGCCGGTTCGTCGACGAAGGCGTGCAGCATGGACGGCACGAAGTGGGTCATGGTGACGCCGTGGCGCCGGACGGTCGCGGCGAGCCGCGCGGGGTCGCGGTGGGCGCCGGGCTCGGCCATGACGAGGGTCGCGCCGCAGAGCAGCGGCAGGAAGAACTCCCACACGGACACGTCGAAGCTCGACGGCGTCTTCTGCAGGACGCGGTCGGCGGCGTTCACGTCGTACGCGGCGCGCATCCACAGGAGCCGGTTGACGATCGCGTCGTGCGGGACGGCGACGCCCTTGGGGCGGCCCGTGGAGCCCGAGGTGTAGATCATGTACGCGGCGTTGCGGGGCCGCAGGGGGGCGGTGCGCTCGGCGTCGGTCAGGTCGTGGGTGGCGTACTGCTGAAGGCGGGAGCGCAGGGCGGGGTCGTCGAGGGCCAGGGGTGCGGGCGTGCGCGGGAGCTGGGCGGCCAGGTCGACGGTGGTGAGGACGGCGACGGGGGCCGCGTCGGCCAGCATGTACGCGATGCGGTCGGCCGGGTAGTCGGGGTCGACGGGCACGTAGGCCGCGCCGGACTTGAGGACGGCGAGGAGGGCCACCATCAGCTCGACGGAGCGGGGCACGGCGAGCGCGACGGTCGTCTCGGGTCCGGCGCCCAGGGCGACGAGGTGGCGGGCCAGCTGGTGGGACCGGGCGGAGAGCTCCCGGTAGGTGAGGGTCTCGTCGCCGAAGACCAGGGCGGGGGCGTCGGGGGTGCGGGCGGCCTGCTCCTCGATGACGGCCGGCAGGGTGGTGGCGGGGACCTCGCGCGCGGTGTCGTTCACGTCGGCGAGGGCACGGCGGTCCGCCGGGGTGGCGATGTCGTGCCGGGCGAGCGGCAGGTCCGGCGCGGCGCACACCGCGGCCAGGAAGGCGGCGAGCCGGTCCGCGAAGGCCTGGACCGTCTCGCGGTCGTACAGGTCGGCGGAGTAGTCGACGCAGCCCGTGATGCCGCCGGGCGCGCCCGCGGTGAAGCTCTCCCCCACCTCGACGTGCAGGTCGAACTTGGCGCCTCCGCGCGGCAGTTGCTCGGGGGCGACGCGCAGGCCCGGCAGGTCCACGACGGGCAGGGCGGTGTTCTGGAAGGCCAGCATGACCTGGAAGAGCGGGTGGCGGCCGCGCGACCGCGCCGGGTTCAGGGCCTCGACCAGGCGCTCGAACGGCACGTCCTGGTGCGCGAAGGCGGCCAGGTCCGCGGCGCGGACGCGACCGAGGAGTTCGCGGAAGGTCGGGTCGCCGGACACGTCGGTGCGCAGCACCAGCGTGTTCACGAAGAAGCCGACGGCGTCCTCCAGGGCCTCCTCCGTACGGCCCGCCATGGGTGAGCCGATCGGCACGTCCTCGCCCGCGCCGAGCCGGGCGAGGAGCGCGGCCAGGGCGGCCTGCACGGCCATGAAGACGCTCGCCCCGCACTCCTGGGCGAGCCCCGCGAGGCGCGCGTGCACGTCGGCGTCCACGGCGAAGGGCACGCTGCCTGAGCGCTCGCTGCTCACGGCGGGGCGCGTCCGGTCGCCCGGCAGGCCCGCCTCGTCCGGCAGCTCAGCGAGGGCGCCGCGCCAGTAGGCGATCTGGCGGGCCATCAGGCTGTCCGGGTCGCTGTCGTCGCCGAGCAGCTCCTGCTGCCACAGCGCGTAGTCGGCGTACTGCACGGGCAGGGGCTCCCACCCGGGGGCCCGGCCCTCGGCGCGGGCCGCGTACGCCACCGACACGTCCCGGGCCAGCGGCGCCATCGACCAGCCGTCACCGGCCACGTGGTGCAGCACCATCAGCAGGACATGGCTGTCGGGTGTGACCGAGAACAGCTCCACGCGCAGCGGCAGGTCGGCGGCCAGGTCGAAGCGGTGGCCCGCCGCGGCGGTGAGGGCTTCTCGCAGCTCGTCCTCGGAGCAGGAGCGTTCGACGACGTCGAGGCGCACCTTGTCCATGCGCAGGATGCGCTGGCGCGGTTCGCCGTCGCGCTCGGGGAAGACGGTGCGCAGGCTCTCGTGGCGTTCGACGACGTCGGTGAGGGCGGCGCGCAGCGCCTCGCGGTCGAGGCTGCCCGTCAGGCGCAGCGCCAGCGGCATGTTGTAGAGCGCCGTGCCGTCCTGGAGGCGGTTGAGGAACCACAGGCGGCGCTGGGCGTACGACAGCGGGATCATTCGTCCTCCTCGGGACGGCGCATGCGGCGCAGGACGGGGCGGCTCGGGCGGCCCTGCTCCGTGGTGGTGCTTGCTGCGGTGGCGGCGGCCTGCGCGAGGCGGGCCACCGTGGGGTTCTCGAACAGGGCGCCGAGCGGCAGGTCCACGCCGAGGGCGGCGCGGATGCGGCTGATCACGCGGGTGGCGAGCAGGGAGTGGCCGCCGAGGACGAAGAAGTCGTCGTCGACGCCGACCCGCTCCAGGCCGAGGACCTCGGCGACGATGGCCGCGAGGGTCTCCTCGCGGTGGTCGCGCGGGGCCCGGTAGGCGGTGTGCTCGTCCGCGCGGACGTCGGGCGCGGGCAGCGCGGACCGGTCGAGCTTGCCGCTCGGGGTGAGCGGCAGCGCGTCCAGGGTGATCAGGTGCGCGGGCACCATGTAGCCGGGCAGGGCGCGGGCGGCGTGCTCGCGCAGCACGCCGGGGAGTCCGGCGTCCGGGGTGCCCTCGGGGACGACGTACGCGACCAGGCGCAGGTCCCCGGCGGGGCCCTCGGCGGCGGTGGCGACGCAGTGGGCCACGGCGGGGTGCGCGGCCAGGACGGACTCGACCTCGCCGAGTTCGATGCGGAAGCCGCGGATCTTCACCTGCTGGTCGGAGCGGCCGAGGTAAGCGAGCTGGCCGTCAGCGGTCCAGCGCACCAGGTCGCCGGTGCGGTACAGGCGGGCGCCGGGCGTGAACGGGCTGGCCACGAAGCGTTCCGCGGTGAGCGCGGGGCGCCGCAGATAGCCGCGGGCGAGTCCGGCGCCCGCGAGGTACAGCTCGCCCGCGACGCCCGGTGGCACCGGCCGCAGGTGCGCGTCGAGGACGTACACCTGGGTGTTGCGCACCGGGCGGCCGATCAGCGGGGCCTGGGCGCTCTCGGTGTCGGCGTGCCAGGCGGTGGCGTAGACGGTGGCCTCGGTCGGCCCGTAGATGTTGGCGATCCGGCCGCAGGGGACGGCGGCGCGGAGGTCAGCCACGGCCTGCGCGGAGAGGGCCTCGCCCGCGAGGACGACGGTGTCGGCGGTGACCTTGCCCGCGGCATCGCTCAGCACTCCCGCGAAGGCCGAGGGCACACCGCTGAGCAGCGTGCCCTCCCAGTGCGGGAGTTCGCCGAGCGCCAGCAGGTCCCGGACGATCTCGACGCGGCCGCCGCAGGCCAGCGGCCCGAACAGCTCGAAGACGGAGACGTCGAAGTTGAGGGAGGTGGCGCACAGCGTCTTCGCCAGGCGCTCGGGGCCGAACTCCTCGACGGCCCACAGCGCGAGGTTCACCGCGTTCGCGTGCGGCACCACGACGCCCTTGGGCCTGCCGGTCGAGCCGGAGGTGTAGATGGCGTAGGCGGGGTGGCCGGGGAGCAGCGGGGCGCGGCGGTCGGCGTCGGTGAGCGGAGTCGCGGGGTGCGCGGCGACGGCGGCGGCTGTCGCGGGGTCGTCGAGGACCAGGCGGGGCACCTCGGCCGTGGCGGGCGCGGTGGCCGCCGTGGTGACGAGGAGCGCGGGACGGGCGTCGCCCAGGATGTGGGCGATCCGGTCGGCGGGGTAGGCCGGGTCGACCGGGACGTAGGCGGCGCCCGCCTTGAGCACGGCGAGGACGGCGACGAGGGTCTCGGCGGTGCGGGGCAGGGCGAGGGCGACGAAGTCCTCGGGTCCCGCGCCCCGTTCGACGAGGTGGCGGGCGAGCCGGTTGGCCCGCTCGTCGAGCTCCCGGTAGGTCAGGGTGGTGTCCGCGGCGAGGACCGCTTCGGCGTCGGGGGTTCGGGCCGCCTGCGCCTCCACGAGGGCGTGCAGGGTGGTGGGCGGGGTGGGGCGCGCCGTGGCGTTCCAGCCCTCGACGATCAGGGTGTGCTGCTCGGGGGCGAGCACCGGGGCGGCGCCGACGGGCTGGTCCGGTGCGGTCGCGGCCGCGTCCAGGAGGCGGGCGAACGACGCGGCGAGGCCTTCGACGGTGGCGGCGTCGAACAGGTCCGTGGCGTACTCCACTTCGCCCTCGATGCCGAGGGCGGTGCCGTCGTCGGCGTACCGCTCGGTGAGGCTGAAGGCGAGGTCGAACTTGGCGGAGGCGGCGCCGGCCCGCTCGACCGTCGCGTCGAGCCCGGCGAGGCCGACCTCGGCCGCCGTGGTGTTCTGGAACGTGAGCATCGTCTGGAACAGCGGGTGGCGGGCCATGGACCGGGCCGGGTTGAGCTGCTCCACCAGGTGCTCGAAGGGCACGTCCTGGTGCGCGAACGCCGCGAGGTCCGCCTTCTTCACGCGGGCGAGGAGCTCACGGAAGGTCGGGTCACCCGACACGTCGGTGCGCAGCACGAGGGTGTTCACGAAGAAGCCGACGAGGTCGTCGAGCGCGACATCGGTGCGCCCGGCCACGGAGGTGCCGAGGACGATGTCGGTGCCCGCGCCCCACCGCGACAGGAGCGCGGCGAGCCCGGCCTGTACGGCCATGAAGGGGCTGGCGCCGCCGTCGCGGGCGAGGCGGGCCAGGGCGGCGTGGGTGTCGGGTCCGAGCCGCACGGGCACGGTGGCGCCCCGGTGGCTCGGGGTGCGCGGGCGCGGCCGGTCGTAGGGGAGCTGGAGCTCGTCGGGCGCCCCGGCCAGCTCGGTGCGCCAGAACGCGGTCTGCCGCGCGGCCGGGCTGTGCGGGTCCGCCGCGTCACCGAGCAGCGCGCGCTGCCACAGGGCGTAGTCGGCGTACTGCACGGGCAGCGGTTCCCACCCGGGCGCCCGGCCCTCGGCGCGGGCGGCGTACGCGAGGGAGACGTCGCGGGCGAGCGGGCGCATGGACCAGCCGTCGGCGGCGATGTGGTGCACGACGAGCAGCAGGACGTGCTCGTCGGTGTCGACGCCGAACAGATGGGCGCGCAGCGGGAGTTCGTCCGTGAGGTCGAACGCGCGGGTGATGGCGGCGGCCAGCTCGTCGTCCAGGCGGGCGCGCGGGCAGTCGCGGACCTCCGGCTCGACGGGCCCGGCGGGGCGCACGAGCTGGTGGGGTTCGCCGTCGGTCTCCGGGAATACGGTGCGCAGGCTCTCGTGCCGCGCCACGACGTCGGTGAGGGCCGCGGTGAGCGCCGCGCGGTCCAGGGCGCCGCGCACGCGCACGGCGAGCGGCATGTGGTAGGCGGCGGAGCCGCCTTCGAGGCGGTTGAGGAACCACAGGCGCCGCTGGGCGTACGACAGGGGTACGGCGGCGGGCCGGTCGGTGGCGGTGAGCGGCGGCCTCGCGTCGCCCGCCGTGGCGGCGAGGCGGGCCGCGAGCCCGGCCACGGTGGGCTGCTCGAACAGGTCCTTGATCTGCACCTCGGTGCCGAGTTCGGCGCGGATGCGGCTGGTGAGCCGGGTGGCGAGCAGGGAGTGCCCGCCGAGGTCGAGGAAGCTGTCGTCGATGCCGACCCGCTCCACGCCGAGCACGTCGGCGAAGAGCGCGCACAGCGCGGCCTCCCGCTCCGTGCGGGGTGCGCGGCTGGTCTCGGCGGCCTCGAAGCCGGGGCGCGGCAGGGCCTTGCGGTCGAGCTTGCCGCTGGGTGTCAGCGGCCAGCTGTCGAGGGTGAGGAACGCCGAGGGCACCATGTGGGCGGGAAGCTCGGCGCTGAGGTGGGCGCGCAGCGCATCACCGTCCAAGGACGGGGACGGGGACGGGACCGCTTCGGCGGGCAGGACGTACGCCACGAGCCTGCCGTCGACGACGGCCGCGGCCGCCTGTCCGACCGCGGGGTGTGCGCTCAGGGCGGCCTCGATCTCGCCGAGTTCGACGCGCTGGCCGCGGATCTTGACCTGGTGGTCGGAGCGCCCGGCGTAGCGCACGCGGCCTTCGGCGTCCCACGACCCGAGGTCGCCGGTGCGGTACATGCGGGTGCCGGGCGGGCCGTAGGGGTCGGCCACGAAGCGTTCGGCGGTCAGGGCGCGCCGGTCCAGGTAGCCGCGGGCGAGCTGGGTGCCCGCGAGGTAGAGCTCGCCGGTGACGCCCGGGGGCACCGGGCGCAGGGCCGCGTCCAGGATGCGGATCTGGGTGTTCCAGACGGGGCGGCCGATCGGCACGGTGCGCGGTACGTCCTGCTGGGGGCAGGTCCAGTGGGTGACGTCGACGGCGGCCTCGGTCGGCCCGTACAGGTTGTGCAGCGGGGCGTCGGAGATCTCCCGGAAGTCCTCGACGAGGTCGGCGGGCAGGGCCTCGCCGCTGCTGAAGACGCGGCGCAGGCTCGTGCGGCCCCGGGCGGCGGGCTCGTCGGTGAAGGCCCGCAGCATCGACGGCACGAAGTGCGTGGTGGTGACGCCGGCGTCCTGGATGAGCCGGGCCAGGAGCGCGGGTTCGCGGTGCGCTCCGGGCGGCGCGACGACGATCGAGGCGCCGCTGATCAGCGGCCAGAAGAACTCCCACACCGAGACGTCGAAGCCCGACGGGGTCTTCTGGAGCACCCGGTCGGTGGCGTCGAGACCGTACTGGTGCTGCATCCACAGGAGGCGGTTGACGATCGCCGCGTGCTCCACGACCACGCCCTTGGGGCGGCCGGTGGAACCGGAGGTGTAGATGACGTACGCGGGGGTGCGGCCGGTCGGCCGCTCCGTGTCCGGATCGGTGGCGGGGCGGGACCGCACGCGCGCCATGACGTCGTCGCTGTCCAGGGCGAGGGCCGGGACGTGGCAGGGCAGGCCGGGGGCGAGCGCGGTGCTCGTCAGGACGAGGTCGGGCGCGGCGTCGGTGAGGATCTGCGCGGTGCGCGACGCGGGGTGGTCGGGGTCGAGCGGCACGTAGGCCGCGCCGGTCTTGACGATGGCGAGCAGCGCGAGGACGAGCTCGGGCGAGCGCTCCAGGGCGACGCCGACCTTCGTCTCCGGGCGGGCTCCGCGCTCGCGCAGGTGGTGGGCCAACTGGTTGGCGCGCGCGTTGAGTTCGGCGTACGTCCAGGTGGTGTCGCCGTGGTGGAGGGCGGGCGCGTCGGGGGTGCGGGCGGCCTGCTCCTCGACGAGCGCGGGCAGGGTGGTGTCGGGCACCGGGTGCGCGGTCGCGTTCCACCGGGTGAGGACCTGGTCGCGCTCCTCGGGGGTGAGCAGGTCGAGGCGGGCGAGCGGGGTGTCCAGGTCGTCGGCCAGGGCTTCGAGGAGCCGGTGCAGGCGCAGGCCGATGCGTTCGGCCTCCTCGCGGCGGAGGACGTCGGGGCGGTGGTCGAGGGCGATGCGCAGGTGCCCGCCGTCGTGGTGGCCGGGCAGCACGACCAGGCGCAGCGGGTAGTGCGCGCCGTCGTGGACGGTGACGTCGGTGACGGCGAGTCCGCCGCCGGGCAGCCGCAGTGCCGCCATGTCCACCGGGTAGTTCTCGAAGACCAGGCAGGTGTCGAAGAGGGCGCCGAGGCCGGTCACGGTGTGCAGGTCGGTGAGGGCGACGTGGTGGTGCGGGGTGAGCGCCGACTGCTCGGCCTGCACCGCGCCGAGCAGCTGGGCGGCGGTCGCGCCCGGCGTGGGGCGCACCCGGACCGGCACGGTGTTGATGAGCAGGCCGACGACGTCCTCGGCGCCCGGCAGGTCGGCGGGGCGGCCGGAGACGGTGGCGCCGAAGAGCACGTCGTCGCGTCCGGTGAGCGCGCCGAGCAGGATGCCCCAGGCGCCCTGCACCAGCGTGTTCAGGGTCAGGCCCCGGCCGCGCGCGGCGGCGAGGAGGCGCTGGGTGAGGTCGGCGGTGAAGTCGAAGGACACCCGCTCGGGCCGCTGGGGCAGGTCGGCGCCCGCGGGGGCGGCGATGAGGGTGGGTTCGTCGACTCCGGCGAGCGCGTCCGTCCAGGCGCGCAGCGTCTCGTCGTGGTCCTGGCGGGCGAGCCAGCCGAGGTGGTCGCGGAAGGGCCGCACCGCGGGCAGCGTGCGGGCGCCCTGGGTGTACAGCGTGAACAGCTCGCCCATCAGGAGCGCGGTGGACCAGCCGTCGAGGACGACGTGGTGGTTCATGAGGACGAGCACGTGCCGGTCGGCGGCGAGCCGCAGCAGGCCGAAGCGGACGAGGCGGGGCGTCGAGACGTCGAAGCGCTCGGCCCGGTCCGCGGCGAGGATCTCGTCGAGCCGGCCGCGCAGCTCCGTCGGATCCAGGTCGCTGAGGTCCGTCTCCCGCCAGTCCAGGGGCACGTCGCGGGCCACGACCTGCGTCCAGGTGCCGTCGTCGCCGCGCTGCCGGAACGCGCTGCGCAGCACCGGGTGGCGGCGCACCAGCTCCTGCGCGGCGGCGCGCAGCGCCCCGGCCGCGGCCGCGTCCAGGGGGCCGGTGAGCTCGAAGGCGAACTGCGCGGTGTACACGTCGGCACCAGAGGTGTCGTACAGCGCGTGGAACAGGAGCCCTTCCTGGAAGGGCGTGACGGGCAGGACGTCCTCGACACCGCCGTAGGCGGGGGTGAACTCCGCCTCCAGGGCGTCGATGTCGGGCTGCGTCAGGGCGACGAGGTCCAGGTCCGACGGTGTGTGTCCGCCCGCGCCCGGGGTCCGCGCGTGCCGTACGAGGGTCTCCAGGGCGCGCTGCCAGGTGTCCGCGAGCGCGGCGACCTCGTGCGCGTCGAAGAGGTCGCCGGGCCAGCGCCAGACCACGCTCAGCTCGTCGCCGTCGCCGGTCTCCCGGGCGATGACTTCGACTTCCAGGGCGTGGGCCAGCGGCATCCGCGGGTCGGCGCCGCCGTGGAGTCCGTCGGCGTCGACGGCCCAGGCGAGGTCGCCCGCTTCACCCGCATCGCCCGCCACGCCCGCGCCGTCGGTGACGAGGCCGGACATGCGGCCGAGGTAGTTGAAGCCGATCTGTGGGTGCGGCCGCGCGCCGAGCACGGCGGCAGTGTCCGCGTTGAGGTAGCGCAGCAGGCCGTACCCCAGGCCGTGGTGGGGCAGGGCGCGCAGGTGCTCCTTGACGGACTTGATGAGAGCGCCGGTGGCCGCGCCTCCGGTCCACGCGCTCGCGAGGTCGCCGGGCGTGTCGAGGCGGACCGGGTACAGAGAGGTGAACCAGCCGACGGTGCCGGTCAAGTCGGCCCCGAGGCCGCCCGTGCCTCCGGCGTCCCCGAGGGACCTCAGGGACTCCGTCTCACGGCCGTGCCCCTCGACGTCGACGCGGACCGGCCCCGTCGCGCGGCCGGTGGCGCCCCGCCAGTCGGTGACGGCGAGCGCGAGGCCCGCCAGGAGCACGTCGGTGGTGCCCGCGTGGAAGGCGGCGGGCACGGAGGTGAGCAGCGGGACCGTCAGGTCGGCGGGCAGGGTGCGGGTCAGCCGGGCCTCGGTGGCCACGGTGTCGCGGGCCCGGTCCAGTGGACGGCGGCCGAGCGGCTGCTCGTCCTCGCCGAGGACGTCCTGCCACAGGGCGAGTTCGGCGGTGTGCTCCGGTGCGTGGGCGAGGCGTACGGCCTGCTCGGCCCACTCCTTGAGCGGGGTGGTCGGCGGGGCCGGGTCCGGGGCGGTGCCCCGCGCCTCGGCCTCGTAGGCGGCGACGAGTTCGGGCACCAGGATGCGCCAGGAGACGCCGTCGACGCACAGGTGGTGCAGGACGAGCACGAGGCGGCCCGAAGCGTCGGGGCCGCGGTCGCACCACACCGCTTCGACCAGGGCGCCGTCCCGGGGCGCGAGGCGGCGCGCGGCCCGCTCGCGCTGGTCGTCGGCGAACGCGCGCAGGGCGTCGCCGTCCAGGTGCGCGGCGTCGACGCGCGTGACGCACTCCTTGGCGGACACCGTGTCGCGCGGGGCCACCGCCAGCTGCCAGGCGCCGTCCTCGTCGGTGAGCCTCAGGCGCAGCGCGTCGTGCCGGTCGAGCAGGTGCTGCACGGCGCGGACCAGGGCCTGTTCGTCGAGGTCCGCCGGGACGCTGAGGACCGCCGACTGGTGGAACGCGTCGATGGGGCCGCCGCGTTCGCGCAGCCACTCGACGATGGGCGTGGCGGGCACGGGGCCGGTGCCCGCGTCCGGGTCGCGCTCGGCCGCGGCCGGCTCCTCGGTGCCGCAGACGCGGGCGAGGGCGGCGACGGTGCGGTGCGTGAAGACGTCGCGCGGCGTGAACACCAGGCCCGCGGCGCGCGCCCGGCTGGCGAGCTGGATCGCCATGATGCTGTCGCCGCCGGCTTCGAAGAAGCCCTCGTCGACGCTGACGGACTCGACGCCGAGCACCTGCGCGTACAGGGCGCACAGCGCCGTCTCGGCCGGGGTCGCCGGGGCCCGCCCGGTCTCGGCCGCGGCGAAGACGGGCTCGGGCAGCGCCCTGCGGTCGACCTTGCCGTTGTGGGTGAGCGGCAGCGTGTCCAGGGCGACGAAGGCGGCGGGAACCATGTACGAGGGCAGGTCGCGGGCGGCGTAGGCGCGCAGGTCATCGAGGTCGAGGGCGGCGGCCGCCCCGGCCCTCTCCGCGTCGCGCGACGCGGCCTCCTCGGCGACGACGTAGGCGACGATGCGCTTGTCACCGCGCGGGCCGGTGCGGATGTCCACGGCGGCGTGGGCGACGCGCGGGTGCGCGGCGAGAGCGGACTCGATCTCGCCCGGTTCGATGCGGAAGCCCCGGATCTTCACCTGGTCGTCGGCGCGGCCGACGAACTCCAGGTCGCCGTCGGTGTTCCAGCGCACCAGGTCACCGGTGCGGTACATGCGCGTCCCCGCGACGGCGAAGGGGTCGGCGACGAAGCGTTCGGCGGTCCTGCCCGCCTGCCGGACGTAGCCGCGCGCGAGGCCGATGCCCCCGGCGTACAGTTCGCCGACGCTGCCCGGCGGCACGGGCCTGAGGCCCTCGTCGAGGACGTAGGCGCGCATGCCCTGGAAGGGGCGGCCGATGGGCAGGGGGTCGGGCACCTCGGCCTGCGGGGGCAGCCGGTGGTGGGTGATGAAGGTGGTGGCCTCGGCCGGTCCGTAGCCGTCGACGACGGTGAGGTCCGGGCAGGCCTCGCGGATCCGGCGCACGGTCGCCGCGGGCACGACGTCGCCGCCCGCCCACAGCTCGGTGAGCCCCTTGAGGCAGCCGGGGTCCTCCTCGGCGATGAGCCGGAACAGTCCGGCCGTCAGCCACAGCGAGGTGACGCGGTGCCGGACGAGGGTGGCGCCCAGGGTGGGGATGTCCAGTTCGCCGGGGGGTGCGACGACGACCTCGCCGCCGCCGAGGAGCGGCACCCACACCTCGTACGTCGCGGCGTCGAAGGCAGCGGGCGAGTGGAGGAGCACCCGCTGCTGCGCGCCGCCGCGCCAGACGCTGTCGAGGGCGAGTCCGAGGATGTCCTCGTGCGTGATGGCGACGCCCTTCGCGGCGCCGGTCGAGCCCGAGGTGTACATCACGTACGCCAGCTGTGCGGGGCGGCAGACGACGTCGGGCTCGTCGACGGGCTGTCCGGCCCGGACGGCGGGGTCGTCGACGGCGAGGGCGGGCACGCCGAGCGCGCGGGCCCGCTCGGCGGTGGTGCGGTCGCAGAGCACCAGGGACGCGCCGGTGTCCCGCGCCATGGCGCGCAGGCGCTGGTCGGGGTGGCGGAGGTCGACGGGCACGTAGCAGCCGCCCGCCTTGACGACGGCGAGCAGGGAGACGACGAGGTCGGCGGTGCGCTCCTGGAGCACGACGACGGGCGTCTCGGCGCGTACGCCGAGTGCGCCGAGCCGGTGCGCCAGCTGGTTGGCGCGCTCGTCGAGCTCGCGGTAGGTCAGGCGCTCGTCGCCGCAGGTCACGGCGGTCGCGTCCGGGGTGCGCAGGACCTGTGCGCCGAAGCGCTCGGTGAGGGTGGTGGCCGTGGGGTCCTCACGGTGCGGGGTGCTGATGCCGCCGGTCAGGACGTGGCGGCGCTCGGCCGGCGTGAGCAGTTCGGTGCGGCCGACCGTGGCGCCGGGGTCGGCGGCGGCCGCGCACAGGAAGGAGAGCAGGCGCTGCTGGTGTCCGGTGGCCTCGTCGGGCGTGTACGAGGCGGCGTTGGCCTCGACTTCGAGGATGATGCCGTCGCCGCCGTGGTCCTGCACGACGA
The DNA here is from genome assembly GCF_059448825.1 of Streptomyces sp. JLYT201. Classification (NCBI taxonomy): domain Bacteria; kingdom Bacillati; phylum Actinomycetota; class Actinomycetes; order Kitasatosporales; family Streptomycetaceae; genus Streptomyces; species Streptomyces sp. JLYT201. Next base: position 9,941,081 of record NZ_CM182551.1, on the reverse strand, counting down.
CCGAGAGGTCCTCGGCGGGCCCGGCGAGGTAGGTCTGGGCGCCGACGGCGTCGCCGAAGCGCAGTCCGCCGCCGAACGGCAGGATGTTGACCTGCGTCGTGAACAGGGCGTCGGTGGTGCCCAGGTCGGCGCGGATCTCCTCGGAGAGGTAGCGCTGGTGGCGCAGTGCGCGCTTGGCCTCGACGGACGCCTGCCGCACGAGATCGGTCCAGGAGGCGCCGGGGTCGACCTCCAGGCGCAGCGGTACGACGTTGGAGACCATGCCGGGCGTGGCGCGCAGGGCCGCGTTGGTGCGCGCGGTCACGGGCAGGCCGAGCACCACGTCCCGCTCCCCCGTCATCCGGTGCAGATATCCGGCGGTGGCGGCGATGACCAGGGCGGGCAGGGCGCTGCGGGCCGTACGGGCGGCCTGGCGCACGGTGTCCGCGTCCGCGGTGCCGATGCGTCCGACGCGGCGCGTCGCGCTGCCCGCGGGGGCGACGGGACGGCCCGAGAGCGCGAGGGGCGTCGGCAGGTCGCGCAGCCGCTCCGCCCAGTAGGCGCGATCCTCGTCGTACGCCGCTGAGGCGCGGTAGTCCGCGTCCTGCGCGAGGAGCTCGGGCAGCGTGCCGAAGGTGCGGCCCTGAGGCTCCTCGGCGCGGGCGAGCGCCGTGTAGATGTCGGCCACGCGGCCGCTGATGAGGGCGCCGGAGTAGCCGTCGGTGACGAGGTGGTTTCCCTGGAGGTAGAGCAGGTGCCACTCCGGGGAGAGCCGGAGCACGGCGACCGTGAACAGTGGGCCCGCCACCAGGTCGACCGGACGCTCCACGGACTCCCGCATCCACCGCTCGGCGGCCTCGCGCGGCAGCAGTTCGCCGCTGAGGTCGACGTAGGGCAGCTCCCAGTCGTCGGGGCGCTCGCGCCGGACCTGCACAGCGGTGGCGCCGCTCTCCTCGAACCGCACGCCGAGCGCCTCGGTCTCCGCGATCGCCTGCCGTGCGGCCCTGAGGAGCAGCTCGGGCGTCAACGGCCCGCGGATATCGGTGTATTGGGCGACGTTGTACGCGCTGCTCACCGAATCCAGCTGCTGCGCGAGCCACACGCCGCGCTGCGCGCGTGAAAGCGGCGAACGGTCCAGGCCAAGCATGACTAGCTCCCCCGTAATTCCTTTGCGGCCCGCTCGTCCCGACACGGACCCCATTGCTGTGCAGACGCGGTTATGCGTACGCCCGATAGAGCGGGCGCATGAATACTCAACCAATCATTGAGCAATTGATGAAACGCAGGTGAAGGCGGCGACGGCAGCGACGGGAACCGCTACTGCCGTGCCACGTCACACCGTGTTCAAGAACCCGCGGATTCCGTTTCCCGGACCAGGCTCAACGGGCGCATATCGGCCCAGTTCTCCTCGACATGGGCGAGGCAGGCCTGGCGGGCGTCCGGCCCGAACCGCGCCTCCCAGCCCGCGGGGACCTCGATCGTCGCAGGCCAGAGCGAGTACTGGCCCTCATCGTTCACCAGGACCAGGTACTGGGCGTCATCGTCTTCAAATGGATTGCTCACACTGCACCTCTCGGCATGCACGGAGAGGGACGCGGGCGGGGACACACCTGCCCAAACACACAGCAAGCCGCGCCCGAACAGAAACCAGGCAGCGGTCATTTACTTCATGCCAGAGCGGCAAAATCCCCCGTAAGCGGCCGTTGCACACGATGGTGACGGCTCCGCACATCCCCCAAGTTCTGTTACTCAAGCGCCCGTTACGGGTCGCTCGACCAGCCTGCACTTCCCCCGTTCTCGGCGGCGATGATCACACTACGTGGGACGCGAATCAAGTTCAACCGTGACCGGCATCACGAAACACCCGGTACACATGGGCGAGTTAACCGGGAGAAGAGTGGGTACAGGAACCGTTAAATCCAGGAAATGCCAATTGACGGTTCATGGGCGGCTGCGGTAGCGGGCCGGGCCGCGTGGCGCGTGCGTACCGACGACAAAGGCGGCCCGCACCGGATGACTTCCGGTGCGGGCCGCCTCGTGTGCGGGCCTCAGCGCTCTCCCCTCGCGTACGGGCCTCAGCGCTCGCCCCTCGTCTGCGGGCCTCCGTGCGCGTCAGCGGACGTCGACGTAGTCCTCACGTCCGTGGTCCGCGTAGTGGGAGGCGTCCGTGTCGGTGTAGCGCATCTGCCAGGTGCCGTCCTGCCGCGCGGTGAACTTCTTGCTGAACGTGCCGTCGCCGAGCGTCTTGGTGCTTCCCAGCTCCTTCCACGCGGACCCTGCCGTCGCGGCCTTGAACCAGACGCGGACCTTCTGCCCGGCGTACGGCCGCCAGGTGGAGCCCGGCTTGTGCATCAGACCGCCCTTGGCCGTGACCTTCGCCCCCTTGCGCACGCCCTCGGGCGTGACCCCGTCGTTCCACACCCGCGTGTACGTGCGTCCCAGCTTGGCGCTCGAACCGTTCAGGTCGGCGTTGACGAGGCGGAGCCGCCAGTGGCCACCCGCGTCGGCCTTCTTCGGCGAGGACCCCGTGAAGGAGGCGCCGTACGCGGCGTCGAAGGTGCCGGTGCTCGACCAGGCCCCGCCCTCCGGGCGGTGGTCGACGGAGACCTTCGCCGTGGCCCCCTTCGGAAACGTCCCCTGGGTGACACCGAGCTTGCCGGTGAAGGTGACCTTGCGGTACTTGTCCACCTTGCCCTCGACGTTCGACAGCCTGCTCGTCCGCGGGGGCTCGGCCACCGTGAAGGTGTGCGGGGACGGCGGCGTGAACCAGTTCGACGCGGTCGGCCGGATGCTCACCTGCCCGCCCTGCTTGACCGTGTACCGCGTGGAGAAGGTGCCGTTCTCCCCGCTCTGTACGGTGCCGTCGGCGCCGATGTTCACCTCGGCGGCCAGGGGCTTCTCGGCGCCGTCGTCCGCGATGCGGGTGAGCTTGCCGCGGACCGGAATGTCACTGCCGTACGGTGCGGTGACTGTGTCTGCGGGCGTGTCCACCTTGAGTTTCAGCGCCTGCTGGTGGAGGGGAAGTTTGAGCGACTCGTACTGCTGGTCGAACATGTACTCGTACGTGGTGTCGGTGCTGCGCTCGTTGAAGTACGTGGTGGACGAGAACCGCCCCGTCCCGTCCGTCCACACCCAGCCCTCCCTGCGAGCCTCGCGGGCGCGGTAGTACATGCCCACCCCTGCGAACGGCTTCACCTCGTGGGTGACGGGGTCCTCGGCCACCAGGGATCCGGAGACGTCGAGCACGGAGTGGTCGTAGGAGATCCGCGGGTGGCTGCTGCTGAGGGTCAGCTTGGGGTTGAGACCGTAGTTGAGGAATCCGGTCGACCGCTGCACGACCTCGTTCGGCCGGCCCTCCCTCGCCACGACGTCGATCACGTAGGCGCCCATGGCGGGCAGGGTGACCGGCCCGGACCGGAAGGTGTGCTCGAAGCATTCGCTCGTGTCGGGGCAGGTCTCGGTGCCGTCGAGGCGGAGGCTGGCGAGGACCTTGGTGTCGTCCGGCGCGTGGATCTTGAGCGTGACGTCCTTCGGGCGGAAGCGCGAGGACAGGTGCTCGTAGAGGGCGTAGACCTTGCCGCCCTCCAGCAGCGTCTCCGTACGGCTGCGGGAGCCGCCCTCGCCCGCGTGTGCCGCGGGCACGGCGACCAGTGTGGCGGCGCAAGCCACGAGGCTCGTGGCCATCACCACCGAGAACTTCTTCAAGACTCCCCCAATGGGTGTTCCTGTGCGTGTCGCGGCTTTGACCTGTGAGGCGGGTGGATGGTTGTGCGACTCCCAGGGCCTGTCGGCACGGCGCCGAGCTGGGCGGTTGACCGCGTGGTGAGCAAGCGCCCCGACGGCCGCCAGGTCGGTAAGGCCGGTTCTGCCGCCGGCGGTCATGTGGCGCCGGGCGTAGAGAGGAAGCTCACCTTCTGGCACCCCATGAGGAGGCGCCGTGGACAGGAGCACTGCTACTCTCCACGCCCGCCTTCTCCCTGGTCAACAGCGGCAATATGACAGCGCGTGCGCCCAAGCGGTCCTGGAAGGTGGACTTCGAGGTCGGGGAGAGCGAGGACCGGCTGCACGGCATGGAACGAGTCAGCCTCAAGGCGATGTGCAACGACCCCTCGCAGCACACGTACGCGACGCTCTTCCTCAACGACCGCTACATGGGGCTGTTCTCCGTCATCGAGCAGGTCGACAAGAAGTTCCTCAAGGACCACTTCGGCAAGAACTCCGAAGGCAACCTCTACAAGGCGTCCTGCGGTGACATCGGCTGCGCGACCCTGGAGCACCGCACCGGCACGGGCGGCACGGACGGCGGTCACCAGTACTTCACCGCGGGCGGCCCGGCGGACGACAGGACGTACCGCCTCAAGACGAACGAGGGCGATCCGGCCGCCAACACCTACGACGACCTCCGTACGATCAACGGCGTCGAACTGCGCGGCAGCGAGGGCGCGTTCGCGTCCGACGCCTTCCGCTCGTCCGTCGAGGGCCTCCTGAACGTGCGGGCCTTCCTGCGCTGGGCGAGCGCCAACGTGGTCCTCGGCAGCTGGGACAATTACTTCGCGACGCCGTCGAACTACTACCTCTACAACTCGGGGCGGCTCGGCGACGCGCGGGGCTTCACGTCACGCCCGTACTTCACGTTCATCCCCTGGGACTACGACAACAGCCCCAGGCGCCGACTTCTTCTCGACCCAGTGGCAGTACACGGATCTGCTCGACTGGCCCGCGAGGACGCGCGGCTACTACCGGATCACGCACGCCCCGCACGAGGTGCCACAGCTGCCGCTGTTCACCAACCTGCTGCGCCACCACGACTTCTGCCAGTACTACCTCGACCACCTGGAGTACCTGCTCGACACGGAGTTCGACCCCGGCCGTGTCGCCGCGCTGATCGGTGCGGAGGACTCCGGGGGCGAGGGCCTGTGGCAGCGCATCGCGCCCTCGGTGCACCTCAAGTCGGCCAGCCCGCACGGACAGCCCTTCACTGGGCGGCACTTCACCAACGACGAGGTGTACCGAGCCGCGTACCGCCAGGGGGAACTCAGCCGCGGCGCCCAGTTCACGTACGGGATCTACCACCACACACGGATGCGCTACGACAGCGCCCGACGTCAGCTCGCCGAGCTCCGCAAGACCTACCCCAACGGCGCCAGCGGTGCCGTCTTCCCCGGCACCATGGAGGCCCTGCCGTCATGACCACCGCCAAGAAGCAGCCGAAGAACAACAAGGCCCCGCAGCTGCGCCTCGTCAAGGAGGCCAAGATCCGGGAAGCGGCGAGTTCCCAGCACGGCAAGGGGACGGAGGCCGATGGGCACGAGGATCTCGCTCACGACCCGGTCAAGGACCGCTACTTCACGCTCAGCGAGGCTGTTCCGGTCAAGCCCAAGGGGTACCGCGCCCGCGTTCAGGAACACGACAGCCGACTGCGGCCCCGCGGCTCGGCGTGGCTCGGCTTCCTGCTGACGGACGCCAACAAGGGCATGGAGGGTCTGAAGTGGGTGGAGCGGAACGGAGTCGGTCACCTGCTCGCCCTGTGCGAGGGCAACCGCTGCGCGGGCGGCAAGGAGGGCCGGCGGCCCGGCGGCGGCCGCATCCAGGTCTTCCGCCGCGGCACCGACCAGTGGGACCACACGGACACGCTATGGCTGCCCGCGTCCCTGCCCTTCGAGGACTAAAGCGGCCTGTCCGTCCGCGACGGCCGGATCGCCGTCCTGTCGCAGGCGTCGTCCGCACTCTGGGTGGGCCGCCTCGCCACGCAGAAGTGGCAGGTCGACGAGGGCACGGTCTACCGCCTCCCCACGGACACCAAGGGGCGCACCGTCTACGGCACCGCCGAAGGCGTCTCCTGGGTCTCGTCCGACCACGTGGTGGTGGTGTCGGACCGGGCGAAGAAGGGCGCGGCGAGCGACCCGTACCGCGCGAAGGACCAGTCGATCCACCTCTTCCTGATCCCCGCGGCGACTGGGTAGGACCCGCCCCCGGCCGCCGACCACCGTCATTGCCACAGGTCAGCGCGGCCTCCTGGTGACTTCAACGCCACCGGCGACACCTCCGGCGCCGGTGGCGTCGCCTCGTCGTGGCCCGTCACCTCGCCGGAGCGTCGCCGTTCTCGCCGTCGCTCTGACGCCACCGCACCAGCGGGGCCGAGCGCCTGGACCGGGCCGCGCCGCGTGCGCCGCGTCCGCCGCCAGCGCCGGGGCCACCTGGGGAGCCGGTCAAGGCGAGCCGCAATCCGGTGGAACCCACCTGCGCGGCGTGGAATGATCTTCGACGACCGCTGACGAAAGAGAAGGCTGGGAACGTGTACGTACCGTCATCTGCACGAGCTCTCGATGATGACGAGCGTGAGCTCGTGGAGCTGGCACGCCGCACCGTGGATGCGCATACCGACGCCGGGCCCGACGAGGACGGGATCCACACGATGGGCGCCGCGGTCATGGCCGCCGACTACCGGATGTTTGCCGGTGTGAACCTCTACCACTTCACCGGCGGGCCCTGCGCCGAACTCGTGGCTCTGGGAGCCGCACGTGCCCAGGGCGCCCGCCAGATGCGCTGCATCGTCGCCGTGGGAAACCACGGCCGCGGGGTCATCGGCCCGTGCGGGCGCGATCGGCAGGTCTTTGTGGACTACTACCCCACCATGCGCGTCATCGTACCCACGCCCGCGGGGCCCAGGTCGGTTCTCGCCGCCGACCTGATGCCGCTGACTCAGCGCTGGACCCCGGAAGGGATGAACGGTCTCGACCCATCGGTCTACCAGGACCCCGAGACGGCCGGTCCCCCGATCATCCGGTTCAACCCCCGCTACCTCGACGACGTCCGCTCCGGCGCCAAGACCAGAACCACCCGCTTCCGGGACCCGGCCCAGCTCGGTCCGGCACGGCTGGTGTTCGAGAGCGACCCTGAAGTCGTCCTGCCGGCAGAGGTGACCGGCATCAGGCACTGCCTGATCAGCGACCTCACCGACCAGGACGCCCAAGCCGAGGGACTCACGACCGCAACCGAACTCCAGGGAGTCCTCAAAGGCCACTACCCGGACCTGGCGGAAACCGACGAAGTCGACGTAATCACCTTCCAGATCAACGACAGGACAGGGGCCGCTTGAACCACGGAGGCACCAGCGACGCGCTGGGTTCCTCACGCCTTCGGCAAGTCCCTGAGGGCGTCTCGTAGCGCGGCGCGCGAGGCCACGCCCAGCTTGGGGAAGAGCTGGTGCAGATGGGTGGACACGGTGCGCGGAAGAGGAAGAGCCGCTCGCCGATCTGCTTGTTGGTGAGGCCTGCCGCCGCGAGCAGGGCGATCTCTCTTTGCTGGGTCGTCAGGGACGCGGGTCCGGTGGGGGTGCCGTGCTTGACGGGCTCCCCGGTTGCCCATAGTTCGTTGGCGGTGCGGGCCGTCCAGGGGGCGGCTCCGAGTCTCTCGAAGGTGTCGAGGGCGGCGCCGAGGCGGCCGCGGGCTCGCTTGGCGGACCTCCCCCGTCGCAGGCGTTCGCCGTACGCGAGCTGCACCCGGGCCCGATCGAACGGCCAGCAGCCGGTGCCGGGCACGGCAAGCGCCTCGTCGAACAGGTCGTCGGCGCGGTGGTCGTCGGTGGCGAGCGCGGCGGAGGCCTTCACGATCATGGCGAGCCGGGCCGAGACGACGGCGACGTCGGCGGCCTGCGCGGCGGCCACGTGGGCTGCCGCCTCCGCGGTCCGGCCCGTTCGTACCGCGGCCTCGACGAGGTCCATGATGACGAACAGGGCCACAGGGACGCGTGAGGCGAGCGCACCAGCCTGGCTGACCTCGGACGCGTGGCGGTAGGCGTCCTCGAACCGGCCCCTGCCGAGGAAGACCAGTCCTTGGAGCTCCAGGGTGAGCGAGTCGCTGTCTCTGCCGGTGCGCAGCACGCGCCGCAGCGCCGTCCGGCATCCGGCGAGCCGGTCGACGTAGAGCGCTGCCATGGCGATGCGGATCAACTGGGCCGGGTCGGTCTCCTGGTCGAGGGAGGCGATGGCCTCGTCGAGGTGCGCGAGCACGGCGGGTGCGGTGCGGGCCGGGTCGGCGACCGTGCCGAGGATCAGGGCCAGCCGGTCGGGGACGCCCGGTTGCAACAGGTCCAGTGCCCTGTCGAGCGGTGCCCACAGCTCGGCGCGCTGGCCGCCGTGGCACACCCAGGCCAGGGTGTGGAGCGCCTCGATCATGGTGGCGTCCGTCGCGTCGTACGGCTGGTGCTGCATGTCGATGGCACCGACCAGCAGCCGGTGGGCGGTGTCGAGGTCGCCCTCGCCGCTGAGGAGGATGTGGTGCGCGGCGGCGACCGCGGCGAACAGCGGACCCGCCCGTCCGCCGTCGGCTCTGCGGGCCTCCTCCAGCAGCCGCGGAACGTCCCGCAGATCGCCCGTGAGATCCGCGCCGAGGTAGACCGCCTCGGCGATGCGGCGGCTACGGTCGTAGCCGCGCGGGCTCAGCTCCGCGGCGCGCAGCAGCGCGGCCACGGCGCCCTCCGCGTCACCGCGCCGCACCACGTCGTGTGCCACGCGCTCCAGCAGGGCCGCGACGTCCTCGGTGGGTTCGACGGTGGCCTGGGCGAGGTGCCAGGCGCGCCGCTCCGGCCGGTCGGCCCTGCGCTCGGCCAGGGCGCGGTGCGCCGCACGCCCCTTCCCGCTGGTCGAGAGCTCGACCAGGGCGGAGCGCGTCAGCGGGTGGCGGAAGACGAGTCGGCCGGTCGCGGCGTCGACGTGCACGAGGCCTGCCCGCTCCGCGTGCGCCAGGTCCGCCAGGCCGACCGCCGCTAGGGCGCCGAGGTCGCCGGTGCCGTCCAGGACCGCGTGCAGCAGGAGCAGCCGAGTGGGCTCGGGCAGAGCCCGGACGCGGGAGGCGAACACGGCCTGGAGCCGGCTGCTGAGCGGCAGCACCTCGGGGACCGCGGCTTCGGGGCGTCGCGTACCGCTGAGAGCGATGGGCAGTTCCATCAGGGCCAGCGGGTTCCTTGTGCCGCTGTCAGGAGGCGATCGCGCACGCGCGGGGGCAGGGAGGGGAAGCGGTCCCCGATCAGCTCCGCTGCCGCGGCTGGTTCGAGGGGCCGTACGTGGTGCACGTGTACTCCCCCGCCTTCGAAGAAGCTGCCCTCCGCGGACCGGTACGCGCCGAGGAAGCCGACCTGGCTGCCGTCGAGGCGGCGGGCCACGAAGCCCAGCACTGCGGCACTGGCGCGGTCCAGCCACGGCAGGTCGTCCACGACCACCAGCAAGGGGCGCTCTGCCGCGGCGCGGGCGAGCAGTGCCAGCGTCGCGTTCGACACCAGCAGCTGATCGGGCGGCGCGCCGTCCGCCAGGCCCAACGCGACGCGCAGCGCGCCGCGGTACGCGGTGGGCGGCCGTTCGAGCCCGGTCAGCAGTGGGTGAAGGACCTGGTGGAGCCCGGCGAAGCCGACGGTGCTCTCGAACTCCACACCGACGGCTCGTACGACGCGCAGGCCCGAGCCCTGTGCGAGCTCGGCAGCGGCGTCCAGCAGCGCCGTCTTGCCGACACCCGCTTCGCCGGACAGGACAAGCGCGTCGCCGGACGTCGTGACCGAGCTGACGAATGCCCGTACCAGATCGAGGTCGTGCTCGCGCCCCATGAGCTGCCCTGCCGGTCCCGCCCGTAAGGGCGCCTCACCGTCCGTGCCCGTCCCCCTGTCGCCCCGCGCACCCTACCCACGCCGCGTGCGCCGGTCAGTACCCGGAGGCGGGTCGGCAATGAGCGTGCTCACGGATTCGCCCTTGTCGGGTGCGAACGCGGCGATGTAGACCAGCGCGGCCACGTTCGTGTGGAGGCCCGCCTCCGAGATCACAGCCCCGCCGTAGGAGTGCCCCACCAGGACGACCGGGCCGTCCTGGGCGTCGATGACCTGCCGCACCGCGACGACGTCCCCGGCGAGGGACCACGTCGGGTTCTGTACGACGCTGACGCGGTGGCCGTCCCGTTTGAGGACGTCGTAGACCCCCTGCAAGCCCGACCCGTCCACGAAGCCTCCGTGGACCAGGACGACGTTCCTCACTCCCGCACGCGCAACCACGGCGTCCCCCTCAGTTCATCGAGCCGATGCGACCACGGGGAGAAAGCTGAGAGCGGGCCGGAGAGGCCGATACCGTCAAATGACGTAGTTCGCGCCCCGTCCAGAGCCTGGCGTGACGGGTGGGGCGGTAGCCCGCAGAGAGCGGCGCCGGGCGGGGGCTCAGCCTCGGCACCGGCGCCTCGGCCTCACCGACCCTGCCGTTTCCTGATCCAGCGGCGGGGGTTCTTCACGGCCGCTGGGTGATGAAGGCGTCGTTCACGACGTATCCATCCAGCCCGTGGAGCTCGCCGTACGTGATCAGGTCGCTGGTGCGGTTGATGAATCCGCGGCCCGAATAGTTGAGCGAGGTGTTGCACAGGACGCTGAATCCGGTCAATTCGCCGAAGGATTCCAGGAGATCGGCCACTTCCGGGTTCGCGGTCGGGTCGACGGTCTGCGTTCGGGCTGTTCCGTCGACGTGCGTCACCGCTCGCAGTTCGCTGGACTCGACCTGGCTGAAGTACAGCATGTAGGGGTCAGGGCCGCCTCCGCCGAACCAGCGGCCCGCGTCCCGCTCCAGACAGATCGGGGCGATGGGGCGGTATCCCTCGCGCTGCTTGATCTTGTTGAGCCTGACGGTCGTCTCCTCGGTGAAGGGAGCGGCCAGGATCGACCGGTTTCCGAGCGCACGGGGGCCGATTTCCCAGCGGCCCTGCACCCAGCCGATGATGTTGCCGTCACGGAGGTAGCGGGCGACCTCGCCGTAGTGCAGCGGGCGGATGTCGTAGCGCTGCGGGTCGAATGCGATGTCCTCGACGAATTCACCACCTGCGTAGACGTCCCAGTCCAGGTCGGCCGAACCGGTGTAGAAGTGCTGCGCGTCGATGGCGGTGCCGATCGCGGAGCCGCTGTCGTTGGGGCACGGCGGGACGAAGACCGAGGGGAAGAGCCCGCACTCGCGCCAGCGGCGGTTCCACTCGCAGTTGAGTCCGCAGCCTCCGGAGACGAGCAGCGGCAGGCCTTCCGTCAGATGTTCCCGGGCGTAGGCGTGGAACCGGTCGAAGATGGCGTCCGAGAGGCGGGCGGCGAGGCTCTTGTACTCGTTCGTCTCCACCCCGATGTTGTGGAAGGGGGAATCGGTCATCCGGTCCTTCAGCTGGCCGGTGATGACGTTCTTCTGGCCGAGGATGAAGTCGATGACCTCCTGCTCCGCCGGGGTCGCCGGTCGGTTCTCGGCAAATCCGGCCAGGGCCATCTGCTTGCCCGCGTCCTGGAAGCGGACGAATTCCTGGTGCGGACTGAACTTGGGGTCGGCGAGCGCGAACCCGTAGGAGTACTTGTTGCCCGGGTAGTTGAGCACCTCCTTGAGATGGGTCACCTTCCCGTGCTCGTCGAGGCGGTAGAACGAGCCGATGTTCCCCTCCCACACCAGGCTGTAGAAGGGCTGGTCCCGACGGAATGCCGACATTCCGTAGGACGTCATGATGTGGGAGCGCTCGTGCGTGGAGGAGAAGGCGCGCACGTTCTTTCCGAAGAACCGGCCTGCCTCGTCCGAGATCGCGGACGCGCCCACACCGTAGTACCCGGCACGCGAGGGTTGGTCGGTGGCCTGGGTCCCCTTGATCCAGCCGCTCATCGCGACGACGTCCGGCTGTTTGTCCAGCCGGTCCGCCGCCGCGGCGAACATTTCGGCGGTCGGGTTGCTGTAGCGCAGGAACGAGTCCTTCTCCGCCTCCAGGGAGAACAGCAGCTTGCCGTCCTCGACGGCTGCGATCGCGCCGTCATGGCCTTCCTTGAGGGAAAGAATCAGCATGTTGGTCCGTTTCTCTGTGGATTCCTGACGTGACCGTTGGGCACCGGAGTCGGCGGGCTCTGGATCAGCTGCCGTCCGGCGCGGCCGAGAGGGTTTTCAGGGCGAGCTGGTGCAACTGCGGGTTGGCCGACAGGGCGCCGGTGCCGCCCTGGGGCGAGGCGCCCAGGAGGTCGGTGCAGACACCGCCGGCTTCCTCCACGAGGATCTGCACGGCGGTGATGTCCCAGGGGTTCACGACCGGTTCGGCCGCGATGTCGAGGGTTCCCTCGGCCACCATGCAGTGCTGGATGAAGTCCCCGAAGGCACGGTCCTCCCAGCACGCTTCGACCAGGCGCAGATACGCCTCGTACGAGTGGAAGGTGCCCCAGGTGCGTGTGCTGGTGGTGGACAGATAGGCCTCGGTGAGGCGGGTGCTGCCGGAGACACGCAGGGGCAGGGGGGAGCTGTCGACGGCCCCGCGCCGCAGCCACGCGCCCTGTTCGGCCGCCGCCCACCAGCGGCTGTGCAGGGCGGGCGCGCTGATGACTCCGACGGTGGGCCGCCCGTCCTCCAGCAAGGCGATCAGCGTGGCCCAGACCGGCACCCCGCGCAGGAAGTTCTTGGTGCCGTCGATGGGGTCGACCATCCAGGTGCGCCCGGCCTTGACGGAGCCGCCCGTCTCCTCCCCGGCGAAGGCGTCGTCCGGGCGGGTGGACCTCAGTGCCTCGCGTACGGCCGCCTCCACGGCGGTGTCCGCGTCGGTCACGGGCGTACGGTCGAGCTTCTCCCGGACCTTCAGGTCAAGGGCTCGGAAGCGGCGGATGGTGACGCTGTCTGCGATGTCGCCCAGCTCCAGGGCCAGTTCGAGATCGTCCTGTCGTGACATGGGGCGCCTCACTGCACACCTCGTGGGTTTCGGGAGCCCGGCCCCTGGTGGTCCGGGCGGAGCGTCGTGGTGATCCGGGCGGCGTTCCGAGGGCCGCCGGATCACTTCGCGTGCAGTTCGAGCAAGTGGTACTCCATGACCCGCACTTCCTCGATCCGGCGGACGCGGTCGAGGAGTTCGATCCGCATGCCGGCTTCCTCCGCGATGGCGTCGAGCCGGTCGCGGTCCCCGAGGTCGGCCGTGCCGAGGAGCAGCCTGCCGCCGTCGGCCAGATGCTCATGCGCACCGGCCAGGTATCGGGCCTGGCCCTGGTAGCCCGGGTCGAAGACGGCGGAGTGCAGATCGGTGGAGAGGGCGAAGTCTTCCTCGACGTAGGTCCAGGGGACGTTCCAGAAGATGGTGTCGAAGCGCTCCGCGGGCTCGAGAGCCGCGTACATGTCGCTGTGCAGGACGCGTACCCGGTCGCTCACACCGTGCCGCTCGGCGTTGGCGGCCGTGTTGGCCACCGCCTTTTCGTTGATGTCCAGGGCGGTGACGGACGCGCAGCCGTGGAGTGCGGCGGTCACGGCGATGACGCCCGTGCCGCAGCCGACCTCCAGGAAGGAGCCGCCCTCGGGGTAGGGCACCATCGAGGCCATCACCTCGGTGGCGGCGCTCAGGGTGCTGGGGAAGACACCGCGGTGCAGGCTCCACTCCCGCCCCAGGAGGGTGAAGGTGTCGGGCAGGTCGTCACCCACGAGAGCGTGCTGCAGGACTTGGGCCACGGCCTCGGGTGACTCCTCGGCAGTCATGGTCTCTCCCTCTTCGGTGGTGTGGTTCATCGGGTCGCATCGGCCGCGTACCGTACGAGCGCTTCGCGCTGGCGGCCGACCTTGTGGAAAGCCTCGGCGTACTGGTCGATGAGCGTCTTGTCCTCGGGCCAGTTGGTGAAGGTGGGCAGGGACAGGGCGTGCTGTTCGACGTGTTCGGCGTGTGAGCCGGCCTGTGGTGCGAGGCCCTTCTTGGGCGTTCCGGGGAAGAGGGGGTTCTCCGGTCGGGCGTACAGCGGCAGCGTCGAGAGGCGGGGGCCGGAAGGGGCGCCCACTTCCATGCCTTCGGCGCGCAGCGCCTCGATGAGCACGGAGCGTGGGACGTCGCCCAGTGCCTCGGGCCGGTAGAGCGGTTTGTAGCCGTACCAGGCGCCCATGTCGACGTGGGCGGCGACGTGCACCGGCTCCAGATAGGTCACGTCACCGAGGTGCTCGCCGAAGTAGCGCAGACAGCGGTGGCGGGCCTCCTTGCGTGCCGGGAACGCCGCGAGCGCGTGCCGGGCCACGATGGCGTTGAACGGCGACATGCGCAGCTTGAGCCCGAAGCCGGTGACCCAGTGGGCGCGCAGGTCCTCGTCGAGGACGGCGTCGCGGGAGCGGTCCCGGTAGTGCCCGAGGAGCGTGGCGCGGTCGTGCACCTCGGGGTCGCTCGTGACGAGGATGCCGCCCTCCCCCGCGTAGACGGCCTTGTTGGCCTGGAGGGAGAAGACCGCGGCGTCGCCGAAGGTGCCGACGGGCCTGCCCTTGTAGTGGCTGCCGTGGGCGTGGGAGCAGTCCTCCAGAACGCGCAGCCCGTGCCGCTCGGCGATCCGCAGGATCGCGTCCATGTCGCAGGGGTGGCCCCACTGGTGGACGACCGTGATCACCTTGGTGTGCTCGGTGAGCGCGGCTCGAAGTGCTTCGGGGTCCAGGCCTCGGGTCTCGGGGTCGATGTCGGCCAGGATTACGTCGCCGCGGAGCGCGAAGACGGGGCTCAGCGCCGCGTGGTAGGTGAGTGCCGGTCCGACGACGTCCACGCCTTCGCGCACGCCGAGCGCGAAGTAGGCGGCGAAGAGGGCGCTGGTGCCGGAGTTGAAGGTGACCGCGAAGCGGGCTCCGTCGTTCAGGAAGGCGAGGAACGCGCTCTCGAACCGGCCGATGGGGCCGCTGTTGCCCTTGATGGAGATGTCGGTGTTCCGCTGCTCGGCCAGTTCGGTCAGCTCCGCCTCGTCGGCGGGCGGGGGCCAGACCTCGTGCGGCAGCGGCTGTTCGATGGCGGGTGTGCCTCCGAGGAGGGCGAGTTGCTCGGCGGTGGCCATGTGTCCTTCCTGCTTTCGCGGGTGGGCCAGGGTGCGGCTGGTCGGCCCCCGGCGCGGGGGCTCTCGGTTCCGGGTGCCGTGGAGCGGGCCTCAAGCGCACCGGTGGGCCAGCTCGCTCTGCTCACGCGGCCGCTCCCGGTAGATCCCGTCGATCGTGCGCACGGCGGTGAGTTGACGCTGGAGGTGGTCCTGGCGGTAGTAGCGGTCGTCCAGGTGTGCCAGATGGTGGGAGATCATGGAGCGCACGGTGTCGGTCTTGGGGCCTTCCCAGGTGCGGCGCTCCAACGGCAGCCCGCCGATGGAATGCAGGATGGCGACCCTGGGGGCGACGTTCAGCGCGCCCTCCGTACCGAGCACGCAGAGGTGCTCGATCTTCTCGTAGTGGTGACGTGAGATGCGCAGCGAGCCTGCCAGCCCTGTTGAGGGATAGCTGCACATGAGGCTGACGAGATCCTCCAGCCGGCGGTCGCGCATCTCTTGGTAGTGGTGGACGAAGGCCGCGTGCATCCTGGGAGGTTCGGGTGCGGGGAACATTGCGCTGAGCACATCGATGAGGTGGTAGCCCATGTCGAGGAGCACACCGCCCATTGCCTGGTCCCTGGAGGCGCGCCAACCCGTGGTCGGATGAGCGAGGTTGAGGTGGTAGTCATAGGAGAACCAGTAGGGCTCCCCGATCCGCGCGAGGTTCTCCTGGGCGAACTGGAACACGGGGTTGAAGTTGCGCTGCAGTAGCGTGAAGACGCTGCGGTCGGCCCGTTGCGCCAGGTGAATCAGTTGCCGGGCTTCCTGCTCGGTGACGGCGAATGGCTTCTCCTTGATGACGTGCCTGCCGTGCGCCAGGATTTCCGTACAGACCGGGAAGTGCTCACTGTGCGGCACGGTGACCACCGCGGCGTCGAAGTCGAGGTTCTCCAGTGCGTCACCGAGGGCGTCGAAATGCGGGAATCTCCACTCGTCGGCGAGCGATAAGGCCGCCGGGGCGGGGTCGACGCCGCCGACGACGTCAGCGATCTCCCGCACGACCGGCAGGTATTCCTTTCCTTGGTGTCCAGCAAATCCGACCACCAATACTCTCGGACGTGGACGCACGTTCTTCGACCTGTCACTGGGCATGCTGAATATCCCCCTCGCAGAACATCATTGGATGATGACGCGGGCAGCCAGGGAAGGCTCGCGGAAATCTGGATCAGACTGTTGGCCGCAGACGGTTCAGAGAGCTCAACGGATCTTTCCGGAAGAATCGGCGAGCCAGGCGTGCGCCGCGGTCACCACGTCCTTGATGAAGGTGCTCCCGCCGCTCTGTGCGTTCTCGTCGAGCAGTGCGACTTCCTCGGCCGCTATCCAGGCGAACTCGGTGTGCTTGTTCCGTTCGAGTGCGGGCGCGGAGAGGTCACCGTCCACCTCGACGACGTAGTCCGACTCGATGTGCCGCAGTCCGTCCGCCGTCCACTCCTCGTGCGCCACCCGGGCGAGCACGCGGCGCAGCCGCCACCCGGTCTCCTCCGCTATCTCCCTGCGGAGCGCGCCGAGGAGGGACTCCCCTTCCTCCACGGCCCCGCCGACGACGTCCCAGCACCCGGGGAAGAGACGCCGGTCTGCCGAGCGGCGCTGGACGAAGATGCGGTCGTACGGGTCACGGATCAGCGCGCCCACCACCGGGCGGGGTTCGGGAACCTCGGTCACGTCAGCCGTTCACCGCGCCCGGACGGCTCTCCGCGGAGTCCGCCGACGGGTATGTCCGTGTCCCGGAACGTCACGTAGACGGGGCGGCCGTCGGGACAAGCGAGTACCGAGGTGCGGCCCCTGGCTCCCCACTCCGCGGCCAGTCGACGTTCGCCTGACAGATTCGCGACAGCGGCCGGGAAGGGATGCTGGAGGGACTGAGCGAGGGGCGAGTTCCCAGCCGCACCTGCGGCCGCATGCCTCATCCCGCGGAACCAGCTGACCATTCTTCCCTCACTTCACTTGCGCATGAAGTTCGCATGCTCCATGCACTGGGCAGAACGCCTATGGAGTCGAACGACCCGGACGGCACCCTTCAAGAGGCACGGATTACCGCTGGATCATGTTGGTGATCGTACCTACAATGCCGCCTTGAGTACTACCGGGCATCCTGGGAGTGCACGAGTTCACACAAGGCTTCGGCCGCCTCGACTTCTTCTTGACACAGCTTCCTTCCACGCGTGGGGAAGTGCGCCCCGGCGGGTAGCGAGCATCTTGTCGAGCGCAGGCGCCCTGGCAGCCCACACCGCCCCGCGGGTCACCATGGTTTCGATCCATGCACTCAGCGGCTCAGGGGGTCCTCGTCGCCACACCTCCCCTAAACAATCATTTTCTTGCCACCATCGACAGTTTCACAATCAACTATGTTGGCTGGATTGACCACTCATCGCGGCTCGGTAAAGCGACTTCTGACACGTGGTGCTGGATTTGAAGGAGTTGCTCGGGTAATCCGATGCTTCGGCAGAGAGACGTGCGGGGTTCAGTTTGTCGCTTCGCTGTGCATCGACCCGTTCCTGGCGGACCGCTCCTGTCTCCCGGACGGCAGGTCCTTCGTTCACGGGCGGCGGGCGACCAGGAAGACGTAGCCGATCTGCGGGAGCGCGCCGAACTGGGGCAGGACGCGAGTGGAGTTGAAGAACTCGTAATGGGGGTCGTCGGCGGCGGGGGCCACATCGGCGAAGGCATCGGCGAACGCTTGGTAGGTGCGCCGGACGTGCTCTCCGATGTCGGCGAACTCCTCCACCTCAAGCCCGGCGCGGTCCAGAGCCGTGCGGAGCTCTGCCGGTTCGGGCAGCGCCGGGGACCCGAACGCGCGGCTCGTACGGCGGACCAGTTCCGCGGCATCCCCGGTCACCGGCGACCGGACCAGCACATCGGTGACGACCAGCGGGCTACCGGGGCGCAGGGTCCGGGCGATCTCGGTGAGGGCGGAGGTCCGGTCGCTGATGTGCATCATGGACTCGATCGCCCAGGCCCCGTCGAAGGACGCGGCTTCGAAGGGCAGTGCGCAGGCGTCCGCGTACCGGAAGTCCACTCGGTCGGCGAGCGCGCCGGTGTCCGCGCGGGTTCGGGCGAGGTGGATGTCCTCGTTGCTGACGGAGATTCCCGATACGTGGGCTCCGGTGGCCCGGGCGATGCGCAGGGCGGGCCGTCCGGTTCCGCAGCCGATGTCCAGCAGGCGACTGCCGGGCGCCGCGGCCAGCCGCCCCGCCACGAGGTCGGTGAGCCGGTCGGTGGCTTGGTCGAGCGAACGGTCGTCTGCGGCACTGTCCCAGTAGCCGACGTGGATGTTCCCGTCGACGGCCGCGCCGTCCACGGTCTCGGCCTGCTCCTCGTAGAGGCGGGCGGCCTCCGGTGACGGCGAGACAGTGTGGTGCACGGACGGGTCGTCGGTCATCGAGGTCTCCCGAGCGTGAGGGGTGGGTCAACGGATGCAGTGGCCCAGCTGGCGCAGTTCGCCGAGTCCGACCCCGCCGGGCCGTCCACCGCCGGTGGCCTGGCCCCGTACGGTGAAATCGGGCAGCAGTCCCAAGACGTCCGTGAGGTGCCTGTCGTAGGCCCTCACCAGGTGGCGTCTGACCATCGTGGCGGGCATCGATCGACCATTGTTCTGGAAGGCCCCGCAGCTCGTCCAGAGCGCCCCGACGAACCGGTCGGAGCGGGCGGAGAGGATCTGCCCTGACGTGGTCGCCCTGGGTCCGAGCGAGGTGCGCTGCCGGTTGCCTTCCCTAGTCGAAGGTCATGCCCAGGAGTTGGGCCCGGGAGGCCACGCCGAGCTTGGGGAAGGCCTTGTAGAGGTGGTAGCCGACGGTGCGGGGGCTGAGGAAGAGGCGGGCACCGATCTCTCCGTTGCTGAGGCCTTGGGCCGCCAGGCGTACGACCTGCTGTTCGCGCGCGGTGAGGGCGGGGTGGTCGGAGGGTCTGGCGGGGGCGGCCGCCTGGGCGGAGCGGTCGCCCGCCGCGGCCAGTTCCATACGGGCCAGCCGGGCCCAGGGCCGGGCGCCGATCCGGTGTAACTGGATCTCGGCGAGGCGCAGTTGTTCGCGGGCGAGCTTGATGCGGCGGTCGCGGCGCAGGCGTTCGCCGTACAGGAGGCGGGTGCGGCCCGTCTCGAAGGGGGAGGTGTCGGCCTTGTCGAGGGCGGCGGTGAAGAGCTCCTCGGCGCGGTCGCCCTGGGCGAGCAGGGCCTGGCAGCGCAGCCGGGCCGCGAGCAGGTGCGGTCCGTCGTGCGGCTGTGGGCCGCCCAGGCGGCGCATCGCCTTCTCCGCGCGCTGGTGCTGGCCCGCCCGGGTGGTGGCCTCCACGTAGTCGGGCAGGACCAGGCGGCGCAGCATGAAGTGTTCGGCCGAGCCGCCCGGCGCGCAGACTTCGCCGAGGACCTGCGCGGCGTGTCCGGGGCGGCGCTCGGCCAGGCCGTTGAGGCCGAGCGCCCAGTGAGCGAGCGTGACCGCGCTGGCGATGCGGCGCGGCACGGCGACGTCGAGGGACTCCCGGGCCAGGCGCAGGCAGCGGGCGCTGTCGCCCTGGGCGGCGGCCATCCAGGCGAGCATGGCGCGCAGATGGCTCGCGGCGCCGAGCTGGCCGGTCTCCCGCGCGAGGGTGAGCGCCTCGCTGCCGTTGGCGGTGGCATCGGGCCAGGGGCCGGTCACCAGTTGGAGGGCGACGAGCGGGGCCAGGGACATGGGCAGGGCGCCGATCGCGCCGTGGCGGCGCAGGGTGTCCACGGCCCGCTCCAGGTCGTCGCGCCAGGGCAGGGTGGCGTTCAGGAGGTGGGGCAGGAACGTCGGGGGCCACACCCAGGGGTGGGGGTCGTCGGGGTCGAGCCAGGTCTCGGGGATGCGGGCGCCGCGTACGTCCGCGCCGCCGTCGCCGCCGTCCGGACTCGCGGGCGTGGGCTCGATCGTGGTCGTGGTCGTGGGATCGGCGGCGAGACCGCTGAGGTAGCGGAGGTGGCAGCCGAAGGCGTCGCGGGCACCGCGTGCTGGGGCGGCATGCGGCGCGGTGGCGTCCGCTTCAGCCGCGCATGGCGCGGTGGCATCCGCTTCAGCCGCGCGTGGCACGGTGACGTCTCCTCCGGCGCCGTCTGTCGCGGTGGCATCCGCTTCGGCTCCGCCTGTCGCGGTGGCACCCGCACCGGCACCGTCTGCCGTGGCGTGCGCTTCAGCTCCGCCTCTCACAGTGGCGCCCCCACCGACACCATCGGCCGCAGCACCAGCCGCCTCGGCTCCGCCTCTCACGACGCCACCCCCACCGACACCGTCGGCCGCGGCGCCAGCCGCTCCGGCGACTCCTGCCCCAGTGCCGTCCGGCACCAGGGCGCCCCGCGCACTGGCCTCCGCACCTGCCGCGTCCGCCGCGTCCGCCGCGGCCAGCTCGTCCAGAAGCCCCGCGATGTGCGCCAGGCGCCCGGGGTCGTCCGCGACCCACGCGGAGCGGGCGGCCATGGCCAGGGACTCGCGGGCGAGGTGCGGGTCGGTGTCCTGGACCAGCGCGGCGCCTTCGAGGAGGGTCGCGCAGGCCCTGGACGGGTCGCTGGAGGCGTGCGCGATGGCGCCGCGCACCTGCATGAGGCGGGCGCGCAGGGCGGGTTGGTCGGCCAGCGGCTCGGCCTCGGTGAGCAGGGCGTGGGCCTGGCCGGCCTCGGCGGCGGTCCAGGCGCAGTCGGCGGCGTCGATCAGCAGACGGGCGCGCAGGCCGTTGGACGGTGCCAGGTCGGCGGCGCGGCGCAGCGCCTTGGTGGCGGTGGCGACGCCGCCGCTGCCCCGCACCCGGTCGGCGAGTTCGGCGAGGAGGTGGCAGACCTGTGCGTCGGGGCCCATCGCGGCGGCGGCCCGGTGCCAGACGTGCCGGTCGTCACCGGGGTCGAGGGCCTCGGCCAGGGCGATGTGGGCGGCGCGGCGGCCGCTGAGGGGGGTGCCCTGGTAGAAGGCGGAGCGGACCAGGGGGTGGCGGAAGCGCAGGCGCTGCTGGTCGAGGTCGAGCAGTCCGGCGCTCTCCGCGGCGCCCAGCTCGTCCATCGCCCGGTCGGTGTCCCCGGCGGCGCGCAGGACGACGGCCAGGTCACCGTCGCCCTCGGTCGCGGCGAGGACGAGGGCGTTGCCGGGGCGGGCGAGGAGGCCGTTGACGCGGTGCCGGTAGAGGCGCTGCAGGCGTTCGGTGAGCGGGAGCTCCTCGGGCAGGACCGCGGCGCCGTCCAGCTGGGGGCGGCTGAGGGCACGCGGGAGTTCGGCCAGGGCGAGGGGATTGCCGTCGGCCTCGCGCAGGAGCCGGTCACGGATGGCGGGGGCGGCTTCCGGCAGGTGGTGGGTGAGCAGGGCGCGGGCGGCGGCCGTGTCCAGGGGGCCCACGCGCAGTTCGGGCAGGCCCGGCGCGGAGAAGGGGCGGGAGCCGTCGCGTACGGCGAAGACGATCCCCACGGCTTCCTCGCCCAGGCGGCGGGCGACGAACAGCAGGGCGTCCGTGGAGGAGGTGTCGAGCCATTGGGCGTCGTCGATCAGGAGGAGCACCGGGCCGCTCTGGGAGGCCTCGGACAGGAGGGTCAGCGCGGCGAGGGCGACCAGGAACCGGTCGGCGGGCGCGCTCTGGAGGCCGAAGGCCGCACGCAGGGCGGCGCTCTGGGGCGGCGGAAGCCGGTCCACCTCGGGGAGCAGGGGCAACAGGAGCTGGTGCAGGGCGGCGAAGGAGAGCTCGGTCTCGCTCTCGACGCCGATCGCGGTCAGCACCGTCGCCTCCGGCTTCACGGCGTGCCGCAGGTGCTGCAGCAGCGCGCTCTTGCCGATGCCGGCCGGCCCGCGGACGACGAGGGACCCGCTGTGCCCCTCGGTCAACGCGGCAGCGACGCGCGCAAGTTCGTACTGTTCCCGCTCCCGACCGACGAACATGCCAGATTGCCCTCCGCTGTGACCGCCCCCGTCGACTGATGCATTGACTGATGCTCCTCGGTCTATCCCGCCCGGCATGACGGATGGCCGGAGGTTTATGCCGCGGTGTTGCAGAATTCCTGCCCCCTTCGCCGTGCGGAGAGGCTCGTCGTCCGACAGATGCCCGGGCGCCCCCTCCCGGCGGAGAGTGGCTGCCGAGGCCGGGCGCCGGTGCTCTGCACAGAGCAACGGCGGGGCCACACAAGGCTGTTCTCACAAGGAATGCACGCCTGGGCATGGGTGGACATATGTCGGTATCTGAAGTCGGTTCGAATCGCGTTCAGCAGCAGGAGGAGGTGTCGCAGTGCGGGCCGTCCGGCCCGTTCGAAGTCGTGGACGGCTGTCTTGATCCCGTCGCCGTCCTGGCGGCGGTGCGCACGGTCATCGCCGGTCAGACCTGGCCCAGGGAACCGGCCCGGCTGTACGAGGAGGGGCCCGGCCGGTGCGCGGTGCGCGTGGAGGGCACCGTCCTGACGGTGCGCAGCGCTCCCCTGCCCGCCGGGCCGCCGGGAACGCTCGACGCCGTGGCGTCCGCGGCGGGCGGGCACCGGGTGCTCGTGTCGGCGTCCGGGCCGCTGCCGCCGCGCGCGCAGTCGGTGTTCGCCGCGCTCGTGGAGGAGCTGGGGCGGCGCGCGCGGTGCTACACGCAGGCCGAGGCCGACTCGATCGTGGCGGCGATGCCGCTGCTCGGCCGCTATGACGCTCCCGAGCCCGCCTTCGCCGACTGGGCGTTGATCTTCCGCGACCACTACGTGGAGAACAGCGTGGGCCTGCTGCTCGCCATGGAGCGGGCCGGGAT
This sequence comes from Streptomyces sp. JLYT201, assembly GCF_059448825.1. NCBI lineage: Bacteria > Bacillati > Actinomycetota > Actinomycetes > Kitasatosporales > Streptomycetaceae > Streptomyces > Streptomyces sp. JLYT201. The sequence continues at coordinate 9,918,580 of NZ_CM182551.1, read as the reverse complement.
CGCCCCCGAGTGGATCTACGCCCTGTCCAAGGGCGACCGTACGCTGCACCGCGACCGGGTGCACGCGTGGTTCCTGCACCGCGGCTACGCCAGCGACGTCCTGGACAACTCGGTGATCAACGGGACGGCGGACGAGGCCGCCCGGGCCGAGGCACTGGCCGTCGACGCCCGCGTGGAGGACTTCATCCGCCGGGCGCACGCCGTCGGTCGCAAGGTCCTCGTCATCGACGACGGCGGGCTGCTCGCCCAGGGCCGGGGCAGCGACAACGGTCTCGTCGAGCCGGTGGACGCGGCCATCGAACTGACCGTCAGCGGTCTCAAGCGCATCCACGACGCGCCGGGCCGACTGGCCGTGCCCGTCCTGAACATGGCCCGCTCGCAGCTCAAGTCGCGCCTCGGCTACAACGAGATCGCCGACTCCTGCGTGCGCCGGCTGCGCGCCATCGTGCCCGGGGAGAAGTTCATCGGCCGCCATGTGCTCGTCCTCGGCTACGGCACGCTCGGCAACCGCGTGGCGCACGCCCTGCGCGCGCTCGGCTGTCGCGTCCATGTCGTGGATACCGACATCCTGGCGCTCATCACGGCCGCCGAGGACGGTTTCGAGACGCACCGCACCATCGCCGAGGCGCTCACCGACCACCGTCCCTTCCTCGTCATCGGCAGCAGCGGCGGCACGGCGATCACCGAGCGGGACGTCCCGCTGCTCGCCGACGGCACGCTCCTCGCCGGTTTCGCGACCAAGGACTTCAGCGTGCTCAGCGAAGGCCGCTGCGGCGCGACGTCGACGCCCGTCCCCTACGTGGGCGTACGCCACCACCTGCCGCACGGCGCGACGGTCACGCTCCTCGGCGACGGCCGCTCACTCAACCTGTACGAGTACGAGGGCATCGCCAACCGCGGCTACGACGCCTACCGGGCCGGAACCCTGCTCGCGGCCAAGCGCCTGTGCCGGGACGTGGACTCCTTCACCCCGGGGGTGCACCTCGACGTAGTCGACGAACTCATCGACGAAGCCGGTCTCTTCCCCGCGTACTACGACTGCTACCTGCGCGAAGGGCGGCCCGCGGGCGCCGGACCTGCCGATGCAACGACGCCGGGGGGAGACGCGTATGTCCGGTAGGACGCATGTGTGCGTCGTCGGCTACGGCGTCGCGGGACAACTGCACCACCGGCTGCTCGGCGGGCTCGGCGTGCGCGTCTCGGTCGTCGACCCGGCCGCCCACCGCCTCTCGCCCTCCCTGCCCGCCTACACCCGGATCGAGGACGTGCCGCGCCGGACGCCGGTCGACGTCTGGTCGGTGTGCACGCCCACCGCCGCGCACGTGGAGACGGTCGCCGCCGTCCTGGACCGGGACCCGCGCGCCCGCCTCCTCGTCGAGAAGCCGGTGTGCCGCTCCTGGGAGGCCGCCGACCTGGCCGCGCTGCTCGCCAAGTACGACGAGAGCCGCCTGGTGGTCATGAACCAGTACGCGCACGCCGCCGCACCCGGCATCCTCAAGGCCGCGCGCAAGGAGTGGGCACCGGGCCACCCGATCGACGCGGTGCGGATCGCCTTCGGCAAGGACCGGCGCGCGGACATCGCCTCGGGCCGCTTCGTCGACCGCGACTACGGCGTGTTCGGCTACGAGTGGCTGCACATGCTCGCCCTGCTCGGCACGGTCCTGCCGCCCGGCGTGCACGACCGCTACCTGGCGACCGACCCCGGCACCCACGACCTCGGGGTCGCCCACGACCCGGAGCTGACGAGCGTCGCGGCCCACGACAGGACCCGACCGCAGGACGGGCCGACCGTGGAGCTGTACTCGACGATCGTCGGCCCGCAGGCGGGGCCCGGCTGCCCCCTGCCCGGCTGGTGCCCGCGGACGCCCCCGGGTGCCGAGAGCAGGCAGCGCCTCGTACGCGTCGACGCCGGCCCGGTGTCCTTCAGCCTCGAACTGGACCCGGTCGCCCTGCCCGGCGGCACTCCCCTGCCGCGCAACATGCACCGCCTGACCATGCGCCGGGCCGAGGGCGCCCGCGAGTGGCTCATCCACGACTCGCCCATGGAGAACGCCCTGCGCTGGGCCCTGTCCACGCTCTTCGCCCCGGGCGCGCACCCCGCGCCCGACCTGCGTGGCATCACCCGCATCAGCCGGCTCGCGGCCCGAGCGCGCGCCCAGGAACAACTGCCCGTCGGCGCTTCGTCACCGGCGGCGCCCCGAATCCCCACCGTGGAAGTGAAGCCGTCATGAGCAGCGTCTGCCTCGTCATCCCCAGCAACCCCTTCGACCGGTACTTCATCCAACTCCCCCTGGACGCGGTGAACGCCGCCGGTCAACTGCGGGCCGCGGGCCACTCCGTGACCATCTGGGACCAGCGCCTCCAGGACGCCCCGGCCGCCGCGGGCCCGTTCGACGTCCTGGTCGTCTACAGCGCCATCGCGGACCGGGCCCAGTGCTACCCCTTGGACCTCGGTCCCGTGCGGGCGGCCGTGGAGCGGGCCGTCGCCCGCTTCCCCACGGCCCGTACGGTCGCGGTCGGCCCGCACGGCACCCAGCTGCCCGAGTCCACCCGCGCCGACCTGGCCGTGGACCACGTGGCCGTCGGCGAGACCGACTCGGCGACCGTCGGCGCCGTCGCCGACCTGCTCGCGGGCGTCGAGGACCGGATCCTGTGCGACCGGAGCTCGCCGCACAACCTGCTCGACTCCCCGGCACCGCGCCCGAAGCCCTACCCGGCCCTCCCCTTGGACTCCTCCGCCTTCCCCGCCTTCGACCTGGTGCCCACCGCCGACTACACCGCCGAGGTCATCTCCGGCGGCCTGCCGCTGCCCGGCCCCTGCGGAATGGTCCTGGCCGCCCGTGGCTGCACGTACGGCTGCACCTATTGCCACCTGCCGTTCGGCACCCGCATGCGCACCCAGCCCCTGGACCGGGTGGTCGCGGAGATCGACGCCCAGCAGGAAGCCGGCCTCAAGTTCGTGTTCTTCCTGGACTACGTCTTCGGCATCAACCGCACCTTCTACGGCGAGCTGTGCCGACGCCTCGAAGGCCGCGACCTGGGCTGGGTGGGACAGACCCGGGCGGAGATGGTGCTCAAGAGCGATGTCACGCAGTGGGCGCGGGCGGGCTGCCAGGGCATGTGGCTGGGCGCCGAGTCGCCCGCGGTCGCCGACACCGGCGTGCACAAACGGGTCACCGAGGAGCAGATCAAGCAGGCCGTCCTGAAGCTGCGCGACGCGGGCATCGTGCCGTTCGCGTTCGTCCTGATGGGCCTGCCGGACGACGAGGCGTGCATCTCGGGCCGCCTCGTCGACTGGGCCGCCGACCTGCCCGCCTGGTTCGGCATCAACCAGCTCTTCCTGCGGCCGGGCACCACGCTGTACGACCAGCTCGCGCCCGCCCACAACGGCGGCCGGACGCCGACGACCTGGCGCGAGGTGGAAGAGGTCACCCGGCACTACCGCGCCACGTACCCGACCGATCTGGACGCCCAGCAGCAGCGCCTGACCGAGCTGCCGAACTTCCTGGGCAACTCCATCGTCCCGACGGCGGGGTGAGGCACGTGCTCCGCTTCGGCATCATCGGTTGCGGTGTGCTCGGCTCCTTCCTCGGCCGGCTGCTCACCCACGAGCGGGAGGGCCTGCCCGGCGCCGCCCGCCTGCTGGCGGTGGCCGGTCGTGATCCGCAGCGCACCAAGGACACGGCCGCGGCCCTGCGCTGTGATCCGCTGACCGTCACCGACCTCCTGGCCAGGCCCGACATCGACGCCGTGGTGGTCTGCACGCCGAGCGGCACGCACGCCGACGTGGGCGTGCGGGCACTGCGCGCGGGCAAGCACGTCCTCGTGGAGAAGCCGGTCGACGTCACGCTCGACGCCGCCGACCGCCTGCTCGACGCGGCACGGGACAGCGGGCTGACCCTGGGGGTCGTCTCCCAGCACCGCTTCGACCCGGCCGTCCGCCTCGTCAAGTCCGCCGTGGACGAAGGCCGGTTCGGGACGCTGACCTCCCTGGTCGTCGAGCTGCCGTGGTGGCGCGAGCAGTCGTACTACGCCTCCGGCTCCTGGCGCGGCACCCCGGACCTGGACGGCGGCGGCGCGCTGATCAACCAGGCGGTGCACCTGGTGGACCTGGCCCAGCACCTGGCAGGACCGGTCGCGGAGGTCGCCGCGCACACCGGCCTCCTCGCCCACCACGACATCGATGTCGAGGACGTGGCGAGCGCCAGTCTGCGCTTCGCCGGGGGCGCCCTGGGGGTACTGCTCGCCACCACGGCCGCCTATCCGGGGCGCACCGCGCGCCTCGCGGTGCACGGGGACCGCGGCAGCGCGGTCATCGACAACGACGAACTGGTCTACTTCCACGCGGCCCGCAAGGGCGAACGGGCCGCCGCCTACGGCGCGTTCGGGGCGGGCAACCAGGTCGCCGACGTCCTGCCCCCGCGGCGGGCCGAGCCGCCGCGCGACCGGGGCGGGCTGCTCTACCAGCCGCACCGCGACCAGCTAGCCGACTTCTGCGCCGCCGTGCGCGAGGGCCGCCCTCCGCTGGCCGACGGGGACGGCGCCCGCCGTGCCCTGGAGGTGGTGACCGCCGTCTACGCCTCGGCCCGCGCGGGCGCCCCCGTGCGCACCGGGCACCCCTCCCCGCCCCGTAGTTCACCCGCCCCCGAAGGGACCTCGCCGTGACCGAGACCGCTGCCTCCGCCCCGCCCGCCTCCCGCTCCGCCCGGACCGTCGAGCGGCCCGTCACCGACGCCGGGCGCAAGGCCGCGCTCGCCGGGCTCTTCGACCGCAGCGCCCCCACCTACGAGCGGGTCGGCGTCAACCACTTCGCCGACCTCGGTGAACGGCTCGTCGCCCTCGCGGACGTGCTGCCCGGCGACCGGCTCCTCGACATCGGCTGCGGCACCGGCGCCGTCCTCGTCCCCGCGGCCCGGGCCACCGGCACCACCGGCAGCGCGGTCGGCGTCGACCTGTCGGCCGGCATGGTCGCGCGTTCCCGTGCGGCGCTGCGCGAGGCGGACCTCAGGCACGCCCACGCCGTGGTCGCGGACGCCGAGACGATCGACTGGAGCCCTCAGGAGGGCGTGGCCCCGCCCGCGAACGGCTCGCTGGACGTCGTCTTCGCCGGCATCTCCCTGTTCTTCCTGCCCCATCCGCGCAAAGCCGTGGCCCGCTACCGGGAGTTGCTCGGTCCCGGCGGTCGGCTCGCCCTGTCCTGGTGGGGGCGGCCCGACCCCCGCTGGGATCCGGTCTTCGCGGCCAGCGCTCCCTACGGGCGCGGCGGTTCCTCGCACGCCCTGCCCGAGGACAGCCCCTTCCGCTCCGTGGAGGCGCTGCACGCGATGCTGGAGGAGGCCGGTTACGCCACGGCGGAGACCGTCGAGCAGTCGTGCGTGACCCGCTTCCGGGGGCCGCACCAGTGGTGGGACTGGGTCTGGTCCACCGCCGGGCGGATGTTCTGGGAGGGCGTGCCCGCCGAGTCGCGCGAGCGGGCCGAGGCAGCGGTCAACGCCGAGCTCGACCGGCTGCGGGCCCCCGACGGAAGCCTCACCACCACGTCGGCGGTGCGCTTCACCGTCGCACGGGCGCAGCGGGCGCCGGACGCGGGGGCGATGCGGTGACCGGGTCCGGTGCGGTGACCGGGATCGGCGACGTGACAGGCGTCGGTGACCTGATGCAGGCCGACGCCGCGCCGCGGGCCGAAGCGGCACCAGCGGCAGACATGCCGAGCCCGCTCTTCTCCGCGCGGTGGCTGCGGCGCGCCGCCGATCTGACGGCCGCCGAACCGCTGGACGAGGGCTCGGCGGTGCGCCTCGGCGTCTGCCTCACGGACGCTCCCGCCGGAACAGCGGAGCGCGTCCTCGTCCAGGCCGACCTGTCCACCGGGCAGCTGCGGTTCAGCAGCGGGGACTGGGGCGAGCGGCCCGCTCTGGTGCTCACGCTGAGCGTCGCGGACGCCACCGTGTTCCTCTTCGGTGACGGTGTGCGGCGGGTGCGGCTCTTCGAACGGGACGGGGTGCGCCTGGAGGGCGTGTTCCTGTTCGTCTTCTTCCTGGACCGGATGCTCCAGCAGGACCGGGCGGGCGTCCTGGCGCGGCTGCGCGCGGTGACCGCGGGCCTGCCCCCGGCCGGGGACCCCGCGCCGCACGGCCGCCGCCCGCGCCCCGCACCGGGCCCGGCGGACACCGTGGAGCAGGAGCACGAGGAGCAGTCGTACGAGGAGGAGTACGAGGAAGAGGCCCGCCGCAGGGCCGAGGAGATCCTGCCGGGCACCCTGGCCGTCCTGCGCGCGGAGCTCGGCCGCAGCACACCGGGGGCCCAGCTCGCCGTCGTCCACCGCGCGTCGGGCACCCGCCTGTCGGTGGCCCTCGGCGACTGCCGCCCCGGTGTCCCCTTCACCCGCGCCGCCCTGCCCATCTGGTACTGCTGCTCCAAGTCGGTGGGGGCCGTGGCGGTGGGGCAGCTGTGGGAGCGGGGCCTGCTCGATCCGCTGGCGCCCGTCTCCGCGTATCTGCCGTGGTTCACCGGTGACGGCCGGGAGAGCGTCACGCTGTACCAGCTCCTCACCCACACCTCGGCCGTGCCCATGGGCCTCGATCCGCTGCACGGCATCATGGCCGCTCCCCTCGCCCTGCGCAGGGAACGGCTGCGCACGATGACGGTGCCGCCCGACGCCCGGCCGGGGGCCCGGATCGCGTACGCGCCGTGGTGGGCGTGGTTCCTGATCGCCGAGGTGGTCCGGACGCTCAACGGGCGCGACTACGAGCGCTACCTCGCCGAGGAGGTCCTCGCGCCCTGCGGCATGGACGCCACCCGGGTCGTGCTCAGCCCGCCGGAGTACCGCGAGCTGGCCGACCGCCTTCCGCTCATCCACCTCGCGGGCGGCGGCGCCCCCATCCAGCCCACGCACTGGTACGCCACCGAGGCGTCCTGCACCCGGCCCATCCCGGGCCTCAACATCCGCGGCCCGATGTCCGATCTGGCGCTGTTCTTCGAGGCCTTGATGGACGGCGGACAGGGCCGGACGGGTCGCGTGCTGCGCCCGCAGACGGTGATGGCGCTCACCGCGCGCCACCGGGTGGGTCTGGTCGACGCGTTCGGCAACGCGGACTGGGGCCTCGGCTTCCGCAACGAGTCCCACCACCTGGGCGAGATCTGCACGGCCTTCAGCCGCCACGCCTCGCTGCGCGCCTTCGGCCACTACGGCCTGTGGACCTCGTCGGCCTTCGCGGACCCCGACGCCGGGCTCGTCGTGGCGCTGCACCTCAACGGCAAGACATGGCAGGAGGAACACCAGACACGCATGATCGCGATCGGTGACGCCCTCTACCGGGACCTGGGCCTGACGTAGACCACCGGTTCACCTCTTCGACACGCCTCCCCTTGAACGGAGTTCCGCATGACTGACCCCACCGCCCCCGGGCCCACCACGCCCGACCTCGCAAGGCCCGACTCCCCGCACGCCATCATCGACCTCGCCGTGGCCTTCTGGAAGTCCAAGGTCCTGCTGAGCGCCGTGGAGCTGAAGGTCTTCGCCGCCCTGGCCGAACGCCCCTCGACGGGAGCGGAGTTGTCCGCCCGTCTCGGCATCACCGGGCGCGGCGGCGCCGACTTCCTCGACGCCCTGGTCTCGATGGGCCTGCTCGATCGGCGGGACGGCGTGTACCACAACTCCCCGCTCGCCGACCGGTACCTGGACCCGGCCAAGCCCGCCACCGACATCTCGGGCTACCTGGAGTTCCTCAACGCGGGCTTCCCGTGCTGGGCCGGTCTCACGGAGGGGCTGCGCACGGGCGGGCGGCTCGACTTCACCCGCGCCCTGGCCGCGTCCGGCAACTCCGAGGGTTCCGGCGAGGCGGCGCCCACCGAGCCCTCCCTCGTCGAGGCCGACGCCGACAGCGACACCTTCGGCGAGGCCTTCGCCGAGCCGGACCAGGTCACCGGCTTCCTGCGGGCGATGACCGGCTACAGCATGGGCGCCAACCACGCGCTCGCCGAGACCCACGACTGGCGGAACGTGCGCACGGTCGTGGACGTGGGCTGCGCCGAGGGGTCCCTCCTGGCCCAGATCCTCACCCGGCACGAGCACGTCGAGGGCATCGGCTTCGACCTTCCCGTGGTCGAGGAGGGGTTCACGGCGCACACCAAGCAGCTCGGCATCGCCGACCGGGCGCGCTTCGAGGGCGGCGACTTCTTCACCGACCCGCTGCCGACGGCGGACGCCCTCGTGATGGGGCACGTCCTGCACGACTGGGACCTGGGCATCAAGAAGATGCTGATCCGCAAGGCGTACGAGGCGCTGCCCGAGGGCGGTTCGCTGCTCATCTACGAGTCCCTCATCGACGACGACCGCAGGGACCGCACCACCGGCCTGCTGATCAGCCTGAACGTGTCGCTCGTCTCCGCCGGTGGCCTCGGCTACACGGGTGCCGACTGCCGGTCCTGGCTGGAGGAGGCCGGTTTCACCGAGACCTCCGTACGCCATCTCGACGGCCCGGAGTACCTCGTCGTCGGCACCAAGACCACCACGTGACGAGCAGGTCACGGGGCACGCAGCCAGTTGACTGAGGTAGCGGCGGGGCGGCGGGTGTCGGGCCGGGCGCATGACCGGTTGCGCGCCCGCCGCACGCCGCCCCGCCGCTTGCCGCCCGCCGCCCTCGATCGGGAGCACACGCGTACTCATGAATCCCCTGAACCTGCCGAGCCGGGCCGTCGGCCAGCACGGGCCGCTTCCCGACTTCCTGTCCAGCGGGGACGGGGTGGCGGACATCGCGCCCGTCGTCGCGCCCACGGGCGACCGCATCTGGCTGGTCACCGCCTTCGACCTGGGCCGCGCGGTCCTCACCGACGAGCGGTTCAGCCGCGCCGCGGCCGTCGCCCCCGAGGCCCCGGCCCTCCACCCGATGCGCCCGGACCCGGCGGCGCTGACCAGTCTCGACCCGCCGCAGCACACCCGGCTGCGGCGCCTGGTGAACCGTCCGTTCACGCCTCGGGCCGTGGCCGGTCTGGAGGAGGGCATCCGGCGGCAGGCCCGCCGTCTCCTGGCCGGGCGGGACCGGATCGACCTCGTCGCGCAGTACGCGATGCCGCTGTCGGCCGCCACGATCTGCCGCGTCCTCGGCGTACCCGAGGCCGAGCACGCCAGGTTCGCCGGTCTCGCGGACCGCGCGCTGGGCGTCACCTCCGGGACGTTCGAGGAACAGGGCCCGGCCCGCGACGCGCTGCGCGCCTACATCGGCGACCTCATCGACCGGGCCCGCCGCGCCCCCGGCGAGCACGTCCTCGGCACCCTTGCGACGGCGTACGACGAAGGCGGCGCACTCAGCCACGAGGAGCTGACGGCCCTGGTCGAGCTGCTGCTCAACGCGGGTTACGAGACGTCCATCGGCCAGCTGGGCCTGGCCGTCGTCTCGTTGCTCGAACACCCCGAGCAGTGGCACCGCTTGGCGGCGGCGCCGCACCGCGGGGCGGCCGCGGCGGTGGAGGAGCTGCTGCGCCACGCACCGGTCGTGCCGATGAGCTTCACGCGCGTCGCACGGCAGGACGTACGGCTCGGTACGGTCGTGGTACGGGCCGGGGAGGCGCTCGTGGTGTCGCTGCTGCACGCGAACTTCGACGCGCGTGCCCATCGCGACCCCGACCGCCTGGACCTCACCCGCCGCCCCGCCCGCCACCTGACGTTCGGCCACGGCGCCCACACCTGCCTGGGCGCCCAACTGGCGCGCACCCAGCTCCGCGTCGCCCTGGAGGAACTGGCCACGGCTGCCCCCGACCTCACGCCCCGCACTCCCCTCCCCTCTCTGCACTGGCGTCAGCCCGAGGCAGTCGTCCGCGGCCCGCTCGCCCTGCCCGTGAACCTGACCCCGCCCCGGCCGGAAGCCTCTACCGGGCGACGGCACCCGTAACCGGACGCACGCACCGACTGTCCGGGCTCCGGCATCGCCCCCGGCGTGCGGTACGGCAGCAGTGAGGCATGCAAGAAGAAACTGGAAGCCGAAGGCTGGGGGGCGGGCTCGGGGGGTGGTCAGGCTGGGTGGTGGTCAGGGACGGCGTTGAGCTCGATGTCGTGTTCGAGCAGGGCCTTCATCGCGCACAGAGCGCTGGTGAAGCCGCCGACCGTGTCGTTCACCCAGCGGACGGTGTCGTCCCCCGAGCCCTGGAAGCCGGTCTCGGTGGCCTCGACGAAGGTGGCCTGGGCCGTGCGCGGGGTGAACTTCAGCTCGACCGTGGTCGGCTGCTCGTAGTTGCCCCACTCGAAGCGGATCAGGCGCCCCTCCTGCACTTCCCGGACGCGGACGTCGGCTGAAGCCCCGTAGGTCTCCCACTCCCAGCGCAACTCGGCCCCCTCGACCATGGGCCCGCTGCTCTTGCTGTACCAGAACCGGGAGGTGACGTCGGGATCGGCGAATGCCTGGAAGGCCTCTGCTGCGGGCCTGCGCACCAGCATGCAGGCGTACGCGGCAGGGGCGTGTGTGAGGTGTCGGTTCTCCGTAGACATGATCATGCTCCTCTGTGGGGTCGCGCCGGTGGGCGCGGACCATTACGGCTCGTCTGCGGCTCGGGAGTCCCGTTCCGCCGCCTCGGCGATGTGCTTGATGCGCGCCAGCCGCCGGTCCCAGTCCGCGGCGAGCGAGGCCATCCACCGCGCCGTCACGTCGAGCGCCGCGGGCCGCACCGTGTAGCGCACCTCGCGTCCGATGCGACCGCCGGTCACCAGTCCGGCGCTGTCCAGGACTGCGAGGTGTTTGACCACGGCCTGACGCGAGACGGGAAGGTGTGCGGCGAGCGTCGTCGCGGTGGCCTCGCCCTGCGCGGCGAGCAGTTCGAGCAGCCGGCGCCGCGTCGGGTCGGCCAGAGCCGCGAGGACGGTGTCGACCGCCTCGACGGCGCCGCGGGGTTCGTCGGTCACGCGGTGGGCTGTTCGGCGCGCGACTTGAGCGCGTCGAGTTCCTGCTGCCAGCCGCCGGTGTTGTCCTGGACCGCCTTGCCGCGCAGCTCCTCGGGTCCGGCGAGGGCGGCGAAGCCGCTCTCGACCACGCGCAGCCGCGTCTTGCCGCCCTCCGGTGTCAGGGTGAACTCCACGAGGGTGCTGTTGTCCTCGCGCAGCTCTTCTCCCGGGAACGCGCTGGCCCAGCGGTAGGCCAGGTAGGTCGGCGGCTCGACCTTCTCCACACGTACCGGGAAGTCGCCGTACTCCGGGTTCGTCGCCAGCATCGTCTCGCCCTCCCTGGCCACGGTGCCGGGCAGGCTCGCCTTGTCGGCCACCCAGAATCCGGGCTCGGCCACCAGGGACCAGACCCGCTCCAGGGACGCCTCGATCAGGGTTTCTCGTTCGATCCGGTCCTCGCTCACGAGAGGACTCCTTCCGCTCCGACGCTGATGCAACCCCAGGGTTGCACGTCACTCCATGATGTGCAACCTGGGGGTTGCAGCTTGACCGGGTTCGCCGTCTCGCTGTCCGCCGTGGAGTCCGTCCGGCACCGAACTCGCCCTGCCCGCCGTGGAGCCAAAGGCCAGCACCGCCACCCTCGAAGGCCGCGCTCGGCCACTCGGTTCGGCTACCTCGCCGCGACGGCCTCGCGCAGGGTCAGCTGACGTTCCAGTTCGGTGTGCAGGGCTGAGGGCAGGTCGCCGGTTTGGGCCCAGGTCAGCAGATGTTCGGCCACGGTGCGCAGCTTGATGTTGGTGCGCATGGAGATCTCGCGCAGGACGTCCCAGGCCTCCTCGGGTGTCAATTGTCCGACGGTGAGGACGACGCCGATGGCCTGGTCGATGACCGCGTGCGAGCGCACGGCGTGCTTGAGCTGGTCCACGTGTTCTTCCAGGGCGTGGACCCGGTCGGTCAGGGCTGTGGGGCCGGGCTCGTGCGGAGCGGAGAACGGCACGGTGGCCTCCGATCGGCAGGCAGGGTGGCCTGGCTCTGACGTTCTCCTGCCCTGCGCAAGCTACGTCACCCCTGCTCGGGCGCGATCCTTCCGTGAGGAGTCACGTTCTCGCCATCTGAGGCCCGCCGTGGCTCCCTCCGAGGGGACGGTGGATCGGGCTCTGCGCACGAGGAGGATGCGCTCAGGGCGGAGCCCGACGCAGGCCCGGGGCAAGGGGATGCGGGCCTGCCCGCCCGGATCGGAGGGAACGGCAGGCCGCAGCCTGACGCACAAGCCCAAGGGCGGGGAAGCCGCGTTCCGGTCATCGCACACCTGGAGTCGGCGAACCAGGACCCGGTCAGCCAGGTGCACGGCCGACCGGTGGAGCCCACCGCCGCGGCATCGACGGACTCGGCGCGGTGCTCTACGCGGCCGAGTCCTCGTCGACATGCCGGACGGCCGTCTTCACGTCCTGCTCAACCTCGCGCCGGGCCTGGAGATGATCGAGAAGGACCGCGCCCGGTACGACCATCTCCGCACCGAGCTCGTCGGCTAGGCGGCCGAGGTGAGTTCCGCCTGGCCGAACAGCAGCGCGTAGCCGCTGGGGAGCTGGTGGAGGATGCGGGTGATCAGGTCGGGGCCGGCGTGGGCGGTGACGGCGGCGAAGACGGAGCCGGTGTCCCAGCGGGTGGTGGCCAGGGAGGCGCCGCTGCGGGCGGCGAGGTCCTTGACGAAGGCCCAACCGGTCAGCGGCTGGGTGTCCGGTATCTGTGCGGTCAGGACGCGTGCGGCCTCCAGGGGCAGGCAGGCGGCGAGATCGACGCGTTCGTCGCCGGTCAGCTGACGTCCCAGCCCCGCGAGGACCAGGCGGACGGCTTCGTCGGCCCGTTCACGGGTGGGGTAGGCGCCCTCGTAGCGGACCTTCTCCAGCATCTGCTCGTACGCCGTCGAGTACGGCTGCTGGTGTTCAAGCGGTACGCGCACGTCGGAGATCACTGCGGTGTATGCCTTTCATGAAGCCATGGGGGTGCAAGCCGCGGCCCCCGGTGTGGGTCAGGTGGGCTGAGGCGTGGCCGAGGACGAGGCCTCAGGCGATGGGAGAGCTGGAGCAGGGGTTGCCTCATCGGGTCCTCGCCTGCCGTGTCGGCGATGGCGTGCAGCAGGGTGCTGACGTCCCAGGTCGCGGTCTGCTCGGTGCCGCCCGCGCATCAGGCGGCGATCCGCGCGCACGAACTGCTCGGAGGGCTGTCGCTCGACGCTCTGCGCCGGATCGAGCAGGGTCAGGGCGAAACCTTCCGCAGGCGTGCCGAGAGCTGGGCGCATGCCACGCGGGCTGCGCGGTCGGCTTCCTTTCCAGTGCCGTCTGGCCGCGTTGCTGTACACGGTCGAGGGGCACCGCGTGCCGCACGGCCAACCGGCCGCCACCCCATCCCTTTTGGCGTCGGGCCGGCCGTCAGGGCGGGTGCGGAGGACGGGGAGGGGGAGATATCCGTCCTCCGCACCGCTTCCGGGCGGGCGTCAGCCGGAGATCTCTTTGTGGCTGGAGCCGACGCCGATGGAGATCTTGCGGGGCTTGGCGCGTTCGGCGATCGGGATGCGCAGGGTGAGGACGCCCGCGTCGTAGTCGGCCTGGATGCGCTCGGTGTCCAGGGTGTCGGCGAGCACGATCTGGCGGGAGAAGACACCCAGCGGCCGCTCGGACAGCTCCACCTTCACGCCGTCGGCCTTCGCCACGGGGCGGCGCTCGGCCTTGACGGTCAGCATGTTCCGCTCGACGTCGATGTCGATCGCCTCCGCGGTGACGCCGGGGAGGTCGAAGGCCACCACGTACTCGTCGCCCTCGCGGTAAGCGTCCATCGGCATCACCGACGGCTTCGACCAGGTACCCGGGCCCATCAGCTGCTGCGCCATCCGGTCCAGCTCACGGAAGGGGTCAGTGCGCATCAACATCGTGAAACACCTCCAGCAGGTTCGAGCAGTTGCTGCCAATGCGCTGCACTGACACCGTTGTAACATGTCATCCAATGGATGACAATCCTGGTGTCGTCTACCCGATGACAGAATGAGGGAGGTCCCCGTGACCGCAGCCGACCAACCGCCCACGACCAGCACCGACGCCCGCAGCCCGGCGTCCTTTCTCGCCGCCGCGGCGGCCCTCGCCGCCATAGACGACGCCCTGCGTGAGGCCCAGCAAGAGCCGTCCGACGCGGCCGACCCCGGCCCCGACCAGGCGCTGGCCTCCCTGATGCTGCTGCGTCAGGTGCGCGAACAGCTCGCCGGCTGGGAGACCGGCCTGATCGAAACCGCCCGCGAAGCGGGCGCCAGCTGGGCCGACCTCGCCGCTCCCCTGGGGGTCGCCAGCCGCCAGGCCGCCGAACGCCGCTACCTGCGCGGCCGCCCCGGCGCCGCGGGCACCACCGGCGAGCAGCGCGTGACAGCCACCCGCCAGGCCAGGGCCGCCGAACGCGCCACCGCGACCTGGGCCCGCGACAACGCGGCTGACCTGCGCCGCCTCGCCGGACAGATCACCGCGCTCGACCACCTCGCGCCCCAGGCGCACTCGGCCCAGGCCGCCCTGGACGCCGCCCTCGGCGCCACCGACGCCGCCGAGCTCATCGCCCCTCTGGACAACATGCGCCCCTACCTCGACGCCCGCCACACCCACCTCGTCGAACGCCTGGATGCCCTCGACGACCGGCGCACGACAGCAGCCGACGACGACTGACCCCACAGCGGGGGTGGCCCGACCCGCTCGCGTCCATCCCTGACCGGAGCGACCAGGGCCGCTTCTCAGGGCCAGGGGAACGCGAGCGTCGCCGGATGTGCGAGCAGATTCTGTACGGTCACCACCTTGCGGTAGAGCTCGGGACGGTCCGGCACGCGGCCCAGGCAGCGGCGCAGCGCCCAGTTGGTGAGGCGGGCCGAGGGGCGTTGCGTGTGGGGTCGCCAGGCTGCGTCCGAGCGGCTGGCGAGCAACCACGGCACGCGGATGATGTCGGCGGCCGTGCGCTGGAAGCGGCGTGTGAGGCCGCGGCCCGGCTTCTGTGCGAGCAGGTCGCGCAAAGCCAGGGCTTCGAGCGCGGCAACGGTCAGGCCGTGTCCGTAGATCGGGTTGAGGGCCGCCACGGAGTCGCCCAGCGCGATGAGCCCGTCCGGCCAGTCGCGCATGTGGTGGTAAGGGTTCCAGTGGTTGTGCAGGCCGCCGTAGCGGTAGGTGCGGCCGAGCGGCGTGCAGGTTCTGATCACGTCCAGGGGGTGGGGGCTGCGCAGCGCCGCGGCGTACTCCTCGAAGCCGTCGGTGTCGTACGGGGGACGCACTCCGTCCGCTCCGATCAGAGTGAGGAGCACCCGGTCCGCCTCCACGCGCTGGATGAGGCAGCCGCGGCGGATCGTGGGGGCGTAGGTCATCTCGGTCGACATGTGCCAGCCCTGGTCGAGTGCGTCCTCGTAGACACGGGTGACGTAGGTGAGACCGGCGAAGACGTGAGCTCTTGTCGGGACGGGTCTGCCGCTACGGGTGAGCCAGTCGGTCAGCCGCGAGGTGCGGCCGGACGCGTCCACGACCAGCTCGGCGGGGTGCGCCGCGCCTGTCACATCGCGGACACCGGCGACACGGCTGTCGTACCAGATCAGGTTGGTGACGGTGGCGGTGACCTGCCGCACGGGCGGCAGTACGCCGACTCGCCGGTGCAGGAGGTCGTCCAGCAGTGCCCTGCTGCAGGCGAGGTGGTCCACTCCGACCGGTCCGGCCGGAGCCCAGCCGGAGGGGAACAGGATCCGGGTCCGTTCACCGAAGTCGAAGGTGGCGGCTCCGCGTTCTCGCAGTTCGGCGCGGAGCCCGGGGAAGAGGGTTTCGAGGGCTTCCGCGCCGCGGTGCAGCAGGCCGTGGGGGTGGTGGAACTGCGGGACTCCGCGGCGGTGGGCGGCATCGGTCCGGGGGTCGCGTTCGATCACGGTGATCGTCGCGAAGTGCGCGGCGAGGGCGCGTGCGGCGAGCAGTCCCGCGAATCCGCCGCCGATGACTACGGCGCGGTCCCTGGTCTGTGGCATGCGCTCTCCCGGGGGCGGTCGTGGTGGAGTGGTTGATCGTCACCGCAGGTGTGCGGGCAGGTCGGTGGCGGGTTCTCCGCCGAGCAGGGGGATGACGGCGTAGCTGACGACCAGGGCCAGGAAGCAGACCTGGGCGATGCCGATGACGGCCAGCGTGGCCGCCCACGGGCGCACAGCGGGCGACAGGTCACCTGTCCCGCGCAGAACGGGTGCGCCCCGTCCGTGATGGCGGTGGTAGTGACAGATCAGGCCCGGGATCGTGCCGTACGCGAGCGCGGCGACCACCATCGCGTAGGTGGGGAGCTGGTACCAGTGCCCGGCGAACAGGGTCAGCTCGGGCACCGCGGTGACGTAGACGTAGCCGCCGGTGAAGACCATGGTCGGCTCCAGGATCAGTTCGGCGGCCAGGGCCGTGCCGAAGGCGAGCAGGGCCAGGCGTGGTCCGGACAGCTGCGGCCGCCTGCGCGCCGCGGCGCCGAGCACCCAGACCGTCGGCAGGGTCCACATCATCACTTCGGCCAGCGCGAACCAGCCGACGAACAGCGGCACCGGGTGCGTGTCGGGGTCCGGGCCGTGCCAGCCGGGGATGGAGGAGCCCCAGTCGGTGGTGCCGATCAGGTATTTGCTGTAACCGGCCGTCTGGGACGTGTAGTTGACGACCGGCATGAGCCAGAAGGCGCTCAGGTAGCCAAGGAGCACTCTCGTCTCGATGGTCAGGGCTCGCTGTCGGATGCTCCGGACGACTGGCCAGCCCACACTGGCCAGGACTCCTGCGATGCTCAGGATCTGGAACGCGTCCGCCAGGGCACGCCGTGCGGGGCTCAGTCCGTGGTCGCCGGAGGGGAACCAGCGTGCTTCGGTGACGGCCCAGCGCACCATCACCCACGCCTCGGCCGCCAGGAACACGGTCCCGACCGCTGCCCAGGCCATGACCGGGGAACACCAGGTCCGTGAGGCCGACGCGACGGGCACACGGGCGGCGGGTTCCGCATCCACCGGGGCCGCGCCGGGGGCCGGTTCCGGGACGGTCATCGCCGGACCGCCGACAGGTAGACCGAGTCCTGGGGTGTGAGGAGCCCCTTCATGAAGCGGCTCACGATGTTCGGGAACGCCCAGGCGACGACCGGCCCGAACGCGCGGCGCAGCTGGTCGTTGCCTCGGGTGTCGTCCGCGAACGGCAGGCAGCTCTCGGCGTCGTACGCGTCGAAGCGGGTGAGCGACAGGCCGGCCGCGTCCAGGGCGTCGCACAGTTCGTCGCGGGTCGGGTACCAGCACAGGGAGCTGATGAGCGCCCGGTCCATGAAGCGGGAGAACGGCCGGACCCGGTAGGCGTCGAAGATGTGGAGCGCGGCCCCGGGTTTGAGCATGGCCGCCATGGCACGCATTCCTTCCGCCTTGCGCGGCGGCGGGAAGTGCGGGATGACGCCCATCGCGGTGACGGCGTCTGCGCTTCCGGCCAGATCACGGGTGGTGGCGGGGTCGAAGAGGTCCCCGACCCGGAAGGACACGCGGTCGGAAAGGCCGAGCCGTTCGGCGATGCGGCGCCCGATCTCGGCCTGGTCGCGTTCGATGGTGAGGGACACGATCTCGACCTGCGGCAGCAGGTGCGCGATCCGGGCCCAGCCGTCGCTGAGGCCGGTGCCGACCTCGATGAGCCGGCCGTCCTGCGGCGCGCTCTCCACGGTCGGCTGCCAGCACCGGTCCACGGAGTTGACCTGGGAGAGGTGGATCCGCTGTCGCGGGTCGGCCACCTGCCGGATCTCAGGGGTGTAGGGGCCCCAGTTGAGCGCGAGCCAGATCATGGAGAACAGGCGGTTGTAGTAGAGGCGGTAAAGGTCAGGGACGGTGTCCTTCGCGCCCCCGCCGAGCAGCCGGACCGCGGCCCGTAGGTCCTTCCGCTTGCCTGTGCGCGGGACGCGGCTGGTGCGGGAGGTGCGGTAGAAGTCGTGGAGCACCTCGTTGCGCACCGGCAGGAACGTCTCCAGGAACGTCTTCTGCCCTTCGACGCGGAGGAATCCCTCCGGAGCTTGTCGGGCGGGCTCCCGCGGCGTCCCCGGTCGCGTCTGGCCGGTGCCGTGTGCAGTCGTCATGTCCATACCCTTCATGAGCTCGGAATGGCCCGGTCCGCGTTACGCCGTGGACCGGCCGCGTCATGCCGTCGACCGGCCCGCATCACGCCGTCAAACCAGTTGCGGCTGCCTGCGTCTCGATGAAGCTCAGGAGGAGGCGCAGGCGGCCGTAGCCGTCCGTCAGCGGCTCGCCCCCTGCGCCGACGTGAACCCCATGGACTCCAGGAGCGCCTCGGCCAGCGCCCCCGGGCTCGGCTTGACCCAGATGGTGCCCGGCGCGATCTCGCAGCGCAGCGCCTTGGCGAGCCGCTGCTGGAGCTGGACCGCGCCGAGGGAGTCCAGGCCGAGGACGACGAGGCTGGTGTGGGCGCCGATGTGGCGGGGCGTGCCGCCGAGCAGGTCGCGGACCTGGGCGACGATGAACTCGGTGAGGACGCGGTGGCGTTCGAAGTCCGAGGCGGCCTGGTGGAGGTCGTCGAGGACAGGGGATCCGTCGGCCTCGGCGCTCGCCTGGATGCCGGTGAGGAGTTCTGTGTAGAGCGCCGCTTCGCGCAGAGCGGGGTAGGGGGCGGTCCAGGCGGCCGCATCGACGGGCGAGTAGGCGATTTGGTGGTGGCCCTCGGCGAGGATGCGGTCGAAGGCGTCGAGGCCGTCGGCCGGGTTGATCGTGACGAAGCCGCGTTCGGCGAGGCGCTGTCCGCGCCCGACCTCGGACCAGGGACCCCAGTGGATGCCGGTGGCGGGCAAGCCCTCGGCGAGTCGGTGGGCTACCAGCGCGTCCAGGTAGGCGTTGGCGGCGGCGTACGCGCCCTGGCCGGGTGAGCCGAGCAGCGAGGCCACCGAAGAGTAGACGACGAAGAAGTCCAACTCGTCCTCCAGAGTGGCTTGGTGGAGCTGCCAGGCACCCTCGGCCTTGCCGCGCCAGACCCGCTCGAGCAGTTCGTCCCCGATGTGCGCGATGGTGGCGTCCTCGACGACGCCGGCGGCGTGCACGATGCCGCGCAGCCTCCCGCCGGCGGCCTTCAGGGCGCGGCGGACGGTGCCCGGCTCGGCGATGTCGCCGAGGACCGTCTCGATGCGCGTGCCGTACGTGGTGCGCAGCGCTTCGAGGGTGCGCTCGGCGTCCGGGCCGGGTGGTGTACGGCCGGCCAGGACCAAGGCGCGGGCGCCGTGTTCGGCCAGGCGCCGCGCGGTGAGCAGGCCGAGGCCGCCGAGGCCGCCAGTGACCAGGTAACTGCCGCCATGGCATGGGGCGTTGATGGGGGGAGAAGTCGCTCCGGGGCCGGTGCGCACCCGGGCCACCGACCGCACCCCGTGCCGCCGGGCGACCTCGGTGACCGGCAGGGTGTCGTCGAGGAGATCCCCCAGGGCGTCATCGAGCGGGGTGTCGCCCGCCAACTCCAGGCTTCCGGCCCGCAGTTCGGGGTGCTCGAAGGCGGCGACCCTCAGCAGTCCGCGCACGCCCGCGGCGGCCAGAGGGTGATCGCCGCGCCACAACACCCACAGGCGCGGCGGTGCGGTGCGGGCGGCCAGGGTCTGCAACACCGTCAGGGTGCGGCGTACGGCGGCGCGGGCACGGTCGGGCGTGCCCTGGGTGTCCGGGCCGTCGAGGACCAGTAGCAGATGGGTCGCGGCGGGGCGGGTGTCGGCGGCCATCGCCCGCTCCAGCTGCTTCGCGTCGAGCGGGGTGCCCGCCGGGTGGAGGAGCAGATGGCTTCCCGCCGACCGCTTGCCCAGCTTGGCGGCCAGGCGCTCGCCCCAGCGGGTGCCTTCCGGTGCCACGACGAGCCACTGCTGTCCGGTGGACTCGGGAGCTTCGCCGACCGGGACGGGCTGCCAGGCCAGGTGGGCGAGGCGGTCGGCGTAGCGCTGTTCGGGCGGGGTGATGTTCGAAAGGCGCAGGGCGGTGATCTCGGCGACGACCGTGCCGTCGGCTGTGCTGAGCGTGCCCGACGCGGTGCAGGTCAGGTCGTCGGCCTCGTGCAAGGTCACCTCCGCATGCCGGGCGTGGCCGGTCGGCCCGTGTACGCGGAGCGCGCCGAAGCCCGCCACCACGACGGGTCCCGGGCTGGTCGCGCAGTGGCCGAGCCAGGCCGCCACCGCCGTCTGCACGAACTCGTCGGCCAGCGCCGGATGCAGCCGCAGGGTGTGTGCCGAGACGCGGGCGGTGTCCGCGATGCGCAGGGCGGAGACGGCGCGGGTGCGTCCCGGGTCGAGGCGGATGCGGTCGATGGCGGCGAAGGCCGGGCCGTGGAAGACGTTGTGGCGCTCGCGGAAGTGGCGGTGCAGGTCGGCCGGGGCGGACTCGGTCCACTCCGCGGTGGGGCCGTCCATCGGGGCGCCCGTACGCCGCTCGTGGTCGGTGAGCGGGCGAATGGTGGCGCGGGCGTGCACGACCTGGCCCTCCGCGGTGCGGGTGAGTACCTGCCCGCGCACCACGTCGTCCTCCTCCACGAGCCGGGTGAACACCTGCGGCTCCGGTTCCAGGACGAGCGGCGCCTCGATCGTCACGTCTTCGATCGCGACCCGGCCGGTGGCGAAGACCTCGGCGCCCGCGGCCAGCAACATCTCCGCGAAACCAGTGCCGGGCAGCACCGGTACGCCGGCCACCTGGTGGTCGGCGAGCCAGGGCAGCCGGGTCGCGGAGATCGGGGTCTGCCACAGATGGCGGCCCGGCCGGTCGGGGTCGGCGACGTGGCCGCCGAGCAGCGGGTGCTGGCGGGCGGCGGGCAGGGTCGGCGCGATGAGAGCGTAGGGCTCGGTGGTGCCGCCGTGCCGGGTGCGGTTCCAGAAGGTGGTCGGCACGTCGGCGAGCTGCCCGTCGCCGTAGCGGCCGGCGAAGTCGATGCCGTCGAAGCCTGCGCAGTGGGCGGTGGCCAGATGCGTCAGGAACGCCTCGGTGTCGTCGCTGCCGCGGCGCAGCGAGCCGATCGCGACCACGTCCTGGACGCCCTGCTCGGCGGCGGTCTCGGTGACGGGCCGGGCGGCCAGCGGGTGGGCGGTGCACTCGATGAACAGCCGGTACCCGTCGGCCAGGGCGGCAGTCACGGCGCGTTGGAAGTGCACGGTGTCACGCTGGTTGTGCACCCAGTACGAGGCGTTCAGCGGGCCCGGATCGCGCGGGTCGTCGCTGACGGTGGAGTAGAAGGAGATGGTGCCCGACCGGTTGTCGGGCAGCAAGGGCATGGCGCCCGGCCGGTTGTCGGGCAGCTCGGACAAGGCGGCGTGCAGCTCGTCGACGACCGGGTCGACCTGCGGGGAGTGCGAGGCCACGTCCACATCGACCGTGCGGGCCACCACGCCGTTCTCGTTCCAGTACGCCACCAGGTCACGCACCTGCTGCGCGTCGCCGGAGATCACCGTGGTGCGCGGCGCGGTCAGCACACCGAGCGCGACCCCCACCGCGCCGAGCGCGTCGATGGCGGCCTGGGTCTCGGCGGCGCTCAGCATCACGGAGGCCATGGCGCCATGCGCGACCCGGGTGAGCAGGGTGGCCCGGCGGCAGATCACCTTCGCCCCGTCGGCACGGCTGAGCACCCCGGCGACCACGGCGGCGGCCACCTCGCCCAGGGACTGCCCGATCACCGCGGCCGGCCGCACCCCCCAGGAGCGCCACAGCTCGGCCAGCGCCACCTGCACGCCGAACAGCGTCGGCTGGATGCGGTCGACGCCCACCAGCAGTTCGGGGCGCTCGATCGTCTCCCGCAGCGAGAAGCCGGACTCGGCCCCGATCAGCGGTTCGAGGGCGTCGACGGCGGCGGCGAACACCGGCTCGTCAGCGAGCAGGCCCCGGCCCATGCCCGCGTACTGGGAGCCCTGCCCGGTGAAGACGAAGACCGGGCCGGGATGGTCGGGAGGCAGCACCGGGACGCCGCTGACGGCACCCTCGGGCACGCCGCCGGCCGCGAACTCCCGTGCTCGGGCGGCAAGTTGCCCGAGTCCGTCGGCGACGATGCCGAGCCGGTGCTCGGCATGTCGGCGGCGCAGTGCGAGGGTGTGGACAACATCGGCCGCGTCGGCCGGGGCGCTCTCGCTGAAGTCGGCCAGCCGTCCGGCTGCCCCTGCCAGCGAGTCTTCCGAGGACCCGGACAGCAGGAACAGGCGCTTTCCGACGACAGGCCGCGTCCCCCGGCGTGCGGGTCGGCGGCGCGGGGCGGGCGCCGCCTCGAGCACGATGTGCCCGTTGGTGCCGCTCACCCCGTAACTGCACACGGCCGCGAGGCGTCCCATGCCCGGCACCGGCCAGCGGGTCAGCTCGGTCGGCACGAACAGCCGGGACTTCTCGGCTCGGTCGATGCCCGGATTCCAGTCGGTGAAGTTCCGGTTCGGCGGGACCACTCCGCGCCGCAGGCTCTCCACCGCCTTGATGACCCCGGCGACGCCGGAAACCGGCTCGGTGTGCCCGATGTTCGTCTTCAGCGAACCGAGCGCACAGCGGCCCCGGCCGCTCCGTCCGTAGACCGCGTGGATGGACGCGTACTCGATCGGATCACCCACCGAGGTGCCCGGCCCGTGCGCTTCCACCAGCCCCATCTCACCCGGGTCGATGCCCGCCGATTCCACGGCGGCTGCGAAGAGCCGGCGCTGCATCTCACCGGACGGGGCGGTCATCCTCGTTGCCTGGCCGTCGTTGTTGACCGCGCTGCCGCGGATCACGGCGAGGATCCGGTCGCCGCCGCGGCGCGCGTCGGCGAGCCGCTTGAGCAGCACGGCACCGGCGCCTTCGCCCCGCACGTACCCGTCCGCACGGGCGTCGAAGGCGTGGCAGGCCCCGCGTCGCGACAGGAGTAACGGCGCCTCGAAGTAGTGCGTCTGCGGCGCCACCATCAGCAGCACCCCGCCCGCGAGCGCCATGTCGCACTCACCAAGTGTGAGCGCTCCGCATGCGGTGTCCAGAGCCACCATGCTGGAGGAGCAGTGCGTGGAGACCACCATGACCGGGCCGCGCAGATCCATCGAGAACGCCACCCGGCCCGCCGTGCCCGCCGTGTAGTTCCCGAACAAGTACGGGCTGTTGGGTGCGTCCTGAACCGGACGTGCTTCCCGAAACAGATTGTCCGGCGCGTACGTCCCCACGTACACCCCGGTCCGCGAGCCCCTGATCCGGTCGACTGGAATGCCGGCGTGTTCAACTGCCTCCCAGGCGACCTCCATCATCACCCGGGACTGCGGGTCCACCCACTCCCGCTCGGCCGGGGCCACCGACAGCGCCTCCGGCTCCCAGGACCACACGTCCCCCTCGAGGAAGCAGCCGACGGCGGCCGGCTCCCTCAGCTCCGGGTCCTGCTGGGCCGCGAGGGTCTCGGCGTCCCACCGGTCGGCGGGCACCGGACCGGCGGTCGAACGGCCGTCGGCAGCCAACTGCCAGAGTTCATCAGGGGTGTTCACGCCGCCGGGGAGTCGGCAGCCGATCCCCACCACCGCGATGGGGACCTCGTGGGATGCAGACATGCCGGGTCACCTCCCTTGCCGCTATTCGGCGATGGCGGTGCTGTAGGTGAACCGGAAGACGGGAACCCGCAGGCCCTCGACGAGCTCGGTCGCGCTCGTCCGCTCGAAGTGCTGGTGGCGGCCGTAGTAGGCCACGACCCAGCGCTCGGGAATCTCTTCCTGGTCGATCCGGCGGACCCGTCCCATGTCCTCGGGGCCGCCATCGGTCACGATGGTGATCACGGGGAGTACCTCCTTGGCTGCGCGTCAGGCACCGCAGCAGAGAACTCCCACCTCACCCCGTCGAATAAGGGTGTGCGGACGGCGTGCGCGAGCGCGCCCCATCCACCCGCACCTTCCCGCACACCCCGGCCGACCGCCTCCGCACGTCGGGCCCCCACCTCACACCCCGTGCACGCCGTTCACAGACCCCATGGCCATGCGGCCGACCGGGCAACCCTCCTTCCGGCATATCCGGAACCGACCCGGAGCGCGTCGAGGCAGGGGTGCAGAGCACGGCGAAGCGTGGGCTCCACCGCAGGCCGCACGCGTCCCCGCGCACTGCGTGTCAGCCACCGCGCAGGCCATGCACCGCGACAACCGGAACCCGATGACCGCGCACTCCCCCGCCCGGAAAGGAGGTGTGCCCTGCCCCACCCGAGGTGAACCCCGGGGCCTCTCCGAGCACTGTGCGCATGACGCCCACGACACGGCCTCACCCGCGTGCGCCCCCGGCGCGTACTGTTCCGCATGCGCCAACATCTGCCCTCGCCGTGGCCTGCGCCTCCCGCCGCATGACCCGACACTCAGGCTGCGGCTGCTCTGGGGCACCGTTCCCCGCCGCGCTGTCCGGGCTGCGGTCGGAGACCGTGTCGGCGCCACGGCCGGCGTCAGGCCTTCTTGACCACGCTGGACTTGAGTTGCATGGGGCCGAATCCGTCGATCTTGCAGTCGATGTCGTGGCCGTCCACGCCGGTGACGAGGCGGATGTTGCGCACCTTGGTGCCCGCCTTGATGCCGGAGGGACTGCCCTTGACCTTCAGCGTCTTGACCACCGTGACCGTGTCACCGTCGGCAAGAACGTTCCCGACCGCGTCCCTGATCGCCGTGTCCGCGGCGGCCTGCGCCGGTTCGGTGGACGCGGGTGACCATTCGTGCCCGCATTCGGGACAGACCAGGAGCGCACCCATCTCGTAGGTGTACTCGCTGGAGCAGGTGGGGCAGGGCGGCAGGTTCTCAGGCATCGGCGCAGTCCATTTCAGCTGGGGAGCCGCGCCTCATCGGGCGAGACGGGCGTTGGCGCCGGGGCCTCCACCGCGTCGTCGAACCGCTCTCGCGGCCTTGGCGCTGCTCTGTTGGAACGTGGGATGTGTCCGGCCAGGATAGATCGACTAGCTGAATTGCGAAATTTTGCAATTCGTTAGATGGTGTGGTGGCCGTGCCCGTAGGTAGCCGCGGGCACGGCGTCATCACGTGAGGTTCTCGGGGAGAGGGTCCGTGTCCGTTCCGCTGTATCAGGCCAAGGCTGAGTTCTTCCGGATGCTCGGTCATCCCGTACGGATACGGGTGCTGGAGTTGCTCCAGGACGGACCGATGCCCGTGCGTGACCTGCTGGCCGCGATAGAGGTGGAGCCGTCGACGCTGTCGCAGCAGCTGGCGGTGTTGCGCCGCTCGGGGATCGTGAGCTCGCGACGTGAGGGGTCGACGGTGGTGTATGCCCTGGCCGGCGGGGACGTCGCCGAGCTGATGCGGGCCGCGCGCCGGATTCTGACCGAGATGCTGGCCGGGCGGTACGACCTGTTGGAGGAGTTGCGGGAGGCAGAGGTCGCCGCGCGGTGAGTGCTCCGCAGCCCCGGGCCTGGGGTCTGGTCCGCTCGCTTCTTCCCACAGGCACGGATGTCGCCGAGATGGGCCGCGGCCCGCGCCGGGACCTGCTCGCGGGTCTGACGGTGGCGATCGTGGCGCTGCCGCTCGCGCTGGGTTTCGGGGTTTCCTCCGGGCTCGGCGCGCAGGCGGGGCTTGCCACCGCGGTGGTCGCCGGTGCGCTGGCCGCGCTGTTCGGCGGCTCGAGGCTGCAGGTGTCCGGGCCGACGGGGGCGATGACCGTGGTCCTGGTGCCGATCGCCGCCGAGCACGGGCCCGGCGGGGTCCTCACCGTCGGGCTGATCGCGGGCGTGCTGCTGGTGGCCCTGGCACTGCTGCGGGCCGGAAAGTACATGAGGTACGTGCCCGCGCCCGTGGTGGAGGGCTTCACCCTCGGCATCGCGTGTGTGATCGGCCTGCAGCAGGTCCCGAACGCGCTGGGCGTGGCCGCGCCGGAAGGCGACCGGGTACTGGTGGTGGCCTGGCGGGCGCTTGAGGCGTTCGCCAAGACGCCGAACTGGACGGCCGTTGCCCTTGCCGCAGCGGTGGCCACGGTCATGCTGGCCGGGGCGCGCCTGCGGCCCACGATCCCCTTCTCGATCCTCGCTGTCGTCAGCGCGACGCTGGTCGCGCAGCTTTTCGGCCTGGACGGGGCCAGGCCCATCGGGGAGCTGCCGTCCGGTCTGCCCGCCCCGTCGCTGGACTTCCTCGATGGGTCGGCGCTGGGCTCGCTTCTCGCGCCCGCGGTCGCGGTCGCCGCCCTGGCGGCTCTGGAGTCGTTGCTGTCCGCGTCGGTCGCCGACGGCATGACGGACGGCCCCCGGCACGACCCGGACAAGGAGCTGTTCGGGCAAGGGGTTGCCAACATGGCCGCCCCGCTGTTCGGCGGCGTGCCTGCGACCGGCGCCATCGCCCGGACCGCGGTCAATGTCCGCTGCGGCGCCGCCTCACGGCTGGCCGCGCTCACCCATGCCGCCGTCCTGGCCGTGATCGTGTTCGCTGCCGCCCCGCTGGTGTCGAAGATCCCGCTCGCGGCGCTGGCCGGGGTGCTGATCGCGACGGCTCTGCGCATGGTCGACGTCGTCTCGCTGAAGGCGATGGCGAAGGCGACCCGCTCCGATGCCCTGATCCTCGTCCTGACCGCCGCCGCCACGCTCGCGCTCGACCTGGTGTACGCGGTCGTCATCGGCCTCGCCGTCGCGGGCATCCTCGCGCTGCGTGCCGTGGCCTGCCAGGCGCGCATGGCCCCAGTACCGCTGGAGCGGGCAGAGCGCTGTGCCGAGGAGGACACGCTGCTGGCCGAGCACGTCGTCGCCTATCGCATCGACGGGCCGCTGTTCTTCGCCGCCGCGCACCGCCTCGTGCACGACCTGCACCAGGGGGCCGACGTACGCGTGGTCATCCTGCGCATGTCGAGGGTGTCCACGATGGATGCCACGGGCGCCCTCGCGCTCAAGGACGCGGTGCGGACGCTGAACCGGCGCGGCATCGTCGTGCTGGCCTCCGGGATCCGCTCCGAGCACCAGCAGGTCCTGAAGGCGGTGGGTGCCCTGGACCTGCTGCGACACGAGGGCCACGCGTACGCGACCGCCCACGAGGCTCTCGCCGGTGCCCGCGCCTGCCTGGAGCGCGCCGGGGTGCTGCCCGCCGTCCCCGCCCAGAACGCCCGCACCGACCGCTCCACTCGTGAGGGATCCGTCCGATGAGCACAGCTCCCGCCCCGCGTCGTCTGGTCGAGGTCTCCGGTGCCGAGGCCCTCTACTTGCTGGAGGGAAGCCGCACCGGCCGCCTGGTCCACGTCCGCAACGGCACCCCGGTCCTGCGCCCGGCGGCTCATGTGCTGGAGTACGGGCACCTGGTGGTCCGCGCACCCGTGCCACGACCGGCGCTGCCCGTCGGCGCCACGGTGACGTATCACGTGGAGGAGATCCGCACCGCGCTCGGCACCGGCTGGAGCGTGAGTGTCAGCGGCCGCTTCGCGTTCGTCTCCGACCCCGACGAGCTGGCCCACTATCGGCGCACCCTGCCCGGCTGGACGCACGGCCCGCACGACACGCTCCTGCGCCTCAACCCGCAGACGGTGAGCGGGTTCCGGCTCGGCCGCGTGGAGGCGTGATGGCCCGGTTGGTGCTGCCCCATCGACACGTACTGACCATGCCCACCATGCCGTCCGCGGTGCGGGTAGCCCGGGAGACGGCCGAGCAGGTCCTGCACGAATGGGGCATCAGCCGCCACCACCCGGCTGTCGACCCGGCTCTGCTGATCCTCAGCGAACTGGTCACCAACGCCGTGCGGCACGCCGCCGCGGCCTCTCCCCACGTCACCGTTGTCTACGCGGCCGCCAAGGACACCTTCGCCTTCGCCGTCCACGACCGCCACCCCTACCAGCCCGCCCTGCACGGCGCGGGCACCGGCGACCGCAGCAGCGGCCTGGCCACCGTCGTCGAACTCACCCTCTCCCTGGCGGGAACGGCAGTCGTGCGCCAGGACGCCGACGGAGGCGGCAAGAGCATCTGGATCACCCTGCCCCTGTGATCCGTGCCCGTGGCCCGTACCCGTGACCCGTGATCCACACACGTCACCCGCACACCTCACCCGCACACGCGGCAGCGCATGAAAGGCAGTTGATGACGACCATGACCATCGAGTGGCGCTACACCGTCGAGCCGGACCTCGCCGTCCTGTCCGTCTCCGGCCACCTCGGCCAGGAAGCCTCCCACCGTTTCACCGGCGCAGTCGGCTGGGTGCTCGCCCGCGGCACGGGGCCGGTCATCGTCGACTGCACAGAGCTGCGCGGCTGGTCCGTCCAAGGTCAGCTCGCCCTGGCCGAGGCAGCACGTCGCCTCGCGGAGCACGGGCGCCGACTGGAACTGGCGGCCATCCCCGCCGACGGCTCTCTGGTCCCGGTCGGCGACTGCCCGCCCGTCCCCGTCCACTGCGACCTGACGGCAGCGCTGGCCGCGCACCGGACGCAGCGGCAGACGGCGACCGGCGAACCGGACGAGCAGCGGCAGGCAGTGACCGGCAGGCCGGAGGAGCAGCGGCAGGAGTGGCGCACCGGCGGCTGGTCCGGCTGAGCACGGGCAGCAGGCCGGGCGCAGTCACCGACTCCGCCAAGCCGCCCCCTCCCGAACACGCACCGAACAGGGTGCTGACCTGCCGGGCCGACCACCGGCGCGGTGAACTCGCGGTGCCCCACGAGTGGGTCCTGCCAACGGCCAGGCGGCTCACGCGAGGCCGTCCGGGCCAGGACGGTTGAGTACGGGCTGTCCGCGCCATACGCACTCAGGATCCCGCTCCCTCCGCCTTCCGACTTGCTAATGTCAGCAATTCTTGAGGTCATCATTCCGGTGGTCAGGGGCCAGGATGGTCCCATGCTGATGATTTCTGGGCGGAAGCGATGCGCAGAGCACTCACGGGGACGGCTCGGCCAGCCGGTCGCCTGCGGGCAGGACGGGAGGCCGGTTCGGTGAGCAGGCCGCTGTACCAACTCAAGGCGGAGTTCTTCAAGACGCTCGGGCACCCCGTGCGGATCAGGGTGCTTGAGCTACTGAGCGTGCGTGAGCACGCAGTCGCGGAGATGCTGCCGGAGGTGGGCGTCGAGCCGGCACATCTCTCCCAGCAGTTGGCCGTGCTGCGGCGCGCGAATCTGGTCGTGACCCGCAAGGAAGGCTCGACCGTCTACTACTCGCTGACGAGTCCGCATGTCGCGGAGCTGCTGAAGGTGGCACGCACCATCCTGTCGGGGGTGCTGGCCAGTCAGGCCGGGCTGCTCGCCGACCTGCAGACCGCCGCGGCGGAAACAGAACCGCCGTCGTAACCAGCCCTTTGCCCAGCGGGCCGCCCGGTGCTCGACTCGCGCCAGGACTGCCCGCGCCGCAAGGAGGGCAAGGCACCCGTCGCACTGCCCCGCAAGTGGAGCGGCGGGCGGCCACCGCCCGGCAGCACCACGAAGCGACCACGTACGTCTCGCGGTGCCCCACCGCATTCCGCGCCGATCCCGCTCGCACGGCGCCGGACGGGAACATGAGCAAGGCCTACTACAGGGCGCACCGGGCAGAACTGTGCGAGTTCGTGTCGCCCAAGGGAGCGTGACGTCGGGTCGTCGCCGATTTCCATCCAGTCGGCCCTGGCGGGCAAGGCGGGACCGGCCATACAGCCCGCCAGCAAGGGCGACTCGGCACTTATCGATAATTCGCCCATAATGGGTCATATGGAACACATAGGTGAAGTGGGTCGCCCCCACCGGGGCGGCGCTGGTAACCCTCTGGAGCGACTGGGCAAGGTCGCGTGGCAGGCCCTCATGCTGATGGGCTTCGCCGCGATCGCGATCGGCGTGGTCGCGTTGGTGTGGCCGGGCCGGACGCTGCTGGTGCTGGGCGTCCTGTTCGGCATCTACCTGCTGATCAGCGGAGTGATGGAGATCGTGGCCGCGTTCGGCGCCTTCGTCAGCGCCGGGATGCGCGTCCTGCTCGTCGTCACCGGCGCGCTGTCGATCACGCTGGGCGTGCTGTGCTTCCGGAACTCGCTGCACAACTCGGTACTCCTGCTGAGCCTGTGGATCGGCATCGGCTTCCTGATGTACGGCATCGCCACCGCGGTGACGGCCGCCGAGATGCACAGCGGCTGGGGCGTGTTCCTGGGCCTGCTGGCGGCCGCGGGCGGCATCATCGTCCTCTCCTGGCCCATCGGCTCCATCGTCACCCTGGCGGTCTTCACCGGCATCTGGCTGATCGCGGTCGGCCTGACCGAGGTGATCCACGCGTTCACCCTGCGGAGCCTGGTGCGCTCGGCCGGCGGCTCCAGGCGGCACGCAACCGCCGTCGCCTGACTGCGCGACGGGCACGGCGGGGTCGACATGACTCCGGGACGGGCACGCCGAGGTCGATCTGGCCATGACCGCGGCGCCCGTTCGTCCCCCGGCCCTGGTGGCGGGCGCGAGCGCCGTCGAAGATCTGGGAGCCATGGGCATCCCTCTGACACCGGCAGCAGGGGCGGGCACACCCAGGTTGACGTAGACGACTCCGACTGGCGCCGCCTCAGCACCTCTGCATCCGGCGCCTGGTCTGCCACCTGGCGGACTCCATCGAGCAGAGCACCGGATGAGGGCCCTGGGGTTCCGCTCGCACTCCTCTGAACTGCGGCTATCAGGCTTTCACCACACCCCCGACAGGCGCACCGCCGAGACTCGGCGCGCCACCGCGAGCAGCTCCGCCACGTCCCCGCCCACGGCCTCGTACACCGCTGTTGCTCCCCTGCGATTCACCGCAACGACCCCGCAGCCGAGCAACACCGTCAGATGCTGCGACAACTCCGCAAGCTCGATCTCCAACTCGAGAGCGGCCAACAGCTCCCGCACCGGTATGGGCCCGCCCTGCAGCACCTCCAGCACGCGGATGCGCACCGGGTGCCCCAGCACCTGGAACAACTCCGCCTGCGCCTCGTACAGCGAATCCGGCACACGATTCTGAGCAAGCGCGTTCACACCAAAGCCACCCCCTCCAGCACTTAACACCCAACGAAACTAACGAATTGCAGAACTATGCAAGTCTAAGCAATCGTACCCCCGCAGTTACTACGGCGATGAACTGCAACCTTCCAACCAGGCGATACTTGGCCGAGGTCGGGCGGAGGTCGCCCCACCCCGTCCTGCACTGCGCGGAGGTCGCCCCGTCCCGCACTGAGTCGACCGAGACCTCCTGCCTGCTCCGCCGTCCGCACGCCTCCTCCGGGACGAGCACGGATCACCTCCGGATCCCACGGTCAACACGGCGCACGCCCTCTTTCGCTTCCGGGTGACCGACGGTGGGTATTGCTGCCGAAACGCTGCGGGCGGGACCGACCTGTTGGTAGCACCGAGGTCACCGCGCGCGGGGAACCGCGGCGGGATCGAAGAAGGGGCAGCCATGGCGGCGGAGCGACGGGCGGGCAATCTGCCGGAGGAGGACAGCCGCCTGGTCGGGCGGCGGACGGAGGTCGCGGAGGCGGTCGGGCTGTGTGGGCGGTCGCGGCTGGTGACCCTGACCGGGGTCGGGGGTGTGGGCAAGACACGGCTGGCCCGGCGGGTGGCGGCCGAGCTGCAGCCGCGCTTCGCGGACGGTGTGTGGTGGGTGGAGCTGTCCCCGCTCACCGCCCCGTGGGGGGCGTTGCCGTATGCGATCGCCGAGGCGCTGCCGCTGGCCGACCAGACCACCCGGCCGATGCTGGAGGTGATCGCCGATTACCTGGCCGGGCGGGAGATGCTGCTGGTGTGGGACACCTGCGAGCATCTGGTGGAGGAGTGCCGGGAGGTGGCGGCGACGCTGCTCTCCGTCGCACCGGCGCTGCGGATCCTGACCACCAGCCGCCGCCCGCTCCGGTTGCACGCCGAGGAGGTACTCGGCCTCGATCCCCTTCCGGTCCCCGGGGCCGACGCGGGCGAGGCGGCGGACGCGGTGGTGCTGCTGGTCGACCGGGCCGCGCAGGCCGTGCCCGGATTCGCCGTCACCGACGCCAATCGCGCCGAACTGGCCGCCCTGTGCCGCCGCTTGGAGGGCCTGCCGCTGGCCCTGGAACTGGCCGCCGCGCGGCTGCGCGAATTTCCCGTGGCCGAGCTGAACCAGCGTCTGGAGGACCGGTACGCCACCCTCGGCGACACCGAGGGCGCGGACTTGGACGCCGACCCGCCCTGGCACCAGGCCCTGCGCACCGCGATCGGCTGGAGCCACCAGCTGTGCACCCCCGCCGAACGCCTGCTCTGGGCCCGCCTTTCGGTCTTCGCCGGCACCTTCGACACCGAGGCGGCCCGCCGGGTGGGCGCCGATGAACTGGTCTCCGGTGAGCAGGTCCCCGGCCTCCTGCACGCGCTGGTGGAGAAGTCGATCCTGATCTGGGAGCCCACCGGAGTCGGCGAGCGCTACCGGATGCTGGACACCATCCGCGAGTACGGGACCCACTGGCTGCGCGGCCTCGGCGAGGAGGAAACGCTGCGCCGCCGCCACCGGGACTACTACCTGGCCCTGGCCCGCCGGGGCGACGCCGCTTGGATCGGGCCGCACCAGTTCGCCTGGTACGACCGGATGACGGCCGAGTACGACAACCTGCGCGCCGCGCTGGAGTACTGCCTGACCGAGCGCGAAGGCCACGTCGCGCTGGAGATGACCGGAGTGTTGTGGTTCTTCTGGCAGGAATGCGGGTTCGTCAAGGAGGGCCGGCACTACCTGGACCAGGCACTGGCCGCCGACACCGCTCCCTCCCCGGCCCGAGTGAAGGCCCTGTACGCCTGCGGTCTCCTGCTGCTCTATCTGGGCGACCTGCCCGCCCTTGAGGAGCGGGCCGCCGAGTGCGCCGCCCTGGCCGCCCACCTCGGCGACACGGAGCGGACGTACGCGGCCTCCACCGCCCTGCGGGTGTCGGCGCTACGCGGCGACCTGGAACAGACGGTGGCCCAGGCCGAGGCCCTGCTCACCCCGGACTGGCGCGAGCAACCACTCACCCTGATCCCCCTGGCGGCCCTGGTCCTCCTCACCCACTCGCTCGTCGCCGCGGGCCGCTTCGAAGAGGCCGTCGTCCGGCTGGACGAGCTGAGCGCCGCGGGCGAGCGCAGCGGTGAGCGCAGCATGTGCGCCTGGAGCGATTTCGTCCGCGCCCAGGCCGAGCTGGCCCTGGGCCGGTTCCCGGAAGCCCATGAGCACGCCCGGGCCGCGCTGCTGGTCAAGCACCGGCTGCGCGACGGCGTGGGCACCGCCCACGCCCTGGAGTCGCTGGCCCGCTCCGCCATCGCCACGGGTCGGAGCGGGGACGCCGCGTGGCTGCTCGGCCTGGCCGCACAGCTGTGGGAGACACTCGGCCAGCCCCAGGCGGGCATCCCCGCGATGGTGGCAGCCCACCAAGTCTGCGAACGCCAGACCCGCGAAGCCCTCGGACAGGGCGCCTACGAGCGGGCCTTCGACGCCGGTCGTTCCATCGACCCGAACACCGGCATCGCCCGCCTCCTCGCCCCCGCCGCCCCGCCTCCTTGACGCGGTGTCCGCCACGGACCGTCCACGGCCTCCGAGTCCGTCCCCGCAGAGCGACTGTTCAGCGCCTCGACACCAAGGACCGCGGGCGCCGCCCGGCCTGGGCCGGGCGGCGGGCCGGGCAAGGGCGTTACGCGGCCACCGCCCACAGGCGTCGGCGCTAGCATCCGAGGCATGCGGAGGTACTTCACAGCAGGGAAGCAGCAGTTGTCCTTCCTGGACTCCGGTGGTTCAGGCCGTCCGCTGCTGGCACTTCACGGGCACTACAACGAGGCGTCGATTTTCGCCCCGCTGGCCGAAGCGCTGGCGCCGGAGTGGCGCGTCATCGCCCTGGACCAGCGCGGACACGGCGAGTCCGACCGCGCCGAGAGCTATCGCAGGGCCGACTACGTCGCCGACGTCGAGGCCTTCCATCGCCATCTGGGACTCGGGCCGGTGCCGGTCCTCGGCCACTCCCTGGGCGGCGTGAACGCCTATCAGTACGCCGCCCGGCACGCGGACCAGGTCACCGCCCTGATCGTCGCGGACGTCGGCGCGGTGGTGGACGCCGACTGGTCGATGGCCACACAGCTGCCTCTCGGCCAACCGTCACGCGAGGCCCTGGCCACGGCTCTCGGCCCGATGGCGCCCTACCTCGCGTGCGCCTTCCGCTCCTCCGAGACCGGATGGGGATATTCGTTCGACATCGAGGACACCGTGCTGTCCAGTCAAGCCCTCACCGGCTCCTACTGGGACGACTGGGACGCCGTGACCTGCCCGACCCTGCTGATCCGGGGAGCGGACAGCCCCGTCCTGACGCGGGACCACGCCCGGGACATGCTCGCCCGCCG
The DNA here is from genome assembly GCF_059448825.1 of Streptomyces sp. JLYT201. NCBI lineage: Bacteria > Bacillati > Actinomycetota > Actinomycetes > Kitasatosporales > Streptomycetaceae > Streptomyces > Streptomyces sp. JLYT201. The sequence continues at coordinate 9,884,495 of NZ_CM182551.1, read as the reverse complement.
GGCCGGCCGGGCCCACCTGGTCGAGCTTCCGGCCGGGCACGTCGTGCAGTGCGACGCCCCCGACGCGTTCGCCGCAGCCGTACGTACGTTCCTCACTCAACTGCCACCGGCGTAAAGGCGCTTCCGCACGCGCCCCACCGGTCAGGTCCCACCAGGTCAGTGCCACGACCGGGTGATACTTCGGTCAGAGGCAGAGATTTCCATGCATAAGATCTGCCCCGTGACAGAACATCAGCACATGCCCACCGTCGACGGCTCGGCCGACGTGGTGATACTCGGTGCCGGTCCAGCGGGACTGGTTCTCGCCAATCTGCTGCTCGCGCACGGCGTCGACTGCGTCGTGCTGGAGCGGGCCGAGCTCGAGCACCTCCACGCGCGGGCCCGGGCGGGATTCCTCGCGGCCAACACCGTACGGATCCTTGACCGGCACGGGTTGGCCGAAGGGCTGCTCCGGCGCGGGCACACCCACAGCACATGCGAGTTCCGTACCGCGGACGGCCGGTTCCAGTTGGACTACAGCGGCCTCGGCCGCGGGGAAGCACACACCGTCTATCCCCAACAGGAGCTGGTGGGCGACCTGTTGTCGCACTACCTGGCGGCCGGTGGCCGGATCAGCTTCGGCACGGAAGCGGTGGCCGTACGGGACGCGGACGGCGAGGAGCCGTCGGTGAGCGTGCGGTCGGCGGACGGGCGGCCCGGGCGGTGGCGGGCGCGGTACGTCGCCGGATGTGACGGCCGGCACGGGGCCGCGCGGCGCTCGCTCCCGGACCACTCGGTCCGCCGCTTCCACCGCGATCACGGCGTGACCTGGCTGGGCCTGCTCGCCGAGGCACCCCCCAGCCTCGACGCCGTCGGCTACGCGGTCCACGAGCGGGGTTTCGCCGGACACATGGCACGCACCTCCGCCATCACGCGCTACTACCTCCAGTGCGAGCGCGGCACCCCGGCCGACTCCTGGTCGGACGAGCGGATCTGGGACGAGCTGGACCTGCGCATGGGGGCCAAGGAGTACGGTCCGCTGCGCCGCGGCCAGATCGTGCAGCGCAGCGCCATCGACCTGGAGTCGGACGTCCTCGAACCCCTTCGGTACGGCGCGCTGTTCCTGGCAGGTGACGCCGCGAGCCTGATCAGTCCGTCCGCCGCCAAGGGGGCGAACCTCGCGGTCCTGGAGGCCGAACTCCTCGCGCACGCCCTCATCGACGACCTCACCCGCAAGGACCCCACCGGCGTCGAGAACTACTCGGCCCGCTGCCTCGCCCGCATCTGGAGCGCGCAGGAGTTCTCGCACTGGATGATCGAGCTGCTGCACAGCGCCCCCGGCAGGGACGACGCGTCCCGCTTCCTCAACCGCACGCGGCGCTCCCGCATGGCCTCGCTGCGCACCTCGCGCAGCCAGCAGGACTGGTTCGCCGAGCGCTACGTCGGCGTGTGAGACACCCCGCCTTCGGCCATCCCCCGCCTGACACCACCGCCACCTGACACCACCTCCGCCTGAGACCGCTCTCCCCTCAGGCCGCTCCCCCTCGGATCTCCCACCTCGGCTCTCCCCGGAATGAGGACGCCCCGTTGATCACGGCGTTGTCGGACGACACCTCGCGCCTGCGCGCGACGGTCGACTTTGTCACCCAGCAGGACAGCGAGTCCCTCCTGCCGCTCCTGCTGCCCGGGCTCGACGGCCCGGAACTGCGCGCGCTGGTGGAGCGGTGCCGCTTCGCGCACGCCGCGCTGCTCGTCTTCCCCGTCCACGCGCCGGCGCTGGAGGCAACGCTGGCCGAGTGCGGCCTGGTCGCCCCGGCACCGCCCCAGCCGAGCGTGGTCGTGCGCGAACGCCTGGCGCTGCGTCACCGTCGCACGGCCGACGACCTCGACGTGCGCATCCTGCGCCCGGTGGTGCTCGGCCGCGACGGGCAGCGCCGCACGGTCGAGGTGTTCGCCCTGACCGTGCCGCCGGGCTCGGACCTGGAGGAGATCGCGGCGCACGAACTCGCCCGGCACGACGAGGCCCACGTCGCCTTCGAAGTACAGGCCCCCGACCCGCTGGTGCTGCGTGGACTGCGCGCGTCCTTCGCCTTCCACGGGGCGCTCCCGGACGGCGGCGGGTACAACCCGCACGAGAACGGCACGGTCTTCTACTTCGCCGCGCCCACCGCCTCCCGGGCCGGTTACCGCCGCATCGAGCTGTACGCCCCCGGCGACCACCGCTGCCAACTCGCCGCGCACCTGGCAGATTTCCACCACCAGCAGCCACCTGAGGCGCTGCTGCGGCTACTCACCGGCGCTTGGACCACGCAGGCCCTGGCCACCGCCGCCCAGCTGCGGGTGCCCGACGCGATGGAGACCGACCGCGCCGTCGACGCCGGGGCCCTGGCGAACAAAGTGGCGGCGGACCCGGACAGCCTCACGGTGCTCCTGCGCTACCTCGCCTCGCTCGGCGTCGTCGCCGAGGACGCTCCCGGGGGCTTCCGGCTCACCGCCCTCGGCGCGCTCCTGCGCACGGAGGGCCCGGGCTCGATGCGGCCCCTGGCCCTCTTGTACGGCGGACCGTTCTACCAGTCCTTCGCCGCCCTCGCGCACACGGTGCGCACCGGGCAGGTCGCCTTCGAATACCTCTTCGGCGCCCACCACTTCGACCACTTCGCCGCCGACCCCCACCTCGCCGAGCTCTTCGACCAGTCCATGGCCGCGAACTGGCGCATGTTCGAGCCGCTCCCCACCCATCCGGTACTCACCGCGGCGGCCCGCAAGCCACGGGGAGCCACCGTGGTCGACATCGCGGGCGGCAACGGCGAGCTGCTCAGCCGCATCCTCGCCGCGCATCCGGGGCTCGACGCCGTGCTGCTCGAACGCCCGCACGTCGTCGCGGCCGCCCGCCGTCGCCTCGGCGCCACCCGGTGCACGTACGTGGCGGGGGACTTCGCGGACGTACCGGCGGGCGCGGACGTCTATCTCCTCTGTCGCGTGCTGCACGACTGGGACGACGAGCGGTGCCGCGACATCCTGCGGCACTGCGCCCGTGCCATGCCCGCCGACGCCGACCTGCTCATCGTCGAGCGCCTGCTGCCCACCGACAACTCGCCCTCCCTCGCCACCGCCTGGGACCTCCACATGCGGTGCAACGTCGGGGGCCGCGAGCGCACCGCCGACCACTACGGCCGACTGCTGGCCGACGCGGGCCTCACCCTGGCCGGGCACCGGCCGCTGCCGCTGGACGGCCACGTTCTGCACGCCCACAAGTGAGGTCTGGCCGCTCGGCGGCGGGCCCCGCGTCCAGCAGGGCGCGGCCGAGCGGGGTCAGGGCGTGCCTGACCCCCGGACCCTCCCGGCGGGTGGTGAGCAGCCCGGCGGCCCGCAGCACCGAGGCGTGGTGGCTGGCCGTCGCGGCGGAGGTGCCGATGCGCCGGGCCAGCTCGACGGTGCCGACCGGGCTCTGCACCTCCTGGAGGGTCCGGGCCCGGGTGGCGCCGAGGAGAGCGCGCAGGCCGCCCTCGGCCGCCTGCGTCTCACCCGTCACCACGGAGGCGCAGTCGAGGAGGGAGCGCGCGAGCGGGTAGCGCAGGACGAAGGGGCGCTCGGGCTCGGCGTTGTCGACCAGTACGAGCGGCCTCGGGCAGAAGAACGTCGGGACGAGCAACAGGCCGCGGCCGCCCAGGTCCAGGTCGGTGTCCACGTCGCAGGGCACGCTCAGGACGCCCTGGCTCCAGGAGATCTCGGGGTGCAGGGTGCCGAGCAGCCCCTCGACGCCCTTGTCGACGGCGGTCAGGGCCCGCTGGGCGCGGTCGTTGTGGGCGCACGCGAGGAGCTGCGACCAGTAGGGCGCCACCGCGAGGGCGTAGTAGGAGCGCAGCTCACGGCAGACGAGTGCCGCCCAGGTGCGGTCCCCGTGGTGCAGTTCGTGGATCCAGCGCGGCGCGTGGGGCCGTAGCAGCCGGGTGGCGCGCCAGTCGGCGGCCCACTGGCCGCCCGGCAGCGACCAGGTGTGGTCCAGGCTGTCCGTGAGGCTGCCGGTGGCGGCGTGCGTGAACACCTCGGGGACGTACTCGCCGACGCCCGCGGGCGCCAGGTCGAACAGGAGTCCCATCTCGGGCCGCAGGGCGCGCCGGGTGCGCTCGCGCCAGCCCGACAGGGCCGCAGTCGCCGCCAGGTCGGGCCCCTCGGCCTGGAGCAGCGGCAGGCTCAGGACGGTCTCGGCGAGGGGGTCGGGGCGGTCCGCGACGCGCACCCGGGACAGGTCGTCGGCGGTGAGGTGGATGCGTAGCACCGTCGTGTCTCCAGGCGCTCGGCGGGGCGGGGCGCGCGCTCGGCGACGGTCGGCTCGGCCGTCGTCGGCCGAGCCGCGTGATCACGCTAACCGGCGCGGCACCCACCGGGACGGGTGTGCAGCCCATCTGGCCAAAGAGCTCTGCCCAGGCTTGCGGAATGTCCAAATTCGATGTGTCTCGAAGGGCTTTGAGCGGCGGACGGGGCGGTGGCAAGACTGGCTCACGTACAGGGGGGAGGGCCCGGTCGGCGCCGCCGCGCGGTGTCAGCCGGACCCTTTGCACCCGCTGCTCTCAGTGGTCGTCCGCGGCCTGGGCCAGCGCCGCCTTGAGCAGGGCCACGGTCGAGGCGGTCGTCGCCGCGCGGACCGCGTCCTGGTCGGAGTGCTCGGCCTCTTCGAGCAGGATCACAGCGGCCTGGAGTACGCCGACGTGCACCGGCACCGTCCGCAGTGCGGCGAGCGCGGCACCGGCCCGGTCCGCCGCGGACACGGAGTCGCCGGCCTGGGGAATGAGCGCGAAGACACCGCGCCCCAGCGCGCGGTCGCGGGAGGAAGGCGTGGTCACCCGGGGATTCTCCCCTACGGGGCCCGCCCGGTGACAGCCGGTCGCGGTCCCGCGGCAGGAGCCCTACGGCCGCCGCGCCTTGGCAGGAGCCCGCGCTCGAAGCCCTCCCGGAGTCGTGCCGGTGTCGGCAGGCGGCCGCGGCCCCTGGCCGGGGCCGGGCGCTACCAGGTCGTCGCTTCCCAGTCGTCCGTGTGGAGGGAGTGCGGCTCGCCCTTCAGACAGTGCTGGATGCCGAGTGCGTTGTACCGGACGGTGTCCTTGGGGAGCGGGTCGACAGGGGCCCAGACGAGTTCGCTGCACTTGTGGGGTTCGGCGTTGACGACCGAGCCGGCGAAGTCCTGCTCGACGGCGAAGAACCAGCCCACGCGGTCACGCCCTTCAGGGCTGCGGAAGAACATCACGTGCGCGAGGCGCAGCGCCGCGCGGTCGAGCTGGACGCCGATCTCCTCCCGCGCCTCGCGCACGATCGCGCCACAGGGGTCCTCCCCCGGGTCGACCTTGCCGGAAGGGAGGTTGAGCAGCCCGTCCGCGTATCCCGTGTTGTCCCGTCTGGCCAGGAGGACGGTGTCCCCGCGCCTGAGGATGAGCATGACGTCGTTCTGGGGCTGCCCCACCGAGTCCTCCCGCGATCGTGTCGCCGATGGTCCCTATCGTGCTCGATCAGACGTCGCCCCGGTCGCCGGTCCCGGCGAGGCGTCCCCGGTGAAGGCCCACGCCACGAGACCGAGGCCGCTGAACGCGGCGCCCAGGACGCAGACGGCGCCCCAGCCCGCCGCCTCGTAGAGGGAGGTCGCGGCGATGGCGCCCGTGGCGCTGCCTATCGAGTAGAAGACCATGTATCCCCCGATGAGGCGGCTGCCCGCATCCGGGTGCAGGGCGTAGATCAGGGTCTGGTTGGTGACGTGGACCGCCTGGACGGCGAGGTCGAGGAGGATCACTCCGGCGGCCAGGGCCCAGAGGGAGCTGCGGGTGAAGGCCAGGGGCAGCCAGGAGGCGGCGAGCAGGGCCAGGGCTGTGCCGGTGGTCTGCCGGGAGCGGCCGCGGTCGCCCAGGCGGCCCGCCACGGTCGCCGCCAGGGCGCCGACGACGCCGATGAGGCCGAACGCCCCGATCTCGCTGTGGGACAGGGAGTACGGGGCCTCGCTGAGCGGGAGCGCGACGCTGCTCCACAGCGTGCTGAAGGAGGCGAAGATCAGCAGGCAGAACAGGGCGCGCAGGCGCAGCAGCGGTTCCCGTACGAACAGGGTGACCGTGGAGCGCAGGAGCTGTCCGTAGCGCAGGGTGGTCGGCGTGGCGGCGCCGTGGCGCGGCAGGACGCGGTACAGGACGACGGCGAGCAGGGCGGTGAGCGCCGCCGAGGCGAGGTAGACGGCGCGCCAGCCCGCGAGGTCGGCGATGAGGCCGGAGGCGGTGCGGGCGAGCAGGATGCCGGTGACCACGCCGCTGGTGACCAGGCCGACGACCCGGCCGCGCCCGGTGGCGGGTGCCAGGGAGGCCGCGAAGGCCACGAGCGTCTGCGTGACCACGGCGAGCAGCCCGGTCGCGGCCATGCCCCCGAGGAGCAGCGCCGCCGTGGGGGCGACGGCCACCACGGTCAGCGCCACCACGAGGAGCAGCAGTTGGGCCACGATGAGCCTTCTGCGGTCCGCCATGTCGCCCAGCGGTACGAGGAGGAAGAGGCCCAGGCCGTATCCGACGTGCGTGAGGGTGACCACGCTGCCGACGAGGGCCGGGCTCATCGCGAGGTCCTCGCCGATGGTCACCAGGAGCGGCTGGGAGAAGTAGACGTTGGCCACGGCGGCCCCGCAGGCGATGGCGAAGAGGATGACGACGCCCCGGGTCAGGGCGAACGGGACCCCCTCCTCGCCCACGCGCCCGTCCCCGGCGGGCCCTTCCCCGGCGGCCTCGCCGCCTCGCGCCCCGGTTCCTCGCGTCACGGCCTCACCGTTTCCGGGCATGGCAACCCCTCCGCAATCTGGTTTCATCTTGCCACCAACTAACGATGACGGCGACGGTAGGCCCTCTTGGTAGCATGTTGCAACCAGCATGGGCGTGGACGAGACCGTGTGAGAGCGAGGGACACCATGGTGACCAGGACGCGTTTCGACGACAGCGAATGTCCCGTCGCCCGGTCCGTGGACGCGATCGGCGACTGGTGGTCCCTGCTGATCGTGCGGGACGCCTTCGACGGGAGCAGGCGCTTCGGGGAGTTCCAGCGCAGCCTCGGCGTGGCGAAGAACATCCTGACCGCGCGGCTGCGCACCCTGGTCGCCGGGGGCGTCCTCGCCTCCGTCCCCGCGTCGGACGGCAGCGCCTACCGCGAGTACGTCCTGACTCCGAAGGGCAAGGCCCTCTTCCCCGTCATCGTGGCGCTCCGGCAGTGGGGCGAGCAGAACTTCTTCGCCCCGGACGAGCCGCACTCACAGCTCGTCGACCGTCGGCAGGAGCGCCGTCTGCGCCCGCTCGAAGTGCTGGCCGCGGACGGACGGCGGCTGGACCCCGACGACACCACGGTCCACAAGGTCTCCCCCACGCGGTGAGGTTCGGCTCACGAGGGCGCCTGCGGGGGAAATCCCGCCCCGCGCACCCTGTCGGTTCCTTTTCTTGATCAATAGGGTGGCCCCGCCACGCAGTTGTTCCCTAAGGAGCCCCGTGTCCACTGCTCAGTCCATACCGGACATCCTCTCGGCCGAGTTCGCCGCCGACCCCTACCCCGTCTACCGCGCGCTGCGGAAGCACGCACCGCTCCTGTGGCACGAGCCCACCAAGAGCTATGTCGTCTCGCGCTACGAGGACGTGGCACGCGTCTTCAAGGACAAGGAGTCGGTGTTCACCACCGACAACTACGACTGGCAGCTGGAGCCCGTGCACGGCCGGACGATCCTCCAGCTCAGCGGGCGCGAGCACGCGGTGCGCCGGGCCCTGGTCGCCCCGGCCTTCCGGGGCAGGGAGCTCCAGGACACCTTCCTGCCGGTCATCCGCCGCAACTCCCGCGACCTCGTGGACGCCTTCAGGGACCGCGGCTCGGCGGACCTCGTGGCACAGTACGCGACCCGCTTCCCCGTCAACGTGATCGCGGACATGCTCGGCCTGGACAAGGCGGACCACGCCCGGTTCCACGGCTGGTACACGAACGTGATCGCCTTCCTCGGCAACCTCGCGGGCGACCCCGAGGTGACGGCCGCCGGTGAGCGCACCCGTGCGGAGTTCGCCGCGTACATGCTGCCCGTCATCCAGCGGCGGCGCGAGGCGCCCGGGGACGATCTGCTGTCCCGGCTGTGCGCCGCGGAGGTCGACGGCGTCCGCATGAGCGACGAGGACATCAAGGCGTTCTGCAGCCTGCTCCTCGCGGCGGGCGGCGAGACCACGGACAAGGCGATCGCGAGCATCTTCGCGAACCTCCTCGCGCACCCCGACCAGCTCGCCGCGGTGCGCGCCGACCGGTCCCTGATCGACCGGGCGTTCGCCGAGACGCTCCGCCACAGCCCGCCGGTCCACATGATCATGCGGCAGACCGCGGCGGAGGTGGAGCTCGCCGGTGGCACCGTTCCGGCCGGGGCGACGATCACCTGTCTGATCGGCTCGGCCAACCGCGACGGGGAGCGCTACGCCGACCCGGACCGCTTCGACCTCTTCCGGGACGACCTCACCACCACGACCGCCTTCTCGGCGGCGGCCGACCACCTCGCCTTCGCCCTCGGCCGGCACTTCTGCGTGGGCGCGCTGCTGGCCCGCGCGGAGGTCGAGACCGGCGTCAACGACCTCCTCGACGCCCTGCCCGACCTGCGCTTCGCGGACGGCTTCGCCCCCGAGGAGCACGGCGTCTTCACCCGGGGGCCGCGGGCGCTGCCGGTGGTCTTCACCCCGGTGGCGCGCTGAGGAAGACGCACGTCGGCGTTCCGCCCCGGCGGGCGGAACGCCGGCGCTACTGGGCCACCGGCGTGAACTGGACGGGCAGGGCCGTCAGTCCGCGCATCCACACCGAAGGACGCCAGGTCAGCGCCGCCGGGTCGACGCCGAGGACCAGGTCCGGCAGCCGCTCCAGGAGCGTCTCGACGGCCGTACGGGCGATGACGTCGGCGAGCAGCGGAGCCGGATAGGGGCAGCGGTGCTCGCCGTTGCTGAAGGACAGGTGCGCGGAGTTCTCCGAGCCGACGTGGGCGCCGGGCCACAGCTGCGGGTCGGAGTTGGCCGCGGCGAGGCCGAGGACCAGGCAGTCGCCCGCGCGGATCTGACGGCCGCCCAGCTGGGTGTCGCGCACCGCCCAGCGCCCGATGAAGTTCTGCGTGGGGGTGTCGAGCCAGAGCACCTCGTTCAGGGCCTGGCCGACGCTGAGGCGACCGCCGGAGACGTTCAGGGCGAACCGCTCGTCGGTCAGGAGCAGCCGCAGGGTGTTGCAGATCCAGTTGGCGGTGGGCTGCTGGGCGGCGGCGATCACCGAGATCAGGTCCTGGACGACCTCCTCGTCGGAGAGCCCGGCCGGATGCTCCAGCATCCGTGAGGTGACGTCGGCCGCGGGCCGCTCGCGCCGCTCCTTGACCAGCCGGTGCACGCGCTCGCCCACCCGCCCGTACGCGGCGACCGGGTCGTCGCCCTCGGCGGTGTCGAGGGACATGCGCAGGTCCTCGACGAGGCCCTCGGTGTCGGCGGTGCCCGGCGGCATGCCGACCATGTGCACGGCGGCGCGCATGGCGAGCGGGTGGGTGTAGGCGCTCATCAGCTCGGCGGTGCCGCGCCCGGAGAAGGAGGCGATCAGCTGGTCGGCGATGTGGACGCACTCCCGGCCGAGTTCGAACTGGTCGACGCCCTCAAGGGCCTCGGTGATCACACCGGCCCGCTGCCGGTGCTCGGCGCCCTCGGTGAACAGGACGGACGGCTGGTAGCCGACGAAGGGCAGCAGCGGCCAGTCGGCGGGGATCCGGTCCCACTGGTTCCAGCGCCGCGAGTCGCGGGCGAACAGCTCGTCGTGCGCGGTGACGTAGCTGACCTCGGAGTAGCCGAGGACCAGCCAGGCGGGCACGTCACCGTCGAGGAGGACGGGGGCCACGGAGCCGTACCGGCCGCGCAGGTCGCGGTAGAGCTCGAAGGGCGTCTGCTGGTACTCCAGGCCGCTGAGGGGCACCGCGTCACTGTGTGCGGGGCAGCCGGGCGGCGGAGTGCCGGGCGCCGCCGGTCCGGTGGCTTCGGTCATGCTGTCAGTTCCCGTTCCCGTGCCAGGTGGTGGAGGTGGTCGACGAGGGTGATGAGCACGTTCTTGCCGGACGAGCGGACCCGGGCGTCGCAGTCGACCAGGGGAACGTGCGCGGGCAGTGCGAGGGCGGTGCGGATCTCGTCCAGGGAGTGGTAGGCGTGCTCGCCGTCGAAGCGGTTCACGGCGACGACGAAGGGCGTGCCGTGGTGTTCGAGCCGGTCGATGGCGTACCAGGAGTCGTCCATCCTGCGGGTGTCGACGAGCACCACCGCTCCGAGCGTGCCGGAGAAGAGGCGGTCCCACAGGAACCAGAAGCGCTTCTGGCCGGGCGCGCCGAACAGATAGAGCACCAGGCGGTCGTTGAGGCTGATGCGGCCGAAGTCGAAGGCCACGGTGGTGGTGGTCTTGGCCGACTCGGTCGGCACCTGGTCGACGTCCTCGCCCGCCCGCGTCATCACCTCCTCGGTGTTGAGGGGGCGGATCTCGCTGACCGAGCGGACCAGGGTCGTCTTGCCGACCCCGAAGCCGCCCACCACGACGATCTTCAGACCGGACTCGGCCGTGTCGCGCAGCGGTGTCCGGGCCTCGGGCGGCAGCTCAGAGGTTGCGGAGCCCATGGAGCACCTCCGTGAGAAGAGCGGAATCGGGCAGCGCGGCGGACGCCGCCACGCGCGGGTGTCGGGCCGTGATGCGGCCGGTGTCCTGGAGGTCCTCCAGGAGGATGCGGACGACCGTGACGGGCAGCGACAGCTCGGCGGCGATCTCGACGACGGCCGTCGGGTGGCGGCACAGGTCCAGGATGCGCGCGTGCTCCGACTGCTGGCCTGCCGTCGGTTCGCACTCGGCCACGATGAGCGTCACCAGGTCGAACGCGCCGCCGTCGGACCGGCTGCGCCCACCGGTGATGGTGTACAGCCGGTCCGGGTCGCCCACGTCGACGGGCCGCCGGGTCATGACGCGGGGTTCGTGAGGCCCTGGCCGCGCGGCTCGGCGCTCAGGTGGTCCCCGATCTGCGCCACGAGCTGGGACATCTGGTTGCCCACCACGCCGGGGTCGGCGTCCTCGTCGGCTATCACGGCGAGGTGCGCGCCCTGGCCCGCCTCCACGACGAACAGCAGGCCGCCGTGGAACTCCGTCATGGAGTGCCGTACGCCGCCCGTGCCGTCCCCGAACTCCATCGACGCGCCCTGGGCGAGCGCCTGCATGCCGGAGCAGATCGCGGAGAGCTGGTCCGCCTGGTCCAGCGTCAGGCCGGGGCTCCAGCACAGCTTCAGGCCGTCCCGGGAGAGGACGAGGGCGTGCCGGGTGCCGGGGGTGCCGTCGAGCAGGCTCTCCAGGAGCCAGTTCAGGCTGTTGTCGGTGGTCGTCATCGTGTGTCGGGGCCGTCACCGGAGGGTGCGAACGCCCGTGCCTCCCTTTCGGTGTGCGGGGCGGGGGTCGAGAAGCGGTCCTTGCGGTCCCACGGGGCGGGCCGGTCCGCGAGGGGGCGGGCGGCTACTCGGCCCGCGGCGGCTGTGGGTTCTCAGCCGTGTCGTCGGCGGCGGCCCGGCGGGCGCGGTGGAACGCGCCGAACCGGTCCCCGATGCTCTGCCCGGAGCGATGCCGTTCGTCGAGCGAGGCGCTGCTCGCGCCGGTCCGCTCGGCGTCGGGGCCGGTGTGCTGGGCGTCCTGCCGCTCGCTGGAGTGCCGATCACCGGGGTGCCGTTCGGCGGTGCGCCGTTCGGTCTCGGCGTGCGCGGCGGCCATCGTGCGGCCGGGCCGCCGCACGGGCAGGCCGCCGGGGGTGGCCTGGGTGGCGCCGGGGGCTTCGGGGCCGTCCGCGGGGCCCTGCCCCGGGGGCACCGGCCACACCGGGGCCGCCGGAGCGGGCGTCGACGGCAGGGGCGCGGAACGGCCCGCCTCGGTGGTCTCCGGCGCGACGGTCTGCCCGGGCGCCGGAAGGGCCGGGGCCTCGGTGGCGGGCGCCTCGATCGCAGGGGCCGCCGCCGTGCGGGCGCTGTCCGGCTGGGGCTGCTGCGCCACCAGCTGCGGGGGCAGCAGGATGACGACGCCGGTGCCGCCGCGCGAGGAGGGGCGGAAGTTCACGCTGACGCCGTACTTGACGGCCAGTCGGCCGACGACGGCGAGGCCGAGCCGGGTGCCCTGGAGCAGCGCGAGGTCGGCGGCCTGTCCGGACACGGACTCCTTGGCACGGCGCAGCGCCGCCTCGGACATGCGCAGGCCGCTGTCCTCGATCGTGACGACGACGCCGGTGCGCGACTCCTCGACGTAGACGTGGACCTCGTCGGTGGGCGGCGAGAAGTTCGCGGCGTTGTCCATCAGTTCGGCCAGCAGGTGCATGACGCCTTCGGCGGCGAAGCCGACCACGGCGGCCTTGGTGGAGCTGTGCAGCCGTACGCGCTGATAGGCGGCGATGCGTCCGACGGCGCCGCGCAGGATGCTCTCCATGACGATGGGCTTGTTCCAGGCGCGGCTGGAGCGGCCGCCCATCAGGAGCGCGAGCCGGTCGGTCATCAGGCCGAGCTGGGACGTGCTGTGGTCGAGCCTGAGCAGGTCCCCGAAGACGTCCTCGCCGTGGCGGTCCTGCATCTCGCGCAGGTCGGCGAGCATGCTGACGGACTTGGCCTGCACCCGGCTCAGCGCCTTCGCGCTCGCGGCCTGGGCGGCGGCCGCGCGCCGCTCGCTCAGGGCGAGTTCCCGCACGGCGGCCTCGGTCAGGTCGCGCAGGGCGGGGTCGGCGGGCCAGGTCACGCTCGCGAGGACGCGGTCCACCGAGGCGCCACCGCGCAGCGCGCCGACGACCGCGGGCAGGGTCTCGGTGCCGAGCAGCCGTACGTCGTCGGTCACCCGGGTCAGGTCACCGGCCGTGTGGTGCTGGGCGGCGGCCGCGCCCGCGGCGCGCCCCTCGGCGTCGGCGAGGAGGGTGACGCAGACGTTCAGGAGCTCGCGGTACGCCGGTTCGGCCGGGGGCCGGGTCTGGTGCAGGGCGTCCTGCGGGCCCGCGCCGTCGCGCAGGGACCGCGCCACGGTCGGCAGGGTCACCTGCGCCATGTGGATCACTTCGGCGCCCCGGGCGCCCAACTGCGTCTGGGCGGCGGTCAGCTGGCTCTCCAGCTGCGCGGCGTGCGCCCGCAGCCGGGCCGCGCCCGCGCGCCCCGTCCAGACGACGACGGCGAGCAGCAGCCAGCCGACCACGGCCACGGCGGCCACCCAGCCGCGGGCGGCCGACGGCGCGAGCCCCGCCGCCGCGGCTCCCGCCACGGCGGCCGCCCCGAGCAGGAGCAGCGGTAGCGAGGACGTCGTTCGCGGAGTGCCGGCTATGCCGGACGGACGCCCATCAGCGGACAAAGTCATTCCGTGACCCCTCGGTCTCGGCACGGGGATGCAGGCTGTCGGCCCGCCCTCACATCGGTGCCGTCGCGAAGGAGGCCCGCATCGGGCCCGCGGCCCTCCGACGGCTGCGCAGGGCCATGCTAATCGCAAGATCGTGTGGCTGTGGCAAGCACCCTGAACTGGAGCCTCCGCCTGGCGGCGTTCGTCGTGAATGCAGCCTGCGGCGCTGGGCATGTGTTAAAGGGCCCGCCGCCCGGTTTCGGCGCGCGAGCCGCACCCGCCCCCTTGAGTCGAACGTTTCTGCACTCCGTCAGATGCCCCTCCCCTGCGCCTGACAGAAGAACACCCCCGCTCAAGTCCGGACAGCGAACGACTATTTTCAGCCACGTAGGGGTGTGGCGCGTGCGACCGCTCGCGACCCCGGCGCCGCACGCGCCCACCCGCTGCCTCGCACCGTCAGAGCAGCAGCCGCGGTCCGTAGAGGTCGATCCAGGTGTGGAGGTCGAGGAACTTCTCCAGTGCCGCCCGGAGCGCCTGGGGGCGCGGATGGCCGGTGGAGTCGACCTGCGCGGCGCGGGCGGCCGCCGCTCTGTCGAACAGGGCGAAGACCTGGTGGTCCGGGTCCGCCAGGACGTCGCGCACCTGCCTCTGGAGCGCGGTGACGTACTGCCGGTCCTGCGTCATCGGGTAGGGGCTCTTCCGCCGCATGAGCACACCGTCGGGCACGACGTGGCGTGCCGCGGCGCGCAGCACGCTCTTCTCCCTGTTCCGCGCGGTGTGCAGGGACCAGGGGACGTTGAAGGCGTACTCCGCGATGCGGTGGTCGCAGAACGGCACCCGCACTTCCAGTCCCACGGCCATGCTGAGCCGGTCCTTGCGCTCCAGCATGCCGGTGAGGCTGCGGGTGAGGTGCAGATGCAGCAGTTCGCGCGACCGGCGTTGCGCGGGGCTCTCGCCGTCGAGCGCCGGGGTCGCGGCGAGGGCTTCGCGGTAGCGGTACGCCGCGTACCCGGGCAGGTCGAGGGCTGGCGCCAGGTCCTGGGGCAGGAAGGCGCGCTCCTGCCGTGTCTGGCCGAGCGCGGCCGTCAGCCAGGGGAACCCCGCGGTCTCCCTCAGGGCGGTGTCGTGGAACCACCAGTAGCCGCCGAACATCTCGTCGGCGCCCTCTCCGGACAGCGCGACGGTGGACTGCTCGCGTATCGCGGTGAAGAGCTGGAGCAGGGAGTGGTCCATGTCGCCGCGGCCGACGGGGAGGTCCCGGGCGCGGACGGCGGCGCGGCGCACGGCGGGCCCCGCGAGGTCGCCCGCGTCCAGGACGATGTCGGTGTGATCGGTGTCGAGGTGCTTGACGACCTCGCGGACGTGGGGGGCGTCGGGGCTGACGTTGTGGTGGTCGGGCGTGAAGTGGTCGGTGTGTCCCTGGAAGTCCACGGAGAAGGTGCGCAGCCGCTCTCCGTGCCCGCTCAACGTGTCGGCCGCGAATCCGGCGATCGCGCTCGAATCCAGCCCTCCGGACAGGAGCAGGCAGCGCGGCACGTCCGCGACGAGCTGCTCGCGCACCGAGCCGCTGAGGAGTTCCCCGACGTGCGCGGTGGTCGCGTCCGGGTCCTCGGTGTGGGGCCTGGCGGTCAGGCTCCAGTACGCGCGCTCGCGTACGCCGCGGCGGTCGAGCGTCAGGAGGGAGGCGGGGCGCAGTTCCCGCATCCCGCGCCAGATGGCCGCGCCCGGCGTCTTCACACCGAGGAAGATCTCGCGCAGACCATCGTGGTCGACGGCGGCCTCGACCGACGGATGCGCGAGGAGGGCTTTGGGCTCGGAGCCGAACAGGACGCCGTGCGGCGTGCGGTAGTAGTAGAGGGGCTTGATGCCCAGACGGTCACGGACCAGGAGGAGGCGCTCGGTGCGGCCGTCCCAGACCCCGAAGGCGTACATGCCCCTCAGGTGCTCGACGAGGCGGTCCCCCCACTCCAGGTAGGCCCGCAGGACCACTTCGGTGTCGCCGACGGTGCGGAAGTGGTGACCGCGGCCGCGCAGCTCCTGCCGTAGGGCGACGAAGTTGTAGACCTCTCCGCTGTAGGTCATGACCACGGGTCCGTCCGGCGTCGCCGCGGTCATCGGCTGCGCGCCTCCGTCGAGGTCGATGACCGCCAGGCGCTGGTGCCCGAGCGCGGCATGCCGGCCGGTCCAGGTGCCCGAGGCGTCGGGGCCCCTGGCGCGCAGCGACCGGGTCATGGCGAGGACGGTCTCTTCCTGGTGGGTGAGGTCGGCGTCGAACGCGACCCATCCCGCGATGCCGCACATCAGGTCTCCCCGTGTCGTCGTTCGGCGGTGGCTCCGGGACCCGTACCGGACGGCGGAGGCGCGGTCATCAGTCGACGAAGACGTGGTCGCCCCGCATGGCGTCGCTGCCGGGAGGCGGCTCGGCCGGGTCGGACCCCAGTGCGCAGATCTTGTTGTCGTGGTCGACGTGGACGACCTTGGGCGCGAAGCGGGCCGCGTCCTCGTCGGGGACGTGGGCGTAGGCGATGATGATCACGAGGTCGCCGGGGCTGATCAGCCGGGCCGCCGCGCCGTTGATGCCGACGACGCCGGTGCCGCGCGGGCCTTCGATGATGTAGGTGGACAGGCGGCTGCCGTTGTTGATGTCGACGATGTCGACCTTCTCCCCGGGCAGCAGGTCGGCCGCGTCCATCAGATCGCGGTCCAGGGTCAGCGATCCGACGTAGTGCAGATCGGCCTGAGTGACGGTTGCCCGATGGACCTTGGACTTGAACAGGGTGCGGTAGTGCATGGCGTCTGCCTTTCTCGAACGGTGGTCCGGTCCCGTACGGTGTTCCGGCGCGGGGAGGCCGCCCGGGGGTGTGCGGTGGATCAGCTCTGTACGGCCTTGGTCTCCAGGAACTCCTCAAGGCCCGCGGTGCCGCCCTCCCGGCCGTTTCCCGACTGCTTGTAGCCGCCGAAGGGGGCGTTGGGGTCGAAGGGCGCTCCGTTGACCTGCACCTGTCCGGCGCGCAGTGCGCGGGCCATCGCGAAGGCGCGGTGCTCGTCGGCCGACCACACGGCTGCGGCCAGGCCGTACACGGTGTCGTTGGCGATCCGCAGGGCCTCTTCCTCGGTGTCGTACGCCTCGATGGCCAGGACGGGGCCGAACACCTCGTCGTGGTGCAGGGCCATGTCCGGGGAGACCCGCGACAGCACGGTGGGTTGCACGAAGAATCCCCGGGGCAGGTCGGCGGGCGGATCCTCTCCCCCGGTGACGAGGACGGCTCCGGCGGCCCGGGCGTCGGTGATGTGGCGCCGCACCCGCTGGAGTTGCGCGGCGGACGCCAGCGGCCCCAGCCGCGTCCGCTCGTCCTTGGGGTCTCCCGGAGCCCAGCCGGAGGCCGTGTGGCGGGCCAGTTCCTCCACCTCGGCTAGGGCGGGGCGGGGCACGATCAGGCGGGTGAGGGCGGAGCAGGTCTGGCCGTTGTTGAGGAAGGCCGACGCCATGACGGCGGGCACGACGCGGGCCGGGTCGGCGTCGGCGAGCATGACCGCGGGGCTCTTGCCGCCGAGTTCGAGCGCGACCTTCTTCAGGGTCCGCGCGGCCAGGGCGCTGACCCTGCGGCCGGTGCGCGTGGAGCCGGTGAGGGACACCACGTCGACTCCGGGGTGGCCCGCCAGGGCCTCGCCCGCCTGCGGTCCGCTGCCGCTGACGAGGTTGAACACCCCGGGGGGCAGCCCCGCGGAGGCGATGACGTCGGTCAGCTCCCAGACGCTCAGGGGCGCGACCTCGCTGGGCTTGAGGACCACGGTGTTGCCCGCGGCCAGCGCGTAGGCGACCTTCGCCGCCGCCTGGTGGACCGGGTAGTTCCACGGGGTGATGGCCGCGACCACCCCGTACGGCTCGCGGAGGAGCCGTGAGGGTCCCTGCTGCCGCTCGAAGGGGTACTCCAGGGCCGTACGGGCGGCGTGGTGGAAGCTGTTGACGGGCAACGTGACCTGTACGGCCCGGGAGAAGGACAGCGGGGTTCCGACGTCCTGGGTGATCAGACGGGCCAGGGCCTCCGCGCGGCGGCCGAGCTCCGCGGCGATGGTGTGCAGAAACCCGGCCCGCTCCGCCACGGGCGTGGCCGCCCACCCGTCGGCGGCGGCGCGTGCCGCGCGCACGGCGGCGTCGACGTCCCGCTCGGTGGCGTCGGGCACGCAGGCCAGCGGCTCCTCCGTCGTGGGGTCGACGACGGTGAGCGAGCCGGTGTGGTGGGACGGCACCCAGGCCCCGTCGATGTACAGACGGTCGTAGGCGGGCATGTGTATCTCCTCAGCTGGCACGGCTCGGGGCCACGCCCTCGGCGGGGAAGCGGTCGTGCAGCCACGCGGTGATGTCGGCCCGCGCCCGGGCCGCGGCGGCCGACTCGCACATCAGGAAGAAGACGTGCAGGGCGCCGTCGTAGCGTCGGACGGCGCCGGGGACACCGCTGGTGCGCAGGTAGTGGCCGTAGGCCGTTGCCTCGTCCCGCAGCGGGTCGTACTCCGCGACCAGGATGAGCGCGGGGGGAAGCCCCGTGTGCTCCTCGGCGAGCAGCGGCGCGGCGTACGGATGGGCCGCGTCCTGCGGGGAGGCGAGGTAGAGGTCCCAGAAGTGGGCCATGGCGGCACGGGTGTTGAGGTACCCCGTGGCGTACCGCCGGTAGGAGACGAAGGGCGAGTCCGCCTCCGGAGCGAGACTCGGGCAGATCAGCAGCTGCGCGGCGATCGCGGGCCCGCCGCGGTCCCTGGACATCAGACAGGCCGCCGCTGCCAGGTTGCCTCCCGCGCTCTCCCCCGCGACCACGAGGCGCGCGGGATCGGCACCGAGGTCCTCCGCCCGCTCCGCCAGGGCGGCGATCGCGGCGTACGCGTCCTCGGCGGGTCCTGGGAACTGGGTCTCCGGGGCGCGCCGGTACTCCACGCTGGCCACGACCGCGCCGCACGCGTTGGCCAGCTTCCGCAGTGGCCTGTCCACCAGCTCCACGTCTCCGGCGATCCAGCCGCCGCCGTGGAAGAACACCATCAGCGGACGGGGGCCGGGGCGCGCGGAAGGCTGGTAGACGCGCACCGGCAGCGATCCCGCCGGACCCGGCACACGGGTCTCGGTGATCGCCGCGACCGGCTCGGGCTCGCCCTGGACCTGGCGCAGGCCGCCCATCAGCTCGCGGACCGCGGGCACGCCGACCGATTCCAGAGGGGGCATGCGCAGCTGGGAGAGGTGCTCCAGGAACGCCGCGGCTTGCGGGTGCAAGGGCATGGGGACTCCTACGGTGACGTCAGAGGGGGCGCGGACGGCTTCAGGTCCGCGACGCGTGGGTGTGGTCCGCAGGGCCGGCGGGCCGGTAGTGGGCCAGGTTCACCCGGCGGGTGCGGCGGCGGTACTCGGCCGTCTGGCCGGGCCAGTTGGTGGTGACGAAGGCGTTCTTGCCCCGGTACCAGTTGCGGCAGGTCGACCAGACGGTGGTCCGCAGGCGGCGGCGCATCTCCGCCGTGAAGACGTCCTCGGCATCGGCGCGCACGTCGAGCAGCGGACGGGCGCCCCGGCCGATGACGCGCAGCGCGTCGAGGACGTAGCGGATCTGGCTCTCGACCATGTAGACGACGCTCCCGGCGCCGACGTTGGTGTGCGGTCCGTACAGGACGAACATGTTGGGGAAGCCGGGCACGGTCATCCCCAAGTACGCCCTGGCCCCGTCGCGCCAGTGGTCGGCGAGCGCGCGCCCCTCGCGGCCGGTGATGTGCAGCGACGCGAGGAAGTCCGTGGCCGTGAAGCCGGTGGCCTGGATGATGACGTCGACCGGATGCTCACGGCCGTTCTCGGTGCGGATCGCGTCCTCGGTGAGGTCCGCGACGGGGTCGGTGACGAGCTCGACGTGGGGTTCGTTGAAGACGGGGTAGTAGTCGCTGGAGATCCCGATCCGCTTGCAGCCCACCTCGTCGCGCGGGGTGAGGCGCTCGCGGAGCGCGGGGTCGTGGACCTGCCGGCGCAGTTGGGCCGCGCAGCCGAAGGCGGTGAATCCCCGGGTCCGCCACCGCCGGGTCAAGCCGGGCACGGTCAGCTCGTTGAACAGCCACCACCCGAGCCGTGCCGCCTTCGCGCCGAGCCGGCCGCGGGCACCCGGCCCGGGGCGGTAGGCGCGTTGCCAGCGGGGCACCACGTAGGGGGCGGAGCGCTGGAACACCGTCAGGTGCGCCGCCTGCCGCGCCACCTGGGGCACGATCTGCAGGGCGCTCGCGCCGGTGCCGATCACCGCGACCCTGCGGTGGGCCAGGTCGAGGCCGTGGTCCCAGCGCGCCGAGTGCACGATCCGCCCCGCGAAGCGCTCGGTGCCGGGCAGTCGGGGCGCGGCGGGGCGGCTCAGCTGGCCGCAGGCCGGCACCAGGACGTCCGCCTCGTGGATCTCACCGGTCCGGGTGCGCAGCCGCCAGCGTCGGGTGCGCTCGTCGAACTGGGCCGAGCGGACCTCGGTCCCCAGGCGCAGATGCCCGCGCAGCTGGTGGGCGTCCGCGCATTCGCGCAGATAGTCCAGGATCTCCTGCTGTCCGGCGTAGCGTTGGGACCAGGCGTGCGGCGCGAACGAGTAGGAGTACAGCGGGGCCGGGATGTCGCAGGCGGCGCCGGGGTAGGTGTTGTCGCGCCACACCCCGCCGATGTCGTCGGCCCGCTCCAGGATCGTGAAGTCGTGGTGGCCCGCCCGCTTGAGGGCCATGCCCAGGCCGAGGCCACTGATGCCCGCTCCGACGATGACCACCTGGACCGGACGGCCGTGGCGCCGAGCACGGCGGGCGCGGTGGCCGCGGTTCACGGCGAGGTCCTGCGTGGGGCGGGTGCGATGTTGTGGTTGAACCGCAGCACGTTGTCCGGGTCGTACGCCGCCTTGACCCGGGCAAGGCGCGCGAGGCGGGGCTCGTCCCAGAAGGCGCGCACGCGGTCCGTCTCGTCGTCCTCCGACGTGGTGTTGAGGTAGGTGTTGCCGTGGCCGAAGGCCTTGAGCTGGGCGCTCGCCTTCTTGACCCACGCGCGGCAGCGGTCCGATTCGGCGGGGTCCTGCCACTGGCAGAGCACATGGATCAGCCAGCTGTCCTCGCGGTGTGCGAACGCGGTGGCATCCGCGGGGACGTCCGTGGCGGCCGTGTCGAAGGGGTGGACGTTGATCGTGGTGAGGGACGACGGCAGGTCGCTGCCGATGGCCGCGACGGCCGCGATCTGCTCCGCCCCGAAGCCGGGCAGGAACTCACTGGTCCAGTAGTGCAGATTGCCTGCGGGGGTGAAGGTGTCCAGCATCGACTGCACGGCCACCAACGGCATCGGGCCGAGGCTGTCGTACAGCGGGCTGCCGAAGTCCCGCAGGGGCTGCACGCTCCGCCAGGCGTCCCCCATCGGGCCGAAGTAGCGCACGAACAGGGTCACCATCGGCATGCCCTGGAACTCCTCGGGCACGAAGTCCGCCTCGGGGGCGTGGATGAACAGCACGTCCGCGCTCAGGTGCGCGGGGCTGGTCGCGCTGAAGTCCCGCAGGAACGTGAGGACTTCCTCGGCCCGTTCGACGGGGTGGGCGAGGAAACCGGCCAGCATCATCGGCCCGACCGGGTGCGCCCGGAACTCGAAGGAGGTGACCACGCCGAAGTTTCCGCCGCCTCCGCGCAGCGCCCAGAAGAGCTCCTCGTGGCTGTCGGCGCTGGCGGTCACCAGCTCGCCGTCGACGGTGACCACATCGGCGGACAGGAGGTTGTCGCAGGTCAGACCGTACTTGTGGAGCATCATGCCCACGCCGCCGTTGAGGGTGAGCCCGGCGATGCCGGTCTCCGACATCTGTCCCGTCGGAATCGCCAGGCCGTGCAGCTGCGTCTCGCGGTCCACGTCGCCCAGCAGCGCTCCGCCCTGTACGCGCGCGGTGCGGCGCTCTGGGTCGACGTGCACACCGCGCATCAGGGACAGGTCGATGACGAGCCCGTCGTCGCACAGCGCGTGCCCCGCGACGCTGTGTCCGCCGCCCCGCACGGCGATCAGCAGCCCCTCTTCCCGGGCGAAGCGCACCGCGGTGATCACGTCCGCGGTCCCCAGGCACCGGGCGATGACCGCGGGACGCTTGTCGATCATGGCGTTGTAGACGCGGCGTGCCGAGTCGTACCCGGCGTCCCGCGGTCCCACCACCTCGCCCAGCAGCTTGCCGCGCAGTCGGTCGAGCGCACCGTCCTTCATGACGTCTCTCCAGACTTTCGAGGCGAACCCACCGACACGTGCTCTGCGGATGCGGAGCGCGAGTCCGTTCCCGCAGCCGGGGCCGGGCCGTTCTTCCGCTTTCGGTAGCTCTCCAGGAATTCCACGAAGGCGTGGTGCATGTCGTCGGGAATTTTGGTCAGGACCCCGCGCTCCGCGTCGACGAACGCATGGATGGTGCGCGCCTCGGCGAGGAGCTGCCCGCCGTTCTTCCGGTAGATCTCGTAGTAATACGTGAGGGTGCCGGGCGCGGCCGCCCACGTCCTGATCACCAACTCGTCGAGGTACTTGGCGGGCTGGTGGTAACGGACGTGCAGATCGGTGGTCGCGATCTGGTACTTGCGGTAGTCGGCGCCCACGTCCAGGGCGAACCTCTCGCGGCCGAGGTCGAACCAGGGAATGTAACTGGCGTAGTAGGCGTGCCCCTGAAGGTCGCACTCCCCCCAGCGGACGCGCGCCGCGGCCGCCACGCTGACGTCACGCATGATGTGGGTGGCCGACTGCACGAGACGTGGCATGGTCTCCTCGCTCCTCTCCTGAGGCACTTCCGCACCTCGGGGCCGTGACGCAGCGGTGAGCCCTGCGCCGTCCGCCGCCAGACAAACGCAGGAAGACCCCGCGGGCCCCGAACCTTTCCCCTTCGTTTCTTGAATTGCGCGAATCTTTCGGCGGCCGCACACGGCCCTCCGGAGCCTGACGGAGATCTTGTGGCTTCGTTGACAGGCGATCGGCGCCGACCTTAACTTCGGGACGTCCGGAGAAGCCGCCCCGAAGAATCCGGATTCCTTGAAGAATCCGGAGTCCTTTCCGTGCGGGGCCCTCTTTCTTCTCCGAAATCGCCTCCCTTCCGAACGGGCGGAGACCAAGCCATGAACATTCCTCACGCCGCCGGGCGGATCCCGGCGGCCCTTCATTCAGCGGGTGTGGATCTGGTGGACCTGCGCCGCTGGGAGCTCGCCCTCACACGGTGCGGCGAGGGGCTTGCGCGGCGGTACTTCGCACCCCGGGAACGGTGCGCCGCGCGGGAACTCGCCACCGCGGAGCGGGGCTTCGTGGAGATCCTCGGCCACCTCTTCGGTGTGAAGGAGAGCGTCGTCAAGGCGGTGGGCGGCCTGCCGCCCACCGCGCGCCTCGCGGACATCCACGTCGAGATCCCCGCCGACGGCCACGACAAGGAGCCCTGGACCGTGCGACTGAGCGGCCCCCTGGGCGAGTGGGCCCGGGCCGAGCGGCTCGACGTGGTCGGGGCGTCGACGCCCCTGGGGTCCGGCATGGCTCTCGCCTGGGCGGCGACTCAGGACACGGGGCCCCGCGCATGAGCCCGACCGTGGCCTTCGTCTTTCCCGGACAGGGGAGCCAGTTCCCCGGCATGGGCTACGAGATGGAGCGGTGGGGGCGCCGGGCCGACGCCCTGGGCAGCCGGGCGGAGGACGTCACCGGGCTGCCGGTGCGTGCCCTGATGAAGCGCGCCGACACCTCGGCGCTCGCCGACCCCGAAGTGGCTCAAGTACTGGTCCTCACCTGGTCCCTCGCCGCCCTTGAGCAGCTGCGCGGGCACGGCTGGCGGCCCGCCGTGGTCGCCGGCCACAGCCTGGGCGAGTACACGGCGCTGGTGGCGTGCGGCTGCATCGACCAGGAGACCGCGCTGTCCCTGGTCGCCCGCCGCGGCAGGGCGATGGCGGCCGCGGCCGCCGCCCGCAGCGGCGCCATGGCCGCGATCGTCGGCCTCGCGCCGCAGCGGGTGCAAGGGCTGTGCCACGCCGCCTCGGTCGACGGCGAGGTCGCGGTCGTGGCCAACTGGAACTCGCCGCGCCAGGTGGTGGTGGCCGGAAGCCGGACCGCGGTCGAGGGCGTCGTCGCCGCCGCGCGGGCCGCCGGTGCCCTGCGGGCCCGGCTGCTGCCCGTCGGCGGCGCGTACCACTCGCCGCTCATGGACAGCGCCCATCAGCGGCTCACCGAGCACCTCGCCGACGTGGCGCTGGCCCCGCCCGCCGTCCCGTTCGTCTCCAGCACCACCGGTCTGCGCGTCACCGACGTCGAGGCCTACCGCCAGGACCTCCTGGCGCAGATCGTCTCCCCGGTGCGCTGGCGGGACGTCATGCGCACCCTGGCCGACTGCGGCGTGGACACCTACGTCGAAGCGGGGCCGGGACGCGTCCTGCACGGCCTGGCCCGCGAGATGGCCCGCACGGCACAGCACCTGACGACCGGGGACGCGCTGCGTCGGACGCCCTCGCCGCCCGGGCCGGTGAACGCCCGCAGCGCCGTACCCCCCTCCAGCAAGGAGCAGTGACGTGAGCGATCTCCAAGGGCGCGTCGCCCTGGTCACCGGAGCCACCCGCGGCATCGGACTCGCCGTGGCCGTCGAACTGGCACGCGACGGCGCCACGGTGCTCATGAACCACCGCGGAAAGCCCGAGCAGGCCCAAGAGGCCCTGGCCCGGGTCCGGGCGATCCAGCCCCAGGCCCGGCTCCTCCAGGCCGACATCGCCGACAGCGCCGCCGTCGAGGACATGTTCCGTGCCATCAGGCACGACCACGGCCGTCTCGACGCCTTCGTCAACAACGCGGGCATCACCCAGGACGGCTACGCGCTCATGATGGGCGAGGCCAAGTGGCGCAAGGTCATCGACACCAACCTCACGGGCGCCTTCCTGTGCACGCGCGCCGCCGCCCGCCTCATGGCGCAGCGCCGCACCGGCTCCATCGTCACCGTGAGCTCGACGAGTGCCGTACGCCCTCCGGTGGGCCAGGCCAACTACGCGGCGGCCAAGGCCGGCACCGTCGCCCTGACGCAGGCCCTCGCCAAGGAACTCGGCTCCTACGGCGTCCGCGTGAACTGCGTGGTGCCCGGCTTCATCGACACGTCGATGACGCGGCAGATCCCTTCGGACCGGCTCGCGGAGAACCTGCGGCACGTGCCGCTCGGCCGCATCGGTCAGCCCCAAGAGGTCGCGTCCGCAGTGCGGTTCCTGCTCAGTGACGCGGCCGCGTACGTCACCGGGTCCTCCGTCGTCGTCGACGGCGGCCTCATCTGCTAGCGCCGCGCGGCGGTTCACGCCCCGCCGTGCGTCCCTCGCGAGGGCGCCCGCCCCGCGACCCACCCCGCCCCTCACCCACCACTCCAAGGGAGAACACCATGGTGATGACACTCGACGAGGCGACCCGCCGAGCGGCCGCCCGGCAGGACCTGTGCGCACAGGTCAAGACGCTGCTGGTCGAACGGCTCGCCCTGAACGTCGACCCGCGTGCCATCGGCGACGACCAGCCGCTGTTCGGCCGCGGCCTGGAACTCGACTCCATCGACACCCTCGAACTGGCCATGGCCGTGGAGGACACCTTCGGCGTGACCGTCACCGACGACGACACCCACAGCCTGCTGTCGCTCAACCGGCTGGTCGACCACATCGAAGGCGCCCGCGCATGACCGGGCCGCTCCCCCTGCCGCCCCGCGACGCGGTGCTCGGCGCCGACGACATCGCCCGGCTGCTGCCGCACCGCTACCCCTTCTTCCTCCTTGACCGCGTCACGGCGCTCGAACCCGGCACGAGCGCGGAGGCCGTCAAGAACGTCACCGCCTCCGACGCCGTCCTGGCCGGTCACTTCCCCGGCCGCATGCTCTACCCGGGAGTCCTCCTGGTCGAGTGCGTGGCGCAACTCGCCGCGGTCATCTACGGCAGCGCCGCCGCCCGGTCGGCGACGGGAGACCTCGTGGGGGACGTGGCCGACCGGGTGGGCTACCTCGCCGAGATCCGTCAGGCCAAGTTCCTCAAACCCGTTCTCCCCGGCGACCAGGTGACCGTACGCGCGCACAGCGGTCCCCGCCTCGGCGGTCTGATCTCGGTCACGGGCCAGGCGGCGGTGGGCCGGGAGTTGGTGATGACCGCACGTCTGGCCGTCACCGAACTCGCCCCCTGACACCGCCGCGGCGCCCTCCCGCCACGCCGCGCCTCTTCCCCCTTCCGTACCGAGTTCCGTACTGACTCCCGTACCGAGTTCCGTACCGACTCCCGTACGGACTTCCGTACGGACTTCCGTACGACTTCTCCTTCCGTACCGACCGCATCTGTCGAGCCATCCTGGAGACGCCACCATGACAACTCACCACCACACCAGCACCGATGAGGAGTACACGGCCCTGCGCGAGGGGGTCGGTCTCGTCGACTACGAAGGCGCAGGCCTGCTGGCCGTCACCGGGCCCGAGGCGACGGCCTACCTGGGGCGGGTCGGGACGCGCGGCGTCGACTTCCTGCTCGAGGGCCAGAGCACCTCGTCGCTGCTCCTGCGCGAGGACGGCACCATCGTCGCCGAGGCGCTCATCCACTGCCGGGGCACCGACTACCTCGTGGAGATCTGGCCGGACCAGGCCCGCGCCGCCACCGCCCATCTGCTGGCGGCCGCCGCGGAGCGCCCCGGCGTGACCATCGAGGACATCAGTGCGCGGTGCACGGTCCTCGGCATCGAAGGACCCTCCTCGTTCAAGATCGCGCAGGCGTACCTCGACTTCCCCATCGCCTCGCTGTCGTACCGCAGTTGCGTCGGCGTCCAGTGGGCGGGGAACGCGGTGACGCTCTCGCGGACCGGTGTCACCGGCGAGTACGGCTACAAGTTCTTCGTCCCCGCCCCGCACGCGGCGACGCTGCGCGCGGAGCTCGGCGCGCAGGGCGCGGTGGAGTGCGGCAGGCAGGCGGTCGACGTCTGCCGGATGGAGGTCCGCTTCGCCAGCCACGAGCACGAGCACACCGGCGGCCCGGTGACCCCCTTCGACGTGGGCCTGCAGTGGATGCTCGACCCCGATCAGGACCACGTGGGACGCGAGGCCCTCGACAACAGGCGCCCGCACGAGCACCGCTCCCCCGTGTGCTGGACCGCGGCACCCGACCTGGACGCGGCGCCCGGCCGAGGCACCCCGGTCGCGGTCGAGGACGCCGAGGTGGGCACCGTGACGCACTGCGTGTGGTCCCCGCGGCTCGGCCGCTTCATCGGCACCGCCGCCGTGGACCCCGGGGTGGCCGCCTCGGGCCAGGAGTTCCGCCTCGCGGGGACCGGCGCCGTGGTGCGCACCGTGTCCGCGCCCTTCCTGACGGCCACCAGCCTCGGCGTCGCGCTCGACTGAGCCCCTCAAGTACGCGGCTCACCCCGGCCACGGCAGTGGCCGCAGCGAACAGGAGAAACCATGAGCTCCAGCACACGGCGCGCACAGAGCGTCGCCGTCACCGGAATCGGCATCAGCTGCGCGCTCGGCACCGGCGCGGAGCAGGTCTGGCAGGCCGTACAGAGCGGTGCCCACGGCATCGGCAAGACCGAGCGCCTCGACGTGTCCAGCCTCAGCTGCCGCTACGCGGGCGAGGTGCGGTCGGTGCCCGCCGGGGTGCGGCGCGTCGGCATGCGTCCCGACCGCGCGACGCGCCTCGCCCTGGCCGCCGTGCAGGAGGCCGTCGAGGGCGCGCGCCTGAGCCTGGCCGACCACGACTCGTACCGGGTGGGCGTGGCGGTCGGCACCTCCGTCGGCGGCCTGGAACACGGCGAGCGGTTCCACTGGGACATCCTCAAGGACGGCCCCGGCGCGGCCGGGCGGCACCGGCTCACCAGCTACCCGCTGTACACCTCGGCGGACGCCATCAGCGTGGCCTTCCAGCTCAGGGGCCCCAAGGTGGTGCTCTCCAACGCCTGCGCCGCCGGGTCCAACGCGATCGGCTACGCGGTGGACGCCATCCGCGAAGGGCGCGCGGACATCATGATCGCCGGTGGTGTGGACGTGCTCGACATCCTCTCCCTCGCCGGATTCGACAGCCTCAACGCCCTCGACACCGAGCCCTGCGCCCCCTATTCGCGCAGCACGGGCACCAGTCTCGGCGAGGGGTCCGCCTTCCTCGTCCTGGAGGCGGAGTCCCTCGCCCAGGACCGCGGCGCCACCGTCCTCGGCCACGTCCTCGGCTACGCGACCACCAGCGACGCCTACCACGCCACGGCCCCCGACCCGGCCGGGAACGGCGCCTACCGCGCCATGCGCCGCAGCCTCGCCCAGGCCTCGCTGGCTCCCGAGGACGTGGACTACGTCAACGGCCACGGCACGGGCACTCCGACCAACGACAAGGCCGAGACCAAGGCGGTGGCCGACCTCTTCGCGCCCGCGGCCCCGGCGCCCATGAGCAGCACCAAGTCCCAGGTGGGGCACATGCTCGGGGCCGCCGGAGCCATGGAGGCGGCCACCTGCGTCCTGGCGCTGCGCGACGGGGTCCTGCCGCCCACCGTCAACGTCGCGGAGCCGGCCGGCACCGCGCGCGACCTCGTCGCCAACCACGCCCGTCCGCAGGCTCTGGACGTCGTCGTCTCCAACTCCTTCGCCTTCGGCGGCAACAACTGCTCCCTCGTCCTGGGCCGTCGCCCGGCGCCCTGCGGCGACGTGCCCGACCACCGCGTGGTCATCACCGGCGCCGGTCCCGTCACCGCGCTGGGCAGCGGCCGCCAGGCCTTCCTCGACGCGCTGCGCGCGGGGACCAGCGCCGTCGGGGCCGCCCGTCTGACCGATGTGTCCCTGTCCCGCACGGGCCGGGCCGCGGAACTCGACAGCGCCGAGTGCCGACGCCATGTGGACCCGGCCTACGCGCGCCGCCTCGACCAGATAGGCCTGCTCACCCTCGCCGCCAGCCGTCTCGCCGTACGCGACGCCGGTCTGCGGATCACGAAGGCCGACGCGGAGCGCATCGGCATGGTCTTCGGCACCTTCAGCGGGCCCATGCAGACCGTCGCCCAGCTCAGCGAGACCATCGGCACCGTGGGCCCGCACCGGGTCAACCCCCGGCTGTTCCCCAACTCGGTCATGAACGCGGCGGCCGGGCACGCCTGTCTCGCCCTGCAGATCCGCGGCCCGCTGTCCACCCTGGCCACCGGCTGCGTCTCCGGTCTCAGCGGCCTGGCCTACGCCGCCGACCTGGTGCGGCGCGGTGAGGCCGACGTCATGCTCGCGGTCGCCGCGGACGAGCTGACTCCCCTGCTCCACTGCGGCTTCGACCGCCTGGGCCTGCTCTCCGACGACACCGTCCGTCCCTACGCCGCCCCCGCGGGCGGCACCGTCCTGGGCGCGGGCGGCGCCGCGCTGGTCGTGGAGTCGCTGGAGCACGCCCTGCGGCGCGGGGCGACGATCCTCGCCGAGGTCAAGGGCCACGCGATGACCTCGGACGCCTACCGCGTCGCCGGGAACGACCCCTCCGGCGCGGCCTGGGCCGAAAGCTTCACCCGCGCCCTCGACCACGCCGGCACGGCCGCGGACGACATCGGCACCGTGTACGGCGACGCGCGCGGCACCGCCGCCATCGACGCCGCCGAGGCCGCCGCCGTGAGCCGGATGTGGCGGCCCGGACAGGTGCGGCTGAGCAATCTCAGCCCGTACGTGGGGCACGTGCACAGCACCACCTCGCTGATGTCCGCGGTCTGCGCCGTCGAGACCGTACGCACCGGCTGGAGTCCCGACGTCCCGCCGCCGTCCACGCCGGAGAAGGTGACCACGTACCTCCGGGCCGACGCCGAGGCGGGCCGGGCCTGCCTGGTCACGGCCGCCAACTGGGGCGGTACGTACGCCTCCCTCGTCCTCGCGCCGTACACCGGCCCGGCGGCGACGCCCCGGACGGCGGTGGGGTGATGGCGGCTCCCGCCCTCGTCCTGCTCTCACCGGCGCGGATCCCCGATCCGGGCGACGCGTCCTGGCGCGACTGGCTCACCGCCGAAGAGATCTCCTTCAGCCACGGCTTCCAGCGCGCGCACGAGCACCTGGCGGCGCGCAAAGCAGCGAAGGCCGCCGTCGCGTCGCTCCTGGGCCTTCCCGCCGACCCCCAGCTCTGCCGGGCGCTCGAAGTGCTCCGGGCGCCCGGTTCCGGGCCCGTGCTCCGGCTGGGCGGCGCCGCCGCACACCTGCTGCGCGGCGCGGGCCTGCCACACCCCCGCGTCTCCTTGACGCACGCCAGGGGCCACGCCGCGGCGCTCGCCTGGCTGCCCGCCCCGAAGGCGGGTGCGCGATGACCGGGGGAAGCCAGGTCGCCCTCGTCACGGGTGCGCTGGGCGGCATCGGCCGGGCCGTCACCGAGCACTTCCTCGCGCGCGGCATGGGCGTGCTGGTGACCGACCTGGACGGCGAGGCCTGCCGCCGGGCCGCGCGCGACCTCAACGGCTCGGGCGGGCCCGGCCGCGCGCTGGGCTGCGGCCTCGACGTCACCGAGCCCGAGGCGTGGGACCGGGCGACCAGGCTGGCCCGGCGCCGCTTCGGTCGCCTCACCGTACTGGTCAACAACGCCGGAGCCCTGGGGCACCAGCCGTTGGAGGGCACGAGCGAGCAGGAGTGGGCCTGCGTGGTCCGCGTCTGTCAGCGCGGCACGTTCCTCGGCATGAAGGCCGTGGCGCCGTGTCTGCGTTCCGCGGGTGGCGGCGCGATCGTCAACGTCGCTTCGGTGTACGCCCTCGTGGGCTCGGGCGCCTCGTTCGCGTATCACGCGGCCAAGGGCGCCGTCCGGTCCATGACGACCGCCGCGGCCGTCGAGCTCGCTCCCGGCGGGATCCGGGTGAACGCCGTCTACCCCGGCATGGTCGCCACCTCCATGACGAGCTCCGCCCCGGCCACGGTCGTGCAGCGGGCCGTGGCCGCGACACCGCTGTGCCGTGCCGCCCGTCCGGAGGAGGTCGCGGCGGCGGTCGGCTTCCTGGCGTCGCCCGCGGCCTCCTACGTCACGGGCGCCGAACTCGTCGTCGACGGCGGCTACACCGCCCGCTAGGGCCTGCCCGACGCGACGCCGCGCCGGCCCATCGGGCGAGGCCCCGGCGCTCCCGACCAGCCGTACCGCACTCATGAAGGGCCGTAGCGCTCATGCCCCCTGCGTCTTTTCGCCGGCCGTGGTCGATCCTCGCGGTGCTGTGCACCGGCTTCTTCGCGATCGTCATGGATACGACGATGGTCAACGCCGCAGTCCCCGTCATGATCGGCGAGTTCGGGGCGGGCCTCGGTGAGGCGCTGTGGGTGGTGAACGCCTATGTCCTGACCTATGCGGCGCTGCTGATCACCGGCGGGCGGCTGGGTGACCGCTTCGGTCCCAAGCGGCTGTATCTGGCGGGCCTCGCGCTCTTCACGATCGCGGCGGGCGGGTGTGCTGCGGCCGACAGCATCCGCGAGTTGATCGCCCTGCGCGTGGTGCAGGGCCTGGGTGCGGCCCTTCTGACGCCGCAGACCAGCGCGTTCATCACCGTGCTCTTCCCTCCCAGGCTCCGGGGCACGGCGTTCGGCGTGTGGGGCGGTGTGATCGGGCTCTCGGCCGTGGCGGGGCCCCTCGCGGGCGGGGGCCTGATCGCGTGGGCGGGCTGGGAGTGGATCTTCCTGGCCCATGTGCCGCTGGGCTGCGTCGCCTTCGTCCTGGCGGCCGTGGTCGTGCCGGACCACCGCCCGTGCGTCCCGCACGGCTGGGACGTCACTGGCACGCTCCTGGTAACGGCCGGTCTTGCAACCTTCTGTTACGGGCTGTTGGAGTACGGCCGCCCCGGCGGCACGGCGTCGGTGGCCGCCGGGACCTGGGTGGGCGTCGGCGCCGTCCTGCTGGTCTGCCTCGTCGTGCAGCAACGGCTCACCCGGGGCGAGCCCTTGGTGCCGCGGGCCCTGTATCAGTGCCGCGCCTTCGTGAGGGTGGCGGTCATCGGTGCCGGTGTCCACTTCGCCGTGGTCGGCACCGCCCTGCCGCTGCTGCTCTACCTCCAGAGCATCCTGGGCAACGACCCGCTCGCCGCCGCCACGATCACCGCTCCCTCCGCCCTCGCCGTCGGTGTCGTCGCCGTCGTGGTGGGCAGGTGGAGCCACGGCGCGCGCACGGTTCGGCTGCTCGGGATCGGCGTACTCGTCTACGCGGCGGGACTGGCCCTCACCGTCCTGTGCGCCCGACCCGGCGTGAGCGCGTGGCAGTTGCTCCCGCCGATGCTCATCGCCGACGCGGGCCTCGGCTGCACCCTCGCCCCGGTAACGACCATCGCCTTTCAGAGCGTGCCCCCTTCCCTGGCGTCCGGCGCGTCGGGGGTCCTCAACACCGCGCGGCAGATCGGTGGTGTCCTGGGCGGGGTCGGCGTCGGGGCCCTGCTGCGCCTGCGGCTCTCCGCCGACCTGCCGACGCACGCCCATGCCACGGCAAGGGACCTGCCGTCCCGGCTGCGTGCGCCCTTCACCGACTCCCTGCTCCGCCTCTCCGGCGACAGCCTCGCGCGGCCACCGGCTCCGGCCGGCCTGTCCCCACGCGAGGCGGGCCTCTTCGGCGACTTCGCCGACGCCGTCTTCCACCAGACGTTCATCAGCGCCTGGCGCACCACGATGGCGCTTCCCGTCGGCGTCCTGCTGCTCTGCTACGTGCTCAGTAGGCGCCTGCACCTCGAATCCCCTCTCCGAATACCACCGCAAGGAAAGGGAAAGAAAAGCCCTCAGCCCTCAAAGAGCTCCTAATCTGACCGAGGGCAAAAGAAAGGCCCTGCCGAGAAATCCCCAGCACGTTCCACAGCACATTTCGCGGCACATTTCGAAGCAGATAGAGAAAGAAGGACTTCCATGCTGAACGCCTCCAGCAAGATCGCCCGGTTCCTCTGCTCCGCCACCCTCGTGGGTGCGGTCGGCGTCGCCGTCGCGGGCCCCGCGCAGGCGGTCCCGCAGACGCGCTCCCCGCAGACCGGCGCCGCCGCCCAGGAGCAGTACGTGCACCTCCAGGGCAAGCTCACGGCCGTGGCGGACGACCACGTCAAGGTCGCCACGGGCGGGACGGTCGTGACCGTGCAGCTCACCGGTGACGCCTACTGGATCGGCCACCTGAAGGTCGGCGCCCAGGCCGACGTCACGGCGATCCTCGCGGACGGGGTCTACACCGCCAAGGTGATCGTCACCTGGTAACCCCGAATCCCACCACCCGCCCGGGATCCGCGCCAGCGGACCCCGGGCGGTTCTTCTTTCCCACGGCCCGCTCCGGAAATCAATTCCGAATCATCGCAAGAACAGCGAAAGGAAATCCTTCAACGAAACGGAGGGAGAATATCGTTCGGGATGTCAGATCACCGCCCGGATCCCCACTCGATTTCCCGCGGGGGCATCCGACACCGACATCGAGGAGTGCAGCATGAACAGATCCCGGAACCTCATGGTCAAGCTGGCGTCAGTCGTCATCGGCCTGGCCGGCACCGTGGGTGCCTTCGCTTCGACGGCACAGGCCGCTCCGGCGGACCCGCGGCCCCCGCAGACCGTGAGTGCCCCGGCCGCCGACCCGGCCCGAGCCACGGTGTTCTTCGGCAGGATCACCGCCTTCAAGGACGACTACCTCGAACTCGCCAAGCAGAAGGGGCAGATGCGCTTCAGACTCCGCTACGGCGCCGAGTACTACGGCCCCATGCGCGTGGACGTCAACGCACGGGTGGAGGCCACGTTTGCCAACGGCGAGTGGTACGCCAAGCGGATCTACGCCCGGGCGTAGCGGCTACCTGATCGGATGCGGCCTCTGCCGGAGAAGGCTCCGGCAGAGGCTCACGTGTGCCCGCGCCCTTCCTGCTCCGCCGCGCCGGACCACCACGGTGGCCTGCGCGTTCACCGGGGCGGGCCGTCGCCGAGGTGGGCGTCGAGGGCCCGGGACACCTCGGCGCGGTTGACGACCCGCAGCTTCTTCAAGGTCCGGGCGACGTGGTGCTCGACCGTGCGCACCGAGAGGCAGAGCGCCTGGGCGATGTCGCGGTTGCTGGCGCCTTCGGCGAGGAGCCGGGCCACCTCGACCTCCCGGGGCGAGAGGCCCTCCCCATAGCCGCGCCTCCCCGGTGTGGCGGGGCGCTTCGCACCCGCCTGCCGCAAGGCGTGCCGGCACCGGGCGAGGTCGGCGGTGGCCCCGAGCCTGCTGTAGGTGTCGAGCGCTTCGTCGAGGGAAGCGGGTTCCGCCTGTGCTCCTGGGCCGCTGTGGCACAGCGCGAGCAGTTCGGCGGCCCGGGCGGCGAAGTAGGGCCTGCCGATGGTCCGCCACCTGTCGCGGGCCTGCTGGAACCACCGGGCCGCGCTCGCGGGTTCGGTGCTCTGCTCCAGTACGCCGCGGGCGACGCAGAGTTCGGCGTCCGCAGCCGGCGCGACGTTGCCGCCCCGCGCCGCCAGGGCTTCGGCGACCAGGTCCTGCGCCTCGGCACGGCGACCGGTCGCCAGGCCCGCGCGGACCGCCGCCTGGACCGTGCCCAGCGGCTTGTACCAGATGCCGGCGGACCGCAGCAGGCGGAGCGCGGGCCCGAGGGTTTCCCACGCCTTGTCGGGCTCGTCGCGGGCGAGGTGGACCTCGGCGGTCGCGGCCGCGGCGTGCAGGGAGCACACGGTCCCGCCGATGCGCTCGCCTGCGCGGCGGGCGAACTCCAGATGCTCCATCGCCGTGCCCCACTGCCCCTTGCAGACCGCGAGGCTCCCGCCGATCAGGGCCCGTTCCCGCTGCGCGATCGCCATGTCCGGGCAGGTCGTGTTCAGCTCGTCGAGGCGCTCTTCGAGGCCCGACCAGGCTCCGGCGAACCAGTCGCACCGCAGCAGCTGGGTCCGGGCGAAGCACTCCAGGGAGGGGTTGACGCCGTCGGCCGTCAGCCGCGCGGCCTCGTGCAGCACCGCGGCCGCACGCGCGTCCTCCCCCCGGTTCAACGCATTCGACCCGACGTTGTACAGGGCGATGAGTCGCTGTCTTCGCGTCTCGGGGTGCGGGGCGGACCGCGGCAGGGCGTCGACCAGATCCCACAGGCGGGCGTCGCCCTTGCGGGACATCAAGAACAGCTTCGCGCCTTCCAGTTCGGCCATCCGGGCCTCGTCCTGGCAGCCCTGAAGGGCGCTCTCGGCCCGTGCCACCCATTGATCGAGCTCCGCGGCGGTCTGCGTACGCTCGTAGAAGATCGCGTTGAGCATGCCGGACGCGGCGAGCGAGGGCCACGGTCCGAGCTCCTCCACCGCCTTCATCAGCTCGCGGTACGCGGCCTTGTCGCCCGCGTGGTTCACGAGGACCGCGGCGAGCGTGAGCCGCACGCGACCACGGGTCTGGACGGGCAGGGTGGTGTCGTCCACGAGCCGTCGCATGATGGCCAGGTGGTGCGCGAAGCGCGTGAATTTGTGCGCGATGTCGCTGAGGGCGAGCGCGGCGCGCGACCGCACCTCGGGTCGCACGCCGTCCTCGCCGAGGATGCCGTGCAGGAGTTGGGAGGCGATGCCGTCGTCCCCCATGGCGACGGCTTCGCGGGCCGCGGCCTCCGCCTCGCGCAGCCACGCCTGCTTGTCCCCCAGCGCTTTGGTGTGGTGGGCGATCTGGACGAGCGCGGGCCGCCGCTGTCCGCGCAGCACGCCGTGGGCCCGCTGGTGCAGGTGGATCCGCTGCGGGCCGGGAAGGTCTCCGTAGACGGCTTGCTGCGCGAGCACGTGCCGGAAGGCGTACTTGGCGGGTTCCGACTCGTGCAGGAGGGAGCGGTGCAGGGCTTGGGTGAGCGCGGCGGTGGCCTGCTCGGCCTCCAGTCCCGCGACCTCCGCGAGGACGTCCTGCGCCGCGGGGACCGCGAGGACGGCCGCGGCCTCCACGAGGCGGGCGGCGGGCGCCGGCAGCTCGGCCAGCCGCTCGTGGACGGCCTCCCGCAGGGAGCGCGGTGCCGGTGACCGGCCCAGGAACTCCACTTCCTGTTCGAGCCCTTGGGCGGCGTCCTGCGAGGTGCTCCGCTTGCGCCGGTCCAGGAGGGTGAGCAGGTCCTCCTCCACCACCAGGGGGAGTCCGGCGCTGCGCCGGTGCAGCACCCGGCCCAGGGTGTGGCCCGCCACTCGTCCCACGACGTCCGAGGCCAGGGCCGTGACCTCGCGCGCGCTGAGCGGCTGGAGCCGGATCTCGCCGCCCGACACACCGATCGGCCGCCGGTAGGCGTTGCCCAGGACGGGCTCGGTGGGCGGCAGGTCCTCCGCGCGGTAGGTGAGGACGAGGCCGAGGCCGCCGGGGGGTTCCCGGGCGATGAGGAAGAGCAGTTCGCGCGTGGCCTCGTCCGCCCAGTGCATGTCCTCGATGACCAGCACCACCGGCTCGACCGCGCGCAGCACGGCGCGGATGCCCAGGACGAGCCGGAGGCGCTCGGGCATCGCCGAGGTCGCCTGCCGGGAGTCGTCGAGGTGCGGGGCCAGGTCCGGCAGATAGGCGGCCAGCGTGCCGGTTTCGGGGGGCAGCAGGCAGTTCCGGGGCAGGTGCTCCGCCGCCTTGCCGACGGCCTGGAGGACGGGGCCGTACGGGAACGGCTCGCGCAGCGGATAGCAGAGCCCCGTCGCGACCTGCGTACCGGAGGCCGTCAGCAGCAGTTCCGCTTCACGGACGAGGCGGGACTTCCCTGAGCCTGCCTCGCCTTCGATCATGACCACCGAGGGCAGGCTGCGCAGCGAGGTGACGAGGTCTTCGAGCTCGCGCTCGCGGCCGACCAGGGTGAAGCCGTCTCTTCGCATCCCCGAGATGTCCGCGGAAGTCACCGCCTGAGCCACCGGTTCTCGTCCTCTGCAGGGTGTGAACGGCCTCCCCGAAACACCAGGCCAGACAGCCAGTTTAGCCAGCGCGGCCCCCTCCGTCCGGCCGGGCGCCGGGGGCGCGCGAAGCGTGGAACGGGCGGCCCGACGCGCCCCGAGCGCCCGGCGGATCGGCACACGAGATCACCCCCATCCCTGCTCCGCACCACGTAATCCGTGCTCGACACCACGCAATAGGTGGTGCCCCGCATTGAATGCGCATCTATCCGCGCGGTCCTCTGGGTGTCGACAGGCGCGATCCCGCACAGCTCCGCTCAGCGGACCGAGGAGACAAGATGACTCCGTTCTTCGACAACCGCAGCACCGTGGCACTGGAGACCAGGCCCGTGCTCAGCGCCCGCACCGAGACCGGGCAGGCCCGGCACCCGCTCGGCGCGGAGCCGCCGGTGGCCGCCCCGCCGGATCCGGCGCCGCACGCCGAGGACGGCCGTACCGACCGGCACTACCAGCGAGATCGCCGAACGCGACGGCCGGGGGGCTTCCGCGCCCTGCGGCTCCGGCTGCCGGCTGCCGCCGACGCGGTGCCCGGCGCCCGCCACCGGGTGCGCCGCTCCGTGATCGAGTGGGGCTGGGGCGACCAGGCGGACACCGTGGAGCTCCTGTTCTGCGAGCTGCTGTCCAACGCCGTCAAGCACGCGTCGACGGGTTCCCGGACCGAGGAGACGGTCGAGGTCAGCGTCCGGCAGACAGACGCCTCGCTCATCGTCACGGTCGACGACTCGGGGTCCAAGGGCACTCCCACCGTCACCGGCTCCCCCGTGGACGAACTCGCGGAGAGCGGCCGGGGGCTGCTCCTGGTGGAGGCGATGGCCTCCGCGTGGGGCTGCAACCGGACCCGGAGGGGGACCAGGACGTGGTTCCTGTTGGACCCGGCCGGTTCCGGGCCCCGCTGAGGCGGGCCCGGCCATCGAGGGCGGCGACGCCCAGGCCCTCCATGCCCGGCGCCCTTCCTCAGGGGCGCTCGGCCGGGCGACGAGGCCTCACGAAGAGCACACGTCCCCAGCGCCACAGGAAGACGCATACATGATCCGCTTTCCCGCACCGCTTCCCCCGCACCCCGGCCGCCCGGCGGAGCCGACACGGCAGGCGCCGCAGGCCGTGTCCCCCGCTGCGACAGGACGTCGGAGCCTCCACCGCGCGACCGGCGGCATTCCGACGCTGCGCTGGCCGGAGCAGGCCGCCGTGGTCCACGAGCTGCGGCTGCGCAAGGTGCCCCGGCTCCTCCTGGTGCTCCCCGGGGAGCAGCCGCCCACGACCGTGGACCCGATGGAGGACTGGGCACGCCTCCCGGTCGACGAGAGGGAACTACAGGTGCGCTGCGACACCTTGCGGGCCAGGGCCTCGCTGCGCAAACCGGTGATCGACGCGCAGGACGTGCTGCGCTTCGCCGGGCGGCACCTGCCGCTGGCCGCGGGCGAGGCGGAGATCGCGCGCCCGCTCGCCGAGTCCTACGGATCCGTGGTCAGCCGCGAAGAGCTGGCCGCCCGGCTGTGGCCCGACGACGAGAACGGCCGGCGCAACGCGCTCGACGTCAGGATCCTGCGCACGCGCCGCCGGGTCGCCCCACTCGGCTTGATCATCAGCACGGTGCGGCAGCGGGGCTACCTGCTCCACGCCGAGCTCGACGAAGGAGCGGTATGAACGCCGACGGCGACACCCCGATCGCGAGCTACGGCCGGCTGGTCCACGGCGACGGCTGGGACAGTCCGACCGACCCCGGTGAGACGCTCGCCCACCTGGCCCGCCGGAACGCGGCGCTGTGGCCCGACGCGGCGGCGCTGCGCTGGCGCGACTCCGTCGGCGACGGGTGTCACCTGACCTTCGCCGAGGCCTGGAGCGACAGCGAGGGCACGGCGCGCGGTCTGCTGTCCCTGGGCCTCGCGCCGGGCGATCGCGTGGCGGTGCTCAGCGGGCTGCGGCCCGAGTGGACGACGACGCTCATGGCCGCCGCGACCTCGGGCCTCGTCGTGGTGTCCCTGCTGCCCTCGACCGTCCCCGAGGAGATCGTCCACGTGCTCGGTGACTGCGGCGCCCGCGTGGTGGTGTGCGAGAACGCGGCGCAGCTGGCGAAGGTCGAGGCCGCCTGGGACCGCCTGCCCGGGCTGCGTCACGCCGTGCTGATGGACGCCCCCGCCGAGGCCTCGGACCCCGGTCCCGCGGAGCACCCGGCGCGCACGGTGAGCCTGGGCGAACTCCGGTCCCGGGGGCGGGCCGAGGTCGGCGCGGCGGAGCTGCGGCGGCTCTCGGACGCGGTCCGGGCCGAGGACCTGCTGGCCATCATCTACACCTCGGGCACCACGGGCCCCAAGAAGGGCTGTGCCCTCACCCACGGCAACTACGTCAGCGTCCTGCGGGCGCACCCCCGGCCGCCGCACCGCCCCGGGGCCGCCCGTGACCACAGCAACGGCACGATCTTCGTCGTCACGGGGCCGCACACCATCGCGATGCTCATGCAGGTCCTGGCCTGGTGGTCGCGGTACACGCTCGCCTTCCGCCGCGGCGGCCCCGACGACAGCCTGGTGGACGAGATCCGCGCCGCCCGCCCGCAGATCCTGCCGCTGGTCCCCCTGGCGCTGGAGCAGATCTACAGCTCGGTCCTCGCCACCTGGTCCGAGGCGGACGCGTCCCTGGCCCTGGAAGCGGCACGGGCAGGCCTGGACGCACGCGAGCGCGTCCGGCGCGGGGAGACCCTGCCGCCCCGCCTCCAGGAGTGGTTCGAGGCAATGGAGGAGACGCTGTTCGCCGAGGTCCGCGGGCACTTCGGGGGCGCGCTGCGGCGGGCGACGGTATCGGGCGCGCCGGTGTCCCTGGAGATCCTCTCGTTCTTCCTCGGCTGCGGGGTCCCCCTCGTCGAGTGCTACGGGATGACGGAGACGGCGGCGGTGGCCACCACCAACACCCCCGACGCCTACCGCCTCGGGACCGTGGGCAGGCCCCTGCCCGGCGTCGAGGTCGCCACGGCGCCCGACGGGGAGGTCCTGATCCGGGGCGCCAACGTCTTCAGCGGCTACTGGGGTTATCACGAGGACGCGTTCGGCAGCGTGCGCGACGGCTGGCTGCACACCGGCGACCTCGGCAGCATCGACGCGCACGGATATCTGACGCTCACCGGACGCAAGAAGGAGCTGATCCAGCTCTCCCACGGGGTGGCCGTGACACCGCATCCCCTGGAGAGCGCCTTGCGCAGGCACCCGCTGATCTCCCATGCGGTCGCCTATGGGGAAGGGAAGCCTCATCTCGTGGTCCTCCTGACGCTCGACGAGCGATACGCCCAGAAGTGGGCGGCCGAGCGGAGCCTGCCCACCGACGTCCCGCGGCTGACGCGGGAGCCGGTCCTGCTGGCGGAACTGGAGCGGACGCTCGCGGAGGCGAACGCCACCCTCCAGGACTACTACCGAGCTCAGGCGATCATGGTCCTTGAGCGCGATCTGTCGTTGGACGAGGGCGAGTTGACCATTTCGATGAAGGTCGTGCGGCCCGTGGTGCACACACGCTTCCGTGCCTCCCTCGAAGCGCTCTACCCGTGAGGTCCCCTCTCTCACCTGGTGAAGCCGATGTCCTGATAGACGACGGAGGCGAAGCCTTGGGCACCCAGGTTGGCGAGCGAAGGCTTCGACGCGACGATTCCCGGATCCTGGTAGAGAGGGATGTCCGCCGCCTCCTGCCAGATCAGGCGATCGGCGCGGTTGATGACGTCGACGACCTTCCGCTTGTCCGTCTCGGTCGCCGCCTCGTCGAGCAGCGCGTCGATCCGCGATGTCCCGGTCCGTGAGAAGTTCAACTGCATGTCCTTCCCCTTGGGCTTCACGTAGAGGCTGCGGTTGACCGACACCGGGAAGGGCCTCATGGTCCAACTCACTGTCGTCAGGTCGAAGTTGCCGGGGATGATGTAGCGCTCGAAGAGCACGTTGAGCGGAACGAGCGTGAGTTTCAGCCGGACGCCTGCGGTGCGGAGCATGGCCTGAAGGACCCGCCCCTCGTTCTGCGCTTCGGCGTCGCCGCTCATGGCCAGGTAGTCCAGTTCGAGCTTGCGGCCGTCCTTCTCGCGGACGGTGCCGTCGAGGTGCCACCCGGCCGAGGCAAGCGCCGCGCGGGCGGCCGCGGGGTCGTAGGTGCCGATCCGGCCCGCGTTGTCCTGGTAACCGGCCTGCTGGGGCAGGAGGAAGTGGTTGCCGAGCGGTTGTGCGTTCCAGTCGACTCCCTGGAGCGCGACTTCCGCGATCCGCCGGCGGTCGATGGCCCGCGCCAGTGCCCTCCGCACGCGGGCGTCCCGCAGGACGGGGCTCTTTCCGTTCATCGTCAGCTGGTGGTGGGTCGCCGATCCGGCCCTGAGGATCCGCGCGTGCGGCGTGTCCTGGGCGGACCGGTAGGCGGCGGCCTTCGTCCCCACGTCGAAGAAGTCGACCTCTCCGTTGGCGAAGGCCCCTGCGTGCGCGGCCGGGTCGAGCACGCGGAATACGATCTTGTCGAGCAGCGGGGTGTCCCCCCACCACTTCTCGTCGCGCACCACGGTCAGTGTCTTCGCGGTCTCGTCGCGCTGGGCGAACTTGAACGGCCCGGCCGTGACGCGGGCCTTGCCCTTGAATCCGTCGTTGAAGCCGCGGGGCGTGCGGATGACGGACGCCGGGTACAGGGGCGTGAACAGCGAGCGCCACTCCCCGAAGGGTCTGGCGAAGTCGACGGTGACCTCCCGGTCTCCCCCGGGCCCCCTCGACACCTTCGCGATCAGGTCGTAGCCCGTGTGGGACACCGCGTGGAAGTCCGGGTCCCTGCCGTTCTGGGCGCGCCAGTTCGCCAGGAAGTCCTGGTAGGTGATCGGGGTCCCGTCGCTCCATCGCGCATCGTCGTTGATGCGGTAGGTGACGCGCTGCCGTCCCGCCTTCGTACGGGACACGGCGGAGACGAGGTAGTCGGGGTCCGGCGCCACCCGGCCTCGGTCGTCGCTCTTCATGAGGACGGGCATCATCGACTCCATGACGCGGCGCGTGTCGATGTTCCCGCCGTCGAGATGGCGGACGTTGAGGTTGTCCTGGATGACGCCGAGCGGCCAGTCGAGTACGCCTCCCTTCCTCAGGTCGGCGCGGTCGACGCGGTTGACCTGGCTCGCGGCCGGTCCCGCCGACGGGGGCTTGTCGTGGCGGGTCGCGCACGCGTTGACGAGCGAGGCGCAGACAGCGGCTGCGAGCACCGAGGTGACTGCCGTGCGAGAAGGGCGCATGGGGGCTGCCTTCCTGTGGAGGTGACTACCGATCCCCGCCCCTGTGCGCCGAATCGGGCTCTTCCGACGTGGGCGGCTGCTGCTGGTGGCCCTCAGCCCCGGCCCTCGCGAGGGCCGGCGAAGTGACAGGCCGCGGTGTGGTCCTCTCCCTGCGCCGAGGGCACCGGGTCCTCGACCTCGCAGCGTCTTCGCTGCTCGGGCGGCAGGTCGGCGTAGCGGGGGCAGCGGCGGCGGAAGGGGCATCCCGCGTGGACGTCCACCGGTCCCGGCTCCTCTGCCACCACCGGGAGGCGGGTCCGGGCCCGCTCCCGTCTCGGCTCGGGCCGGGGCACCGCGGACAGCAGGACCTGGGTGTAGGGGTGGCTGGGCCGGGCGAGGACCGCGTGGGCGGCACCGGTCTCGACGACGCGTCCCCGGTGCATGACGGCGACGCGGTCGGCGAGGTAACCGGCCACGGCGAGGTCGTGGGTGACCAGGAGGCAGCTGAGGCCCAGCTCCGCCCGCAGCCGGTGCAGCAGGTTGAGCACGGTCGCCTGCGCGGAGACGTCCAGCGCCGCGACGGGCTCGTCGAGCAGCAGCAGCTTCGGCCGCAGGGCCAACGCCCGTGCGATGCCGACGCGTTGGGCCTGACCTCCGGAGAGCTGTGCGGGGTAGCGGTCCCGGTGCTCCGCGCCGAGGCCCACCAGGTCGAGCAGGCCGGCGGCCCGGCGGGCGCTCGCCTCGCGGGTCCAGCCGTGCGCGAGCAGCGGCTCGGTGAGGATGCTGTCGACGGTCATGCGCGGGTCCAGGGACGCGACGGGGTCCTGGAACACCATCTGCACCTCACGGCTCAGCCGTCGCCGCAGGCCGGGCGCCGCTCGGCGGCTGTCCTGTCCGGCCACCAGCACGGTGCCGGTCGCGTGCCTCCGCTGCGGCTGCGGTTCCACGACCTGTCTCAGCAGCGTGGTCTTGCCGCTGCCGGATTCGCCGACGAGGGCGAGCGTCTCGCCCTGCCTGATGTCCAGGCTGACGCCGTCCACGGCCCGTACCAGGGCCGTCCTGGACCACCCCGATGTCGACCGGCGGCCCGGGTAATGACGCACCACCTCCTCCATCCGCAGCACGACGGGCCGCTCGGCGCGGGGCGTGCCCTCCCAGGGCGTTCCCGGACCCGATGTGAGGGATGCCGGGCCGACCGCCGTGCGGGCCGTGCCCTGGCGCTGTTCGCGCGCGTGCTTGCGCCCGACCTCTTCGCTGCGCAGGCACGCGGTGGGGTGGCCCTCGCCGTAGCGGATCTTCAGGGCGGGCTCCTCCTCGCGGCAGACGTCGTCGGCCAGGGGACAGCGTGGCGCGAAAGCACACCCCTGGGGCAGGCGGAGGGCGCTCGGCGGACTCCCCTCGATCGGTGTCAGCGCACGCCGACGGACCTCCAGACGGGGCACCGCGCCGAGCAGACCGACCGTGTACGGCATCCGGGGCCGCTCGTAGACGTCGTCCACGGTGCCTTCCTCGACGAAACGCCCC
The DNA here is from genome assembly GCF_059448825.1 of Streptomyces sp. JLYT201. Lineage (NCBI taxonomy): Bacteria > Bacillati > Actinomycetota > Actinomycetes > Kitasatosporales > Streptomycetaceae > Streptomyces > Streptomyces sp. JLYT201. The sequence goes on along the minus strand of NZ_CM182551.1, from coordinate 9,841,646 downwards.
GCGTACATGACGTGGATCCGGTCGGCGAGGCCCGCGACCACGGCCAGGTCGTGCGTGATGATCACGACGGCTGCTCCGGTGGCCGTACGGGCCTTGCCGATCAGGTCCAGGACCTGGGCCTGGGTCGTCACGTCCAGGGCGGTCGTGGGTTCGTCGGCCACGAGCACCGACGGGTCGTTGGCGATGGCCATCGCGATGGCGACGCGCTGGCGCATTCCGCCGGAGAGCTCGTGCGGGTAGGCGTCGATCCGCCGCCCCGGGTCGGGCACGTCCACGGCGTCCAGGAGCTCGATCGCCCGCCGTCGCGCCGCTGTCCGGGACAGGCGCTGGTGTACGCGCAGGGCCTCCACGATCTGGTTGCCGACGGAGTACACGGGGGTCAGCGAGGAGAGGGAGTCCTGGAAGACGACGGCCAGGTCGTTGCCACGGACGCGGCACAGGCCCGCCTCGTCCAGGGCCAGGAGTTCTCGTCCGTGCAGTCTCACGGAGCCGCGGACTTCGGCGTGTTCGGGGAGCAGGCCGAGGACGGCTGCCGCCGTGGCCGACTTCCCTGCCCCTGACTCACCGACGATGGCCAGGACCTCGCCCGGGCGCACCGCGAAGGACACGCCCCGCACCGCGCGCACGGTCCCGCCGGAGCTCGGCAGGGAGACGTGCAGGTCCCGCACCTCCAGCACCGGTGGCCCGTGTGTGTGCGTCGGCTCGCTCGCGGGCGGGGCTTCGGCGACGGGCGGGGCACGCCGCGTGGTGGCGCGCGGGCCGCGTGTCGCCACCGACCTCGGGTCGAGTGCGTCGCGCAGGCCGTCACCGATCAGGAACAGCGACAGGCACAACAGCAGCAGATATCCTGCGGGGAAGTAGAAGAGCCAGGGATACGCCAGCGCGTTGGGCGTGCCCGTGGCGATGAGGGCCCCGAGCGACACCTCCGGCGGGTGCACCCCGAAGCCCAGGTAGGCGAGTCCCGCTTCGGCGATCACGGCGGACCCGAACTGGAGCGTCGCGTCGATGATGAGGAAGGACGCCAGGGAGGGAACGACGTGCCGGCGGATCACTGTCCGGCCGGGCACTCCGAGGTAGCGGGACGCCCGCACGAAGTCGCGCTGCTTGAGCGACCTCGTGCCGGTGCGGACGGCCCGCCCAGTGATCATCCAGCCGAACGCCGCCAGGAACACCACGAGGAGCAGCCACGTCGTGTCCTCGACGACCGGCGACAGGGCCGTGACCAACAGGAACCCGGGCAGGACCAGGAACAACTGGATGCAGCCGAGCGCGGCGCGGTCCGTCCAGCCGCCGGCGTAGCCCGCGACGGTCCCGATGGCGACCGCGATCGCCGTACAGAGGAGCGCGGTGAGCAGACCGACGGCCAGCGACCTCTGGGTGCCGCGCAGGACCAGGGCGAAGACGTCCGCTCCCGCGCCGTCGGTCCCGAACGGGTGGCTGCCGCCCGGAGGCCGGCGCAGGGCCAGCGGGTCGAGATCGCGGTGGTCCCAGGGCTGGAACAGGGGTCCGCAGCAGGCCAGTGCGGCGAGCCCGACGAGCATCACCGAGCCGACGAGTGCCGCCGGGTGATGTCCCAGCCCGCGTACCACCCCGGCGGCTCCGCGGCTTGTGCTCCCGCCGCCCAGAGGATCGTCCTGAGCGGCCGTCAGCAGGCCGCCGGGGTCGGGGAACACGCTCATGGCGTCCTGCTCCTCGGATCGAGAACGAGGTGCAGGACGTCGGCGACGAGCCCCGCGACGAGCACCAGGACCGCGGTGAAGAGCCCGACCGCCGCTACGACGTTGACGTCCTGGGCGAGCACGGAGTCGACGAGCCATTCGCCCATGCCGTGCCAGCCGAAGATCTTCTCGATGAAGACGGCTCCGGTGAACGTCAACACCGCGTTGTAGGTCAGCAGCGGCAGCAGCGGCAGGACCGCCACCGGCAGCGCGTGCCTGCGCAGCGCCGTGCGCCGGGAGAGGCCTTTGGCCCGGGCGGTGCGCACGAAGTCCTCGTGCACCACGTCGAGCATCGTCTGGCGCTGGTACAGGCTGAAGAGCGCGACTTGGAAGGCGATCAGCGTGGCGGCCGGGAGAACCGCGTGCTGGGTTCTGCTGATCAGCCTGTCCCAGGTCCCCGTGGTCCCGGGCGCGTACTCACCGGTGTACTCGAAGACGGTGCTCCCCACCAGGTCGTTGATGTTCCGCGCCCAGAGCTGGAGGGCCAGGGCGAGGACGAAGACCGGAGTGGCGAGGACGGTGAAGGCCGCCATGGTCAGGGCCCGGCCCCTCCGGCCCCCCCGCAGCGAGGCGCTCCAGGACCCCAGCAGGATCCCTCCGGCCGACCCGATGACGGTGGCGATCAGCACGAGCCGGGCACTGGTCGCCGCGCGACGCAGGAATTCCGGGCCCACCGGTGCGCCGGACACGGTGCGGCCCAGGTCGCCGTGGGCGACCCCTTGTGCCCAGCGCGCGAACCGTTCGACGACCGGGGTGTCGGGGTTGAGGTTGTAGGCGTCGAGGACGGCTTGGACCTCCGCCGGGGGCGGCGGCGGGTTGCGGTCGACGTAGGTGGCTCTCGGGTCCAGACTCAGTGCGGCGAGGAGGTAGGTGCAGCCGACCGCCACCAGGACCAGGAAGAGAGTGGCGGTCAGTCGGCGAGCGCAGCAGCGGAACACGGACGAGGCCCCTCGATTCGATGCCGTCTGGGACGATCGAATGGCGCTTGCCTCGGACCGGCTCACGGGCCGGGGCACCGAAAAGAGTAGCTATCTGTCCGTCACGTGCGGCCCTGGGCTGAGTATCCGTACCCGTAAGGGGGACGCCCGGGGAACAGGCGCCCCTCGGGACCCATCCGTACGCCGATCCCGTACTCCGGCCATGGGCACGTGTGTTCAGCGCAGACGGCGCAGGAACACGTCGGGTGCGCTGTTGGTGTCGTCGGGGACGAGGTTCCCGGCCGGGGAGTCGAACACCGCCGCGCTGCCGTCCTCGGTGACGCCGGTGCGCGGGCCCGGCGCGGTGTCCTCGGAGGCGAGGTCGGTCTCGACGCTGACGAGGGTCACCGCGCCGGTCTGCATGTCCTTCAGGAAGACGTCCGTGCTGCTGTCTCCGTCGTTGCCGGGGTCGAGGTTGGTGGCGGCGGAGGTGAACACCGCGTAGCGGCCGGTGCGGCTCAGTGCGACGTCGTCGCTGTCGCCGTCGGCCGGTGTGCCGTCCGCGGCGGCGCTGACCAGGCGCATGCGCTGGGCCTCGCGGTCGTAGAGGAAGACGTTGTGCCCGCTCTTCGGGGCCGGTCCCTCGGGGCGGAGCACGCTGGAGGTGGAGGTGAACGCCACAGCGCGGGCGTCCCCGCTGAGGGCGGCGCCCCAGGACGGGGTCTTGCGGTTGTAGCCGTGCGGAACGGAGATGAGTTCCGTGGTGTGCTTCTCGCGGTCGCGCAGGAAGACGTCCGTTGCGGAAAGGTGGTCCTCCACGTCGGTCAGGCCGGAGGCGTTCGAGGTGAAGGCGACATAGCGGCCGCCCAGGTCGCCCGCGAACGCGGGCCCGAACGCGTCGCCCTCGCCGTGCTTGCCGTCGTTGCCGAGCTGCGCCAGCTCCGTGGTCCTCTTCTTGCGGTCGTAGAGGAAGACGTCGTCCCGCTTGTTCGCGTCCCCCGCGACGAGGTCCTCGGCGCCCGACGCGTACGCGACGTACCGGCCGTCGCCGCTGACCACCGGGTCGTACGTCAGGGGGCCGCGCAGCCCGTCGTAGGAGGCGCGGGTGGGGCTGATCCGTTCGGTTCTGCCGGTGCGACGGTCGTGCAGGAAGACGTCATCGAGGTCGTTGGGGTCACCGCGGACGAGGTCGTCGGCGGTGGAGGTGAAGACCACGTACCGTCCGTCGGGGCTCAGGGAGATCTCCCGTACGACGCCGTGGCTCGCCTTGCCGTCGCTCCGGACGCTGACGCGTTCCGTGGTCCCGGTGCGCAGGTCGCGGACGAAGGCGTCGGGGGTGCCGTTGGTGTCGTGCGCGACCAGGTTGCGGGACGCCGAGACGAAGGCGACGTAGCGGCCGTCGGCACTGATGGCGGGCCCGCTGGAAGCCGCGTTGCCCTGGGCGCCCGTCGGGCCGACGCTCAGCCGCTCGGTGTGCGGGGCGGCGGCGGGGGCGGCAGAGGCGCCCGGCGAAAGGGCGGCCATGGCGCAGAGGGCGGTGAGCGCGGCGCCGACAGCCGTCACGCGCTGATGAACGGGCATCCGGTTCCTCCTGTGGTGACGGCCGTCTCTGTGTGCTGTCCGGGCGCGCGTCGGCCGGCGAAGGCCGCGGCGGATACCCCGGGCACTCGGATATCCGTCGCTGCGGAGTTCGTCCCCGGCCCCGCGCACCGTAGGCGAGCGAACACGGTGAAGCCCAGGAGGTCAATGTGCCGCGTGCCCTCCACGGTGTGGATGCGTCGGTTGCATCAGGTGGCAGAAGCGTTACGGCGGGCTTTTGTGCCGTAGTCCCGTGGAATGGGCAACCATTGGCGCCGATTCGGCAGTCGGCGCCGCCCGGTCCCGGGGAAACCGCCTAGCCGCGGATGTTCACGTCGATGCAGGCGTAGAACGCATTCTCCGTGTCGGCGATGTTCCAGACGGCCAGGACCTTCTGCGGTCCCCGGAGACTGCCGAAATTGACGGTATGGCGGACAAACTGGGGCGGCTGCGCGCCACCCTGGTCGAACTCGGCGACTTTCCGAGAACCCACGAAGTACTGCCACGTGGTCGTGGAGTGCTGCGCGGTCAACCGCCAGGTGAACGTGGTCGAGTTGGCGACGCCGTGGACGGCCCAGCCCTTTCTGTCGTCGTCCAGGTCGGCGAACTGGGCATTGCCGCCGCTGCAGCTCTTGAGGCCTTTGGGGCCTTCGACCGCGTCGGGCTCCCATTTGATGGGACCGCACTCCACGCTCCCGTTGAAGCACTGGTCCTGTCGGCTGGCGGGTGAGGTCACCCAGCCGTGCGCCTGGGCCGGAGCGGCCGGGAGGCTCACGGCGATCAGGGGTGCGAGGCCCAGGACGAGGGCGGCGGCCAGGCTCTTTTTCGCGAACATGACAACTCCTTCCGTCATTAGTCCGGACCATAGCGCGCGGCCATACGCGGTCAAGAAGCACGGGACGGAAGTGGCCATGAACGCGTTCCGGGGCGCGGCAGGCACATGTGGCTCGCCCGGCCCGCCCTTGCACGCGGCCGTTCCGCGAACGACCATGGCCGCCATGGTCCGACCGAGACAGCTCATCGACTGCGGAGACTTCGTCCTGCGGCGCTGGCGGGGGCAGCGCGACTTCGAGCGGGCGTTCACGTTGATCGAGGAGTCGGTGGAGCACCTGCGGCCCTGGGAACCGTGGGTCGAGGCACACAGCGCGGAGCACACCCGGACCTTCCTCGCGCGGGCCGCGTCGAAGTGGGCGAGCGGAGACGTGTACAACTACGCCGTCGCCCGGAGCGGCACGCCCATCGGCATGTGCCAGTCCTACCGGGGCCCCGAGCCCCGGGGCCGGCTCATGGGGTACTGGCTGCACCCGGCCGCCACGGGCCGGGGCATCGCCACGCGGGCGACGGCAGCCGTGGTCGCCGAGATGTTCGCCCTCCCGGACGTGGCGTACCTGGAGATCACGCACGACGCCGCCAACACCTCAAGTGCCGCCGTACCGCGCCGGCTGGGCTTCACCGAAATCCGCCGCGAGCAGGGGCCTTTGCCCACGGCCCCCTCCGGCAGCGGGATCAACGTCGTCTGGCGCCTGGAGCGGCCCGCACCGCCACCGCGACCCGATGATCATGATTGGTAGCCTCCCCTGATGACTGCAACGTTCAACGACTCCGTACGCGCTCGGCTCCGGGCCGCTCACATCTGGTACGTCGGCACGGTGTTCGCCGATGGAGCACCGCAGGTCAGCCCCATGTGGGTGGACCTGGAAGGAGAGGACGAACTGATGTTCAACACCTCGGTGGGCCGGGTGAAGGAGGAGAACCTGCGCCGCGACCCCCGCGTCTACCTCTCCCACGCGGACGCCGCCGATCCCTTCGACCGCGTACAGATCAGCGGCGTGGTGGACCGCTTCGTCGAGGGCGCGGAGGCCCACGCGATGATGGACCGGCTGGCGCGCAAGTACCTGGGCAGCGAACGCTTCGAGTGGCTCATGCCCGGCGAGGAGCGGGTCGGGGTGATCGTGCGCCCCACCAAGGTCCGGCACATCGTCGGCGTCGAGCGCTTCCGGCCCGGCGGTCCTGTCCCGGCTTCCTGACCTGCGGCGTGCGGGGTGGGGGCTCCACGGCTGCGGCCAGGCCGGGCGTCAGCCGGAGGCTTCGATGCCCCAGGCCGCCGCGCGCGCCGCGGCCGCCGCGCGGTTGGGCAGGTCCAGCTTGGCGAGGATGTGCTCGATGTGGGTGCCCACGGTGCGCGGCGTGACGTACAGCCGCTCGGCGATCTCGCGGTTGGTGCGGCCCGTGGTCAGCTCGGCGAGGACCTGGAGTTCGCGGGGCGAGAGTCCCCCCGGCCGTCCGGGGGCCGCGGGGGCCTTCGCGGGCGGCGGGTCCGCCCGCGGGGCGACGGCCGCGGCGAGGGACTCCGTGAGCAGGGTGACCACGGCGCGCGCCGGGTCGGGCGCGCGTCGCGGTCGGCGGGTGCTGATGTTCAGCATGCCGACGTACCGGCCGTCGGCGGCGAACAGGCACTGGGCCACGCCGTCCTCGATACCGAGGGGGGACAGCACGTCCTGGAAGCCGGGGGACGCCGCCAGGAGCTGCGCGGGAACGTCCCTGAGCCAGAGGCCGCCCCGCTCCGGGCTGCGGAGCACCGGGAACACCGGGTCGCGGTGGAGGCGGTTCTCGATGTAGGCCGTGGCGTCGTCCGGGTAGCTCCCGGCGAGGGTGGTGTGGCGCCGGTGGAGCGGATCCCACCGGGTCAGCGAGGCGTGGTCGTACTCCATCACCTCGGACAGCGCGGTCAGGACCGGGTCGAGACCGCTCGCGCCGGCCGCGGCGCTCCTGGCGGCCTCCCGGACGTGGACGGCCGCGTCCAGGATGTCCGCCGTGCTCCGCCGCGCTGCCATCCCCCAAGGATGATCATGTGTCTGGAATACGTCAAACGCGAAGCGTGTCGTGCACGACCTGCCCGTCCATGACGGTGAGGACGACCGGCATCGCGGGGATGTCGTGGGGGTCAGCGGTGAGCAGGTCCCCGTCGAGCACGCACAGGTCGGCGGCCTTGCCCGGCTCCAGGGAGCCCTTCCAGTCGTCGGCGAAGTCCTGCCAGGCCGCGTTGATCGTGTACGTACGGAGGGCCTCGGCCAGGCCGATGCGCTGCTCGGGACCGCTGACCCGGCCTGCGGCCTTCGACTCGCGCAGCACCATGGTGGCGACGCCCTGGCGCCAGTCCGGGTGCGTGACGGGGGCGTCGGACCCGCTCGCGACGCGCACGCCCGCGTCGATGGCATCGCGGTAGGGCCACGCGTACGCGGCGCGCTCGGCGCCGACGAAGTCCTCCTCCATGTCGGCGACGGTCCACTTGATGGTGGGGTTCATGTTGACCCCGAAGTCGTGCGCGGCAAGGACCTCCATGCTGTGCGCGGTCAGGAAGTCGCCGTGGATGATGTAGTGGCGGGCGTCGGACCGCGGGTGTCCGGCCATGGCCGCGGCGAAGGCGTCCGCGACGGTGTCGCAGGCCCGGTCGCCGGTGACGTGGATGCCCAGCTGGTGCCCGGCGACGTGGGCGTGGCGGATGATGGCGTCGATCTCGGCGGTCCGCTCGGTGTCGCTGGCGCCGCCGACGCACAGGGAGCCGCAGCCGCCGCCGACGTACGGCTCGTGCATCCAGGACGTCTTGTTGGGGACGACGCCGTCGGCGAAGACCTTGACGCCGTGGATCGCGAGGCGGCGCGGGTCCGCGTCCCCCTGCGCGCCGATGGCGGTGAGGGTGCGGGCGAACTCCTCGGCAGTGCTCGCCATTCCGGTGGGCAGGAGCAGGACGCCGACGCGGGCGGTCAGTTCGCCGTCGGCCAGGAGCTGCCGGTAGACCTCCAGGGTCTGGGAGCCGAGGGCGCCGCGCATGATGCCGTCGCCGCCGGGGCCGAGTCCGGGCTCGGTGTAGCTGGTGATGCCGAGCCGGGCGAGGGCGGCGAGGGCGGACCGGATCGCCTCGGTCCGCTCCTGGCGGCTGAGCGGCGGCAGCGCGTTCTGGATCAGGGCCTGGGCGCCCTCGTGGAGCAGTCCGGTGGGCTCCCCTGCGGCGTCGGTGACGATGGCTCCGCCGGGCGGGGCGACGGTGTCCCGGTCGATCCCGATGCGCTCCAGGGCCTTGGAGTTGACCCACGTGGCGTGGCCGGAGAAGGAGTACAGGACGACGGGGTGGTCGGGGCTCACGGCGTCCAGGTCGTGCCGCGAGGGCGTCCGCGACGGGTCGGCGACGCATTCGTCGAGGTAGCCCGGGTCCCAGCCGTGCCCGGTGATCCACTGCCCGGCGGGGGTGCGCCCGACGGCTTCGCGTACCGCGTCGGCGACGTCCGTGAGGCAGGACACGGCGGGGTGGCCGAGTTCGACGGAGAGCGGCGGCGTCGACATGCCGAAGGCGCATCCGTGCAGATGGGAATCGTTGATTCCGGGGAGCAGTGTCGCCCCGCGCAGGTCGACGACGCGGGTGTCGGGCCCGATGAGCGGGGCGACGTCGTCCCGCTCGCCGACGGCGCTGATGACCCCGCCGGTCACGGCCAGGGCCGAGGCGATGGAGAACTCCGCATCGACCGTGACCACTCGGCCGTCGAGAAACACCAGGTCGGCATACGTGTCCACAGAGGGTCCTTTCGGGTGCCGGGCGCGCTGCGAGCGCCCGGGAACGATCTCCCGAGGACTATGGCCGCGCCGCTCTCCCCCGCACATCGGTCATCCCACCGATACGCCCTCTCGGCGCGGCCGCCTGGTCGGGGCCGGTGTCAGTCGGCGGACCTGGAGTGGGCCGGGCGGCGCCGGAGGGCAGGGGTGGTGAGCGACGGCGGCGTCCACGCGCCGTCCGGGTGGTAGACGTCCGTGCCGGGCGGCACGATCTCGTCGATGCGGTCCAGGGCGGCGTCGTCCAGGACCACGGACGCTCCCTTGAGGGTGTCGCGCAGCTGTTGCGGCGTGCGCGGGCCGATGATGACCGACGTGACCGCCGGGTGCGCGAGCGGGAAGGCGATCGCCAGCTCGGGCAGCGTGCAGCCGACTTCGTCCGCGACGGCGACGAGCTGCTCGACGACGTCCAGTTTGGCGGCGGTGCGCGGCGCCGCCGGGTCGAAGCGGTCCGGGTTCAGGGTGGGGCGGCCGCTGCTCAGGTCGAGGGCCCGGCCCTTGCGGTAGCGCCCGGTCAGGAATCCCGAGGCCAGCGGGGACCAGGTCAGGACGCCCATGCCGAGGCGCTGCGCCACGGGCAGGACGTGCCGCTCCACGCCGCGGGCGAGGAGGGAGTAGGGCGGTTGCTCGGTGCGGAAACGCTGGAGCCCGCGGCGGTCGGCGACGTGGTGGGCCTCGACGATCTGGTCGGCGGGGAACGTGGAGCAGCCGAACGCTCTGATCTTTCCCTGGCGCACCAGGTCGGTGAGGGCGGAGAGCGTCTCTTCGATGTCGGTGGTGTGGTCGGGCCGGTGCACCTGGTAGAGGTCGATCCAGTCCGTGCCGAGGCGCCGCAGGCTGTCCTCGACCGCCTTGACGATCCAGCGCCGGGAGTTGCCGCCCCGGTTCGGGCCCTCACCCATCGGGAAGTGGACCTTGGTCGCGAGGACCACGTCGTCGCGCCGGTCCTTGAGGGCCTTGCCGACGATCGTCTCGGACTCGCCTGCGGAGTACATGTCGGCCGTGTCGACGAAGTTGATGCCCTCGTCGAGGGCGGTGTGGACGATCCGGACGCAGTCGTCGTGGTCGGCGTTGCCGACGAAGCCGAACATCATGGTGCCCAGGCAGTACGAACTGACTTCTATGCCGGTTCCGCCCAGAACGTGGTAGCGCATGCCGCTCTCCTCGGAGATCGCCTTCTCGGACCTCGGCGACCTTACGAGTTCAAGTGCGCTCCAGGGCAAGCACGGTCTTGGGCTCCCTCAGGGCGGCCCGGCCGTCAGCGACCGCCGGTCGGGGTGAGCCGGGGCTCCGGCTCACCCGTGCGCGGCGGCCGCACGGTTCGCGTTCTCTCCGAGCGGCCGATATCAGGCGGCGGCCTTCTCGTAGGCCTCGCGGATGTTCGCCGGGACGCGGCCGCGGTCGTTGACCTCGAAACCGTTCTCCTTCGCCCAGGCGCGCATCTTGGCGGTGTCCTGTCCGGCGGCGCTCTTGCCCTTGGCTGCGGGCTGCTTCACGCTGCGGCTACCACCGGTCTTGCGGCCGCCTTTCAGGTACGGCTCGAGGAGACCGCGCAGCTTGTCGGCGTTCTTGGTGCTGAGGTCGATCTCGTACACCTTGCCGTCCAGGCCGAACGTCACGGTCTCGTCGGCCGTCTTGCCGTCCAGGTCGTCAATCAGCTTGATTTCAACGCGCTGTGCCATGGTTGTGCCTTTCGTAAAGGGGTTCGCCGATGAGGGGCGGCCTACCGGCCACCGGGCTTGTCGTGGCCGCTATCCGCTGACGCTCACGCCGACCAGTCAGCGCGCTTGTCCGAGTTTCACACGCTGCCGTGGGGCGCCTTCGTCCGCATACAACTTCTCTACCCCCCAATCCATTTGGGGATCATCTCAGAGGAATGCGGAGTCCGCTAGCGGTAATCCTCATGATGTGGAACCGCGACGCCTCTCAATCTTCAGGACAAGCCGGTCCGACGGAATCGCTCAGGCGTCCAGCAGCCGTCATTCGCCGCCTTCCGGCGAGGAGGATACGCGGATCGACCAAGGTCGTCCGGGACCTGAACAGAACACGACTCTCCCATGTCAATGAAGTACGACCGGCGGCCGCGATGCGGCGATCTCCCATTCACCCGTTCTCAGCCCGCCGCTCTCATCGCCTTGAAGTCATCGCCCCGATCGCTTCCCTGGATCTCTCCACCTTGATCTCTTCTTCTCGATCACCGAACGTGCCTGTTTGATCGCGCCGCATCGGGGTCGTCGATGCGGTCGTCATCGGGCTTGGCTGCCTGAGATGCGCGGGAAGTGCGCCGAGTGCCTTGGGCAAGGCTCAGGCGTTAGTGGAATCGAACCACGTGGTGCGCACGCGCCCGTTGCTTCCGTTCGGTCTCGTGGTCACTCGCGAGTCGGCGTCGTCGCCCCACGCGTCCCCGACGCCAGGAAGAGGCTGCGGACGTACCCGTCCGCAGCCTCGGGAGAAATGCCCTGTCGCGCGGCCGCGTCAGCGGCGGCCCCCGGTCAGCCGTGCGCCGGTCGGAGCACGGCAGGGAGGGGGACGCGCAGTGCGCTGCGCCCCTCTCGCCAGGCGGCCAGGAGGTGGGCCGCCAAGCGGGCCTCGACGAAACCGGTGGCGTGGACGCCGAAGGCGATGTCGGCGTCGAGCTCCGGCTCGGCGGCGAGCAGGCCCCCGACGACGTCGCGCCGCACCACCTGCTCGTGCACGGCGTCGGCCTCCACGTGTTCGTCGTAGAACCGCTGGGCCGCCGGGCCCGCGCCGACGCGCCGCAGGGCGGCGGCCAGCCGCCGGGAGCCGGGCGAGGAGGTGACCTCCACCGCCGCGAAGTGCCCGACCAGTGCGCCGCGCAGGGCCCGGTGGAGCCCGAACAGGGACATGAGGTTGACGACGGCGAGGGCTTCGGCGGGCGCCGCGTCGAGGTAGTGCCCGTAGGAGGTGTCGAGGCCGAGGTCGGTCATGAGGTCGGCGAAGAGCCGCGCGTGGATGTCCTCGGGCCGTCCGGCACCGAACTCGTCGAACTCCACGGCCACCATCGCGGCCTTGGCGCGGCCGTGCAGCCGAGGGATGACCCAGGCGTGCGGGTCGGCTTCCTTGAGGTGGTAGAGGGACCGCAGGGCGGCGTACTCCCTCAGGTGCCACAGCTCGCCGTCGCGCTGGAGATGGTGGCTGACGCTCGTCCCGTCGTATCCGGCGGGCTCGGTCAGGAGTGCGTCGAGGGCCTCCGCCGCGTCACCGGGGCGGGCGGCGTCGGCCCGCAGGGCCCGGACGAAGCGCTGTTCCAGCGTGCGGCGCAGGGACAGCAGGTCCGGGTCCCACTCGCGCTCGTCGTCCACTCCGGCGAAGCCCTGGTAGTGGAGTTCGTACAGGACGTAGAGGGCGAGTTGCAGGTCGTCGCCGTAGGGGTCGGCGTGCCGCGCCGCTTCGTGGGGCACGGAGGCGCCGTCCTCGCGCAGGGCGGCGATGACGCCGTCGGACACCTCGCCCCGGGCCGCCGGGAGCTGCGGGCTGTGCCCGCGGGACTCCGGGGCCTCCGTGGCCCTTCGGGAGTGGGAGGGGGCCTCGGGCGCACGGTCGCGCGGCGGCTCGGCACGGGCGGTGGGCATGACGGCTGACCCTTCTTCGGCGTCCCCGGCCGCGGGGGCGGAGGCCCGCTCTGTGTCCGGTCGGGTCCGGCGGCGGTGGCTGGTGTCGCACCAGGGAGACGTACGGCTGCGGCGGCAGGTGCAGATCGCGGCCTGGAAGCGGTTCGAGACGCACACGGTGCCGTCGTCGCCGACCACTTCCACCGGCCCTTCCACCAGGAGGGGGCCCTCGCGGTCGACGGTGACGCGGCGGGGGTGTTCAGCGGAGTTCGGCACGGATGACCACCAGCTCTTCCCTGGTCTCGGAGTCGCCGAGCAGTCCCGCCCGGCACAGCCAGGCGCGGCGGGACCGCAGGACAGGGCCGAAGGGGACGTACGCCCGGTCGATGACCGCGGCCTCCATGCCGAGGCGGGCGAGCCGGCTGAGGGTCGCCGTGACGCCGCACAGCCCGGAGTGCACCATCAGCAGGGCGCCGCCGGGACGCAGTACGCGGGGCGCCGCGTCGCAGACACGGTTCACCAACGCCCTGCCTTCGGTTCCCGCCTCCCACGCGCGCGCCGCCCCCCGTCGGGGAAGACCGGAGGACGGACCGGGCACGTACGGCGGGTTGCTGACCAGGAGGTCACAGCAGGCGCCGGGGAACGCGTCGGCCAGGTCGCCGCGGTGCGCGGTGACGCGCAGCCCGTTGCGCAAGGCGTTCAGACGGGTGGCCAGCACGGCCCGCCGCGAGATGTCGACGGCCGTCACCCGCGCGCCCAGCGCGGCCGCCGCGACGGAGAGCGCTCCCGAGCCGCTGCCCAGGTCCAGGACCGCGGTGTCCTCGTCGATGGCCTCACGGTGCAGGGAACGGGTCAGGAGGTCGGTGTCGTACTGCGGTGCGTAGACGCCCGGGAGCGCCAAGAGGCGGGCCAGCCGGGCGGCCCCCGACGGCGTGCGCGTGCGGGGCAACGGCTGCGTGCACGGATGGGCAAGGGGCTGCGGGTGCGTCTCTGCGCTCATCGGCATCTCCCGTCGGTCGGTGTCCACGAGAGGGCGCCTTATCCCACCATCCGCCGGTTCTCCGCCGCTCACCACCAGAACGTTCACAGATGGTGACTAAGTGAGAACTATGCGGATTTGTTTGCCGTCTCGGTCGTGTCACTGAGTGCCCACTGGAATGCCTCTGAACCCCGAGCGGCCCCGAATCGCCCGACGGCCGGGAGCCCCGGCGCTCGCTCAGGAGAGGTCGAGCACCAGCCGGCCCCGCAGGCCGCCCCCTTCCAGCAGGCGGTGGGCCCGCGCCGCCTCCTCGGCGGGCAGGACCTCGGCGACGCGCATGCTGAGCACGCCCTTCTCGGCCTGGCGACGCAGCGTGTCCAGGAGGTCGGTGTCGAGCATGACGTCCGACACCATCACGGGGTGCACCCGGATGCCGCGCTCGGCGGGCCCGGCCCAGCCCCGCAGTTCGGCCAGGGCTCCGCCATCGGCCAGCGCGGGTAGGACCTCGGTGGTCTGCGCGGAGCCGTCGAGCAGCGCGGCGACGCCGTCGGGGCTCACCGCGCGGACCCGGGCGGCGACGTCCCGCCCCCGCGCCACGACTTGGTCCGCTCCGAAGCCGCGCACCAGGCCGGTGTCGCGCGGGGAGGCGTCGGCGATGACCGTCAGCCCGTCGGCTTTGGCCAGCTCGATCGCGTACGCGCCGACGGCGCCCGCCGCGCCGGTGACCGCGAGGGTCCCCCCGCTCGGCACGGCCAGCACGTCCAGGGCGAGGCGGGCGGTCGCCGCGTTCATCAACAGAGTGGACGCTTCGGCGAAGTCCGCTCCGCGGGGCGCGGACACCACCGCCGCGGCGGGCACGACGACCTGCTCGGCGTAGGCCCCGCCGCGGGGGCCGGTGAACGGCACCACGGCGATCACGCGTTGACCGACGGCGAGCCGGTCACCGGCTGCGGGCCCGAGCTGGTCGATCACGCCCGCGGCGTCCATGCCGGGCACGAACGGCGCTTCCACGCCCTCCATGCGGGCGGCGTGACCGCCGGTGCGCAGCAGCACGTCCGTCGGATTCACGGCGGCCGCGTGTACGCGGATGCGGACCTCGCCGGGGCCTGCCTGCGGTTCGGGAAGGTCCAGCACCCGCAGGACCTCGGGGCCGCCGAACGCGTTGACTCCTATGGCTCTCACAGCAACGGCAACCGGGCAGGGCCTTCCTTGATTCCGCGACGCGGTGTTCGTCAGGCGCGGCAGCGCAGCATCTCCAAGGGCGGGTTGGCGAGGCAGTCCGCCCAGAAGTCGGCCCCGAACGCGCGCACGCCCGCCTCCGAGACCGTCACCGGCACCCAGGTCGCCTCGCTGAATCCGGCCGCCCGCAGGCACTGTTCGTAGACCTCGCGGCGCGGACAGGCGCCGACGAACGAGATCGGCGGGTCGAGGAGCGCCGTGACCCGGACGCGCGGCCCGGTCTCGATCTCCTCGCCGGTCACCTCGCAGAGGAAGCCGTACTTGGCCAACGACGGTCCGTCGAAGCGGTAGTCGGGGTTCTGCGCGAACACGAAGAAGTCGCCGCCGGGCTTGAGGCTGCGGTGGACGTTGCGGCACATCCGTTCCATCGCGGCGATGTCCTCGGCGTAGTTGAGCAGCTGCACTCCGAGGGCTATGTCGAAGAGCCGCCCCAGAGGCCGCAGTTCGGCCACGTCACCCACTTCGTAGCGCACGCCCAGCGGTTTGCGCTCCTCGAACGCCTGGGCCGCGGCGACCATTTCGCTGGAGATGTCGACGCCGAACACCTCCGTGGCGCCGCGCCGCTTGAGCTCCCTGCTGTAGAAGCCGGTGCCGGAGGCCAGGTCGAGGACCGACTTGCCGCGCACGTCCCCGACCATGCCCAGGAAGCTGGGCGTCTCCCCGTACCGCGCCAGCGGCAAGGCCTTGAAGCCCTCGAACGCCTCACCGATCTCGTCGTACTGTTGCACGCTCATCGCACCGCACTCCCCTGCGTTCCGACATGCCTGTGGCCACAGCCCCATCCCAGGAGCACACCGTGGCGCATTCTGATGGGCAGTCTCTACGGATTCTGACGGGCCGTCGTACTGGCGGAAGCCACAAAGATCGGGGTGCCGCCCCGGGCTCCCGTACAACGGGAGCACGCTGGGACTGTGCGTCGTCGAGGCTGGGAGGCTCCATGAGCGACAGCGATCCGCACCTCCACGTCGAGGCGCGGGTGGGCCGGGGCGACGCCGCCGCCCGCACCATGATGGCAGCCACGTTCGGCCTGGCCGGTGATCTGCCGAGCGTCGTCACCACGGGCTGCGGGCTGCGGGTGCCGTACGCGATGACCTCGGCCCGCCCGGACCGTGTCACCTGCCTCGCCTGCCGTGCGCACGCGCGCCGCGAACACCTGCGCCTCGCGGCGGAGGTCGAACGCCTGAGCCGCATGCCCGGGTCCACGATCACCCCTGCCCAGGGGAGGCTGGCCGCGGACCGGCATCGCGACCTCGCACAGGGGTTTTCGGACACGGAGAGCTGAGTCGCGCCCCGCATCGCCCCCGCCGCTCGGCGCGGTCCACCGACCGGACGGCCCTCTGCGCTGGCCTGGCCGGGCCGGATGTGGGCACATGGCAGGGACGGCGCGATCGTGCGCCGTCGTCTACCCGTACGCGTTCCCGTACGAAAGGACTGGTCATGGGCAAGCGTGAGCACGGCCGGGACAAGGCCCGGCAGGACGAAGAGGCCAAGAAGGCCCTCGCGGAGAAGGAGCGGGCCGAGAAGGAGGCGGCCAGGGCGTCGGAGTCGGACGACGCCAAGGCGCCCGGGCAGGACCCCGGCGATTCCGGGACGCCCGGGTAGTCCGGGAGACCTCGATTCCCGGGGTGGCGCGGAGGGCGCGGCGGCCCGCCCCCTGCGGCGGGTGCGGGTCCGCCTCGCCGCGGAGGGCGGTCAGGGCGCGGCGACGGCCGCGTCCTCGCCGAGGGTGTAGGCGTCCTTGACCTTCACCTGGGTCACTCCGCGGCCCTCCTCGAAGACGGCGCGCCAGTCGCCGATCACGTGGAGTTCGTCGGTGCCCATCGCGCGGACCACCGTCAGGCCCTCGTCGTAGGCCTTGTGGGCCTTCATCCAGAGGTTGGCGAAGGCCTGGGAGCGGATGAGGTGCATCCAGTCGGAGCGGTACAGCTCGCGGTTGTAGTTCGACTCCCCCAGCGTCGAGACGAACTTGGAGTACATGGCCTTGACGTACTCCAGCGTCACCTCGTCGCCCTCAGCGATCGCCCGGTCCCGGGCGTCCTTCAGGGCGATGCGGAACTTCTCCAGGAGCCCCTCCGTGGCACCGGAGGTGAACGACTCGTGGATCTCGGGCGGGTCGCACAGGCCGTACGTCGGTCCGGACAGGCGCAGCAGCAGGCGCAGGGTCGGTTCGGTCACCCACAGGGGGCCCGGCTCGTCACGGCTGCCGAGCGGGTTGGGCAGTACGTGGTCGTGCTCCCAGGCGGGCGGGGTGATCAGGTGGACTCCGGCCCGGCGCCGGTCGTGGGCGGTGCCCGTGGAGTGTTCCAGCTGGCCGATCGGCAGATGGGTCTTGAGCGCGGACAGGTACGCGCCGTTGATGTCGAGGGCGGTCACCTCGTGCTGCCCGGCGGGGAGTTCGGGGCGGGTCCACTTGGGGCGCGCCTCCCAGATCCGGTCGGCGCCACGTGCGCTCTGCCTGCGCAGGATGTCGGGCATCCAGGGGTGGGCGACGATGTCGTAACGGCCGCCGGTACGGGTGTGGTCGAGGAGCGCCATCGCGTCCGGGATGGCGCGCTTGATCAGGGCCGCGGTGGCCGCCTCGACGTCGCCGTGGTGCTGCGCGAGGGTCTCGGCCACGGCCGCGGCGATCAGGTCCGGGGAGGTGGCCCCGGCGGTCCGGGCGCGGCGGCCGACGGGGACGACCTTCACGCCCCGGCCCGGGCTGCGGACGGTGCGGGTGGGCGTGGTGGGCGCGCTGTCCGGCTCGGGGGCCGGGGGGTCTGGGGGCGCGCGGTCCGGTTCGGCCGCTGAGGGCTCTGCCGGTGCGGTGTGCGCAGGCCGCGCCGAGGCCGTTGAGGGCCCCGAGGGCGCGGTGTGCGCAGGCCGCGCCGGGGCTGTGGCCGTGTCGGCCTCGCCCTGGGGAGCGGGGGCCGCGCACTCGGCGGCGTCCAGGTGCTGCGGGTAGCCCTCGACCTGGTCGCGGGCGGGCCGGCCGCACAGGACGCAGGGCCGGGGCTCGGGGAGTTCGTCCTGCGGGGCTGGGGTGGTGGGGCCCGCAGGCGTCGGGCAAGGGGTGGCCTCGGCGGCCGCGACGGGCGGCTCGGCCGCTGCAGCGGACGGCTCGGCCGCTGCGGCGATCGGCCCGCCCTGCTCGGTGGGCTGCTCAGCAGGCCCGGCGGCGCTCAGCCGGGCCTGGACCTTCTCCTCGGCCTGGCCCAGGAAGTACGCGTACCTGCCGCGGACCTCGCCGCTCGGGTCGCGGCCCGCCTCCCAGCCGCCGACCGTGGACGGGCTCACCGCGAGCGCGCGGGCCACCTGTGCCCGGGACAGGCCCAGCGCCTCGCGCAGCGCGCGGCGTCGCTCGGCGGGCGGCAGCGGGGCGGGCTCGGCCGCCGAGGCGAGCAGCGCGTCGATCGCGTCGAAGTCGCTCATGCCATCTCTCCGTGGGGGTGCGGGGAAGCCGTCTCGTCGCGGGGGTGCGGGGGCGACTTGAGGTAGGCGATCGGGCCGCCCGACCTCGCCTCCTGGACCCGGGCGCCCAGCAGCGTACGCGTGAGTGCGGCCAGGGCGGGGTCGGCGGTCAGGACGCGGAGGCCGCCGGGGTCGTCGAGGGCCGTGGTCCGCCCGGCGACGCTCGCCTCGAACGAGTGCCGGACCTCCCGCCCTCCGTGCCGGGTGCCGCCGCGGCCACGGATGGCCAGGACCCCGGTGACCCAGCCCGCGACCGCCACGGCCAGGACTCCGGCGGCGATGACCTTGTCCGGTTCGCACCGCCACCATTGACGGGAGGCCTCGAGGAACTGTTCGTCCGTCAGGTGCGGGGCGTCGCCGATGAACTCCCGGTCGTCGTCCGCGTGCGGCGGCGGCCCCGCGGGCCCCGTGCGCAGCACCGGCAGCTCCCCCCGCGTGACGCCGATCTGCGGGGCGCGGGCCAGGGCGTGCACCCGGGCGGCAGCGAGGTCGGGCAGGAATCCGCTGGCCAGGAGCTTACCGACGGTATTCGGCGACAGCTGGAGCACGGCGGCGGCCTCGGTCCTGCTGAGGAACGCGCCGGCCAGGGCCTGGGGTGTCGTCAGGGCGACGGACGGCAGCACGCCTTCGGCCTCCGGGTCGAGTGTGGTGAAGCAAGACACAGTGTATTGCTTCACCATGCTCACGCAGGGTCTCCCCCGGCCCGGGTCGCGAACGGCCGGAGGGACGCACGCCGCCTGTGGGGCCGACCGCTCGTGGGTCTGGCCGTCCGTGGGACCGGCCGCCCCGTGGGACCTGCCGCCCGTGGCAGGATCTCCGTCGTGACGACCGCGGCCGGTGACTTCGAGTTGACCATGGATGAGCTGCGCGTCGTGGCGCGCTTCGCGGCGGAGTGCGCGCAGGAGGTCCTCTCCGTCTACGAGGACGCCCATCCCGGCGACCCGCGGCCCCGCGCGGCTGTCGATGCCGCGTGGGAGTTCGCGAACGGCGCCCGAAGGACCAAGGTCCAGCGGTTAACTCTCTGGCGGCGCATCGTGCGGCGAAGGAGGCGGCCGACGAGGCCGCTTGTCTGGCCGCCCGCGCAGCAGGTGACGCGGCGGCAGCCGCGTACCTTCATCCGCTCGCGAAGGCCACCCAGGTGGGCCACATCCTGCGCGCCGCCGCGTGCGCGGCGCGCGTCGCCGAGTTGACCGCGCCCGACGATCCCGACCCGGGCCTCGACGTCCTGGAGCGGACACGGCGGCGCGCGACACCGGTACTGATCGATGTCCTCCACCGGTACCCCCTCGCCCCGACCGGCAGGAGCCGGGTCGCAG
Source organism: Streptomyces sp. JLYT201 (assembly GCF_059448825.1). Classification (NCBI taxonomy): domain Bacteria; kingdom Bacillati; phylum Actinomycetota; class Actinomycetes; order Kitasatosporales; family Streptomycetaceae; genus Streptomyces; species Streptomyces sp. JLYT201. Next base: position 9,822,272 of record NZ_CM182551.1, on the reverse strand, counting down.
AGCTGATGAGCACGCTGGACGCGTCCCTGCGTACCGCTGCCCGCTCGGAGGCACCGGCGGGAAACCGCCCGCGCCCGCCGGGCTGAGCGCAGGGCCGGTGGCTCTCCGGCAGGGCAGGGCGTTCACCAGGAACTGCTGCGGGACGGATGCGAGGGGACATCGCGCAGCGGTGGCACGCCGCGTCCGCCGCTCCGTCCTGACAAACCGGGCCGTGCCAAAGCCCCCGCTTCCCTCTTCCGAGTGGCGCATGCGAGTCCCAGGCATATCCGCCGCTGCGCTGACGCACGACCAATGAGGGTGCTTGAAACGAGCGCGCTTGCTCACTTGTTGCGTCAGTGGCGCGGCTTGAGACTCCGCGGGGGGCCTGTGGAACTGTGGCTGCTGAACAATCTGCCCACCGCCGCGATCGCCGCTGTGATCGTCGGCGGTGTCGTCGTCCTGGCGCTGGCGGGTAGCGCGCTGACGCACCGGCTGCACCCGGAACTGGCGGGCGGGGAGCACAACGACATGGTCGGCGTCGTCCTCGGCATGTACGGCGCCATCTACGGCATCATCCTCGCGTTCGTCGTCGTGACGCTGTGGACCCAGGTGCAGGACGCCGACGCGGTGGTGCAGAACGAGGCGTCCTCCCTGGCCCAGCTCACCTGGGACAGCGAGGTGTTCCCACCCGCCCAACGCGACCGCGTCCACGCGGCCGTCGGCGCCTACGCCCACAAGGTGGTCGACGTGCAATGGCCCCTCATGCGCACCGGCGAGCCCCGGTACTCCGTCGCCCAGCAGCAGATGCGGGACCTGTTCACCTCGCTCCAGACGTACGAGCCGCGCACGGAGCGGGAGAAGGCCTTCTACCGCAAGGCGACCGACGACCTCAACGCGGTGGTCACCCAGCGCCGCGCCCGCATGACCATCGCCGCTCAGGAACTGCCCGCGCTGCTGAAGACCCTGGTGTACGGCGGCGCGTTGGCCTTCATCCCCCTGACCTTCCTCTACGGCATCAGCAGCCGCCGCGTCCAGCTCCTCTTCGTCGGCTCGGTCGCCGCCCTCATCGGATTCAGCCTGCTGCTCGTCGTGGCCCTCGACCACCCCTTCGCGGGCAACATCAGCGTCGGCACGGCGGCGTACAAGGTGGGCCCCCTGGCGCAGTTCTGGTGACCCCGCACGAGCAAGGGCGGCGCGTGCGACGCGGCGGCGGGGGTTGGTCTCAGTGCGGCTTCACGTACTCGACCTTCACGACGTTCGGCACCTGGGGCAGCTTCTTGCGGCCCGTCAGGAGGGCCTGCGCAGAGGTGTCGTTCATCAGGTAGCGGCGGAAGAAGGCGCTGGTGTAACCCGTGGCGATCCTGCGCTGGGTGGTCTCGTCGAGCCCCTTGTGCTGCTGGCTGGTGCCGTCCTGGGCGACGCAGCGGCCGGGCCGCTTCCCGGGAACGGCGTCGTTCTCACCGCCTACCTGCCCGCTGCGGGGAGACCACTGGGTGTTGAAGTAGTTGTGGTTGCCGCCGGTGAGGGTGATGCCGTGGAGCGGCGCCTTGTTGCGGCCCTTGTTCCACTTGACGTACTCACCGGTGTTGACCTGGTCGCAGGTCCCCCACAGTACGGCCATCGGCACCTTGGTGACGGGCTCGTTCTCCCAGGTGGCGGTGGGGGCGAGGCCGAGCGCCGCCTTCACCTTCACCCCGGCGGGCCAGTCGCCGTGCCGCTTGTCGGAGGCGTGCTGCATGACGCCACCGCCGCCCATGGAGTGCCCGAGGGTGCCGACCCGTCCGAGATCCACGTGCTCGGTGAAGGAGGCAGCGCTCACCCGGCCGGTCTTCGCGTCCTTGAGCTTGCCCTTCAAAGGGCCCTTGCCCGCGTCGAGTTGCCGCCACAGGTCCAGGTGCTTGTTGATGAGGGCGGCGCGTGCCTGGTACACCGAGTCGGCCTGACCGCTGCTGGTGGCGTTGATCCCGTTGGCTCCCATGGAGACCACCACGAAGCCCTGCCGGGCCAGGTCCTTGGCCAAGTAGTCGTAGCCGGAACTGCTCGGCAGCGGAGCGATGCCCGGCCGACACGGCCACGCCGACAACCGGTCGCCCATCTTGCCCATGATCTTGAGCTGCCTGTCCGCTTCGGCCTTGTCACCGGCCTTCTCGGCCGCGGCCAGCGCCCTCCTGGCCTTCATCATCCGCTGCTGCGCGGCCCGGTCGGCACAGGTGTTCCACAGGCCGTGCTGCATGACGATCAGCGGATGCCTGCCCGGGGCCACGCCCTTGGCACCCTGCCCCTTCGGATAGTGCACCACCGCGGCGATCTCGTTCTTCCCCCGGTACGGCGGCGCGGGCACGAACACCTGATTCCCCAGGTCGTACGTCACCCGGCCCACCGACGGCGAACCGGACCCGGCGCCGGGCGAGGCCCCGCTGGCCGTGGCCGGGTGGGAGATGACCGCGCCGAGCACGGTCACCGCGGCACCCGCGCACAGAGCCGCTCTACCGACTCGTCCGCCGAAGGCCTTCGTGCTGTGTGTCTCCGCCGCCATGCGGGGTCCTGCCTCTCACGTCCTCGCCGATGGATCGGTCCGCCCGCCGACTCCGGGCGCGACGAGCCGCCGCGGATGCCCGACGCATCTTCCATCGGTGTCTCACTGTGCGTATGACCGGCCACGAACTGGGGACTGCTTCCCCGCTCACTGTGGACGGACTTCGCAGGTTAACGCGCAGTTGTTAGGAAGGTGTCAGAGCTACGGACAGGTGGCGGTCAGCGGCAGACTCATGGCAGGGCCGCCTTACTGACTGTTTCAAAATGATGTCCGCAGTCGTCGTAAGCAGATGATGCTGCAGGCGAGTTGGAGTAGGCCAAGGTGGAGGTTGGCGCATATCTCGTAGCGTATGCGGAGGCGCTTGAACTGGTGCAGCCATACGAAGGTCGGCTCGACGAGCCAGCGGGTCTGGCCCAGGCCGGGGCCCTGGGCGGTGCCCTTGCGGGCGGTCTTCGGGGTGATGCCGCGGGCCCGCAGGGGGCGGTAGCAGTCGTAGTCGTAGCCGCGGTCGGCGAACAGGCGGGCCGGCCGGTGGCGCGGGCGCCCGCGCACCCCGCGGATGCGGGGGATCGCGTCCAGCAGTGGCATCAGCTGGGTGACGTCGTGGCGGTTCCCGCCGGTCAGCGAGATGGCCGGCGGGATGCCGTGCCGGTCGACGATCAGGTGATGTCTGCTGCCCGGCCGGGCCAGGCCGGGCCCGGCCGACCGGTGAAGGTCCGGTGTGCGCCCCCCCTTTGAGAGCCCGGACATGCGAGCCATCGACTGCAGCGTCGTCCATGTCCAGCAAGCCCGCCGCCCGCAGCTCCGCGAGCAGCACCTCGTGCCGCCGCGGCCAGATCCGGCCGCGGTCCAGTCCCGCGACCTCCGCCAGGAGGTCACCCCGCTGCAGCCGACCTGCTCGGCCGGCAGGTCCCGCCAGCTCACGCCCTTGCACAGCACGTACACGATGCCGCGCAGGGCTGCCCGGTCATCCGCAGGCAACCGTCCGGGATACCGCGCTCGCCGCGGAGGACGAGCAGGCAACAACGGAGCCACCCGATCCCACAAGTCATCAGGCACGAGGTCAGTCCACCCAACTCATCCGGCAGACCCAGAAACCAACCCAAGGCTCACAGCAAACTTCATTGCGAAACGGTCAGTAAGGGGGAGGGGCCGGCGTCCGGTGGTGGAGGTCGGCGTGCACGTCGTCTACCAGGGGCGAACGTTTCAGGTGGCCGCGTTACGGGGGGCTACAGGTATCTCTGCTGGACGAGGGCGGCGCGGATACGTCGTTGCTGTTGAACCGGTTGTTCGCCGATCCGGGCTTTGAGGTGGTGGGTGCGCGGGCGGCGGATGCGGTACCGCAGTGGGGTTTGTTCGAGACGGTGCCGGTGGCGGAGCAGCAGCGTGCGTTGGCGTGGCTGCCACACATTCGGGAGGTGGAGACCGGGTGGCCGCATCCCGAGGGTGGCCGGGAGGGGCAGGTGATGCGGGAGGAGTGCGACCCCGGGCGGTGGACGCTGGCTCAGCTGGAGGAGGCCAAGGCGAAGGAGATGACGGCGCTCGGGTTTCCGCGGGTGACGCGTTTGACGGTGCAGAAGATGCGGCTCGTGCATCGCAAGCAGGGGTTGTGGGGGCTGGTTGATAAGCGCACGGTGCCTTCGCGTGGCCGGTCTTTGACGGGTTATGCCGATGAGCGGGTGGTGGCGGGGCTGGAGGGGTTGCGCCGGCAGCGGGGCCGGTCGACGGGAACGATGAAGGGACTGCAGGTGCTGGTCGGGCAGATCCTGGAGGAGACGCACGGGCGCGGGGTGGTGGAGATGCCGTCACGGTCGTCGTTCTACCGGCTGGTGAGCGTGCTGGCCGATCCGGCGGATCGGCTGGGATGCGAAGCGCGGACGGCCACCGCGCCGGGACGGGGGCCCGCTGCGACGGTGGTGTTGCGGCCCGGGGAGCAGGTGCAGATCGACACCACCCGGCTGGACATCATGGCCGTACTGGGCCCGCGCGCAGCCTGGCCGAACGCCTGGCCTACCACTCGCAGTTCGTCACCGTACGCACCCCGGCGATCGACATGCTGGCCAAACAGGTACGCGACCTGATGCTGCTGGGCCGTCACCAACAGGTCACCGCACGCCCGTCCCTGATCGTCACCGGCCCCGCCGGGGCCGGGAAGACCACCGCGCTGCTCCAGGTCGGACGCGCCTGCCGCCTCGCCCACAGGAGGCGCCAGGGCGAGTCGGCCGCGGACGGGCAGGTCCCGGTCACCTACGTGCTGGTGCCGCCCGCCGCCAGTGCCAAGACTCTCGCGCTGGAGTTCGCCCGCTACCTCGGCATCCCCGCCACCGCCCGGATTTCCCAGGTCCCGGTCGTCAACAGCGTTTGGCACACGTACACGCAGGTGGGTGTGCGGCTGGTGATGATCGATGAGATCCACCGGCTCAACCCCCGCACCACCACCGGCGCCCAGAGCGCCGATCTCCTCAAAGACCTCACCCAGCGGATCGGCGCGACGTTCGTGTACGCGGGCATCGACGTCACCAGCACGCCGTTGTTCACGAGGGTACGCGGGAGCAACTCGCCGCACGCGCCAGCCTCGTCGACTGCGATCCCTTCCCCGCCCGCGCCGGTGAGCACGAACCGTTCAAGGACCTGGTACGGGTACTGGAGAACGCACTCGACCTATGCCACCACCGGTCCGGGAGTCTGGTGCGGCTGGCACCGCACCTGCACGTCCGCACCGCCGGACGGACCGGGTCCCTGGCGCGTCTGGTGAAGCAGGCGGCCCTGGCCACTCTGCTGGACGGCGCCGAACGCATCACCAGGGCCACCCTCGAGGCCGTCCGCCTGGACCACCTCGCCGAACAGCACCTCCGGCCCCGGGTCCCGACCGGATCCGGCTCCCGGTGAACCAGAACGCTCTCGCAGCCCCCTTTGAAGGCCGCGCCCGACACTGCGCGAGGCAGCACACCCGTAGCTGGGGCATGGGCCCACATCCCACCCCCGGCCGCGGGCGTGTTCCGGGTACGGCCCCTGCCGTACGAAGCGACCGCCTCCTACCTGAAGCGCCTCGCCGGGATCTACCGGCTGACGCTGTCCCAACTCCGCGACGGCTGCAGCATCACCCTGAACGGACACGGCACCCCGCCCACAGCCGAACTGGCCCTCTCCCCCGCAGCCCCCCACCACATCACCATCCTGAGCCGCATCCCGATGAGGCATCTCACCCACGCCCTGCCCCGGCTGCCCCATCCAGGCAGCCCCCGACCCCAGGCTCGACGCCCCGGTCCACACCAAGACCGTGCCCGAACTGGTCACGGCCCACCACGCCCATAGACGGCTGCTGCGACACCCCCGCGGAAAAACGCCTGGATGACGGCACGTGCGATCACCACCCGCTGGTACGACCAGCAGCAGCACCTGACCCGAACGGTGGCACCACCGGCTGAACCAACTGATCGTGTTGAACATGCACTTGGACCGTGTGGGAAACGCTTCAGCCGTGCTCTTGGCCCGTGATCTCGTGATCTACCCCGAGACCACCGTCCTCACCCTCGCCCTCGCAGCACTCCTCCGTTACCGGACACAGCATCCACGCGAGACCCTCACCACGATCGGGCACCGCCTCGGACTCTCCCGGTTCGCCCCCACCACCAGCGATGCACTGGCCGCGCACCTCACACGCACACGCCGCTGACCAGCAACAACGGGCATACACAACTACACCCCGCTGCTACCTCTCGACGCACCATTCCATCGACAACAAACCCAAGATCAATCCCACCCAACTACAAATCCCCAGACCATCACCCCGAACATCCAAACCGAACACCCCTCGCCAAGCCCGTCCCCCGCCCCTCACAGCACGCCCGCCCCAGCCCAAAATCCCAAGCCCACCCACGGAACGCCAGGCCACAACAACCCCACTACTGCAGAACTACAACTCCGTCACAGATCAGTAGGGCAAAATGGGTGCGCTGCCCGAAATCGCGAGGGCCGGAAAATTCTTCTACCGGATCGGTTTTGCACCCGGGTGTTTGCGCCCGGGCCGGTCCGCCCTGGCGTGGCCGACACTCGGTGAACTGCGGAACCACAAGCACGAGTTCGGGCACTCACCCCGGGCTTACACCCCGCTTACGCCACGGTCGGTACTGAACGGCAGTCCGGGTGTAGTGTGCCTGCGGGATGGTGTCGGGGGTGCAGTCTCTCTTGAGTAGTTTCCTTCCATTGTCCGGGCGTCCACGCGCTGTCACAAATGCGTGTGGCGAGTTCTCACCTGATGGTGCGGACCAGCCGTGCCCTGCTGCGCCTCCTCAGCAATTTCATTTATGAACCCTCAAGGCGCGATTACTATCGGGCATATATTGCATTCCTTGAGTGACGGTGCCAGTTGAACGGAGTCGTGAGAACTAAAGTGTTGAGGGGTGAACGGGCAGTGCACCATCCGCTGAAGGTACTCAGGGCGTCGGCCGGGTTTTCCCACCCCCGCTACGCGGAAGCCATAGCCAGGACACATGTAGCTCTGGGCTTCGGCAACATGGCGGCTAGGCGCGAGAAGATATCCCGGTGGGAATCCGGCCGCGTCGAACCAGAACTCACCGCCCAGTTCGCCATCGCGCACCTCCATCAGGTACCGCGCGATCTCGTTGAACGTCTGGGCTGGCCGCACTGGCTTCACACAGCGATCGCCGAATCCCCATCCACGGGTCAGCAGTGGACTGCACAGAGCACGGCATCGGCCCTGAGTGAGACGGTGCGATCAGCGTATGGCCAGCCCCGTCGATACCTCACTTTACGCGGCAGATCCCTCAGCACCCTCACGACGATGATCAGCACGACACTTCGCCACCCACCCGTGCCGCCAGAGAGAACGGGGGGGCGTATCGTGACGAATGAGCGTACAGCGGCCGTCCTGGAGGCGCGTGTTGAGGCTCTGGAGTACATGCAGCAGCAGCTCGACGCCCCCCTATTGCGACAGGCCGCGCTGACTGAACTGCAGCTCCTGGCCGAACTCCTCAACGACACCGGCTACGACCGCGAGACCGGTGTCCGCCTGCACCACCTGGCAGCCCGGGCAGCTGGGCTGTGCGCCGAACACGCCGCAGCCTTCGGAGACAGCGCTGCTGCGGAAAGATTCAACGTCACCAGCATCCAGATGAGTACCACGGTCGGCTGTGCCCAGATGGCGGCCTATTACACCACCTCGCTCGCCAGCATGCACCTCGAGGTAGGCAGTGCCGAGGATTCCCTCCAGTTGGTGGAGTCGGCACGCCACATCGTGTCCGATCCTCCGCCTTACCTGGTCGCGCTCTGGTCCGCCTGCGAGGCACAGGCCTGGGCTCTGCTCGGCCGTGAAAAGGCGGCTGTCCGCGCTCTGGAGGCCGCCTTCGCCTCCTACCGCGCCACACCTGCGGCGGCGGATCCAGCAATGCGCTTCGCCACCAACCGGTGGCTCACGCCGCGATGGCTGGACGGAATAGCCGGCATGATCTGGTTCCACCTCGGTGAGCCGCGTCGGGCGCTTCCCCATTTCGCCTCACTGCTCGAGGGGCCCCTGACAGTCAGCCCCGCAGGCCCCAGCCACACTGCTCGTGAGCTGCTGTACGCGGCCAAGGCCCATCTGGCCGCGGGCAACCCGGATGAGGCTGTGCGCGGCGCGGAGCGCGCCATGGGGGTGCTCAGTGTGCTGCCGACTCACCTCCTCCACCAGTTGCGCCGCACGTTCTCCTCTCACCAGGCCGTCCCCTCGGTCCAAGCACTCCTCGCCAGGATCGCGGAGGGGGTTGAGACCTGTGCAGCACCGCACGCAGAAGCATTCTGATGCTCACCAGTGACCCGAGGAGCTTAGGGGTGCCTTCCCTGACGGTTCGTCTCCTGCCGACACTAGGCCCGATTAGTGTCTTCACACGCCGTCCGCCCCTGAGCGGTGCGGCCCCCGATGGCGAAAGACATTGGAGGAAGACCGCCGTGAGTCGTCAGCAGTACGGTCCGGCCGTTCCAGGGCCTCATGAAACGGCGCATTATCCGCTGTTACCTGCACACCGTGCACGGCACCTCGAGCCCTCTGTCGTGCAGGCGATCGAGTCGAGAATCACCTCCCTGGCCATGCTGGATGACAGCATGGGCTCAGGACGTCTTCTCCGCACAGCGGCGAGCGAGATCTCCATGATCTCCAATCTGCTGGCCCGGGACCGGGCCGCTGACCCGCCGACCGCCAGGGCTCTGCAGACGCTCGCAGCGTATGCGGCCGCCGCAGGTGCTTGGATGTCCTTCGACGCGGGTCGGCACTCCGTCGCGGACTCCTACTACCGCTTCGGCCTGAGGGCCGCTGCCAGTGCCAACTTCGGCTATCTGCAGGCATATCTGCAGACCATGCTCGCCATGCAGCTCTGTGAGCTAGGCCAGACCTCAGAGGTCGCTACCTTGCTGCGGGCCGCCGAGGTTGCTGCACGCCCCGGAGGAGCCGCCCGCGTCACAGCGCTGACGCAGGTGGCCCGTGCTCTCGTCCAGGCGCACCGGGGTGATCCCTTTGCCTGTCAGCGCGCCCTGGACGAGGCGCGCACCACCCTGCAGTCAGAAGCGGAAGTCGACCCGGTGGTTCTCACCTATTGGGTCACTGATGCCTGGATCGAGATCTGCGCAGGCACCGCATTGCTGCGGCTCGGACAGCCACGCGAGGCGATCAACCACTTCCGCCTCCTGGACTCTGGGGGTTTCCCCGTTCACCAGTATCCGCGCGATGCCGCCATCTATTTCAGCCGGGCAGCAACAGCACAGCTGGGGGCGGGGCATATCGATGCGGCTGTGATCTACGCCCATCGAGCGCTGGATCTACTGGAAGGGATCTGCTCCGCCCGCGCAACCGAAGCGGTCACGCGCGTGGGTCGTGCGTTGTCACGAGGACAACAATCCGTGACCGTACGGGAGTTCACCGTCCGCCTTCGCGAGCAGAGCAGTCCACTGCGTCTTGCTGACGGCTCACGCAACGAAGGCAGCCCCGAGGACTGAGCCGTGTCCATCGTCGACGGCACCCTGATGCCTGCCCGGGGCCGGAGCATCGCAGCCTGGGGCAAGAACCATCGCTACGCGACGAACCTCCAAGTGGTCATCGACGCCAACAGCCGCCTGGTCGTGGCGATCAGAGACCCGCTGCCCGGCAGCCGTAACGACTGCTCGGCCTTCAGCGAGCCAGGAGTGGGCCGGGCGTGCCGCGGTGTTCCCACCATCGTCGACGGCGGCTACCAGGGCACTGCACTACTCATCCCGCACCGTAAACGGCGAGGTCAGGAGCATCTGCGTCTGCAACAGCAGGCCGAGACCGCGGTCCACCGTCGGGCCAGGGCGCGTATTGAACACACCCTGGCCCGACTGAATAACTGGAATGTCCTGCGGGGCTGCCCGCTCAAGGGAAACGGCGTTCACCTGGCCATGCTCGGCCATGCACGCCTGCACAGCATGGCCCTCAGCGGATGACTCAGCTCGCATACGGGACAACTCCAGGCACGCACGACTGCAATCCCGGCTCTGCCGGGACTCTCAGCCCTGCTTCCTGCGGTGACGTGCAATCTTCTGGTGCTGCGTCGAGCATGGCCTGCAGCAAACGCGGCGGGCGCGCTCTCGTCGGCGGCCCGTCCCCGCTCTGCTCGCAGGTCTTCTCATCGCCCGGCCCGGGGCCGGCCACCGCCCTTCCCGGCCCTCCTTTTCGCCGACGGGCAGCCACGGTGACGTCCTTGAACACCTGGGCACACCCTGCATGACTGCATGTCCGCAAGCCCCGCACCGGCGTGCCGTCGATGGCCAGCGGACCTGCTTGCACCGCTGCAACGGCGTCCGCTCGTCGGGACTGGCCCGACCGCGCCTAAGGTTTCCCGCTGGCCGGGGTCAGCAGTGAGGCGAGTTTCGCGTCCTGCGCGAGGACCGCGATGACGTCGGCGATGCCGCGCTCGCATGGCCGCGCCGTCCCACCGTGTCCGGGTGGCCGCGCCGCTGTCTTGTGCCATGGCATTCCTCGCCGTCGGTGAGGGTGCGGAGTTCACTGTCCACGTACCGGGCAATAGGACGTGATGGAACGCCGGAATCCCGGGAGGCTATCACCGCCGGGTCGTTCAGCGATGAAAACTGCGGCGGAAGCACTCCGAAGCACGGGAAAGCATTCCGAAGCACGGGGAGATGGGCTGGACGGAGATATTGGCGGGCCCCTAGATTCATTCACCGAGGGCGCAACGCTCCCACCCGTCATATCCGGGGACAAACAGAGGAAGCGGCATGACATCGGTTGAATCCTCACCTCCTTCCGCACCGCAGGGCACGGCTGGCGGGGGCACACATAACGAGCTCACCGAGCTGGTGAAGGCAGCAGGGCTGCTCGACAGGAGCAGGGCCTACTTCAGGATAAAGATCGCCTCCACTTTCCTTGCCCTTGCTGCCGGCTGGACTGCCTTCGCGTGGGCGGGCAATGCCTGGTGGCAGCTGGCAGTGGCGGTCTACCTGGCCTTCTGGTTCGGCCAGACCGGCCTGGTCATGCACGACATCGGGCACCGCCAGGTATGGCGGACCCGGGGCCGGACCCAGGCCATGGGTTATTTTCACGCCAATCTTCTGGTCGGCATCAGTTTCGGCTGGTGGGTGGGACACCACACGCGCCACCACAATCACCCCAACCACCTCGCTTTAGATCCCGATGTCGTCCGGCGACGGGTCATCTTTCACCCCAGCCAGAGCAAAAGCCGCAGCGGCAAGTTCGCCCGCTTCGTCATCCGGCACCAGTCATGGCTGCTGTACGTTCTTCCCCTCATGGACTGGTTCCGTGTCCACCTCTCGGGGTTCGCGGCCGCCGTCGAAGGAAATTTGAAGCAACGCCGCGTGCTCGACCTGTCGCTCCTCACTGTCCACTTGGCAGCTTATGGCACAGCCGTCTTCTATGTGCTTCCGCCGGTCAAAGCGATCGCCTTCATCTTCGTCCACCAGGCATTGTTCAGCCTCTATTTGGGGCTGATCTTCGCTCCGAACCACAAGGGGCTTGCGGTACGCGACGGCGAGCAGGAGCCCGACTGGCTGCCTCGGCAGGTCCTGACCTCCCGGAACATTCGGCCGGGCGTGCTGACGGACTTCCTCTATGGCGGCCTCAACTACCAGATCGAGCACCACCTGTTCCCGGGGATGCCGCGCCCCCACCTGCGCCGCGCTCAGCCCCTGGTCAAGCACTACTGCCTGACACACGGCCTGTCCTACCACGAGGTGTCCCTGGCCACTGCCTATGGGGAGATATCACGCCACCTCGCCGCAGTGACCAGTGAGGTGCGCAGCGCCGAGTTAGGCGGGGGCGAGAGGTGAATACCCGCTACAACCCCTCTGGCGGCCGGACTGCCGTGCTGTGCGGCCTCGGAACGTGGCTGCCGCCCGGGGTGGTCACCAATGACGACCTGGCCCAGCAGCTGAACACCTCCGACGAGTGGATCCGTGTGCGCACCGGGATACGGCAACGGCACATCGCCGACCCGTCCATGGCAACCTCGGATCTCGCGGTCGAAGCAGCGGCACGTGCACTGCAATCGGCCGGCACATCGTCAGTGGACGCTGTCATCCTGGCCACCACCACACCCGACCACACCTGCCCCGCCACAGCTCCCCTGGTGGCTTCCCGGCTGGGCCTGGCAGCTGCCGCCTTCGACGTCGCGGCCGTGTGCACGGGATTCCTGTACGCCCTGGCCGCGGCGACCGGGCTCATCTCGGCGGGTCTGGCCCACTCAGCCCTGGTCATCGGTGCCGAAACCTATTCGGCCATCCTCGACCCTGAGGACCGCTCCACTCGAGCGATCTTCGGGGACGGAGCCGGCGCCGTGGTCCTGCGGGCAGGCGCTGCCGGTGAGGACGGTGCGCTGGGACCGTTCGACCTCGGAAGCGACGGCAGCAGGGCCGACTTGATCATGGTGCCTTCAGGCGGGTCCCGGCAGCCCTTCTCCCCCCGCGCGCCGCAGACCAGCGACCCCTACTTCCGTATGCAGGGCACTGCGGTCTTCCGCGCCGCAGCCGAAGCGATGGCCAGCTCCGCACGGACCGTTCTCGACCAGACCGGCTGGCCCGACAGCCAGCCGGACCTGCTTGTGGCTCACCAGGCCAACCTGCGCATCGTGAATGCCGTCGCCGACCGGCTGCGTCTGCCGCGTGAGCGCTGTGCGGTCAACATCGACCGTGTCGGAAACACCGCGGGTGCCTCCATTCCGCTCGCCCTGGCGCACGCCGTTGACGCTGGCCAGCTGCGGCCAGGCACACGCGTGCTGTTGACGGCCTTCGGCGGCGGTCTCACCTGGGGATCGTGCGCACTGCGTTGGCCTCGCATCACGCCCGGCTGACCCCCCGCCCTCTCGTGGCGCCGCCCACCACCTGCAGTGAAGGAACCTGAGATGAACCCGGTACGCAACCGGATGGCCGACTTGCTGGCCCAGTGGATCGGCCTCGAGCCCTCCAGCCCTACCCCGCACAGGCCTCCCCCTGAGCCCGCAGCGGCACAGCCCCAGCCCTCCGCTTCCTCCACGCCGACCTCAGGGCACGCCCGGTGACAGCCCCAAACACCCGTGATCCGCGCGCACTTCTGCGTGACTGCGCCGATCACCCCAGCGCCTTCCTGGCAATGAACCACGGCACCCACCACTACCTAGGTGTCCGCGCCCCCGGGGTCATCGCCTACCGCATGCGCGGCCGTCGAGCCGTCCAACTGGGCGGCCCCTTCGCCGCACCAGAGCACCGCGGCACGCTCCTGGACGAATTCCGCGACGCCCTGCCCCGGCCCGGCCGGCCGCTGACCGTCGCCCAGCTCCGCACGGACGACGTGAGCCTCTACGAGGCGCGCGGCTTCACGGTCAACCAGTTCGGCAGTACCTACGCAATCGACCTGCAGTGCTTCACCATGCGCGGCAAGGCCCTCGCCAAGATCCGTCAGAACACCTCGCGAGCCCGCCGCGAGGGCGTGACGGTCGAGGAGGCTTCAGCGGACTCCGCCACCACGGTGATGCTGGATGCCATCGACGTGGCCTGGCTGCGTGACAAGGGCCGCCACGTCAAGAAGCTCGATTTTCTGGTCGGCGAACGCGGCGGGGCGGGCGAGCGCTACCGGCGCACATTCCTTGCCCGGCACCACGGCAAGGTCGTTGCCTACCTCACCTACTCCCCGGCCTACGGACGCCGGCCAGGTTGGCTCTACGACCTCACCCGCCGGGCCCCTGACGCTCCCGTGGGCACCGTGGAGCTGCTCAACCTCACCGCGCTGCTCCGCTTCCAGGACGAGGGTGCCCCTTGGCTGCACCTGGGCCTGACGCCCCTGGCAGGGCTGGACCCCCGGCACGAGCCGTCCAGTTCCAGCCGCGTCCTCAACTCCGCCCTCACCACGCTGGCCAAGCGGGGACAGGCGTTGTACCCGGCACGGACGCAGGAAGCATTCAAGCTGAAGTGGGCCCCTCATGTGATCGAGCCCGAGTACCTCGCCTTTGAGGGCGGCGCGTCAGTGCCGTCCGTATGGAACCTCCTGCGGATCACCCGCGCCGTATGACCGCTGTCGGCGCTTGATCCACCACCGCCCGGCTGTCTGTGCAGTCGGTTCCCATCTAGCGAAGGAGGATGGCGGATGACCACCGCTGCCCCATCCGAAGTTGACCTCGACAGTGCTCCCGGCGTGCTGGAGGGGGCTTGTACCATCGAGCTCACCGCGGAGCAGTGTGATCTGCCGTACTGGCTTGAGCACGTCGCCGGCGGCATGCTGCGCACGCTGCGTGAGGATGACCGGTACGACCTCGCGCCGACACGCACACTCCTGGCTCCCGGTGCGCTGCGCGAAGCGCTGGTGACCGAGTTCTCCTTCCGGTATCTCGCGGAGGAGAAGGCGGCCAGGGCGCTGGGAGAGCTCGTCGCGCGCGCTCCCGACACCGCGAGCCTGGAGTTCTTCTCCACCCAGCTGGTGGACGAGGCACGCCATGCCCGCGCCTTCCGGGAACACCTGCTGCGCCTGGGTATCGACGGCCCTGACGTGGCGGCCACCATCGAGCGCGTGGCACGCGCCGACAGCGAGGCCATCCTCGATCCGCTCGAACGGTTTGCCCTGGACGTCGTCCGCGGCGAGGGTGACTTCTACGGCGGTGTCGTCACCCTGACCGTCCTGGTGGAGGGCGTCCTTGCGCCTGCTGCCGAGCTCAGCGAGCGCAAGTGGCGGCCCTGGGACCCCGCGGCGGCACTCGTCGAACGCGCAGCGAATATCGACGAGATCCGGCATCTGGCCGTGGGCAGCGCCATCGTGCGCCGCCACGTCGCGGACAACCCCGCTGAGCGCGAGCGCCTGGCGGAACTCGTTGCCACGGGCCGCGCACTGTGGAAGGGCTTGCCCATGGTCGACATGCTGCTGCGGCGCGAGCTGCTCTTCCAGGAGGGTCTGAGCGAACACGCCGCGCTGATCGGGGGTTACGAGGTATGGCCGGGGCGTCGGCTCGTGGACACCGATCCGCAGGAGCGCCTGGAGACAGCGCAGCGCTGGTCGCACGAGACCCAGCAGGCACGGCTGGACTACATGCTGCTCGCGGACGGCTCCCGGTGAGTGCTCCGAAGCGGCCTTCGCACAGCCCGCCCGAGCCGGTGCACGTGGCCCTGGACCACAGCGGAGCACGCCTTGCCGGCTTCGCCTATCAGCCCGCAGGACCGCCCCTGGCCACACTGGTCCTCTTCCCGGCCCTGGGTGTGCCGGCTTCCTACTACGCCGGGTTCTGCCGGGGGTTGGGTGCGCACGGCATCGCGGTCCTTGCGGTGGACCTGCGCGGCCAAGGCGACAGCAGCCCCCCGGCCGGGCGCACCACCCGCTATGGCTACCACGACCTCGCCTCGCGTGACTGGCCGGCGGCGGTGGCGGCCGCGCGCCGCCGTTTCGGTGCCCTGCCGGTGTGCACCCTGGGCCATAGCATCGGCGGTCAGATCTCCCTCCTGCATGCATCGTTGGCACCCGAGGCGGTCAGCGGCGTCGCCCTGGTGGCGGCAGGCTCTGTCGATCACCGAGGATTTCGCGGCTCCCGCCGCCTCGCCGTGCTCGCGGGAACCCAGTGCGTGGCGGCGGCCGCCTCCGTGTGGGGGTACTGGCCGGGGCACCGGCTGGGCTTTGGAGGACGCCAGTCGGCTCTGCTGATGCGCGACTGGGCCCGTCTGGGCCGCACGGGACGATTCGCACCATCCGGTGCGGACGTGAACTACGAACAGCTTCTGGCCCGGGTGACGTCGCCGGTCCTTGCCCTGTCCGTGGAAGGGGACCGCCTAGCCCCGCCCACAGCGGTGGACCGGTTGTGCGAGAAGGCGCCCGCCGCACGCCTGAGGCGCAGCCATTACGCCCCGCCCGACGGCAGCTCACTGGACCACTTCCGGTGGACGCGTCATGGCGTTGCGATCGCAGCGCAGGTCCGCGCATGGATGGAGACGGATGTGATCCGACCGTGAACCACCCGCACCCGATGACCACGTCCGCTGTGACGACCCTGCGCGGCCTCATCCGCGACGAGGGCTACGACCTCCACCGTGAACAGCTGCGCCGCATCTTCTCCGCGGACATCTTTCACCGCTCCGCACGGGTGAACTCCCACGAGCGTGCCGCTCTGACCTATCAGCGGATGCGGCACATCAGCGACGGGCTGGCAGCGCGAGGTCCGCTGGTCAAGGACCGGACCCGTCTGCGGGCCGTCCTTGAGTGGTCGGCTCTCGCGGACCCGCCTTTGTTCTACGCGATGTTCCTGCACCACTTCGCGACCGTGGGGGCGGTGCTCGACTTCGGCCGGGAAAGTGATGATCTCGACGGCCCCCTGGCGGAGCTGGCGTCGTTGCGCTCCATCGGTGCGTTGTGCATGACCGAGGCGGGACGCGGCAACAGCAACATCGCCGTGCGCACCCAGGCGGTCTACGATCCAGCCAGCCGCCAGTTCGTGCTCAGCACCCCCGATGCGGCGGCGATGAAGTTCCCCTCGAATGTCGGGGTCGACGGCCTCAGCAGGCTCTGCATCGTCACTGCGCAGCTGATCGCCGGCGGGAAGGAGCGCGGTCAGTTCTGCTTCCTTGTCCGTCTGCGCAACCAAGAGGGACCGGCTGCGGGAGTGCGAATCGTGCCCAAGTCCCTTACGCAGCCCCTGGCGCTGGACTGTGCGAGCGTGTCCTTCGACGCCGTCCGCCTTCCGTTCAGCAGCTGGCTGAGCGACTCCGCGTCGCTGAGCGAAAGCGGCGAGTTCCACGATCCGCTCGAGCAGGATCAGCGTTTGCGCCGCACGGTGAGCATCATGCGGTTTTCCTGGGAGTCCGCGATCACGGCGCTGGCCGGCATCACCCGGGCGAGCGCGTCGCTGGCCGTGCAGCACGCTCACCGGCGCCGCACCAGCGGGCCGATGGCAGCCGATCTTCCGGTGATCCGGTACCGCAATCAGCAGCGGGCCCTGTTCAGCGCGCTGGCGGGCGGGTATGTGGCGGGTTTCATCGCCAAGAACCTGCCTGCGGTTCCCCTCACGGCGCAGCATGACGAAGGGGCTCTGCGCCAGACCTACCTGATGAAGGTGCTGGTCGACCGCCTCGCTGAACGCGTCACGGCGCGCAGCCGCACGGCGTGCGGAGCGCACGGCTTCTACGGTGAGAACCGGTTCCTGGACTACCAGGTGCTCGCGCACTCCTTCAACGCGGCGGCGGCCGACAACCAGATCCTGCTGCTCGACGCCGCCTATGCCCTGCTCGTCGGACGCGACTACACGCCACCGGTCGACGATGTTGTTCCGGCGGTCGGCCGGAGCCTGACCGAGCCGGCCCTGTGGAGCGCGCTGGCCCGGTCCCGCGAGCGCCGCCTGTTCGAGGCGCTGGCGAGTTCCCTGGCTGAGGTGCCGGGGCATGAGGGAGATCTCTTCGCGTTCTGGAACAGCCTTCTGGCTCCGGCGGAGGAGCTTGCTGAGGCGCATGCGGCGCGGCTGGCAGCGGAGTCGGTGCAGGCGTCGGTGGAGTCGGTGACCGATCCGGACCTGCGGCGCTGTCTGCAGCAGTTGTGTGCGATCCACTTCCTTGAGGAGGTCGCCGTTCATGACGGCTGGTACCTCAGCGAGGGCCTTTTGAGCGCGCAGGAGGTGCGGCACATCCCCGCTCTCCTGGACGAGTTGTGCCAGCAGGTCGCTCCGCACGCACTCGGCCTCTGCGAGGCGTTGGACGTGCCCTTCGAGGCTGTGGGTGCGCCGATGAGCCACCCGGATTATGCCTGCGCCGATGCGCTCAAGCCGTTCGGTTCGCCGGTCTAGTCCACTCGGTGTCACAGGACAGAACGCTCAACCACACGCCTACAAGTACCAGGAGTGAACAGTCATGTCTGCAAACCTTCAGCGCACACCATCGGCGGGAACGGGCGAGGATTTCTCGTCCCCGGTGGTGTCGTACCCGTCCTACGTCGGCGGACAGGATGTGCCGGGGGACCGGTGGGTCTATGTGCTGGATTCGGGCGCTCTCATGGACGACGTGTTCGGCAGCCTGACGCTCAAGCGGAAGCTGGAACGGGGCGAGGTCATCCCCGATGTGCTGCCCGCGAGCGTGGTGGGGCGGGTGGCCCGGGCTGACCGGGACACGGTGCAAAAGTCCCTGGAGGCCGCCTCTGATGCGGCGGCGCGGTGGGCGCGATTCCCCCTGGAGGTCCGTCTCGACGAGATGGGCGCGCTGCTGCACCGCAGTATTGCGGACCACGCCGCGGACATCGTCGACGTGCTGGTCCAGGAGGGACACCCCCTCGCTCTGGCCCGATGGCAGGTTTCCGGCATGCTCCACGGCGTCTCACCCGAGACCATCAGCTTCTACCGCTCGCAGATGGTCCAGGAATACCCCCACGGCTCCCGGCGCCTGCTCGTGCGGCGCTGCGCGGACGGTGTCGTCTGCCTCAATCCCCCCCACAACGCGCCCCTGTCCAGCGCCATGCTGGGCGCCACCTCCCTGATGGCGGGCAATGCCCTGGTGGTGCGGGCACCGCGCAGCGCCCCGCTGGGCGTGATGTTTGCGATGCGGGAGGTGGTACGGCCGGTCCTGGACAAGCTCGGCGCCCCGCCCGGCACACTTAACGTCGTGTGCGGGGAGCCGGCACCCATGCTGGATGCCTGGCTGAAGAGTCCCCTGGTCAACGACGTGCTCTACTTCGGCGACAGCGACCGGGGCCTGGATTTTCAAAACCGGTGCGTTCAGGCCGGCAAGAAGCCGATCCTCGAACTGGCGGGCAACGACGCCGTGGTGGTGTGGAAGGACGCCGACCTTGAACTTGCCGCCGAGGCCCTGACGGAGAGCTTCTTCGGCTCGGGCCAGCTGTGCATGGTGCCCAACCAGGTACTGGTCCATCCTGCCGTTGCCGACGAGCTGTTGCACACCCTGGTCCGCCACATCGGTCACATCCGGCCCGGTCTGGCGCGCGAGGAAGATGTGCTGCTCTCTCCGGTGCTGCGCAACGAGAAGTTCTTCGACTGCCTCGCTGACGCCAAGGGCAAGGGTGCGGAAGTGGTGTGCGGCGGGCACGCCATGCAGGCGGATGAGACCCGGGACGCGGCGGGCATGTTCCTGGAACCGACCGTGGTGCTGGTCCACGGACTTGACCAGGCCCGCGAGGTGCAGGCGGTGCGTCATGAGACCTTCTTCCCGCTCCTGCCGGTGATCGTGCCCGACCCGGCCCCCGACGCCGTGCTGCTGGAGCAGTTCACGGCATTCGTCAACAGCAACGCCTACGGCCTGCGCAACTCGGTATGGGCGCAGGACCCCGACGTGGTCGCCCACTTCGTCGAGGAGATCCGCCAGGGCGGCCTGCTCAAGGTCAACGACTCGCACCTGGGTTTCTTGCCTTTCCTGCCCTCGCACGGGGGCACGGGCCTGACCGGCGGTGTCTTCGGCGAAGCCAACTACCCCATTCTGCGGACCTCCCATCTGCAGGGCGTCAGCATCGCCAACGGGATCCGGCCGCGCGCCGCGGTCTTCGGCACCTAGCAAGCCGAGCGGCACAGGCATCCCAGCCCGCCCGCCGCCTGCCCCCCCCTTTGCCCGCCCCCCCTGGTCAATGTAAGGAAGTGAGGATCTGACATGCGTCCCCTCGATGATGCCCGGCAGACATGCGAGACGTTTCTGCCCGGCCTGCTCAAGGAACTGGGCACCGTGCCCCTGACCTTGCTGGAGTCCAGTGACAGCCCAGCCATCGACGCCTTCCGCCGGCACAACGGGCCGGCCCTCGTCATCCCCAAGCAGTACGGCGGCCTGGGAGCCGATCCGCTGCAGGCACTTGCCACCACCCGTGCTCTGGCCTGCGCGGCTCCTTCACTGGCGGTGGGGACCACCATGCACCACTTCTCCGCCGCCACCCTGTTCAACCTCGCTGACAGCGATCCGGGCGGCCTGTCGTCCATCTTCGTTCAGACGGTGGCCGAGGAACATCTACTGATCGCCTCCGGCTTCTCCGAGGGCAAGCCCGGCCAGGGCATCTTCAGCCCCACCATGAAGGCCAAGCCGTGCGAGGGCGGCTACGTCCTGAACGGGACGAAGAAGCCGTGCAGCCTGTCCCGCTCCATGGACATGCTGACCGCGAGCGTGGCCATACCCCGCAACGACGGCGGCCGCGACCTGGCGGTGGCGCTCATCCCCCGCGACAGCGAGGGCCTGAGCGTTCACCCCTTCTGGTCCAGTTGGGCCCTTGCCGGGGCGGAGAGCGACGAAGTCCGCGTCACCGACGTCTTCGTCCAGGACGAACTCCTGGTCCGCACGGAACTGGAGGAAGAGCGCCTCAGCTCACTGCAGACCGTCGGTCTGATCTGGTTCGAGCTGCTCATCAGCGCCACCTACCTGGGCATCGCCAGCGCGCTGGCCGAACGCGTCTGGCAGGCCGAGCGCGGCGGGGCAACCGAGCGGGCTCAGCTGTTCACCCGCCTGGAGTCGGCCACGCTCCTCCTGGAATCGGTGGCACGCATGATCATCGCCGGTGAAGCCGACGACGCAGCACTCACCAAGAGCCTGATCGCCCGCTACGCCGTCCAGGACATCCTCGGCGACACCAGCCGCAAGGCCGCCGAACTGCTGGGCGGCATGGCCTTCATCAAGTCCCCCGACGTGGCGTACCTGACCGCGGCCTGCACGGCTCTGTCCTTCCACCCTCCCTCCCGCAGCGCGTTCACCGAGCCCCTGCTCGACTACGTCGCCAAGCGCCCTGTCGGGCTGTCGTGAAAGGAGCCGTCCCCATGTCATCCGACGAGTCCGCCCCCACCAGCGGCCCCGACATCCCGTCGACCCTGCGCGCACACCGTGCCGCCCTCTCCCCCGAACCGCTCACGCATCTGTATCGGACCCGGCTCAGCAGCGGCCGCGCAATGCTGGGCGAACTCTTCGGCGGCCACGTCGAGGTGGCATCCCAGGGCGCCTGGGTCACCACGAGCAGCGGACGGCGCTTTTTGAACTGCGGCGGCTACGGCGTGTTCCTGACCGGAGCACGCCACCCCACAGTCATGCGCTATGTGGCCGAACAGCTCCACACCCACCCTGTCGCCACCCGCCTCTTCCTGGAACCGCACGTAGCGCTGGCCGCGGACGCCCTGGTCTCGGTCGCCCCCGCAGGCATGGAACGCGTGCACTTCGCCGGCTCAGGCACCGAAGCCGTCGAAGCCGCCATCAAGATGGCCCGCCTGAACGGCAAGACCCAGCTCATCGCCATGAAAAACGGCTACCACGGCAAAACCATGGGCGCGCTCAGCCTCACCGGCCGGTCCGTCTTCCAGGACCCCTTCCGCCCGCTGCTGCCCGCCGTCACCCACGTGCCCTACGCCGACGCCCCCGCCCTTGAGCGCGCCCTGGCCGCAGCGGGAGAAGGACAGGCGTGCGTCTTCGTCGAACCCGTGCAGGGCGAGGCAGGCGTCATCATCCCCCCGGCCGGTTATCTCAGCGCGGTCGAGGAACTGTGCCGGCGCTACAACGCCTTCCTGGTCTTCGACGAGATCCAGACGGGTCTGGGCCGGCTGGGCGAGTGGTGGGGAGCGGACACCGAAGTCGTCCGCCCCGACGCGTTGCTGGTCGGCAAAGTCCTCAGTGGCGCCGTCGTGCCCGTCTCCGCCGTGGTCGCCACACCCGAGGCCTTCGCCCCCCTGGACCGCGATCCTTACCTGCACACCTCGACGTTCTCCGGCGCTCCTCTGGCGATGGCCGCCGCACGCGGTGCCATCGCAGCTATCAAGGAAGACGACCTCGTCGAACGCGCCTGCACCATCGGCGCCGGACTCCTCGCTGAGCTGCGCCGCATCGTCAGCGGCCACTTCGGCAGCGCCGTCGCGGAGGTCCGCGGCCGCGGTCTGCTGCTGGGCATCGAGTTCACCGACCCGGCCCTGGTGGGCGATCTGCTCGTGGAGCTGACAGCACACGGCGTCATCGCCAACCACTCACTGAACTCCCAAACCGTCCTGCGCCTCACCCCGCCAGCAGTCCTCACCCAGAACGACCTCGACTTCCTGTACACCTCGATGGACCGCGCGTGCTGCGCCCTGGCCCACCGCTACAACCCCCGCCCCGAAGGGAACCCGTCCTATGCGTAGCGCGCACCTTGCCGTCCGCGTCCCTGCCCTCACTCCTGAAGCGGCCTTCAGCCACCTCCAGGATTTCGAGCGCTACCCAGGCTTGGCCGACGCGGTCCTCCATGTCAGCGTCTACGGCACGTCGGACGCCACCAGCCGATCCACGTGGGAAGTGGCTTTCCGTAACGGGGTGCTGCGCTGGACCGAAGCTGACGAGACTGACCCCCAGGCACTGACCATCGCCTTCCGCCAGACAGAAGGGGACTTCGCCGAGTTCAGCGGCAGCTGGAGCGTGGCCGCCGACGCCGACGGCTGTGCCGTCACCTTCGACTGCACCTTCGACTTCGGTATCCCCAGTCTGGCCGGGGTGCTGGAGCCGATCGCCGAACGCGTCCTGAAAGAGACGATCCTGCAGATCCTCCACGGCCTGTTCGGCCCCGTCCTATCCGTCAAGGACAAGGCGCCCGGTGCACCGACGCTGTCCAGCCTCGCAGGACAGCACTGATGGACACCCGCAATCTGTTCGAGACACGTACCACCTACAGGCTCCTGCGGCTGGAGTACGGCCTGGGACTCATCGTCACCGCCGCAGCCTTCATCGACCACATCAGCGAAGTCCGCTGGATCCCCGCCATCATCCTGTTCGCCTACATCGACGTCATCGGCTACCTGCCGGGCCTCCTCACCTATCACCGCACACCCGGTCGGCACGTCCCCAAGGTGTACTACGTCCTCTACAACACCATGCACAGCCTGGCCGTCCAAGGGCTGGTCGTGCTGGCCTGGATATGGTGGCTGGGCTTCGAGTGGGCCCTCCTCGTGGTGCCCCTGCATTTGTTCGGCGACCGCGCCCTGCTCGGGAACTTCCTCAAACCCTTCGCGGTCAGTTTCGAGCCGAAGGCCCACCCCGCCTACACAGGGCTGCGCAAGGCACTCGAAACCTCCTCGAAAGCCACAGGAGAGCACCGCCAGCCGGAGGTAGCCGCATGAACGCCCCCATCGGCCCCGCCTGGTCGGCGGAGGCCCGCGCCACGCCCCGGACACCCCTCACCTCCCACTTCACCTCGGGCGTAGCCGTACTCAGCCACGGTGATCTCAAACGGCCACGCGGAGTCACTGTCAGCACCGTGACGCTCGCCTCCGTCACCCCGCCCCTGGTCTCCGTCGCGCTGCGCCGTACCAGCAGGGCCTTGGCGGAGCTGCTTGATGCCCGCACCTTCGTCGTCAACCACCTGTCGGCCGACCAGTCCAGCCTGGCCAGGCATTTCGCGCGGCGCGACAGAAACGCACCGGACAGCTTCCCTGGCGCCAGCACGGTGTGGGGCGGACGCTCAGTCGGCGGTACCCCGCTGCTGAGCGCCGCAGCAAGCTGGCTGGACTGCCAGGTCGAACGGAGCCTCCCGGTCGGCGACCACATCCTGGTCCTGGCCCGCGTTCTTGACGCAGCCGTCGGCACAGGCAGACCGCTCCTGCACTGCGCCGGCCAGCTCCTGGCCCCGCCGTGCGATCCCCCCTGCCAGTCCTCCGCTCACCGGCCCGGCCGTCAGCCCTGCCATCGGTGACGCACGGCATATCGCCTCTGCGGCTTGACGCTTGGCCCCTTCTCGACGCTAAGGACCACCAATGCCCAAGGACACCTCATCGCGCCCGCCAGTGCCGGACTTCACCCTGCCTGGCGGGCGCCTCGTGAACGGCCATTTCGAGCGGCAGACCTACTCGCTGTCCGCACACCGCGGCCGACCCCTGGTTTTGGCCTTCTATCCCGGCGACGACACCCCCGTGTGCACGCGCCAGATGTGTTCCTACACCAACCACCTCGAGCAGTTCGCGACTCTGGATGCCGAGGTATGGGGTATCAGCCCGCAGGATGTCGACAGCCACGAGAATTTCGCGCGCAGCAAAAAGATCACGCTGCCGCTCCTTGCCGACACCGACCGGGCAGTCGCCCGCTCCTTCGGTGTCACTGCCCCGCTCATCGGCGTGCGCCGCTCCGTATTCGTGATCGATGCCGCCGGAAGTCTCAGCTGGCAGCACACTGCGCTCCTTGGAACCACCTTTCAGCCTGTCGCCGCGCTCGTGACACAGCTTTCCCTGCTCAAGACCCGATCACGCTGACCGGGAGCGCGCCGCGCACCCAGCAGTGTCCTACACCTGTACCTTCGGAGACAGCGACGTCATGCATGCACAGCGGCACACCACCTCGCACCGCAACCGGCACGTCCTTGAACGCGACCGCGAAACCACCGCGCAGAGGCTCCTGGTCGCCTCCGCGCGGCACTCATCCGACCCCGACACCGAACTCGACTGGACAGCCCCGTTCGAGGACGGCAAATGGTACGTCGCACCTGAGCTGATCTCGCTCTACAACACCCCCCTGTGGGAGCGGATGAGCGAAGAGCAGCGCATGGAGCTCTCCCGCCACGAACGGGCCTCGATCACCTGCTCGGGCATCTGGTTCGAACAGATCCTCATGCACCTGCTGCTACGGCACCTCGACGGCTTCCCCTGTACCAGCGATCACGTCCGGTACGCATACACCGAGATCGCCGACGAATGCCGCCATTCCATGATGTTCGGCCGCCTGGTCCGCAAACTCGAAACGCCCGTCTACGGAGCCGGCCCGCGCGACCGTGCACAGGGGTGGTTCCTCAAAACCCTCGCCACCAGTCCCGCCGCACTGGCCGCCGCCCTGCTCGTCGAGGAACTCCTGGACTGGCTGGAACGCAAGACTGCCGAAGATGAGCGGGTACAGCCTCTCGTGCGGAACGTGATACGCATCCACATCATCGAGGAAGCCCGCCACGTCCGGTACGCGCGCGAAGAGCTGCGCCGTCAGATGCGACAGGCAACAGTCGCCGAACGCGCCTACGTTCAGTTCCTCACCGGGCAGATGGCACGCGTCGTCGCCCGGACACTGATCAGCCCCTCCGTCTACCACGCCATCGGCCTGGACCCGGCCACCGCTGTCAAGGAGGCCCGCCGCTGCCCCCACCGCCAGGACGTCCTCCACAGCGCCATGAAACGGCTCATCGCCTTCTTCGAAGAGGTCGGCGTCATCCACAACCCGGCGGCCCGCAGCCTGTGGTACAGCTCGGGCTTGATGCCACGGCCCGGGGCGCGTGTGAAAGTCGGATAGTCCGCCGCTCTGCAGCACGTCAGAAACCGGGCCCTGCCCGAAGGTACGACCGGCTCATCTCCACCGTCGCCGTGCACCGGCTCCCGCAGGCCTGGGTCGACCAGGTCCGCCCAGGCGGCGGGATCGTGGCCCCACTCGACAGCCCCTTCCAGTGCGACGGCCTCGCCCGCCTCACCGTCGACGGGCACGGGCGGGCGACGGGCTCCTTCGTCGGGGCGGCCGACTTCATGATGGCGCGAGGTCAGCGCGGGCACCGCAGCTACGCCGGCCTCGGGTGGCCGACGTGGGGCGGCTACCGGATCACGGTGGTCAACCCGGGCCGCCCCGAGGCTGGTCGCGCTGCCCGGCGTTGGTCCCGAGACCGCCGGCCAGCTGCTGACGAGCGCGGGCGACAACCCCGACCGGCTCCACTCCGAAGCGTCCTTCGCCCAGCTCTGCGGGGCCGCCCCGGTCCCGGCCTCCTCCGGCCGCACCAAACGCCACCGCGTCAACCGCGGCGGCGCCCGCGCAGCGGACAACGCCCTGCACACCATCGTGCTGGTCCGCATGAAGTACGACCAGCGCACCCAGGAGTACGTCTCCCGACGCACCGCCGAAGGCATGGCCAAGTGCTGTCACCGGGGACGCTCCTATAGATCGTCAAGCGGTCTGTGGGAGCGGTGTGGTGGGGTGAGTCCCAGCGGGCCGATTCCTCGGCCGCCCATTGCGCGATGTCGAGGTAGAACGCTCGGACGGGCCGTGGGCCGTGCCGCTCCGGCCCCAGGGCCTGCCCTCGGGCTGCGCGATAACAGCAGCGGTGGGGATCCCCACCGCGTCGAGCCACACCCGCTCGCTGCTGGTGACGTACGACGGTCCCGCACCCCGGCGAGGCCCGGCGCCCAGGAGCGTCAGGCCAGGCTCAGGAACAGCTTCTCCAGTTCCTCCTCGGTCAGCGGAGGTCGCTCGCCGTCCGTGGCGGCGAGGCACTCGCGCATCCCACTTGCGATGATCTTGAATCCGGCCCGGTCGAGTGCGCGGGAGACCGCGGCGAGCTGGGTGACCACGTCCTTGCAGTCGCGGCCTGCCTCGATCATCGCGATGACGCCGGAGAGCTGTCCCTGGGCGCGGCGCAGCCGGTTCAGGACGGCGGTCATCGTCTCTTCGTTGTGGGCGGTCATGAGGGCCGCTTCCGTTCTGTCGCAGGGGTGGACGGGCGGCGGTCGCGGTGCCGCCCGCCCGGGGTGGATCAGCTGTGCAGGCCCGCGCGTGCCGCGTCGAGGGTCTGCGGGCGCGGCCGGTTGTGCGGCAGCTTGGCCAGGACCGCGGCCATGCCGCAGGTGCCGCTGACGCCCGAGTAGACCAGGCCCGCGGCGATCCCGGCGGACAGCAGCCGGGCGCGGGGGACGCGCAGGCCCACGGCGAGGCCGGTCAGGACGAGGGCGCCCGCGGCGAAGCGCACCTGCCGGTCCATCGCCCAGACCTGGCGCTGCTCGGGCCGGTCGGAGACGGCCAGGGGCAGACCGGCGGACTGCCAGGCTTCGGTGCCGCCCGACAGTTCGGCCGCGTCGATCCCGGCTTGCCCCAGTCGTTCGCAGGCCGTGCGGGAACGGGCCCCTGAGGCGCAGACGACGGCCAGTCCGCGGCGTTGCGCCGTCTCGCGCAGGTCGGGCAGCAGTTCGCGTACGGAGTCGAGGGGGACGTTGACGGCGCCGGGGACGTGGCCCTGGGCGTACTCGGAGGCGGAGCGGACGTCCACGACGAGGACGCCGTCGGCGATGCGGGATTCCAGCTGGGGCGGGGTGAGAGAGGTGTTCACAGGGGTTCCTTCTTCGTTCCGGGGCTGGTCGGAGAGGTCGTGGCTCAGGCGGCGAGAGGAGCGGAGTGGGCCGGGTCGGCCGCGTCCGGACAGGTGGTCCGCGCGGCGGCCCAGGTGGCGTAGCCGCCGTCGAGGTTGGCGGTGGGGCGGCCGGTGAGCTGGGTCAGGAGGCGGGCCGCGGTGTGGCCGCGCAGTCCGACCTGGCAGTGGACGATCAGCGGCCGTCCGGCGGGGATCTCGTCGAGCCGGTCGCGCAGCTGGTCGACCGGGATGTTGAGCGCGCCGGGGATCGAGCCGCGGGCGTGCTCGGCCGCGGTGCGGACGTCGATCAGGGCGGCACCGTCGTCGAGCGCGGCGTCCAGTTCGTGCCACTGCACCGCCCGGCCGGTCCCGGTGGCCAGGTTCTCGGCGATCATCCCGGCCATGTTCACCGGGTCCTTGGCCGAGCCGTAGGGCGGGGCGTAGGCGAGCTCCAGATCGGCCAGGTCCGGGGCGGTGAGACCGCCCGCCATCGCGGTGGCGATCACGTCGACGCGCTTGTCCACGCCCTCCGTGCCGACCGCCTGGGCGCCCAGGATCCGCAGGTCGTCGGGGTCGTACAGGACCTTGAGGGCGATCGGGGAAGCCCCCGGGTAGTAGCCGGCGTGGGAGCCGGGGTGCAGGTGCACGGCCTGGTACGGACGGCCTGCGGCACGCAGTCGCTTCTCGTTCCAGCCGGTGGCGGCGGCGGTGCGGCCGAAGACCTTCACGACGGCCGTACCGGCTGCTTCCCGGGCCCGCACCGGCCGCCCGGCGATCACGTCGGCGACAAGGCGTCCGTGGCGGTTGGCCAGGTTGGCCAGCGGGACCAGGGCCGGTTCACCGGTCAGCGCGTCGCGCTTCTCCGCCGCGTCGCCGACCGCGTACACCCGCGGGTCGCTGGTGCGCTGGTACGCGTCGACGGCGATGCCGCCGCGCGGTCCGACGGCCAGGCCCGCGGCCCGGGCCAGCGCCGTCTCCGGCCGTACGCCGATCGCAAGGACCACCAGATCGGCGGCCAGGGTGCGGCCGTCGGCCAGCGTGACCTGGTCCGGCCCCAGGGCGGCCGGCTGGGCGCCGAGTTCGACGCGTACGCCGTGGGCGCGCAGCTCGGTGGTGAGCGGCGCGGCCATCTCCGCGTCGAGCGGCGGCAGCACCTGGTCGGCCAGCTCGACCAGCGTCACCGTCAGCCCGCGCTCGCGCAGATTCTCCGCGGCCTCCACACCGATGAAGCCTGCCCCGACCACCACGGCGGTATGGGCGCCCGCGTCGAGATCAGCGGCGACGCGGTCCACGTCGGCCACGTCCCGCAGGGTGCGGGCCCGCTCGATGCCGGGCAGGTCGGGCACGAAAGGCCGGGCACCGGGGCTGAGGACGAGGTGGTCGTACGCCTCCTCGTACTCGGCGCCGCCGTCGAGGTCGCGTACGCGTACGGTGCGGGCAGCGAGGTCGATCGCGACGGCCTCGCTGCGCACCCGCACGTCGAGGCCGAACCGGGCGCGCAGGGCCTCCGGCGTCTGCAACAGGAGTGCGTCGCGCTCCTCGATGACACCGCCCAGGTAGTAGGGCAGTCCGCAGTTGGCGTAGCTGACGTGGGCCCCGCGCTCAAGGACCACGATCTCCGCGTCCTCCTCCAGCCGTCGCAGCCGCGTCGCGGCCGACATCCCGCCCGCGACGCCACCGACGATGACGACCTTCATGTTTCCTCCTGGCACAATCACTCTCACCATACCCCCGTGGGTATTCAAAAATACGGGTGGGGGTATCTGTACTGGTGTTCTGCAACGAACCGGAGGCCCGGATTCATTCCCGGACGACAACGCGACCCTCTCGACCACCCTCGACCCGACGGCCGCCGAGCCGACTGCGAAAAGGGCACTAGGCCCACGCGAGCGCCGTGAGCGTGGGCGTCGGGGGCTACTTGCAGACGGTGCCGTCGGCCGGGGCCTTGCCGTCGATCAGGAACGTGTCGATCGCCTTGGTGGCGCAGCGGTTCTCGCCGTACGTGCCGTGACCCTCACCGTCGACGGTCAGGGTGACGCCGACGCCCTTGCCCAGCTGCCGGGCCATGCGCCGGGCGCCCTCGACGGGCGTGGCCGGGTCGCCGGTGTTGCCGACGACCACGATCGGGTCGGCGCCGGGCGCGGCCACCTCGGGCTTGTCCGCCTCGCCGCGCACCGGCCACTGCGAGCAGCCGAGCAGGCCCTCCACCATGGACGGGCCGAAGACCGGGGAGGCCTTCTCGAAGGCCGGGCGCTTGTCGTCCACATCGGCCCGGGTGTGGCGGCTGCGGGTGTCGGCGCAGGTGATCGCGGTGTTGGCGGCGTGCATGTTGCTGTAACGGCCCTTGTCGTCGCGGCCGTTGTAGGAGTCGGCGAACATCAGCAGGCTGTCGCCGGTGCCGTCCTGCATCGTCTCGCCCAGGCTCTGCGTCAGGGCCTCCCAGCCCTCCTCGCCCGCGTACAGGGTGGCGCCGATGCCGGTCAGGGCGAGCTCCTTGGTGAGCTTGCGGCCACTCTCGGTGGGCGCGGGCTTCTTGTCGAGCTCGGCCAGCATGGCGTTGATGCGCCGGTTGCCCTCGGCGGCGTTCTTACCGGTCGGGCAGTTGTCGGTGTACTCCTTGGCACAGTAGGCCATGGCGGACTCCAGCGACTTCTGGAAGGCCTTCGCCTGGGCGAGACCCGACTGCACCGGGTCCTGGCTCGGGTCGACGACTGCGTCGAAGACGGTACGGCCGACGTTCTTGGGGAACAGGTGCGCGTACACCCCGCCGAGTTCGGTGCCGTAGGAGATGCCGAAGTAGTGCAGCTTCTTGTCGCCGAGCACCTGGCGCATCAGGTCCATGTCGTGCGCGGTGGTGGCGGTGCCGACGTGCGGGAGCACCTTGGCGGAGTTCTTCTCGCAGGCCCGCGCGATCCGCCTGGCGTCCTTGAGCACGTCCCCGCTGCCCGGGTCGGTGTCGAGCGTCTTGTCGTCCAGGCACTTGACGGTCGTGGTGTCGCCGACGCCGCGCGGGTCGAAACTGACCAGGTCGTAGGCGGCGTTGAGCTTCGCGTAGTCCTCGGCCGCCTGCGGGAGGGTGGCGACGCCGGAGGCGCCGGGGCCGCCGAAGTTGTAGACGAGGGAGCCGATGCGCCGGTCGGAGTCGGTGGCCTTCTTGCGGATGAGGGCCACGCCGACGGTCTCGCCCTTCGGCTCGGCGTAGTCGAGGGGCGCCTTCATGGTGGCGCACTGCCATGCCTCGCCGGGCGCTTCGGCGGTGCCCTGGGCGGCGGACGGCGCGGAGCAGGGGCTCCAGGACAGGCGCTGGCCGGTGAGAGCCGAAGGGAGCGCGGACTTGCCCCCGCCGGTCCCCGCGGACGGGGTCACGGTCGACGTCCGCTCGCCCTTGGCCGCGCCGTCGGACCCGCCGCCGCAGCCGGCGAGGGCGGGGATCGCGATCAGCGAGGCGGCGGCCAGCACCGCGGCGCGACGCGGGCGTATGGGGTGGGGCATTCTGCGACTCCTGCCGATTTCGGTCATGTGAGGGTAATGAGAGTAAATGGTGAGCAAAGTCGGCTGTACTTTACCCACCGCCTCACATCGACCGCGCCGCACCCCGGCAGGGAGTCCGCGGTGGCCGTTCGGACATGGGCGGGAAGCACGAACGCCCCCCGCCGCGGGGCCCGGAGGCCCATCGGCCCGGGTGGGTTGACCTACTTGCCGCCGTCTTCGGCGCGCACGTGGGCGACGAGCGCGTTCGCGTGTCCGTGACCCAGTCCGTGTTCGGTCTTGAGCCAGGTGACGAGCTCCATGTGCTTGGTCAGCGGCGAGCTGCGGATGAGGTCCATCCAGTCCGCGATCGGGCGCCCGTGCTTCTTCTCGATGGAGGGGAAGTAGCTCGCCGGGCCGTTGCCTGTCTGGGCCATTGCCGTGTCCTGTCTCTGGTGGGTTGGTGGGTGAGTAAGCGAGTTGAGGGGTCAGTGGCCGGCGGGGGCGTATGCCCTGGCCAGGCGGGCGGTGACCGCGGCAAGGCCCAGCAGGCCCAGACCGGCCCCGGCGGTGAAGGCCAGGACGGTGGCGGCGGAGCCCGCGAAGCCGACGAGGACAGCGGCGGCGACGAGACGGCTGCCGACGGCCCACCCCCGGAGTCCGCGAGCGGCGAAGTGGCGGGCCAGCACGAGGAAGGCCGCGCACAGGGCGAGGTAGCCCACCATGCCGCTGAGCATGTGCAGGGTGCCGTGCCAACTCATGGACGTGGCACGGGCGTCAGGGCGCCCGCGGGGAAACCGGCGCCGGGGTCGGCGGCGAAGACCGCGGAGAGCAGGAACGACGCGCCGAAGACAGCGGTCAGCCGGGGCGCCCACACCCCGCCGGGGCCGCCCCGCAACACGCGGCGCATGCCGACGGCACCGGCGATCAGCAGCATGCCCGTCAGCAGGAAGCCGGTCACCTGGATCCAGCCCGGGTCGCCGAGGCTCAGCTGGCTGAGCGCGTTGCGGGTGAAGTCGAAGCCGTCCCGCGTGAGCCCCTGGATCAGGCCCGCGCCCAGGAACAGCGGACCGGCCACGACGGCTCCGGCCAGGAGGGCACGGGCCGTCGGCCGTGCGGCCGCCGTGGTGGCGGCGACGGGAGCTTCAATCGTGTGCGTCATGGCGCGATCCCCCAACTAGAACTAGACGGTTCAGTACTCCTCGCGGTGCGAGCGCTACAGTAGTCGGGCCAGAACTAGACTGTCCAGTACTGAAGGGAGCCGGGATGGAAGCGGCCGAGCAGAGCAGGTCGGCCCGTAAGCGCGGGGCGATCATGGACGCCGCCACGCAGGTGTTCGTCGACAAGGGGTACGCGGGCACCAGCATGGACGACGTCGCGAAGCTGGCGGCCGTCTCCAAGCAGACCGTCTACAAGCACTTCGCCGACAAGGAGAAGCTGTTCGCCGAGATCGTCCTGGCCACCACCCATCGGACCGACGCCATGATCGACCTGGTGGCCGACATCCCGGCCGACGCCGACCGCCTCGAGGAGAACCTCGCCCGCCTCGCCCGGCAGTTCCTGACCGCCCTGACCCAGCCCCAGGTCCTCCAGCTGCGCCGCCTGATCATCGCCAACGCCGACACGTTCCCCGAGCTCGGCGCGGCCTGGTACGAGCAGGGCTTCGAGCGGGTCCTCGCCACCCTGGCGGGCACCTTCCAGCGCCTGACCGACGCGGGGCTGCTCCGGATCGACGACCCGCTGCTCGCCGCCCACCACTTCTCCGGTCTGCTGCTCTGGATCCCCGTGAATCAGGCCATGTTCCACGGCGGCCCGCAGCACACCCAGGAGGAACTCGACCGCTACGCCGCCGCGGGCGTCACCGCCTTCCTCGGCGCCTACCGCTGAGCCTGCGCCCCTCCGACGAGGCGGCGCCCCTCTGCTGAGGCGGCACCCACCCGCGCCCGGCCCTCAGGACACCGGCGCGAAGAAGGCGGCTCTGTGCCAGGTCTCCAGCCGCAGGAGGTCGAGCAGGGCCGTCTCCGCCGGGCCCGCGCCGGGCCGGACCGCGGCGACGACGGGCAGCGACACGACCGGGCACACCGGCCGGACGAGGTGCTCGTGCCCGTGGGGCACCGCCGAGGCCGGGACGAGCGTCACCCCGAGACCGTGGGCGGCCCAGCGCACGGCCGTCGCCGTCTGGGACACGCGGGCGACGGTGGTCGGGGTCAGGTCGTTGTCGCGCAGCACATCCCGCAGTACGCCGTCGAGGGCGCTGCTCTGGTCGAACCGCACCCACGGCTCCCTTTCCAGTTCGCGCAGCGCGACCCGGTCCGCGGCGAGCTGCGGATGCCCTGCGGGAAGGACCACGACGAACTCCTCGTCCCCGAGGTGGTGGCCCTCGTACAGGCCTTCCCCGCACGGCCCGGCCATCAGGGCGAGGTCCAGGACGCTCCCGCGCGCGAGGCGCTCCAGCTCGGCGGGGTTCGGCTCCTCGAAGACGGTGACCTCAAGGCGCGGGAAGCGCAGGCGCAGCGCGCTCAGGGCACCGGGCAACTGCCGCGTGCCCAGGCCCATCTGCGCCGCCACCGCCAGTTCGCCCACCAGTTCGTCGGCACCGGCCCGGGCGGTCGCCCGCGCCCGCCGCACCGCGCTCACGGCGACCTCCGCCTCCCGCAGGAACGCCCGGCCGACCACGGTGGGCACCAGGCCGGTCGGCGTGCGGGTGAACAGGGTCACGCCCAGTTCCCGTTCCAGGCCGCGGATCTGCTGGGACACCGACGGCTGAGCGACGCGCAGCAGCTCGGCCGCCGCCGTCACCGATCCCTCCTCGGCGACGGCCAGGGCGTACTCGAACTGACGAAGGCTCATCGGCTCCCGTCCCCTCCCTTGCGGTGGAGCGCGATCCGCCCCGTGGTCATCGCTAGAGGTAAGCGGCCGGGCTCCCCCGTTATTTCGTCCCGGAGCGCGCCGGAGTACAGCGGTGCGCCGGGGACGCCGAGTTCCGGCAGGCGACGTGCGGTCTCGCCGGTGCGGCGACGGGGCAACGGATCGGCCTCCGGACCCCTGCGGGTCCGGAGGCCGACGCCATGCGGGTCGCGCTTTTCCTGGACGTTCCTCTCCGTCAGGGCTGTGGGCCCGGACTCGAGTTACGGCCGTCGGGTGTCATGTCAGTCGCGCAGGTGGTTCAGGGCGGCGCGCATCAGGGCCGCCCTGTCGGTGGCTTCGGTGACGTGCTCGAATCCGAAGCCGAGCAGGACGCTGTCGCGTGCGGTGACCGCGGCGTGGGGCCGGTAGAGCTCACCGGTGCGGGCCCAGTCGCCGGTGATGTTGGCGCTTCCGGGCGGGGCCGGGGCGACGGCCCAGGTGCCGAGCGAGGTCTCGAATCCCTCGGTCTCGGTCGCGGTGCCGCCGACGACCAGTTGGGCGTTGTCGGCGAAGAGGCCGCGCCCGCCGTCGGAGGGGTCGGTGACCGAGCTGAGGGAGACCTCGACCTTCTTGCCCGCGTAGGCACTGAGGTCGAAGGCGGTCTGCTTCCAGCCGCCGGAGGAGCCGGTGAAGCTGTTCCAGCTGCCGCTGCTGCCGCTGGCCGTGCAGCTGGTCGCGCCGCGGGTGAGGTAGTGGCGCAGGAACGGGTGGGCGTTGATGAAGAAGCCCGCCGTGCACTGGGCGGGCACGGCGCTGGACGAGCCGCCGTTGCGGTCCGCCAGGGTGGTCCAGTCGTCGGCGCCCGGAGTGTGTGCCTCCAGCAGACCGTGGTCGAAGCCGTTCTCCAGGTTCCAGTTCAGCGCGAGGCGCAGCTGCGGCTGGTCGGCGGCCGTGACACCGGTGAGGTCGATGGTGTGGGTGAGGCGCTTGTAGTCCCGGTCTGAGTGGGTCGCGGAGGCCATGCCCTGGCCCGCGTACGGGGCGTAGGGGTTGGTCAGGCCGGGGTAAGCACCCGCCGCCGCGCTCTTGAACTGCGGGAACTGCTGCGCGGGCAGGCTGTCGGAGGTGACGGTGAAGCGGCCCGCCTTGTCCAGCGGGTTGCCCTCGGCGGCCGCGACCGGCCCGTCGGCTCCGGCGAGGGCGCCGCTGCCGGTGAAGCGCTGGACTCCGGCCGCGGGCAGGCGTTCGTAGGCACCCAGGTAGTACTGCGCGAAGTCGTCGGTGAGGGCGTCGCCGAGGTCGACGTTGCCGCCCGTCCGCTCGCCGGACTCGATGAGCTTGCCGCCCTCGTTGAGGTAGGCGCGCAGGGCCAGCTGGGTGGGCGCGCCGGGCACCGGGTCGCCGGTGTAGTGCACCACCGCGCGGAAGTGCGACAGGACGCCCAGCGGGTGCGGGGTGCCCTGCTTGGCGACGTCCCAGACCGCCGCCGTACGGCCACTGGCCTGCACGGCGTCGACGTACTTCTGGGTCTGCGTGGCGCTCGCGCCCTCCTCGGCGACGACGAGGGTGTTCGCCTTGGGGCGTTCGGCGACGGTGTAGGTGAAGTGCTCGCTGTCGGTGCGGCCCTTCTTGGCGCGGCCGCTGAACCACACCTCCACCTTGTCGCCCACGCGCGCGCCCTCGACCTCGGCGCGGTACTGGTCGAAGTACAGGTCGTCCTCACCGCCGTAGGTCTCGCCGCCCTTCCAGCGCGCGAGTTCCTCGGTCTGCGTGCGGCCGCCGTTGACGCGGTAGCGCAGCTCCTTGTCACGCACCGACCTGCGGGCGGTGACGGCGACTTCCTGGTCACCGCCGCGCGCGTAGGAGGTGGTGAAGGAGTCGGGGGTGAAGTCGGGGGCGTCGGTCCCGGTGACGGAGACCGGGCGGTCGGGGTGGAGCGCGGACTCGGCGACGGCGAGCGCGAAGGGCACGTTCTTCGCGAACTCCTGCTGGATCAGCTTCTCGTCGTCGGGGAAGGTGAAGACGGACGCGCAGTCCTGGGGCTTCCAGGCGTCATTGGGGTCGATGTTCGAGGCGGTCTGGCAGGTGGACATCTCCGGCGTGAACATCGCGATGCCGTTGACGTTGCCCGCGTGTCCGTCGGCCTCGCCGTTGGTGGTGTACAGCTCGGAGGAGACCTGCGGGTGGTAGCCGGGAACCGCGGGCTTCTCGGGGGTGCCGGCCAGGGCCTTGTAGAGCACGTCGTCGGGCGTGGGGGTGGCGACCTGCCAGCCCACCCCGTAGAGGATCAGTTCGGCCGCCGAGTGGTAGTTGATCCCGTACGTGAAGCCGATGCGCTTCTGGAAGCGGTCGATCGCCTTCGTCTCGGGCTCGGACATCGGGCCGGCGCCGCGGTAGGTCTCCGAGGACGCGTTCGGGGACGAACCCTCGTTGTCGTAACCCCACTTGTAGGCGAAGTTGCGGTTGAGGTCGACGCCGTCGCCCGCGGCGATCCTGCCGTCGCCGTCGATGTCGCGGAGGTTCTTGCGCCACTGGCGGTCGCCGTCGGCGGCGTGCGTGAAGTCGTAGCCGTCGGGGTTGGCGGAGAGCACGAACCACAGCTCGGTGGAGTTCACGAGCTTGGTGATGCGCTTGTCCTTGCCGTAGTTGTCGAGGTAGTGGTGCATCAGGCGGCGGGTCATCTCGGGGGTGATCCACTCGCGCGCGTGCTGGTTGGACATGTACAGCGTGGCCGGCTTGGAGCCGTCCTTGGACTTCGCCGCGCCCTTGGAGAGCTTGAGCGCGAGGATGTCCTTGCCGCGGAGCGTCTTGCCGATGGAGACGACCTTGGTGAGGCCTGGGTGGGCCTGCGCGGTCTTGACGATCTCCTCCTGGAGCCCGCCCTTGCCGCTGTAGGGCCGGTAGACGCCGTCGCCCGCGGCCGCGAGCCGCTTCTCGGTGGCCTGGGAGATCTTGTGCTCTTCGAGGTCGACACCCTGGCGTTCGATCGACTTCGCCTGGGCTTCGGTCAGATAGAGCTCGACGCGTCCGGTGCCGCGTTCGGGCACCTGCCCGGCGAGTTCGTGGGCGTCCTGGCCCGCCTTGAGCACGATGGGTATCTGCTTCTTGGTGACCTCGGCCTGATAGACCTTCACGGCCGCCGCGTCGCCGTCGGCCGAGGCCCCGGCCGGGCCGCTCGCCTGGGCCTGCGGTGCGGCGGCCACCCCGCCGACGAGCAGGGCACCGGCGGCGAGGATCGATCTCGCACGGGTTCTTCGTCTCATGAGCCCCCCTTGCAGTTGTCCGGCACGTTTGTGCGCGAACGCCAGGCTCGTCATGCTTCATGATCATGTCAATGGGTGGGTGGCCGGTTCCTGCTCCCGCCGGTACGAGTGCGGGCCGATGGGCCCAACTCCCTAGGCAGGGGCGCGCGTTCGCGCGATGCTGGGGAGGCCGCTGCGGGGCCGCGCCCCGGCGCGCACGTACGCGCGCGTGCACCGCCCGCGCCCCGCCGGAGCCGTGCCCGCTCACCTCGACCGGGGGAATCCACCGTGCAGGCCATCGTCCAGGACGTCTACGGCTCCGCGGACACGCTTCACGTACGGGACATCGCCCGCCCCTCCCCCGCCGAGGGCGAGGTGCTGGTGCGCGTGTACGCCGCCGGGGTCGGCCCGGACGTCCGGCATGTGATGACCGGGCTGCCCCTGATGGTCCGTCCGGTCTTCGGACTGCGCGGGCCGAGGAATCCCGTACGGGGCTGGGACGGCGCCGGACGCGTCGAAGCGGTCGGCGCGAAAGTGCCGGACTTCGCCCCCGGCGACGCGGTCTACGGGCACCTTGACGGCTCCTTCGCCGAGTACGCGCTCGCCAAGACCGAGAGGATCGCCCCGAAGCCCGAGAACGTCACCTTCGAGCAGGCCGCCGCCGTCCCGGTCTCCGGCGTCACCGCCCTCCAGGCCCTGCACGCCAAGGCGGGCCTGCGGGCAGGTCAGAAGGTGCTGGTCATCGGCGCCTCGGGCGGCGTGGGCAGCTTCGCCGTCCAGCTCGCCGTCGCCCACGGCGCGGAGGTCGTCGGGGTCTGCGGCGGGGCCTCGGCCGAGTTCGTGCGCTCCTTGGGTGCCGCGGCCGTCCTCGACCACGCCCGTCAGGAGATCACCGACGGCCCTCACCGGTACGACGTCGTCCTCGATGCCGCCGGGAACCGGCCCCTGCCCCTGCTGCGCCGCGTCCTCACCCCGAGCGGCACCCTCGTGCGCATCGGCGGCGAGGACGGAAGCCGATGGTTCGGCGACACCGGCACCCAGCTGCGGATGGCCCTGCTGACCCGCTTCGTACGGCACGATCTGCTCGGCCTGCTGGCCGTCGTACGCCGGGCGGACCTGCTGACCCTCACATCCCTGATCGAGAGCGGCGCCCTCACTCCGGTCGTCGACAGCGTCTTTCCTCTGGCCGAGGCCCCGGCCGCCGTCCGCCACCAGGAGCGGGGGCATCCCCGGGGGAAGGTCGTCCTGATCGTGGGGCCCGGGGTCTGACCGGCGACTCATTCATCCGCTTCATCAGCGGGTGAGTCCTGAGGCGTTTCACTTCCCCGAACACGCGCTCACCATGTGGGCCGTCGCCGAACCGCTCGGAGTCGAGGCGATGTCGCTCCGCCACCGCGTGGCGGGCCGGGAGGACGTCCGCGACGGCGTGGTGGACGCCGAGTCCTCGACGCCCTCAGACCGGACGGGCCCAGGGCGGAATCCGCGCCCCGATGCGGCCCACGGGAGCATCGAGCATGCCCTCCGGCCACAGCTCCCCCGCCCAGGGACCCCCGGCGACCACGACGCGTCCGAACCGGTCCTCGCGCACGAGGGCGAAGCTGCTCTCGACTCCCTGTACCGGCGGCGACCGATCATTTTCCGGCTGCGGGTGCGGCGAGGGCACGCTGTGGCTCATGCGGGGGCAAGCCCCACCTCCACAGGTCCGGCGCGCTCCAGTGACGCGCACGGCGTCCGTACGCAAGGGTGATCGGCATGACGACCAAGTCGCACCACTTACCCGTACGCAGGCCCATCCGAACGCGCCCGGTTCACCGGACTCTTAGACACCGCCTCCGCCTGGTGGCGGCGGTGTCCGTCCTGACGGCGGCCGGTCTAGGCATAGGCCTTGAGCAGCCGGGGCAGGCGGCGACCGGGCCGACCGGCACCGTTTCGGCGCACGGCGCGTCTGCATCCGGGAAGGATGCCAGAGCCCAACAGCGCGACCAGCTGGTGAAGTTGGCACGAAAGGTGGTGGCTGCCGGGGCGCCCGGTGTGGTGGTGCGGGTGGACGACGGCCGCGGTCGGCCGATCGAGGTCGTCGAACAGGTGCCGTGGGCCCGCTCCGAGCACCGGCTCCAGCCGAGCGACGAGTTCCGGATGGGCTCCAACACCAAGACCATGATGGCCACCCTCGTCCTGCAACTGGCCGCCGAGGGCAAGCTCGCGCTGACCGACCCGGTGGACAAGTGGCTGCCGGCCCAAGTGCCGGACGGCCACGCGATCACGCTGCGCATGCTGCTCAACCACACCAGCGGCCTGCACGACTACACCGAGGACCCGGAACTCGTGCCCTCCATCCTGGGCAAGGACCAAAGGCGGTGGACCTCGGAGCAGCTGCTGGCCGTGGGCGTACGGCACGATCCGCTGTTCCCTCCGGGCACGCGGTGGGCCTACAGCAACACGAACTACGCCGCGGTCGGCGCGGTCCTGGAGAAGGTCACCGGCCGGGGCCTGGCGGAGCTGGTCCGTGACCGGATCGCCCGGCCTCTCGGCCTGCGGCACACGTACTACGCCGAGGACTCGACCTGGCGCGGCCCGCACGCCCGCGGCTACGAACCCGATGCGGCGCACATGCCGCCGGGTGTGCCGACCGAGTTCCGGAACTACGCCGGGGTGCCCCGGCCGGAGCACGTGGATGTCTCCGCCAACAGCCCTTCGTGGGGCGGTGCGGCCGGTGCGGTGGTGTCCACCGCCCATGACTGGGACCGCTTCTACACGGCGTTGATGTCCGGCAAGCTGCTGCCCGCCGCACAGCTGGCGCAGATGCGCACCACCGTGCCGATCTTCCCCGACCAGCCGGACGGGCCCGGCTACGGCCTCGGCATCCAGACCGCCACCACCGGGTGCGGCACGGTGTGGGCCCACGACGGCGGCATCCCCGGCTACCTCAGCACGAACCTCACAGACGCCACGGGCCGGCGTACCGCGAGCGTCCTCATCTCCACGGAGGCGTTCGCCGAGTTCCCGGAGGCCTTCCCCGAGCTGGTCGAGTCCTCCAAGGCACTCCAGTCCGCCACGCTGTGCGCCCTGTTCGACAAGCCCGGGCCGGGCGGGGGCGCCGCCGACTCCTCCTGAACCACGCGGAGACGAAGCCGTCGCCCCGCACCGGGCGACGGGACCCGAACCGGCGCGCGTGCCGAAACCGTCACGCGCATCGCCGACCGCCCCATCCGCACCACGTTCTGTCCCGTGGTGCGGAAACGGGCTGCCGGACATTTCTGTGAGCGCTGGAATCCCTTCCGCGGCAGTCAGGGCGGTGCCGCCGGACTCCGGTCCTCTCGCTTGCCCGGTAACGGCAGCGTGAGGGTGCCCCCGTGTCGGCGAACACGATCTCGTTCGCCGACACCTGCGAGCGCCTCCCCTTCGACCCGGCCAGGCTGGACTGGAAGCGCTCTCCGCCTGCAACTCCTGACGCTGCGCGCCGGAAGCGCCCGAACTGCCGGACGGTCACCTCTCGGGAATCCCGGACGGTCACCTCTCTGGAATGCCCACGGCAGTGCCGGCTGCTCGCCTGCCCCTGTCATAGCGATGGGCAGGGGGCGCTTTACACGGCTCGTTCCGTTGAGCGGAACGGGTGTTCGTCTTCTCCGCGCTCTACCCGCATAGTTGGCGTGCTTCTGCGTCGTAACGGGTTGACGGAGTTGATGAACCGAGGGGGAACGGTGGCAGAGCAGGAGACTCAGGCGAAGTCAGGCCGCCGCAGGCGTGAGCGTGGGCCGGGTGGCAACCGGGATCAGGGGTGCGTCGCACCGCCCCTCCGGCTCTGAAACCCACCCCGCGCCTACCGTCCAGGACGGTACACAGCAGCCGAGAGACCAGCCATCGATGTCCGGCGCGTGCGCTGCCCGGCCGTCGTCGCCTTCAGGCGCTGAGCCGGCCTGTCGGCGGTTGCGGCCGGTGTCGTCCAACCGGCTATCCGCGAACCAACGGCAGGACGCACCCGGCCCAGCCCTGGCCGCCCATCCTCCCCGTGCGCCTCGGAAGCGCCCGTCCGTGTTTCGTACCCATCACTGCTCATCACTGCTGGGACACCTCGAAGAGGCGTGTTTCTGGCCGTGACGGGCTGACCTTGAGGAGGAATCCGTCGTGGTGCACACAGACGTTGACGCCACCATATGGAAGAGGATCGGCGAGAACATGCGTCAGGGTGGCCCGAGCCGCCTGGACGAGCTGGCGCTCGCCTTGTCCGACGACAGCGCAGAGGGCACCTTCGGCGGTCTGGAGGCGTCCGCACGCCAGTCGGTGCTCGCCGCTCTCGAGGCCGCCTTCTGCGATCCGCTCGGCAGGCTGGCCGCCCTGGCCGTCCTGCCCCCGCTTGCGCAGCTGCGGTCGGAGAGCGCGTTCCAGGAGTACGCCGCCCAGGTCCGGAGCGCGGCCGCCGACAGCGTCACTCCAGGTCCGGTGGCGGACGAAGCGGAGTCGGCGCTGGCCGAACTGCGGGCCAAGGTGGACTCCTTCGCCTCCCTGGAGGCGGTGAACTGGCCGCTGCCACCCCAGTACGTGGAAGCAGGTGAACCAGGCGCGGCCGTGGCCGCGGTGCAGGACCGGTACAAGGATTCGCCTGTCCCGGCGAGCGGCGCGAAGGAGACCGAGGCGAGCGATACGGGAGTGCTCGGGGACACGGATCCCGAGTTCCTGATCGGCTATCGGGACTACTTACGCGATCTGTGGGTGGACGGGGAGAACGTGTATGACACCAGGCTCGCGGAACGGTTCCACCAGGACTTCCACACCGTCTCGCTGCAACGGCGCCCTGCCAACGAGATCCTGATCCCGATCGTGATCCGGGCACTGGTGGCACCCACTGGTCCCGGACACGGCCGTGGCATCGACCCTGCCACCATTCCGGCCCGCTCACCGGGTCAGTCCGCCCGCACGTATCTCGACCAGCTGATCCTGCTCTCCAAACTGAGCGGCACGGAACTGGCACTGCGCTACCGGATCGACCTCTCCCGGCCGGACAGCGCCCTGTCCAGCGAAGTGGAGGAGAACATCGCCACCATTCGCGGGTTCTTCGCGGACGACTTCCAGAGCGTGGACCCGAACTCCATCTTCGAGCGGGCCTTTCAGGGTGCGGCGCCGTTCTACCTGCAGTACGAGGAATGGGTTCGCCAGTACGCCACCTTCGTACCGGAGAACCAGTACCAGGTCACCTGGTGTGTGCCGACCGGCACGGGAGTCAATCCCGACCGCGCGCAGCGGCTGCTCGACCTTCCCCAGGCCAAGCAGCTGCCCGAGGACAGGTACCGGAGCTGGCGGCTCTACGTCAACTACTACCTGATGCTGTGGACGTTCCAGGAGGGCTGCAAGGCGTTCGGCAGGCTCGAGTACCAGCAGGCGCGCAGCCTGATCGAGAGGGCCAGGTTCCTCACCAGCCACGAGAAGGAGTCACGCGATGCGGCGCTGGAGGCCAGGAAGCAGCTGAAGGTCGATACGTGGGCAGACCTCAGAGACTTCCAGAACCGCGCGGTGTACTACACCCATCTGGACTATCCGATCCCGCAGGACCGCGTCGACGATGACGACAATGAGGTGTTCGAGTTCTGGAAGGGCGATCGGTCCACTCCCGATACCGACATCCGCAAGCAGCGGGCGGAAGTGATCGCCAGGATCGAGTTGATCGCGATCCCTTCTCTGCTCGGCGACATCGCTGTGGCTCTCAGCGACTACGCCGAGGCGCTGCGGCAGTACGCCAGGCCGTTCATGTATCCCGACACGCTCGACCGCATCTCACTGATCAGCACCGCGACCTTGGAGACCACGGGCGTCTACCGAGGTCTCGGCGACTACCCGTACTCGTTCAAGAAGTTCAGAGGACCCCAATCGTCGGCGCCGATGCTGTTCCAGCACGGCAGCGTTCCCTACACAACCCTCCCCAGTCCGCGAACGCCCCAGGAGGCCCTGCATCCGGTCGACGTGGCGTACTTCGAGCTGCGGCAGATCAGCGCCATCCTGGAATGGGCGGACCAGCTCTACCGCAGCGACGTACCCGATGCCGTCGCACGGGCCCGTGAGCTGTACAAGGCGGCCCTGTTCCGGCATGGGGAGCGGCCGCCCACCCTGCCCTCATGGGACGCGCCACCGCCGCGCTTCCGCCGGGCCGCGGAGAACCCCGCGCGCACCGCCCAGATCCAGCACGCCCGCCTGTGCCTGCACCAGATCGCCGCCGGGCTCAACTACTTCGGTTACGGCCAGGACGTCGTGCCCCTGCTGCGCTATCGCACCCTCGCCGACGCGGCCCGCGAGCACGCGCGCCAGGCGAAGTCCGCGGAGAGTGACCTGCTGCGTGTCATGGGCCGCATCGAGGACCTCATCGTTGACGAAATGCAGCTGCTCAACCTCCGCCACAAGGCACTGCTGCAGACCGCGGTGGCGGCCGAGCAGACGCGGATCGCGGGCAACAACGCACAGATCGCGGCCATCCAGGTCCAGCAGGTCAACGACCTCATCGCGGCGAAGCGGAAAGAGATCGAGGACCACGACAGCTTCCTGGGGCAGCTGGGCGACTTCATCGGCAACGTCAAGGACATGGCACTCGGGCTGCCCGAGGACACCAAGTCGGCCACCGCGGCGGGCTATGTGAGCGAGGTGACCGGCAAGGAACTGGTGGGCACCGGCATGCTCGGCGCCGGTGCCAGCGGCTCCATCATGGCCGGCTTCGGCATCGCCACCGTCGTATCGGTCATCTCCCTGAACAGCATGACCAACGAGGCCAACGGCCGACGGGCGGCCCTGAACGCTCTCACACAGCAGACCCTGCCGATGGCCCAGGCCCAGCTGGACAGCCGGCAACGCGAGCAGGTCATCGTCGCCCTCCAGAACCAGATCGCCCAGGCCGACGCGACCCTGGCGGCCTCCTTGCTGGCCTTCCACTCCGAACGGTCCCTCAACATCGACTTCTGGGTGGCCTGCGCCCAGGTGTCCCGCAGGATCCTGCGCCGCTACCTCGAACTGGGATCGCGCACCGCGTGGCTCGCCGAGCGGGCCCTCGCCTACGAGCAGGACCGCGCGTTGCGCCTGATCAAGCTCGACTACTTCCCCGGCGACACGGCGGGAGTCACCGGCGCCGACCAACTCCAACTGGATCTGTCCGAACTCGAGTCGGTACGGCTCGCCGGCCTGGGCCACACGGTCCCGGTCAAGCACACCTACTCGCTGGCCCGCGACTTCCCGCTCCGCTTCACCGAACTCAAGGCGACCGGCCGCTGCACCTTTCGTACCGAGGAGACACCGCTGCGCCTGGCCTACCCCGGCACGTACGGCTACCGCATCCGGGCCGTGACCGTCACCGTGAGCGATGAGGCGCTGCGCGGGCAGCCGCGCGGCATCCTGCGGAACCTGGGGATGTCCACCATCTCCACCGCCGATCCGAACGTCACACACGCCTCCGTGCGCCCGCCCGACGCCCTGCCGGTGTCGGAATTCCGGCTCCGCACCGACAAGGACGTCTTCGGCCTCCCCGACGAATCCCTGCTCACCTTCGAGGGCAGCGGCGTCGACACCGTCTGGGAGCTGGAGCTGCCGAGCGGGGCCAACCCTCAGGGCCTGGCGGGGCTCGTCGACGTGATGCTCACCATCGACGCCCGCGCCCACTACTCAGCCGCCGTCGCCCCGCCTGCCCCCGCACCCGCCCGCGGTGGCCTGGCCCTGGCCTCGGCGCGGCAGCTGGACCCGGAGGAGTTCCAGAAACTCACCGACGCCGGCAGCCCCGTCAAGCTCAAGTTCCCCGCGCATGCGCTCGGGCTGCCCGCCGTCAGCACCGCGAAGATCGCCAATGTGCTGCTGGTGCTCTGCGGCCCCGACACCGCTC
Organism: Streptomyces sp. JLYT201; assembly: GCF_059448825.1. Taxonomy (NCBI): domain Bacteria; kingdom Bacillati; phylum Actinomycetota; class Actinomycetes; order Kitasatosporales; family Streptomycetaceae; genus Streptomyces; species Streptomyces sp. JLYT201. The sequence continues at coordinate 9,777,867 of NZ_CM182551.1, read as the reverse complement.
CGCTGAAGGCCGTGCTCCGCGCCGAGAAATCCGACCGCGACATCTCCCTCACCTTCGAGTCCAATTCCGCTCGTTCCAACGGTCCGCCCCTGCACGGCGGAACGCCGTCCCCCCTCAACGCCCTGATCGGCAGCTCCCCCGACCAGACCTTCACCCTCACCCTCAACCGGCTCCTCGGCCCGAACCTGAGCAAAATCCGGGACATCGTCCTCGGCATCGAGTACACGACCTGATCCCTCACCCACAGCAGTCACCGTGAGGCCGTAGTACCCCGTACACGGCCGTAGGCGCCTGGCATCCGCAGCGGGTCGCCCTCTTCCCGGAGGCGGCCCGCTGTCGCGCCGCCTGGCGGTCAGCGGTCGCACAGGGCTGCCTCCATGGCTTCTTCGAGGTGCTTCACGGCTGCTCCGCTCTTCGGTTCGAGGGTCATCGAGACGCTGGCGGCGCGGCCGTCGTCGGTGGCCGCGGCCCACGTGCCGTAGCCCGGTATCGCGCCGCTGTGGCCCCAGGCCACCTTGCCGCAGGAGGGCAGCTTCACGCTGACGATCCCCAGTCCGGCGTGGTAGCGGCGCTTCTCCGCGGGGACGCTGGGGTCTTCGATGGGGACGGTGGTGCGCATCTCCTTGAGCTGGTCCTTCTTCAGGAGCCGCTCGCCGCCGTCGAGCAGCGCGGAGAAGAAGCGGTTGAGGTCGGAGTGGGTGGAGACCATCGCGCCTCCCGCCCAAGACGCGGAAGGGTCGATGTCGGTGACGTCGCGCAGAGGCGCGTTGGGGGTTGCCTGGCGGTAGCCCTGGGGATGGCGTTCCCGGATGGCCGTCTCGCCGGGGGCGGGGAAGTAGGTGTGGCGCAGCCCGATGCGCCGGATGATGCGCCGGTCGACTTCTTCGGCGAGGGGCCGTCCGGTGACCTTCTGCACGAGGAGACCGGCGACCAGGTAGTTCGTGCTGCTGTATCCCCACTGCGTGCCGGGCGTGAAGACGGCTTCGTGCCCGAGGGCGACGTCCAGGGCGTCGCGGGGAGAGAGGTAGCGGCGCTCAAGGATGTCGTTCGTGACGTCGTCCTCGTAGTCGGGAAGTCCGCTGGTGTGCTGGAGGAGCTGACGCACCGTGACCTTCCGACCGTCGATCCCCTTTCCGCGCACGAGGCCCGGCAGGTATTTCTCGACCGAGGCGTCCAGGACGATCTCGCCCTCCTGGACCAGTTGCAGCACGACCACGGCGGTGAACGTCTTGGTGACGCTGCCGATCCGCACCTGGCCGTCCCGGGGCACCTTCGCTTGCGTGTCCCGGTCCCCCACACCCGCGGTGTAGCTGCGGAGCTTCCCGTTGCGGTCCATGGCGCTCGCCAGCGCCCCGGGCGCGCGGTCGGAGTGCAGCAGTGTGTCCAACCTCTGGCGCACGGGGTCTCGTTGGGCGGCGGTCGCGGGCGCCGCCAGGCCCGCGGTGACAGCGGCGGCCAGGGCCAGCACGGCGAGGGAGAGGTGTCTACGCATCAAGGTTCCTCCAGAGCAACGGTGACGTGCCTCAGCAGTAAGATCAACTCTGCTGAGGGCGGCCGCCGTTGTCCATCGGTGATCACCCTGACCGGCCCCTGATCCACCCTGGGAGCGGACTCCTGGTTCGCCCCTCAGACTCCGCCCCCGCGACACGGTCCTGCGCGAGCGGCCGCGGTGTCACATCGTTGTGGGCGCGAGAACGGAGCTCCCAGGCCTTCCCGTCGTGCGTGCTCCCGGAGGCGAGGAAGAGCCGTTCGGCGCCACCGCCACGGCGGCGGTGAACCAGGTGTACACAGGGGCCAGCCTCGGTGAGGCGGGCCATCCGTTGACCGTCGACAGGAGGCGCCAGTACCGCTCGACGTGCGGGTCGGCGGTCAGGAGGAGGCGGGCGAGCAGCCAGCGGCGCAGGTCGCCGTCACCCGCGTGCTCGAACGCGTACCCGTAGAGGTCGCTCAGCGAGTCGGTCAGCGGCGCGGTCAACAAGGAGGCCGGGAGGATGCCGACGGTCGCGGCCTCCAGGACGCGTTCGCGCAGCGCCCGATTGAGGTCGTCGTGCAGGGCGCCGACCGCGCCTGGAGAGGGCTCTTGCGCCTGGGCCTCGGCGACGCGTCGTATCGCTGCCCTGAACTCCGCGCTCCGGCACAGCTCGGCGAGTTCCGCCCAGGCTCCGACCTGGTCCGGGGTGGGATCGTCGGGAAGCTCCGGCAGGACGGACCGCATCAGGCTCGCGAACTCCGGGTTGGCGACCCCGTCCTCGAAGGCGGCGTCGATGAAGTCGGCCACCAGCTGGTGCTGTTCGGCGCGGGAGAGCGTGGCGAGTCGGTGCATGAGGTCCGCCTCCATGGGGGTGGGGCCGTGCCGTGCGACGGCCCGCAGGACCGCCCGGCGCAGCCGCAGGGCCTGGATCTGTACGTCGAGGGCGTCGGCGTGCGCCTCGGCCACTTCGGGGAGGGACACCTCGTGGTCCAGCACCTTGCGCACGGTCGCCAGGTCGAGCCCGAGCTCGCGCAGCGTCCGGACCAGGCCCAGACGGGCGAGCGCCTCGGGGCCGTACAACCGGTAGCCCACCGGGCTGCGGACGGTCGGCGGAACGAGTCCCTTGTCGGAGTAGAACCGAACCGCCTTCACCGTCAGACCGGTCCGGCGCGCCAGCTCTCCGATGGAGTAGAGGGAGGATGGGGTGTCACTGTGCATGCCCCTAGCCTGGTGTCTCCCCCCACGGGAGACTCAACCGGGGCGGGGTGGCCCGGCGAGTGGTGCGAGGTGGCCCGGCGAATGGTGCAGGGCGGCCTGCCGAATGGTGCTGGCTGAACGTCATCCCGTCGTACCGAGGCGGCGGCCGCGAGCGAGCGCCGAGGAACAGCGGGCTCCGGCGCACACCTGGAGGGCCAGGAAGACCACGAGTGCGGGCGCGGCGGCCCAGGCGAGCGGCAGACCGCAGTAGGCGGCGCCCCGAGCGCGAGCCCGGCCGACAGCTGCCGCCTCGTCCGGCCACGGCTCAGCCGGGACCCGAGCACGGTCGCGACCACCGCCTCCAGGACCTCACGCCTCAGCAAGTCCCGGTGACGGGCCGTCGCAGCGGACAAGTCGGGCCACCTCCGCACCCGGTGAAGGGCCGTTTTCGAAGCCGGGCAGAAAAAGCAGGCTCCTCCCGGTCACATTTCCCCGCCGCCATCCGTCATGGCAGTGACCGCACGATGCACGGTCTTGAGACGACATAAGGAGATAACGATGGGAACACGTTCGATCACGGCGGAGATCCCGATGGAGCCGCGTCTGTCCGAGGACCCCGCGGAGCTCGTCCCGGAGCTGGCGGCGGTGTCGGCCGCGCTGTTCAAGGTCACCGGCAACGGCTCGGTGCCGCGTTCCACGATCGGTCTGGTGCAGCTGCGTGCGGGCCAGATCGTGGGCAGCACCTATCTGACCGTTCTGCACACCGGCTTCCTGCGCAAGGCCGAGGAGTCGGAGGAGCGGATCACGTCGGTGGCCTCCTGGCAGGACTCGCCGTACTTCACCGCCGCCGAGCGGGCGGCGCTGGCCCTCACGGAGGCGGCGCTCCAGCCGTCCGCGGACGGTGAGCGGGTCTCCGACGAGCTGTATGCGGAGGTGGCCGCGCACTACGAGCCCAAGGCGCTCGCCACGCTGATGTTCGTAATCGGGCAGGTCAACTTCTTCATTCCGGTGGCGCTCATCGCGAAGCCGGTGCCCGGGCGCTCGTTCACCGATCCGTGGAAGTGACCCGCCACAGGGCTCGGCTCACGCGCTCGGATTCCGGCGCCTGAGCCGGGCCCGGGGCGGCCTCACCTGTGCGGCGGTGGTCGGGACCGCCGCCGCACAGGTGTCTGACCAGGGCTGTCCGCCGACGAGATGGCGCAGATGCGGCCCCGGCCGCCCCTCGGACGACCGCTTGCCGTCGGCGGACGACCGCTTGCCGCCGACGGATGGCCGCTGCCCGATGCGGATAAGGCGGAGCCTCGACGCGCCCTACGGTTTCGTGGAAATCGGCGCTCTGGAGGCGTACATGGACAGATACCGCGGGGTGCGGACGGCCGTGGTCGTAGGGGCGGGCATCGCCGGTCTGACGGCGGCCACTGCTCTGGCGCGCGACGGATGGCAGGTGGAGGTCGCCGAGGTCGGCCCGCCGGAGGCTCCATCTGGTTGGGGGCTGTGTCTGACCGGCCCTTCGCTGCGGGCGCTCGACGAGTTGGGGCTCGTGGACGCGTGCACGGCCGAGGGCTACGGCATGAGCACGATCACGCACGTGGACGTGCACGGCGAGCCCGCGGGTGAGGCCCGGTTGCCGTGTCTCATCGGTGCGCGACGGCCGGCGATGGCGGGTATCGCGCGCCCCGTGCTCCACCGCGTCCTGCGCGCGGAAGCCGAGCGGTGCGGTGTGGTGGTGCGCCACGAGGTGACCGTGGCCGCGGTGGATCACGATGGGGACCTCGTCCGCGTACGGCTGTCCGACGGGACGGTACGGCACGTCGCGCTGCTGGTGGGCGCGGACGGGATCCGCTCGGCGGTGCGGGGCCTGCTGGGGCTCGAAGCCTCGCTCGGCTTCCACGGGCAGATGGTCTGGCGGGCTCTGGTGCCCCGCCCGCGCTGGGCCACAGGGATCCACCAGTTCGCCGGGAAGGCCGACACAGCCGGACTCGTCCCCCTCTCGGACCGACAGGCGTACGTGTTCCTGACGGAGAACAGGGTGGAGCGCAGCGTCCTGCCCGACGCCGAACTCGCCCCGCGCCTGCGACAACTCCTGGAGGCGTTCCCGGGGCGGGTCGAGGAGATCCGCTCCCTGGTGACCGAATCGGCAGCGGTGGTGCGCCGCCCGGTCCTCACGGCGCTCCTGGAAGGCCCCTGGAACCGGGGCAACGGCGTGGTCATCGGGGACGCCGCGCACGCACCCGCACCGCAGATGGCCAGCGGGGCCGCCCTGGCCATCGAGGACGGGCTCGTACTGGCCCGGGAACTCACGCGCCACGAGTCCGTCGGCCTGGGGCTCCAGGCGTTCGTCGCGCGACGCGCGCAGCGGTGCCGGACGCTCGTGGAGACCTCGGTGGCGATCGCCGGTCTGGAGCAGGCGCGGCGCCACCGCGAGGCGTATCCGCTGGCCGACTCCTGCCACCGGCTCATGGCCGAGCCCGCGTGACCAGGGGGAGGGCCGCTCGGAACTTCTGCGCACCCGCCTCGGAGGAAGCCGACGACCGACCTCCATGGCCGACAATGGGCCTTTAGGGAAGGGGCCCGCCATCGTGCCGACGCCGCTGCGCCACCACCTCATCACCAGGTCCCAGAACCCCGCCGACCTGCTCAACGCCGCCACCCGTCTGTTCGGCGGCTCGATCGCCGCGTCGCCCCTGGGCGAGCTGTGCGGCGGCGAGCACGAACTGCGCGGCGTCGCCGCACACGACTTCGCGGTGGGCTACTTCGCCTCGCCGCTCGACGTACGGGTCGCCACGGCCAGGGGTCATGCCCGCGGCTCCTACTTCGTCAACATCGGTGTCTCCGGGGCCATCTCGGCCTCGTGCGGCGCGCTGCGGGCAACCCTCGACGAGACGACGGCGGGAGTCGCCAACCCCGGAGACACCCAGGAACTGCGCCCCCTGCACGGCCGCAGGACGCGGTTCCTGGGCCTGCGGATCGACGCCGCCCTGGTCGACCAGGAGTTCGCCGCGCTGACCGGACATCCGCCGGTGTCCACCGTGCGCTTCGACTTCGCCCTCGACCTGGCCAAGCCCAAGGGCCGGGCCGTGCGCCTCCTCGTCCGCTCCCTGCTCGAACAGCTGGACTCGCAGGACCCCTTGTTCCAGCGCGCGGAGCTGCGGCGCGGCCAGCTGCGCTGCCTCGTCACCGCCCTGCTCCTGGCCCAGCCGCACTCGCACACCGGCGAGCTGCACGACGGCCCGCGCCCCGGCTACCCGCGCTCCCTGCGGGCGGCCCTCGCGTTCATCGAAGCGAACCTCAGCGAGCGCATCGGCCTCGACGACATCGCCGACGCCGCGGGATGCAGTCCGCGGACCCTCAGCTCCGCGTTCCGCGGCCGACTCGGCCTCTCCCCCATGGCGTACGTCCGCGATCTGCGGCTCGACCGGATCCGGGAGGACATCCTCACCTCCAGCGACCCCGTCGGCACGATCGCCTACCGGTGGGGGGTCTCGCACCTCGGCCGCTTCGCCGGCCAGTACCGCGCGCGCTTCGCCGAACTGCCCTCCGACACCGCGCGCCGCAGGTAGGGCCGTGGTCGTGCGGGAGCAGCGCCGCTGACAGCCGGGTGAAGGCCGTGGCCCGGCCGACGGCCGGGCCACACCGCCGTCACGACCGGGTAGCGATACCGCACCCGGCCCCGGCGCCCTGCCGCATGCGGGCGTCCATGGACGTGCTCCGGTCGTACGGGTCGACCTCGGGGCCGTCCTCGGCGCCGGGGGCGGCACGCTCGGAGCCGAACTTGGGGGTGAAGTAGCCGGTGGTGTTGTCACAGCCTCCGTTGGTGTAGTCCGCCTTGTACGACACCAGGGAGAACGTGCCCGGCTCGGTGATGACCTTCGCCGGGTTGTCCCAGCTCATCACCACCTCCCTCCGCACGATGGTGCGCACGACCTCGTCGCTTCCCTGCACGGCCCGGTCGCTTCCCTTCGCGGCGCGTACGACCGGGTAGACGTAGGTGACGTCGCTGACGACCTCCAGGGCGCCGCGCTTCCCCTCCCGGAAGGTGATCCGCCCACGCGTCTTCACCACGTCACCGGCGGGCCGCACCTCGGCCTTCGGGAAGCGGCTGAACAGCAGCAGGGGGTCGTTCTTCCGGCTGGGGGTGGCGAAGGCGATGGACAGGTAGTCCTGAACGTCCTGCTGGCGCGGGTTGATCAGCGCGATGGCCTTCTTGGGCCGCTGCCCCCGCAGCACGTCCTCGTCCAGGCTGGACAGGGCGAGGAAGTCCCGGCTGCGCGCGAGCGCCTGCGCGACCTGGTCCTTGCTCATCCAACCGGTGGCTCGCGCCTGCGGCACGTGGATCCCCGCCACCCCGTCGCTCCACCGCGCCGCCGGAGAGCCCCTGAACGGCCGGTCCACCGTGGGCAGTTGCTCCGCCTCCCGCGCGGGTGGCCCTTCGGGGCGTTCCGACTCGGCGGCAAGGGGCTTGTCCCCTCCGTCCCCGCCGTCGCTCCCGAACCATCCGGACACCTGCCCCGAAGCCAGCGCCGCCACCAGCAGGGCGGCCGCCACCAGCAGCCCGACCACGTACCAGGCCTTGCCGCCCGCGCGCCGCGGGGGCGGCTCGTGCGTCCGCCACCCGTCCGGCGGGCCGGGCTCCTCCTGAAGGCGCCGCCCCACCATCCTGGCTCGCGCCGACGGCTCCTGCGGTGCGCCCGCGCTCCCGGCCTCGGCGTCCCGCAGGAAGCGCTCCCACTCCTCGTCCGATATCTTCCTGTCCCCACTCACGATGCGCTCCGCGCCCTCCCCGCCCTCACACGCCTCGGACCTTTGTTCCCGTACTCCATCACACCGCTTCACCGCACCGCCACAGACCCCGAGGAGCGGTGGAACACGCGGGCCGTACCCCCGAAGGCTCGGCCGGCGAGGCGCGCGAAGGCCGGTGCCCGGCCCCGCGAACAGACAGGGCCGGGCACCGGAGGGGGAGGTGCTACAGGAAGGCGATCGACGACGCCCGGTCGTTCAGCGCGTCCCCGACGTAGGAGGTCGACTGCTGGTACTCCTGGTGGGTGCCGCCCGTTCCGGGGGAGTCCCACAGCTCCAGCCAGCAGGACACCGTGGTCAGCGAGCTGGTGGCGTTGTTCATGCCGCCCGAGATGTCGGTGGTGTAGTCCCGGCCGTTGCCGCTCTGGCAGCCGCTTCCGGCGCTGTAGGTGACCGACGTTCCGCCGTAGTTCGAGTGCTCGTAGATGATGCCGAGCTGTACGTCCTGCGCCCCGCGGGTGTTGACGGATCCTCTGAGCCGTTCGACCAGTGCCTGGTCGAGGTCCTTGGCGGATAAGGGGGCGTCGGTGATGCGTCCGTGCGTGGTCGCGGCGATGGCCTGCCGGAACGTCGTGAAGCACTGGGACGTGCCGTTCTCGACGTTGACCACGCAGTTGTCCGCGGGCTGGGGCGTGGCGGCGTTCGCCGTGGCGGTTCCGAGAGCTGCCGACAGCAAAGCGGTCGAACAGGCGAGAGCGATGCGTGACGTGCGTGACAACATGGATCACTCCGATCGTGAGGGACAGCGTTCTTGACGCTTGCGATGCTCGTGCTCACTCCGGCCCGTACGGCCGGAGGCATTTCACGGATCGTCCACAGCCCACATCGGCGCACTCGCAGCCTTGTCGCGACCGATGGGTTCACCAACTCGGGCTGCGCGGACCTTTCTACACCGGGCGAGGGCAACTACGTGTGCCCGCCACTGCAAAGAAGCTGCCCGGTGATGACCGACCGCCCCTCATCGACCTCCGGGCCGACATGCCCGAACAGCACGACAAACCCCGGCACTGGGCCCGCGCGGCCCCGGGCAGAGCCCGTTCTCCGCCCGGATGAACGCTGTCGATATCCCGGGCGAAGGTGCTGCAAACACCGGTCAGCAAGGGACGGGGCCGTCGGCCCCGAAGAAACCTCCGATCGGGACCGCGCCTCCCGGGCAGGGCTCCGCCCACCCGCCATGAACCCGGCCCCAACCCCCGGTGAACTCCGTACAACCAGCCCTGCCCCTCGGCAGTCAGACCGGATAGTCCTCGTCCCGTCGACCGAGTGGGAGCCCCCGTGCCACACAGCCGCCGCATCCTCACGTACGCCATCGCAGTCGCCGCCGCGGTCACCACGGGGCTCGTGCTCCCGTCCGGTGCCTCCGCTGCCGCGCCCCGTGCCACCACGAGTGACTTCAACGGCGACGGCTACGCGGACCTCGCCGTCGGCGTCCCGGACGGGACCGTCGGCGGCCGGGCCCAGGCCGGTTACGTGAACGTCGTCTGGGGTGGTCCGAGGGGCGTCGGTGCCCACGGGAGCATCCGCGTCACCCAGGCCACCCCCGAGGTTCCCGGCACCCCGGAGGCGGGTGACCGCTTCGGCGCGTCCGTGGCGCTGACCGACCTCAACGGTGACGGCATCGCGGAACTGCTCGCCGGCGCCCCGGGAGAGGACGTCACCGACCGCGGCACGGACGCGGGTACGGTCATCGTCGTAGGCGGCTCGAGGAACGGGCCGGGGCCGGGGTCGACGGTCCTGACCGGCCCGTCGCCGTCGGCCGCGTACGGCAAGTCGGTCGCGGCGGCCCACCTGACCGGCGGCGCCAACAAGACGATCGTGGTCGGCGGCACGGACAAGGTCGTCGCCCGTGTCATCCAGGGTGAGGACAGCATGGTCACCACCGTCGTCGCCGCCCCCATGGGCGGCCGCGCCCCCGTCCTGGCCACCGGCGACTTCGACAGCGACGGCACGGCGGACCTGGGCGTGGCGTACTGGACCGCTGGCCGGCCCAGCACGCAGTCCCACGTACGCCTGTGGAGGTGGGACGCCGACCGGTCGGAGATGGCCAACTTCTGGAACACGGACAACGCCGGTGTGACCGCCCTGGCCGCCGGTGACTTCGACAGCGACGGCCACGACGACCTGGCGCTCGGCGAATGCCGTGAGATCGCCGACGAGAACATCGACGACCCGTGCGGCCCCGAGCGGCTCGCCAAGGGCGGCGGCATCCACGTCCACTACGGAAGCCGCGCGGGCGGCTCCTTCGGCAGCCGCGCCCAGACCCTCAACCAGGACACGGAGGGCGTCCCGGGCGTCGCCGAGGACGGCGACCGCTTCGGTGCCGCCCTGGCCGTCGCGGACGTCGACCGCGACGGCCGTGACGACCTGATCGCGGGTGCTCCCGGTGAGGCCATCGGAAGCAAGGCGGGGGCGGGGGCCGCATGGCTGCTGCGCGGCGGCGCCCGGGGCTTGCTCGACGCGGGCGGCGCCGCCAGGTCCGTCTCCTGGAACCAGGACACGTCCGGCGTCCCGGGGGTCGCGGAGGCGGGCGACGCCTTTGGCGCGGCGGTCGCCGCGGGTGACTACGACGGCGACCGCGCTCCGGATGTCACGGTCGGGTCCCCCGGCGAGAACGCCTCCCTGGGCGCCGCATGGCTCCTGCCCAGGGGTGCGGCCGGTGGCGCGCTGGCCTTCTCGCCCCGCACGCTCGGCCTCCCGTACCTCTCCACGGCGCAGAAGTACGGGAAGCCGCTGAGCAGTCGCTGAGGCCGTCAGGGCACGGTGATGACGATCTTGCCGCGCGCGTGGCCGGAGGCGCTCTCGTCATGAGCCGTGGCCGTTTCCCTCAGCGGGAACACGGCGTGCAGCGGGACGGCGAGACCGCCGCGATCGGCGAGCTCGGCCGCCAGCGGCAGTCCCGCCCAGCCGGGTGACTCTCCCGCCGGGGAGCGGGAGAACCGCACACCATGGCGGTCGGCGTCGAAGTCCGCGATGGTCACCACGCGGTCCGGGTCGCCGACGAGGGCCACCAGTTCGGCGAGGGAGCCCTTGCCGGCCGCGTCCAGCACCACGTCGACTCCGTGGGGAGTCAGTGGGGCGAGGCGGTCGGCGAGGCCTGCCCCGTAGGTGACCGGAACGACGCCGAGCCGGTCGAGGAAGGCGTGGTTGCCCTCGCTCGCGGTGCCGATCACGGTGAGGCCGCGGGCCCGGGCGAGTTGCGCGGTGATGGTGCCGACGCCTCCGGCGGCTCCCTCGATCAGCAACGTCATGCCCTCGGTGGCGCCCAGGGCCTCCAGGACGCGCGTCGCCGTGTCGATGTTGCCCGCGGCGCCACCCGCTTCCTCGAAGGACCACGACCGGGGCTTGGGCGCCCACGCCTCGAGGACGGCGTACTGGGCCGCGGCGCCTCCCTGGTCCACGACCGGCACGAGGCCGAAGACCTCGTCCCCCACGGCGGTGCCGGTCACCCCCTCCCCCACCTCGTCGACCACTCCGGCGGCGTCCATGCCGGGGATGTGGGGGAAGTCCAGGGTGGCGATGCCCCGCAGCATCCCCGTACGCAGGTGCCAGTCGGCGGGGGTGACACCGGTGGCGCGCACCGCGATGCGGACCTGCCCCGGCCCGGCGTGCGGCTCGTCGGCCTCCTCGACGCGGAGGACTTCGGAACCGCCGTAGCGGTGGTATTGCACAGCGAACACGGACGACCTCCGTAGATGGCGAAAGTGGTTCGGGAGGAGAGCGCGCAGGGGCCCCTTTCCTGGCGCCCCGTCAGATCTGCGGTCCCGTCAGATCCCCGCCCGCTCTCCGCCGGTGAAGAAATTGATCATGTCCTGCGGCGTGGGGTCGTGGGCGACCGCGGTGGCGGCCGCCGCGCCGCGGGGAAAGAGCTCTCGCTCGTACTCGGCGAGGGCGGTCTCGATGTCGTCGGGGTGTGCGGCAATCGCCCGGCCGAGTTCGGCGCCGTCGAGCATGGCGAGGTTGGCGCCTTCGCCGTTGGGGGCCGCGAGGTGGGCGGCGTCGCCGAGCAGGGTCACCCCGGGCACGCGGTCCCAGCGGTGCCCGACCGGCAGGGCGTGGAGAGGGCGCAGGACCGGCGCGACGTCGCTGGCGGTGATGAGCGCGGTCAGCTCAGGCGCCCAGCCGTCGTACTCCTCCTCGATCCGCGCGGCGGCCGCGGCGGTGTCGGTGAAGTCGAGGGTGGCGAACCAGTCCTGCGGCTTGGTCAGTGTGATGTAGGCGTGGAGGGCCCCGCCCTTCTCGCGGTGGGCCACGAGCCACGTCCCGTTCCCGGCCGGGTCGAACGCGACGAGCGTGCCGCCGCCGACCGCTCGCGCGGTGACCGGGTGGCGGGTGTCGGCGTCGTACAGGTGGGTCTCCACGAAGGACCGGCCGACGTATGCGGGGGTGGCGGCGGAGAGCAGGGGGCGGACTCGTGACCATGCGCCGTCCGCGCCGACCAGCAGGTCCGTGACGACGGCGGTGCCTTGGGCGAAGGTCACCTCGTGGCGGCCCACGGCGAGGGCGCGGACGCCGGTGGCCTTGTGGCCCCAGCGGACGGTGCCGTCCGGGAGTGCGTCCAGCAGGAGTTGGCGCAGTTCGCCGCGCTGCACCTCGGGGCTTTTGCCCGTGCCGTCGTCGTCCTTCTCGAACAGGACGGTGCCGCTGCGGTCGAGGAGCCGGAGCGACTGGCGGCCCTCCAGGACGATGCCGCGGAACTCGTCCGTCAGGTCGGCTTCTTTGAGCGCGAGTTGACCGTTGCGGTCGTGGATGTCGAGCATCCCGCCCTGCGCACGCGCCGCCGGAGAGGAGTCCGCTTCGTAGACCGTGACCGGGATGTCGTGGAGGTGCAGGACGCGGGCCAGTAAGAGGCCGCCGAGTCCGGCGCCGATGATGGTGACAGGGGTGCGCATGAGGCTCCTTGGGTGTCGCGATGCCGTCGGGCAGGCCACGGAATCCGCTCCCGCTCGGGTGGGCCCGGCAGGAACGGGAGGGGCGAGAGGGTCTGCCGGTGCCGGGCGGACGGGCTGGGTCACAGGAGGGCAGGCGGCTTACCCGGCCGTGCGACCGAGCAGGATCTCGCAAAGTCAGGCGGTCACCCGGCCATGGGGCCGAGCAGGAGGGCAGGCGGCCCGCCCGGCCGCGGGACCGGGCAGGGAGCGGCTCAGACGACGATGACCCGGCGCCCGCGCGCATGACCCGCCTGGCTGTCGATGTGTGCCGTCGCCGCCTCGGCGAGCACGTACGTCTTCTCGACCGGGATGTGGAGCTTTCCGCGGGAGATGAGGTCGGCGGCGGCGACGAGGGCTCGCGGGACGTCCCCGGTCACGCCGGAGAACCGGACGCCGAGGTCCGGCGCGCCGCGGTCGGCGATGGAGACCACCTTGTCCGGGTCCCCGGTCAGTTCGACGAGTTCGCGGATCACGCCCGATCCCGCGAGGTCGAGCGCCGCGTCGACCTGGCCGAGTCCCCGCACCCGCTCGACCCAGCCCTCGCCGTACGTCGTGGCGAGGGCGCCCAGGCTCCGCAGGTAGTCCTGGTTGGCGGCCCCGGCCGTGCCGATCACGGTGATCCCCCGGTCGCGGGCGATCTGCAGGACCGCCGAGCCGACTCCCCCGGACGCTCCGCTGACCAGCAGCGTCTGCCCGGGCCGCACCCCCGCCTGGCCGATGATGCGCAGCGCGGTCTCCACCACGGAGGGATACCCGGCGGCCTCTTCGAAGGTCAGGCCCTCGGGCACCGGGGCCCAGGCCGCGAGCACGGCGAGCTCGGCATAGGTGCTCGAACCCCGCCCGAACACATGGTCGCCGACCTCGACCCCGTCGACGCCCGCCCCGACCTCGTCCACCACCCCGGCGGCGTCCTGCCCGACCCCGGCGGGCAACTCGATCGGGCGGACCTGCTGGAACTGGCCTTCACGGATCCGCCAGTCGACGGGATTCACACCCGCCGCCCGCACGGCGACGCGTATCCGGCCGGGGCCCGCGTGGGGCTCCTCGGCATCTTCGAGACGGAGAACATCGGGACCGCCGAACTCGGCGAAGCTCACTCTCTTCATGCCGCCGACCGTAACACTAACGGTTAGTGTTTAGAAACGGATGCACCTTTGAATTTGGTAGTGTCAGCGGCATGACCGTGCCGACCGGACGCCGTGAACGCAAGAAGGCCGCGACCCGCCAGAAGATCGCCGACACCGCCCTGCGGCTCTTCCTGGAACGCGGGTACGACGCGGTGGGCATCCGCGACGTGGCCGCCGAGGCCGACGTGGCCGTCACCACGCTCTTCTCCCACTTCGCCTCGAAAGAGGCCCTGGTGTTCGAGCAGGACGACAACTTCCGGCAGCACCTCACGCAGGCGGTCACGGGGCGCGCGCCGCACGAGCCGCTCATCCCTGCCCTGCGCCGCGAGATCCAGGCCATGGTCCGGCACTGCACGGCGGACGGCACCGCCGAGATCTACCGCATGATCGACGAGTCACGCGCCCTGCGGGAGTACGAGGAGTCGATGCGCCTGCGCCACGCGGAGTCGCTGGCGGCGGCCCTCATCGCCGACCCCGACCTGCCCCAGAGCGCGACCGCCTGCCGGACGATCGCCAGGTTCGTGACCGAGGCCTACGCGCTGGCCCGCGAGGCGGCCGACCCGGAGGCCGCCGTGGAGGAGATCTTCCGGATGATCGAGGCGGCCTGGGACGTCGCGTGAGCTCCACGAGCAGCCCCAAGGGCGAACCCGTGCGCCGCCCCTCACACCACCCCTCACGCCGATCCGCGCACCGGCCCTCGCGCCCCTCGACACCCAGGTAACAGCTGTTACCATGCGTGCTATGGCGAAGACACAACTGGGCGCACGCGTGGACCAGGACGTCGCGGACCTGGCCAAGAAGCGCGCCGCCGACCTGGGTTTGAGCATCGGTGACTACCTGGCCCGGCTGGTCCAGGAGGACGCCAGCGGTCTGCGCGCGCGGGCGGTGGACGCGGCTGCCGGATTCCTGGCCGAGCACCAGGCCGTCTTCGACGAGGCCGAGCAGGCACAGCAGGCATCCCGGGGAGCGCACGCGGTCTGATGGAGCTGCACGTCGACGTCTCCTGGATCCTGCACGTCACGGAGGCCGCCGGAGCCAACGATCCGGCCCCCGACGACTACGGCGTCCCCATCGCGGCGGTCGCCCGCCACCGGGCGGCACTGTTCGAACAGCCCGTCTACGACGGCCCGTACGCCAAGGCCGCCGCCCTGGTCCACACCCTGGGCCGCTGCCGCTGGCTGGAGCGCTCCAACCTCGCGGTCGCCGCCGCCACCGGCGTCATGTACCTCGAGGCCGCGGGCATCACCGTCAAGCCCACCCACGAGCACGCCGTCGCCCTCAAGGACCTGCTCCTGGACCCCACTTGTTCCGTGGCAAGGATCGCCGCGCTGCTGCGGAGCTGGCCCACCGCCTGACCCCTCCGCGGGCGCGTGACCGCCCTCCTTGGAACGCGGCCGCCCGCCGCGACGGACCCAGCCCTCGGCTTGTCTTTCAACCTCGGGCCTCATATACCGGGTTCAAGTCCCGTCACTCACCCTGCTGGCCAAGGGCCCGCGCCAGCCACGCGGGCTCCGGCGACGACGTGCTGCACGCCGGCCCAAGGTGTCGGTGGCCAGGCTCGCCACCGCAGCCCGCCGTGACCCGCAGCCGGCGACACCCCGGTCACGAACGCGGGCACGCGCACGGCGGGGGCCGCGCCCCTCGACGCCGGGCTCCTCCCAAGCCGCTCCTGGACAGGCACTTCGGCACGGCCAAGGCGCGCGCTTACGCCGCCTGGCAGCACCGGTGCGGCCAACGGCCCTGTGCGCGCCTCCCTCACCCGGCTCGGCGATGCGCGCGGATTCGCCGTCGTCGTCTGGCCCTGAAGGGAACCGCCCATGAACGAGCCCAACTTCCCGGACCTGGGCACCGTCTTAAAGACCGGCGCCACATTCGCACGTGACCTCGCCGAGCGCGTGGCCGCGTCGTTTCGTCGTCGCCGCGGCGCGATCGCGGCCGGGCCCGGGCCCGGGCCCGCGGACATGTTCCACACCTCCTTCTGGGAGAGGCGGCCGCGGCCGCCATCGCTGCGGCGGGCTCCCTCGTCAAGGGCACGCTGGCGCGGGCCCGCGCCATCGACTCGAAGAACAGCGCGAGCCTGATGAAGGGGCCTGACGACGGTTCCGGAAGCGTCCGTTGCGGTCGAGCTGGGGCGGCTCCGTGGCACGGTCGCTACGGGCTTCGCGGAGGTCGAGGGGGTACTGGCCGTGCTCGTGGAGCGATCCACGCGCACCGAGCAGGACCGAAGCAGCTGCGCGAGGTGCGGGAAGAACGTCGCGGCGCTCAGCGCCGAGATCGTCGACGCACTGACCGGGATAGCCGGCGCCGCGACTGGGCCTGATCGCTCTTCTTGCCCTCTGAGCGCGACTCCCTCGCCGCCTTGATGCGGGCAGGGCGGCTTCATTGCGTACCTGGAGTACTGCCTAGACTGAACCCAGACACAGAAGCGGCCTTGCTCTTACTCTGAAAGTGGTGAGCTGTCCAGAGAAGGGCAAGGCCTATGTCTTCAGATGCTACCCCGGCCCCCTACGCTGACCCGCTGCGCTTCGGGCAACGTGCCCAGATCCTTCGCGAGCGGCGCGGCATGACACGGTCCCAACTGGCTGATCTGGTGGGAATCTCGCCGTACACCCTGAAGAAGATCGAGAACGGGCAGCAGAACGCGCCCGGCATGGAAATGGTCATGCGCATCGCCGAAGCGCTTCGAGTGCGAGACCTCGCTGATCTGACAGGCCACCCAGACATGCACGTTGACCTCTTCATTGGCCCCGGCCACCCCCGCCTCGCGTCGGTCAAAGCTGCGGTCGACTCCTTCGCGCTGGCGTCCAGCGCGGAACCCCCACCCGTCGCCCACTTGGAAGCTCGCCTCCACGCCGCGTGGAAAGCGCGCCACCAGGCGCCCAACCACCGCGAGGTCATCGGCAGACTGCTCCCGGACCTCATCCGCGACGGTCAAGTCCTGGCCCGTCACGCGGAAACCGCGGCCGACCGGCGAGCCGCTCAGGCACTGCTGGCCGAGACCTATTGCCTCGCCCAGTTCTTCGCCGCCTACCAGCCAGATTCCAGCCTGTTGTGGCGCGTTGCTGAACGCGGCATGACCGCTGCTCAGGAGTCGGAGGACCCGCACGCGATCGGCGTCGCCGCGTGGCTGCTGGCGCAGGCACACCGCGACAGCGGCCCGCGCCACTTCGAGGCGGCGGACGCCGTCAACACCGAAGCCATCCGCTTTCTGGCCCCGCTCCTGCCCGATGCCTCCCACGAGGTCCTCGCCATCGCCGGAGCGCTGGAGTTCGAACTCGGGTACACCGCAGCTCGCCGCCGGGAGACCGGCACCGCGTGGCGCCACTGGGACAAGGCCAACAAGATGGCCGAGCAGCTGCCGCGCGACTACTACCACCCGGTGACGTCGTTCTCCCGCGCCATCATGGGGGCGCACGCCGTCACGGTCGCCGTCGAGCTGCGTCAGGGCGGAGAGTCCGTGCGCCAGGCCGCGAAAGCGGATGAGAGCGTCATCCGCTCCCGGCCCCGCCGAGCCCGGCACCGCATCGAAGAAGCGCGCGGCTTCCAGCTCGACGGGCAGCCGGACGTCGCCATCGCCACGCTGGAGAAGGCCTACCGCTCGGCTCCGGAGACGATCGCGTACAACGGGTACGCGCGGCGGATCATCTTCGAAGAGGTCGAATCGAAGCAGGCCGAGCGCCGCCGCCGGGCTTCGGTGCTCGCCGTCGATGTGGGCATCTTGGCGGCATAGAAGGGGACCGGATTCCGGTCCTCGCCTCCCACGTATTGCCCCTACCGTCGCATTACACCTGATCAGCGACGACAGGGGCAGATCGTGGACGCCACCCAAGAGAGAGCCGTATCGCAGCGGCTGGCCGAGGCCGACCCGCGTCCGGAGGCAATCCGGTGAACACGCAGGCGGAGAACAGACTGATCGCTGACTGGCTGGCCCAGGCTCACCCGCTGCCGAGCAAGGCCCGCCGCGAGTGGACGGACGCCTACGTCGCGATGATTCCGCTCGGGCGACGCTTCGACGCGGTACGTGTGCCCGCCCGGCGGGTGCACGCCGCGGTCGCCAGCGACGAGCCCGCCACGGTGGCCGCGGCCCTGCGGAACTGGCTGCGCGGCCCGGTGATCCGGGACCTGCGCAGCCCCCTGGGCGCGTACTACTTCCTGGTGACCCCGGGGGCGGAATGGACCGGCCCGGAGCCGCGTCTGAGCACCGGCACGTACCTCGGCGTCCCCCGCGTGGGACACATCGCCTACCTCATGACCTGGGTGGTGCCGCCTGAGCACCCCGGGAACCTGTGTGACGTCACGGCGCTGCGCACGCTGCTCGCCACGGCCGATCCGCTGCGAACGGTGGGCCGACCATGACCGGCCTCCGCGACTGCGAGGACAGCCAGGAACCCAGGGGCCCGTACGAGGCCTACCGCGAGCACCTGGACACCTGCCCCCGCCGGCACTTCGGCATCCTCGCCGACTGCCCCGAAGGTGCGCGGCTGCACGCCGCCTGGATCGAGGGCGACCGCACGGCCACCGCGCCCGCGGGCCCGGCCGCAGGAGGCCGGGATGGCTGACCTCAAGCCGGTGGTACTGCTCGCCGCCCTGCCCGAGATCGGCATGCTCGACGCGGCGCAGCTGTCCGGCGCCGCGTGCGTCTGGTGCGAGTACGAGTTCAACCCCGGCGAAGGGATTGACCTCGGCAGCCCCGGTCCCTTCCGGCCGCATGGCTGTCTGCTCTGCTGCGAGGTCAGGACGAACTCCCTGACGACCTACCTCACCTGGTACGACCACGAGGTCACGTGCCGCCGGTGCCCCTTCGGCCCGTGCGCACAAGGCCGGGCCCTCGGCGCGGCGCATCTGGCCGTGCGGGAACGGGCAGGCCACCCGGCAATACGCTGCGCGGCCTGCCGGAGCTCCATCGCCCCGGGCGCGCCGCTCCGCCCGCACTTCTGGCGAGAAGAGCCCTGGCCGATGTTCGGCTACCTCCACGCGCGCGACTGCCCCGCAACCCTCCCGGAGCAAGCCGGGACACAGGGCAGCCCACCCCAATAGCGCCCCCAGGCGTGCGGGTGCGGCTGGCAGCACCCTCGGTCATCTGGCCGGGGGCGCCGTCCTGTTCCCTGATCGCGTTCAGCCGCTCTTCCACTCATGCCCCGGAGGACCGGCGGAGCTTCCTCAGGGGCCTGTTCCCCCAAGTCCGCCGACAACCGGCTGCGCTCGGTCTGCGCAGCGGGCGGTGTCCGGCACACGCGCTCCCGCGCTGCCGAAACGCCTCGGTCGAACGGCTTGGTGTGCGGTCCGGGATCGTGGTCGCCGACCAGGTCACTCCGTTGTGGGAAGGCACTCGGCGAGCAGGTCGACGAGGTCCCGCCAGGCCCGCTGCGCGTGCTGCGGGTGGTAGCCGACCCCGGGGCGCACGGTGTGGTCGACCGGCGGATGGTGGAAGGCGTGCAAGGCGCCGCCGTAGACCACCAGGCGCCAGTCGACGCCCGCGGCCTGCATCTCGGCGGTGAATGCGTCCCGTTGCGCAGGCGGCATGATCGGGTCTTCCGACCCGACCCCCGCCCACACCGGGCAGTGAATGCGCGCCGTCTCGCCTGGTCGGCCCGTGGTCAGTGCGTTGACTGTCGCGATCGCGCGCAGGTCGACGCCGTCGCGGCCGAGTTCCAGTGCGATCGCGCCCCCGGTGCCGTAGCCGACGGCGGCGATCCGGTCCGGGTCGGTCCGCGGCTCGGCGCGGAGCACGTCGAGCGCCGCGTGGCCGATGCCTCGCATCCGGTCGGGGTCGGCGAGCAGCGGCAAGCAACGGGCCAGCATCTCCTGAGGGTCGCCCAGATAGCGCCCGCCGTGGAGGTCGAAGGCCAGCGCCACGTACCCCAGTTCGGCGAGTGCGTCGGCCCGGCGGCGCTCGACGTCGCTGAGCCCCACCCCCTCGGGCCCGACCAGGACCGCGGGCCGGCGGTCGACACCGGCCGGGAGTGCGAGGTGCCCGATCATCGTCAGGCCGTCGGCCGCGTATTCGATCGTGCGCGTTGTCACCGTCGTCGTCATGAGCCTGGACTGTAGTGATCTTCGATTCCGGTCGGGTCGGTGCTCTGCCGTTGGCAGAAGGCAGGTCTCCGACGTATTCGGTCGGCTCCTCCCAGGGGCTGCACAGATCGGCGGCTGCCGCGCCGGGGAGCCTCAGAGTCTCCATCCCTTGACGGAACGCGGAATCGTGCGAGGGCTGTCCGCTGTCCGGCGAATCCCCGGGTCAGTGATGGTGTCCTGCCCGGTGTTCGAGATCCGAGGTCGAAAGACATCGCAGCGGCGTGGGTCACGTACGCATGACTGCGGGCCCGCCCCCTCCCCCGCTTCGGATTCCGTTGCGATCATGTCTTTCTGACCACACGTCACGAGATGTCGACCAAAGCGCACCTCAGGGAGCCTCATTCGTGACATCGAGCGCGACCGTTTCCTCGCCGCCCGACCCCCACCATCGGTGACGAACAAGCATTGTCCAGCCAGTCTTGGCGGATGCGCGATGAACATCAGCGCGCTCATGGTGAGCAGTCGCGCATCGCGGCGGTGGACCGCGCGGCCGGTCCCGCTCCTGCCCGGCCGCCCGTCCGCGGGGCGCGCCGACCGGCGCCGCCGCCTTGCGTGCGGGACGTCGCATTCAGGGCCGAAAGCAGTGTATGCCCAGGTCAGCGGGGCCCAACCGCTTCCGCGGAAGGCAGCGGCCCCGTTCCCGTGCCTGCGAGTACACGCGCGCGAGCTCCCGTACCGCGGCCGCCCGCCCTCTGGGGGTCACGGTCGGCGGGGCCGGTCACTGATAGTGACGCTCGCTCACGGAATGGCTGAAACCTGCCGCTGAGCAGCCGGGCATTTTTTGGAATCCTCTGGTCATGCGCCTCTCCAAGCACTTAAGTACCTGTCAGGCAGTCGCTACCAGCCAAGAGCGATAACCGTCGGGCGGGAGATGAGCCAACAGCCGTCCTCGCCCTGTCCGTCCGCCCAGCCCGCGGTCCTCGCACCGCCGTGTCACCCCGCCCCAACTGCCCGAGGAGCCCTCCGCCCATGGCCGCCAGCGCACACCATTCGGTGTCGTGCTCACACCAACCGGCGAACCGTAGCGCTGGCTGCTGCCCGGCGGGCCGCCGCAGAGCGAGCGCCGCGCGGTCGGGCCGCGCGCCGGGCCACCGGGTCGCGCACGGAGAAGCCGACGGCCTGCTGTCCGTCGGGCGGGCCGTCACGTTCCGGCAGCGCTGTCCGAACCGGCCGGTTGCCACGTGAAGGAGGCCCTACCGCCAGGACGCCGTACCCACGAGAGCCAGCCGAAGGCGCACGGCCGCGGCCGGGAGGCGCGCTGATGGCGAGCTCGAACCCGGCCGGCCGTGACCGGGACCTCTACACGGCGGTGCAGGACATCCAGGCGGGCTACTGGATGCAGATGCGGCAGGTGCTGGCCCGGACGGGCACCTGGCCGCAGTGGACGTCCCGTACGCAGGTCCTCGGCGTCGTAGCGGCCCAGAACAACGTCGTGGAGTTATGGCTGGAAGAGGAACCGGAGAGCCTCGCCGCCCGGGTGATGTACGCCAGGGTCGCCACCGAACGGGTGTTGCAGGCCCACCGCGGGCACCAGGCGCATGACTCCCGGCAGGCACGGGACCTGGAGACGCTGGCAGACCGCGCCCGGCAGGCGTGCCACAGGGCGGGCGAGGGAAATCCCGACGACTCCGTGCCCTGGATCTGCCGTCTGGCCCTGGCCGAAACGGACACCCAGGGACGCTACCCGGAGCATCACACGGCTCCGCCGCCCCATGAGTACCTGCTGCCCCGCGGGCCATGGGGGCTCCTCGGGGAGGTGCACCGCCGGGATCCGTTCAACCGCGAGGCGTGGCACCGCATGTCCCAGGCGCTCCAGGCACACCCGGGTCCAGCGGGCCGCCAGGCGGTCGCCACGGACTTCGCCCGCTGGGCGGTCTCCTTCGCTCCGCCCGACTCGCCCCTGCTCCTGCTGCCCCTCTACGCCCGCGTCCAGGAGCACCGGGAGCGCCGGGACAAGGGTGCCGAGGTCACGCTGAACCTCCTGTGGACCAGGGAGGACACCACCCGAGCCATCACGAAGGCGTTCGAGGGCTGGTTCCGGACGTGCGATCCGGCCACCAGTTCCCAGCTGGACCTCAACTACCTCGCGTACGCGCTGGCGAGGGGCGGCTTCGCCCAGTGGGCATCCGAAGTGTTCGACGCCATCGGCGACTTCGCCACGCCCGCCCCGTGGCAGTACGACGCCCGGTACCCCAGGGACCAGTGGCAGAAGGCGTTCGAGGAGGACCGCGACGCCTGCCTGAGAGCCCACCCGCGGCCCCCGGGAAGACACCCATGACCGTCGGCCCGGCCCCGCGGCGGGCGCCGCCACGCCCCGTCGGCGGCCCGTCAGCGCCCCGCCTGCACGCCCTCCTTCAGCTCATTCAGCCTTCCTGTGCGGAGAACCCATGACTTCGGTAAGAGCACGGCGCCAGCGGCCGAACCCTGTCCATGACGACGGCGAGGACGCGCGCATCCTCCAGTCGCTGGGCTACACCCAGCAACTGCACCGCCGGATGGGGGCGTTCGGCAACTTCTCCGCCTCCCTGTCGGTCATTTCGATCATGTCGGGGACCCTGCTCCTGTTCGGCTACGGCCTGAACTCGGGCGGCCCCGCGGTGATCATGTGGGGATGGCTCGCTGTCGGGCCGCTTGTGCTGTGCCTGGCCGCGGCCCTGGCGGAGATCACCTCCCGCTACCCCACCAGCGGCGGCCTGTACTACATGGCCCGCCAGCTCGGCGGCGAGCGGTGGAGCTGGTACACCGGCTGGCTCAACCTGCTCGGCCTGCTCGGCGGCATCGCCGCCCAGGACTACGGCATCGCGACGTTCACCGCCGCGTGGATGAACCTGCAGTTCGACTACACGCCGACCCCGGGCTCCCTGCTCGCCCTGTACGCCGTCATCCTCGCGCTGCACGCGGCCCTGAACCTCTTCGGCACCCGGCTGATGAACATCCTGACGTCCGTGAGCGCGTGGTGGCACCTGGCGGGGGCCGTCGTCATCATCGGCTCCCTCGCGCTCGTGCCCTCCGAGCACCAGTCGGCCGGCTTCGTCTTCTCCGAGTTCACCAACAACACCGGCTGGAGCGCCCCGGTGTACGTGGTCCTGCTGGGCATGCTGCTGCCGGTCTTCGCCCTGGCGGGCTACGACACCTCGGCCCACCTGAGCGAGGAGACCAACCACGCCTCCGTCGCCGCGGCCCGCGGGATCTTCCGCTCGGTGACGGTGTCCTGGATCGCGGGCGGCATACTCCTGGCGACGCTGCTGTTCGCCATCCAGGACTACGCCGCGACCCTCAACAGCCCGACCGACGTGCCCGTGGCGCAGATCCTGCTGGACGCCCTCGGCATGGCCGCGGCCAAGGCCCTGCTCCTGGTGATCATCGTGGCCCAGTTCCTGTGCGGCTACACCGTGACCGCCAGCGCCAGCCGGATGATCTACGCCTTCGCCCGGGACGGCGCCCTGCCCGGATCGGCGCTCTGGAAGAAGGTCAGCCGCCGCACCGCCATCCCCGCCAACGCGGTCTGGCTCGCGGTCGCCGTGGCGTTCGTCCTCGCGCTGCCGTCCCTCTACTCCTCGACGGCCTTCGCTGCGGTGACCGCCATCTCGGTCGTGGGATTCACCTCGGCCTACGCCATCCCGGTGCTGCTGCGGCTGCTCCACCGCGACCGCTTCTCCCCGGGGCCGTGGCACCTGGGCCGCTGGAGCCGGCCGATCGGCTGGGTGGCGGTGGTGTGGGCGGGGGCGGTCACGGTGCTGTTCCTGCTGCCGCAGAGCAGCCCGATCACCGCCACCACCTTCAACTACACGCCCGTGGCCGTAGTGGTGGCCTTCCTCATCGCCGCCCTGTGGCGGCGCTTCGGACGCAGCGCCTACCACGTGCCGCGCTCCAGCTCCCCCACCGAGGACAAGCAGTTCGAAGGCATCATCTGATGGCAGCGACACCACGAGCCGCGCGTGCGGTTCCCAGCGGCCCCGAGGCGCCGGAGCCATCCGCTCCCGGCCCCGAAGCCGCCACGTCCTCAACGACCTCAACGCCCCAGGGGAGTACGGTGACCGGCCTCACGGAGTCCATCGAATCGGCACAGCAGCTCGCCGTCGCCTGGCGTGCCATGGTGCTCGACCGCGCCGCGGACGCGGACGTGCGCGACCTCCCCGGC
Source organism: Streptomyces sp. JLYT201 (assembly GCF_059448825.1). Taxonomy (NCBI): domain Bacteria; kingdom Bacillati; phylum Actinomycetota; class Actinomycetes; order Kitasatosporales; family Streptomycetaceae; genus Streptomyces; species Streptomyces sp. JLYT201. The sequence goes on along the minus strand of NZ_CM182551.1, from coordinate 9,754,131 downwards.
ATCGCCGTCCGCTGGGCCGACTCCCGTTTCGCGTTCTGGAACTGCGTCACCCTGACCGAGCCCGGAACAGGGGCCGCTCTCGCCGCACGACGCCTGGGCGAGGCGGCGGGCATCATGCGCGCGAAGAAGCACCCGGGCTTCTTGTGGCTCTTCGAGGACCTCCTCGATGGCGAGGCGCGCGCCGCGCTGACCACGGCGGCCGAGCAGGCCGGCCTGGAGTACGCCTTCCCCGGCACGGGAATGGCCGGAGACCTGCTGCCCGTCCCCGACCCGGTCCACCCCGACCTGACGTTCGTGCGGGTGCGCACCGACGAGCACCTGCGGGCCTACGCGGACCTCCAAGCACGCGCCTACGGGCTGCCCTTGGAGGAAGCCCGCGTCGGCCTGGTCGGCTCCGCGCGCTGGAAGAGCGAGATGTACGCCTACCTGGCCATGCGGGGGGACGTGCCGGTGGCGTGCGCCGCTACGGTCGAAGCGCAGGGGCGCCTGTTCGTCGCCTTCGTCGCCACCGACCCGCAGTGGCAGCGCAGGGGCTACGGCGAGGCGGTCACGCGCAAGGCGCTGCACGAGGGCGCCCGCGCCACCGGGCTGACCCGCGCCACGCTGCACGCGACCGTCGCCGGGGCTCCCGTGTACCCGCGCATCGGTTTCACACCGAACTCCCCCTTGCACTTCTACAGCCTGAAGGAGTGAGCCGTAGGGACCGGCCCGCGTTGACGAGGCCCGCCCCGGGTGGGGCGGGCCGTCCGTCAGTCGGGCCGGGTGCGCCGCTGCCGGTCGTACTCCGCCCAGTCGTCCGGCGGATAGGTCGCCTGCGGTGCCGCGAGAGCCACGTCCACCTCGAGCGCGAGGTCCCCGTCGAAGAAGCCGTCCAGGTCACGGAGACTCTCCAGAGCGCGTACGACGTCCTCGCCCAGCGGGCGCGCCATCCGGTCCACGCCCGACGGCACGGCGAGCATGCCCTTGCGGACCATCCGCACCGCGTGGTCGGCCTCCGCGTCCAGGCCCAGCGAGATGTACCCGACGCCCAGGGCGACGCCCTTCAGTGCCCTGCGCACGCCCTCGCACAGATCCCTGATCCCGTGCATCGTCTGCATCGGGCTGCCCGCGGAGTGGTCCCCACCAGGGTTCGGCCCGTACCTCTCCTCCAAGCGCCGCCGCTCGCCCTCCAACAGGCCGAGCACCTCACTCAGCAGACGGCCCACACGTCCGAGCTCGCCAAGATCGTGCTTCACGATGCCCCTCCCCACGCGGCCCGCCCGGGCCGCATGACCCCACCGTCACCAGCTCGCAGCCGATGCACAAGACCAGCACCCGGACAGGAGCCCGCCCAGGGCGCTCCCACGCCGCATGAAGACGGCTCTTGACCCTCACGTGACGTCAGGCCGCATAGTCGGTGCCGTGAAAGATCACTGGACTGTGGGGCGCGTGGCCGAGCTGGCCGACGTGAGCGTCCGCACGCTGCATCACTATGACGAGATCGGGCTCGTCCGGCCGTCGGCACGGACCGCGGCCGGGTACCGGGCGTATTCGGCGGGCGACGTGGAGCGGCTCAGGGAAGTGCTGGCCTATCGGCGGCTGGGCTTCGGGCTGCGGGAGGTCGCGGAACTGGTCGGCGACCCGTCCACCGACGCCGTCGCGCGCCTGCGCCGGCTGCGCGGCCTGCTGGTGGAGCGGCGCGATCGCGCCGACGCCATGGTGGCGGCCATCGACAGGGAACTCACGACACGGGCGAAGGGACTGAAGGTGACACCGGAGGAGCAACTGGAGATGCTGGGCGCACGGCTGTACGACACGATCGGCGGCGCGTACACCGCGACGAGGCGTACCGAGCCGCGGATCGCCGAGCGGATCCGGGACGCGCTGGGCGACGCGCGGACGGTGCTGAACGTCGGGGCCGGCACCGGCTCCTACGAACCCGCTGATCGCGACGTGACCGCGGTGGAGCCCTCGGCGGTCATGCGGGAGCAGCGGCCCGCCGGTTCGGCCCCGTGCGTGGTCGCCGCCGCGGAGAACCTGCCGTTCGAGGACCGGTCCTTCGACGTCGCGATGGCCGTGTCCACCGTTCACCACTGGGGGGACCCGATGGCGGGGCTGCGGGAGATGCGCCGCGTGGCCCGCCGCGTGGTGGTGCTGACGTTCGACACCGACGAGCCCGGATGGCCGGACCGGTTCTGGCTCACCCGCGACTACCTTCCCGAGTTCGCCGCCGTCCTCGCGGAGTTCCCCTCGCTCGCCGCGATGGCCGACGCGATCGGTGCCCGCGCCGAGCCGGTGCCCGTCCCCTGGGACTGCGCCGACGGCCTGTTCGAGGCGTACTGGCGCCGACCGGAGGCGTATCTGGAGGAGGACGTGCGCCGTGCGGTGTCGGTGTGGACGAAGGTCGGGCCAGAGGCCGAGCGGCGGGCGGTCCGAAGCCTCGGCGACGACCTGCGTTCCGGCCGGTGGGCCGAGCGGAACGCCGACCTCGCCGACCTCGACGCGGCAGATCTCGGCCTCCGGCTGCTCGTGACGTGAACGACCACCGGCCGCGGGCGTGTCGAGGGCGGCGGCCGACGTGCCGCGAGTCGGGGGGCGGCCGCTGCCGGGACGGGAAGCCGGCCGGTCACGTACGGACGTACTGGCGGAACAGCGCGCCCGTGCCCGGTCCGGGCAGTGGCCGGAACCCGGCCCGCTCCAGGAGCCGACCGGCCTCCTCCTCAGGGAACACGCGGTAGGTGGAGTGCTGGTGTGCCAGCACGGTGTCGTCCCGCAGGACGAAGTAGTCCTTGACGATCCGCCCGTTGCCGCCGTCCTGGACGTGCTGGACATAGCGGAGTCCACCGGGCAGCGACCGCTCCGAGGAACGATGTGCTTCCTGGACGGACAGCAGCAACAGCCCGCCCGGCCGCAGAGCGGCGGCGAGACGTTCCAGCCCCGCGGCGTTCTCGTCGTCCCGCAGAAGGTGGCTGCCCAGGTGGGCGCCGTCCCGGCCGGCGAGCCAGAGCCAGACCCCGCCGACCGAGTAGGCCACGTCGAACGCGGGTCCCCACGCCGCGCTGACGACGTCCTGGTCGATGAGCCGCACCCGGTCGCCGAGCCGTGCTCGTGCCCGGGCCAGCATGCCCCGGGTGTGGTCGATGCCGGTGAGCCGCAGCCCTGTACGAGCGAGTTCCAACAGCCGCTCGCACACCAGCCCCGTCCCCACCCCCAGCTCAAGGACGTCCCGGCGATCGCCGATGCCCGCCGCCAACTCGCGCGCGTAGGCGTCGTAGTCGTAGTAGCCCGACGTCATGATCAGGTCGTAGTGCCGGGCGAGTTCCGCGTATGAGTCGGCCACCGTGCGACGCTAGCGGGGCGCGCCGCGCACCGGTAGGGCGAGGCCCCCGCCCGAACGGGTCGTAGCCTGAGAGCGCGCGTCATGTCCCTGGGATCGGCGAGGAGTTCCGCGGTCGCGGGGAGCGGCCCGCCCCCGCATCACCGCCGACGCGCGCGGGCCAGTGGCCTGCCAGGTCCGCGTAGGTGGGTACGGACCGTACGAGTTCGTCGTGCGTGCCCTGCGTCGCGCGGATGCCGTCCAGGACGACGACCCGGTCCGCGCGCAGTGCCGAGCTCATCCGGTGGGCGATCACCACCAGGCTCCCCTCCCGTCTCGCGAACGCCTGCTCCACCTGCTCCTCGGCGAGCGGGTCGAGCGCGCTGGTCGCCTCGTCCAGGATGATCAGCGGGGCCGGGGAGAGATAGAGGCGCAGCAGGGTGACGAGTTGCCGTTCGGCGGCGGTGAGGTCTCCGTCGCCCACCCGCGCGCCGTAGCCGCCAGTGCGTGTCACCAGGGCGGTGGCGCCGAGGGCCGCCACCGATCGGTCCAGTTCCGCGTCGCTCACGCCGTCCGGGCGCAGACAGGTGAGGTTCTCGCGCAGGGTGCCGTCGAAGACGTACGACTCCTGAGGTACGAGGCCGATGGTGCGGCGGACGGTGCCGGGTGCGAGACCCCCCAACGGGCGGCCGCCCAGCAGGACTTCACCGGAGTCCGGCGGGGTCAGTCCGGCCATGACGTCGGCGAGCGTCGACTTGCCGATTCCGCTCGGCCCGACGACGGCCACGTGCAGTCCTGGGGGAACGGACAGCGACAGCCTGTCGATGACCGGCTCGGAGGCAGGGCCGTGGGCGAAGGTCACGTCCCTGAGCTCCAGGCCGGTCTGTCCGTACGGGAGCGGAGGAGTCGGCGCGTCGGGCACGGGCTCGGCGGTGCGGCCGGTGACCCCGGTCAGGTGTCGTACCGTCACCACAAGGGGCAGCCCCACCGAGGCGGCCGTCTGCGCCAGGGTCCGCAGCAGCGGGGTGACCTGGGTGTACAGATAGGTCGCGGCGCCCGCGAGGGTCCCGGCCGTCAGGGTGCCGCCCGAGGTGAGCGAGGGCGCCGCGGCCAGCATGAGGACCACCGGCAGATGGCCGCCGACCGCGACGGCCGCGCCCCGGCCCACGCCCGCCCGCGCCAGCGCCCGGGTCAGCGCGGCCTGCCGGTCGGCCGCCGCGCCGATCCTCGTGAGGGCCTGGGCCCCGGCGTCGCACGCCGCGATGTCCCGCAGCGCCCGTACCGTGCTCCCGGTCTCCGCGGCGAGCGCCTCCCCCGCCCGCACGGCGTCCCGGTGGATCGCGGCGAGCGGTCTCAGCTGCCAGGCCAGCAGGGCGAGGGCGGCCGCCACGCAGACCAGGGTGAGCAGCGCGAGCCGGGGCGCGAGGACGGCGAGGCCGATGACCGCGGCGGCCAGGGACAGGACCACGTCCCGCAGGCTCAGCAGGAGCGTCCCGGTGAGTCGGCGGACGCTCTCCGCCTGCCCGGCCACCCTGGCCACGGCCGCGTCCGAGCCACCGTCGGCCAGGGCTGCGTGCACGATGCGCGTGAGCCACGCGTCCCGCAGCGGCTCCACGACGTCCGCGAGGTGCCGGGTGGTGATCCAGGAGGCCGCGGCGCGCAGGACGTACGCGCCGCCGAGCGCCAGCAGCCAGGCCGCGGCGCTGCCGGGCCGGTGCGCGAGGGCCCCTTCGTCCAGGGCCTTGGCGACGCACCAGCCACCGGCCAGCGCGGGCAGGCTGTCCACGGCCGACCACAGCAGGAGCAGCACGACGGCCCGTCGGTGGCGGCGCAGGTCCGTGTACAGCACGTTCATCGGCCCGCCCTCTCGTCGGCGGTGGACCGGGTGGTGAACAGGGCGCGGTACTCCGGCAGTCGGCACAGCTGCCGGTGCGTGCCGAGTACCCGCAGCCGCCCGCCGTCCAGCCAGGCCACGAGGTCGGCCCGGGCGGCGGTGGCGGCCCGGTGGGCGACGACCAGGCGGGTGCGGCCCCGCATCGACGCGTCGAGCGCCCGGCCGACCTGAGCCTCCGTGACGGTGTCCAGGCTGGACGTGGCGTCGTCGAGGACCGCCACCGGACGGTCGTGGACGAGCGTACGGGTGAGGCCCAGGCGCTGCCGTTCCCCGCCCGACAGCGGCAGGGCGTCCAACGGTGTGGCGCAGCCGTGCGGCAGTCGGTGTACGAAGTCCGCCGCTCCGGCTGTCCGCAGGGCCCGCTCCACCTCGGCGTCCGAGGCCTCGGGGCGCCCGGCGACGAGGGCGTCCCGCAGTGTCGTGCCGAACAACACCGGCCGCGCGAAGGCGTATCCCACATCTCCGGCCCGCACCGGCTCACCGCCGACGCGCACGCTCCCGCCGTGCGGGACCAGCAATCCCGCGGCAAGCGCCGCGACCGCGTCGAGTGCGGGCCCGGCCGCCCCGACGACGGCGAGCGAGCGGCCCGCGGGCACGGTCAGCTCCAGTCCGTCCAGGAGGGCCTCGTCGTGGTCGTCGCGTACGTGCACGCGGTGGAACACCAGGTCACCGGAGCGGGCAGGCGCGGCTGCCCGGGACGGCGGCCGCGGCGGAAGGTCCAGGACGCCGCGCACCCGCCGGGCGCTGGCGTGGATGTAGCCGAGGTACGCCGACGTCGACACCTGGTCGGTGATCCGCAGCGCCAGGGCCGTGTACCCGGCGGCGGTCAGCATGTCCGGCGGTGCGAGGCGGCCCGCCGCGACGTCCCACGTGACCACGCTCATGACGGCGACCAGCACGGCGGCCTGGAGCAGCCCGGCACGGCGGCCGGCCGCGCCCTCGACGCGCCAGGTGGCACGGCCCGCCGCGGTCAGGGCGGGCAGTGGCGCCAGGATCCGGGCGGCCTCCGCCTGCTGGGTGCCGGTGGCCCGGATGCTGCGCAGGCCCGTCAGGGCGGCCGAGAGGCGCCCTGTGAGGGTGCTCTGTTCCTGCTGGTAGCGGGTGTGGTGATGGCTCGCGGCGGCGCCGGTGCGCCGCATTTCCCGTACGGTCAGGGGGATCGCGACGGCGAACACCAGCGCGAGCCACTCGTCCATGAGCAGCAGGGCGGCCAGCGCTCCCAGGGAGGTGGCGGCCCCCACCAGGAGGGTGACCGTGGTGAAGCAGGCGTCCGCGGTGCCCTCCGCCGCCGCGACGAACCGCCCGGCCAGGTCGCCCGCCGAGTAACGGCGTGTGGCCTCCGGACCTGCCGCGAGCAGCCGCTGTGCCAGTTCCTTGCGCAGGCGGGCGGTGCAGCGGGCGACGGCGGAGTTCTTGGTGAACCCGGCGAGGACGGTGGCCGCCACGTCCGCGGCGAGCAGGACGCCGAGGAGCACCCGGGCCCCGGTGTCCGACAGGGTGAGCGCGTCGGCGAGCGCGGCGGGGATCCACAGCGCGGTGACCGTGCCGAGCACGGCCGCCGCCGCGAACCCCGCGTGGTGGTACGGCGCGTACAGGGCGACCCGGAGCAGGAACCTGCCCACCGCCGGATCCCTCGGGGGTCCGGGCATCCGCATGCCGGTGTCCTTTCGTGTTCCTCCCCGCCCTCCGCTCCTGCCGGTACCGGTGCGGAGGGCGGGGAGGATGCGGGGAGGGTGCGGCGCTCTGGGGGATAGGGCACCGCACCCCCGGTCCCGCGTCAGATCTGACCCAGGATCAGCGGGATCAGATGGTGTGCGGGCGGCTGTTGTTGCTGCCGCAGGCGGCAGCGGCGGTCTCCTCCTGGGGCAGGCGGTTCAGGGCGTCGAGCATCTGCGAGCCGGTCATGTCCGGTTCTCCTTCTTGTCGGGGTCTCCGCCGCTCGGCGGAGACCGGTGCCACCGCGGCCGGACGGCGCACGGCGGGTCTGGGGCCCCTGGCCAGGTGGATCAGGGGCGGATCAGGGGTGGGTCAGGGGTGGGTGGCCGGGAGCCAGGGACGCGGTCCGCCGTGGCGCAGCCGGATCAGGAACGAGAGCGCCCCCGCCGTGCCGGTCGCGTGGTCGGCGTACGGGCGCTCCCAGCAGTCGCCCGTCGTCACCGGCTGTCCGTCGGCCGTGCCCGCCCGCGCGGCGAGCGCGTCGGCGAGTTCCCCGGCCCAGGTGCGGTGGCTCGTCCGGCCGAGCACCTCGTACAGGTCGAGCAGGAACTGCCCGTCCCCGCTGATCCCGTGGCACGCGCCGAGCGGCGCTGTCGGTGCGGCCCGGCGTACGGCGACGGCGGCCTCCTCGGCCAGGGTGAGGTACGGCTCGTGGCCCGTCACCCGCCAGAGGCGGAGCAGGAACGTGCCGACGCCGGACGCCCCGTGGCACCAGTGCGCGAGGCGGCGGTCGGCCCGCTGCGGCCCCTCGCCCCACCAGGCCGCGCCGTCCTCGCGCACCGCCGCGCGCACCAGCAGGTCGCCGGAGCGGCGGGCGGCGTCCGTGTACGCCGGGTCGGCGTGCGCGGCGCCCGCCGCGAGCAGGAACGTGCCGATCCCGGCACTGCCGTGCGCGAAACCGAAGTACGGGCCGGTGGAGTCGCCCGCCGCCGACGGCCACCACAGTCCGCCGCCGTCGGCTTCGCGGGCGGCGTCGAGGATGCCGTCGGCGCAGGCGCGTGCCCGCTCGGCGGGCTCGGGGTCGGCACTCAGTTCGTGCAGGCGCAGCAGGGCGAGCCCGGCGCCCGCGGTGCCGTGGAAGACATCGGGGGTGGTCCAGCGCACCGGCAGGCGGCGCGCCATGGCGAGGGCCCGGCGGCAGGTCACCTCGTCGCCGACGCGCAGCGCGCTTTCGTACGCGGCCAGGCACAGCCCGGCGTGTCCCGCGTAGAGGCCGGGCAGGATCCGTCGTCCGGGCCGCGCGTCGAGCCTGCGGTCGTACCAGCGTGCCGCTTCCCGCAGTCCGTCGGTGAGGCGGGCGGCCAGGTCCGCGGCCCACGGCCCCGCCTCGGCCGGACGGGCCGCCGCCTGCACGAGGGTGCCGGTGATTCCGGCGGCGCCGAACTGGAGCGTTCCCCGGTCGGCGCTCCCGGCGGCCGGGTTCATCGGCCACAGGGCCGGTCCGTCCGGGGTCATGCCGGACAGGAGGTGGCTGAGCGACCCTTCTACGAGGCGATCGAGCCGCTGTGCGTCCACGAGTACGGGGCGTGCGGCGGCCTGGGGCGCGGCGGCCGCGCAGAGCGCGGCGACGACGGTGCGCGCTCTCGCGAGATCCCACCGCCTCTCGGGCTGATGGTGCGTCAGCCCTGCTATGGCAGCGTCGAGTTCCCCGCACACGGGGAAGTTTCGCGCGGCCTGCCGCAGCCACGTGCCCACGTCTCCACCGGGTGCCATCAGCGGCTCGCTCTGGAGGCAGAGCAGCGCGAGGAGCATGCCCACGCTGTAGCGGTCGGCGGCCGGGTCGGGACCTGAGGTGCGCTGTTCGGGGGCGGCGTAGCCGGGCGTGGCGAGTCGGCCCGGCGTGCCGCCGGGCAGTACGGCGGCCTCCAGGTCGATGAGGGCCATGCGCCCGTCGGGCCGCACGATGACGTTGGCGGGCGACAGGTCGCGTATCACCACGCCTGCCCGGTGTACGGAGCTCACCAGGGCGAGGAGGGACCGGGCGTGCCGGAGGACCTGGTCGCGGCTCAGCGGCGGCCGGGCGGCGGCGTCCACGGGGGCCGCGAGGTCCCGCAGACTGGTACCGGCGATCTCCTCCTGCACGAGGAAGAGGTGCCCGTCGAGATCGAACGTCTCCACGAAGCGCGGCACCGCGCCCGAGGGGGCCAGGTGCTTCAGGACGGCTGCCTCGTTGCGCAGCAGATCCCGTACGTCCCGCCCGTCGTCCTCCACGTCGAGCCAGGGCCGCCCCTGTTTGATCACTACGGGCGCACCGCCCTGCCGGTCCTCGGCCCGGTAGACGCCGCCCTTGTTGGAGTGCCGGACCGCCCCGGTCACCCGGTACCGTCCGGCGAGCAGCAACTCGCCTGTCGCGGCGGGCTCCTGCGGGAGCGGACCGAAGGGGTCGGTGGCCCAGGGCGGCGGCGCGAACCAGGCGCTGCGCTCGTCCGGTGTCAGGGTGCCGTCCGGCGCCACGAGCACGTCCTGCCAGAGCCCGTCGTCGTCCAGCTCCCGCAGGGCGGCGAAGCCGCCGTACCGGTGGTGCACCAGGCTGTCCTCGCGGTAGCGCCGGTCGGACAGGATCGCCGGTCCTTCAAGCCCTTCGGTGGCCCGGTGGAGCGCCTCGGCAAGGTCCACGCACTGCGCGTCGCTGTCCGGGTAGACGGTGAGGAACTTCCCTCCGGCCGCTCGCTGGTAGTCGCGGGCGAGTGACCGGCGCAGCCGTTCGGCCGTGCCGATGAACTTGAACGGCACGCCCAGCGGCAGCAGTTCCCGCGCCGAACGCCGCAGCACTTCCTCGGCGTTGTCCGGCACGGCGGACAGGTGGAGCTTCCAACCCTGCAGCCGGTAGCGGTGGTTCACGGGCTCGACGTGGTACCAGAAGTCACCCTCCCGCGTCTCCCACGCCCCTGCCGCCGCAGCGGCCGTCAACTCGGCCCGCAGGACCGCGACGAGACCGCCCTCTTGCGTCTGCGCCACCGCCGTTCCCCTGCCTCTCACCTGATGGCCACCCCTGCGGCGACCGGTGGGAGGACTGTCCGGCATGGCTGTCAATCACTGCTCAACAGCCGTTGAACAGTGGGTCAATGGCTGATGCGCGGCTCTGCGTGAGAGCCGGGCGCGGGCCGGGGCATGACGACCGAGCGACGCACCCAGGTACCCGAGTCCGGGCTCGGAGCAGGGACGGGACACGGAGCAGCCCCGCACGAAGCCGGGAAGCCGGGGTTGACGTACGGGGCCGCTCACGGGCTGTGGGGTGTCAGACCCGGGTCAGGGCGTACGTACCCGTACCGTCCTGCCTGCCGCCGGAGTACTGGCGTATGAACTCCCCGTCCGCGTACCGGTCGTGGCCCATCATGGAGCCGGTGTACTTGTTCTGCACACCGACCTTCGAGCTACCGGGTACGTCGCGGTAGATGTAGAACCGCTGGAGGTCGTCCTCCGTGCAGGAAGCCGTCGTCACGGCCGCTCGTTCAGCGGCCGGGTTCTGCCCGGCGATGGTCGCGCACCCGCCGATGCCCCAGTTCCACAGGGTCGCCTCGATGACGCCGTTGCTCTCCGTCACGTTGCACAGGCGCCAGTTGTCCAGGTGGGCGCTGAAGATCGACGAGGGTCGCAGCCGGACGGCGTCGGCCGCCAGGATCGGTGCGCCCCAGGACAGGGGCTTGCCGGGTACGGCGATCTTGTAGACCTCGGCCTGGCAGTCGAGGGCGGCCCGCGCGCCACGCCCGGTGGCCTTGGGCTGTGCGGCGGACGTGCCGCTGGCGAGAGACTGGCGCTGCTGCACGAGGCGGTCCTGCTTCTGCTTCGCCGTCGGCGTCACCGCGCCCGCCGGGTGTGCGGCCTTGGCGGCGGCCGAGCCGCAGTCGAGGAGGGTTTGCGCCTTGGCCATGATGCTGCCCGCGGGCACCTGGTCCTGGCAGCGCACCGCGCCTTCCTCAAGGGTGGTGTAGGTGGTGAAGCTGCCGCCGCCGGGCCCCTCGACCCACTTCAACGCCCAGCTGCCGTCGCCCTGTTGGACGCGGTTGCAGTTGAGGCTTCCGTAGGTGCCGGTGACCTTCTTGGTGCCCTTGTAGACGCCGTAGTAGCCGGGCTGGTTGAAGTTCCACGCGACCGAGTTCGACTCGCTGCTGGTGGAGGAGGACTCGACCTTGACGTTCAGGCCCACGCTCACGCCGGCCTTGCCGAGGGCCTCGGTGGCGAAACCGCCCTCGATGGTGTTGTTGAGCCCGACGGAGACCGTGATGGTCGTCTGGGTGCTGGTCGTGACGGTCTGGTTGCCGGTGGTGCCCTCGGTGACGTACCAGCCCTTGAAGTGGGTGATCGTCGGGGACACTTCGGTGGACTTGATGTACGGGTGACGTGTGCCGAGGTCGGCCGCCGTACAGGTGTCGCCGGGCCGGGTGGACGTCGTGTCGGCGGGTGCTGCGGCAGCCGGTGAGGCGGCAAGGCCCATGGCGGTGACTGCCCAGACGGCCGCCGTAGCGGTGACTGCCGTGCGCGATCTGCCGATGCGGCTGACAGGTCCTGTGGAACGCATCGTTGCCCATTCCCCCTGGTCGTGTACATGCCTGGTCGGAGGTGAATGTAGCGGCCACAGGGGAAGCGGCGTGAGGCCGGAACTGGCCACCGCGGGGAGGGACTGTTCCGCCCCCGGCGCAGACAGTCCTTCATCGGCGGGCTGTCGAGGGTTCCTTCGGCTTGCCGCACACGGACGTCGGCCCCGGTTCCGGCTGTGTCGGGGCAACCAGCGCCGCCGCACCCGACGCGGCCGGCGACCGCCCTTCCGGCGCCCACCTCGGCAGAGTGGTCATATCCCGTCGAACACGGCCAGTGTTTCCTGGGGAGAGAGTACTTCGCGCCCCCAGGGGGCGGCGGTCGCTCCCCCTGGCTCCAGGCCGAATCTGCGTACGTGGTCGAATTCCTCTGCCGGCCCGGTCCGGCGCAGGTGGTGCAGGAGCCGCAGCACCGACCATCGCACCCCGCGTGCGCAGGCCCGTCTGAGAGCGTCCTCGGTGGCCGGCCCGCTGGTGGGGGTCACTCCGGCGGCGATCGTCGCTGCGATGTGGGCCAGGTCATGGCCCGCTTCCCTCGGCAACTCCCGCAGCGCCCGCTCCTGGATCTCCTCCATCTTTTGAGTGCGGCCTTGAGCGGCAAGGACGCCCAGCAACGCGCCCGTACAGTCGACCCGGAATTCGGTCATGTCCTGCCTGAGCGAGGGAAAGCCCGGGTCCAGCGCCGCCCGCAACAGGCGTTCGGCCTCGTCGTACTGGCCGGTGAGGGACAGGAGTTCAGCAAAGAGGGGGTACCAGTGGCTGCGCGGCAGGTCGTCGTCCGGCTCGTCGCGAAAGTCGTGCACCTCCAAGCGGCGCAGGCAGGCCAGTGCGGCACCGCAGTCAGCCCTGTCCACATAGTCCGAGGCCAAGGCGAGGGTCGCCTCGACATCGCCGTCCCGCATCCTCGCGACAGCCGTTCTGTGGTGGTCGACTTCCGACCTCCTGCGCATGAACGCCAGCCGCCTGCGGGAGTCCGCGCGTGTGCGGTACTGCAGCTCGCCGAGTACCGCGGCGAAGACAGCGGCGGAGCCGACCAGTTGCCCAGGCTCAAGGTCGGCCCGGCGGCTGAAGGCGGCGAAGCCGACGGCGTACAACAGCCAGGGCGACCCCCATATGAGGCGCAGCAACCACTTCTGGCGGGTGGTGAACCGCTCCAGCTGTTCCTCACCGATGTGCCCCAGCACGGTGAGTGCTCGTACCTGGGCGAGAGCGTCCCCGCGCGACGCAGCCGCGCCGCACAGTCGCAGGGCGTACCGGTACAGGCCGCGCTGCACGGCGCTCGTGATCAGCTCCTGGAACGAGGCGGAATCGGCGTAGTGGGCGTGGGCCAGGGCGCTGTCCCACAGCTCTCTCGGCCCACCACAGTTCGGCTTGGCGAGCGTGATCTCCTGTGCGAGGTAGTCGGCTACGGCGTAGCCGTCTGTGGGCGGGCCACCGGTGAGCCGTACGCGGGTGAGCGGGGCCACCGCGTCGAGTACGGGTTCGGTGGCGTATGCGATGGTCTGGTCGAACCAGTCGTCGGGCAGTGCTGTGCCGTCCGGGAGGTAGCCTGCGGCCGCGGCGCGGAGCATCTCGTGCGGGAGGTGCGTGGTCCAGCCCAGCCGCCAGGCCTCCAGTGCGGCGGTCAGCACCGCGCGGGTGGAGGCGTCGGCGCTGTGGTAACGAGTGACGAGTTCAGGGCCCGCGGCGAGGACTTGGGCGAGGCATCCGGTGTCGGAGTGGGCGTCCAGGGCCGCGGCCAGGGGGGCGGAGGAGACGGCCAGAGTCTCGGCACGGGTGAGGTCGGCGGACGTGAACGCCTCCGGCACGTCGATGGCCGGGGCCGCGAGGCGCAGCAGGGCGCGTGCTTGTGCGTGTCTGTTCTCGCCGTCAGCGGTGGAGCGGATGCCGTGCCAGAAAGTGGGCCACATGGTGCCGATGACGGCCACGGGCCCGGGTCGGGCCAGCAAGTGGCGCAGGCGCTCGGCGGCCTGTTCGCCGGCCTCGCCCAGGAGGTGGAGGTTCAGGTTGTCCAGCCACAGGACCGTACGGGGGGTGATCGTGTCGCTGTCCAGCAGTGCCAGGAGGCTCTCGGCGCCGGTGGGGGCGGCCAGGTGCCAGGTCGGGTAGCAAGCACGTACCGCTTCGTAGGCGGCTCGGGACTTGCCCGTGCAGGACTTGCCGACCAGTACGGCTACGGGTGGGTCACCGGTGGTCAGCCGGGCGGTGAGTTCGCGGTCGTGTGCGCGGGGCACATAAGCGGGCAGTCCTCCCTCGGCCTCCTTGATGGGGCGGTGCACGCCCAGCAGGTAGGGGTGGCGCAGGGCCTGGGCCACGGGGACGACCGCGGGCACGGCGGCCCGGGCCCGTGCCTGCTCGGCGGCCCTGCCGAGCTGGAGCGGCCCGTTCAGTGTCCCGATCTGGATGCTGGTGCCGAAGGTCCCGCCGCGGATCTCGTTGTGCACCTGGCGGCGGTCGGCCTCTTCCCTGCTGTTTTCGGTCACGCCGTCGTGCGTCATCGGATTCGCCCCCGCGAGTCAGGGTAGCGGCGCGGAAGGGGCGGGGAGGCGTGCCTGGGCGAAGCCCCGCCGCGCACACGGAAGTTGCCGCCGATGGTCTCCAAGGCACCGCCGCAGGTCGTGCAGCTCCCGGTCCAGCACCGCAGCATGTCCCGCAGGGCGTCGCGGCCCCGGTAGGGACTCAGGCCGCGGCCGGGGCTTGGGGGCCCATCGGAGGGTGAGAAGGGTTGGGGCGGCGGCGACGAGAGTGACGTGGTGGTGCCGACCGCGCCAGATGCGCACCTCGAAGCCCCGGCACCGGATCTTCACCGCACCAGGCGCGTGCCTCGAAGCCCCGGCTCCGGAGCTTCACCGCGCCAGGTACGTACCCCAAAGCCCCGGCACCGGAGCCTCACCGCGCCGCCTCCGCACGCCCCAGGCCCCACGGACCCCGAGCCCGCTCCCCCACCGACACGTTTCGCTCGCGCCCAGCCAGGTACCCCGTCTGCGGCCACAGCGTGCGGAGCGGCTCGGCGTGGCCAAGAATGGAGAGCGCTGTGACCAGATTCCCGGGCGTCCCGGCACTGACCCGTCCTCGGCCCGCCTCTTCCTGGGAGTCCGTATGGGTGTCACCGACCGATTCCGCGACTGGCCCGTCTACCGGCAGCTGACGGGGGACGACCGTTCGGGCCGGGGCAGCGCAGCCGTGTCGCAGCGGACCGCCCGGCTGCGGCCGCGTACCGAGACGGCGGAGCGGGTGACCCAGTCCATCTGCCCGTACTGCGGCGTCGGCTGCGGCCAGCAGGTGTACGTCAAGGACGACAAGGTCGTGCAGATCGAAGGGGACCCCGACTCCCCCGTGAGCCGCGGCCGACTGTGCCCGAAGGGCTCCGCGACGCTGCAGCTGACCACGGGGGCGGCCCGCCGCCACCAGGTGCTCCACCGGCGCCCCCACGGCACGGAGTGGGAGCCCCTCGACCTCGACACGGCCATGGACATGGTGGCCGACCGAGTCGTCGCGACCCGCCGCGCCACCTGGGAGTGGGAGCGGGACGGCGTGCGCACGGCCCGCACCATGGGCATCGCGAGCCTGGGCGGGGCCACGCTCGACAACGAGGAGAACTACCTGATCAAGAAGCTCCTCACCGGCCTCGGCGTCGTGCAGGTGGAGAACCAGGCCCGGGTGTGCCACAGCTCCACGGTCGCCGGTCTCGGCGCGTCCTTCGGCCGCGGCGGCGCCACCACCTTCATGCAGGACCAGCAGCACTCCGACTGCGTCGTCATCCAGGGCTCGAACTACGCCGAAGCCCATCCGGTGGGCTTCCAGTGGGTGATGGAGGCCAAGGCCCGCGGCGCGACGATCATCCACGTGGACCCCCGCTACACGCGCACGAGCGCGCTCGCCGATCTGTACGTGCCGCTGCGGGCGGGCAGCGACATCGCCTTCCTCGGCGGCATCATCAACCACGTCCTGACCGAGGAGAAGTACTTCCGCGAGTACGTCCTGCACTACACCAACGCCGCCACGCTGGTGAGCGAGGACTTCCGCGACACCGAGGACCTGGACGGCGTCTTCTCCGGGCTCAATGAGGACAAGCGCCACTACGACCAGCACAGCTGGCAGTACGAGGGCGTACAGGTGCAGCAGCCGACCGGTGAGGTCGACGAGCAGTACCACGACCGTGTCCACGCGGCGGGCGGTGCGGAGACCCACGGCTCCGGCGGAGCCCGTACCGCGCCGGACGCGCCCCGCGACCCGACGCTCCAGCACCCGCGCTGCGTGTTCCAGGTGCTCAGGCGCCACTTCGCCCGCTATACGCCCGACCTGGTGGAGAGCGTGTGCGGGGTGCCGCGCGAGACGTTCCTGCGGGTGTGTGACGCGCTGACCGCCAACTCAGGACCGGACCGGACCAGTTGTTTCGTGTACGCGGTCGGCTGGACCCAGCACACCACCGGGTCGCAGTACATCCGCACCGCGAGCATCCTCCAGCTCCTCCTCGGCAACATCGGACGGCCCGGCGGCGGGATCCAGGCGCTGCGCGGCCACGCCTCCATCCAAGGGTCCAGCGACATCCCGACCCTGTTCAACCTGTTGCCCGGCTATCTGCCGATGCCCCACGCCCACCAGCACCTGGACCTCGACCGCTTCATCGCGTCCTCGCGCACGGAGAAGGGCTTCTGGGCGGACATGCGGGCGTACTTCGTGAGCCTGCTGAAGGCCTACTACGGGGACGCCGCGCGGGCCGAGAACGACTTCTGCTTCGACCACCTCCCCCGGATCACCGGCTCGCACTCGACCTACGACACGGTCCTTGCCCAGCTCGACGGCGTCTGCAAGGGCTACTTCCTGATGGGGGAGAACCCGGCGGTCGGCTCGGCCAACACCCGCTTGCAGCGCCTGGGCATGGCCGAGCTCGACTGGCTCGTGGTCCGTGACTTCTCCCTCATCGAGTCGGCCACCTGGTGGCAGAACGGGCCGGAGATCGAGAGCGGCGAGCTGCGCACGCGCGACATCGGCACGGAGGTGTTCTTCTTCCCGGCCGCGGCCCACACCGAGAAGTCCGGCTCCTTCACCAACACCAACCGGTGGGTCCAGTGGCACCACGCGGCCGTGGAGCCCCAGGGCGACGCCCGGAGCGACCTGTGGTTCACGTACCACCTGGGTCGCCGCATCCGGGAGAAACTGGCCGGTTCCGACGATCCGATGGACCGTCCCGTCCTCGACCTCGCCTGGGACTATCCCGTCGATGGACCGCTGGACGAACCCGTCGCCGACGCGGTGCTCGCCGAGATCAACGGTCACGGCCCGGACGGTGCTCCGCTGTCCGCGTACACGGAGCTGAGGGACGACGGCTCGACGCGCTGCGGCTGCTGGATCTACTGCGGGGTGTACGCCGACGGCGTCAACCAGGCGGCCCGCAAGAAGCCGCAGTCCGAGCAGGACTGGGTGGCCGCGCAGTGGGCCTGGTCCTGGCCTGCCAACCGCCGCATCCTCTACAACCGGGCCTCGGCCGCCCCCGACGGCACGCCGTGGAGCGCGCGGAAGGCCTGCGTGTGGTGGGACCCGCAGGCCGGCCGGTGGACCGGCCACGACGTCCCGGACTTCGTCCCGGACCGCCCGCCCGGTCACGTGCCGGACGAGGGCGCCACGGGCGCGGACGCCCTGCGCGGCGACGATCCCTTCATCATGCAGGCGGACGGCAAGGGCTGGCTCTACGCGCCCGCGGGCCTGGAGGACGGTCCCCTGCCCACCCACTACGAGCCCCAGGACTCCCCCTTCGACAACGCGTTGTACCCACGGACGCCTCGCTCCCCGGTGCGGCAGCTCCTGGCGCGTGACGGCAACCGCTACCACCCCAGCGGCAGCGCTCCGGGTGCGGACGTCTACCCGTACGTCGTCACCACGCACCGCCTGACCGAGCACTTCACGGCCGGTGGCATGAGCCGTTGGTCGCCGTATCTGGCCGAGCTGCAGCCGGAGTTCTTCTGTGAGGTCTCCCCCGCGCTCGCCGCCGAGCGCGGCCTGGAGCACGGGGGCTGGGCGACGCTCGTCACCGCCCGCAACGCCATCGAGGCGCGCGTCCTGGTCACCGAACGCATGCGCCCGCTGACGGTCCAGGGCCGCACCGTCCACCAGATCGGCCTGCCCTTCCACTGGGGTCCCAACGGCGTGGTCACCGGGGACGCCGCCAACGAACTCGTCGCCATGGCCCTCGACCCCAACGCGCACATCCAGGAGGACAAGGCGCTCACGGCCGACATCCGCCCCGGCCGCCGCCCCCGCGGGCCCGCGCTGCCGCGCCTGGTCGCCGACTACCGCCGTCGCGCGGGCATCAGTGACACCACCGGAACGGAGCCCCGGACATGAGCGAGGAAAGGGTCGGATTCTTCACCGACACGTCCGTGTGCATCGGGTGCAAGGCCTGCGAGGTGGCGTGCAAGGAGTGGAACGCCCTTCCCGAGGACGGCCTGTCCCTCACCGGCATGTCGTACGACAACACGCAGGCGCTCGGCGCGTCCAGCTGGCGGCACGTCGCATTCATCGAGCAGGCCGCGCCCCAGGGGCGCACACAGCTCCCTCTGGTCGAGGCCGATTCCGCGAAGGGGCCCGCCCCTGGACCTCTCGGGGCGGCCGCCCCCGGATCTTCCGGGGCGGCATCCCTGGGGTCTTCCGGGGCGGCATCCCCATCCCTGGGGTCTTCCGGGGCGGCATCCCCCGGACCTTCCGGCGCGGCGTCCTCCACGGACATGCGCTGGCTGATGTCGTCGGACGTCTGCAAGCACTGCACGCACGCCGCCTGCCTCGATGTGTGTCCGACCGGTTCGCTGTTCCGCACCGAGTTCGGGACGGTGGTGGTCCAGGAGGACATCTGCAACGGCTGCGGCTACTGCGTGCCCGCCTGCCCCTACGGCGTCATCGAGCAGCGCCCCCACGACGGGCGCGCCTTCAAGTGCACCCTGTGCTACGACCGCCTTGGCGCGGGCCAGGAGCCCGCGTGCGCCAAGGCCTGCCCGACCGAGTCGATCCAGTTCGGGCCGCTCGACGAGCTGCGGGAGCGGGCCGCGCTGCGCGTCGACGAACTGCACGAGGCGGGCGTGGACGAAGCCCGCCTGTACGGACACGATCCCGTTGACGGCGTGGGCGGTGACGGGGCGTTCTTCCTGCTCCTGGACCGGCCCGAGGTGTACGGGCTGCCGCCGGACCCCGTGGTCACGACCCGGGACCTGCCCGCCATGTGGAAGCACGCGGCCGGGGCCGCGCTGTCGCTCCTGGGCGGCGTGGCGGCGGCGTTCGCGCTCGTCGGCAGGAGGCGGCCGTGACGTCCGGGAGGCCCGCGGTAGGCGGGCGCCGCCAAGGACGCCGTGGCGAACAACTCATGGTGCCGGAGGCCGAGTTCGACTCCTATGACTCCTATTACGGCCGCCCCGTCATCAAGGCGCCCTCGTGGGCGGCTCCCGACATCGCGGGGTACTTCTTCTTCGGCGGCCTGGCCGGTGCGGGCTCCGTGTTCGCCGCGGCCGCCCAGCTCACCGGGCGACCGTGCACGGCGACCGCGCTGAAGGTCTCCTCGCTGGCCGGTGTCTCCCTCTCCGTCGCCGCGCTCATCCACGACCTGGGCCGTCCGGCCCGCTTCGCGTACATGCTCAGGGTCTTCAAACCCACCTCGCCGATGAGCATGGGCTCCTGGCTGCTGAGCGCGTACGGTCCGGCGGCGGGAGCGGCCGCGGCCAGTGCCGTCACCCGGCGGCTGCCCGGGGCCGGGGCCGTGGCCACGGGGGCGGCTGCCCTGCTCGGGCCGGCCGTCGCCGCGTACACCGGCGTCCTGGCCGCGGACACGGCGGTGCCCGCGTGGCACGGCGCCCATCGCGAACTGCCCTACCTCTTCACGGCGTCGGGGGCGGCCGCTGCCGCCGGTATGGCCCTCGTCGTGGGCCCCGTGCGGGAGAACGCCCCCGCACGCCGCGCCGCCGGACTCGCCGCGCTCGCGGACACCGTGGTCCTCAAGGCGGCCGAGCGGCGTCTCGGCGTCGTCGCCGAGACGTACCGGCGGGGCCGGGCGGGCGTCCTGCTGCGGACGGCGCGGGGGCTCACGGTCGCCGGGGCCGCGGGCGCCGCCCTCGCGGGCGGTCGACGGCCCGTCGCGATCGCCTCCGGCCTGGCGCTGCTCGCGAGCTCCGCGTGCACGCGGTTCGGGGTGTTCGAGGCCGGGATGGCCTCGGCCCGCGACCCGAAGTACACGTTGGAGCCACAGCGCGCCCGGCTGGAGCGGCGCGCACCGTGACCACCGCCATGCCGGGCACCGACGCGCCGTCCGCCGTGATCGTGATCGACATGATCAACATGTACGACCACGAGGACGCCGAGCGGCTCCTGCCCGCCGCGCGGAGGATCGTGCCGGTCGTGTCCGACCTGCTCGCCGCGGCACGGGCCGGTGGCGCCCCGGTGGTGTACGTCAACGACAACTTCGGGCAGTGGCGCTCCCACCACGGCGAAATCGTCGACGCGGCCCTGTCCGGTCCGCACGCGGACCTTGTCGCGCCGATCGTCCCGGACGACGAGGCGCTGTTCGTGGTCAAGGCGCGGCACTCGATCTTCTACGAGACGCCGCTGTCCTATCTCCTGTGGGAGCTGGGAGTGCGCCACGTGGTCCTGTGCGGTCAAGTGACCGAGCAGTGCGTGCTGTACTCGGCCCTCGACGCCCACATCCGGCACCTGGACGTGACGGTCGTCTCCGACGCCGTGGCGTCGATCCATCCCGAACTCGCCGACGCCGCGCTGGAGATGATGCGCACGAACATGGGGGCGCGCGTCGTCCGCGCTCAGGACGTCACGTTCGCGGGAGAAGAGTGAGCCGTCAGATGAGGAGCACATGATGACGCGTTACGGATACTTCCTGGCGAGCGAGGAGTTCTCGCCCGCGCAGCTGCTCGACCAGGCCCGGGCAGCGGAGCAGGCCGGTTTCGACTGCCTGGCCATCTCCGACCACTACCACCCGTGGATCGACGAGCAGGGCCAGAGCGCCTTCGTCTGGACCATGATCGGCGCGCTCGCCCAGGTGACGTCGCTGCCCGTGACCACGTTCGTGACCTGTCCCACCGTGCGGATGCATCCGGCGGTGAACGCCCAGGCCGCCGCGACCGCGGGCGTGATCACCCACAACCGCTTCCGCTTCGGCGTGGGCACCGGGGAGGCGCTCAACGAGCACGTCCTGGGCGACGCGTGGCCCGCCGCGGACGTCCGCCTGGAGATGCTCGAAGAAGCCGTGCAGGTCATCCGGAACCTGTTGACCGGTGACGAAGTCACCCACCGGGGCCGTCACTACACCGTGGAGAACGCCCGCTTGTACACGGTCCCCGACGAGCCGGTGCCGATCCATGTGTCGGGGTTCGGCCCCAAGGCGGCCGCCCTGGCCGGGCGGATCGGCGACGGGTTCGTCACGATGACGCCGGACGAGGAGCTGGTCGGCCAGTTCCGCCGTTCGGGAGGCGGTCACAAGCCGGTCCTCGGCGGCCTCAAAGTGTGCTGGGGCACCGACCGGGAGGAGACCGTCAAGACGGTGCACCGGATGTGGCCCACGCAGTTCCTGCCCGGCGAGCTCGGGCAGGTGCTTCCCACCCCCGCGCACTTCGAACAGGCGTCCACCCTCGTCACCCGGGAGGCCGTGGCCGAGGACACGGTCTGCGGCGACGCCGCGGACGAACACGCCCGCGCCCTCTCCGCGTACGCCGACGCCGGATTCGACGAGGTGTACGTGGGCCAGATCGGCCCGGAGCAGCAGGGCTTCTTCGACTTCTACCGCAGCGAGGTGCTGCCGGGGCTGCGCGCGAACTGAACGCGTCCGGTATACCCCACGCACACGACCAACTAGCAGTGCTGCGTCAGGTACTGGTCGGGGTGGCCCAGCTGTTCCGCGGAGCGGTGGGCAAGCGGGCCCAAAGCCAGGTCGCGGTCAGCGTGCATGCGGCTGCGGAGATCGGCCGACCTGAGGCCCTCCCCTCGGTGCTCACCCCGTTCGCTGATGAAGCGCCTCCGCCTTTCGCGCGGCGGCCTCGGCCGTGTACCTCAGCTCACCGCAGGAGGAGGGCTCGCCCGGGCAATCACCCGTGATCGCGGGCGCCTGCCTGACACTCCAGTTGGGGTACTGATTCCGGATCTCATCCGGAATCACCGCCACCAGCTGGTCCTTCGACAGTACCTCTGCGGCGTCCCGACCATGACTCCCCTGTTCGCGCGAGCCCTTCGAGGCCGCGGTCGAAGGGGCGGCTGACTCGCCGGGCACGGAACGTTGCGACGGCGGAGTGGCGCGGATGTCCTCGGCGCGGGTATCAGGGGGCGAGTCGTCGTCCGTGAGCACCTGGACACTGCCGAAGATCCCCAGCACGAGCACGATGGCCAGCCCCACGGCTGCCGCAGCCAGGGATGAGCGGGCACTGCGGGTGTTCCGGGGAGGCGCTCAACGAGCACGTCCTGGGCGACGCGTGGCCCGCCGCGGAACAGGGTGCGGGCCGCCGCCCTTGCGTTCGGTGGTGCGGCAGCTGTTCACGGCCTGGCGGCCGGGCGTCAGAGCTGAGCGCCCTCGGCGAAGTCGGTCGTACGGGAGAGCGACTCCCATGCGCGGATGTCCTCGTCCACGGCCGTGCGCGCGGCCGTGACCAGGCGCAGTGCGTCCGAGCCCAGGAGGAGGTGGGCCGGTGGCCGCTCGACCGACGCGATGTGCACGACGGCTTCCCCGGCCTTGGCCGGATTGCCCAGTTGGTTCCCGCTGGCCCTCTGCCGCGCCGCACGGAGGGGGTTGAACAGCTCGTCGTAGTCCGCGATCGTGCGCGCGGCGCGCGTCATGGACCGTCCGGCCCAGTCGGTGCGGAAGGACCCGGGCTCGATCGCCGTCACATGGATCCCGAACTGTGCGACCTCCTTGCCCAGCGCCTCCAGGACGCCTTCGAGCGCGAACTTGCTGCCGCAGTAGGCGGACATGCCGGGCACGGCCATGAGACCGCCCATGGAGGTGACGGCCATCAGGTGCCCGCGGCGGCGTCGGCGCATGTGGGGCAGCGCCGCCTGCAGGGTGGCCATCGCCCCGAACACGTTGACCTCGAACTGCCGCCGCACCTCGGCCAGCGGGGTCTCCTCGAAGGTGCCCTCCAGGCCGAACCCCGCGTTGGCGATGACGACGTCCAAGGGACCGACGCCCTCTTCCACTTCCGTGACCACCCTGGAGACCGCGTCGCCGTCGGTCACGTCCAGGAGTCGGCCGTGAGCATGCCCGGGCTTCAGCTCTTCGAAGGCCCGCAGGTCCTTCTCCGAACGGACGGTTCCGACGACGGTCTGCCCGGCAGCCAGCGCGGCCTGGGCGAAGGCACGCCCAAGGCCCGTACTGACGCCGGTGATGAGCCAGTTCCGCTTCTCCATCGCCCCTCCAGGACGGCCTCGTGAGGATCCGGGGTGCCCATGCTGTCGGCGGGAGGCGGCAAGCTCAAGGCGGGGCCCTTATGTTCCGGGTGGTACGGCCCGGCACGCGTCAGCGCAGGTGCGGATCAGCCGTGGAACGACGGGCAGACCACGGACCCAGGCCTCGCCCGTGACGGCCATGCGTGGCCTGAACGCGCTGGGGCCCCTCGCGGGGCGCACCCTAGTGGAAGTGTCCCCTCCGTATTGGTTCTCGCCGCTCGTGGCACGGGGGCGCCCACTGACCACGGCTTCTTCCGCTGTCCCGGATCTATGCCCGGGCCACGAAATCTTACGAGCGTGGCATTTCCTCACGGTCTCCGCGAAGGGATCGGCACCGCGTATTCCGAGGCCCGAAAATTGCACTCGGAGCGAGGCTTCCGGCTATGGCCCATGCCGGGCGTCCGGCTCATCGCGCTGTTTGCTCTGGTCGTCCTGTTTGGTGAGAGCGTTGGCGGCACGCAGCAAGCGATTCCCCAGCTGTTCTAGATGGGGCGCGAGTTCGAGGGTGCCGTGGATGGTGTCGTCGGGTCCCAGGTCGATGCCGAGGAGTTGTTCCGCGATGTGGTGAGGATTGTCGGCGGCGAGGTCAAGGGTGCTCGTGTGGTCGTCGACGGGCTGGACGCGGCCGGGCAGGGACCAGGTTCGGGCCCGCACGGTTTCGGCGTCGGCGGGGACGGTGGCGTGGAAGGTGTAGCGGGCGGGGGCGCCGGCCAGGCGTGCGGCGACGTACGTGGCCGCGTCCGGGTTGGGCAGCTCGCGGGGCGTGACTCGGTGGCCGGTAGGAGCGGGGTCGGTGAGCCGGTCCACACGGAACAGGCGCCACCCGTCGCGGTCGATGTCGTGGGCGACGAAGTACCAGACCGGGTCGGCGGCGACCAGCGCGTGCGGTTCCACCCGACGTGGACCGGTCTCGCCGCCGCTGGTGCGGTAGGTGAAGGTGACGATCTCGTGGTCGCGGCAGGCGGCGGCCAGGGTGGCCAGGACGGTGGGATCGGCCGTGGGGCCGGTGCTCCAGGGCACTGGGAGCGGGGCGGCGGCGGCCTGGATCGCGGTGACCTGGTGACGCAGCCGGACGGGCAGCACCTGTTCCAGTTTGGCCAGGGCGCGCACCGCGGTCTCCGCGATCCGGGCGACACCGCGGGTGGCGGTGCGCAGGGCGACCGCGATGGCTACGGCCTCGTCGTCATCGAGCAGCAGGGGCGGCACGTCGGCACCGGAGGTGAGGCGGTAGCCGCCCGCGGTGCCGGTGGTGCCCTGGACCGGGTAGCCGAGCCCGCGCAGCCGGTCGATGTCGCGGCGAATGGTGCGCAGGGTGACGCCGAGGCGGTCGGCGAGTTCGTCGCCGGTCCAGGTGCGGCGCGTCTGGAGCAGGGAGAGCAGACGCAGCATGCGGGCGGGCAGATCCTGGGACATGTTCTCCAGACTGCCAGGCATTAGTGACATGTACTGTCCTAAAAGGGCTCTACCGTCGAAAACGCCCAAGCGTCGAGGAACTGCCTCCGCCGACGGCAGCAGCCACCGGGAGCAGATCGCGGCTGTCGGGCTCGCGCCTGGACACCGCAGAAACGCGGCCGCGCCGCGTGGGCGGCCGAACGTGCCCTCACTCAACGGGAGAGACCATGATCACTGGAGTGAACACGGCGGTGGTCTGGGTCCTGGGCCAGAAGTCGGCCAAGACCTTCTTCACCGAGGCCCTCGGCCTGCGGGTGCGCACGGACGTGCCGTTCGGCCAGGGCGTGCACTGGGTCACCGTGGGCCCAAAGGGCCAGCCGGACGAGCTCCTCCAGCCGCTCCCCCAGGGCCAGGGCGCGGGCGGCCACAACGCCTGCCCCCGGCCCGGTGCAGCTCCCCGATCCGGAAGGCGGGAGGGCGCCTCCGCTCTCCCGGCCGTGGGGCTACGGGTGGCCGCACCGGCGACGAGCCGAAACGATGACCACAGTCGGCCCTTCCGGGCTGCCTGAGGAGGGATGAGTCATGTCCTACGACGAAGTACTCGCCGAACGCATCACGGAGCGACTGGAGGCGGAGGGAGTGGTCGCGAAGAAGATGTTCAGTGGCCTGGCCTTCCTCCTCCAGGGCAACGCACTGGCCAACCTGTACGACGAAGGCCTCATGGTGCGCGTCGGCAAGGAAAGAACCGACGAGGCCCTGGCCCGCCCCGGCGCCACGCCCCTGGTGATCCGCGGCAAGGAACAACGAGGCTGGGTCCTGCTGGCGGAGGAGACCCTCGACGACGACGTCCTGGACGACTGGCTGGCCTGGGCCATGGACGCCACCGCCGAACTCCCGCCCAAGTGATGCCTCATCCCCCGGCTCATCCGCGCAGCGCGAGCTGACGGGCAGGCCTGGTCAGCCAGCTACTGAGGCTGTGGGCTGTTTGGGTCGGAAGATCAGACGTGTTCGTTCGCCGGGTTTGTAGCAGGCCAGGGCGGCAACGGAGAAGCGGCGCTGGGACCGGCCCCGCACCCGGACCACGGGCGTGTGTCCCCGCTTGGACCAGGTGCGCGACGTGGGCGGCGTCATCGAGAACCCGGCCTCGTCTTCGAAGACGATGAAGGCACCGAGCGCCGCCGCGGTGCTTCCACCTGCGGCCACGTGTCCTTCACCCAGCCGGTCACCTTCTCCTCGTCCCGCTCCAGGGCCCGCTTCGCCGGGCCTGATGGCTCCAGCCGTGGCGCCGCAGCATCTGCGCAATGGTCGACAGGGTGATGGTCTTGTGAAACCGGCGCCCGATCAGCACCTTGATCCGCTCCAGGGTCCACGTCTGGTCCGGCCAGCCGTGCGCGAGGGGCCCCTTGGCGAGTTCCTCCTCCAGCACCCCGAACAGCTTCTCGCTCAGCTTGGGCCGGGCCGCCGAGCCCTTCGATCGCAGGACGTCATCTCCGCCGTCCTGCCAGCTGCGGCGCCAGCGTTGCACCGAACGCACACTGACCCGCAGCTGTTTGGCCACCACCGTGTTGTCATCACCCGCCGCGAACATCTCGGCCGCTTGCAGGCGGACACTTTCGCGAAAGGACCGCCGTTCGGCTGTCAGGCCACCACCTTGCGGATACCTCATGGTTCCGGCGTACCGCGACTGACACCACCTGTCAGCCCCTCCGACATCACGCCCACAAACTCAGTAACTGGCTTCTAGTCGAGCCAGTAAGGCACCTCCTTACGCCTAAGGCCCCCCACCCCCGGAAGATGCGGAACCTTCCCGATGTCCCACACAGGCCTGGGAAGCGAAAGTGGAGTCATCGCAGAGAGCGAGACACCAGCACCGCAGGGGGAAGAAGATGTTCGACTACGAACTCCACCAGTTCCGCGCCGCCGAGCTCGCCCAGGAGGCCGCCCGCCACCGCCTCGTACGGGAAGCGCGCAAGGCCACCAAGCCGGGCCGCCAGGTGCTGGGCCGGGAAGAGGCGGAGGCCCGCCTGACGGCCGAGCGCACCGGGACCGCCGCCGACCGCCGGGCCGACCGCTACACCCGCGCCGCCTGACCCCCAAGGCGGACACCACAACCGTGCTCGGGGCGAAGGCGAGGAGCGCGGCGGCGTTCCAGTGGACGAAGATGCCCGCCTTGACCTCGTCGAACCAGGCGGGGAGCCGTCTGGCAGCGGCCTTCTCACCCACTGCCGAGCCCACTGCGGGGCCAGGCAAGGAGCCCGCCGGGGAGCCAGACACGAAGGCGCGGCGCAGGAGGTGCCGCACTGCCGATGCGCTCTCCGCGTGACAGCGACACCAGTCCGGTCGCCGGTCATTCGATCCCCAAGGGCCCGATCCCCAGGTCCTCCCGCATGAGGCGACGCATCTCCGCCATGGCCGTGCGACGCTGCCGGATGAAGGCCTAGTCCTCGGCGGAGCCGACCGCCACCCCGCGGGCGTAGGCGTCGCGCAGGCGGCGCAGGCTGTGGAACGCCTCGTTCCCGGCCGCGACGACGAGCGGCGGGCCCACGAGCCAGAGCCGCTCGCTCGCCGTGTACAACCCGGTTCCGCGGAAGGCCTCGCGCACCGCCGCGTCACGTGCCGACCCGGATCTGTGGTCGCCCAGGGCGACGGCCCGTATCTCCTCACCCGCCTCCTTGAGGGCGGAGGCGTACTCGGTGTACACGACACGCCGCAGTTCGAGTGCGTACCGTGCTTCCTCGCGCCGCCACCTGTTGCGGTCGGCGATCAGGGTGGCGGCGATGCCGATCGCCGCACCGGCCAGCGTGGAGAGCAGTGGCATCCAGTCCATGCGCCGCATGCTGTCCGAACCACCGCTGCGACACCAGCGGCCCGCGCCCTCCGCCGTGGTCGCCAGGCCTCGTGCCTCCTGTCCAGGCACTCCGGCTAATGGAGCCTCACCATGCCCGCCGGAAGAGGCCCTCTCAGTTCCCCTTGCCGCCGAGGTGGTACGGGTTTCCGGACGTGTCCCGTGCGATCAGGTCCGCCTTGCCGTGGCCGGTGATGTCGCCGACGCCGACGAGGGCATTGCAGGAGGCGCCGCAGTCGGCGAAGACCTCGGCCCGAGCCCGAGAGTGTCACTCATGGGCGGAGTCGCTGCACGTCAGAGCCGTTGTCAGTGGTGGCGGCGACAATCTCCTCATGACCTCACCCCAGCACCTCGACGGCCTCCTCACCCGCTTAGGACTCGCGGAGGCCGCCACCTTCACGGCCGTGCGCGGTGGCGACGAGGACGCCGTGATCCGGCTCTTCGGCGGCGACCCCGCACAGGCCCGCCCCATGCGCCTGGACGACCTGCGCAACCACTACGCCACGAACCGCATCCTGGTCTCCCGCTCGGGCTCCACAGTCGTCGTCGTAGAGAACAACGGCTTTCAAGGCTCCCGCGAGGAGGTGCTGCGCCCGCTCTCCCGTCTGGGCCGCACCGCCAGCGCCTACTGGAACGTCAACGCCGTGTCCCGACTGAGCCTGGCAGAAGACGGACTGGTCCAGTCCGCACTCGACATGGTCGTACCCGAGGACCCGTTCGGGGCGCGTCCCGACGCCTGGAACCCCCTGCTGGAGGGCCTGGACCTGGCCGACGGTGACGGCTGGGGCGAGGGCCTGGCGGCTGTCGAGCGCGCGACGGGCGTGCGCTTCGACGACGCCTGGGTACGGGGCCCGCACCATGTCGTGGAGATCACGCCGGTGCCGGAGTATCTGCTGGGGCAGGGGCTCATCGACTCACCCCTGCTCAAACGGGAGCCCTTCGCCGGCTACCTGGCCGACCTGGGGCCCGCGCTGCTGGGGCCGATGCGTCGGCACGCCCTCGACCTGGCCCTCACCCACGCCGACCTGCGCCATCACCCCCTCGCCACCGCGGCCCTCACGGCGCACACCCTCCCGACCGCCGCGCGGCAACGGCTGCGCGACGAGCTCACCGCCGCGCACGACCAAGCGCTCCCCCAGGCCCGCGCGCTGCTGATCGGCGAGCCGAAGGAGTTCGATCCCGAGTGGGAGCGCCCCTCCCACCGCCTCTTCCGGCAGGCCATCGTCTTCGGCGTCCTCGCACGGTGCGTCGCCGCCCACCTTCCGGCCCCCGCGGACCGGCTCCCGGACGTCCTCAGCTCCCTCACCACAGCGATGACCGGCGACGGCGAACGGGTGCAGGAGTTCTGGATGCTCGCCCACCTGCACGACGCGGCGCGACGGATGAGCTGAGCGCGGGCAACGCCTCGGCGTCGGCGTGGTTCGCGGCCCATGGCTCGCCCGGGCCGGGCCGGGCCCGGCATCGGCATCAGCATCAGCATCAGCGGGACCGTCGCACCGGCCGGCAGCGGTCCCTGCGCGAGCGTGTGGCAGCGCCCGCAGCGGGGCACGTGCAGGCCGCGCGCCCCCGTGTCGTGCCGATCCTCGGCCGCGTGCCCACACCTATTGAAGTACGTCCTGATATAGGCTACTTGGGCCAACGTGAACACCTCGTCAAGGAGCGGCACGCCAAGGGCCGGCCCTTCTGCCGGTCCGCCTCCGGCATCCTGGCCCGCGGCTTCCACCCGGACACCGGACGTGGACGCGCCGGAACGCGTCGTCATCGTCACCGGCGCCGCATACGCTCACCTCGACGGCCGCAAGCCCCCGCACGTGCTCCAGCTCGCCGAACAGGCCGCACGCTGGACCTACGAGCAGCACCTCCCCGCGGCTGTGCCGACATAGCCCGGCGGCGCGCCCGCGCCAGGCGATCGCTTCAGCGAGCAGCAGGAGAACACGTGCAGACCTACGTCAGCCCGCCCGGCATCGCGCACGGGCCGTACGACATCGCCACCGACGACCTCGCCGCCGCCCTGCGTCGGTGCCGCCCCGAACTCGCCGGACACCCGGAATTCCTCGCCGCGGCGCGCACGGCGACCGGGCGGCGCCGCAGACGGGTGCGCCCGTGCCCCGACGGTCGAGTGCCCGAGCCGTACGCCGTGGAGGACCACCACCGCGACCTGCGCGCGCTGATGGAGCAGGCGTGCCGCCACGCGTTGCAGCGCGCCGGGATGGCCGCGCAGGACGTGGGAGGGCTCGTGGTCGTCCAGGACCCGCCTCCCGCCGAGGACGACCCGTTCCTCGACGGCGACTTGGTGCTCGCCCTCGGCCTGCCGTCCACCACCGCGCGCGTGCCGCTGACCGGCTTATCCACCACCGGAGCGGTGCACGCACTGATCGTGGCGGAGGACATGGCCCGCGCGGGCAGGTCCGTCCTGGTGGTGGCGGCCGGGATCCACCCGCCTCCGTCCGCCGCCGACTCCGACTCCGCCACTCCCGCCGCGCTCACCCGCCAGCTGACGGTCAGCGACGGCGCGGCCGCCGTAGTCGTCACCAGCGAAGCCCTCACCGCGCCGGGCCTGGTCATCGACGAGACCTGGCAGTACGCGCACTGCAAAAGGCGCACCTCCGCGCACACCGGGGGCTGTCGCGCCGAGGACCATCCAGGGCTGGCGGCGCTGCCCTGGCTGCGGCCGGGCCAGGAGCGGCCCGACTTCGCATTCGTCCACCCCGGCGGCCCAGCCCCGCTCCACTCCCTGGCTGAGGCGAATCCCCTGCGTCGACAGGCTCTTGAGCCCTCGCTCGCGTGCTTCACCAACGAGGGCGACCGGGGCGCCGCATCGGTGCTGCTGATGCTGGCCCATCTCCACGAGCATCCGTCCGCCCACGCGTCCCATGGCCTGCTTCTGGGCTTGGCCCCCGGTTACCTGGCGGCGGCTTGCCGGGTCCGGTGGGCAACCTCAGCCACTACTCAGCGGAATCGGCCGAAGCTGACACACAAAGGCGCTTCCTGACCGCCTATGTTCACCGTAGCGATCCATTACCTCACCGTACGTCTGGTCTTGTTGGGCGTACGACCACGACGACTCGGGTGATCACTCTGCAACGTGCTTCGCGGCAACGTCGGGCTCCGGCTGCTCAGTTCCAGGCGGCGAGGCGGTGGCCGGACCAGTCGGGTGCGCCCTGCCAGGTACCGCCCAGGCGGAGCGTGAGCGTACTGCGGCACAGCGAGCACCCGCCCGGCACGCACGTCGGCCGTCTCGTCACCTTGGATCTCCGGTAGAAAGCGAGAGCGAGAAACACCCATGGAAAAGCAAAACTCAGGCGTCGCCCGCGAACGGTTACGCCCGGAGCCGGCAAGCCCTGAAGCCTGCGCTGCCGACGGCCGTCTGGCCGCGCTGGTCCGGGGCATCGCGGAGGTTCTCCACCAGCGCGGGTACCACGTCGGCCAGGCCATCACATGCACGGTCGAGGACGGCTTCTTCCCGCAAGTGGTCGTGAAGGTCGACGCCACCACCTACCTCAACATCTCCTGGCACGAACCCGCCCTCTCCTGGACCTGGCGAGCCAGCAGGCTCATGGCGGGACGACAGGACGTGGTGGAAGAACTGAACCTGGACGGCGGCGAACTCACCGCCGAGGAGATCGTCGACGCCAGCCTCAGCGCCCTCGCACTGCCCGCGCGACAGCCGTGGAGAGCGTGACGCGGGCAGCCACCGCGTGCCGACTGCCGCGGATGGGGGTGCGGGCGCGGGCGGTTTACGGATAGGGACGGGAATGCACGCCAGGCGCACCGGGGGCCCGGCACACGTCAGTTGTCAGCCCCAGGCCTGTCGGCGCGGTAGACGTAGTGAGTCCAGTCGTCGACCGGATTGTCCGGCTTCAAGTCCCCGGTACCGACCCGGCGCAGCCCGGCCCTCTCCAGCGCCCTCCACGAAGCGCGGTTCGCCGCGACCACGGGGACGAGAACGCACGGCGCCGCCGGGTGTTCGGCCCAGGTTCGCTCGATCACCGCGCGAATCATCGCCGTCCCGATGCCCTGCCCGATCCGCTCGGGGGCGCCGATCAGGTAATCGATGGTCACCGCCTCGTCAGGTACGGGGACGACGGCCGCCAACTCGGTC
This sequence comes from Streptomyces sp. JLYT201, assembly GCF_059448825.1. Classification (NCBI taxonomy): domain Bacteria; kingdom Bacillati; phylum Actinomycetota; class Actinomycetes; order Kitasatosporales; family Streptomycetaceae; genus Streptomyces; species Streptomyces sp. JLYT201. The sequence continues at coordinate 9,722,925 of NZ_CM182551.1, read as the reverse complement.
AGGTACTCGGGGTAGTCGCGCAGGCGTGAACGCTGCACCAGACCGACCGGACGGCCGTCGAGGAGCGCGAGGAAGTCCTCCGAGGGCTCCTCGCCCCGGGCGGCGGGGCCGAAGTCTCGGGCCACCGCTTCCGCCGTGGTCTCGTGGTTCCACCAACGCCGCACATGCGGCTGCCGCAGCCATCTGCCCAGGAGCGGAAAGTCCCCCTCGACGACCCGCCGCCACGTGATCACCAACAGGCACCCCCCTCATGTTCCACCACCTCTGCGCACGCTAACGCAGTCACGCACACGGCTTCCAAGGGCACTCGCCCGCATCTTCGCCAACCGATGCCCCAGATCAAGTGGCAGAGCGCGAACGGTACCCTCCAGGCATTCGGCCTCGGGAGGTCCCAGGTGATGAGACCCTTCGCGTCCGCCCGGGCCTGCGGCTCGTTGAAGATCCGTTGCCAGGTGCCGTTCCGCTGCCAGCGACGGAACAGGTCGTACGACCGGGCCCAGGGGCCGCATCGCTCCAGAACATCCCGCCACGGCGCGCCGGTACGGAAGCGAGGCCGAGCGCCCTAGTCGGGGGGTGTTTCGTCGGCGAGTTGGTTGTTTCGGTCGATCTCCGCCATGTGTGTCTCGGCCCAGACCCGCAGGGCGGAGAGCGGTCTTTCGAGGGACAGGCCGAGTTCGGTGAGCCGGTAGTGGACGGCAGGTGGCACGGTGGGTTCCACTCGGCGCGCGGCCAGGCCGTCACGGACCAGGCTCTGCAGGGTGACGGACAGCATCTTCTGGGAGATGCCGGGGATGCGGCGCCGCAGTTCCGCGAAACGGAGCTCGCCCGGAGCCTCCTCGGCGAGCACCTTGACCGCCATCGACGTCCACTTGGTGCCGATGCGGTCGAGCAACTGGCGGGTCGGGCAGTACGGATCCAGCAGATCACCCCGCTCACCGGGCCGCCGACCGGGGCTGCCGGGCCTCGATGTGGTCACTTGGGGCTCACCGCCTGAAGGGAAAGTGCCGCCTTGGACGGCCCAGGATAGTTCCCTAGCGTGACCTGGTCACCATTCCTCACCACACACCTGGAGCTTCTCCATGCCCGAGCTGCGGCGCGTCCCCGTCAACGGTGTCGAACTGAACGTCGCTCTCGCCGGATCGGGCCCGGCCGTCCTGCTGCTGCACGGCTTCCCGCACACCTGGGAGCTGTGGACGGATGTCATGGCCGACCTGTCCGGCCGCTACCGCGTCATCGCGCCGGACCTGCGCGGGTTCGGCGCGAGCAGCCGGGCCGCCTCCGGGTACGACGCGGGCACCCTGGCCGAGGACGCCGCGGCGCTCCTCACCACCCTCGGCGTGTCCTCGGCCGCGGTGGTGGGCATCGACGCGGGTGCCGCGCCGGCCTTCCTCCTCGCCCTGCGCCGCCCCGGTCTCGTCCGGCGCCTGGTCGTCATGGAGTCCCTTCTGGGCAGAATGCCCGGCGCCGAGGACTTCCTCGCCGACGGGCCGCCGTGGTGGTTCGGCTTCCATTCCGCCGCGCCCGGCCTCGCCGAGACCGTGCTGGAGGGCCACGAGGCCGCCTACGTCGACTGGTTCCTGCACGCCGGCACGCTCGGCGACGGGGTGCGCCCCGTCCTCCGGGACGCCTTCGTCCGCGCATACACCGGCCGCCAGGCCTTGAGCCGCGCCTTCTCCTACTACCGGGCGCTGCCCCGGAGCGCGGCACAGATCGACCAGGCCGTCGCCACCACCCGCCTGACGGTACCCACGATGGCGTTGGGCGCCCGGCCCGTCGGCGCCGCGCTGGAACGCCAACTCCGCCCGGTCACCGACGACCTCACCGGACACATCATCGAAGACTGCGGCCACATCATCCCGCTCCACCGCCCCCACGCCCTGCTCAAGCTGCTCCGTCCCTTCCTGGCCGGACAGAACGCGAAAGCAGCCTGACCAGCTCGTACAGTGCGGCGACATGAGCTGACTGACACGCAGTGGCGTGGGGCTGAGCATGCGCTGCCCATCAACGGGAGGCCCGGTAGGCAGTGGGCCAGTCACCGTACGACGATCACCGGGTGTCGTCGTACGTGAGTGAGGGAATTCGCACGCCCGCGGCAGGCAGGCAGGCAGGTCGCGCCTGGGGCGGGAGGCCTCTGGCGCACCGCCGTACTCCCACAGAACGCACGGGAAATCCGCCATGCCACCACTGGTTGCGAGGCCCCCTGACACGCGCCAACTCCCAGCCCTCTGCGCCGTGTTCCTCGCGATACACTACCTGATCAACCGTCAGCAGACGGTGCGTCAGGAGCCAAGGCGTCGACGCCCCTGTGCACCCCGGCTCACGGCACTAACGAGGATGGCCGAACCCCGCTTCCTCACTTTCAGTTGGTACGCACGCGCCCCTTGCGGCCAGAGGGAGAAGAGGGAGTAATGATGGGTGCACCGGCGCCCCCCTGCGCACCGGGCGGGGTTCACCACCCTCCTCGGACTCGATGACGGCTGCGCGCACCTGGTCGCCACCGCCGCGGAACGGGGCCTGCACGTGCCGGTGCGAGCAGCACGGCACCGCGGCGCCATCAGGCGTCGGCACCACGGGGCCGCGGCACCACAGGGCGTCTGCACCACGGGCCACGACCACCCGTACGCACCGCCTTGATCTCCAAGAGCCACCGCACGCAGGCCTCTTCGTACGGCACGCACAGCAACGTCACTCGTAACTGGCCACGTGAACCGGCGGCACAGACCATGAGGGGGACGACGCAGATGGCATCAGGACAATCTCCGCCCCACCGCGCGCGGCGGAGAGGGCACACCACCCGCGGCCCCCTGCTCCGGGGCCCCGGCCGACGTCGTATCCGACTCCCCCGCGATGCGGCCGGCCGCCCCGGAGCAGGGCTTTTGGCCGCCCGCAGGAAGCCGAGCCGTGTCCGCCAAGCTTGACTCGCACCCGGCGCGGGACGACGAGGCGCTGCGGCACGTGCTCGAGGACGCCTCGATGGGCCGGTGGGAGGGGCCGCGGGACGTGCTCATCGCCACCGGGGCGGACTGGGACCGGAGGATCTTCCGCCTTCAGGTGCTCGCCGAGGCCGGAGCGCGCCTCAGGTTCGCCGACACCTGGGCCGAGGCCGAGCCGCACTCCCCGCACGCCCTCGCCCTGCTCGCGAACGTGCAGGCCTTGCGCGCGATGATCGCGGGACATGACGAGGGCCGAACCCAGATGGAAGAGGCCTGGGCCACCTGCCGAGCCGGGCTGGAGGCGTGGCCGCAGGACGTGGCGCCGCTGGTCGTCATGCTCGCGCTGTTGCGCACCCACGCCCCCGACCGCGACACCCTCAACCACGTGTGGTCGGAGATCAAGCGACGCGACCCGTGGAACCGCGAGGCGCACCACGAGATCGTCACCTACCTCTTCCCCCGCCACCACGGCGCCCAGGGCGAGGCCATGTGGTGGGCCGAGGAGCAGGTGGCCCTCGCTCCCCAGGGCCTGCCCCTCGCGGTCCTGCCGCTGGTGGTGCTTGCCGAGGCGCACCGCTGTCGGCAGGAGCAGAACCAGGGCGCGTACGGCCTGGTGATCCACCCGTGGGCCGACTGCCCCCAGACCGAGCAGGCACTGGAGCGCTGGTGGCGCCACCGGACGCCGCAGCCGCACGCCTGCTTCGCCGACGACGCCAACTACCTGGCGCACGCCCTGTCGTTCGCGAACCGCCACGACGAGGCCCGCGAGGTCTTCGACGCGATCGGCCCGTACGCCACGCACGTCCCCTGGTCCTACTGCGGCCGCGCCCGCGAGCTGTTCCTGCGCCACCGCAGCTGGGCCTACAACCCGCCTGGGCGGCGAAAGCGCCCCTGAGAGCAGAGCCGCTCCCCGCACGCCATCACCCACGTGTCACACACGACTCGTACAGGAAGGGAAGGGCACCCGGTGCCTCTCGATGTATCCCGCGTCTCCGACGAGGAGCGCCTCAAGCAGCTCGGCTACCGGCAGACGCTGTCGCGCTCCATGTCCGGCCGTGCCAACTTCGGCGTCTCCTTCACCATCATCTCGATCCTGTCCGGCTGCATGACGCTCTACGGCTACGGCATGAACACCGGCGGCCCCGCCGTCATCATGTGGGGCTGGCTGTTCGTCGGCCTGATGACCCTGTTCGTCGGCCTGTCCATGGCCGAGGTCTGCTCCTCCTACCCGACGAGCGCGGGCCTGTACTTCTGGGCCCACCGCATGGGCCCGCCCCGCACCGCCGCGGCATGGGCGTGGTTCACCGGCTGGTTCAACACCCTCGGCCAGATCGCGGTCACCGCGGGCATCGACTTCGGCGCCGCCACCTTCCTCAACGCCCTCCTCGACCTGCAATTCGGCTACGAAGCCACCCCCGGGCACACCATCACGCTCTTTGGCGCCATCCTCGTCCTGCACGGCATCCTCAACACCTTCGGCGTGCGCATCGTCGCCCTCCTCAACGAGGTCTCCATCTGGTGGCACATCGGCGGCGTCCTGCTCATCTGCGGCGCCCTGGTCCTCGTCCCCGACCACCACCAGTCCACCCGCTTCGTCTTCGGCGAGTTCGTCAACAACACCGGCTTCACCTCCAGCCTCTACGTGGTGGCCATCGGCCTGCTGATGGCCCAGTACACCTTCACCGGCTACGACGCCTCCGCCCACATGACCGAGGAGACCATCGACGCCGCCACCGCAGGCCCCAAAGGCATCGTCCGCTCCATCGTGGTCTCCCTGATCGCCGGGTTCGTCCTGCTCTTCGGCTTCACCTACGCCATCCAGTCCTACAACGGCGCCCTGGACTCCGACACCGGCGTACCCCCGGCCCAGATCCTCATGGACGCCCTCGGCACAGCCACCGGCAAGTGGCTCCTCGTCGTGATCATCGTCGCGCAACTCTTCTGCGGCATGGCCTCGGTGACCGCCAACTCCCGCATGATCTACGCCTTCTCCCGCGACGGCGCCCTGCCCTTCTCCCGGATCTGGCACAAGCTCCACCCCGGCACCCGCACCCCCACCAACGCCGTCTGGCTCGCCACCGGCGGCGCCTTCTGCCTGGGCCTGCCCTACCTGTGGAACTCCACTGCGTACGCGGCAGTGACGTCGATCGCGACGATCGGCCTGTACATCGCCTACGTCATCCCCACCTACCTCCGCCTGCGCCAGGGCGAGCGCTTCGAACGCGGCCCCTGGCACCTCGGCTCCTGGTCCACCATCATCGGCACCATCGCCGTCGCCTGGGTCGCGGTCATCACCGTCCTCTTCATGCTCCCCCAGGCCTCCCCTGTCACCGCCAAGACCTTCAACTACGCCCCCATCGCCGTCGGCGTCGTCATCGCCTTCTGCGCCACCTGGTGGCTGGTCTCGGCCCGGAAGTGGTTCCTCAACCCGCACCACCCGCGCAACCGTGCCCCGCGCCAGGTGCACGTGGTCGAGCAGGAGGCGAGTCACCCTTGATGCCTACGCCCGAGTCCGCGTCGGCCCCCACGCCGTCCCAGAGGGCCGGCGGTCGGCGCTGCGGTCGGGCACCAGGCCAGCGGTGAGGGCGTGTCCCTTCAGCGCGCCGCCACTCGGCCTCGGTCAAGTACTGCCTGGGCGATCTCGCCCAGCACTGCCACGTCAGTGCTGACGGGGCCCCGCGAGGAGCCGCTCGCTCCGTGTACTCGCAGGTCGATGCAGACGTTGTCCTGGCGCACGATCACCCGGCCATCGCTTCCGGACCCCCACCAGGCCGCCTCGTCACCGAGATCGACCGCTTCCCTGCGCCCGCCACGATCCCGGCCATCGCGCTCCGCGTCCTGGAAGGACGCGATGGCCTGTTTCACCGCGCTCTCCCCCGCGGCCGCTGACTCCCTCGTGACGACCAGTTCGATGGACGGTCCTTGATCCTTGTGATCAGTACGCCAGGTGCACGTCGACTGCGTCTCGTCGTCGTACCGGGCCGACTCGATGAGCTGCGGCCGGGGCACCGGCCGTGCGGCCAGATCCCAGTTCAGCAGCGCACACGCGGGAGGAAGGGACCGGTAGTGCTCGTCGTTCGGAGTGGCGAGAGTGTTGACCAGTTCCGGCAGGATCAGGGGCAGCATGAGGGCTGTCCCGTAGTGCGTCAGGGTGACCGCATGGCGGATCATGACGAGCTTACGGATCCGGCCGACACGGGCGACGGGAGGCCGGGTCGGGGCCAGTGTGTCCTGAAGCCTGCCGTGCCGGAAGAGCAGTACACCCCCGGTCTGGCGGAGGACACCTCGCACACAGGCGTCCTCCAGGAACTCCAGTGTCCGCCAGGGCAGTCGGCCGGTCGCGGCCAACCAGATCCTGGCGACCGTGAACCGCCCCCACGCCGAGACGGCGATCCCGTACAGCACGAGTGCCGCTGCCGCACTGAGGGAGCTCAGCAGCCAGTCCCCGGCGGTGACAACGTCGTAGTCGGACGGCTGCGTCCCGTCCGGGAGGGCGTGTTCGTTCAGGAAGAGGGTCAGTGGTGCGAGCAGGCACACGGTCGCGGCGGCGGCCCGACGGGGTGCGGTGAAGGCGCGGGTGCCGGGGAGGGCCAGCGTCACCCGGCGGTCCGCGCGCAGCAGGGCGCGGGGGCCTGGTGCCAGGGAGCGGTCGGCGACGTCCTGGAAGGCCGAGCCACCCGCGAGCAGCAGCAGCGGGATGGCCAGGTGGAAAGCCGTCCACAGGAGCGTGCGGGTGTCGTTCAGGGCGGTGAGGGTCACGACGAGCGACAGGGGGACGGGCAGGGCTGTCCTGCGCAGGAAGGGCGGCAGCCAGCCGCGCTTCGTGAGCGCCCGCGGCGCGGCGATCTCCGAGGCGGCGTCGCTGACGACAAGGGCGGCGAAGGGCACCACCAGGGCGATCAGCGGGACAGTGGCGGGCCCGAACGGCACCTCGAAGGGCCGCGCGACACCGACGGGCACCAGTGCCACGACGGCCAGCACCATGGCTGCGGCCGCGCCGGCGCCGCGCACGATCCAGGGCACGGCGAGCGGCAGGCTCCACCAGGTCACCTCCCCGGCTTCCAGGTCCCTGGCGTGCGCGGCGAGGAACGCGAGCCAGCGGTGGGCGTCCTCGGCGTTCCAGCGGCAACCGGGGCTCGCGGCGGCGAGGGAGGGGTCGTAGGCGGCGGGGACGAACTGGGCGAGGAGGTGGGTCTCGATGGCCTCGCGGTCGCTGAAGCGCCGGAGGTCGAGCAATTCCTCCGGGTCCCGGCCGGTGTCGCCGTATGCCTTGCGGGCCAGCGCGGCCATCAGCGGGGTGGCCAGGGCCTCGGTGAGGACGCGGGTCCGCGCCGCGCGTCGCGGGTCGTCGGCGGGTGCGGTGAGCACGTGGTCCCACGAGGTTGTTGCGTGCCGTCTGTCCCCCGGCCGGGGCCGGGTGGTGCGCCGGAGGTAGGCGGTCAGGTCGGCCACGGTGAGGGGCCGCATGCCGATGGCGGCCGCACCGGTGAGCGGGCGGCCCGCGCGCGTGGCGTCGCGGTACTCCGTCGCACGGCTGGTGAGGACGGCCTGGGCGGCCCGGTCGAGGGTGGCGTTCAGCGTGGTCAAGGCACGCGGTCGTACGGCCTCGGGGAGTTCATCGAAACCGTCGAGCACCGGCAGCAGCCGGCCGGTGCGCAGCAGCTCACGGCAGAGGTCGCGGGCGGAGGCGGTCCCGGTGCCCAGCCCCGCGTGCCGACGGCCGAGCGCGTCGGCCGCCCACTCCCACAGGTCCGGTTCGGCATCCGGCCGCCATGAGGCGAGGGGCAGGATCACCGGGACCTTCTCGCCGGGCCTGCGGCGCTCGAGAAGGTCGAGGGCGAGACGCACCACGAGGACCGACTTTCCCGTGCCCGCCGGGCCGAGGACCACGAGCCGCCCCGACGGCACCCGGTCGAAGACGTCGGCGATCTCGTCGAACCGGCCGGTGAGCGGGACGGGCCCGCCGCCGGTGATGTTCTGCCAGTGGTCGGTCAGCTCGTCGGGGGCCGCGCTCCAGCGAACGGGAATCGGCGCCGGATCCTGCAACCGGCGCAGCCGCTCCGCACGCAGCAGTTGCTCGCGTTCGGCCACCGCGAGCCGGTCGGCCGCCGCGTTCAGCTCCAGTTCGGAGCGGTCGCCCCACAGCACCCGGGACCGACGGTGACGTACGAGTGCGGTGGGCGCCAGCCAGGCGCCGAACATTACGAGCACCGCGCATACGAAACCGAGCAACAGGTCGGACACCGAAGCACGTTGGCTGCCGGTGTCGACAGCGACCGCGAACAGCACCACGCCCACCGCCACCGAGCAGCAGCCAGCGAGCACCAGCTTCCCTGCGAGCCAGCGGCTGGTGAGCGGGCGGCGGCCGTCGTTGAAGTGGATGCCGCCGTGGATCGTGTGGGCTTGGATGACCGTGTGCGCGGTGCCCGAGAACTCGTTGTACGACACCGGGTCCTTCTCCATGCGCCCCCTCATGTGCCCTCGCTCGACGTCGTTCACACCGCCGCGGACGCCAGTCAGGTATGCCCCGATAGCGCGGGCCCCGAGGATCTTGTGGTGACCGCCCCAGGGCTCGCCGGTGCACTTCTACGTGAACGCCCGGCCCAACGACCCTGCCGCTCCCCGGTCATGGAGGGTGCCCGGGTCGTGACGCAGTCGTGGCCAGCCGTTCGAGCGAGCCGAGCAGCACCAGGCCGGGGCCGTAGAGCTGCTCCGCGGCAGCGGGTTCGTCCCGCACCAACCGTACGGCAGCCTCTGATCTGAGCTGATCCCGGGAAAACGGTGTGGTGGGCACGGGTGGGTCGGTAGCGTCGCGGCCATGCTGAGTGCCGACGAGCCGCTGCTGAACGACCTGAAGGACGAGCAGGTCCAGAAGCTCCCGGGTGAGATCGCCTCGGGCGGCAGCAGGGCAACTGGCCTGACGGTGTGTCATCCCGCGGGAACGTCGGCGGAGGGCGCCCGAGGCTCCCTCCGCGGTCGGCACTCATGCGAAACATCACGCCTGTCCCGAGTTCCCCACTTCCCAGGAGCCGTCTTGCACATACCCAGATACGTCACCGCCGTCTGTGCCGCCGCCGCGGCAACAATCTTGGCTACCTCCACGTCCGCGGCTGCGGAAACCGGCCCGCAGCAGGACAACTTCCTTCCCGCCATGGTCCATTCCATCCTCCGCCTCGACATCGATCCGCCGGGCGCCAATGACTGGAACTGCCGCCCCAGCGCCGCCCACCCGCGTCCGGTCGTCCTGGTGCACGGCACCTACGAGAACCGCTACAACAACTGGGCGCGGATGTCACCCGAGTTGAAGGCCCAGGGCTACTGCGTCTACGCCCTCGACTTCGGCGACACCGACGACGCCGGAGTGGCTCTCGCCCCCACCGTCAAGGGTTACGGGGACATCAAGAAGTCCTCCAAGGAGCTGGCCGCCTTCGTGGACAAGGTGCTCGCCGCCAGCGGCTCCGGCCAAGTGGACCTCGTCGGCCACTCCCAGGGCGGGACCCTGTCCCGCTGGTACCTCCAGGCCGACGGCGGCGCGAACCCGAGCGACCCCTCGAAGAACAAGGTCAAGAAGGTCGTCCAACTCGGCGCGACCAACCACGGCACCACCATCAGCGGCATCGAGACCCTCGCCGACAAGCTCCACATACTCGGACTCGGGGAGAAGCCCTTGGGGAAGGCGGGCATCCAGCAGTACGTGAAATCCGACTTCATCAAGGAGCTCAACGCCAACGGCGACACCGTTCCCGGGGTCGAGTACACCGTGATCGGCACGAAGTACGACGAGATCACCACCCCCTGGCAGACCACGTTCATGACGGCGGGCCCCGGAGCGACAGTCCAGAACATCACCTTGCAGGAAGGATGCTTCGTCGACCTCTCCGCCCATCTGAGCATGTCGTACAGCCCACGCGCGATCGGACTGGTCAAACGGGCCCTGGACCCCTCAGCCCCGGCGGCTCCTTGCGTGCCGAGGGCGCCCGCCTTCTGATTCCCTCTCCTCAATGGAGGTGAGGCAGAAGCGGGGCCCTGTGTGGTCGCCGCCGCCAGGCAGGGGCATGACCTCGGACAAAGCTGTGCGGGAGTTATCGGTCATGCCGGGCATGCCGCCTGGCCTGCATCACCGAAACGTCACCGCCCCTTACTGGCCGCGACCGGTACCCCGCACGACCGCCACCAGGGCTCTTGAGCTCACCCTTCTCGCTTCGCGCGACCTACTCGCCGGCGTAGCTCAGGCCGTCGCTCCGCGCGGAGACCAGCGCCACGGCCGACGCCTCTGCCCCACCGCCGTCCGCGCGTCGGCCGCGGCGCCGCGCACCGACCCGGTGCGCGGCGCTGCGCGGGTGGGGATTGTTGCCGTTCCGCCAGGAACGCGTACGGTCACCTCGGGGTACTGATCGTTCGTCGGTCGGCGCTCGCCGTCCGGGAAGCTGAGGAGTGCGATGACTTCGTGGAAGGCCACGCTGGACGCGGCGGGCATCGACAGTCCCCAGCTGCGTGCGGACTTCACCCGCCTGCGCCGCGTGGTCGCGCGCTACCGGCGCCACCAGTACCTGGCGGTCCGCCTGCTGCCCGAGCCCATCGTGCCGCACGTGATCGCCACGACCGTCTTCATGCACCACACCGACACGATCCTCGACCGGGAAGGGCCAGTGGAGGAACGCGCCGCCGCCTACGAGCGGTGGGAGGAGCTGGTGTCCGACCCGGACGACGTGGGCCACCGCAGCGCCTGCCGTCGGTTCATCGACGGCAGCCAGCGCCTCGACTTCGCCACCGACTTGGCCGACGCCGCCAGGCGCAAGGGAGCACGGCTGCTGAGCTCGTCGGCGCGCGCCTCCGTCCCGGCGGCACTGCGCCTGCTGGCCCGCGAGTACCGGCGCCGGAGCTGACCCGCCCCCGGCAGGCGGGCCGAGCTGTCGCGGACGGGGGATTCCGATCAAGGTACCTAGTAGGTACCATCGAGGTCATGCCGTCTTTGAACATCAGCTACAGCGACGAGGAGATGGAGGAACTGCGGGCCGCCGCGGCCGCCGCGGGCGTCTCCCTCAAGCAGTACGTCCACGACCTGTCGCTGCGCGAGAGGCAGCGCCTGCAGTTCGTGCGGTACGCCGTGTCCTGGGGCGAGCAGCACCGCGGCGAGTTCGACGAGGCCTTCCCCGACGAGGTGCCCCCGTCGCCCCGCACGCAGGGCACCGAAGCCGCCTGATGGTCCTCCACATCGACATCGCCTGGCTGCTCGACGTCCAGGAGCAGTCCGTGCCCGAGGACGTCACCGTCGCGGACTACTCCGCCCTCGTCGCGGCAGTGGCTCGCCACAAGACCCGCATCCCGCGCCCCGGCATCACTCCGCCCGACGCCGCCTGGCGCGCCGCGGCCCTGCTGCACACCCTGGTCAGGCTCGAACCCCTGCCGCACCGCAACTCCCTGTACGCCTGCCAGGTCGCCGTCTCCTACATGCACGCCTGCGGCGAAGGCATCGACCCGCCCTACGGCGCGCTCGTCGAACTGGTCCGTGACATCCAGGGCCGTAAGACCACCGTGTACCATGCGGCCGACCGCATCCGCGGCTGGCGGCTCTGAACTCTCTCCCCCCCCCGGGCTCCAAGGCTGCTGCCGTTCTCCGGCGGCCGGGGCTGAAGCGCTCGCCGCAGCGAGAGCCCCCTCGCTGCGGCTGGGACGGGTTCGACGCCAGCCGCAGTGCCTGGCGTGATCAGGACTCGAGTTGCTCCAGTGTCTTCTTGGCGTTGGCGAGTTTGGGTCCGTAGGTGACGGGGTCCTGAGTGTTGAGCTGGGTGTAGAGGTCGACGGCCTCCCTCACCAGGTCGATGGCGCGCTGCTTCTGGCCCGTGCCGAGCAGGAAGGACGAGACGGGCGACATGATCCAGTCGGCCAGTTGCGGGCGGTAGGAGGGGTTCTTCGTGCTGAGGGTCCGCAGATTGTCGATGGCCGTGACGGCGAGGTCGGTTGCCTTGGCCTGGAGGTCGGGCTTGCCCCAGAGGTGGAGGGCGATGTCGATCGATGCCCAGGAGATGCGGTAGGCGAGCTCCTCGTCACCCGGGTTCTCCGCGATGAGCACGCGGTAGAGGCTGATGGACTCGTCGCCCACCGCCACCGCTTCGTCCCAACGCCCGGATTGGGCGAGGAATGCCGCGGCCGGAGAAGCCGCCCACTGGGCGAGCTGCCGGCGGTAGGTGGGACTCCTTCTGCAAAGGGTCCGGAGGTTGTCGATGGCGGAGACGGTGATCTCCGTCGCCTTGGCCTGGAGTTCGGGCTTACTCCACAGATGGAGAGCGACGTCGATGGACGACCACGAGATGCGGTACGCCAGCTCGTCGTCATCCGGCTTCTCCGCGGCGAGCGTGCGGTAGAGGGTGATGGCTTGCGATCCGAGCAGGTACGCCTCGTCCATACGGCCGACGTGTACGAGGAACGGTGTGGTCGGCGAGGTGGCCCAGGCCGCGAACCGGGGCCGGTGGGCAGGGTTCTTGGCCGCCAGCACGCCGGCCGTCAGGGTGCCCTGAAGGGTGAGGTCGGCGGCTCTGGCCCGGAGGTCGGGCCGTTGCCACCAGAGTCCGGCGATCCCGATCACGGTCTCGGCGGCGCGGTGGGCGAGCGCGTCGTCCTGCGGGTGATCCGCGGCCAGCTGCCTGGCGAGCGTGATGGCCTCCTCGCCGGTGGTCACCGACTCCTCCCAGCGGCCCGCTGCCGCGAGGTAGTGCGTCAGGAGGACCAGCGCCTCGATGGTCTTGGGCAGGTGGCGGGCATCGAGCCGGGCCAGGCGGCGCAGAAGGCGGCACGCCGCTTGCTGCGGCTCGACGGCTTCCGCGGCACGCTGCGTGTCGGACAGTCGCCTGGCGCACACCTCCAGCGCGGTGATCAGGCGTTCCGCTCCGGTCTGCTCCTCGGCTGTCAGCACGTGATCGGCGGTGGCCCAGTGGTACGCCATCACACGGCCGCCCAGCAGGGGGCGGGTGAACAGCTTGCCGCTGGAGGGGTCGAACACGGCCAGTTCCGCCTTGCCGTCGCCGTCGTAGTCGGCGGGTACGGGAACGTCACCGGCCTGCCCCCAGGTCTCGGTGAGGGCTTCGCCGCCCGAGGTTCGCCGGACGCGCCAGAGTCCCCGCGCCGGTTCCCAGACCGTCTCGTCCAGGACTCCGTCACCGTCGAAGTCCGCCCATACGGTCATGGGCGCGGGCGCCGGGCCGGAGGACTGGCGGCGGAAGTGCCAGTACCAGAGGGTGACGTGGACGGCGCTCAGGCCGGTCAGGTCGAGCTGGGCCTCCTGGGCTGTGGACCGCTCGATGGTGATGCGCCAGGTGGTGACGGGGCTGCGGCCGTAGAAGGCCTGATCGGTCATCGGCCTGCCGGGGTCGTTCCTGTCGAAGGTCGCCTGGACCGTGCTGGTCCGCGGGCCCGCCGTCGCCGTGCGCGGGGAGCCGTCGCGATACCGGTTGGTGGCCGTGCCCGGATGCTCGACCAGGACGGTCATGCGGGGGTTGGCAGCCGTGGCACCGACCAGGCCGACGTGCAGGTAGGCGGTCTTCATCTCGAAGCGGTCGACGAACGCGTCGAGGGGAACGGTGAAGGTGGCGGTGCCGTGGGTCCTCAGTGCGTTCAGCACCTCGGGAGCGGTCAGGCGGAGGTAGTGGACGTCCTGGTCCAGGCCGTACGAGTCGTACTCCTTGCGCCGGTCCATGAGCGCGAACAGCTGCCTCTTGGAGTTCTGGTACTTCTCCAGCAGGCCGTTCACACGGCTGTCGTCGCCGCGGGCCAGCGGGTGGAAGGCGTTCTCGATGTCATCCGGGTGGAGGAAGCCGTAGTCGAAGGTGAACACGGGTGTGTGGCTGCTGAAGGTCCACAGGTCCACTGTCCGGTTGGCGTAGTAGCAGTACTCGGTCAGCAGGTCCATGTAGTGCTGGTTGCGGGTGATCATCCGTCGGCAGATGTCGATGAGCTGCGCGATGTCACGCTGCCAGCCCGCCTCCAGGTTCGTCAGCCGCGCGATGTCATTCGTGTTGACGGCGATCTTGGCGTCGGCCACGGCCAGGTTCAGTTGCTGATGGGTGATCTCCAGCATCTGCAGCGCCCGCTCCCGGACCAGCTCCACCTGCCGGGCCAGCAGGTTCTTCTCCTCGTTCTCCAGCTTTCCGTCGACCTTGGCCTGGAAGAGCTGGACCAAGGTCCCGGACGCGCTGATGAACTCGGCGGCCTGGTCACCGAGGTCGGTGAGCTTGGAGGTCTTGATGTCGACCCCGGGCCGCGGCTTGGGGCCTTCGGCGGTCCAGTCGAACCAGTTGACCAGATAGCTGCCGTCCCGGTACTTCCCGGTGGCGGTGTCGAAGCCCTCCATGGACGCGGCGCTCTTGGCGATCATGTCACCCGCGGCGAGCATGGCCACGACGGTGGCACCGCCGGTGTAGAGGGCGGAGACGGCGGCGGCGATGACGATCGCGGCGCCGATCACCGCGCCCAGGTCGTTGCCGGGAGGGAACTCCAGGCGCTCGCTCACCAGCTTCGAGCGGACCGCGTCGAGTTGGGCCTGGACCTCGCGCAGCTGCTTGTCGAGGATGTCCGCCCGGCCCTTGGCGGCGTCGACTCCCGCCTTGGCCGCCCTTCGCTCGGTGTCCAGGACCGTCTTCATGTCGTTGAAGTGGCTCAGGTCGGACTCGACCAGCTGGATCTTCTGCGCCTCTCCCTTGGCGAAGAGCAGCAGGTCCGTCGCCGCGGTGTACACGCCCACCACCAGCTCGCCGTAGGCGGTGACGAACTGCTCCTGTGCCGGGAAGTTCGGAACGACATCCACGTCGTACGGCACCCCCAGGGGGGTCAGGTTGGTGGCGAGGTACTGGGACAGTTCCACCGCGCGGGCATGCCCCGGCCGCAGCACGAGCGCCTGGGTGAACTCGTGTCCGGCCGTGATCCGGTTGTCGTTCCTGTCCGGCAGGCCCGGTGCGTAACAGCGGAACAGGAACTCTCCGACCCTCGTCCGGTACTCCGCCCAGGCCTCGGTGTACGCCGCGCCCAGCTCCTCGCGCACCATGGCCCACCACGCGTCGGCGGTGTGCGCGCGGAACTCGGCAGCCACGCTCGGTCCCGCCGCCGGTCCGGGCTGGCCCGCCGCACCGTCCCGCCCGGGCTCTCCGGGGCCGTTGTACCCCCCTCCGCCCGCTCCTCCGCTGCCTCCCGGCCCCGCGGGTCCGGCGTCGCCTCCCTTGCCGTCGACCAGCACGCCCGAGCGCTCGACCGTCTCCACGCGTATCTGGGCACCCGGCCCGCCGACCGCCCCGTTTCCGCCGCGTCCGCCCGGACCGCCGTAGCCGGGATCCCGGCCGTCCTCCCCCGGCTTGGGCGGCTTGGTGCCGTCCTTGCCCTGGCCTCCTTGGCCGCCGGTGCCGCCCGGTCCTCCCGTGCCGCCGCGCGCGATCAGCCGTACGTTGTCGGCCCGCGCCGCGAGCAGGGTGATCGGGGTGGCGGCGCCCCCTGGCGCGCCGTTGCCGCCCGGGCCTCCGGGCTTGCCGTCGCGGCCGCCCGAACCGCCGCCGGTGCCCCCGGCACTGCCGACCGCTCCGGCGGCACCGGCGGGGCCGGTGGTGTCGACGCCCCCGCCGTTGCCCCGGTAGGTCTCGGCGACCAGCAGCACGGGGTACCCGGTGAGGGGCAGGACGTATCCGGGATCGTGGGTGATCTCACGGGCGATCAGCACCAGCCGCGTGCCCGGGGTCGGTCTGTCCGCGCGGATCTCCTGCAACAGGGTGCTGTTCACTTTGATGGTGTCCCGCAGATAGACCCAATCAGCTGCGGGCACCTCGACGTTGCGCTTCCGCGGGACCAGGTCCGCGGACGCCCCAGGGTTGGTTGTACTCATCGCGTGCTCCTCCGATCGATGTGTTGGCCGGACGGCGGTGCGGCGCTCGAACGCGGAGCGGGTGGTTGCTACGGAACCGGGCTCGGCGGAGGGGGTGGGTGAGTGTTGGGAAACCGGGGTCGACCCCGCTGCCCGGCGACCGCGCCTCCCGCCGACCGAGCAGGGTCGACCCCCGTCCGGCCCTGCTCGCCCGTCGTCCCCGCGCCCCGGCCCCTCCAGCCCTGTCCGCTCCCCCGCCCGGACACATCCGGCGCCGCCGCCCCTGCCGTCACGGCTTGCCCAGGATGCCTGGGCGAGGCCGATGGCACACCTTCCGGTCCGCTGAGCGGAACTCGCGGGTGCTGCCCTGCGTGGACTCATGCCGCGGCGCCACTCGAGAGGATGAATGAGCGACACGCACGAGTGATTTCGCATCCCGCACCGTCGCCAGAATGGCGTGCCGACTTGACTCTGAGGTCATGGACAAGTCGCCCATGGCTGATGCAAGCGCACTCCGATTCAACGTATCCGCTCGGTGGGCAGCTCGGCTGGCGACCCTGATGGCCGCCCTCACGCTCGCCGCCGTCACCCTGGACGCAACGCACGCCGGTGCGGAGTCCGCGGCGTCGAACTGCTTCGTCAACGGCCGGCCCCGACCAGGCCCCGAGATCTACGGCACAGCTGGGCACGACGACATCCGGTGCGACACGCTCGCCTCCGGAGACGTGATCTTCGGCCACGACGGGAACGACACCATCCGCGTCACCTTCAACCACGCCGGAGTCATCAACGGCGGCACCGGCCAGGACACCGTCCGCCTTGAAGAGGAGAACACCGGCCTCGTCCAGGCCGGCGACGGCAACGACGACGTCATCGCCTCCTACAACGGCCAACTCGGCCGTATCCACGGCAATGGGGGCGACGACGAGGTCCAAGTCCTGCTGAACGACGGCGAAGTCGACGGCGGCCCCGGAAACGACGTGTGTCGCGTCAACGAGGGCATCGTCCTCAACTGCAATCCCTAGGCGGGCGGCCGCGTCAACGGCCAGGCCACCGTGCGGTCGTACGTCGGCGAGGAGGTCGGCGAGCATGGCCGGGCGCAGGAGCCGCCGCACGTCTGGCTCAGTGGGCTCGGGCTCGCTGCTCGCCGTCCGGGCAGTGGGCTCTCCGCCTGCCGGGCCATACGACACGGGCGAGCTCGTAGAACAGTGAGCCGATGTCCCCTGCGGTGTCCTTGCTCCCGTCATGGATGCTCCGCATGGCCCGTCCCAGCTCGTCGAGCCGAACCGCCACCGCACGCGCCGCCACCAGGGCTCACTGCGTTCGAATCGGGTGAGCCCGCGCGCCCGCTCGCCGAAGCCGTGGACGATTCCCGCGCCCAGCCGCGCCAGTTCGGCCCCGACGTCGAAGGCTGTCTTCCTCCCTGGTGAACCGGATCGGCCTGCCCAAGGACAGCCCGCCGCTGGCCGCGGCGGAACGGATTTGTCAGGATGGCCGCGAACAGAAGTGTGTACAGAGCGCACAGCTACGAATAATTCCGCCATCCTTCTGGGCCCATGGCTATCAACCGCCCCTTTGGGCAGCTTCTGTTGCGATGGCACCTGCTCTGGCTCAAAGGAGGCGGTGGTGGAGGGTGGACCTTTCGTGACGCTGGACGAGCCGATAGCAGTGGTGGGCGCGTCATGCCGCCTGCCGGGCGGGATCAATGGTCTGGACGAGTTATGGACCGCCCTGATGGAAGGGCGCGATCTGGTCGGTGTGGCGCCGCCCGACAGGTTCGACGCCGAGCGGTGGGTGTCGGCCAACCCTCGTCGCAGCGGTAAGTCGTACACGGTGGCAGGTGCGTTCCTGGCGGACGTGGCGGGCTTCGACGCCGACTACTTTCAGATTTCCCCGCGCGAAGCGGCCCAGATGGACCCGCAGCACCGACTGCTCCTCGAGCTCGCGGTGGAGGCCCTGGACGACGCGGGTGCCGTCACCAGCTCGCTGGCGGGCACGGACACCGGCGTGTTCGTGTCCGTGGGAGGGCACAGCTACGCGACGCTGCAGGCGATGCGTCCCAAGCTGATGGACAGCCACAGCGCGCTGGGGATCATGACCTCCTTCGCCGCCAACCGCATCTCCTTCCACTTCGATCTGCGCGGGCCGAGTGTGGTGGTGGAGTCCGCGTGCTCGTCGTCTCTGGTGGCTCTGCACGAGGCGTGCGAAGCGCTGCACCGCGGACGAGTGGGCACGGCCGTCGCCGGCGGCGCCAATCTGCTGCTGGCTCCGACCGACTTCGTCGCCTCGTCCCGTGCCACGATGCTGTCCAGACGAGGCCGTTCACAGACCTTCTCCGCCGCCGCAGACGGGTACGCGCGCGGTGAGGGCGGCGGCCTGGTGGTGCTCAAGCGGCTTGCGGACGCCCAGCGCGACGGTGACCGCATTCACGCGCTCATCCGCGGCACCGCCACCAACAACGACGGCCACACGCCGGGCATTTCCGTACCGGACGCGGGAGCGCAGCGGTCCCTTCTGGAGCAGGTCTACCGCCGTGCGGGCGTCGATCCGGGCGACGTGGTGTACCTGGAGACCCACGGTACGGGGACTCCGGTGGGGGATCCGATCGAGTGCCGGGCGCTGGGGATGGCGATGGGCCGCTCGCGGGGGGCGGCCGATCCTCTGCCGATCGGCTCGATCAAGACCAACGTGGGCCATCTCGAAGGCGCTTCCGGGATCGCGGGCCTGCTCAAGGCGATGCTCGTACTCCGCCACGGAGCGATCCCCGCCTCCCTGCACGCCACTCCCCTCAGCAAGGCGATCGACTTCACCGCTCTGGGGCTCGAACCCGTCCTGGCCGCACGCCCTCTTGAGGTGACCGCGCGCTCGCTGGTCGGCGTCAACTCCTTCGGGGCGGGCGGGTCCAACGCCCACGCCATCCTCGCGGCCCCGCCGTCGGCCCCGCCCGCGCCTGCCGAGGCGACCGGGCACGGGGACGTACCGGTCGTCGTCTCGGCACGCACCCGCGACGCCCTCACCGAAGCGTCGGATCGGATGGTGCGGCACCTGGAGGGTTCGGACGAGCGGGACTTCTACCACCTCGCCGCCACGTCGGCCCTCCGCCGCGAGCGGCACCCGTACCGCGCGGTGGTCCTTGCGGGCACCGCCCGGCAGGCCGCCGAGCGGCTGCGGGCCCTCGCGGAGCGCTCACCCGGCTCCCGGGCGGCAGCCACCGCCCGGGGCGTGCCGCGCGGCAAGGTGGCGTTCGCGTTCAGCGGCAACGGCGCTCAGTGGGCGGGCATGGGCGCCGATCTGCTGGACAGCGACGCGGTGTTCGCCGCCGCCGTGGCGCGGGTGGACGCGCTCCTGGCTCCCGCCCTCGGCTGGTCGGTGGAGCAGGAGCTGCGCGCGGCGAAGACGGAGAGCCCGGCCGCGACGGAGATCGCCCAGCCGTTGTTGTTCACCGTGCAGGTGGCCACGGTGTGCATGCTGGCCGAGCGGGGCTTCAGGCCGGAGGCCGTGGTCGGGCACAGCGTCGGAGAGGTCGCGGCGGCGTGGGCCGCGGGCGCGCTCGACCTGGCCACGGCGTGCCGCGTCGTCGCCGAGCGCAGCCGGGCGCAGGGGCCGACCGCGGGCCTGGGCCGCATGGCGGCCCTCGGGGCAGGCGGCGAGCAGGCCCGCCGCCTGCTGGCCCCGTACGAAGGACGCCTGGAGGTCACGGCGTTCAACAGCGATCGCGACCTCACCGTCGGCGGCCCACTGGCCGTGCTGGAGGAACTGGGTGCCGAAGCCGCGCGACAGGGCGTCTTCTTCCGGCTGCTCGACCTGGACTACGCGTTCCACACCTCGGCGATGGACGGCATCCGCGACGGTCTCCTCGCTGCCCTCCAAGGCGTCGAGGCGCGCACCACGGACACGGCGTTCGCCTCGACCGTGACCGGCGGGCTCGTCGACACCCGCACGCTGGTCGCCGACTACTGGTGGGACAACGTACGGCAGCCGGTGCGGTTCGCCTCAGCCGTGCAGGAGTTGCTCGCCGCGGGCTGCGACACGTTCGTGGAGATCGGGCCTCACCACGTCCTGCGGGGTTATCTCACCCGGCTGTGCTCCGCGGCCCCGGGGCAGACGGCCGTCATCCCCACGCTGCTCCGCGACGGCGACGGGTCCGCCGCGCTCGACACCGCACTCGCACATCTGCTGGCCGTCGGGGCCGACGCCGTGTGGGAGGAGTGGTTCCCCCGGCCTGCCCGGGTGGTCGACCTGCCTGCCTACCCCTGGCAGCACGAGCGGCACTGGCACGGAGCCCCCGACTGGTGGGACGAACGCCTTGCGCTCGGCAGCACCGGGCACCCGCTCCTGGGCGAGCGGATACCGGGCCCCGAGCCCGGCTGGGAGTGCGACCTGGAGCCCGAGAGAGTGGCGTGGGCGGGTGACCACACGATCAGCGAGAGCGTGGTCATGCCCGGCATGGCCTTCGCCGAGGTGGCACTGGCCGCGGGCGCCGAGGTGTTCGGCGCGCCCGTCGAGGTCCTCGGCCTGCGCATCGACACGGCTCTGACCCTTCCCTGGCAGGACGACGCGATGGACGTGCGGCTGCGCACCGCCTTCAGTCCCGAGGACGGTGTGACGCAGATCAGCAGCACCGACGGCGACGGTTCCAGCTGGCAGGCCCACGCGCGCGCCCAGGTCCGGCGCCTCCTGCGGCCCCGGCCCGGCCCCCTGGACCACACGGCTTCGGACCCGCCCGAGGCGGGCGCCGGGGAGCGGGCGGCCCAGGACCACTACGCCCGCTGTGCCGACGCCGGCCTGGACTACGGCCCGCGCCTGCGGGTCCTGCACACTCTGCGGGCAACAGCCAACGCTGCTGCGGCGCGGTACGCGCTGCCGTCCGCCACCCCCGCCTTTCACGGCCACCCGGTCGTCATGGACGCCGCGTTGCAGACCGCGCTGGCGCTGCTGCCCGACGACGGCCGGATCTACGTGCCCGTATCCGCCGGCGCCATCCGGTGCTGGGACACCCCGGACGCCCTCGGCCTCATCGACGTACGGGCGCGGGCGGTCACATCCGACGAAGGCATCGTGGACGTCACCGTGACCGACCTCCACGGCGCGGTCGCCCTGGAGATGACCGAGGTACGGCTGAAGGCCCTGGACGAGCGGCGCCGTCGACCCACGGAGCACTACACCACCGAGCTGCGCGCGGTGCCGCTGGCCGCCGTCCCCGCGCCGGCCATCGCGGCGTCCGACGTGGCACGGGCGACCCGCGCCGAACGGGAGGCCCTGCCGCGCGGGTGGCGGGACAGCGGGGAGAACGGCCTGGCCGCCCGGACCGGCGAACTCAGCGGCCACTTCTTCGCCCAGGCCGTGCGGGACATGCTGCCCGGCGAGGACGAGTTCACCCTCGGCCGACTGCTGGCAGCCGGGCTGCGGCCCGACAGGGAACTCCTGGTCCGCTCGCTGGCCCGGATGGCCTGCGACGCCGACGTCATGACGGCCCTCGGCGACGACGCGGAGGATCCCCGCTGGCGGCTCGTCGCGCCACCGCGCCCCGCGGCCGTCCTCCAGCAGATGACGTCCGACTTCCCGGCCGAAGCGGCCTTCCTGACCCTGGGCACCCTGTGCGGCAGCCACCTGGCACCCATGCTCCGCGGTGACCTCGACGCGGTGGACCTCATGTTCAACGGCGCCGACCGGGACCTCATCGAGCAGGTGTACAGCTCCACGGTCCCCTCCCGCCTGGCCCGGCGAAACGCCGGGATCTACCTGCGCGAGTTCCTCGCGCGCTGGCCCGACGACCGGCCGCTCAACGTGCTGGAGGTCGGCGGCGGCACGGGAGGCACCACCGCGTCCCTCCTCCCGCTGCTGCCCCCCGAGCGCACCCGGTACGTCTTCACCGACGTGTCGGCCGGGTTCTTCACCCGCGCCCAGGAGCGCTTCACCGTCTACGACTTCGTGGAGTACCGCACGCTGGACATCACGGCCGACCCCGTGGCCCAGGGCTTCGCCGAGGGCGAGTTCGACCTGGTGATCGCCGCCAACGTCCTGCACGTCGCGCCACGCCTCACCCAGGCGCTCCACCACGTGACCTCGCTGCTCGGCAGCCGGGGAGCTCTGCTGGCCGTGGAGGCGAGCGACCCGCGCCTCGACGACCTGTGCTTCGGCGGGTTCGACGGCTTCTGGACGTTCACCGACGCTCCCCTGCGCACCCGAAGCTGCCTGCTGACTGCCGACCGGTGGATGCCGCTGCTCGCCGAGTGCGGCTTCACCGACGCCACGTACGACACGCAGGACCTCGACGTCGACGACGCCGACGACAGCGTCATCCTCGCCACCCGCACCGCCCTTGACACGGCACCTGTCACGTCGGCACCCGCCGGTCAGGACGCCCCGCGGTGGCTCGTCGTCGCGGAGCGCCCTGAGGCGGAGCTGGCCGGTCGGCTCGTCGAGTCCCTGCGGGGGCCCGGGGGCCCGGACGTGGCGGTCGTCTCCGCGAGCGACAGTTCGCGTGTGGAGTGGCCGTCGTCGGACGGTGAGCGCTCGTCCGGTGTCGTCGTACTCCTTGACGGAGCGGCCCCGGGCGCCGCGGCAGACGAGTCGCCACCGCGGTACGGGGAACCGTCGTGCCCTTCCTCACCCGGCCGGGAGCTCGTCCCCTCACCGGACCAGGACCTCATCGATCCCATGCTCCGACGGGCCGCCGTGCTGCGGGATCTGGTCGCCGCCCGGCACCGCGATCCCTCCCCCGCCCCGCTGCCCCTCGTCGTCGTCACCCGGCCCAGCGGAGCCCTGCCCGCCCCTGAGCGCCCCCTCGTGCCCTCGGACGCGGCCGTGTGGGGCATGGCACGCAGTCTGGCGAACGAAGAGCCTTCTCTGCGGATCCGGCGCGTGTCCCTGGACCGCGGCGGCGATCCCGCCCAGGACGCCGCGCGACTGGCTCACGTCGTCAACGCGGACACGGCGGAGGACGAACTCGTCCTGACCCGCGGTGGCTGCTTCGCCCCGCGGACGAGGGCCCGGCTCCCCGCCGCTCCCGCTGCGGCCAGCGGTCCCTACCGCCTGCACATCGACCGTGGCGGCGGGGCGGCGGCCCTGTCGTGGATCCAGGACACGGAAGGCGCCTCCGGCTCCGGTCCTGGCCCCGGCCAGATCACGATCGCTGTGCAAGCCACCGCGCTCAACTACCACGACGTCATGACCGTCACCGGCTTGATCACCGAAGACGCCGACACGCCCGGCTTCGAGCACAACCGCGTGGGTCTGGAGTGCGCGGGCACCGTCACCGGAGTCGGCCCCGGGGTGACCGGCTTCGCCCCGGGTGACCGCGTGTTCGCCTTCACCACCGCCTCGATCGCCTCCCAGATGACGACACCCGCCCACCTGGCGGGCCACATCCCCGACGGCATGAGCTTCGCAGAAGCCGCGACGCTCCCCATAGCCTTCGCCACCGTCCACTACGCCCTCACCGACCGTGCGGACCTCCAGGCGGGCGAGACGGTCCTGGTCCACGGCGGCGCGGGCGGCGTCGGCCTGGCCGTGCTGCAACACGCGCGGCACGCCGGTGCCCAGGTCATCGCCACGGCGGGCACCCCCGCCAAACGCCGTCTGCTCCGCCACCTGGGGGCCGCGCACGTCCTCGACTCACGCAGCCCGGACTTCGCCGAGCAGGTCCGCCGTCTTACCTGCGGCGAGGGAGTCGACGTGGTCGTCAACTCCCTGACCGGCGAAGCCGCCGCCCGCAGCCTCGAACTCCTGCGCCCCGGCGGCCGGTTCGTGGAGCTCGGCAAACGCGGCTTCCAGGACAACAGCCGCCTGCTGCTCAAGGCCCTCGCCGCCAACTGCAGCTATCTGGCCGTCGACATCCTCAAGATCGTCGCGGGTCCACCGCTCCGGGCCCAGCGCCTCACCGAGGCCGTCACCGATCTCGTCCGCCGCGGCGCCTACCGGCCCCTCCCGCACAGCATCCATCCCGCGGCGCAGCTACAGGAGGCGTTCACCCTCTTCCAGCGCTCCCGCCACGTCGGCAAGGTCGTCCTGTCCCTCGAAGAACGCCCGCCGGTCCGCTCCGCGCCCGCCTCGCTCCGCCTGAACCCCCACGGCACCTACCTGATCACCGGCGGCCTCAACGGCTTCGGCGCCGCCACCGCCCGCCACCTCGCCACCCTGGGCGCCAGGCACCTCACCCTCGTCGGCCGCCGCGGCGACAGCACCCGCGAATCCGCCGCCCTCCTCACCGACCTGCGGGCCCAAGGCGTCGACGTCAGTGTCCACGCCGCCGACGTCACCGACCCCGCGGCCCTCCGTACCGTCATCGACTCCGCTCCCCTGCCGCTGCGCGGCGTCGTCCACGCCGCGATGGAACTCAACGACACCCTCCTCAGGGACTCCACCGACGCGGCCTTCCGCGCCGCGCTGCCCGCCAAGGCCACGGGCGCGCATCTCCTGGACGCCCTCACCCGCCACCACGACCTCGACCTCTTCGTCCTCTACAGCTCCACCAGCTCCCTGCTCGGCTGGCCCGGACAGGCCAACTACAACGCGGCCAACGTCTACACCGAAGCCCTGGCCCGTGCCCGCCGCCAGGACGGCCTGCCGGCCCTCGCCGTCGGCTGGGGCGCCATCACCGAGGTGGGTTACGCCGCCCGCACCTACACGGACGAATACCTGGGCCGACAGATCACCACCCCGCTGGCCCCCGCCGCGGCCCTCGCGTCCCTCGCGCTCCTCACCCACTCCACCGTCGACGTCGCCACCGCCGTCGCCCACGTCGACTGGCACCGGGTGCGCACCGCCACCGTCGCGGGTGACGTCCCCCGCCACGCCCATGTCCTCGCGGCCGTCCCCGAGAACTCCGACGGCTCCCACACCCTGCGCGAACAGATCACCGCACTCGACCCTCCCCAGGCCGAAACCCTGGTGCGCGACACCCTCACCGAACTCCTCGCACGACTTCTGCGCACCCCCACCGAACGCATCGATCAGTCCATCGCCCTCAAGAACCTCGGCATCGACTCCCTGCTCGCCACCGAACTCACCACCACCATCCGCCGCAACCTCAACTGCGAACTCGCCACGGTGGCGGTCATCAACGCCACCGGCACCGACCACCTGGCACGCATCCTGCTCCCCCAGCTCATGGCTCCCAACGGCGCCCGCAGAGAGTCGGATTCCTAGTGCTGCCCCGTCCAAGTTCGTTGAGGGACCGGCCAGGCTGCCGCGTTGTCGCGGACGACGGGCTGTGGGGGTGGCCTGCCGTCAGTCAGAACCTTGACGGGTGGCGTTCCAGCCGTGTTCCAGGAGGTCGAAGGCGCTCTTGATGGCCCTTGGGGGATCGGTGCTCGCGCGGGCCAAGGCGGCGGTTTCGAGGGCGAAGTGGGCCAGTGCCGCACAGGTGGGGTCTCCCGGCGGGGCGCCGCTTGCCTCAGTGATGGCTTGGGTGAGTGCGCCCTCGTGCCTCATCCACATGCGGCGGGCGTATTCGCTCAGCGCCGGGGTCGAGCGGACGAGTTCGAGGAACTGTGCCATTTCCGCGTCCCGGAAGGTGTCCGCTCCGGCCAGTACGTAGTCCCGGAGTGCGGCCGGGAGTGACTGCCCTTCGGGGCGCTGGTGGACGGCGTCGAGCAGGCCGGCCTCGCGGTCGGCGTCCATGTCGAAGACGAGCGCTTCCTTGCTCGGAAAGTGCTTGAAGAGCGTGGCGGTCGAGACGTCGGCGGAGTCGGCGATCTCGCGGATTCCCACATGGTCGTAGCCCCGTTCCAGGAACAGGTGTAGCGCGGCGTCGGCGATGGCCTTGCGGGTGGCCGCCTTCTTGCGTTCACGGCGCCCCGGTGTCTGCGGTTCCTGGATCGGTGTCGCTCCCATGCCTCCACCCTACCTCAGAATCCGAGTCGAATCGAAAAGTAGAGCTGTTGCACTCTTAGGGCTGTTGTGGTTCTGTGGAATGGTCGCCGCGTTGCGCCCGATCCGGCCGTCGACCTCCCCGTTTCCCGTTCGCTACGCATCCCCGAGGGAGTGATTCGCCATGTCCACATCTTCTGCATCCCCCGCCGCCCTTCCGACGATCCCGGAAGGCATGCCCAGGAACGTCCGCTGGGTACTGCTCGGCGTCATGCTCGCCATGCTGCTGTCCATGCTCGACAACATGGTCGTCGGCACCGCGATGCCCACGATCGTCGGTGATCTCGGCGGCCTCGAGCACATCTCCTGGGTGGTGACCGCTTACACCCTGGTCACAGCCGTCACCACCCCGATCTGGGGCAAGTGCGGAGACCTGTTCGGCCGCAAGCCCACGTACCTGGCCTCGATCGCCGTGTTCCTCGCCGGCTCCGCCCTCTGCGGCGCCAGCCGGTCCATGACCGAACTGATCGCCTTCCGCGCGCTGCAGGGCATCGGCGCAGGCGGCATCGGTGCGGGCGCATTCGCCCTCATCGCCGCTCTCGTACCGCCGCGCGAACGCGGCAAGTACCAGGGCATGACCGCGTCCGTCATGGCGATCGGCACCATCGGCGGCCCGCTCGTCGGCGGCCTCATCACCGGAAACTGGGGCTGGCGCTGGGCCTTCTACATCAACCTGCCCCTTGGCCTGTTCACCCTGGTGTGGCTGTGGCGGACGCTGCACGTGCCCACCCGGCGCATCAAGGCGCGGATCGACTGGCTGGGCATCGCCCTGCTGACCGTCACCATCAGTGTCATCGTGCTGGCCGCGACCTGGGCGGGCACCACCTACGCCTGGGGCTCCTGGCAGATCCTCGGCCTGGGCGCCACCGCTGCACTCGGGCTCGCCCTGTTCGTCCGCACGGAGCAGCGGGCTGCAGAACCCGTGCTCCCGCTGACGATCTTCACCGGCCACCGGAACTTCCCGCTGGCCATCGTCCTGCTCCTGGCCGCCGGCGTCGTCATGTTCGGCGTCGGCCTCTACCTGCCGCTGTTCCAGCAGACCGTTCAGGGCGCCTCGGCCACCCACTCCGGCCTTCTGATGCTGCCCCTGATGATCCCCGTAGTGATCGTCTCCACCATCGCAGGCAAGGTCATGTCCGCCACCGGCAAATACAAGATCTTCCCGATCCTGGGTGCCGGCTTCCTCGCCGTCGGCCTCGGGCTGCTCGCCACCATGGGGACCGCCACAGCCCACACTCTGACCTGCGCATACATGGTCCTTGTCGGCATCGGACTCGGCCTCACCCAGCAGATGGCCGGCACCATCGCCCAAAACAGCGTCGCCATGCGTGACATGGGCGCCGCCATGAGCGCGGTCACCCTCTTCCGCACCCTGGGCGGATCCCTCGGCGTCGCCGTCTTCGGCTCCCTGTTCACCCGCGCCATCCAGCCCCACCCGCCCACAGAGGCCACGGATGCCTACCTGAACGCGGTTGCCCACGGCACTCAGCAGGTCTTCCTCACCGGAGCGATCCTGTGCGTGGCCGCGTTCATCGCGGCGCTGCGCGTCATCGAAACCCCACTCCGCAAGGCAGGCCCGCCGACCAGCACCCAGAAGGCCGACGCGACAGACGAGGCACCGGCAGCAACCACCTGACCCGCGCTCCGGTCGGCCCCGCGTTTACGAACCCCCCGTACGCGTCGCCGTGGTGGCTGCGGCCACCGGCGCGTCCCCATACCCGGAGTAGACCTGGTCACGTCGCAGGATCGCCGCACACGCAGCGAACACGGCCCACCGTACCGCTGGAGCTGACGGCACCCCACTCAAGACAGCGTGACCGACCCCCTCCACGGTCTTCTGCCGTGCAGCACCAGGTCACGCGCATGACTCACACTGGGCATGGCGTCGGTCGCGCGCGAGCCGCCGCACAGCGCACGGGTGGGGCGCCCCGTAACCCACGAGGCGCCCCACCCCGGCTTTCCCCCCTCAGAGGGTCGTACGTCCCTCGGCCAGCTCTGCGGCAAGGGGAGGCCCTCCGGCGTGCCCGCCGTATCGCCGAAGCCGTGACGCGTGCGCTCGCCCATCGATACGCTGCGCTTCAACGTCCGCTGCGCGGGCGGTACTTCGCAGGCAGCGAGCACCGGGCACGGCACGGGGGAAGCAGGAAGAGCGATGACCCACGTCAGAGTCGAGACCGTCACCCTCGACGCGGGCGGGAACCGGCAGATCGCCAGCAGGACGCGGACGACGTCGCCGCTCGACGACCGCGCCGCCGAGGTCGAGGAGGCCATCGTGCAGGCCTCGGCCATCGCGCAGCGGTCGCTGTCGCAGGTGCCGGAGCGCGACGGCTGGCGGGTCTCCAGCATGCAGGTCACCTTCGGCCTCACCCTCGCCGCCGAGGCCGGAGTCATCCTCTCCAAGGCCTCCGCCGAAGCGTCCTTCGAGGTCACCCTGACCGTGGAGCGGACCTCGGACGTGCCGTGACCCGCGCATCCTACTGGGTGGATCTGCACCGGGCCGAGCAGCGGCTCGGCGGCGGCTTCCTGCTGACCAACTGGCTCGTGCTGACGGCACTGCACTGCCTGCGCGGCCTCGTGCGGCTCGACGAACCGGTCGATGTCGTCCTCGCCGACGGCCGACGGCTGGAGGCCAGCGTCAGCCGCCTGGACGCGGAGGCGGACCTGGCGCTCGTCAGCATCGCGCCGCCGCAGCGCGCAACCCCGCAGATCCCGAAGTCGGGGCCCGCCCGGATCGGCGGCCGCTGGCGGGGCCCGTACCGCCCCGCCGCCGACGAAGTGGAGCTCAGCGGGCGCATCGACACCCGGGCCGCGGCCCATCTGTGCGCGGGCGGCGGCACCATCGAGGCGCTCCAGCTGTCAGCGGACCAGCTCCTCGGCGACTACTCGGGGTATTCCGGCGGCCCGGTCGAGGACATGACGCACTGCGACGGCCACGTCCCCGAGCCCGCCGGGGGCAAGCAGGATCCGGTGGTGGTCGGCATCCTCCTGGAGCAGGTGCCGGAGCGGACCGCGGCCGACCGGGCGGCCAACGTCCTCTTCGCCGCCACCATCGCGGAGGCGATGCGACGCTTCGACTACCTGGACGTCGCCCACCTCATCGACGTGCTCCGCCCGCCCGGCGACGCGGAGCCCTCCGTCGCGAGCGCCCCGCCCCCGACGGCCTTCGCGCCCGCCCAGGTGGCGGGGCCCCTGTCCGCCAAGGCCGACGAGCTCCTGGAGACCATCCAGGAGTGGTCCAGGCAGGGCCTGATGGACCCGGCCCAGATCGCCGAACTGACCTTCATGGTGGCGAAGCGGAAGATCCAGGCCGAGCTCGGCGAGGGCGGTGCCCCATGACGGAAGGAAGGCGGTCCCCACGGCGGTCGCGTCCCCCTGAGTACCTGCTGCGCCATGTCCTGGCCCAGGCACAGGCCGCCGTGCGCGGTGACCGCGAAGCCCAGGTCCGCCTCTTCGACGGCCTGTCCCGGCTGCGCCGCTCCGCCTCCGCTCTCGCCCCGGCCTCCGCCGCACAGGACCTCACGGCGCTGACCGCGCTCCTGGACGCGCTCGGCCAACACGGTGCCGCCGGGGCTCTCCTGGACGACCTGGCAGCCGGAATCCTCCAGCACACGGTGGAGGTCAGCCGGGACGCCGTGGCCCGCAACCAGCTGGCCGCACTCCTCGCCGGCCGCGGGCAGCTCACGGCGGCGGCCCGCCTCCTGGACGACGTGACACCGGCACTGTCGGACCCACACCACTCGGACGCATCCCCCTCGGAGGCACCCCCCTCGGACGTACGCCCCTCGGACGTGCCCCTCCCGGACACCGGCCCCGAAACCGCGGCGCTCGCGGCGCACACCCTCGCCAACGCCGCCGGTATCGCCTTGCGGCGCGGGGACCTCGCCGCGGCGCAGCGGCAGGCCGCCCAGGCGCTCGACATGCTCGACGCACTCCACACGGGGGACGGCCCCGCATCACGCCGCGACGCACGGCTGCTCGCGCTGGCCGTGAGCACGGCGGCGGCGCGCGCCACGGGTGAACACCACAGGGCCGACTCCCTGCTGCCCGTACTCGCGGACGCGGTGCGGGACGTGGCGGCCGCACGCGGCAGCGACCACCCCGCCTCCCTGTCCGCGCTCGTCACCCTCGCCTCCGCCGAGTCCGCGCGCGCGGCGGGCGATACGGAGCGCTTGGAGCGGGCCGCCGACGTACTCGCCATCGCGGCCCAGAAGGCATCGGCGCTGATGGGCCCCGAGCACCCGCAAGCGGTCGCCGCGACCCTCGCTCTGGCCGCGGCGCAGTTCGATGCCGCGACCGGCTCCGGGTCCCCACGGCGCATCGACGACGCCAAGGAGCTGATGGCGGCAGCGAGCGAGCGGGCAGGCGCACTGCTGCGGGACACCCGTGAGGACCTGCGGCGCACGGAGGGTGCCAGGCCCGCCATCCCAGGGGCCGTCGCAAACACCCGGTCCTCCACCCCAGGGGCCGTCGCAAGCACCCGGCCCGCCGGGACCGCGGGCGGTGCCGGAGCCACCGCCGAGGAGCCGGACGCCCGAGGCGACGCCCACAAAGCCACCCCGCCCACCCCGTCCGTCCCGCCCGCCCCGGCTCCCACGGGCGAGCCCACCGACGCCGAACTCGCCCTGGCCCGCGACCAAGTGCGCGACGCCCTCGCCCCCCTTCCGTCCCGCACCCCCCGAGCCCCCGTCCTGTGGGGTCGCCTCGGCGAGCTGGCCCTTCAGGACTTCGTCCGAGGCGGAAAGCCCCACGACCTCGTCGCGGCCGCCGAAGCCTTCGAGGTCGCCTTCCGTACTCCGGGAGAAACGGCCCACTGGCATCGGTGGCGCCTTCTGTACGGGTACAGCAAGCTCCTGCGGCACGAGACCAGCGGCGGCGCCGGACTCCTCGACGAGGCAGTGGAGTTGCTCACCGACGGCCTGGCGTCCCTGCCCGCGGACGACGACGGCAGCGACGGCCTGCGCGGGCTCGGCTCCCGGCTCCTCGCCCGCTGCTCCGAACGGCGCTACGAGCACTGCCGCGACCACCCCGATGCGCGGCCGCAGCTCCGGCTGCCGGGCCTGCTCGACCAGGCCCTGCGCCACCACGAAGCGGCGTTGGCCCATGCGTCGCCTCGTACAGCGGAGGCGGCCGACCTCATCGAAACGCTCGGCCGCCTCCACCTGGAGCGCCACCGCCTGCTCGGCGAGGCGGACATCCCCGCGGCCACCGGCCCGACCACACCCACGTACAGCGACACCGCGACGGGGGGCACCTGGCAAGCCCTCGCCGCCGCCACGTACGCCCACGCCCTGATCTGGCGCGAGACGCAGGACGCGACCCACGCCGCCCTGGCCGATCCGGCGTGCGACCTCCTCGTGGCCGCGCCCGATTCCCTGGAGCGACTGCCACCTCATGTCCTCGACACTCTCGGGCGGCTCGCTCACCACCAGGGGAAGGCCCGCTCCGACCCCGCGACGCTCGCGCACGCGATCACCCTCATCGACCTGGCCGTACAAGCGTGGCCCGACGAGCGGCAGGAGGAGCGTGACGCCTCGATCGGCCTCCTGCACCAACTGCGCCTCGACCGGCTCCGGGCGAGGCGCGGCGCCCGAACCGACGACGCGGGCGAGGAACCGGTGCTCGTCGAACTGACCTATTCGGTCGCGGAGTTGGCGAACTGGCCGGACCTCTCCGCGCCACGTGCGGCATGGGGCTCCGCGAGCCTCTCCGCCCCGCTGTCACGGGGCGCGGGACGGGAGGAATCCGGCCACGCCCGCCTGAGCGCCGCGCGGGACGCCGTGCTCCAGGCCCAGTCGTGTCTGCGCCGGGGCGACCTGGCCGGTACTGACCACCACCTCGCCGCCGCGGCCGACATCCACACCACGTTCGCCTACGACCACCCCGCACGCCTGGAGACGTGGATGCTCCTGACCCGCGCCGGTCTCCTCCGCGATTCCCTGGCCCGCCGTCGTGGCGACGAGCCCACCACGCACCTCATCGCTCCGCCGGCCCCGGCTCAGATCCGTCGGGGCGCCGCCCGGCTCTCCGGCACCCTGCGCACCTGGCTGCTCGGCGAGGCCGGAGTCAACCTGCTGGTCGGCGGCGACGAGGGCCGGTTCACCGAAGGGCTGGCGCTCGTCCGCGAGGCGTATACGTCCCTGGACAGCGATGACGACGGCTATCTGCGCTACGCCTACTACCTGGGCAGCGCCCAATGCGCCGCCGCCACGGCGCAGTACGACAGAGCCCGGCGCGATGCCGGGCTGGACAGCGGAATCGACGTCCTGGAGCGCGCGGCCGCCCGCTCGGGGAGGTCCGGCCGGGAGGGCTCGGGCAGCATCATGCTCGCCCTGGCCCGCGCCTACCGCACGCGCGAAGCGCGGCACCTCGACGACCGGGCGGCGAGCCTGCGCACCGGGCTCGAAGCCGTGCACGCCCTGGCGACGGCCGCCTACGGACGCGAAGCCCCCTACCACGACGCCGCCGTCCCCCACTTCGACGCCGTCGCCCTCGCCCCCGACGCCGCCGTGGCCCGGGCCGTGTCCGCGGCCCGGGAGGTCGCCGCCTGGTGCTGCCAGGACGGCGCACTCACCCAGGCGCTGCACCTGCTCGATCTCTGGCGCGCGCTGTCCACGCCCGGCCCACCCAAGGGCCCGCCGCCGACGCCCGACGAGATCGGCCGGGCCCTCCGCGCGTCCGGCAAGGACGCGCTGGTGTACCTGGTACCGGCGACGCAGTCCAGCGTCGGCACCGCGCTCGTGGTCACCGCGGCGGGCCGCGTGCACGCCGTCCCTCTGCCCGGCCTCACCGAGGACGCCCAGCCCCTCGTGGAGTACGCGCGCGACGCCTCCCCCGGAGCCGAGCTGCTCACCTGGGCGGCGCACACCGCCATGACCCCGCTCCTCGCCGCGCTCCAGCCTCAGCGCCCCCGCCTCGTCCTGGTGCCGGTGGGCGCCCTCAGCACCGTCCCCTGGCATGCGGCTCGCCAGCACGCCCAGCACCGCTCCGACCGTGGCGCCGCATACGCCCTGGAGGCCGCGGAGTTCTCCTACGCCGTCTCCGCCCGCGCGCTGTGCGACACGGCGGCCCTCCCCCGCACGCCCGGTTGCGGGACACCGTCCGCCCAGGCTCCGGTGACGGCCGCGCGCGATCCCAAGGACGCGCTGTTGTGGCTGCGCGACGGCGGTGTCCTGCTCCTCGCCGGCCCGGTCGGCTTCCAAGGGGCCGAACTCATGCTTCCCGAGGGCCCGTTGGCCGTGGCGTCCGTTGCCGAAGCCATTCGCCACAGCGGCCGTCCCCCCACTGCCGTGCTGGTCACCGACTGCCACGGCGACGGCCTGACCTCCGACGCCGAGGCGTCGCTGCATCTGGCCGCCGCCCTGCTCCGGGCGGGCGCGGGCGCAGTGATCACGCCCCTGTGGCCCCTGCGCGACCTGGCGCGGTCGGTGTTCCTCCACCTAGTGCACCACTTCCTGGTCGCCCAGGACGCCACCCCCGCCGCCGCACTGCGGCGGGCCCAGCTGTGGCTCCTCGACCCGCAGCGCCGACCGCCCGACAGCTGGGGTCCGGACCTCGCGGAAGAGGCGAGACAGCTGAGCGCGGACAACCCCGCGGACTGGGCCGGATACGTCTGCTTCGGCCCCTGACAGCGGGCCGTCGGCAGCCCTCCCGCCACGGGGCGACCGGCTGGCGACTTCGCCGCCCAGGGCATTCGGGGCGTGTCAATCCCCCCTCCCGGGGCCGCGGCGCCGAGACTGGTCATCCCTGTTCACGGGAGTTCCCCCACGTCCTCTGCTGCGGGTTGTCGTGCCGGCTTTCATCGTTGTGCTGTCGCTGCTGTTCCTCTGGTCCCTCGTCTCGCATCGGCTGGCCCGGTGGAGCATCACCGCGCCGATCGCCTTCGTCGTGGCGGGCATCGTCCTCACCCGCGGCCCGCACCCGGCCGTGCCGCTCGACCTGGAGGCGCACAGCTTCGAGGTGGCCGTCGAGATCGTGCTGGCCGTGATGCTGTTCATGGACGCCACCGAGGCCCGCGAATACGAACGCCTCGGCAGGTCCGTCGGCGAAGGCCGGCTGCTCGGCATCGCGCTGCCCGCGTCCGTCGCCCTGGCCACCCTCGTCGGCGCCCTCGTCTTCCCCGGCACCAGCTGGTGGCTCCTGGCGGTGGCCGCGCTCGTCGTCATGCCCGTCGACCTCGCGCCGATCGCCGGATTCCTGCGCGACGCGCGGGTCCCGCTGCGGGTGCGGGCCGCGCTGAACATCGAGGGCGGCTTCAACGACGGCCTCATCTCCCCCCTCTTCCTGTTCTGCGTGGCGAACCTGGCCACCGCACACGGCAGTACGTTCGCGGAGCTGCTCTGGAGCGTCGTCAAGGGCGCCCTCCTCGCCGTCGTCGTCGGCAGCCTGCTGGGAGCGGGGGCCGCCTGGCTCGTCCGGCGGGCGCGGGACGACGGCTGGGCCCGTCCCGCCGCGCTGCGCACGGCGAGCCTCGCCCTGCCGTTCCTCGCCTACGCCGTCGCCACCACCGCGGGCGGCAACGGCTTCGTCGCGGCCTTCGTCACCGGCCTGTGGTACGCCACCACCGCCCACGCGATCGCCGGGGACAACCTCGGCCTCGTGCACGAGGTCTCGGAGCTGATGGCCCTGGCCGTGTGGTTCACCCTGGGCAAAATGGCCACCGACGCCTTCGCCGACGGCGTCTCCGGGCGCGTCGTCCTGTACGGGCTGCTCGCCCTGACCGTGGCCCGCCCGGTGCCCGTGATGGCCTCGCTGGCGGGCACTGACCTGCCCCGCACCGAACGCCGGGCGATCGCCTGGCTCGGCTCGCGCGGCGTCACGTCCATCGTCTTCGCCCTGCTCGCCTCCATCCGGCTGCCGCCGGACGACAGCGCCTTCATCGTCAACGTGATGTGTACGACGGTCCTGCTGAGCGTCGCGCTGCACGGCATCACGCAGGAGCCCGTCGCCCGCAGGTTCGCGCGCGCCCCGCGGCCGACCCCGTGACGCCGCCGGGCCGGCACACCGGGCAGGGCCAGGATCAGGCGTTCTTCCACGCGGTACGGGCGCGGGCGACGAAGTCCTTCGCGTCCTCGCGCCGGGCCGTCGTGCCGTAGCGGGCCGCCAGCTCGTCGACCGGCCCCTCGGCCGCCTCCTTGACGTCCAGGACGAGCAGGCTCGTGCCGTCCTCCACGTCCGCGCTGAGCAAGATCATCGCGGCGTACTCCTCCCCCTCGCGCTGCGCCTCCAGCGTGCTGCCGAGCGCAGCGCCCGCCGTGGCCCCGAGGAGCGCGCCCAGCGGACCGGCGGCAAGGCCGAGCAGCCCGCCCACCGCTCCGGCACAGACGGTCGCCTCGCCCGCTTCCGTGTTCTCGCCGAGGGGGACGTCCAGCGTGCCGTCCGTGGCGCGTTCGAGGACCGCGACCTGGCGCAGCCCCGGCAGCCGCAGGGCATCGGCGTAGGCGACCCGGCACTGCTCGGAATCGCGGAAGGCGAGAGTGACAACCCGATGGACAGCCATGCGCGAGCGGCCCTCCTGCTCATGATGTCGAGTGGTGCCATCGACGCTAGGTCACACTCCCCGCCACCGCCACAGCACTCCTGGCGTGACCGCTCAGGCGCTCGGGCCGGTGCGCGCGAGGCCGTTGATCCCCCGGGGGCCCTGGTGGGGCTCGGACGCCCCGGTGGCGGCCCACATAGACCGGCCCTGTTCGGTGCTGTCGGTGCCCCTGCCCCGACACGTAAACGAACGTGAGGCGGAAGAAGCAGGCGTCGTACGGAGCGTCGGTCGGACGACCCAGGTGAGGCCACCCCTTCAGGCACTGGGCGACCAGCTTGCCGGACCCGGGCCGGTCGCGGTGTCGACGGACTCGTCCAGGGACGACAGGGCCTCGTGGAACTGGCGGAACCCGTCGGAGCAGGTGAGTTCGATCGCGGCGACGACGGACGACGCATGGCGGGTGGGCAGACGATGACAGCCGCGCGGGACGACGTGGAGCCGGGCGCTGGGGATCTGCTCGGCCAGGCGGTGCGAGTGGGCGGGCGGAATCGTGGGGTCGTCCTCCCCGACGAGGATGTGTACGGGGATGCGCCGCAAGGCCTCCAGCTCGGTGACGTCGTGGCGCATCAGTGCCTGGAACCACCGGGCGGCGACATCCATGGGCGGTTGCGTGCTCAGCCTCGGCTGCCAGAGGTTGTGCAGCCGGAGCGCCAGGCCCGGGGCGCGGATGCACATGCCGGCCATGACGTGGCGCGCCAGTCCGATCAGGCGCGTCGGAAGTGGGTGGCCTGCGGCGGCGAGGTCGAGGCCGCCGCTGCTGGAGGCGGCCAGCAGCACCGCGATGACCTTGTCCCCGAACAGGCCGGGGCGACCGGCTGCCAGAGTGAGCGCCGCCGCGCCGCCCATGGAGTGGCCGACCAGGACGACCGGCACGTCCCCGGGTGCGGTGGCGGCGATGACCGCCTGGAGGTCGTCGGCCAGCAGGGACATCGCGGGCCGGGCGGTACCGGTGGTGGAGCGGCCGTGTCCGCGCTGGTCGTAGCGCACGACGAGGGTGGTGGGCCGGGCCAGTTGTGCCACGGTCTTGTCCCAGATGGCAGAGGTCGCCTGCCAGCCGTGGGCCAGGACGAGCACCAGATCGGGGTCGCGCGGCCCGCGCAGGTAGAGGGCCAGTCGGGCGCCGTCCGGCCGCAGCAGGCCGACGGGGGTGCAGGGGATCTCGGGCACGGACGTCTCCTCGATGCGGCGGCGGTACGGCTTTCCGGGGCGGGTGGCGGCGGTGCGCTTCTGTGCGGCGGGGCTTGCTGAGTCATGCCCTGCCGAGGGCAGGAAGGCACACGGGGGCAGGAAGGCACACGGAGTACAGACGCAGGAGGCGGTAGCGCAGGTTGTAGAGGGCTCGACCGCCGCCTCGCAGCGGCGAACCGCCCGGCCCCGGCTCCCGGACTCCGGCTCAAGCCTCACCCCGTAGTGCCCGAGCACCAGAACGCCCGAGGAACTGGTCCCCGTGCACCAAGGCAGGACGGCGGCCGGAGACGATGTCCCGCGAGGCGCCGCACGCGAGGGTGGAAACGCGTGGATCCCATGCGTTTCCCCTTGCCTGAGCGGCGTTTGGAGTGATCAACAGGTGGCGGCTTTTCTCGACGGTACGGACGATACGGCGGGGGCGGCCGAGCCGGGTGAGTCGACCGATTCGGTTGACCGGCCCCGCGGTTCGGCCCCTCGATGGAGCAGCGCGGTCAGTGGTGCCCGCCGTGCCGAGGTCACGGGTCGGGCCGGGGGCGAGCCCACGGGGGACGACGAGCGAGCGGGCCCGCCGGGCGGGCGATCGGCGCGCGTCGGCAGGTTGTCCATCGGCGCACTCGGCGTCCTGGCCCTCGCCCTCGGCGCGCTCCAGTCCGTCCTCGACCCCGCCCTTCCGCTGCTCCAGCGGGAGTTGGGAGTCAGCCCGGCCGAAGGAGCCCTTGTCGCCAACACCTTGCTCGTCACCGGCGCGGTCGTCGCGCCGCTCGCGGGCAAACTCGGTGACCGCTACGGCGGGAAGCGGGTGCTAGTCCGGCTGATGGCCGTGGTCTCGGCCGGTGGTCTGGTGGCCAGTCTGGCGCCGAACCTGCCGGTGCTGTTGCTCGGGCAAGTGCTGCAGGGCGTCATGGTGGGTGCGCTGCCGCTGTCCTTCGTCCTGGTGCGCAAACATCTTTCGGCCGGGGCGTCGCAGATGGCGATCGGCCTGGTCATGGCGCTGTTCACGGGCGGCGGCATGGTGGGGACGCTGTTCGCGGGGCCGGTGGCGGAAGGCCTGTCCTGGAAGTGGATGTTCGCGCTGCCTACGATCGCGATCGTCGCGGCGACGGCGGTCGTGGCCCGGGTCATGCCGCACGATCAGCCGGTCCGAGCGGACAGCAGGATCGACTGGCCCGGTGCGGTCTCGCTGAGCGGCACGTTGCTCACGCTCATGATCGGGCTCGTGCAGGTGACGGGCGGCGACCTCCCGCCCCTCGCGGTCGGTGCCCTCGCAGTGGCCGTGGCCGTCCTCGCGACCGGATGGGTCGCCGTCGAGCGCCGGGCCGCCTCGCCGATGGTCGATCTCCGCATGCTGGCACGGCCCGCCATGTGGACCGCGTGCGTGTTCACCTTCCTCATCACCACCAGCTCCGGGATGGTGCTCTTCCTGCTCCCTCAGCTGTTCGCGCTACCCTCCGACGGGTACGGCTTCGGCGCCACCACGACCGACATCGGCCTGTTCCTGCTGCCCGGTGCCGTCGCCGGGGCGGTCAGCGACTGGGTCGGCGGAATCGCGACGCGGCGTTTCCGTCCGCGTGCCGTGGTCGTCGCGGGCACCGCCGTCACGGCGACCACGATGATCGCCCTGGCGGCGCTGCACGGCGCGGCATGGCAGCTCGTCCTCGCGAAGGCGCTGACCGCGTTCGCCGCGGGCGTGGCCACCACGGCGCTGCTGGCGGGCGCCGCCACCTCCGTGGATGCCAAGGACACCGGCATCGCCACCAGCCTGCTCGTGGTGACCCGGGTGATCGGAATCGCCCTGGGCGTCCAGATCGGCGGCGCGCTCCTCGACGCCGGGGCCGACCCGACGACGGGTCTGCCCGCCGAATCGGCCTTCGTCACGGGCTTCGCCGTCTCCGGCCTCGTCGCCGCCCTGTCCCTGCTCGTCGTCCGAATCACCAGAATCCGGAAAGGAACCCAGTCATGACGTCTACCGGTCCCTCGACACGCGTGCGTACGGCCGCGAAGCGCAACGTCCTGATCTCCGGAGCCAGCATCGCCGGACCCGCCCTCGCGTACTGGCTGCACCGCTCCGGATGCGCGGTCACCGTGGTGGAGAAGGCGGGCGCCCTGCGCGACGGTGGCTATCCGATCGACATCCGTGGCACCGCGATCGAGGTGGTCCGGCGGATGGGGATACTGCCGCGGCTCCAGGACGCGCACATCGACTCGCGCCGCTTCACCTTCCTCAACGCCGACGGCAGCGAGGTGACCTCGCTCGGCCCGCACGCCGTCGTCGGAAGTGTCGAGGGCCAGGACCTCGAAGTGCGGCGCGGGGACCTGGCCGCGGTTCTCCACGCGCTGGTCCGCGACGACGTGGAGTTCCTGTTCGGCGACTCCATCGAGGCCATCGACACCCTCGACCAGCGCGGAGGCGGCGTCGGCGTGACGTTCCGCAGCGGGCGGCAGCGCACGTTCGACCTGGTGATCGGCGCCGACGGCATGCATTCGAAGACCCGGGAGTCCCTGTTCGGCCCGGAGGAACAGTTCCACCACTATCTCGGCTACGGATTCGCCGCGTTCACCATGCCGAACACCTTCGGCCTCTCCCACGAGCTCATGATGTGGAACACCCCGGGCAGGGCCGCGGCCCTCTACGCCGTCGGGTCCAGCGACGAACTGCACGCCTTCCTGGTCTTCCACCGGCCGGAGCCGCCGCTGGACGCCCTGCGCGACCCCGACGCCCAGCGGGACCTGACCGCCGCGGTCTTCGCGGGCGCGGGGTGGGAGGTCCCCGGCATGGTCAGTGCGATGCGTGACGCGGCCGACCTGTTCTTCGACACGGCCGGTCAGATCCGCATGCCGCACTGGTCAAGGGGCCGCGTCGCGCTCGTCGGCGATGCCGCGTACGCGCCCTCGTTCCTCACCGGCCAGGGTTCGAGCCTCGCTCTGGCCGGTGCCTACGTGCTCGCCCACTCCCTTGCCGCGCACGGGGACCACACTGCTGCCTTCACGGCGTACGAACGCGACCTGCGTGCGTACGTCACCATGAATCAGGCGCTGGTCGGCAACGGCGCGGCCTCGCTCCTGCCCATCACGGCACGGGCCCTGGAGGAACGCAACACCAGGCTGCGGAACCTCGCCGCCCTGCCCTCGGCGACGGCGCCACCGGCCCACTCGGCCCTCGTGCTGCCCGCGTTCGACCCGCTGTCGTGACCTGAGGGGCCCTTCGCGCACAGGAAGGCGGCGCCGCCCTAGCCGGGAGCGGCGCCGCCGTCAGGGGCCGCCCGGGCCAGGCCCGTCCGGTAGGCGATGACGACGAGCTGTGCCCGGTCGCGGGCCTCCAGCTTCGTCATGGCGCGCTGCACGTGGGCGCGGACCGTGAAGGGACTGAGGAACATCTGCTCGGCGATCTCCTGGTTGGAGAGACCGGTCGCGACCAGGGCCACCATCTCGCGTTCGCGCGGGGTGAGCACGGCGAGCCGTCCGGGGTCACGCGGCGGGGCGTCGTCCGGTGTGGCCAGGAAACGGGCGACCAGGGAGCGGGTGGCGGCGGGCGAAAGGAGGGTCTCGCCGTCGGCGATCGTCCGCACGGCGGACAGCAGGTCCTCGGCCCCGATGCCCTTGCCGATGAAGCCGCCCGCCCCCGCGCGCAACGCCTGCGCGACGTATGCGTCGGTCTCGTACGTGGTGAGGATCAGGATGCGGCTGGCCCGCAGTTCCGGGTCCGCGCAGATCTGCGACGTGGCGGTGAGGCCGTCCACTTCGGGCATGCGGATGTCCATGATCACCACGTCGGGGCGCAGCTCCCGGGTGAGTCGCACCGCCTCCCTGCCGTCGGCGGCCTCGCCGACCACGGTGATGTCGTCGGCGGATTCGAGCAGCAGCCGGAAGGCCCCGCGCAGCAGGGCCTGGTCGTCGGCGAGCAGCACGCGGAGCGTCATGGCGCGTCCCCGGCCCTTCCGCGGCCCGTACGGCCGTCAACTGTTCGTCCCCCGGCGGGCGTTGCTCCGGCCGACGTCGACGTAGTGTCCTTCGCGGGCGGGAGGGGCAGCTGGGCGGAGACGAGGAAGCCGCCCTCCGGGCGCCTTCCCGCGGAGAGGTGGCCCCCGACCGCGGTGGCGCGTTCGCGCATGCCGATGAGGCCGTAGCCGGGCGCGCGCCCCGCCGCCGTCGGCGTACTCGATCCCGTCGGCGCACCGGGTGCCGTGGCCGCGGCCGGTACCGTACGGGCGCCTCCGCCGTCGTCGGTGACGGTGACGGTGAGGCGGTCGCGGTGCCAGGCGAGGCACACCCGCGCGCTGCTCGCGGCGGCGTGTTTGGTCACGTTGGTCAGGGCCTCCTGGACGATGCGGTAGGCGGTGAGGTCCACGCCCGGGGGCAGCGGTCTGGCCGTGCCGTCGTGGCGCACCGACACCTCCAGGCCCGCGCGGCGGAAGGAGTCGAGGAGCGCGGGCAGGTCGGACAGGCCGGGTGCCGGTTCGGCGGGTGCGGCGGCGTCCCCGGACTGGCGCAACAGGCCGACCGTGGCCCGCAGTTCGTCCAGCGCGTGGCCGGTGGTCTCGACGAGCTCGCGCAGGCTCGTGCGGGTCTGCTCGGGGCGGGCGTCGAAGAGGTGCGCGGCGACCGTGGCCTGCGCGTTGGCCAGGGTGATCTGGTGGGCCACGAGGTCGTGCAACTCCCGGGCGATGCGCACCCGTTCCTCGGCCACTCTGTGCCGCGCCTCGCTGTCCCGGGTCTCCTCGGCCCGCCGGGCCCGCTCCTCCACGGCCGCCAGGTAGGCCCGCCGGTTCCGCGTCGAGTGACCGAGTACGCCCGCCACCACCGGGAACGCCGCGACCGCTCCCATCCTGCTCACGTCCTGCCCCGAGAGGTTCTCGAAGAAGGGGGTGGGCGCGACGAGCAGGAGCGCGGACAGGAGCAGCACCGCGCTCCCCGCGCGCCGTTCGGTGCGCACGGTGAGCGCGTACGTGTACGCGGCGATCACGGCGGGGGCCACGATGAGCGGCGTCAGGAGGAGGCCCAGGGGCGGCACCAGCATGCCGCTCGCGGTCGTGGCCGCCAGGGCGGCCAGCGGTGCCCGGTGCCGCAGCGGCAGTACGGCACAGGACACCACCGCGATGACGTAGGCGGCGGCGGGCGGCGCCGACACCGTGTCGTCGACGTGGAGCACGCCGCCGAGCAGACAGAGCGCGAACGCCGTCGCCGTGATCGCTGTCTCCCGCCGCCACGTGCCGCGGGAACGCGGGCCGCCGCCACCTGAGTTCGTCATGACCGGCTCTAGTACCGGTGGCGGCCGACGGGAAGCGGCGACACCGCCGCGTCCGGCACGGTCGGGGACGCCGGGGCGCGCCCGCTCAGCCTCTCGCCCTCGATGTCCACGTTCGGCAGCACGCGGTTCAGGATACGGGGCAGCCACCAGGCGCGGTGGCCGAGCAGCGCCAGGGCCGCGGGGGCGATGGCCATCCGGACCACGAAGGCGTCGAAGGCGACGGCGGAGGCCAGGCCGACGCCCATCGTCCGGACGGTCGGGTTGCTCATGCCGATGAACCCGGCGAACACACTGATCATGATGATGGCCGCCGCGGCCACCACGCGGCCGCTGTGCCGGAAGCCGGTGACGACGGCCTCGCCGGGGGACGCGCCGTGGACGTAGGCCTCCCGCATGCGGGTGAGCAGGAAGACCTCGTAGTCCATGGCCAGACCGAACACGATGCCGATGATGAGGACCGGCATCAGCGACATGACCGGTCCGGTCTGTTCGATGCCGATGAGGTCCGCGGCCCAGCCCCACTGGAAGACGGCGACGACGACGCCGAACGCGGCCCCCACCGACAGCAGGAAGCCGAGCGCGGCCTTGACCGGGACCAGGACCGAGCGGAAGACCACCGTCAGCAGGAGCACGGCCAGGCCGATGACCACGGTCAGATACGGGACGAGGGCGTCGGCCATGGCTTCGGAGACGTCGATGTTCAGTGCGGTCCTGCCGGTGACCAGGACGCCCGCGCCCGTGTCGGCCTCGACGCCGGAGACCGCGCTCCGGATCGCCTGCACCAGGTCCTTGGTCTCGCCGCTGTTCGGCGCGGTCCGCGGGACGGCCGTGAGGACGGCCGTGTCCTCGGTCCGGCTGAGCACCGGGTCACCGACCGACGCGACCCCGTCGACGGCCCGTACGGTCTCGGCGACCAGGTCCGTGGTGGCGCGGGGCTCCGCAGAGTGCGAGGTGTCCACGACCACGGTCAGGGGGCCGTTGAAGCCGGGGCCGAAGCCTTCCGACAGGAGGTCGTAGGCGCGGCGCTGGGTGGTCTCCACCGACTTGGACTCGTCCCCGGGCAGCCCGAGTTCGAGGCTGAGCGTGGGGAGGGCAACGGCGCCGAGACCGAGTACGGAGACCACCAGGACGGCCACGGGGCGGCGCAGCACGAACCGTGCCCAGCGGGTGCCGACACCCGCGGACCCGCTGTCCGGGCGGGCGCCCTTGCGGACGGTGCGGGACAGCACCCGGTGGCCGAAGAACCCGAACAGGGCGGGGACCAGGGTCAGCGCGACGAGGACGGCGAGGGCCACGGCGCCCGCGCCGCCCAGTCCCATCCGGGTGAGTTCGGGGATGCCGACGACCCCCAGGCCGACCAGGGCGATGAAGACGGTCGCCCCGGCGAAGACCACGGCGGATCCGGCCGTGCCCACCGCCCGGCCCGCGGCCTCTTCCGGCTCGCTGCCCCGGGCGCGTTCGTCGCGGTAGCGGGAGGTGATGAAGAGCGCGTAGTCGATGCCGACCGCGAGGCCCAGCATCAGCGCCAGGACGGCGACGGTGGAGGTCAGGCCCAGCGGCACGGCGAGGGCGGAGACCAGGCCGAAGGCGATGGCCACGCCGGTGAAGGCGCTGAGCAGCGAAAGGCCGGCCGCGACCAGCGAGCCGAGGGTGAGGACGAGGACCACCGCCGCCACCGCCACGCCGACGATCTCCGTCGTACCGCCCGGTGACTCCTCCGACTCCAGCGCCGAGCCGCCGATCTCCACGGTCAGTCCCGCGTCCCGGGCCTGGCTCGCGGCGCCTTCCAGAGCGCTCTTCGTGGGCCCGGACAGGTCAACGGCGGCCGCGGTGTAGGTGATGGTGGAGTACGCGATGGTGCGGTCCTTGCTGACGGCACCGGTCTTGTAGGGGTCGGTGGCCGACGCCACCTGGTCGCCCCCGTCCAGCAGGTCGAGCGCGTCCGCGACGGCCGCCTTGTTCTCCTTGGCCGTCATGCGCTGCCCGTCCGGGGCCCGGAACACCAGACGGGCCTCGGCCCCTTGGGAGTTGCTCTGCGGGAAGCGCTCGTCGAGCAGGTCGAAGGCCTGCTGCGACTCGGTGCCGGGCATGGAGAGGTCCTCGTCCTCCCCCGACGGCGCGACGGCGGCGGCGAGCCCGGCGAGCACCAGGGCGGCCAGCCAGAGCCCGCCCACGAGCCGACGCCGCCGGAAGGCCCACCGTCCGACCCGGTAGAGAAATGTCGCCACCTTCGATCACTCCAGACACCGCTAGACAAGGGGGAAACGCGCGCGATCGGCGCGCCTCCCACAC
Organism: Streptomyces sp. JLYT201; assembly: GCF_059448825.1. NCBI lineage: Bacteria > Bacillati > Actinomycetota > Actinomycetes > Kitasatosporales > Streptomycetaceae > Streptomyces > Streptomyces sp. JLYT201. Next base: position 9,679,018 of record NZ_CM182551.1, on the reverse strand, counting down.
TTGCCTGCGGCGCCTTGGGGGGCATCGTCTCCGGCTGCCGTCCTGCTCTGGTGCAGGCGGATCAGGCGGTCGGGGGGGGGCTGGTGCGTGTGCACTACGGGGCGGGGTCCGACCTGGAGTTGAGCGGCCGGGCCGCGGTCCGCTCCCGCGCGGTCGGCCGGACCACGGTCCGCCCCGACCCGGGCTACGCGGGCAAGGCCGCCAGCGACACCGTGACGACCGTCGGCGCCGCTCGCCCCGCCTCCCGCAGCGCCTCGGCGACCATCTCCACCAGCCACACCGCGACGTCCGGCGACCACTCGCGCGTGCCGCAGCCGAACCGGAGCACCTCGTGCATCCCGTGGGTGTGCGTCGACCGGTCGAGATCGAGGGCGAGGCCCACGAGGCCGCCCTCCGCCGCCGTTGCGGAGACGTCCACCGCCCCCTGGGCCTTCTCCCGCACCGCCGCGCACAGGGCCGCCGCGTCGGACTCGGCCGCTCCGCCCTCGCCGGGGCGGCAGGAGACGGTCACCAGCAGCTCGTGCCGGGCGTCGGGGTCGGCCAGGCCGAACCACGGTGCCAGCTCGATCTGGTGGAAGGCGGTGTCGCGCTCGGTGGCCTGCAACGGCAGCAGGGCGTGCAGGCCCGTGAACGTCACCGTGCCCACGCGGGCCAGCGTGTCGGACAGCACCAGGGCGATCGGTCGCACGGGCAGCCCCGGACGCGGCGGCTCGGTGTGGACGCCTGCCCCCAGCCACGCCAGCTGGTGCACCGCACCGTCCTGCGTCCAGTCACCGCCGACGTCTTCGTGAGCCCACGCGGTGGGCTCGTGCTCGGCCGTGACCTCGCCGTCCTCGTGGAGCAGACCGCCCACGGTCCGCCAGCCGTAGGAACCGGCCCGCTCGACGGCCAGGAAGAGGACCTCCTCCTCGACGGAGCCCTCGGCGTCGGCGTCCCGCGTGACCACCCGGTCGAACCACGGATGCCGCTGCAGGGTCCCGTGCAGACCGACGACGACACTGGGGGGAAACACAGGCGGGCACTCCCTCGATGCGGAAAGAACGGCGGACGGTGCCGGAAGATTATCTTCCGGCACCGCCTCAGCCCTTGGTCACAGGCCGCAGCCGAGCCTCTGCGTCGCGGTGATCTTCTTGTAGTTGTCGTCCGGGTAGCCGATCAGGTCGACGTCGATGACGCTGCGGAAGTCGTACTGGCCCACGTTGTACGTGCACTTGTACGCGGCCGCCGCGCGCTTGCCGCTGCCGCCGCCGGAGTAGACGTTCTTCACGTCCGTGGCCAGGGTCTTCCACTCGCCCCCGCGCTTGACCTGGAGCCAGACGGTGACCTTGGCCTTGACGCCCCGGGCCGGGCCGCTCAGGTTCTTCCACCAGCCGTGCGCGTTGATGTGGCCCCGCACCGTGTGCGAGAAGTGGACGTTGTCGCCCAGCGTCTGGAACGCCCCGATGCCGGAGCCTGCGCGGACGGACTGCGCGGAGGCGACACTGCGGTACAGCGGCGCGTCGGAACCGGCGGCCTGGGCCGGGACGGCCGCACCGACAGCGAGCAGAGTGGCCAGGGCAGCCGAAGCCGCCCCCGTACGGATACGCACGTGGAGTTCCCCCAAAGAGTCGTTCGGTCGCGACACGCTTCGCCGCGACGTTCGTACGCGCCGCAGTCTAAACACCTGGTCCGGGGCCTACGAACGGCAGTCCCCCCGTATCGGAGCCATGCCCTCCGTGATGCGGAGGCGCGCCTCCCTGGGGCCGCCGGTTGGAGCGTTCAGCGGCCCCGCAGCCGCGTGGAGAGGACCGCCATCGCGGCCATGAGCGCCGGGAGGACCAGCATCGCGGTGCGCAGGGTGGTGGATTCGGTGAGGGCGCCGATGAGGGGCGGCCCGGCCAGGAAGCCGACGTAGCCGACCGCGGAGACGGCGGCGATGGAGGGGCCGGGGCGTTCGGGGTTGAGGCCGGCGGCGTGGCTGAAGACGACGGGGACGACCGCGGCCATGCCCAGGCCGAGGAGGCCGTAGCCGAGGAACCCGGCGTGGACCGTCGGCCAGGCGACGGGGATGAGCGCGCCCGCCCCGGCGACCGCCGCGCAGCCCAGCGTGAAGCGGGTCGTACCGACGCGGGAGCGGACGCGGTCGGCGCAGAGCCGTCCGACGACCATCCCGCGGCCGAGAGGACGGCGAAGCCCGAGCCCGCCAGGCCCGCGGACGCGCCCGTGGCCTCGTGCAGATAGACCGCGCCCCAGTCGTTCACGGCCCCCCTCCCCCATTCAGCGCGCAGAACGCGACGAGGCCGGGGATCCACAGGCCGGGGCCGGGCAGCGCCAGGAGCGGCCCCGAGCCCTGCGCCGCACGCTCCGCCCGTCGCGGCTCGGGTGCCGGCGTGGTTCACGGCGGTGCTCGCGCTGTTCGCGTTCGGCAACACCGCCGTCGACGTGGCGATGAACACCCAGGGCGTCCTGGTCGAGCGGGCGTACGCGCGCCCGGTGCTCGAGCAGGGCGAGCCCCGGGGCGAAGGCGAGCCCGGTCAGCGCCGCCAGGTAGAGGGCCATGCCGGCGCCGAGCACCGCGCGGCTGCCGTACCGGGCCACCAGGCCGCCCACCAACGGCAGGCCGACGAAGGCGCCGCCGCTCAGGCCCACCAGCGCCACCGCCAGTTCGCCCGCGGAGAGGTCGAGCCGCTCCTGGACCGCGGGCACCCGGGCCGCCCAGGTCGCGAAGGCGACACCCGTGACGAAGAAGACCGCGCTCACGGCGAGCCGCATCGCTCTCAGGCGGGACGGGGTCAGGCCGTGGCGGTCGGCGATGGCGGCCAAGACGTCGTATCGGCGGGCAATCCGTTCAGGTCGACAGCGATGATCGCGCGTACGGGGCGTGGTCCGCTCCTCGATCCGTGCGGGGTCGAGGGTGAACGTGTCGATGCCCGTGTCGGCGAATGCCGGGGTCGCGTTGACCTGGAGCACGCACGACGCCGAGGCCAGGAAGGTGTCGGCGGGGACGATCACTTCGTCGCCCGGCTCGACGCCCGCGGTGGCCATGTACAGCGCGGCCGTAGCGGAGTTGGCGACCAGGACGTACGGCATGGAGGTGTACGTCCCTCACGCCTCCTCCAGTTCCTGCACCGCCCGCATCGGCCAGTGCCAGGGCGTGGCGGCGTCCATGGCGTCGAGCGCTAGCATGCCGCGGCCTCCGTCAGGCGCCTGCGCTCCGGCCGCTCCTTTCGGAACACCGCCTTGGCCGTGGGGAGTTGGGGGCGCAGGCCGAGTGCGGCGGCCAGGGAGGACAGGCCCGCCGCCAGGTCGATCGCCGGGCTGAAGCCGAGGGCGGCCAGGCGGGAGACGTCGGCGACGAGGGAGAAGCTGTCCTCCAGGCTGCTGTCGTCGGCGTCGAGGAGCGCGGGCCGCCCGGTGGCCTGGCCGACCGCCTCGGCCAGCTCGCGCATCGACACCTCGGTGCCGCTGCCCAGGTTGTAGGTCTCGCCGTCCTGTCCCCGGTCGGCGAGGGTGACGAGGGCCCGGCACATGTCGTCGACGTGGATGAAGTCCCGCGTCTTGCGGTCGATGTCCCCCACGACGGGGATCGGGAGTTCGTTGAGGTGCCAGCGCAGGAACTGCGACACCTCGCCGCCCGCTCGGGCCGGATCCTCGCCGGGTCCGTAGATGACGAAGGAGCGCCCGATCACGACGGGCAGACCGGCGGACTGGTGCAGGCTGCGCAGGATGAGTTCACCAGAGAGCTTGGAGGCGCCGTACGGCAGGAACGGCCGCGTGGGGTGGTCCTCGCCGATCGGTGTGCACTGAGGGGTGCCGTAGACGACCGCGGAGGAGAGGTAGACCAGGCGCTGGGCGCCGAGTTCGAGGCAGGCGTTGCCCACGTTGCAGGTGCCCAGGGCGTTGGGGTGGAAGTCGTGGCGGGGCTTCTCCACCGACACGGTGCCGCTGGCGTTGCCCGCCAGGTGGAAGACGACGTCGGCTCCTTGCAGGGCGAGCAGGGTCTCGCCGTAGTCGCGCAGGTCGGCGCAGGCGTGCCGCACGCCGGGCAACGCGGCGACGTCATCGGGGAGTTCGGCGTGATCGACGACGGTGACCTTCTTGCCGAGGCGACTGAGGGCGGTGGCCAGGTGACGACCGACGAAACCGGCACCTCCGGTCACCACTACTTCGTCGTGCCCTCGAAGGCCGCCGAACACGTCTGACGCGTGGATCAAGATCGCTCCCAGGTGTGTGGGGTCCGGAACCGCGCCGGAGTCCCGAGCCGGGGCGCGCCGGGGCGCGGCGCGCGGGAACCGGCAGCGGACGGACGGGTCGGTCCGGGCCTGCTGCGGAGCGTCGCGCGGCACGCGGCCGGTCGGGACGGATCAGTGCGGATCGTACGGATCGAATGGGTCATGCGGATCGGTGCGCCTCGACGCACACCGGTGCAGATGGGTGTGCGTCGGCATGAGGCGTGTGGATCGCCGTGCGGTGCGGAAGGCGTACGTCGTGCTGCGGAGCCACGCGGAAACTCCCCGCCTGACTTCAGTGGAACACGTGGTCTCGCCGCCGGAACAAGGCCGCCGGAGAAGATGACCGATGTGGCCGCCCCGCCCGGACGGACTCCGCCGCGCCATACGGAGGATGGCTGAAGAAACACCCCCGGAGGAAGCGACTGCCCCGCTCAGGCGTACCGGAGCCCCTGGCGCGGCTGAGGCCGGAGCGTCTCGGATGGCTGAATCGTCACGCGCTCTGCGGACGCGTCACCGGGGCCTCGCCAGGGCGGCGGGGGCCTCAGGCGCGCGAGACGTGGTCCGTTCGGCCCGTTGTGCGCGGCCGGTCGGCCCCGTCGCGCGGTCCGTTGTGCGCAGCGGGTCGCCCCTCTCGCCTGGCCCGGTGTGCGCAGCGGGCCGACTCCCTCGCATGGCCCGGTGCGCGCAGCCGCTCGGCTCCCTCGCGCGGTCCGCCGCGTGCAGCCGCTCGGCTCCCTGGGACGCCTTGCCCTCAGGCACCCTTGGTGAAGATCCGCCCCGTTTCATCCGTCCAGGCCTGTAGCCGCAGCGTCTCGTCATGGGCGGCGGCGCCACTGATCCCCACCGCCATGCCCGCCGCGCCGGCGGCGACACCGGTCGCCTCCACGCCCAGGGCGGTGCCGCCTTCCGCGCGCTGGACCCGGGTGAGGAGTACGGCCCCGGGCATGCGGTACGGCGGCAGCGGCCTTGGCAACACAGACTCAGCCCCGCCCCCAGCGACTCGGCAAGGGTGGGGTCGAGCCCCGGTCACCGCGCGCGCTCGTCGATGAGTACGGCCAAGCCGTCCAGGATCCGCCGCAGGCCGAACTCCCAGGCCTGGTCCTGCCCGCCGGACCCGGCGGCTGAGGTGAGGGCCGCGGTGAGCGCCGGGAACCACTCGCCGTGCTCCCGCATCACCTCGTCGAGGAGGGAGCCCAGTTGGGCCTCGGGGTTGCCTGCGGGGCCTGCCGCGCGGGCCTGTTGGGTGATGCCGCGCACGTGACCGACCAGCAGGACGGCCGCGTCCATCCGCTCGGCGCCGCTCAACGCCGTGCCGTCCAGGGCGGATACGGCGCGCTCCAGCCAGGACAGCTCGCCAGGCCCCATGATCCGCGGTCCGACAGTGGCGTCCAGCGCCCAGGTGTGGTCACGAAAGACCGTGAGGAGCTGGCGGGCCCACTCCTCCAGTTGCTCGCGCCAGCCACCGGGCCGCGCCTCCTCCGCCGGGTAGGGCCCGATCGCGGCGTCGACCATCAGGGCGACCAGCTCGGCCTTGCCCGGCACGTACCGGTACAGCGCCATCTTGGTCACGCCCAGCTTCGCGGCGATCCGCTGCATGGAGACCTCGGCCAGCCCCTCCGAGTCGGCGATCTCGACCCCGGCCCGTGCGATGCGGTCCAGGTCGAGCGTCGGCCTGGGCCCGCGCGCGGGCTTGGGGTGCGGCCCCCACAGCAGCCGCACCACCTCGGCGTGTCCCTCGCCCATGCCTGCCGCCTTCCCGCCTTGCCGTGCCTTGCTCCACCTTGCGCAGTCAACTGTATCCAGAGTACACAGTAAGTATCAGTGTCCCAAGGACACAGTTTTTCGAGCGAGGGGCGACCCATGACCAGAAGCGTCCTCATCTCCGGCGCGGGCGTCGCAGGACCGGCCCTGGCCTACTGGCTGGGACGCCACGGCTTCCGGCCCACCGTCGTCGAAGTCGCCCCGGCCCTGCGCCAGGGCGGTCAGGCCGTGGACTTCCGCGGCGAGGCGCACCTGACCGTCCTCGAACGCATGGGCCTGCTGCCCGCACTGCGCTGCGTCCAGACCGGCGGCAGTCCGATGCGCTTCGTCGACGAGCGCGGCCGTACGCTGCTCGACCTGCCCGCCGAGTTCGCCGGTGGCGAGATAGAGGTGCTGCGCGGAGACCTGGCCCGCGTGCTCCACGAGCACAGCGCCCCCTGCGCCGAGTACGTCTTCGGCGACTCGATCGCCGCCCTCACCGAGACTTCCTCCGGCGTGCGGGCCGTCTTCCACAGCGGCATCTCGCGCGACTTCGACCTGGTCATCGGCGCGGACGGACTGCACTCCACCGTCCGCCGCCTCGCCTTCGGCCCCGAGGAGAACCACGTCAGCCACCTCGGGTACTACACGGCCACCTGGCAGCTGCCCAACACCCTGGGCCTGAGCAGGGGGTCCGTCGGGTACAACGTGCCGGGGCGGCTCGCCTCGGCAGGCGCCGACCACCGGGACCCCGCACGGGCAGGGGCGTTCTTCGTCTTCGCCGCGCCGGAGCTGACGTACGACCGCCGCGACACCGAGCAGCAGAAGCGCCTCGTCCACGACGCGTTCTCCGGCCTCGACTGGGAGGTGCCCCGGCTGCTCGCCTCCCTGGACCAGGCCCCCGACCTGTACTTCGACTCGATCAGCCGGGCGGACGTGAACACCTGGTCCACGGGGCGCGTGTGCCTCGTCGGCGACGCGGCCTGCGGGGCCGCCATCGGCGGCATGGGCACGGGCACCGCGGTGGTCGCGGCGTACGTCCTGGCCGGTGAACTCGCGCGGGCCCAGGGCGATCACCGGGCGGCCTTCGCCCGCTACGAGAGCAGGCTCCGCGGGTACGCCGAGGGCTGCCGGACCGGCGGCGACCGCACCGGAAAGTTCCTCGCCCCCGCCACCCTCACCGGCATCCGCCTCCGCAACACCCTGCTGTCCCGGCGCCTGCTCCTGAACGGCATGCTCAAGCTGGGCGAAAGGGTCAGCAGCACTGTGGCTCTGCCTGACTATCAGGTCGACCACAGCCGCGTCGGCCGGTGAGCGAGGTGGCCGAGTCGCTCGTAGCGCCCGGCCCGGGAGGCAGCCGCACGACGAAGCCCCAGGCCGATGGCCTGGGGCTTCATTGAGGAGCGGCGACGGGAACCGGGCCGGTGGGCGGGCAGGGGTGCAGGGCCGGTTGCCGACAGGGGCTGGGCCCCTTACCGGTTGAGGACCTGTTCGACCTTGGTGGCCACGTGCCTGGCCTGGATGTCACGGCCCTTCTCGTTGGGGTGGGCGTACCACGGGATGGGCTGGCCGAGGAGTTCGAGCGTGGAGTTCTCCAGCAGGCCGCCGATGCCCCGGTCGGCGCCGTCACACGCGGTGTTGCTCCCGGTGCGGTCGTAGAGGTCCACGAAGTCGGCGCCGTCATCGGCGGCGGTCTTCTTCATGACGTCGTCCAGCCGCTTCTGCACCTGGTCCAGGACCGGCAGCGCGTCCTGGGGGATGTCGGCGAACGGACGTTCCGTCTGGCCGGGGGCCGCGGTCAGGCACTTGGTGGTGTCCTTGGGCACGAGCCTGGGATAGCCGACCAGGACGCGCTCGGCCCCAGGAGAGAAGTAGCTCATCCGCAGGAGCATCTGCTCCAAGTCCCCTTCTACCTGCTGGAACCGGTCGTCCAGCCATGCCTTTCCGTCTTCCGAGGCGAAGAACTCCCGGCACTCACCGGCCGGCTTGTCCGCGTCCACGGGCTCTCCGGGCAGCAGGGCGTGCTCGCGGAGCTTGGCGGAGCACTGCTTGATGATGCTGGTGAAGCCCAGCGTGTTGCCGCCCACGCCGCCCACGACCAGCTGGGTGTCGTCCTTGAGCGCGTCCTGCTGCGCCGGAACGGTCCCGGCGCCGAAGGGCAGTTGCTGCTCCTGCCAGAAGTGGTGGATGAGGGCGCCTCCGCAGGAGACGTCCGACTGGACGTCGAGGGTGATGCCCTTGTCGGCCAGGTGCCGGGCGGCGACGGCGGGATAGTTCTCCGTGGCCTGGAAACACCAACCCCTCTCGCCGTCCATATGGTTCACAGGAGCGATGCCGAAGTTGGCGGTGTAGGAGTCGCCGAAGAACACGGTCGGCACCGGGTCGGCGGGCGCCGCGGCGGCGGTTCCCGCCGGAACGGCGAGCGCGAGGCAGCCGCCCAGCGCGACGGCCGCGGCGGCCAGCCGCCGCGCCTGCGGAGTGGTCGTCTGCTGTGGAGTGGTCGTCTTCTTGCGCATGGCCGAAGGCATGTCTGCGCCCTTTCGTCGAGGCCCACGAGAAGCGGGGCCGGAACAGAACGCTCCGCATTCACTCATGCGCGGAATGTGATGTTCCAGGGGTGGCGACCTGCAACCGGGCGTTCTTGGACAACTCCTTCATCCGTGTCCATCTCCCCTGTTCAGCAGGGGTGCCGGGAAGGCGCGGCCGACAAGTCCGGACGTGAACCTGACCCGAAGGAGGAGAAGCTAGCCCGCTCGCCGCACGAACCCGACGGCGCGGCCGTGCGCCGAGGCGGCATAGGCGCCTGGCATACGGTCGCGCCTGCCGCACAAACGGGCGTCCGTCGAAGACGAGTTCCGTGGCCGACGCGGCTGCCTTCGCGCACTTGGCCAGAAGTCCGCCTGAGCCGGGAACCCAGACCCGGGGGGCCACAGGTGGGATTCTCAGCGAGCAGCACGGACCGGCGCGCCCGGACGCGCCGCCAGCGACGCGAGAGGGCCACTCGGGCTGCCAGCGGTGAGCGAGGAGCGGACGGGGCGCGTACGCGGCTGAGCGCCGACCCCCGAAGTCCTGCCCGGCCCCCGCCCCCGGCGGCTGGCCGGAGCCGCGCGTCACGATGTCCGTTGACCGGCCCGGTCGCGGTATCGCCGGGCGTGCCAGGCGGCGCCGTACAGCAGCAGGGCGACGGCGAAGGAGGCGCCCGCCGTCTTGGCCGCGGGTGTCAGCACCTCCTCGGCGAGTGTGCCCCACGGGGTCTTGACCGTCCTGCTGGGATAGGAGGTCTCGGTCGCGCCGCCGCCGAGGTCGCGGGTGATCGGGCGGCTGTAGTCGTAGACGGTCTGGTAGCGGTGGGCGCCGAAGTCGTCGCGGGCCTGCGCGACGCCGCCCAGCAGGGTGGCGGTGACCAGCGCGGCCAGCACGCTCCAACGCAGGGCGGGACTCAGGCGGTTGGTGCCGTCGGCCCCGGTCGCGGTGCGCGCCCGGCTGCGGTGGCGCCAGAGGTGCGCGCCGATGGCCACCAGGCCGACGCCGGTGCTCACGTACTGGAGCAGCCGGGCGAGCGGCAGGCCTCCCAGGACGGGCTCGCGCAGCAGCGCCACACGCGTCACCCAGAACCCGTCGCCGTGGGTGAAGGAGTCCCACACCAGGTGGGAGGCGATGCCGATGAGGGCCGACAGCAGGAGCCACAGCACGTGGCGCGACGTGCCCCGCGCACCGTCGGTCCGTTCAGGGTCGGGCAGGGCGCGGCCGGCGGGGAGCAGGGCCGTGACCGGTCGGCGCAGCAGCCGGTAGGCGGCGACCAGGCAGAGGGTGAAGAGCAGGTCGACGCCCAGCCCCCAGCCGGGCGAGTGCGTGGTCGTGGCGTTGACGAGGGGCTCGTGCCAGTCCGTGGAGCTGGTCGCGGTCAGACCGAGGGCGCCCAGGAGGTAGGGGACGTCGGGCGCCATGGCGCCCGCGACCAGAGCCGACGCGACGAACGGTCGGCGCAGCAGCGGAAGGACGGCGGCAGGGTGGGACAAGGTGAACGGCAAGGTGAGCTCTCTTCGCTCTGCGGGAGGGGCACCGTCCCGTCCGCGTGGCGCTGTGGGGCTGTCGCGGAGCGAGGGCGCGCGGCCGTCACGGCCAGACGGTCCGTCGGTGGTACTCCTGTAGTACGCAGAGAAGAGTATTCACTTCAACGGACTATGGCAAAGGAGCGCCCTGACGCCGCTCGTCGGCGGCAGCCGGTGGCACACATGGAGCCGCCCTCCCGTCCGTCGACGAGAGGGCGGCCCGGAGGGAAGAGCCAGTCAGTGCCTGCGGCGTACCGCTAGCGCACACGTGCCGAGGGCGGCCGCGAGCGGCAGCACGAGGAACACGCCGATCAGGGGCAGGAGGTCTGGCCCGGCACCGGCGAGGGCGGCGACGGTCAGCGGTGCCGACGCCACGGCCATCGCGCCGATCTCCCGCGCTCCCGAGGACCGCCGCCGCAGCGCGAGCGCGGCCCCCGCGACGGCCAGGACCAGCATCGGCCAGACGCCGTAGTCCGTGGTCACGCCGAAGGCCCCGGTGTCCGCGACGACGACCGGGAACCATCCGATGCCCGCCACCGCCGCGGCCGCTGCCGACAGCCCCTCGCCGGGCCGCCGGTCCACAGGGCAGGCGAGCACCACGGCAACCGTCAGCAGAGCCACCGCGGACGTCATCCACCCCCCTTGGACCAGCGGCGCGTCGATGGCCCCCTGCACCGCCGTTCCCAGCAGGCCGGCCACGGCTGCCGTCACCCCGAGCACCCAGCGCCCGGCCAGGGCGACGATCGCGCCCACGCACACCGCCAGCGAGCAGATCAGGTGCAGTGCTTCAGCGAAGTCCATGTGGGTGAGCTGCAGCCACGCCGGGGCCGGGGAGATGACGAGCCCGGCGTACCAGCGGGTGAGGACCAGACCGTTGCCCACCGCGGCGGCCGCCAGCGCGAACGGGGCGGCCACGGCGAAGAAGCGCCCGCCGCTCGACGCCGAGTCGAGCCGAAGGCGGACCCGCAGGGCGTGGGCGGCCAGGTCGGCATCCGCACGCAGCCGGGCCGCGCGCGGCAGGTCCGCGGTCATCTCCTGGTGGACATCGACGATCTCCTCCCCGTACGCGAACCGGTAGTCGGCCGGATACAGGCGGAGCACGCGGTCGATCACGCGGGCACCGCCCCGCCGCCGGCCGCCAGCCGCCGCTTGACCTCCTGGGCGGTCGCGGCCAGCCGCTCCGCCTCGGCCGCCAGCCTCTGCCTGCCGCCGTCCGTGAGGGCGAAAGTGCGGCGGGCCCGGCCGCCCACCACCTCTTCGCTGTCCACCTTGATCAGCCCCTCGTTCAGCAGCCTGTCCAGGGCTCCGTAGAGCGCCCCGGTGCGCGGCACCACCCGGCCTTCGGTGATGGCCTTGACCTCCTGGGCGATGGCGTACCCGTGCCGGGGCGCGTTCGCCAGCGCGGTCAACAGCAGCAGTGCCAGTTCCTGCATCCCTCGCTCACTCATGGCACCAGAGTATTCCGTCCTGCGGACCATGCTGGTGGTCTGCCTGCCAGCCGGGAGCCGAGGGTGGCCTGTCGGCGGGCGGCTGCCGGTCGTGGTGGGGTCGCGGCGAGCCACGAGTCAAGAAGGTGGTCGCGGGCGCAGTGGTCGGGGCGGAGGAGGAGGAGCACCGGTGACCTTGCTGACGAGGTCGGCGGCGACCTCGCGCAGCTTCTTGTTCCGGTTCTGGGAGGCGCGGGTGAGCATCTGGAGGGACTGGCGCACCCTCAAGAGCCGCGTCATGTCTCACAGTCAGGCTGCACGTATCACCCTTTAGGCCAATCGGGTAAGGCGGAGCGGTCTGCGCCGATGTGCGCCCGCCCGCTGCGGAAGGATGCGTTCCATGCGAACCATGAAGCGCGTTCTCCTCGCGGCTGCGGCCGCGTCGCTGCTGGTGGCGAGCCACGGCGCACCTGCCGTGGCCTCGGCGCCCGCACCCACGCCCGTACGGTCCACGTCGGCAGCCGGGCCAGGCTGGCACCACGTGGCGGACTTCCCTCCGGCCGAGGAGTACCGCTGTCATGAGCGCGGCCGGTGGTACATGGAGAACGGCGTGCGCGCCTACGAGTGTCGGCCCGCCGGAGTCTGGGAGTTGTGGGTTCTCACCGAGCCCTCCTGACCAGGGACGGGGCCGGATCGTTGCCCTCAAGGCGGTGCCGCCCGGCACTCGAGGGCTGTCTCCACACCCGGTCGGGGCCTGCCGTTCCCCGGGGAGGGTTCGACTCCACGGACCCGGGCCCGGTGGGCTCCGGAGCTGGCCGCCGGTCGTTTCAGCGGCCGGTCACTCCTCGGTCAGTGGTGGTCCAGTCGACGCTGTCATCGTCGTCGCACGCGGTCCGATCCGCGTCCACGATGGCGAAGGAGTGTCGCTCATGGTGAAACAGATGCACATGGTGTTGAGGGCGGGCCTGGTGTTCCTGGCCGCCATGGTCGTCGGCATCGCGACGATGGCTTCAGCACAGGCGACGCCCTCACCGGGGAAGGGCGACGTCTGGCAGGCGCAGCGAACCAGTGCCAAGGCCGCACTCGCGGCGTCCACATCGGTCCCGACACCGGCCGGTGCACTGGCCCGCTACTACTGCTACCCGCCGACCCGCTACTACAACGCGGCGACGTGGAACTGCACGGTGCGCAGCGGTGCCATCGTGTTCTGGATCGAGTGCTCGATCGGCGGCACGTACACCAGCGCCCCGCACGGACCGGGTAACTACTTCGTGCGGGCCCAGTGCCCCCAGGGCCGTCGGCTGAGTGAAGGCGTCCGAGCGGTGAGCTGAGCCGCTCCCCGACCAGTGCGCCACGTCAGTGCGGAGTCGAACCGGGTTCCCCAGCGAGCCCGGCTCGACCGCTGTCGCGCACCGGGCGAGGAGGCTGTTGCCGCCGCAGCCGGGTGCGTACCGCTTCCGCGCCGTCGTGGCCAAGGTCGTCGAGGATGGCGAGTGCACGGTGCCAGGCGTCGCGGGCATTGGGGAGGGCGCCCAGGGCCTGGTGGCTGTCGCCGAGCCGGGTCAGGGTCTCTGCCTCGTAGTAGCGGTCCCCGTCCCGGTGCAGCTCCAGGGCTCGGTCGTAGTGGTCCAGCGCCCGCCGGTGCTGTCCGAGGCAGGCGTAGGCGAAGCCGAGGCTGTCCAGGGCGTTGGCCGTGCAGTAGCGATCGCCGAGCTGTTGGGCCAGGTCGAGCGAGCGCCCGCAGTAGACCAGGGCCTGTTGTTGGTCGCCCAGGTCCGCGTACGCGCAGCCGATCATGTTGAGGGCCCTGGCCTGCCCGTCGCGGTGGTCCGCGGCCTGCAGCATCTCGAAGGCCAGCAGGGCGTGGTTCAGGCATTCCTGGTAGCGGTGCAGGCGGCAGAAGAGCAGCGTCAGGTGGCGGTGCGTATGAGCCTGGCCGACGAGGTCCCCGACGTCGTGGAACAGGGCGAGTGCCGCCTCCAGGTGGCGGCGCGAGTCCGCGTTCCGGCCCAGTCGAGCGCAGCACCGGCCGAGGATCCGGTGGGTGTGGGCCAGTCCTACCGGGTCGTTGAGGCGGCGTGCCGCCTCCAACACGCTCGTCTGCATCCTGAACTGCTGCTGCCAGTGCCCTCGCAGGTCGAGGAAGTCTGTCAGGCACCAGGCCAGCCGCCAGGCATGGGCGTCGCAGCCGGTGTCGGCGGCCAGCCGAACGGCGGCCAGAAGCACTTGTTGTTCGGTGGCGACCCAGGCCACCGCGTGGTCCTGGTCGGTCAGGCGCTCCGGGGTGCTCCCGGACTCGATCTGCTCCCGGGGCAGCGTCACCGAGTCGCGATGCGGATCCGTCAGCTGCGCGGCCTGGTACGCCGTGTGCAGGTAGTGGTCGAGAATCCGCCGCGTCGCGGCGCCGCGCTCCGCCGGGTGCTCGTGGGCCTCGGCGAGCTCGACGGCGTAGGCACGGAGCAGGTCGTGACAGGCGAACCGGCCGGGCAGGTGCTCGGTGAGCAGGTTCACCCGGGCCAGGCCGGCGAGCAGGCGGCGTGCCTGGGACTCCGGAACGGCCGCCAGGCTCGCTGCCGCGGGCAGCGTGATGTCCGGCCCGGGGTGCAGGCCCAGCAGTCGGAAGAGTCGGGCCGCCGCGCTGTCGAGGGTGCGGTGCGAGCAGGAGAACACCGCCCGTACGTCGGTGGCCTGGTCGTCGCCGGTGAAGAGGTCAAGGGCGGTGCGGGCGGTGGTCAGTTCGTCGGCGAGCGCGCCGAGTGAGAAGCCACGGTGGGTGGCCGCCCGGGCGGCGACGACGGCGAGGGCCAGCGGCAGCCCCGCGCAGCGGGTGATGAGCTCGTCGGTCGCCCGCGGTTCCGCCGCCACCCGGCGCGGGCCGATCCGGCTGGCCAGCAGCTTCCTGGCCTCGGCGGCGGGCAGCACGTCGAGGACGGTCGGAGCCGCACCCTCGGCTGCGACCAGGCCCGGCAGCTGGTTGCGGCTGGTCACCAGCACCAGGCAGCCGGGCGTACCGGGCAACAGGGGACGGACCTGCTCGGCGCGTGCGGCGTTGTCCAACACCACCAGCACGCGACGGCCGGACAGCAGGCTGCGGTACAGCGCGCTCTGCGCCTCGACACTGACCGGCACGCGCTGCGGCGGCACCGCGAACGCGTCCAGGAACCCCCGCACCGCTTCCGCCGACGTCACCGCGGGCCCGCCCGGGGCGAATCCCCTGAGGTCGACGAACAACTGCCCGTCCGGGAACCGATCGGCCAGGCGGTGGGCCCAGTGCACCGCGAGGGCGGTCTTCCCCACGCCCGCGGCACCGGTGATCATCACGATCGTCACCGTGCCGGCGCGTGGCGCCAGGTCGTCGAGCAGGCCGTCGAGTTGCCCCAGCTCGTTGCTGCGCCCCACGAAGACGGGCAGGTCCGGGGGGAGCTGGGCGGGGACTTCGGGCACGGAGGGAGTCCGCGCCCGGGCCCCGGCAGCCTCCCGCTCGAACCCTTCGACCGGCGCGGAGCGGCGAAGAGCCACCGTCCCCTCGTCATCGTCCCGCCGACTCAGGAGTGCACCGTGTGCCGCGGCCAGTTCGGGCCCGGGATCGACGCCGAGTTCGGCAGCGAGCCGACGACGGACGGTTTCGTAGACGGCGAACGCCTTCCGGCGGTGCCCGGCGAGTTGGTACGCCCGGATCAGCCGCGCCTGCGTGGCCTCGTCGAAGGGGTGGCAGCACGCCTCCTCCTCCAGGAGCGGCAGCGCTTCGGCCGTGGCGCCCGCGGCCAGCGACGCGTCCACGTAGCGAGCCAGCACGGTCCGGCGCTCGCCGAGCAGGCGGACCACCTTCGGGTGGTCGGCGAGGACCGGCACGTCGGCCAGGGGTGCGCCCTGCCAGAACCGCAGGGCGTCCCCGAGCAGCCTGACCAACCGGGGGTGTTCGCCGTCACGCGCCGCCTCGTCGGCCACGGCGACCAGGCCGCGGAACCGCGCCAGGTCCACGCTGCCGTCCGCGAGCTGGAGCGCGTACCCGTCGCCGACCGCGGGAATGATCACGCTCGGGGTGCGCCGCACGCGGTCCGGCTCCAGGAGCCGACGCAGGTGTTTGACGTAGCCCTGGATGACGTTCCCCGCGGTCGCCGGGGGGTTGTCCCGCCACAGCGCGTCCACCAGGTCGGCCCGCGACCAGGGCTGTCTGACCGTCAGGGCCAGCAGCCCCAGGAACCCGCGCTGCCTCGCGCGCCCGAGGTCGATCTCGGTACCGTCCCGCCACGCGCGGACACGCCCCAAGATCTGCACGTGCATCCGCCCCACCCCCACCCGAGCGGCTCCCGCCGCAGAGGTCCAGATGCGCACGGACATAAACAAAGCAGGCGTTTCGAATCCACGTCCAGCTGCCATCCAGCCATCCCGCGGCACTTGCGGTCGGTTGCGGCAGTGGCGATAGCCCCTGTGGAGTCCGATGGGGTCGCTGCTACGGTCCCAAGCCATGACCGACAACGTGTATGTGGGCAACGCGGGCAAGGACGCGGCACTGGACCGGGGGTGGCTGCTGGGGCACTTCAGGGACGCCGCCGATCCTCGGCACAGCGAGGCCGTGGAGATCAAATGGGGCGTCCATCCGCAGGGCGACGAGCGGGCTCAGTGGGTGACCGGTGAAGAGCGCACCGCGCTGCTGGTCCTCATCAGTGGCCGCTTCCGGGTGGAACTGCCCGGTCGCAGCGTCCTCCTGGCCCGACAGGGGGACTACGTCGTGTGGGGCCGGGGCGTCGACCACTCCTGGTTCGCGGAGGAGGAGTCCGTGGTGCTGACGGTCCGCTGGCCCTCCGTCCCCGGCTACAAGGTGATCGAAGGGGACGATGCTGCTGCTGATCACAGCCAGTCGCTCAGTGCTGCGACCAGCACCGCGGCCTCGTAAGGGCCAGTGACCAGCACCTTTCGCAGCAGGCCTCTAGGGCGCACCACGCAAGGCCGCGAACTGCACCTCCTCTCTTGCCACAACTCGCGCCGCTGTTCGGTGCCTCGTCAGCCACCGTGTGCCGGTGCGGAGGACGAGCAGAACACGGTCTCCAAGGCCTTGCTCACATCGAGCTCCACGGCGCTGGGTTTGGCACTCAGGGTGAAGGACAGCGCGAACTGGCGACGGCCGTCCTCCGAGTAGAAGGTCATGGCGATGGAGCCGGGCGCCAGCCCGCCCGTGATGAAGAAGTCGTCACCGCAACCGCCGCGGTCTTCGCCCCGGGCGCGCGGGGCGGCGGGCAGCCGGTCGGTCAGGATTCGCTGGAGTTCCGGCGGCAGCAACTTCCCCTGGGTGAAGGCCCGGTTGAAGGCGCTGACGTCGTGCGCGGTGGAGACCACCCCTCCGGCCCCCGCGCCGGTGAGGCTCGCGTTGAACCGGTCCACGTCGCGCAGCCTGCCGTCGGCGTCGGGGTAGTAGCCGTGGCCGTGCGGTCCCTTGACGCCCTCCGGCGGCCTGACCCTGAGGTAGGTCTTGGTCATCTCGAGCGGGCCGAACAGGCGCGAACGCAGCTCGGCGGCCAGGTCGTGGCCGGTCAACCTCTCGATGATCAGGCCGAGGAGGGTGTAGTTGGTGTTGGAGTAGGCCCACTTCTCGCCCGGCTCGCCGGTCCGGGGCCGGTCGCGGCTCCACTTCACCAGATCCAGGGGCCGGTAGGGGGTCGTGAAGTCGAACACGTCGAACGAGGGGTCACCCTCGCTCCCGTCCGGGTTGGGCTCACCGGCGTACCAGTCGGGAATGCCGGAGGTGTGCCGGAGCATCTGCCGTACGGTGATCTCGTCGGCCCGCGTCACCAGGTCCCGCTCCACCACCTCCGGCAGCAGGTCACCGAGCTTGTCGTCCACGCCCAACTCGCCCTCCGCGACCAGTTGCAGCACCACGGTGGCCACCATCTGCTTCGTCTGTGACCAGATCGGGAAGCGGGCGTTCGCGGGGATCCTGCCGCCCTCTCCGTTCAGGAGCCGGGTGCCCGCGCTGCCCAGCCCGACGGATCTCCCGTCGACGTAGGCCCCGCCCACGACCCCCACGACCCCGGGAATCCCGGCCAGCTCCTCCATCGCCTTCTGCACGTTCCCGTCCGGCGCCGGGGCCGCGGTGGCAGGCGCCGGGGCGGACGCGGGCAGCGGGGCGGCGGTGGCAGGCCCGGCCTGGGTCGTCATCAGCATGGCGACACCGGCGGCCAGACCGGCCCTCCTCAGCGGCGGGCGAACGTTCTCACGGGGCACGGGGCGCTCCTTCTCGAGACCACCTTCGAAAGCCGGGGCGCCACGCCCGCGGCACGGACCGCTGTGGTCCGCGCCTCCATGCAAGGGGTGAGGCTGTTGCGGTGGTGTATGCGCTTCTCCATACGCCCGCGATACCCCGGTCCCCAGCGCCGACGGCCGCCCCGTCCATGCCCTCGTGGGCACCGCGGCCCCCGGGCCACGCCCGGACAGCCCGCCGCGGGCCTCACGCCCCCGATCGCTCCCGCACACCCCCCGCCTCCCCCGCCGCCCTCCGCACCGCAGGCCCGCACAGCCGGGCCACCGGAAGGCAACAGAGCAGGAAGACCAGGGCGAGAGCGCCCCAGCCCGCGCCGTCGGCCCCGGTGACCAGCGTGGTGACGAGGGCCGGGCCGACCGCCACGACGGCCCCCTCCGTGGTGGCGGCGACCGCCTGGTACTGGCCCTGGGCCCCGGGAGCCATGAGGGCGAGCGAGAGGCCCCAGCGGGCGGCGACGTAGTACAGCTCGCCGACGACGTGCAGGCACAGCCCGCCCAGGACGAGCAGGCAGGCCACCAGGGGGCTCGTGGGCCAGGTGGCCGCGGCGAAGACGAGACAGCAGCCCGCGAGTGCGAGACCGGCGCGCCGGGAGGAGCGGACCGCGCCCACGAGCCGCTCCCCGCTGCGGGTCACGCGGATCTGGAACAGGGCGATCAGGAGCGAGCTGACGAGCACGGCCAGCGGCGCGATCCACACCGGGGCCGCGGTGTCGTCCCTGAGCCACAGCGGCAGCCCGCTGGAGAGCAGCGCCCAGCACAGGGCCAGCAGGGCGGTGCTGCTCATGACGGCCACGAACGGCAGGTTGCGGAGCGCCGCCGTCCCGGCGGGGCGGCGGGCGGCGGGCGCGGGCGGGACGTGCGGCAGCCGGGCGAGGACGGCCGCCGAGGCGGCGAAGGTCAGGCTGTTGACGACGACCGCCGCGTGGTACGGGCCCGCGGCCGAGCGTGAAAGGACCCACGCGGCGGCGCCCGCCCCGGCCGCGTACGACAGGTGCTGCACCACGCGCGCGCGGGCGAGGACCGGCATGCACGCACCCTCCGGCATCAGCAGGTACACGAAGGCGACCTTGGTGCCCTTGGCGGCCGTCTCCATGGAGGTGAACAGGGCGGCGGCCGCGAGCAGCGGCCAGAAGCTGTGCAGGGCCAGGAAGGCCAGCGAGAAGAGCGCGCGCAGGACGGTGACGGTCAGCAGCACCTCGCGGGCGCCGAGGCGGTCGGTGAGCGTACCGATCGGCAGGGCGACGAGCAGGCCGATGCCGCCGCCGATGCCCATGGCCACTCCCATGGAGGCGGCGGGCACGCCCTGAATCGTCGTCAGATAGACGGCCCACATGCTGAACCACAGGCCGTCCCCGAACGCGGTCACCCCCTCGCTGAGCAGGATGCGGCGGACGGTCACACGGTCACCGCCGGTCTCCCGTGCGGGTTTTTGGATCAACTGCAGCCGCCCCTTCCTCACCCTGTGCGCAGAGCTCCACGCCCTGTGCACAGGGCTCCTCGTCCTGTTCGTATGACTGCTCGCGATGCGGCATGCGACGCCTTGTGATGCGCGTACGGCTCTTCTCCGTGGGTGCACAGCGAGAGAAAGCGCACTCCACGCTCGCACCGCGACGGGCGCCATAAGCCCTGGAAGGAGCCGCGTTTCTACTTCTTACCGACCTCCCTTTCGTGGCGACTGGAGCAGTCGCAAGCAGACGTTGCCACAGCGATGGCCACAAATATCGGAGCGCGAGTACCCAGCACTTCACGAGGCAAACAGCGCTACTTTGCGTTTGTGTTCCGAAGCCCCGGCCAGCGCTAAAGTACCGCCCTGACCAGCACATTTGATGGAACTTCAGATTCCGAAATCACTGCTTGCACATCTTTGCCGAGAATACCTATTCACCTTGACAGGCGCGCGGCAAAGGCCGCTATCGTGGCGACGCAGCACAGAATTGACAGGAGACGATCAGGCTCTCTCCCGGTCTGTCCTGACGCCTGTCAATCCCCCCACCCGTGGCTGCGTGCCATGCAGTGCGCGGCCCCGCATTTTCACCGGAGCAGAAATGGCACACTCTCCGATCAGCATTCTCTCCCAGGTCGATTTCAATGGTGAGCCGCTCACCGAAGAACTGCTCATGAAGACGTTCCACCAGCTGATGGACGAGCACGGCTACGTCCTGATGTGTAACGTCCGCGAGGAGTTCGACCCGGTGCGGTTCTGCCGCCGGCTCGGCCGCTTCGTCCCCAACTACACCGGTGCCGTCGTCGGTGACGTACGCCCCGAACCCGGGATGGACGACGTCTACCACGCGGGCAACACCCGGCCGCTGACCCCGCATTCGGAAGGGTACGACTTCGCCGTCGTCCCGCCGCGCTACATCGCGCTGTGGTGTGTCACCCCGGCCGAGGGTCCGGGCGGCGAGACCACGCTCGCCGACACCAGGCCCTGGGTCGAGAGCCTCACCCCCGCGGAGCGCGAGCGCCTGCGGGCGGACGCCTACGACTGGAAGACCACCGAAGGCGTCCAGCGCCTCGGGCTCGACCTCAAGACCCGCCACCCCCTCCTGGAGGAGACCGATGGCGGACTCATCGTGCGCTTCAGCTGCAACAACCTGATCCGGGACGACGACGATCCGGCCGTCGAGCTGCAACAGCGGTGGCACGCCGCCTTCGACCGCGAGCACGTGGCCGTCGACTACACGGAGCGCGACATGCTCGTGTGGGACAACTGGCGCCTGCTGCACGCGCGCAACGCCTTCACCGACCGCAGTCGTCATCTGCGGCGCATCCAGATCGCCGCCTGAACGCGGTCGTCACCGTCCGGCGGCCCGCGCCGCCGACTCGCGCTCTCCCCCTCCCCGCGGCTTCACCGCGCCCCGCTCTTCGAACCACCGCTCCCCCTGCCAAGGAGATCCCGTGTACCGCACCATGCTGCACAGCAAGATCCATCGAGCCACCGTGACCCAGGCCGATCTCCACTACGTCGGCTCCCTGACGCTGGACCGCGACCTCATCGACGCGGCCGACCTGCTGCCGGGCGAACAGCTGGACGTCGTCGACATCAACAACGGCAACCGCCTCAGCACGTACGTCATCGAAGGCGAGCGCGGCAGCGGAGTCGTCGGCGTCAACGGCGCGGCGGCACGGCTGATATCGCCGGGCGACCTGGTCATCCTCATCGCCTACAAGACCGTGCCGGAGGACGAGGCACGGCGGTTACGGCCGCACATCGTGTTCGTCGACGAGGACAACCGGCCGCTGGACGTCGGCGCCGACCCCGCCCACGTGCCCACCGCCCCGGCCGCCGCCCCGCTGCTGCGAGGCGACACGCTCACGCGGGGAGCCGTCCGATGACGACCGCCTACTCCCGGCCGACCGCCGGCGCGGCCACGCCCTCGGCCACCGGCGCGGGCACCGACCTCTGCCGCGTCCTCGTCCGGTACTACGACGAACTCGCCGCCACCCTCGACCACACCCGGCGGTCCAGCCGCACGGACGCCTTCAGCCCCGGCTGGGACCTGCCGCCCCTGAGCCCCGCCCTGGAGGCCTTCCTCGCCCCGGCCGCGATCAGCGCCCCGGAGCTGGGTACCTACGGCGACGCCCGCCTGACCCTGCTGAACCTGATGCACAACCCGGACACCCGGACCACCAAGACCCTCGCCTCCCTCATGATCGTGGCTCGTGCGGTCGCCCACATCCAGCGCACCGGCGAAGCCGTCATGATCATCACGCCGTCGAGCGCGAACAAGGCCACCGCACTGCGCGACGCGGTGCGACGGGCCCACGAGACCGCCCTGGCCGGCCCCGAGCAGCTGCGCATCGTGTGCGTGCTCCCCGCCGACTCGTGCCACAAGGTGTGGCGTTCGCCCCTCACCGACGACGAGGTCCTGCGCGCGCGGAACCCGCTCGCCGTGCGCGACAGCGCGGGCGCCGACGAGGTCAAGAAGCTGGCGCGCGCCGTCGCCGACCAGGAAGCCGACGCGGTGTTCGCACGGCACGGCGTACGGCTGTGGCACACCCTCGACCTCGACAACTACATCGTGGCCGACACCGCGAGGGCCCTGTTCGAACGCGACCGGCTGCCGTCGGTCCCGCGCGTCCACGCCCACGCCGTCTCCAGCGCCTTCGGACTGCTGGGCCACTTCTACGGACAGCAGCGGCACACCGGCCGCGCCTGGCCCGACACCGGAGCCCGGTACTTCCTGGTCCAGCACCTGGACACGGCCGACATGGTGGCCAGTTACCACCGCGGCGCCTTCGACTACCGGCCCGCGTGGCAGTACGAGGACGGCGTCTACACCCAGGACACGGACCCGCGCTTCCCCCGGCGGGCCTTCGCGCCCGACGAGCGGCTCGACCCCACCTTCTACACCCGCACCCCCGCGACGTCGACCCGCATGAACGAGATCATCCGGCACCAGGGCGGCGGCGGGATCGTCGTCTCCCTCACGGAGTGCCTGGACCGCTACCCGTATCTGCGGCGTCTGCTCGCCGCCGTGGACGTCGAGCTGCCCGCCGATCCACGGCAGTTGCGCGAGTGGTCCCTGGTGATGGCGCTGACGGGCGTCCTCAACGCGCTCGACCGCGGTCTGCTCGACGGGCCCGAGGTGCTCGTCCACGGCTCCGGTTCGTACCACGCGGGCCACTACCGGCCGTCCGAGAGCCACCACGTGCGTCCGGTCACCGGTTACGAGGACCTGCGCGACCTCGTCCACTCCGCGGCGAGCGGCTGAGGACCCGCCATGACCACGCAGCAGGACACCGCGCGCCCCGCGGTCGCGGCCACGCCGTCCGGTGCCGCCCGGCCCGGCGGCGGGGCCGCCCCGGCGCCCCCGCGTCAGCTCGGCCCCCTGCGGGCCAGGCTCGCCTACTGGTGGAACAACACCCCGTCCCCGGCCGGACGCGCCGCCCGCCGCGTTGCCGACGGTCTGCCCGGCGGCGTACCGGCGCTCGTCTCCCACACCTCGGCCGACGGCGTGACCCTCGCCTACGCCGGCCTCCCCGTCGGCCGCACCAACATCCTGCAACTCCTGGAACAGCAGCGGGCACGGCTCGGATCGCCCACGACGCACCGCACGGCGGCCACCGTCACCCGGCGCGACCTCGCGCCGCGCGCCCCCGGGGACGCCGACCTCCTCGTCGTCGGAGCCGAGGAGCACCGGCTGCGCCGACTGCCCGACCGCGGCACCGTCACCGCGCCGTTCCGTCTGCACCTCGTCGTGGACGTCCCGGACTCCCACGAACAGCTCCAGCAGCTGATCTCCAAGCGGGAACGGTGGCAGTTCCGGCGCGACCAGCGGCAGCGCGGCTGGATCCTCGAGGAGGACCCGTCCCCGCGGGCCCTCGCGGTCTTCTACGAGCATCTGCACACGCCGACCATGCGGCACCGGCACGGCGAGCGCAGCCGCACCGAACGGTTCGAGGTCGTCCGGCACGCCGTGCTCCCGCGCGGCACGCTGTTCTTCCTCAACGAGGCGGGGACGCGGGTGGCCGGGGCGCTGTGCCACTGGTCGAAGGACCGCCGCACGCTCACCACCCGGCTCCTCGGGGTCCTCGACGGGGGCGAGGAGCACTACCGCAGCGGCGCGTTCAAGGCGCTGTACCACCATCTGCTGCGGTGGGCCTGTGAACACGGCGTGCCGCGCGTGGACTTCTTCGGCACCGAGGCGTTCGTCAGCAAGGGGATCTTCCAGTGGAAACGCAGGCTGGGCGCCCGGCCCGAGCTGCCCGCTAACCACTTCGCCACCAAGCGCGTGCGGATCTACCCCCGGCGCGACACGCCCGCCGTCCGCGACTTCCTCGTGGCCAACCCCCTGCTGCGCATCGACCCGCGCGGCGGCCCCCTCACGCCGGTGTACTTCACCGACGACGACCGCCCTCCCCGCTTCGACCTGAGCGCGCGCTGCCCCGGCCTCGCCGCCCCGGAGACGGTCCACCTGGACACCTTCCTGGCGGACCTGCGGCGATCCAGTCCCTCTGGAGGCTCTGCGTGAACCGTCCGCACGATGTCGTCGTCCTCGGCACCGGCGCCTTCGCGGGCGCCCTGGTGCGGGCCCTCGCGCAGCGGGCGAGCGGGCCGACCCAGGTGCACCTCGTGAGCCGGGACCACGACCGGGCCCGGAACCTCGCCGGGCTCGCGCAGGCGCACGCCGTCATCGCCGACCGGCCCGTCCGGTTCCGCTGCCACCGCCTCGACGTCGGCGGCGGCGCCGATCTGCGGCCCCTCCTGGCCCGGCTCCAGCCGCACGTCCTGGTGGTCTGCACCTCCGACGTCTCGCCCGCCGAGACGCGGGGACCCGCCTCCGCCTGGACCGGGCTCGTCCGGGCCGCCGGGTTCGGGGTGACGCTGCCGCTGCAGGCGGCGACGGCGCTGCGGGCCGCGTCCGCGAGCGCCGAGGCGAGCTCCCGTACCGCGGTGGTCAACGCCTGCTTCCCCGACGCCGTCAACCCGCTCCTGTACGCGGCGGGGCTGCCGGTGCGGTGCGGTCTCGGCAACGTCGCCACGCTGGCCGGGCTGATCCGGCGCGACCTGCTCCTCGGCGACGAGTCGCGGCTGAAGGTGCTCGCCCACCACGCCCAGCTGCACAGCCCGCCGACACCCGCCGACGAGGTCCGGGCCTGGCTCGACGACGAGCCCCTGACCACGACGTACGAACTCCTGGAGCGCGGCCGTCGGCACCCGCGCGCGGACCTCAACGAGATCGGCGCGGTCGCGGGCGCCGCCGTCGTCGACGCGCTCGCGCACCCGCGCGCGCCCCGCGCGGCACACGTCCCGGCTCCGGGTGGACTCCCCGGCGGCTATCCGGTCCTCCTCACCGGCCACAGCATCGCGCTGCGGCTGCCGCCGGGTCTCTCCGAACGCCAGGCGGTCGCCCGCAACGAGCAGTGGTCCGGCCTCGACGGCGTCACCGTGAACCGGCGCGGCGAGGCCCGCTTCACCCCCACGGCGCTGCGAGCGCTGCGCGAGCACTGGCCCGACGCGCCCGCGGCCTTCGCCGCGCGGGACGTCGAGGAGCTGCGCTCGCACCAGCTCGCGCTCCGCGACCAGCTGCGCGGGCTGCCGCAGGCGCCCGTGGCGATCCCCCTCTGACACCGGCCGGGGCCCTCCCCGTACCGGGGACGCCCGCCCGACACCCAGCGTCCGCCGCACCGGCGGGCGCGGAAAGGACGCCCATGTGCGGCATCGTCGGCTGGACCGACTTCACCCGCGACCTCGGCCGGGAGCAGGCCACCCTCCAGCGCATGACGGACACCATGGCCCTGCGGGGCCCGGACGACAGCGGCACCTGGCTCGGCCCGCACACGGCCCTCGGCCACCGGCGCCTGTCCATCATCGACCTGGAGGGCGGCACCCAGCCGGCCGTCGCCGCTGCGGGCGCGCACCGGGAGCCCGTGGTCCTCGTCTACAGCGGCGAGGTCTACAACTTCCGCGAGCTGCGCACCGAGCTCATGCAGCGCGGTCACCTCTTCGCCACGCGCTCGGACACCGAGGTCGTGCTGCACGCGTACCTCGAATGGGGCGCGTCCTGCGTGGACCGGTTCAACGGCATGTTCGCGTTCGCCGTCTGGGACGCCTCGCGCGAGGAGCTCGTCCTGGCCCGCGACCGCGTCGGCGTCAAGCCGCTGTACTACTTCGCGTATCCGGGCGGCATCCTCTTCGCCTCCGAGCCCAAGGGCATCTTCACCCACCCCCTCTTCCGGCCCGTCGTCGACGAGGAGAGCCTGCCCATCCTCTTCAACGCCCGCCTCGCGCTGCCCGGTGAGACGCCGCTGCGCGGGCTGCGCGAGCTGCGGCCCGGACACGTGCTGCGTCTCTCCCGGAGCGGCGCACACGAGTATCCGTACTGGCGTCTGGTCAGCCGCGAGCACCGCGACGACCTCGCCACGACCGTCGCCACCGTACGGGAGCTCATGGAGGACATCGTCGAACGGCAGCTCGTCGCCGACGTGCCGCGCTCGGCGATGCTGTCGGGCGGCCTGGACTCCACGATCATGTCCGCCCTGGCCCACCGGCGCCTGAGCGACGCGGGCGAGGGGCCGCTGCACACCTTCGCCGTGGAATTCGCCGGGGACGACACGGACTTCAAGCCGACGGAGCTGCGGCCCGAGCGCGACGCCCCGTACGCCCGGCTCGCCTCCCGCTACCTCGGCACCCGGCACCACAACGTCGTCCTGCGCACCGACGACGTGCTCGCGGCCCTGCCGACCGCCCGGCGCGCCCGTGACCTGCCCTCCCTCGGCCAGTTCGACACGTCGATGCACCTGCTGTTCAAGGCCATCCGCGGCGAGTCGACCGTGGCGCTGTCCGGCGAGGCCGCCGACGAGGTCTTCGGCGGCTACCCCTGGTACCACGACGAACGCCTCGTCCGGCGCGACCGCTTCCCCTGGCTGGGGGACGCGCCGCGCCTGGCCGACGCCTTCGCCCCCGACCTGCACCGCCGCGTCCGTCCCGCCGACGCCGAGCACGACCGCTACCTCACCCTGAAGGCGGAGGTGCCCCGGCTGCCCGGGGAGGAAGGGCTCAACGCGCGCATGCGCGAGGTCATGTACTACAGCCTCAAGGGTCCGCTCGCCTACCTCCTGGACCGCAAGGACCGCATGAGCATGGCGGTCGGCCTGGAGGTGCGGGTGCCGTACTGCGACCACCGGCTGATCGAGTACGTGTGGAACGTTCCCTGGGACATGAAGAACGCCGACGGCCGGTGGAAGAGCCTGCTGCGCCTGGCCTTCGCCGACGTGCTGCCGCAGGAGACCCTGGACCGGCCCAAGAGCGGCTACCCGGGGACCCACGACCCCGCCTACAACGCGGACGTCATGCGCTCCATCGACAAGATCCTCAGCGACCCGTCCTCACCCCTGCACGGCGTCTTCGACCCCCAGCGCATCGACGCCCTCACCCGGACCGGCTCGAAGACGATGACCTGGCTCAACTCCAGCCATCTGGTGCTGCCCATCCTGGAGGTGGACGCGTGGATGCGTACGTACGGGGTCGCTCTCGCCTGAGCAGAGCGCGCTCGCGGGGCGGCGGGCCGGTCAGGCGGTGGGGGCACCGGCCACGCGGCGCTCGCCGCCGTTGCGCTCCTGCCAGAGCCGGTACACCGCGGTGGCGTCCTCGCGCGCGTCGTGGCGCATCGGCAGGCGGCGCTCGGTGTAGTGCTTGGCGAACTCGGCGTAGAAGGTGTCGAGTTCGAAGTACTTGCGGTCGTCCACGTAGTGGGGCTCGTAGGCGTCGCGGGTGGTGAGGAAGACGACCTCGTCCGGTGAGCAGTAGTAGAGCGAGCCCAGGCACATGGGGCAGGGGTGGGCCAGGACGTAGACGGTGGTGCCGGTCAGGTGTTCGGTGCCCAGCTTCGTGCAGGCCTCGCGGATGGCGAGGATCTCGGCGTGGGCGGTGGGATCGCTGGTCTGGGCGACCAGGTTCGGGGACTCGGCGAGGATCTCGCCGTCCTTGACGATGACGGTCGCGAAGGGGCGGCCGCCCTCGGCGACGTTCTGCCGGGCGATGTCGATGGTGCGCTGTGCGAAGTCCATGGAGTTCTCCAGAAGGGTGTGGGTGCTGCCGCGCCCGTTTCCGAGCGGGGTGGACGGAGGGGGCCGGGGCGGGCCGGACGGGGTCGTGGTCCGGCCCGCCCCGGTGTCCCGGGGTCTCAGAAGGGCTTGGTCGGGAGGTACTTGCCGTCCAGGGTGATGACCGCGCGCTCGCCGCCCTCGGGGTCGGCGACCTTCTTCACGTCCAGCTTGAAGTTGATCGCGGAGATGATGCCGTCGCCGAACTCCTCGTGGACCAGGGCCTTGAGGGTGGTGCCGTAGACCTGGAGCATCTCGTAGAAGCGGTAGATCGTCGGGTCGGTCGGGATGGAGCCGGGGATGGAGCCGCGGGTGGGGATGGTCTGCAGCAGCAGCGCCGCGTCGTCGTCCAGGCCGAGCAGTTCGGCGACGGCCTTCGCGGCGGGCTCGGGCAGGGCGTGCTGGCCGAGGACGGCGGCGGTGACGAACGCGACGGACAGGCCCGCGGCCTCGGCGATCTGCTGCCAGGACAGGTCACGGCGGGTCTTGGCCTCGACCGCGGCGATCGCGAGCTGCTGACGGGCGCTGTTGTCGAACTGAGCGTGCACCATGAGAGGGGTTTCCTTTCGTACGGCCCGTCCCCTGATGGTCGCGGGGATCGGGCGGAGGGGCCCCGGGGAGCCGGTCGGGCCGGGCCGGGAGGGGAAGGAGAGGCGGGTCAGGCGGCGAGGGCCGGGCGCGCGTCGGCGGTGAGCTCCTCGACGGTGCCGGTGGGGATGTCGAAGACCCAGCCGTGCAGCCGTACGCTGCCCTCGGCCAGGGCGCGGGCCACCGAAGGGTGGGTGGCGAGGTTCGCCAGCTGGGCGGCGACGTTCTCCCGGATCAGCGCGGCGGTCCCGGGGCCGTCGTCGGTGGCCGCCGTACGGGCCCGGGCGGCATCGGCGTGGCGCAGCCATCCGGCGATGGCCGGGGCGCCGCTGAGGTCGTGTCCTTCGGCGAGGGCCGTCATGGCTCCGCACGCGGAGTGCCCGCAGACGACGATGTCCCGTACGCCGAGGACGGCGACCGCGTACTCGATGCTGGCGGCGACGCCGTCGGCACCGGGGGTGTGGGCGGGGACGAGGTTCCCGGCGGTGCGGATGACGAACAGCTCGCCGGGGTCGGTCTGGGTGATCAGCTCGGGGACGACGCGGGCGTCGGAGCAGCCGATGAACAGCGTGCCGGGCTGGTGGGTGGTGGCCAGGTGGGCGAAGAGCCCGGCCCTGGCGGGGAAGGCCTCCCGCTGGAACCGGTCGATTCCCTGGGCGAGGTGACGCATGGCCCTGACTCCCTTCGTTCGTTCTGTCGGTCGGGCCGACGTCATTCACTGTGCACGACCTGCACCTATAGCGTCCAAGACCTGCTATCACTAGCTGCTATTGCTTCCATCTATAGTTGGGTGCATGAAGCCGGAACTGCGTCATCTGCGCTACTTGCTCGCGGTCGCCGAGCACGCCAACTTCACCCGCGCCGCCGAGGAGCTGCGCATCGCCCAGCCCACCCTGTCCCAGCAGATCAAGCAGCTGGAGAAGGCGGTGGGTGTCCAGCTCCTGGAGCGGACCGGCCGCACCGTGCGCCTGACCGACGCCGGGGCGACCTACGCCCACTACGCCCGGCGCGCGCTACGCGACCTCGCGGCGGGCGAGCGTGCGGTCCTCGACGTGCGGGACCTCTCGCGCGGACACCTCCGCCTCGCCGTCACCCCCACCTTCACCGCCTATCTCACCGGCCCGCTCGTCGCCGGCTTCTACACCCACCACCGCGGCATCACCCTGGACGTGCGCGAGATGACCCAGGACCGCATCGAGGCCGACCTCCTGGCCGACCGGCTCGACCTCGGCATCGCCTTCAGCGGCGACCACCTCCCGGGCATCGAGGCCACCGCCCTGTTCACCGAGGCACTCAGCCTGGTCGTCGGCCCCCACCACCCCGACATCGGCGCACCCGGGCCCCTGCCCGTCACCGGTCTCGGCGAGCGTCATTTCGCGTTGCTCAGCGGGGACTTCGCCACCCGCAGGCACATCGACCAGCACTTCGCCGACCACCACGTGCGGCTGCGGATCGCGCTGGAGGCCAACTCCATCAACGCCCTCACCGAGATCGTGGCGCGCGCCCCGCTGGCCACCGTCCTGCCCGACGCCATCGCCCACGACCACACCCAGCTCACCCCCATCCCCCTCACCCCCGCGCTCCCCTCCCGCACGGTCACGCTCCTGCGCCGCGCAAGCACCTACCAGAGCGCCGCGGCCCGTGCCTTCGCCGAACGGGCCGTCGCATGGGCGCAGGCCCTGACATAGGGTCGCTCCCGTCCCGTCTACGCTACGGACCATGCCTCTTGCCGAAGGATCCGCAGGTCTCCGCGCGAGCGGCCGCGGCCTGCCCGTCGCCGTCGTCGACGCGTGTCTGCGCGACGGGCGCGGCGGGAGCCCCACGGCCGTGGTCGACGGGTTGCCCGCCACCGAGGCCGAGCGGCGGCGGATACCGGTCCTCCTCGGCACGTCCCACGCCGTGTTCGTACGTGAGGAGGGCCACGCGGAGGGCCGCGAGGGCGGCCGCCCCCTTGTGTCCTTGCGGTTCGCGACCGCTGAGGGCGATCTGCCCGCGTGCGGCCACGGCACGGTCGCCGCGCTCGCCGTCCTCGCGGAACACGCGGGCACGGCGGAGTACCGAGCCGTGCTCCGCACCGCGCAAGCCACGTTCACCGGCCGCGCGGCGCGCCACCCGGGCGGGCTCGTCGAGGCCGCCTTTGAGACGGACTCGGTCACGCTGCGCGCCGCCGACCCCGCCGAACTCGGCCTCGTCCTGCCTGCCCTGGGCCTCGACGCGGATGCCGCCGGCGAGGCGTACGTCGCCGCCCTCGGTCGGCCGCGGATGCTGCTCCCGCTCCGCTCCCGCGAGGCGCTGGCCGGTCTGGCCCCGGATCCGGACCGGCTGCGCGCCGCGTGTGACGCGTTGGGGCTGCTCGGCTGTTACGTCTACCGCGAGCCGCACGCCGACGGCCGCACCGCCGCGCGCCTGTTCGCCCCGTCCATCGGCGTCCCGGAAGACATCGCGAACGCCAACAGCACGGCGTGCCTCGCCGCACTCCTTGCGACCCGCGGGATCGACCGCGTCGCGGTCGACATGGGCGATTCCCTCGGCCACCTGGCCACGATCACCGCGGGCAGCAGGACGGGCCCGCGCGGGCGTCTCGTCCACGTCGGCGGGACGGCCCAGGTCGATCGCAGGCTCGTCCTCGGCCCGCTGGACGCTCCACCGCCTCGGCCGGGGTGATCAACGCCTTGCGCGCCGCGCTTCCAGGGTGATCGCTGCCAGCGGCTCAGCACAGCAAGAGCGCGGCCTGCCAGGGTAGTTCGCCGAGCGGGGCGTCGGGTTCCGTCGCGCAGTGCAGGGCCAGCGCGGCGCCCGCCGCGCCGTCGAGGAAGCCGGGGCGGTGCACGACGGCGGGACCGCCGGGTGCGGCGGCGGGCCAGAGGAAGGGGTGCGCCGGGTCGGCCGCGAGCGCCAGGGCCTCGGTCAGGTCCGGTACGCGCGAGGCCAGTTCGGCCCCGCCCGGCTCGCGGGCCATCAGGGCGACGATCGTGGTGAGCCCTGCCAGGCCGTGGCAGAGCGTGGGGTCGGTGAAGGCCCGGGCCCCGCCCGGCCGGTCGCAGACCGCGGCGACGGCGGCGACCGCCCGGCGGTCCCAGTCCGGCTCCTTCAGCGCCAGTGCGGCCAGTTGGAGGGTGCGGGCGACGCCGGGCGTGCCGTAGCACCAGCCGGTGCGGGCCTCGGCCAGTCGGGGGCGGGCACCGGAGGCGGCCGTCAGCTCCGCGTCCAGCGGGACGATGTTGGGCCAGCCGTTGCCGTCGGGGCTGCGGCGGGCCAGCAGCCACTCGACGACGGTGCGGATGGCCTGCTCCTGGCCCGGCACGCGTACGCCCGCGCGGTGGGCGACGGACAGCAGCGCGAGCGGTCCGGGGATGCCGTGGGCGAGGCCGGCGTTGAAGTGCCCGCCGGGGATCCCGTCCGGCTCGCTGAACAGGATCGGGTCGCCGGTCCACCAGCCGGGCACGGTCCTTCCGCCCGGTTCGGTGACCGGGCGGGTGAGCGCGACGAGGTGGGCGAGGACCAGCTCGGTGGTGTCCCGGTGCTCGGGCCCGGCCGCCAGGAGCAACCGGCCGATGCCGGAGAGCCCGGCGACCACGTCGTACCCGGCCATCCTGGCCCCGCCCCGCGCGGCGGCTGTCCGGGGCGCGTCCTCCGCCACCAGGCGCCGTGCCAGCAGGGCGACTTGGGCGTCCAGCTTGGTGAGGAGCGCCGCGTACTCGCCGGGCCGGGTCACGGCGGTCCGCGCAGCGAAGGCGACCGCGGGCAGGCCCGCGTACAGGCCCTCCCGCGCGGGCCTGCGCACGCCGGTGACCGCGGCCGACAGATGGGCGTGCGCGGCCTTGGCGTACGCGGGCTCGCCGTGGGCCAGCGCCGCGAAGAGGAGCCCCACTCCGGGGTGGCCGTCCGCGAGGGACTGCCCGTGCCACAGGGAGCGGGTCTCGGCCAACTCGGGCGTTTCGGCGGCGGTCACCCGGGCCGCAAGCGCGACCGGGTCGGCGAGGCGCTCCGCGAGGCGCGCGACGGGGTTCTCGGTCATGCTCCGGCCCTTTCCCGGTCGAGGTGCGCCTGGACCGCGCCGCGGGCCACCGCCAGGGTCTGCGCCTCGGCCGTGCGGTCCGTGCCCAGACGCCGGTTGCAGTGCATGTGGACGAGGGAGGCGAGCACCGCGTCCGGGGAGACGCTCAGTGCGCCGCGCTCCTCCTCGGCGCGGACCAGGCGTCCGAAGCGTTCCGGCGCCGCGCGGTACGGCTGCGCCGCCGGGTCCGGCACGCCGTCCGGGGTGATTTTGGCGAGCGCCGCCCGCCTGCGGGCCGCGAACGCCTTGTGGTGCTGCTCGCGTTTGGGGTACGTCCCGGTCAGCCAGTGCCGCCAGTCGCCGCCGTAGCCCCGCTGGAAGGCCCGTACCAGCTCGGTCACGTCGTACGCGGTGGACAGGATCCGGTCGTCGGCCGGGGCCGCCAGCCGCTCCAGGACCAGCTGGCTGTCCGCGTGGAACACCTCCTCGGCGCCGGCGAGCAGCGTCGGACCGCCGTAGCGCTCGGTCTCCGGGGCGTAGCTGTCGAGGCGCAGCCCCCGGGCGAGCCCTTCGTGCGACAACTCCCTCACCAGGTCGTGCAGTCGAGGCAGGACGACGCCGTTGAGCAGCGCCGGTTCGCCGTGCAGGCGCAGCCTCAGGTGCGGGTCCGGATCGGCGTAGCGGATGAAGAACCAGCGGTCGACGCCGGACGGCTCCGCGGGCGGGGAGCCGAGGTCGGCGAGGAAGCGGCGCAACGGCCCGGTCAGGAGCTCGTCCTGGCGTTCGGCGGAGGTGTAGAGCGTCGCGTACAGCCAGGGGCCGCCGGGCGGGATCTCGCCGGTGCCGCGCCGGATCACCGGGCGCGTGGTGCGCGCGGGCGCCTCGGCGGGCTCCGGAAGGCAGGGTGTCAGCGTCACGACGGCCTCCGCTTCGTGGGCGCCGCCGGGGCCGTGCAGCCAGCCGCTGTCGGTGTCCTGGCCCAGGGGCAGCTCGTGCACGACGGCCGCGCCGGTCCGCTCGCACTCGCGGCGCAGGATCTCCTGGTGCGCGGGGACGGTGAGGTTGAGGGGGATGCGGTGGTCGCCGATGGTGAGCTGGACGTGGTCGGGCACGTGCCACAGGGCGCGCCACTCGTCGAGGGGCAGGCCGGTCGCGTCCAGGCGCCAGCGGGCCGGGCTGAGGACGGTGCGCCCGGTGCGCACGGCGGGCAGGAACGGCAGGTCCTCCGCCGCGCCCCACTCCCACAGCCGCCACTGCTTGCGGCCGAACGCCGCGGCCTCGATGAGGAAGCGCACCGCGTTGGGCGCGGTCAGTTCGCGGTTGAGCACGTGCAGGGCCGACGGGGTCAGCTCGCGCCCCAGTCCGGCGGACACGATCCGGAAGCCCTCGGAGTCGGCGCCGACGGCGATGTCGTCGAGCGTGAGGTCGGTGACGCCGGGCACGGCCGGGCCGGGGTGGACGCCGATGGCCAGGCGCGTGTCCAGCCAGGTCGGCACCTGGGCGACGTTGGCGTGCCGGTGGTGCGACGCCTGGTGGTGGACCTGGACGGGCAGCCGTGCGGCGGTCTCGCGCGCGGCGCGTGCCGTGTGCCGGATCTCCTCGGTCTGCGCGGGCGGGAAGAGATGGGCGAAGCGGCCCGTGAAGCCGCCGGACGCGGTGGCGGCGCCGACGAGTACGAGCGTGAAGTCGCCCCGGTCCACCGCGGCGGCCGACTCCGCCGCGATCTGTACGACGAGTTCGAGGGAGGACGGCCGTACGGAGTCGGCGGACTCGTCCCGGTCGGCCGCCTCGAAGCCGCGCAGCCGTTCCTCGTCCAGGACGACCTCGCGCGCCCCGCGCGCCTGCGCCTCGGCAGCGAGCCCCAGGAGCAGGCGCTGCCGTGCGGCGCCGAGCGGCGCGGGGCCGGGGTCGGGGCGGTGGCTCGGGGGCAGCCGGTATCCGGCCGGGGCGCCGAGGCCGACGTCGGGGTCGAGCAGCTCCTTGACGGGCACGTGGCGCCCGAGGCCGTACCGCTCCACGAAGTCCTGGTGGTACGCGGTCAGTCGGCCCGGCCCCGGGGGCGAGAGGCGCCACAGTGCGGCGGCGGCGCGCTCCAGCTCCTCGGCCACCGAGCGCGAGAGCACGGCGGTGCCGTCCAGACGCAGGTCGACTTGGACGGCGTGGGCCGGGGCGGACGGGTGCGGTGGGGGTGGGGCGGGGCGCGCGGCCGCGCTGGAGCCCGAGGCCGCACGGGGAGGTGCGGCCGAGTCGGGCCCCATGGCCGAGTCGGGTCCCGTGGCCGTGTCGGGTCCGGTCGCCACGTCCGGTACGGTCCCCGCGTCCGGCCCAGTCACCGCGTCCGGCCCAGTCACCGCGTCGGGTCCGGTCGCCGCATCGGGTCCGGCGCCCGCTAGCTCAAGTGCCGTGCGCCAGGCCTCCCTTCCCCCGCCCAGCGGGGTGCGGCGGTAGTCGTCCAAGGACGTGCGCAGTGCGGCGATCCACCGGGCGGCGGGCGTGGCGGCCGGGAGCAGCGCCTCGACGTGGGCCAGCGGGTCGGGGGCGTCCAGGGGCGGGCGCAGCTCCGTGAGGAGCACCTCAGCGCCGATCAGCTGGGCGACGAGACCGGCGACGGCTCCTTCGGGCGCTCCGGGGAACCGCGCTTCGACCTCCCGGATCAGGTCGCCGCAGGGGACGGGCCGGGCGGCCGCCTCGGCCACGGCGCGCACGACCGGGGTGTAGCGGAGCGTCCGGGACGTGGGCCGGTCGCCCGCCGCCCCGGCCGGGGCGAACGGCAGGACCAGACGGCCGCCGCGCACGAAGCACAGCCCGTTCACCACCACGCTCAGGCCCAGGTGCACGGCCGGGTCCCGTTCCCACTCGGCGATCAGCCGGGCCAGCCAGCCGGCGTCGGGCCGTGCCGCCCTGTGCCCGGCACCGGTGAGCTCCCCCTTGGTGGCCTCGCCGAAGGAGCCCCACAGGACGCCCGCGAGCAGGCCGAAGGGGGTGGGCCGGGACGCGGCCCTGAGCAGGTAGCGGGTCACGGCGCGATGGGCCTTGCGCAGATCGGACGCGGTTACGGGCGCGTCCGTGAGGACGGCGTCGACCGTGCGGGCGAGCGAAGGGCTGGAGACCTCCAAGGCCTCCCGGAACCGCGCGTCGGCGAGCAGTTCCACGAGCTGGGCGCGGAGTTCACCGGGCTCCGCGCCGGTCTCGCCCGGCCGGTCCGCCGCACCGTCCCGCCAGGTCGCGCGGACCCTCGGCCGGGCCAGGAGCGGCGCCCTCAGAAGCACTCCGTCCGCGCAGCGGAACACCGGTCCCGCGCTCTGGTCACGCCGCATCCCGGCCGCGCCCCCTTACTCGATGCACCATGAAACGGACTGCGGAATTCTCCACTCCGCCTTCCACTGGAATGCCGTCACACTAACTCCGACACGTCCGCCCCGGAACCCCTTGACTCCGTCCGCTATCCGTACCTAGATTCCGATTCTGCCGCCGGAGGGCGGCGATTCGACAGGTTCCAGAGGAAGGAATTCCCATGTCTGAGAACATGACGCAGGACCTCTTCGACATCGACCTCACCGAGACCGCCATCCAGGACGTCGCGTCCGAGAGCGCCGCAGGTGCCATTTCGGGCGAGGAGTCCTGCTTCCGCACCTGTACGACCTGCTCGATCTGCTGACGCAGGCCGGATGGAGGGCCGGTCCCGATGGTGCCTCGCACCACCGGGAGCGGCCTCTCGGCATTTGCCCTTTCGGGCAGCGCTTTCAGTAATCCGGCGGCAAATAATGCCTTCCTTACATAGGGCATAACCCCATGGATTCACCTACCGAATCGGCCCGTGAGCCGCCGTGGCGGATAAACCTGCGCATGCTTCAGGATTTTCCCTGTGCACTTTTGGGCAAGGCTCCTCCCGGGAACTGGGCGCCGCCGAGCCCGTACTGATCGACGAGTCGGTCGCCGGAGCCGAGCCGGTCGCAGTGGGCGGCGAGCGGGCGTTGGCGACGTACCACGACGGCGTGCCGCGCCGGATCGACCGCTTCGACTGCTTCGACGACGTCGGCGGCGTCGGCGGCCGGGCCGCGACGGTCTGCCGGGTGGCCAATCCGGAGCAGCTCGCGCACGCCTGTCACATCTGACGCTGCTGTGTTGTCTCCCTGGCGGACCCATCGGCGGGCCCCTCGCGGGATCCGGACCAAGGAGAGAGCATGCATCACATCGTGATCGTCGGCGGCGGCTTCGCGGGCGTCTGGAGCGCCGCCTCGGCCGCCCGGGTGCGCGGCGACGCCGACCTGCGGATCACCCTCGTATCGCCCACCACGGACCTGGTGTTGCGCCCGCGTCTGTACGAGGCCGAGCCGGAGCGGGCGGTGGTGCCCCTGAAGCGGGTCCTGGAGCCCGTCGGAGTCGAACACGTCCAGGCCACGGTGACGGAGATCGACACCGCGGGCCGCCGTGTCGTCACCGACGACGGCGAGGTGCTCACCTACGACCGGCTGGTCCTCGCGACGGGCAGCAAGCTGATCCGTCCGCAACTGCCGGGGGCGGAGCACGTCTTCGACGTCGACACCCTGGACGGAGCCGTCGCCCTCAGGAAACGCCTGCGCGGCCGCACCGGCTTCACCGCCGTGGTCGTCGGCGCGGGATTCACCGGCCTGGAGGTCGCCACGGAGCTGGCCGGGCGGGGCCGGGTGATCCTGGCGGACCGCAGCACCGTCGTCGGCCCGGAGCTCGGTGACGGGCCGCGCCCGGCGATCGAGGCGGCCCTCGACCGGCTGGGCGTGGAACGGCGCCTCGGCACCACCGTGACCGAGGTGAAGGACGGCTCCGTGCGGTGGGCGGACGACACCCTGAGCGAGGCGGACGCGGTGATCTGGACCGCCGGGCTGCGGGCCGGCCCGCTCACCGCGTGCGTCGAGGGCTCCCGGGACCGGCTCGGCCGCCTGGAGGTGGACGCCCAGCTGCGGGTCTCCCCCGACGTGTTCGCTGCGGGCGACACGGCCGCCGCACGGCTCGACACCGGTCATGTCACCGTGCAGAGCTGCCAGTACGCGGTCCCGCTGGGAAGGACGGCGGGCCACAACGCCGCCGCCGACCTCCTCGGCCTGCCGCTCGTCGACTTCGCCCCCGGGCCCTACGTGACCGACATCGACCTCGGCGGGGCGGGCGCGGTCTTCACCCGGGGCTGGGACCGCCGGGTCGAGTCCACCGGGGCCGACGGGAAGCTCGTGAAGCAGTGGATCATGGAGAAGATCCATCCGCCGGTCGACGACGCCGAGGAGATCCTGAACGCGGCGGCGCATGTGTACGTCGTCATTCCCGGAGCCCACGAGCTGTGACGGCCTGAGCCGACGCGTGCCGGGAGCAGCCGTCAGCCGCCCGCGGATCTCCGCGCACGGCCCGGCTGCTCCCCAGGCCCGGGACGCGCTATCCCGCCCGGGTGTTGCCGCGGGCCGCGATGTGCGCGGGCGGCGCGATGCCGCCGGGCAGGAGGGGATCGGCTTCCGGCTCGCCCCACGTGGAGTTCAGCGGCAGCACGCCCGCCCAGATGCCGAGGGCGGCGTCGGGCCCGTCCCCGTCCTCGGGCGCGCCGGTGCGTATCTTGACCGACGCCTCCTCCAGCGAGAGCGCGAGCAGCGCGGTCGCCGCCAGTTCCTTGCGGTTGGGGCGGCGGGCGTAGTCCCACTGCCCGGGCGTCGCCTGCTCGGTGAGGCGGCGCAGGCCCGCCAGCTTCTCCTGCGGGTCCGTGACGAGGCGCGGGACGCCGTAGACCATCGCGCTGCGGTAGTTCACGCCGTGCTCGAACACGGAGCGGGCGAGCACCAGGCCGTCCACGTGCGTGACGGTCACGCACACCGCCGCCTCGGGCGAGGCGACCAGGCTGCGACTGGCGACGGAGCCATGGAAGTAGAGATTCCGGCCGTCACTGCCGTAGACGGTCGGCACGACCATCGGGACGCCGTCGACGACGACACCGAGATGGCAGACGAATCCGGCTTCCAGGACGGCGTCCAGCAGGGCGCGTTCGCGGCTTCCCTGCTCGCGCAGGCGGCGATGGCGGGTACGGGCCGTCTTCGGGAGCACGGGCGGCAGTTGTTCGTCGGTCACGTCGCCTCTTTCTCAACGCCACTGTTCGGCACGGGTCGTAGGCTTACGATATCCGCCGCCACACCACTCAAGCGCAACGAAATCAGCACCAAGTCCCCTTACGGGGAACGGAATCCCTTCACGCGGCAGTCACGTCGTTCCGGCACCGGCGATGCGGACCGGGTCGCGTCACGGCCGGCCGAGGCGGGCCAGTTCCGCGTCGACGGCTTCCCGGACGAGGCCGCGCGCGTGCTCAAGGGACAGACCGCCGCTCAGCCAGCGCATGCTCAGGCCCTCCAGCAGGGCCGTGAGGCGTTCCGCGGCGGCGGCGAGCGAGGCCGCCGGCTCCAGCGGCCGGACCCGCCCGAGCAGCCCCGCCACGTCCTGCACCCAGACCAGGGTCGCCCGGGCCAGGTCCTCGCGCAGGGCCGGGTCGAAGACGGCGCTCGCCCGCAGCTCGCCCCAGGCGGTGCTGTTCTCCCGGACCTCCGGGGTGTCCTGGAACTCCAGGAGGAGCGCCTCGTCCAGCTCCTCCCGGGGGGTGAGCGGCGCGCCACCCTCGGCGCGCGCGGCGGTGTAGCGCTCGGCCCGCTCGTTGATGAACTCCAGCGTGTGCCGCAGGATGCCCGTGCGGTCCTTGAAGTGGTAGTAGATCAGGCCGGTGGAGACCCCGGCCTCGGCCGCGAGCTCCTCCACGCGGAGCCCGCGAACACCGCGACGGGCGATCACCCGTGCGGCCGCTTCCAGGATCTGAGTACTGCGTGACGCCATGACCATGAACCCTATCCGGACACCTGTCACCATCTGCCCCACGGGCCGCCAGGACCGTCTTCACCGGCAGTCGCAGCCGTCCGCGGGGACAGACGCACCCACTCACTCGCGCCAAGAGTCACCGGACTGACTTACTTTTCAGTCGAGACCGGACCGACCCGGCCGCGCTCGCCGTCGAGCCGCGACACACGCTGCCATGAATCACCATAAACTCGGACAGAATGCCCCACCAGTTTGACTGAAAATCCAGTCAGGTCCACAGTGGGGCCACAGTCGCCTGTCCCCCACCACTGGACAGCTCGTCGGTCCATGAATCGGAGCGCACCGTGTCCCACCTCTCCCCCTCCCGTCGCGCGGCCCTGCGCGCCTTCGCCGCGATCGGCGGCGCGCTGGGCCTCGGCGCCACCACCGCCTGCGGCTCCGACAAGTCCTCACGAACGGGGTCCGACACCGGTACCGGCGCCGGCACCAAACGGGCCAAGGCCACGGACGCCGGGCGCCGCTTCGGCGCGGAGTGGGAGAGCCACACGCGCACGTTCATGTCGTGGCCCGCGCTCGCGTCCGTCTGGGAGGAGGACCTGCCGTACGTGCGCGAGGACATCGCCCGGATCGCCCGGGCCGTCGGGGAGTACGAGGCGGTCGTGATGATGGCGCGGCCCGACCAGCAGAAGGCCGCGCAGCGGGCGTGCGGTTCGCAGGTCGAGGTCATCCCGCTCGCCGTCGACGACCTGTGGGCCCGCGACACCGTCCCGGTCTTCGTGGAGGAGGACGGCGAGACCGTCGGCGTCGACTTCAACTTCAACGGCTGGGGCGACAAGCAGGAACACACCAACGACGCCCGCGTGGGACGCACCCTGCTGCGCGAGTACGACATCCCCCGCGTCAAGGCGCCGCTCGTCGCCGAGGGCGGCTCCTTCGAGACCGACGGCGAGGGCACCCTGCTCATCACCGAGAGCTCGATCGTCAACGACAACCGCAACCGCGGCAAGTCCCGCGACCA
Source organism: Streptomyces sp. JLYT201 (assembly GCF_059448825.1). Lineage (NCBI taxonomy): Bacteria > Bacillati > Actinomycetota > Actinomycetes > Kitasatosporales > Streptomycetaceae > Streptomyces > Streptomyces sp. JLYT201. The sequence continues at coordinate 9,639,362 of NZ_CM182551.1, read as the reverse complement.
GATCGAGGACGAGCTGCTCGAGACCCTCGGCCTGGAGAAGGTGATCTGGCTGGCGGGCGTCCGCGGCGAGGACATCACGGACGCGCACGTGGACAGCCTCGTCCGGTTCACGGCACCCGGCGTCGTCCTGCTGGACCAGGCGTTCCCCGGCACTCCCCCGGACTCCTGGTCGCGCTCCGCCGACCAGGCGCGGTCGGTGCTGAGCAAGGCCACCGACGCCCGGGGGCGGCGCTTCGAGATCGTCGACCTGCCGCAGCCCGACCTCGACAGGATCACGGGCGAGGGCGACGACTTCGTGTCGACGTACGCCAACTTCTACATCGCCAACGACGCTGTGTTCATGCCGAAGTTCGGCGACCGGAAGGCCGACGACCGTGCGCGCGGCATCCTCCAGGACCACTTCCCCAAGCGGGACGTCGTGCCGGTCCGCATCGACACCATCGCCTCCGGCGGGGGCGGCATCCACTGCTCGACCCACGACGAGCCGGGCAAGCCCGCCGACTGACGGCCCCGGGACCTCGGCCCACGGGCGCGGCGGGGACGCCCGCACAGGCGTCCCCGCCGCGCCCGGCCGGTCACAGGAGCCGCTGGATCTCCCCGCGCACGCGGTAGAACCCGCCCGCCGCCGCGTGCAGGGCGGCCACGGCGTAGCGGGCCCCGGGCTCCCGCATCGCGCGCGGGAACTGGACCCTCCAGGAGGAGTCGTAGCCCTCGGACACCACGTGCACGCGCAGTCGGCCGCCCTCCTGCACGCACTCGACGACGACCGCTCCGGCGGGGGCGTGGGCGACGGTGGTCACCGCGGCCGCCGCGCTGTCCGGCGCGTAGGTGGGCACGGCGGCGGCCAGCTTGACGTCCCGGGCGACCGGGACCGTGCCCTGCTCCGCGGCGGAGACGGCCGCGTCGCTCGCGTCCACGCACACCAGTGAGCCGTCCGTGGTCACCAAGTACAGCCGCTCGTCGTGGTACTGCATGGACAGGGCCGAGCCGCCGCCCGTGCCGAGCTTCCACAGCCGGGTGCCGTCCCGGTCGAAGCAGTACACGGACGAGGCCGCGTCACCGGCGAAGACGAACCGGCCGCCGGGCGAGGTCGCGCAGGAGTACACCGCGCTGTCGCAGGCGTACGTGGCCTCGACGGCGCCGGTGGCCTTGGCCAGGCGCTGCACGGCGCGGTGCGCGGTCCCCGCGTACACGGCCTCGTCCTCCTGCCAGCCGAACAGGACGCCGCCGCGGGTGGAGGCGTGCCACAACTCGCCGCCCCCGTCGGGCGCGTAGGCGGTGACGCCCCGGGAGTGGCCGTGGTAGACGGCCCGGTCGTCGGCGCGGACCATCCAGGCGTGCTCGCCCCCGCTGCGGCGGGCCCACTGGTGCTCGTCCTCGTGGTCGATGACCGTGAGCCGGCCCTCGCGGTCCGACACGTTCAGCAAACCCTCGTGGATGTCGAGCCAGAAGATGTCGACGTCCGCCGCGATGTCGTACGCGGCGAAGGGCAGCTTCGACGACAGGTCGTACACCCGGCCGTCGTCGCAGCCCGCGTAGATCCAGAAGTCGTCGGCGACCAGGCACTTCACGCCGTCCGGCAGGCTGAACCTGGCCAGGACGCCGCCGTCGTGGTCCAGGGTGTAGACGTCCCCCGACTGGTTGCCGACCCAGCAGTGGTCGGCGTCGACGTGGATGCCGAACGCCGAGGAGCCGGTGCGGAAGCGCCACAGGACGGGGGCCACGGACCGCGCGGTGGACGGGGCGGAGGTCACCTGGCGCCGCGTCACCGGACGCGGGGCGCGCTGTCCGGGGATCGCGGGGGCGTACCCCTTGCGGACCTTCTCGCCCACCTTCTTCGCGGCGGCGGCACGGGCCTTCTCCGCCGTGGCGAACGTCGTGCTCTGCGTCTGTCCGTCGGCGCCGATCCTCCCGTACCGCACCGTCACCAACTGGCCCGCGACGGTGACCTCGTAGAACTTGTGCGCGCCCCCGCCGTCCTGCGACAGCTCCAGATACGTCGTCGACTCCGGCGCACCGGACATGGCGGACCCAGACATGGCAGACCCCTCCCCAGAGCGGACCCACGGCCGTTCCGGCGGGTCCCACTGCTCGAACCGTAGGAGGTGCCACTGACAATCGGCCCCGAGCGCGCACGCGAACGGCCCGGCGCGGGCGCGCCGGGCCGCGGTGGAGCGCTGGGCGGTGCGATCAGCTGGTGACGACGTTGTGCGCCGGGATGATCTGCGGCTCGCCGTCGGCGTGGCCCAGGTCGGCGAGGATCGGCTGGAGGATCTTCGAGAAGTTCTCGAGCGCCTCCTCGGACTCCCACACGTCGACGACCCGCCAGCCGCCGTCGACCGGCCCGGCCACGTGGGAGATCAGTCCGGGTGCGGGAATGTCGGCGAGCGAGGTGAACTCGCCGCCGTCGGTGAGGCGGGAGATGACGGCGTCGTAGAGCTCCTGTCCGACGCCTGGGATTTCGAAGGTGACGATGATGGCCATGTGGTCCCCCCACTGCCCGTTCATTGGGTCCGCCGCCCGCTCGTGGCGCGCGGCGAGATCGCTCCGGTCGGCGCGACCCCCTCATGCGTACCCGACCGCCGTCCGGGCGTCGACGGATCGCGGGCGGTGGACCGAGGGAGCTGAGGCGCGCCGAGGGTTCCCGCGCCCCTGGTGAGCCGACTGCCACCCCGGGCGCACGCCGCGCCGTCACCGGGGTCGCGACGGCCGGGTCACGCGGGGACGACCGCGCCGACGCCGGGCTCGCCCCGGCGCAGCAGGACGCACTCCGCGCCCTGCTGCGCCGGATCACCCACGCCCTCGGGCGCTACGCACCCGAACCGCGGTCACCACCGGCCTGAGCGGCCCGCGCCTAGTAGTACCCCTTCGTCCCGTCGAGCAGTTCCCTCACGATGTCCGCGTGGCCCGCGTGCCGACCGGTCTCCTCCACGAGGTGGACGAGCATCCAGCGGAGGTTGGCGCCGCCGGAGCGGAAGCCGGGGTGGCGGCCGACGTCGTCCAGGGAGGCAGCGGCCACGATCTCGTTGCTCCGGGCGCACTGGGCCTCGTACTCCGCGAGCAGCTGTGCCAGCGGGATGCCTTCGGTCCGCCAGTCGGCGTCCTCGTCCGACTCGTCGAAGGACGGGTTCCGCGTCTCGTCGCCGCCCAGGAAGAGCACCTCGAGCCAGGTGTGCTCGGTCCACCGCATATGGCGGATGAGCCCGGCCATCGTCATCGCGGGCGAGGTGGGCAGGACGGACCGGTGCGCGTCCGCCTCGCTCAGGCCCGCGCACTTCCGGCGCAGGATCTGCCGCTGGAGATCCAGCCAGCCGACGAGCGCGGTGCGTTCGTCGGCCTGCAAGGGGGGACGTTCGAGTGAAGAGGTCATGCCCGGGGACGCTAGTTTTCCGGGGCCCCCGCTGTCGCCCGGTTTTCGTCCGGGCGCAGGACGAGATAGCCCTGGCGGGGACTGGGCGACCAGGGCAGGCGGTGGGCGAAGAGGGCTGCCACGAACGGCGTCGTGCGGTGGTAGACGTACACCGAGGTCTCCACTCCCGCGATCCGCGGGGTGTCGATGAGCAGGGGGATGTCGGCGAGGAAGTACCGCACCGCCTCCTCGACCTGCCCCTCGGTCGGCTCGCCGGGCATGCGGTGGGCGAGGACGCGGCGCGAGGCGTCCAGACACATGGCGCGGAAGGCCGGGTCGGCGGCGAACCAGTGCCGTGCCTGCCGGTGCAGCTCCTGGAAGGCCGCGTTCGCCCGCAGGTGCTCCCAGTCGAGCAGGAACGGGTCGGTGTCCATCTGCGCGATGGCCAGTCCGGTGGCGTGCCCGGCGGCGAGTCCAGTGGCGGGTCCGGTGGCGTGGACGAGGCCGTCGCGGATGCGGTTGCGCATCTTCAGCCCGTTCTCGTGCGCCCGCCTTCTGGCCTTGTCCGCCGCTATGCCCGTAGCGGTGAGGGTGTACTGGGAGGGGCCGTCGGGGAGGTGGAAGTGGACCCGCTCGAAGCGGGGCAGCACCCACTGGCAGAGTTCCACGACGCGTGCCCGCTTGAAGTACGAGTTGAACGGGCTGATCCCCACGCAGGCGTGCTGGGCCAGCTCGGCGAGGCCGCGGCAGCGGGCGGTGAGCGGTTCGGCGATGAATCCTCCGCGGGCGCCGCGCTCGCCGCAGCCGCCGAAGGGCGCGTTCCGGTCGGTGATCACCCGCGTACCCTAAGCACCGCACGGCCGCCACGCTGGCTGTACCGGGCCGGTGCCCCTCGAATCACGTACTCCCGTACGCCTGCGGGTTCCGTGCGGGCGGACGGACCGGCTCGACCTGCGGCGCGAGAGCCCCACCAGGAGCAGCCGCCACGCCTCCTGCGCCCCGCCGCGCACCGGCAGAACGCCCACGGATCTGAAGGCGCTCCCGGCGCCGTACTTGGCCGAACTTCCCCTAGGCACCCGCACTCTTGGTACGTACCATTCGTGTCGCCTGAGGCCCTCAGTCAGCGGGCGGCCCGCTCGTCCCCCATGCCCGCCCGCTTGGCATGCCCCACCTGTTTCCTCGTGGGCACATGCCCCCGCTCCTGAAACCGCTCACGTCACCTTCAGGATCCAGGCTCCATCAACGCGATAGGAAAACCATGGCCGGTGGACTTTTCGCGAGCGGCGCGCTGACTGCGTTGTTCGCCATGGCTCTGGCTCCACCCAGCACGTCCCAAGACGTCCCCACGACTCCCCAACCGCCCGCCGAGAGAATCCGGGTCGAGGTCGCCACAGTCAATGGATCAGGCTGTCGGGAAGGCACGGTCGCCGTGGCGGCCGCCCCGGACAACTCGGCGTTCACCGTCACCTACAGCGACTACCTCGCCAGTGCGGGAGAGCAGTCCGATCCCGTCGACTTCCGCAAGAACTGCCAGCTCAGCCTGATCGTGCACGCCCCGGTGGACTACACCTACGCGATCGCCAGCGTCGACTACCGCGGCTACGCCTCCCTGCAGCCCGGTGCCAACGGCGTCGAGAAGGCGTCGTACTACTTCCAGGGATCACCCGACACCACGTCCGAGAGTCACCGATGGCGCGGCCCGTACGCCGACAACTGGCAAGCGACCGACTCGAAACCGTGGGAAGACCTGGACTGGGCGCCGTGCGGCTCCAGGCGGAACCTCAACGTCAACACCGAGCTGCGGGTCCTGCTCGGGTCCTCGGATCCCGGCAGGACGAGCTTCATGACCATGGACTCGACCGACGCCAAGGTCAGCAGCGTCTACCGGCTCGCCTGGAAGCCGTGCCCGGGCAAGTAGCCGGCTTCCCCGAGCGCACCTGCGCAGCAGTACCCGTACGACCGCTCGGCGTCGAACTCTGAGCCGAGGGTGAGCGGGAGGCCCGGCCCGCGGGCCGGGCCTCCCGCCCCATCGGTGTGCCGTCACGCGCCCGTGGGCAGGGACGCGGGCCTGCGCAGCAGCCACTGTCCGAACGTCCGGCGCGGAGGCCGCACCACCACGCGACCGTGCGCCTTCTGGCCGACCAGCTCCACCCGCAGCGTGACCGGCGTTCCCGGATCCGTCGGTGCCTGAAGGTGCTTGACCTTGCTGTGCACCAGGTGCAGCCCGTCCGTGTCGACCACGACGCCCGGCGGCGTGATCAGCGTGAGGGTCTTGCCCGTCATGCCTACGTCGATCCGCAGGGTGTCGTGCGTGATCACCGCGTCGGTGAAGTCCAGGGTGACGGCGCAGTACATGACCGCGAGCTCCAGCTTCCGCGGCACCACCCAGCGTCCCGTGCGCTCGATCGCGCTGCTGTGGACCTGCTCGAACCGCACCACGTCCTTGGCCTCCACCACGGCCGCGTCGGCGCCGGCCGGCGCGGGCGGCAGGTCAGTGGTGAGCCCGGCCAGTTCACCCAGGGTCCGCGCGGACAGGGCGACTTCGAGGCGCTCGTCCAGCTCGTCCGCCGTCAGCAAGCCGTCCCCCGCCGCGACGCGCAGCACCTCCACCACGCGGTCGCGGTCCGCGTGCGAGGCACGCAGCGCGGGCGAGGAGCCGGGCCCGGCGGACTTCCCGGTGGGTGAGATCTCTCCCGACATGCTTCCGTCCTGGTCCTGTCGAACGTCTCCGCGCGACACCGGCGGTCACGCGCATCGAAGGCTAACGCTATATCGCGACATGGTTCCCGGCCAGACCCTGTCAGCGGAAGGCCTCCGGACCGGCCGGTCTGCCCTCGGGCCCTCCCGCCCTCCGGCAGCGCCCCAGCCGCGGCCCGGGCCACGGGCAAGAAGGGCAAAGGGAAGGCGTCGGAGAGCGGCGGAACCACGTGGGAGCAGCGCGCCAAAGCCATCGCCGAGATCGGCAGACAGCACACCTGCGAGCAGCCGAAGAAGTCGTGGGGCCGGGTCCGCGACGAGATCACCGTCCGGTACCCGCGTCACTAGAAGCACCAGCCGGACGAACAGAGCCTCCGGCACATCGCGCGTGCGCTGTACAACGCCGTCGGGCACCAGGAACAACAGGCCCAGCAAGGGGTCGGAACAAGGACGCGGCACCACCGAAGGGCGAGGACCCCGACCGCGCGTACCGCGACCGGCAGGCGCGCCCTGGCGGCATGGCGCGGTCCGCCCAGGCCCTGCCGCGGGGCCCCAGGCCCTGCTCTCGCCCCCCAGGACGGGCCCCGGGCCTTCTCAGTCGTCGTCGAGGATCTCGTACCGCGCGACGTCCAGCTCGTCGAGTACGGCATCCAGCGACCGGCCCTGCAGCATGGCCACCCGCTCGGTCTGCGCCACGGCCCACCCGGTCAGGCACATCAGCAGCAGGCGCAGGCCGTCCACGCCGTGCTCCTCAAGGACCCGCCCCGACACCCGCCACGCCTCGGCGGGGACCCGCTCCGGCGGCTCCGCTCCGGCCGCCGACCGCATCAGCGCGGCGGTCACCCCGGAAATCTCCGGCGCCAGCGCCGCCAACCTGCGATCCGACTCCGCGTCCATCGGCCCGCACCTCCTCACCGCTACGGCCAAGTCGCCCTCAGCCAACCGCAAAAGCCCCCTTCGCACAGGCGATCCCGGCACCGCGCACCCGAACGAACGAGGGCCGCCGCCGGTCCTGGCCGGATCGCGTGCTTGTCGGCGTGTCCGCCCCTCGCGACGCTTGCCCTTTCCCACCAGGCAGAGGGGGGCGGATGCCGTTCTTCAGCAAGGGGCCCGACCACAGCGAGCCGCTGCAGCGAATCCTGCGTGAACTCGGCGAGTTGCGGCAGCGCGTCGACAGCCAGCAGCACGCCGTCGACCAAGCCCGGCAGGACGCCAACGCCGCCATCACGACCGGGCTCGCCGAGATCCGGTCCGTCGTCCGGGACGGGCTCGATCGCGGCAACGACACCGTCCGCGATCCGCTCACCCAGATCCACACCGAACTCGTCGCCATCCGCGCCGCCCTCACCGAGCTCAACCGTGCGGGGCCCGCAGCACAGCGGCCCCATGCCGTGTCCGCGCCCGTGTCCGCTCGCGTGCCTGCGCCCGACGAGGACGAGGAGGACGAGGACTACGGCAACGGCAACGGCAACGGCAACGGCAACGGCAACGATCGTCAGGCCGAGAACGGCGCCGCTCACACGGACCTCCTCCGCAGGGCCGCTGGCATCTCCGCCGCCAGGCTCCAAGTGCACCGGGACGCCTGGGCGTTCCTCGTGGAACACGCCGGGCAGGACCGCCACTTCCACATCCCCGGTGCCGTCGAGGAAGAGCACGGGACCGTGACCGTCGACGTGTCCGGCCTCAGCCTCGTCGCCACCCTCACGCGCCTCCGCGACACCCAGCACGCCACGGGGGTCGATCCCGGTACCGCGGCCATCGCCCATCACCTGTACGAGCGCGTCGCCGCCACCGTGCGCTCCCTCGCCGCCACACCACACCCCGACAACCAGCCCGTCACCATCGTCATCGACGACCGCGCGGCACCGCCCGACGACCAGGACCGGCCATAGCCGGACGCGTCGAAAGCCGTGGCGCGGCTGGGCCGTCTCACCCGTACAGCTCGTGGGCCGACGGGGTGGCGCGGACTTCCGCGTCCGGGCGGGCGTAGGCGAAGTTCACGACCGTACGTCGTACGCCGGATCGGGTCAGCGGCGTGACGCGGTGGGCGGTGGTGTCGCTGCGCAGCAGATAGGCGTCGCCGGGCGCGTGGTGAGCCGTGCGCGTGCCCGTGCCGGTCGTGGCGGTCAGGGCAGCGGTGTGCGGAGCGAACTCGACCAGGCCGCCGTCTGCGGGGTCCTGCGGCGCTTCAGGGAAGACGACCAGTGCGTAGGGGTAGTCGTCGGTGTGTGCGCCGTGGGTGTCGTCCTGGCGGTGGAGGATGTTCAGGACGTGCCGTTCCAGCGCTTCCGGCACGGCGGTCGGCTTCTCGCCGACGACCGCCTCCACCAGGGCCAGCAGCTCCCGATCCGCGTAGAGGCGGGGAATCAGCCGCGACTCCCTGGCGATGACGTGGCCGCCCAGCGTCGTCATGCGGCGGGGCGAGCCGTCCATGCAGGCCATGGCGAAGTCCCGGCGCCGCGCCCGCCGTTCGAGCGCCCGTGTCTCCGCGCGCAGGGCCGCGAGCCCGTGCTCGGTGAGCAGACCGGGCAGCGGGAGGTAGCCGTCCGTCGCGAAGCGGGTGCGTGCGGCGCCCGTGTCGTGCTGGCGCGCGAGGGCATCGGCGTGGAACAGACGGGTCATGGCTGCTCTTTCACGGTCGGGGCGTCCGGGACGCCAGGACCGTCCCCCGGCGGGGCCCCGTTCACGCCGAACGCCGGGGGGAACGACCGGAAACACCTCGCCCGGTGCGCCAAGGACCCACGGCCGGCGCCATCGCCCCCGTCCCCGCAGCCACCCGCCCGTCGTCGCACACCCGTACACTTCCCCCGTCAAATGATCTTCACTGACCCTGGGGGGAACACGCATGTCCAAGCGTGCGACGCGGAAGAACCGGGCCTTTCTGCGCGGTGTGGCCGTGGCGATCGGCGCCGCGATGGCCTTCACCTGCGCCACCGGCACCGGCAGCGCGGCCGAGGAGGTCGGCCGGCACGGCGCGACCCAGCAGGCCCTCGACGCGCTCGAGCGGGCCGGGATGCCGGGCGTGGCCGCCGAGGTGAGCGGGCCGCGCGGCAAGTGGTTCGGGTCCGCCGGTTACGCCGACACCGCGACCAAGCGCAAGCGCACCCCCGCGGACCACCTGCGGGCGGGCAGCAACACCAAGTCGTTCATCTCCGTGGTCCTCCTCCAGCTGGAGGCCGAGGGCAGGCTGAGCCTGGACGACTCCGTCGAGCGCTGGCTGCCGGGCGTCCTCAAGGGCAACGGCTACGACGGCACCAAGGTGACGATTCGTCAACTCCTCAACCACACCAGCGGCGTGCACGACATGGTGTCCACGCCGGAGTGGCGGGAGCACATGAACGGTCCCGGCTTCCTCGCCCACCGCTACGAGGCCTGGACGCCGCAGCAGATCGTCGGTCTCGCGCTCACGTACAAGCCCGACTTCGAGCCCGGCACCGGCTGGAACTACTCGAACACCAACTTCGTGCTCGCGGGCATGGTCATCGAGAAGGTCACGGGCAACACCTACGCGCACGAGGCCGAGCGGCGCATCGTCAAGCGCCTGAAGCTGCGCGAGACGACCTTCCCCGGCACCGACCCCAAGATGCCCGCTCCGTACGCGGTCGGGTACTCCAAGCTGTACGCGGCGAACCCCGGGCCCGAGGTCTACGACGCCACGGAGTACAACCCGGCGTGGTCGGGCGCGACCGGCGAGATCATCAGCACCACGGGCGACCTCAACCGCTACTACAGCGCGCTGCTCAAGGGTGAGCTGCTGCCTGCCGCCCAGCAGCGCGAGCTCCTGGACACGGTCAAGACGGGCACTTTCTTCGACTACGGCGCCGGACTCATCGTCCGCACCCTGTCGTGCGGCGTGAAGGTCTACGGCCACGACGGCATCGTCTGGGGCTCCCTGACCAGCACGGCGACGACGGCCGACGGAAGGCACACCCTGACCTTCCACCTCAACGGCGACTGGCTGGAGGACGGCAAGCCCTACGAGGACGTCTTCGAGGCCGAGTTCTGCCCGAAGGGCTGACCGACCGCTCCGCCACACGGGCCGGGCGCCCGTCAAGGAGAAGCTGATCGCCCGCTGGACGAGCGGGCGATCAGCTGAGTGCGCGTGCGGGGCGGACCGGAGGTCAGCCCCGCACGCCGTAGAAGTGGATCGGCGAGTTCGGCCTGAAGCCGATGCGGGGGTAGACAGGCGCCCCCGCCGCCGTCGCGTGCAGGGTGGCGCGGGTGAGGCCGGTGGCACGGGCGCCCTCGTGCAGGGCCTTCCGCGTCACCGCCTCGCCGTAGCCCCGGCGCTCCCACTGGGGGTCCGTGGCGACGAGCACGACGAACAGCCGCCCCTGCGCCGCCACCGTCGCGGCGCACGTCACCGGTACGCCGTCCCGGACGCCCAGGTAGGCGTGCACCTCGCTCTTCCACAGCGCGGAGCCCACGAGCCCGGCGCGGCCGTCCTCCAGCGGGAACCCGTAGGCGCGCGAGTTCAGATCCGCGTACGCCTCCAGCTGTTCGTCCGTGGTCACGCGGACGAACGTCAGGTCGGGGTGGGACGGGTCCGGGACGGGCAGCAGGTCCCCGGCCATGCCGGTGCCGGGGAAGGCGTACTCAAGTCCCGCCTTCTCGGCTGCCGTTCGCAGGCCCACGCGTGCCTCGTCCCCGAGCAGGTCCTCGAAGAGCCACAGGAATCCGGGGTGCTCCTTCGCGCGCATGATGCCCGCCGCCTGGCCCAGGCGTTCCGCGAGCAGCGCGGGGTCCGCGTCGACCTCGGTCAGCGTGACGCAGTTCCAGAAGGCGAACCGGCTGTCGGCCCAGCGGACGGCGATGCCCGGGAGGTCCCGCACATCGGCGCCCGCGTCGCAGTCGAGCACCATGGCGCGCCACACCGTGGCGAGCTGCTCCATCGACTCCACCGACTCCGTACGATCCGTCATCCCTGACCCCTTGTGTAGTGGCTTGTGCAGTGGCGCTGGAAAGGTACCGGTGGAGCCGAGGAGCTCCGCCCGACGCCGGGTCAGATGCCCATGGAGGCCATCTCCATGGCGGTCCGGTAGTTCCGGGCCACGTTCACGACGCAGATGCGGTAGGTACGGTTCTCCTTGACGACGAGGAAGTAGTCGCGCAGCTGCTTCCAGTAGTTGCGCAGGTAGCTGAGCCCCGGCAGGAACGCCGGGGGTCTGGGCACGAGCGCGAACGCCTCGGAACAGCGCAGGATCTCGCCGGTGGCCTGGGACAGCACGTCGGCGACGTCGGTGTTCATGTCCCAGCCCGCGGCCTGGTCGGGCCAGATCGCGGCGGCGATCTGCCGCAGCTGCTCCTGCTCCTCGGGCGGCAGGGAACCGAGCAGGACGCGCTGCTCCGTCACCGACCCTGGTGCCGTCGTGTCCGCCGCGCTCGCGACCGAGGCCGTGCCGGTGGCCAGCAGGCCGCCGACGACCAGGGCCGCGACGGCGGGTACCAGACGGGTCCGCTGCATGCTCATGACTTGCTCCTTCGTTTCGATCCGCTGAACGTGCCAGCCGACCGTCACACGCAGGCGTGGGCGGGGCAACGGGATCTTCCACCGCTGTCCGAGAACCGCCCTACAAAAGGCGATCGCGCGTCCGGCTCACCGGCCCCGGTGCCCCGCCAGGACACGGGTGCCCGCGGCGCAGCTCTCCCTCAGCTCGTCGAACTCCGCGTCCGTCAGCGCCCGGGCCGAGCCGCGCCGGCTGTGGTCGAGCAGCGCGCAGGCGCCGTCCAGCCACTGCGGGAGCGGTGCGACACCGACGAACGCGGCCAGCCGGGTCAGCTCTTCGCGGGGAGCGTCGAGGAGGTCCTCATAGGCGAGCGTGGCCCGCTGCTCGGCGGGGAGCCGATCCAGGAACTCCGCGCCCTCGGTGACGAGTTCCGACCACAGGCTGCCGAACGTCCGCAGGGGGATGTGCCGGTCGCGTACGAGGGCGGCCTCGAAGCGGTCCCCGAGCAGCGGCGCGAGGTCCGCGGGCAGCGCGCGTACGTGTGCCTCGGTCAGGTCGGCGAAGTCCTCGACACCAGCTCTCGCCTTGATCTCGCGCAGCAGGGAGATCGCGCGGTATCCGGTGTGGCGGCTCATGGACAGGGCGCAGTCCGGGCCGTCGCGGAACATGTGCACGAACCGTGCCTGCGGGAAGGCGGCCCGCAGCACGGGGGCCCAGCCGGTCGAGTAGCCGGAGCGCTCCACGACGGCGGTGCGTCCGAAGCGCGCGCAGAGCAGGTCGAACAGCGCCTCGTGGTGTTCGGCGGCGGTGCGCTCGGGCCAGGGGGTCACCGCCGCGCCGAGCTCGTCGAGGAGGCCGTCCGGGTCGTCGGTGAGGTGGGGCAGGACCATCAAAGAGAGGGCGGGGATGCCGGTGGTCTCCGACGCGTACCGCCCGGGGCGGCGCGTGTAGAGGAACTCCGGCAGCGGCACCCCGCTGCGGATCATCCGCTCGAAGTGCGGAGCGGGCCGGAACAGCGCCTGCCAGAACTCCGCACCGGTCACTTTCCCCTCGGGGAAGGCCGCGTCGCCCACGGACGCCATGAACTCGTTGAGGCTGAGGACGTCCGGGTGCGAGTTGAGAATGCGGGACAACGCGGTCGAGCCGCTGCGGCCGGTACCGATGACGAAGCTCAAGGTGCGCACGGTCACTCTCCGGGGAGCATGGGGAACTGGATGACACCGCCCGCCGGTGATCCTCCCCCGCCCCGCGCTCGTCCACCCACTCCGGCGGGGTCGCGCACGCGGCGCGCCGAGCGGCCGGGACCGCCGTCGGGGCGCCGGGGGTGATCAGCTCCGCGCACCCGGCGGGGCCGTGGTCGACAAGGGGGCCGCGATGTCCTCCAGGGAGCGCCGTTCGGCGTTGACGGCCAGGGCCGCGGCCGCCAGGCCGGCCAGGGTCATCAGGGCGGCGCCGATCCCGAAGGCGAGGGCCGTGTCCGCGATGACGCCCGTCTCGGTCAGCTTCGAGAAGAGCAGGGGGCCGCTGATGCCGCCCGCCGCGGTGCCGATGGCGTAGAAGAAGGCGATGGCCATGGCGCGGGTCTCCATCGGGAAGATCTCGCTCGCGGTCAGATAGGCCGAACTGGCCCCGGCGGAGGCGAAGAAGAGGACCACGCACCAGCAGGCCGTGAGGGTCTTCGCGGTGAGGTGTCCGCCGTCGAAGAGCCAGGCGGTGCCGAAGAGCAGCAGCCCGGAGAGCACATACGTACCGGAGATCATGACGCGGCGGCCGAGCGTGTCGAAGAGGCGGCCCAGGAGCAGCGGCCCGAGGAAGTTGCCGACCGCCATCACGGCGAAGTAGTAGCCCGTCGAGCCGCTCGGCACGTCGTAGAACGTGGTGAGGATCGTGCCGAAGCCGAACGTGATCGCGTTGTACAGGAAGGCCTGGCCGATGAACAGCGAGAAGCTGAGGGCGGCGCGCTTGCGGTAGGTGGACAGGACTGTGCGGGCGATGACGCCGAAGCCGACGCTCGCACGCGGATGGACGGTGATCTCGCCCTCGGGTGCCGGGAGCGGGCGGCCCTTCTCGGCCGTGATCCGCTCCTCGATGCCGGTGACCAGTTCCTCCGCTTCCTCGCCGCGGCCGTGCAGGAACAGCCAGCGCGGGCTCTCCGGCACGTTCCGCCGCACCAGCAGGATCACCAGGCCGAGGACGACGCCGAGGGCGAACGTCAGCCGCCAGCCGACGTTCATCGCGAAGAGGTCGGTGTCGAGCGCGAGCACCGAGAGGAGGGCGCCGCCCACCGCGCCCAGCCAGAAGCTGCCGTTGATGACGAGGTCGACGCGGCCCCGGTAGCGGGAGGGAATGAGCTCGTCGACGGCGGAGTTGATGGCCGCGTACTCGCCGCCGATGCCGAAGCCGGTGAGGAAGCGGAAGGCGAAGAACCACCAGCTGGAGAAGGACACCGCGGTCAGCGCCGTCGCCGCCAGATACACGGCGAGGGTGATCAGGAAGAGCTTCTTGCGGCCGTAGCGGTCGGTGAGCCAGCCGAAGAACAGCGCGCCCGAGCAGGCGCCCGCCACGTACAGGGCCGCGGCGATGCCCGTCACCTCCGCCGCGCTGATGGGCAGTCCGCTGCCCTCCTCCGACAGGCGGCTCGCGATGCTGCCGACGACCGTCACCTCGAGGCCGTCCAGGATCCACACGGTGCCCAGCCCGATGACGACCGTCCAGTGCCAGCGCGACCACGGCAATCGGTCGAGGCGCGCGGGCACGGAAGTCGTGATCGTGCCGGCCCGCGCGTCCACCGGGTCGTCCGTCGCCATCGCCGCCTCCTTCGTCCGCGCGGCCGGGCGGCTCCTGTCCGGTGTCCCCGGGCAGCGCCCCGTCCACTGCGCAACACCGCGTTCCCGCTGCGTCCCTGTGCACACGTTCCCGCAGACCGTACGACGGACAAAGGCGACAACCTACGACATCCGTCCCGCCCTCCCGGGCCCGTGGCGGTGGTGTGGTGCGGGAACGGCCGTCGGCTCGCACCGGGCCGCCTACGCTGTGCGCGTGTGGGTATACGCGCCGGCTGTGCTGCTCTTCCTGGTCTTCTGTTGGCGGGTGCTGCGTGAGCGCCGGAAGTTCAGCAACGCGGTCCTCCTGGGCCTCACCGCGCTCAGTGCCCTCGTCGCCTGGGTCGCGGAGCTGATCAGGTCCGGTTCGGCCTCCGGGACGCTCGTCGCCGGGGCGTTCCTCGCGGTCGGGGCCCTCGGCATCCTGCTGCTCACGTGTCTGCTCTTCCTCAACGGCCTCCAGATGGTGCGCAAGGAGGGCCGCAGCCTCACCAACCTGTTCTCGCTCATGGCCGCGGTGGCGGTGCTCGCGGTGATCGCCCTGCTGATCACGGCGGCGGTGGCGGGAACGCCGGTGCTGCTCGGCGTGGGCGCGACGGCCCTCGGCCTGACCTGCTACCTCTCGTTCCTGTTCCTGTGCTTCGTCGGCTACTCCTTCCTCTATGGCCGCCTCTACGTCCGCCGCAAGGCCGACTACGTGGTCGTGCTCGGCTCCGGCCTGATCGGCGGGTCCACCGTTCCGCCCCTGCTCGCCAGCCGCCTCGACCGGGCCCGGGAGGTGCACGCGCGGCTCAGCAGGCGCGGCAACTCCCCCGCCGTGATCACCTCGGGCGGGCAGGGGCCCGACGAGGACCTGCCGGAGGCCCACGCCATGGCTGCCTATCTGACGGACCGGGGCTTCCCCGAGGACCTCATCGAGCGGGAGGACAAGTCGACGACCACGGAGGAGAACCTGCGCTTCAGCAAGGCGATCATGGAGAAGGCGAACCCCGACTACCGGTGCGTCATCGTCACGAACAACTACCACGCCTTCCGCGCCGCCCTCACCGCCCGGCGGATGGGAATCCGGGGGCAGGTGGTGGGCTCGCCCACCGCCACGTACTTCTGGCCGAACGCGACCATCCGCGAGTTCACCGCCCTGCTCGCCGCCTACAGACGGACCAACGCCGCCGTCCTGCTGCTGTTCGTCGTCGGGGGCGTGCTCGTGTGGGCGACGCGCTGACGGCCGCCGCTCCCGGTGGGCGCTTTCCTCAAACAGAGTGAGAGCGCCTCGGGACAGGGTGGGTTGCCTGATGTGCAGCAAGCTTTCGAAACCGTTCTTCCACTGTTCTTCGCGCGGCGCGAAGCGTCCCACACCCGCGTTCCAGGCGACTTGCGTTTCCCCAGGTCAGGGCCTGTTTTAGCGTTCCAGTGTCCCCAACTTCCCGGCATTCCTGGCGGTCGAGGCGGGGAAGCGCACATGCTCGAAAGGTGCTCATCGGACGGATCCCTGCGTCCGGCGCCGGGCTTCCTCACCGCACGGGACGCGGGGCGAAGCCCGGTTCGAGAGCACGACAGAGCAGCAATGACTTGAGGAGTTCGTAGATGTTTCGCAAGCGCTCACGTCTGATCGCCGCGCCGGTCGCGGCTGTCGCCCTGACCCTGACGGTCGCCGGTCACCAGGCCGGCGCAGCCGGGTCGTCGGGTTCGGGCGACGCGGGACGGTCGGGCGCGGCCGCTCGGGCAGCGGCCGCGTGTCTGTCCGGCACCACGACGCTGCTCGGCGACCTCGACGGCGACGGCCGGGCGGACAAGATCAGCAACCCCGGCCACACCGGCACCAGGATGACCGTCCAGTGGGGCAAGGCCGACGGCACGTTCGGCAGCAAGCAGAACGTCAGCAAGCTCGTCGGCGCGCGCGCCGGAGAGGTCGCGACCGCCGCTGTCGCCGACTTCCAGAACGACGGCAAGCTGGACATCGTCGTCAACATCGTCAAGCCCTCCGGCGTGGACGACCCCGCGACGGCCCGCGTCGCGGACTACCGTCCCGGGCCGCTCAAGCGCTCGAACCTGAGCTCCACGCGCACCCGGCACCTGGACATCGGCGACTCCACTGAGGTCAAGGAGCTCCGGGTCGCCAACTACGGCGGCGACGCGTACCCGGACCTCGCGCTCCTCAGCAACGCCGGTGACGGCGTCTGGGAGCGGAACGTGCGCCTGACGAAGGCCAGCAGCGGACCGGGCAAGTACGACTACGAGCAGCAGCAGAGGTACGGCGCCACGGGCACCCCGGCCGAGCCGCCGTCCATGCCCAAGAGCGGCTGGAAGCACTTCTACAAGCCCTGCTCCTGACCCCCACGGGCGCCGCCGGCCTTCCGGGCACCGGCGGCGCCCGGCCCCGGGGCCGGGCTCGGGACCGGGCGCGGTCCCCGGCCGCAAGCCCCTTCGGCTCGGCCCCGGCCGATGTGGGCGGGCCCCGGCCCGGCACGCCCGGTGCCGTGGGGCGACGCGGCGGGCGAGGGCTGCGCCGGTGCGTCCCGCCCCCCCTCTCTCGGCCCGCCCCCTCTCGGCCCGCCGCGCTCCGCGAGATGCGCACCACCGCAGCCGCAGTAGCAGCCGCAGTAGCAGAATTGAGGATTCCGCTTGTCTGCCTCGTCCCCGACCCCCGTGGCCTCCGCGCCGAAGCCGAACCGGGTCCGGATCACCGTCACCGCCCCCGATCCGATCAGCCGCGAGGGAGTCCTCAGCCAACTGCGCCGCTACCCGGAGATCGAACTGTCCGAGGACTCCGGTCCCGCCACGGTCGCCCTGCTCATCGAGGACGTGCTCGACGAGGGCGCGCTCTCCCGGCTGCGCCGCACCGTGCGCAGCGAGGGCACGCGCGCCGTGCTCGTCGTGGGCACGGTCCGCGAGCACGAGCTCCTGGACGTCATCGAGTGCGGCGTCGGCGCCATCGTCTGGCGCCGCGAGGCCACCGCCCGCCGTCTCGTGCAGGCCGTACTCACCGCCGCCAAGGGAGGTGGCGACTTACCCGCTGACCTGCTGGGACGGCTCATCAGCCAGGTGGGACGCCTGCATCGGGGCTGCGCCGACCAGCCGGGCGGCTTCCTCGGGCTCACCCAGCGCGAGGTGGACGTCGTACGGCTCGTCGCCGAGGGCCTCGACACCTCGGAGATCGCCCTGAAGCTGTCGTACTCCGAACGCACCGTCAAGAACGTCATGCACGGCCTCACCACACGGCTGCACCTGCGCAACCGGGCGCACGCGGTGGCCTACGCGCTCCGCGAGGGCTACATCTGACCGGTCGGGCCACCGGCACCACCCCTGGGGGCAGCCGCGCTGCCCCGCCGCCGTCCCCGCCGTCCCCGCCGTGCCTGCGATCCGGGGAGCACGGGGAGCACCATCGAGGGCCGGGCCCGAACGGTCGGCAGGGCACGGACGCCGGGCGGGAGCGCGAGAGTGATGCAGAGTGATTCATGAGGTGGACGAGGTACTCAAGGGCGCGCTCGGGTGCCTCGGCCTCGCGGTGCCGATGACGGTGGGGGCCTTCCCGTCGGAGGCCCGCTCCCTCGCCTACATCCGGTCCGCCCTCGGCGGCGAACTCAAGCCCTCCGTGGACCTCGCGGTGACGGTGCCGTTCCCGGCCCACCCCGCCCACGAGGCGGGACCCCCGGTCACGGAGGTCGCGACGGTCCGGGTGAGCGGGATGGACGGCAGGCCGCCCGCCTCCACGGAGCGCACCCACCGGCTCCACCAGGTGGCGGCCGCCCGCGCCGCGCACGAGCGGGCGGCGGGGAGCCGCACGGAGCGGCCGTGAGCGCCGCCGGGCCCGCTCCCTTCGGCGCGGCGACCGGTGCGCCCTCCGGCGGGCCCCCGTACCCGTCCGTGGCCCCGGTCCTGCCGGGGCGGCCCGACACCGAGCGGCCGCGCGTACCCGTCCCCGGGCCGCAGCAGGGAGCCGGGCGCGGCGAAGGACCGCCCGTGTGGGCGGGTGACCGCCACCGGCTCCGCCGCGTCTTCGACCACGTCGGCATCCGGGTCGCCGCGGCCATCGTGCTGCCGCTGCTCATCCTCGGCGCGGTGAACGTCCCCGACGGGGTCCAGGCCACGCGTGACCACGTCGCTAAGCGCGCCCCGGTCGAGCCGGACGGGATCCGCGCCTCGCGGTCCTCCGAGGGGCACGGCCCGAAGCTGGCCTTCGACACGCTCAACACCACCTGGTGGGGTCCCGGGGTCGCGCAGTCGGGCCGGGACGAGTGGATCGAGGTGAGCTTCGCCCGGCCGAGCCGCCTCCTCGACGTCATCATCACGCCGGGCATGTCGACCCGCGCCGACCAGCTCGGCGAGTCGGCTCTGCCCCACCGCGTCGAGGCGACCATCACCAGGAAGGACGGCTCGACCGCGACCCGCGAACTCACCCTGGACCCGGGCGCGGGCGGCCAGCGCCGCGCCTTCCGCGCCGGTGAGGTCACCCGGATCCGCTTCGCCATCGAGTCGGCGCACGCCGCCTCCGACAAGAAGCAGGTGGCCATCGCCGAGATCGAGTTCTTCCGCCGCTCCGGCAGCGACCGGTCCTGACCGGAGCAATCCCCTCCGCCCTCGGGCCGTCGCCGGAGAGTGACGACTTCGGCGAGTTGCCACGGTGAAGCATGCTTCCTTGCCCGCCCCCGAGTCCGCCCAGAATGCTGAACGCGCCACCGGGCCGATGACTGCTCACTTTCCTGAGGGGGGATTCCGGTGCCTGGAGTCAGCGTGCGCGTACCGGTGGACGACCGGCCTCTCGGTCCCGCACCGCTCACGGCCCATCAGGCGCAGGCCGCACGCCCGGCCCCCGCACCGGTCGGCCTCGGGAGCGAATACGCGGTCGCCGTGGTGGGCACGGGCCCGCGCGGCATCTCCATCCTGGAACGCCTGGGGGCGCGGCTGCTCGGCAAGCGGCCCGCGCGCCCCCTCACGATCTACGCCATCGACGCGGACGAGGTCGGCTCCGGCCGGGTCTGGCGTTCGGGCCAGCCGCGGTGGCTCTCCATGAACAACCGCTGCGGCGAGGTCACCATGTTCTCGGGCCCCGCCGACGACGGCGCCTGGCGCCCCGGCGCCGGGCCGACGTTCGCCCAGTGGTGGCAGCGCGTGGACGCCCGCTTCCCCGGGCCCGACGCGTACGCGCCCCGCAGCCTCTACGGCCGCTATCTGCGCTTCGTCCTCGACGTCGTGGAGACGAACCTGCCGCACGGCCTGCGCCTGGTCCGCGTTCCCGGCCTGGTCAGCGGCATCGACGAGCGCGGCGGACGGTTCGAACTCCGCGTCGGGGACCGGAGGATCGCCTGCGACCAGGTCGCCGTCTGCAGCGGCCATCCGCGCGAGCAGCCGGAGCGCCCGGACCGCGCGGGGCGGACCGCGCCGGAACGGCGGCAGCGCCGCGCCCCCGCCCCCGCCCGCGCCTTCGACGGCACCGGCCGCCTGGGCGTGCTCCCGGGCAGCGTGATCGGCATCCGCGGGCTGGGCCTCACCTTCCACGACGTCGTGGCCATGCTGACGGTCGGCCGCGGCGGCCGCTTCGTCGGGCGGGGCCGTGACTGCGTGTACGTACCGAGCGGGGACGAGCCCGACCTCATCGTGGCCGGTTCGCGCAGCGCGCTGCCCATCCCGACGCGCGGCGCCGCGCAGCGGCCCTTCGACTTCCGGTACGCGCCCCGCCTCTTCACGCCCGAGCTGATCACCCGCCTCCGGGCGGCGGGACCGCTCGACTTCCGTGCGGACGTTTCGCCCTGGCTCCTGGCCGAGGTGAACCTCGCCTTCTGGCAGCGGCGCCTCGCCCCGGAGTCGTTCGCGGTCCTGGAGCGGCAGCTCGCGAGCCTTCCGTTCGCCGGCGTCGAGGCGATGCACAGGCTCCGGCGGACAGCGGCCGACCTCGGCTGCGCCGAGGTGCTGTCCCTGGAGGAGCTCGCCCATCCCTTCAGGGGACGTGCCTTCGCCGACCAGGACGCGTTCCGCGGCGAGCTGGGACGGCTCCTCGCGCGCGACGTGGACGAGGCGATGCGCGGCGAGGTCGACGGCGCCCTCAAGGCCGCCATGGAGGTGCTCCGGGACGTGCGGCCGACGGTGCGGGCCGCCGTGGACTTCGGAGGTCTCACGGCCGCGTCCCACAAGGACTTCGTGGAGCGCGTCGGCCCGATGCTCGCCTTCCTCTCGACCGGTCCTTCCGCCGTCCGGACGTGCCAGCTGATCGCGCTGATGCGCAGCGGTCTGCTCGAAGTCCTCGGGCCCCAGGCCCGGTTCACGGCGCACGACGACGGCTTCGTCGGCCATTCGCCGCTGGTCGACGGCTACAGCGTCTTCTGCTCGGACGTCATCGACGCACGCATCCCGCAGCCCGACATCGAGCGGGACCCGGGGCCGCTGGCCCAGAAGCAGCGGGACGCGGGGGCCTGGCGCCCGCACGTGTGCGCCGGTGATCCGGCGTTCCGCACGGGCGGCATCGACGTCACCACCGCGCCCTACCACCCCATCGCGGCCGACGGCTCGGTGGAGCGCCGGATGTACGTGCTCGGCATCCCGACGGAGTCCACGCGCTGGTTCATGCAGGTCGGCATCGGCCGGCCGGGGCCCTGGGGCGAGTTCTTCCGCGACGCGGACACGATCGCCCGCGCCGCCCTGGACACGGTCGAGCTGACCGGCCTGCCCGCCGAGGACGGCGCGCCCCTCGGGCCGCGCGACATGGACTACTGCTTCGGCCCGCAGCACCCGGACGGGGCCTCTCCTTCTGCCCGCTGAAACCCATGGAGGTGTGTCGTGGAAAGCAAGGTCCTCAACGACAAGGTGGCGGTGGTCACCGGCGCGGCCCGGGGCATCGGCCGGGCGATCGCACAGCGGTACGTCGAGGAAGGCGCGACCGTCGCCATCGCCGACGTCGACGCCGTGGCGGCCGAGAAGACCGCGGCGGACCTGGGCGAGCGGGCCTCGGCCTTCGCCTGGGACGTCGCGGACACGGCCGCCGCGCAGGCCATGGTGGAACGGGTGTCCACCCGCTTCGGCAGGATCGACATCCTCGTCAACAACGCGGGCGTCTTCGACATGCAGCCCCTCCTGGAGATCACCGAGGCCGAGTACGACCGGGTCTTCGACATCAATGTGAAGGGCCTGCTCTTCACCCTCCAGGCGGTCGCCAAGGACATGGTCGACCGCGGCGTGCACGGCAAGATCATCAACATCGCGTCCCAGGCCGGGCGCAGGGGCGAGCCGCTCGTCGCGGTGTACTGCGCGAGCAAGGCCGCGGTCATCAGCCTCACGCAGTCCGCGGGCCTCGCCCTGATCCGGCACGGCATCAACGTCAACGGCATCTCGCCGGGCGTGGTCGACACCTCCTGGGACAACGTCGACGCGCTCTTCGCCAAGTACGAGAACAGGCCGCTCGGCGAGAAGAAGCGACTGGTCGGCGAGGCCGTGCCGTTCGGGCGCATCGGCCGGGCCGAGGACCTCGTGGGCGCCGGCGTGTTCCTGGCCTCGCACCACGCGGACTACATCGTCGCCCAGACCCTCAACGTCGACGGCGGCAACTGGATGAGCTGACGGGCGGGAGCGCCCGCAGGAGACGGAGGCGGTTATGGCGGTACCGGGGCACGACAGGAGCACAGCGGTCCAGGCACCGGCCGGAGGCGGTCCGGCGCACGGCGACGCGGAGGAGGTGCCGGACGCCGCGCTCGTCGTCGTCTCCATCGACGGCCTGTCCTCGCTCAAGTGCGGCATCGGCTGTGTCGTCCACTGGTTCTTCGAGGCGATCGACGAGATCGTGGCGTCGACCCCCCAGCTGCGGCACGACAACTGGTCGCTGCACGCGCTGAGTCCGCGCCTCGACCCGGCGTCCGACGACTACGCGAGCGACATCGTGACCGACGTCGCCACCGCCTGCGGCCGGTACCGCGGCGACTTCCGGTGGTTCGACGTGGCGGACAACTCCTCCCTCAAGAGCGTCTGGTCGCTCGACGACGTCGACCGCTGGCGCTCGATGTGCCACAGCGCGGCCGCGGAGATCCGCCGGCTCGCCGAGGGCCGCAAGCAGGTGACCGTCCTCGCGCACGGCACGATGTTCGCCACGCTCAGGTCCCACCTGGCGGCCTGGCCCAACGTGCAGCTGATCTACATGACGCACACGCTCGGCCGCGTCTTCCTCGACGCCAACTCGCGCAACAGGACGTCGTACGAGGACGAGGGCTTCGCCCTGATGCGGACCGCGACCCGGGACAGGATCGGCTTCGTCGGCACCTACTACCGCGACGTGCTGCTCACCGAGTACGACCGGCGCGACAAGGACCTGGTGCCGTTCCAGAACGCGGTCTACGTGCGCTCGCGGCGGTTCGGCGAACTCGCGGACCCCGCGACGGCGGCCGACCTGGGGCCGGTGCCGGGCGGCAAGCGGCTCGTCTTCTCCTGGGGCCGGTGCGTGCCGCAGAAGGGCTTCGACGTGGTCATCCCCGCGTTCGGCGCCTTCCTGAGCGAGCGCGACGACGCCGAGGACTGGCATCTGGTGCTGCTCGCGCCCCAGGAGGTCGCGGCCTCGGAGTACGTGGCGTCGCTGCACGAGCAGCTGCGCGAACTGCCGCCGGGCAGCTACACCTTCGTCGAGCACTTCGAGCCGCTGCTGCCCTTCCGGATCCTGGCCAGCCCGGCGCTGGAGATCTGCGTGTTCGCTTCGCGCTTCGAGGCGGGGCCGCTCACGCTCATCGAGGCCCTCGCGTTCGGCCACGAGGACGTGAGCATCGCGTGGCACGACATCCCGCCGATGCGCCACCTCCTCAGGGACCAGCCCAAGACGTTCGGCTTCGCCCCGCTGCGGGCGCGGGAGATGGCGGAGGCCATGCTGCGGGCGGCGGACGACGGCGGCGGCATCGTCAAGGGCAGCGTCATCGACTTCGCGACGAGCATGTCGACCGGCCTCTCGGCCTCCCTGGGCTGGTGGGACACCTCCGAAGCGTGAAGGAGATCAGCATGATCCGCCTGTGCGCGGCCCTGTTCTGCGTGTTCGGCTTCACGCTCGGCAGCTGGCAGGCATCGCTCCCCGACCTCGTGCGCGACCTGGACATGTCCCCCCTGGAACTGGGCCTGTGTCTGACCGTCGGGTTCGCCGGAGCGCTTCCGGCGATGTTCATGGGCGGGCGCCTCATCGCCCGGTTCGGCGCCAAGGGGCTGCTCATGGCGGGGGCGACCGGCATGGCGGTCGCCCTCGTGGGCGTGGGGTGCACGGGCTCGTACGTCGTGCTCGTCCCGCTGGTGCTCGTGCTGCTCGGCTGCCAGGGCTCCTTCGACGTGGCGATCAACGCGGTGGCGATCGCCATCGAGCAGCGCTCGGGCCGGCAGGTCCTCGCCTTCATGCACGGGGCGTTCAGCCTTTCCGCCGCGGCGGGCGCGCTGAGCTTCGGCGCCTACCGGTCACTCGGCTTCCGCGTCGGCTACTTCGGGGTCGCGGTCGTCCTCGCCCTGTTCGTGTGGTGCATGGCGCGCTGGCGCGACCTGCCCGAGGCACGGTCGGCGCCCGCGTCCGCACCGCGGGAGCGCCGCGTCCTGCTGGGGGCCGACGTCCTCCTGGTCGCCGGGATCGTCGGCGTCTCCTTCCTCGGCTCGGGGATCCTGGAGAACTGGTCCGCGATCTACGTCCGGGACACGGTCAGCGACCTGGCCGTCATCAGCTCCGTCGGCCTCGCGAGCTTCCACGGCGCGATGGGGCTCGGCCGCGTCCTGACGTCCGCCGTGCTCCGCCGCGTCGACCGGCTGACGACCATCGCCGCGTGCGGGCTCCTGATGGCGGCCGCCATGGTGTGGTCGCTGTGCGCGCCGGGCCCGGTGCAAGCGGTGGCCGCGCTCTTCCTCGTCGGAATCCTGCTGTCCGGCATCGCGCCGATCGGCTTCTCGGTCGCCGGGGACCTGCGGCCCGACCGGGTCGGCGAGGTGAGCTCCACCGTGGCGATCGCCGGATACGCGAGCTTCCTCGTGGGGCCGGTCCTCGTCGGCCTCCTGGCGGACCTGCTCGGGCTGCGCGCCGCGCTGGCGTCGGTGGTCGTCGTCGGCGTGGTGATCAGCCTGCTGGCGCTGCTGCTCAAGGGCCAGTCGCGGCAGGCAGGCCCGGCGCACGAGCCGGTCGCCGGTCCACTCGAGGGGGCGGAGCGATGAAGTTCGATCCCGGCCACACGTATCGCATGCCGGTCGCGTTCGGGCCGTTGCCCGGCCCGCGTCAGGCGCTGCCGGGCTCCGCGCCCCGGGGCGGCGAGGCGTCCCTCACCTCGTACGTGCTCCGCTTCCCGACCACGGCCGAGGCCCTCACCGAGCTGCTTCCGCCCGGCTTCGCGCTGCACGGCGAGCCCGTCGTCACCATCGAGTACACCGAACTGACCGACGTGCCCTGGCTGGCCGGGCGCGGCTACGACACCTTCGCGGTCAAGCTCCCGGTCCGCTTCGAGGGCCGCGAGGACAGGGTGACGGGCTCCTTCGTCGCCGTCGTCTGGGAGAACATGGCCGACCCGATCATCACGGGCCGCGAAGAGCTCGGCTACGCCAAGCTCTTCGCCGATCTGACGTCCCGGCCCGAGGGGCGGGACGCACACCGCTGCGCGGCGTCCTGGGACGGCCACACCTTCGCAGAGCTGGAGTTCGACCACATCACCGAGGTGCGGCCCGAGCCCGCGGCGTCGGCGCCACAGGGGGGCGTGCTCAACTTCGCCTACGTCCCCGGTGTGGACGCCGGATCGCGGCCCGACCGCGCGGGCGCGGTGCTCACGCCCGCCGTCGACGGCGTGGAGGTCGACCGGCAGGCGACGGCGGCGGGCCGCGTGCGCTTCGTCAGGTCGTCGTGGGAGCAGCTGCCGACCTTCTACAACGTGGTCAACGCGCTGGAGCGGCTGCCGGTCCTCGGCCCCGGCGAGTGCGTCGTGCGCCGGCTCCGGCGCAACATCGAGAACCGCGGCCAGAGGCGCCTCGTATGACGGCGCGGGGCAGGAAGGTCCTCGCCGTCGACCTCGACGAGGTGTCGGCCGACACGGTCGCCAAGCGGCTGCGGCGGTACGAGGCCGACTACGGCGAGGCGTTGTCCCGCGCGGCCATCCACGGCAGGCAGATCCGCGACGCCGTGCCCGTCGAGCGCAGGGACCAGGTCGAGGCGTGCCTCGACGAGCCCGGGTTCTCACGGGACGTGCCCGTGATGGCGGGCGCCCGCCGGGTGCTCCGCGACCTGGCCGAACGCTTCGAGATCGTCTTCGCCACGTCCGCGATGGACCATCCCGTGTCCCTGCACGACCGGTATCTGTGGCTCCAGGAGTCCTTCCCCTTCGTACCGGACCGCGGCTATGTCTTCTGCGGCTCCAAGCAGTTCGTCAACGCGGACTACCTGATCGACGACAACCCCCGCAACCTGGAGGTCTTCCCGGGGCGCGGCCTCCTCTTCGACGCGCACCACAACGTGGCCGAGGACCGCTTCCCCCGGCTCTCGTCGTGGCGGGACGTGCACCGGTACTTCGCTTGAAGAAGTCGCGCACGGTATGGCTGACTTACCGCCTTCCGGGCAACTACGCTCCTGGGGGGTTCGGCAGTGAGCCCGCCTACCGCTCCCCGCCCCGCGGGTCGGGGAGCGGGACACCTCGGTCGGCTGCCGCGGCCGACGCGACCGGAGCGGTCGGCCGGGGCGCGCCCTCCTGGCGCCGCAGGCCCAGCTGGCGTCCGAGTTCGGCGCGCAGGGCCGAGGGGAGTTCGGCGGTGTGCGCCCATGCCACGAGCTGTTCGGCCACCGCGCGGAGCTTCGTGTCGGTCCGCATGGAGACCTCCCGCAGCACGTCCCACGCCTCTTGCGGGCTCAGCCCTCCCACCCCGATGACGACGCCGATGGCCTGGTCGACCGGGGCGTGCGCGTGCGCCGCGTGCCGCAGCCGCTCCGCTTCCTCCTCCAGGGCCCGCACCTCGTCCGCACCCGAGGAGGGCGGTGGCTCGGACCCGCCGAGGGAAACAGCGAACGTCATGGAGGGCCTCCGATCCGGGCAGGGCGTGCGTGCGTGTGCGCCTCCAGGCTGCTTGCCCCGGCACGACTGTGCAACCCCCGTCCGACGTCGAGTGATCCTCAAGCGGCCGGTCAGCTCGCCTCGCGCTCCCGGATCTGTGTGTAGAGGGCGGCGAGGGCCTCCACGTGCGTGCACAGGGTCCAGGGACTGATCGGTTTGATCAGGAATCCTGCCGCTCCCAGGCGGAAGGCGCGCTCGGCCAGCTCGTCGCTGCGCCCCACCCCGGTGATCAGGATCACCGGCAGCTGCCGGGTCTGGTCGAGGCGGCGCAGATACCCGAGCACGCCCAGGCCGTCGAGGCCGGGCATCAGCAGGTCCAGGAGCACGACGGCGACGTTCTCGCGCAGCACCGTGCGCAGTGCCTGCTCCCCGCTGGTGGCGCGCAGGACGGGGCGTCCCAGGGGAACGAGCACCTGCTCCATGGCGAAGAGGTTGTCCTCGTGGTCGTCGACGACCAGCACCGCGTACGAGTCCCGCGGCGCGCTCCCCCTGTCGGAGGGCGAGTACCGATGCGGAGCGACGGGTTCCGAAACCGGGGTGTGGGGCACGGGCGGCAGCCTCATGAGCGATGTTCTCCAGATGACGCGCGAGAGCACGAAGTGGCCGCTGCCTGACCATCTTCCAGGCCGACACCCTAGCGTCGTCCACCGCCCCCGCGCCTCGTTCCCGGGGTTCGTCTCACGATCGGAGGATGTCCACGGCCCGGTCCGTGACGGGCACGGCCCCTCGCCACCGCAGCCATGTGGCGGCGAAGGACCTCAGGGCTGTTGCCCCAACCCTGTCCCGCACGAGTCGCCAGCGCGCGTCCTCTCACACAGGTCTCTCGTGGGAAAACCGCGGCAGCCGACTCACGCGTCGAGCAGCGAGTCGTCCTCGGGCCGGGCGCCGGGCAGCCGGTGGCGGGCCGCGATGAGGGCGGCGTCGACGTCACGGGTGCCCGTGGACACGCACAGCGTGTAGGCGACGTCGTCCATGCGCCGCCGGACCTGCGGGCTGCCGTCCTCGGCGTGCAGGATCCGCAGCGTCTCGTACTGCTCGACGAGGTCGCGCAGGATCGCGGGGTGGGCCATGAGCATGAGAACCTCCCTAGTCACCGGACTTCCCCGGGTCGCACAGCGACCCGTATGCCCAGGCTCCCGACCACCATGCGCGCGGCCTTCCGATCACGGAGACAGGTCGTTTGAGCGCGTGCGGGTCGGACACGCGGTGCCTGTGCGTGCCGCCGGACCGCGGCGGCGCCGACCGTTCAGGCGAACCGAGTGGAGGCCGTGACGATGGAGAGGAACCAGGCGGGCAGCGAGCGGCTCGACCGCCCAGCCATGCCTCAGGAGGAGGCGGAGATCTCTCCTCCCTACCGATTCCAGCGCCAGCAGCGCCCGGGCCTCGAAGCCAGGATGGAGGTCAGGCCGCGGTATCTCGCCCCGCACTACCGGGGCTCCGGCAAGCTCGCCGGGAAGGTCGCCCTGATCACCGGGGGCGATTCGGGCATCGGCCGTTCGGTCGCCGTGCTGTACGCGCGCGAGGGCGCCGACGTGGCCATCGTCTACCTGCCCGAGGAGCAGCCCGACGCCGAGGAGACCCGGGCCGCGGTCGAGGCCGAAGGGCGCTCCTGTCTGCTCCTGCCGGGCGATCTGTGCGATCCGGCCTTCTGCAAGGACGTGGTCGACCGCACCGTGGCCGAGCTCGGCGGGCTGAACGTCCTGGTGAGCAACGCGGCCTACCTCAACAGCCAGAACGACCTGTCCGATCTGACGGCCGCCGACTTCGACCGCGTCTTCAAGACCAATGTCTACGCGTACTTCCACCTGCTGATGGCCTCCCTGGAGCACCTCTCCCACGGGGACGCCGTCATCGCCACCGCGTCCGAGGAGGCCCTCAAGGGCAGCGACATGATGATGGACTACGCCGCCTCCAAGGCGGCCATGGTGACCTTCCCCAAGTCCATCGCCTCCCACCTCGCCCGGCGCGGCGTCCGCGCCAACGTCGTCTCCCCCGGCCCCACCTGGACGGTGCTCAACGTGGCGGGACAGCGCTTCCCCGACGACTACCTCACCCATCTCGGCAGCTCCGCTCCCATGGGACGCGTGGCACAGCCGGAGGAGATCGCTCCGGCCTATGTGTATCTCGCCTCCGACGCGGACTCCAGCTTCACCGTCGGCGAGATCGTCGCCGTCACCGGAGGCCTGACGGACACGCGCTGACGCGGGTGCCTGAGGTGGCGCACGCGAGGTGTGCCCGCCCCCTCCGCGGGGTACCCAAGGAGCCCCCCCAAGATCCATACGCAGAGGAGTCCGTGATGCCCGGCCCCGAGGAGCCCCAGGATCCCACCACCAAGCACCCCCGGCCCGACTTCCCCGACCAGGACCAGGAGCCGCCCGGCTGGACCGGGCCCATGGACCCGCCGCCCGACCACGGGGAGGAGTCCTACCGGGGCGCGGACCGGCTCGTGGACCGCAAGGCCGTGTTGACCGGCGGCGACTCCGGAATCGGCCGTGCGGTGGCTCTGGCCTTCGCCCGGGAGGGCGCGGACGTCCTGTTCACCCACCTGCCCGAGGAAGCCGACGAAGCCCGTGAGACGGTCCGTCTCATCGAAGAAGCGGGCCGCACCGCGGTGCCCGTGTCGTGCGACCTCCGGGAGGAGTCCTCGTGCGAGCAGGTGGTCGCCCGCGCCGTCGCCGAGTTCGGGCGGATCGACATCCTGGTCAACAACGCCGCGTACCAGATGTCGCAGCCGGACGGCATCACCGCGATCACCACGGAACAGTTCGACCGGGTCGTCCGTACGAACCTGTACGCGATGTTCTGGCTGTGCAGGGCGGCCGTCCCCCATATGCGCCCCGGCAGCACGATCATCAACACCACGTCCGTCCAGGCGTACAAGCCGAGCCCCCACCTGCTCGACTACGCGATGACCAAGGGCGCCATCGTCACGTTCACCCAGGGCCTGGCCCAGATGCTCGTGGAGAAGGGGGTCAGGGTGAACGCCGTGGCGCCGGGCCCGGTCTGGACCCCGCTCATCCCGGCGACGCTGCCCGACACCGCGGAGTTCGGCAAGCAGGCCCCGCTGGGCCGGCCGGCCCAGCCCGCCGAGATGGCACCGGCCTACGTCTATCTCGCCTCGGACCAGGCCAGCTTCATCACCGCGGAGGTCCTCAACGCCACCGGCGGAACGCCGCTGCCGTAGCCGGGGCCGTACCGGGCGAACACGCGCGAGCCGCCCCGCCGCGAGGGCGGGGCGGCCGTCCAGCGCGCGGTCAGCGGTCGTCGCGGTTCCGGAGGGAGTCGCGGACGCCTTCGGCCTTCTCACGCGCCTCCTCGGCGGCCTCCCGCAGCTTGGCCTTGGCCTGGTCGGTCTTGCCCTCGGCCTCCATGCGGTCGTTTCCGGTGGCCTTGCCGACCATTTCCTTGGCCTTGCCCTTGGCCTTGTCGACGCCCATGGTCACTCCTCTGGTGGGGTTGGGGACCTCTGTCACGCTAGGGGTGATACGGGGCGTGCGCATCCGGAGGCGGACCTCCGCGAGAGGCTCTCCCCGCCCCCGCGCACGGTCCGCTCGCACCTCTGCCGCCGCTTCCCCAAGCCGGGCGCCACCGCCCGGTCGCAGCTGCGCGACCTGATCGACGACGGCCCCGCGGCCTGGGCGTAAGCGCCCTTGGGCGAGCCGCCCGGGTAGCGCTTGCTGAAGCAGGTGGCGCGCGGCCGCTTCGTGCCGCCGAGGTGCTCGGGCGTGACGCCGCCGTTGTGCGCGAGGACGCGCAGCTCCGCGTGCAGCCCTTCGCCGTCTACCCGCGCGACGACCACTCCGCCGGTGCCGGCCCCGCCGCCGCTGCCCTGCCCCGCGGTCTCCTCCTCGTGCAGGCGCTCCGCCGCCCCGAAGTGCGCGTTGACCCGCTCGCTCCTGCCCTTCTCGTCCTTCGGTGCGTCCGGCTTCGGCGCGGGGCGCTTCGCCGTGGCGATCATGTACTCCAGCAGGTCCGGGACCCCGTTCTCGGGCACACCCCTGAAGTTGTTGTTGAGGTGGCTGAACAGCGGGCCGGGAATCGTGGTGCTCGGGGAGCCGATGGCCTCGGCGATCAGCGCCTGGTTGCCCGCGAGGTGCTGGATGGTCATGACCTGGGAGGGAGCCATCGTCCCGTGCACCGGCGCCGAGGGGGCGGGGCCGTCGGGGCACTTCGCAGGGCAGACCGGGGGCACCTCGGGTCAGGGCGGTGCCTCCGTCGTCGCGGTGTCGCACACGCGCACGGGTCGGGCGCCCGATAGTCACCAGAACTTCACATGCGCCGCCCGGTGCCCGGCGCCGCGCCGGGCACCCGCCGAAGGAGTGTCGCCTGCCGGGAGGGATCCACGTGGTGATCGCCGTCGCACTTCTGCTGCTACCGGTCCTGGCAGTACTGCTGTACGCGATGGATCGCCTTGAGGGCCGCCTGTTCGACGACGCGCCGAGGGCGCGCCACGCGCGCGGGCGGCACCTGCGCCTGGTGCACAGCACCGGCGAACTGCCGCGGCGCCGTCGGCGCGCCGAGCGGCGCGCGCGCAGGGACGCCGCCTGAGCGGGCCCTTGAGGCGCTTCGCCGGATCTCACAGGCAGCATCCGGCCGATCCGGGGTACTCGCGTCCACGGGTGGCCGGGCGCCGTGGCGCACCGGGCCGGAAGGCAGCTCAAGACAGGAGGTGACCGCTGTGTCGCGTACGCGACCCGAGGGCGGGCAGGCCCCGCACCCGTCGGCCGCGGAGCCGGTGGGCGAGCTGGTGCAGCGCGCGTCCCATCAGCTGACCGAGCTGGTGCGGGGCGAGATGCGCCTGGCGCAGGCGGAGATGAAGGAGAAGGGCAAGCGGTACGGCAAGGGCGGCGGCCTCTTCGGCGGCGCGGGCCTCGTCGGGTTCCTGATGCTGCAGGCCCTGGTGGCGACCGCGATCGCCGCGCTCGCGGTGCCGCTGCCGGTGTGGGCGGCGGCCCTCGTCGTGAGCGCCGTGCTCGGCCTGGTCGCCGCGCTGATGGCGGTGACGGGGAAGAAGGAGGTCTCCCGGGCCGCGCCGCCCGTGCCGGAGAAGACGATCGAGAACGTGAAGGCCGACGTGGCCGAGATCAAGGAGAGTGCGCACCGATGACCCGACTGCCGCACGAGGACGAGCCCGCCGAGTCCCCGCAGGAACTGCGCGACCAGGTCGAGCGGACCCGCCACGAGCTCGCCGGGACGGTGGAGGCCCTCGCGGCCAAGGCCGATGTCAAGGCCCGGGCCCAGGAGAAGGCCACCGAGGTCAAGGACCAGACCGTCGCCAAGGCGGGCGAGCTCAAGGCGCAGGCCGCGGTCAAGGCGAGGGAACTCAAGGACAAGGCCGCCGACGCCGCCGCGCGGGCGCAGGACAAGCTGCCCGACCTTCCCGCCCCCGTCAAGGACAAGGCCGTCCAGGCCCGCGCCCAGGCGGCCCGTACCGGACGCGTGTGGGAGGAGAAGGCGCCCGAACCCCTGCGGGCCGGGACCGCCCGGGGCGCGCGGGCGGCCCGGAACAACCGCGTGGTGCTGCTGGCGGCAGGTGGCGCGGCCGCCCTGGTGTGGCTGGCGTACCGCCGGCGGAACGGATGAGCGGATGAAGGCCTCAAAGATCGCGTACAAGCCGGTCGGCCTCGCGCTCGGCGCCGTCAGCGGCATGGTCGCCGGGGCGCTCTTCAAGCAGGCCTGGAAGGTGATCGGCCGTGAGGAGGACGCCCCGGACGCCACCGACGAGGAGCGCGCCTGGAGCCAGGTGCTGCTCGCCGCCACCTTGCAGGGGGCGATCTTCGCCGCGTCCAAGGCGGCCGTGGACCGCGCGGGAGCCACCGCCATGCGCCGCCTGACCGGTACCTGGCCCGGCTGACGCGGGCGCCGACGGCGGCGGCGCGGGCGGTCCGGCTAGCGCAGGGTGCGGGCCCGGGCGAGCACCTCGGCCGGGGCCTTGGCCACCGAGCCGGTGTCGAAGGGCGGTTGGGGATCGTACTCGGTGTAGAGCTGGATCGCCTGCGCGGTCACCTCGTCGGCGAGCAGGGCGGCCAGCTGGACGGCCATGTCGATGCCGGAGGAGACCCCCGCCGAGGTGATCACCCGGTCGTGCCGGACGACCCGCTCGGGGGTGTACGTGGCGCCGTACGCCTCCAGTTGGGCGGCCGCGTCCCAGTGGGTGGTGGCGGTCAGGCCGTCCAGGAGGCCCGCCGCGCCGAGCACCAGGGAGCCGGTGCAGACCGAGGTGGTGAAGCGGGTGCCCGTGTGGATCCGGCGCACCCAGTCGAGGAACTCGGGGCTCCGCGCCATGGCCCCGGCGCTGCCTCCGCCCGGGATCAGCAGGACGTCGCAGTGTTCCACCTCGGTGTACCGGGTCGCGACGTGCACGGGCAGGGAGCCCAGGGTGTCCTGCACCGGGCCGGGTTCGGCGGCGACGAACCGCACGGTGGCGTCGGGCACGTACGCGAGGATCTCGTACGGACCGATCGCGTCGAGCGGCTCGAAGTCGTCGAAGAGCGGGATCACTATGTCCATGCGCCGCAGCATAACCAGCGGCCCCGCGGACCCCGTCGGGGCAGCTCAGCTCGTCGCCCGTACCGCGTCACCGATCAGCTCGGCGACCTGCCGGGGCGCGGACAGGGCGACGGCGTGCGAGGCGTCGGGGAGTTCGACGACGACGGCCCCGGCCCGCCGTGCGCAGAAGCGCTGCACCTCGGGGTGGATCGCCCGGTCGGCCCCCGCCACCAGGGCCCAGGACGGCTTCGTCAGCCAGGCCGCCGCGGAGGCCGTCTCGGCGAAGGCCGCGGCGGCGAGGGGGCGTTGGGCCGCCGCCAACACCCTGGTGACCTCCACGGCCACGTCCGCGGCGAAGACGGCGGGGAAGGCCGCCTCGTCGATGGTGACTTCGACGGCGCTGTCCCCGTCGACGAGGGGGTAGGTCCACTCCTTCAGGCTGCCCGGCAGCAGCGAGTCGGGGAAGCGCCCCTGCAACTCCCCCAGGCTCTCGTCCTCGTGCGGCACGTACGCGGCCACGTAGACGAGCCCGACGACGTTCTCCGCGGCACCGGCCACGGTGATCAGCGCACCGCCGTAGGAGTGTCCGACCAGGACGACGGGCCCGTCGATCTGGGCGACGACGGAAGCGACGTAGGAGGCGTCGGACGCGAGGCCGCGCAGGGGGTTCGGCGGGGCGAGGACCGGGATGCCGTGGCTCCGCAGTTCCGAGATGACGCCGATCCAGGTCGCCGCGTCGGCGAAGGCACCGTGCACGAGGACGACGGTGGGCAGGGGGGTGGTCATGGGCAGCTCTCTTCCCGGTGTCAGGACACGTGCGGGGCGTCACGCCGTGGTCCACGAAGGAGGTCCGTGCAGCTGGTCGCCCACGGTAGGGCGGGTGCGGCGGCGGCGCTGGCACGGCGGCGCACCGCCGCTGCCACGACAGCGCACGCCGGGCTCAGGCCGCCTTCGGCGCGAAGGCGGAGGTGGCCAGTGACTGCCACTCGCTGGGAGACATCCCGTACGCGCCCCGGAACGCGCGGCTGAAGTGCGAGGGGCTGCTGAAGCCCCAGCGGTGGGCCACCGCGGCCATGGTGAACCTCCGGTGGGACCGGCCCAACTCGATCCGGCAGGACTCCAGTCTGCGGCGGCGCACCCACTGGCTCACCGTGGTGCCGTCGTTCTGGAAGAGCTTGTGCAGATAGCGGACAGAGATGTGGTGGGCACGCGCGATCGACTCCGGGGAGAGGTCCGGGTCCATCAGGTGCTCCTCGATGAAGGCCCGGATCCGGGCCAGCGTCTCCTGTCCGCCCCGCGCACCGCGGGCGGCCCCCGCGGCCGCGTCCGTCTCCAGGAGCTCCACGACCAGGACGGACAGCAGGTGCACGGCCGTACGCGAGAGGCGGTCCCCGATGGTGGTCCGGCGCAGCTCCGCCTCGGCGGCGAGCGCCGACAGGAAGTCCGACACCAGCGCCCCCAGCCCTTCGCCGCCGCGCACGGGGACTCCCACCACCTGGTGGAGCTCGGCCTCCGAGACGCCCAGGTAGCACTGGGGGATCCGGAAGAAGACCATCTGGCAGTCGTCGCCGAACCGCAGCAGATGGCGCCGGGCCGGGTCGCAGAAGACCAGGTCGTTCGGCTCCAGGAGCGTCCTGGCTCCCTCGCGGACGCTGCTCACCGGTCCGCGGACGTGCATGCCGAGGTAGAGGAACTTGCCCTCCTGCTCGCCGGGCATGTCGGAGAGCATCCGCACGAGCCACTCGGCGTCGGCGGCCGCGGGCCGCGTCGTCGCTTCGGGCACGGGTGACATCACTGGCTGCGTCATGGGAACTCCAAGCCGTACGGTTCTTCGTGGTGGGGCGGGCGCTCGCGCGGGCACCCGCGGATCGCGGAGGGCGGGTCAGGGCCGCGGCCCCGCCTCCTCGGCCAGGAACTCCTCCACCACGGCGTTGAAGGCCGCCGGATTCTCCAGGAAGGGGAAGTGCGAGTTCGCCACGTCGGCGGCGAAGACGTGCAGCCGCGCGTAGGGAATCCGCTCGGCGACGAACCGCTGCGAGTCGGGGTGCACATGGCTTCCCTCGCAGCCGATCACCAGGGTCGGCACGTCGATCCTGGGGAGCACGTCCCGCCAGTCCTGGGCGCAGTGGTCGAACAGCAGCGGCACACCGGCGTACGCGGGCGTCGCGGCGATCTGCCCGGCGACGAAGGCGAGCAGCTCCGGGTCGGGCTCGCCGGAGAACATGCCGCGGACGAAGTCGGCCCGCACCCCGTCGCCTCCCGGCGCCGCGAGCGCGGCCCCCAGGTCGAGCAGTGCCGGTACGTCGAAGATGGCGCCGCAGTCGCGCCGTTCCCGCTCCGTCATCCAGGGCACGGCGGCGACGGCCGCGGGCTGGTCGACGGCGACGAAGCGCCGCATCCGCCCGGTCCCGTACTGGTCGATGAAGCTCCACCAGACCGAGACGCCCATGGACCAGCCCAGCGCGTCGAAGCGCGGCAGCCGGAGGTGGTCGACGAGTTCGAGCACGTCACGGGCCAGGCGGGCGATGCGGTAGCCGTGCCGGGGCTTGCCGGAGAGGCCGTGGCCGCGCAGATCGACGGTGACGACGCGTCGGCCGGGCGCGAGCTCCGCGAGCTGATGGCGGAACATCGCCTGTGTCTGCCCCCAGCCGTGCAGCATGATCAGGGGCACTCCCCCGCCGCCGCTGTCCCGGTACGCGAGCCGCGCCCCGTCCGTCGTGATCAGTTCCTTCATGGTCTCTTCCCTGGTCACAGGCGGTTCGCCCGCATGCCGTCGCCGTCCCGCACATCTTCGGACGCGGCGCTGCGCCGCCACTACCGCGTGCTGTAGGAATCCGGCGGGAGATCATTCTCGTTTTGTCGAAGCACCGCTCGTCGGCCGTGCGGAGGCCGGGATCACGCCCGGTCACGCGGCCGCGTCGTCCCCCGTGGCGAGGAGTTCCTCGATCCGCAGCCCCAGGTGCAGGGTGAGGCGGTGGGCACCGTCGTCCAGGTCGAGTCCGGTGATCTCCTGGATCTGGCGCAGCCGGTAGTAGAGCGACGTGCGGTGCAGGCGCAGCGCGTCCGCAGTGCGGGGGATGGACCCGGCGTGTTCGAGGTAGCTCCGCAGGGTGTCCCGCAGCCGCTCGCCGCCGTGGGCGTCGGTCAGGGTGCGCAGCGGCTTCGGCACGAGGGAGTCGTTCAGGGCGTGCTCGGGAAGCTGGAGGAGCACGGCGAACTCCCCCAGCCGGTCCCAGTCGCCGACGCCCTTGAGCGAGGGCAGCCGCCGCGCCGCGCGGGCCGCCACGAGCGCCTGCTCGTACGACGTCCAGGCGTCGTGCAGGCCCGGGTGTCTGCCGCCGACGCCGATCACGGGGGCCGTGGACGGATCGAGGAAGGTGGTGAGCTCCTCCAGGATGCGGGCGGACTGGGCGGCGACCTCGGTCGGCCGGGGCGGCCGGTCGCGCAGCTGGAGCAGGATCGCCCGCTCCTGGTCGATCGCGGTGATGCCCTGCGCCGAACGCGTCTGCCGGAAGCCCTCCAACGCCCCCCACAGGGCCGCTTCGGACTGCCGTACGGGCTCCGTGCCGCGGCTCAGCCGCACGACGGTGACGAGGACGTGCTCCGCCTCCCCGAGCAGGCCGCGCTCCAGCGCGCGCCGACGGGCGGCGGTGCGCGTGGCGAGGTGGGAGTCGACCAGGTCCAGGACCAGGGTCCGCTCGTCGGTCTTCCAGGTGTCGGCGGCGAGGTGTTCCAGATACAGCTGGGCGGCCATGAGGTCGGCGGCCCAGGCGATGGCCTCGGTGTCCTGTTCGCCGAGCGTCCGGTCCGGCACGACCACCATCAGCAGGCCGAGGAGGTGCCCGCGCTCGCGCAGCGGCACGACGTAGCGCGGCAGCATGCCGAGGTCGTCGCGGCCGTCGATGAAACCGGGCCTCGACCAGCGGGCGACGCCCTGGGCGAGCACGTGGCGGACGGCCGCGTTGTCGGCGCGGCCCTGGAGGAGCGTGCCGATCCGCACCGGGTCCTCGTCACCGAAGTGGCGGCTCGTGCACACCATGCGGACCAGCGGATCGTCGACCGCGACGGACCGTCCCAGCTTCTCCGCGAGTTCGTCGACGAGCGCCTGGAGCTCCGCACTGCCAGGACGGGCTCGCTGGGGCCCTGCGGTCATGCGCTGTTCCTCTCTCGACCATCGGTTCGCTGCGGAGGGTGGCTCCCTTTCCGCAGCTCTTGATCATTTTGAGGAAGCGATGCCGTCGGCACATCGCACGAACCGTCCATGGACAGGACACAAGCAGGGGATACGAAGCGGTTACTCTCCGCTGTCGCGGGTCGTGACGAGGCGGGTCAGCTCCGCGCGCGAGGTGAGGTCGAGCTTGGTGAAGGCGCGGCGCAGATGCGAACTCACCGTGTGCGGCGAGACGGCGAGCCGCTCGGCCACCTGTCGGTTCGTCAGTCCTTGGGCGACGAGCCGGGCCACGCCCAGCTCGGACGCGGTCAGCTCGGGCCACCGCGCGAGGTGTCCGGCCGGTGCGGGCCGACGGCGGACGCCCGCGGCCCGCAGGCGTCGGCGCACCCGGGCCACGTCCCGCTCGGCGCCCGCTCGCACGTAGAGGCCGAGGGCGTTGTCCAGGTACGGCACCGCTTCCGATCTGCGGGTGGCCGCCAGCTTGCGCCCGGTGTCCTCCAGGGCGGAGGCGCGGGCCAGCGGCCGGGAGGTGTCCTCGTACAGGCGGACCGCGCTCACCAGGTGGTCGAGGTCGTTGTCGAGCAGCCCGCGCGCGTGTGCGGCGGTGGCGGCGAGGAGCGTGACGCCGGGGTTGAGCGCGGCGCGGCGCTCGGCCGCGCCGACCGCCCGCAGGGCCGCGTCGTGCGCCCCGGCCCGCAGTGCGACGCGGA
Source organism: Streptomyces sp. JLYT201 (assembly GCF_059448825.1). NCBI lineage: Bacteria > Bacillati > Actinomycetota > Actinomycetes > Kitasatosporales > Streptomycetaceae > Streptomyces > Streptomyces sp. JLYT201. The sequence goes on along the minus strand of NZ_CM182551.1, from coordinate 9,601,660 downwards.
CGAGGCCGGGGGCGTCGGCGGGGTCCAGCGGGCCGCCCTCGGACGGCCGCTCCGCGTCGAGTGCGCTCACCACGTCGGCGAGTACGGCTGCGTCGGCGCGGCCGTCGAAGTCGGCCAGCAATGCCAGTGCCCAGGCGCCGGCTCGGCGGACGAGGGGCGCGCCGTCGGTGCGCATCCGCCGCGCGTCGGCCGCGTACCGTCGTGCGGCCCGCTGGTCGTTCGTGTGGACGGCGACGCGGGTCAGCGCGTACAGGCGCGTGACGTCGGCGAGGTGGTCGGGGCCGGGCTCGTCGGGCGTCGCCGAGGCGGCCTCCGCCTCGGCCCGGGCGTCCGTCAGCCGTCCGGTGTCCAGGAGGAGCCGGGCACGGTGCGTCCGCCACATGCGCGTGGCGGCCGTCCGGCCCTGTTCCCGAGCCTGCCGCAGCGCGGCGTCGGTGACGGCGAGCGCCTGGTCACAGCGGCCTGCCGCGTTCAGCACGAAGCTCTGCCACAGCCCTTCCGGAACCCACAGGGAGTCGGCCGCGCCCATGGCGGTGGCCAGCTCCGCCAGGCGGAGGGCCTCGCTCCAGTCCATCCGGCGGAAGCGGACGGCCGACGCGACCACCGTCACCGTGGCCCGGGCGGTGCGGTCCCCGGCCGCTTCGGCGGTCTCCCGCGCCTCGGGCAGGGCCTGTTCGGCCGCCTCGTTGTCGCCCGACAGCGCGAGGCCGAGGCACAGCAGCGCGAGGAGCCGGGCCCGCAGGTCCGTCGGCAGGCCGGGCAGCGCCGCTCCCGCACGGGCCTGCCGGACCGCTTCGGAGAAGTCGTACTGGGTGGACAGGCGGGCCAGACCGAGGCGTATCCCTGCCTCGTCCCGCGGTCCGAGGCCCCCTGCCGACAGGGCCGACGTCCCCAGCTCGCGGGCCCGGGCCGCCTGCCCGGTCTGCCAGAGCAGCGGGATCGCCTCGGCGATCACCCGTGGGCGCTCCGGGGCGTCCGCAGCGGTGAGCTCCAGCGCTCTGAGGGCGAGTTCGGCGGCCGGTCCGGGCGCGGTGGCCGCGATGTCGGCCGCGGCGGTGCGCAGCCGGTCGGCGTCCGACCTGTCAACGTCCGTCCGGTCTGCATCGGTGCGGTCGGCGGGCTCCGGGTCGGTCGTCGGTGGCGCGGGGTGTGCGGTCGCCGCCGTCTCGCTGTCCGGCAGCGCCCGCGCCGCCTTGCCGCGCAGGGACCGGCGTACGGCAAGGGGAAGTCCGGCCGCCACCGACGCGCGGACCAGGTCGTTGCGGAACTCCAGGCGGTCGCCCCTTTCGGCGAGCCACTCGGTGTCGAGGGCTTCGCGCAGCGGGGTGATCAGCGCCGCCGGTGTGCTGCCGAGCAGCTCGGCCAGCAGGCTCACGGTCACCGGACGGCCCACGGCGGCCGCTGTCTCCACGAGTTCGCGGGCCGCGCCGGACAGCAGGCCGACGCGGCGCCCGACCGAGGGCAGCGGCCGGGCGGGAAGGGATGCGGCGGTGAGCCGGGCCGTGCCGTTCTCGATCGCCACCACCTCCTCGTTCCGCAGCACGTCGAGCAGTTCCCTCAGGAGCAGCGGCACGCCCTCGGCCTGGCGGGCGACGCGCAGCACGTCATGGCCCGGGGCCGCCCCCAGGACGTCCTCCGCGATCCGCGCGACCGCCCGGTCCTCCAGCGGCCCCAGGACCACGGCGCGGGCCCCGCCCCGGTGGATCCGTTCGAGGGTGGTGCGCACGCGCGGCGGCACGCTGTCGCCGCACACGGCCACCAGCCACAGGATCGCGTCCGACGCGAGCCGGGCCGCGAGGGTGTGCAGGGTGAGGAGCGTCAGTTCGTCGCACCACTGGAGGTCGTCGAGGACGATCAGGAGCGGGCCCGTCCGCGCGGCCTCCCGCAGGCGGTCGCCCAGTTCCTGGAGGAGCCAGAACCGCTGCCCCGGCACCGTGGCGAGGTCACGGAGCCGGGCGGCGTCCGAGAGCGGCGCCGCCCCGGTGAGCAGCCCGTCGAGGAGCGGGCCGAGCGGCACGAACTGGTCCTCGGGGTCCGCTCCCCCCTGGAACACCCGCGTCCCGCGCCGCCTCGCGGAGGCCGACGCCTCCCCGAGGACCCTGGACTTGCCGCTGCCCGCAGGGCCTTCGACGAGGACGACCCCGCCTTCCCCGCGGGCCAGCGCGTCGAGCCGCTCCTCGATGAACGCCAGCTCCGCCTCCCTGCCGCGGATCGGTGGTCCGCCGCCCTCGTCCTCGGGAAAGGGCCATGTGGTCAATCCGGTTCACGCTCGTTCCGCGGGCAGGGGCCGCACGGGATGAGGCTGTGATCCGCGTACGGTACGGCGGATCAGTATGAACGACCGTCCGGCCTCAGTCGAAGCGCAGGTCGGCCACTTGCCGTTCGAGGGCGGTGACGTCGTCGTCGGCCTCGGCCGCGGCCGGACGGGCGGCCATGAGCGCGGCGAGGTCGCCGCCCGCCCTGCGGATGCGGGCGGGCAGCCCCTCGGTGTACGCGTCGCCGCCCGACCCCCAGTCCTCGGACGCCGCGTACACGGCGGTGGGGACGACGGTGGCGCGCATATAGGCGAAGAGCGGGCGCATCGCGTGGTCGAGGACCAGGGAGTGGCGGGCGGTGCCGCCTGTCGCCCCGATCAGGACCGGCTTGCCCGTGAGGGCGGCCGGGTCGATCACGTCGAAGAAGGACTTGAAGAGACCGCTGTAGGACGCCGTGAACACGGGCGTGACGGCGATGAGTCCGTCGGCGCCCGTGACCGCGTCGATCGCGGCGGCGAGGCGCGCCGGGGGAAAGCCCGTCACGAGGTGGTCGGCGATCGCGCCGGCCAGCTCCCGCAACTCCACGACCTCGATCGATACGTCCTGGCCCCGGGCGGTGAGGTCCTCGCGGACCGACTCGGTGAGCCGGTCCGCGAGCAGCCGGGTGGAGGAGGGCGTGCTCAGGCCCGCGGAAACGGCGGTCAGCTTCACGAGGCGGTCACTCCCCGAGCGGCATCGCCCTGCGTGCCGTCACCCTGCGCGCCATCGCCCTGGGCGGCATCGCCCTGCGCGGCATCGCCCCGAGCCGCTTCGACCCGCGCGGCGTGCGTCGGCGCGTCCGGCACGCCGGCCGGGCGTCCGTTCGCGAACTCCTTGCGCAGGACGGGCACGACCTCCTCGCCGAGGAGGTCGAGCTGTTCCAGGACGGTCTTCAGGGGCAGCCCCGCGTGGTCCATCAGGAAGAGCTGGCGCTGGTAGTCGCCGACCGTCTCGCGGAAGGACAGGGTGCGGTCGATGACCTGCTGGGGCGAGCCCACGGTCAGCGGGGTCTGCTCCGTGAAGTCTTCCAGGGACGGGCCGTGGCCGTACACCGGCGCGTTGTCGAAGTAGGGGCGGAACTCCCGTACGGCGTCCTGGGAGTTCTTGCGCATGAAGACCTGCCCGCCAAGGCCCACGATCGCGTCCTCGGGGCGGCCGTGCCCGTGGTGGGCGTACCGGCGTCGGTACAGCTGGACCATGCGCCGGGTGTGGTCGGCGGGCCAGAAGATGTTGTTGTGGAAGAAGCCGTCGCCGTAGAAGGCTGCCTGCTCCGCGATCTCCGGGGACCTGATGGAGCCGTGCCAGACGAACGGCGCGACGCCGTCCAGGGGCCGGGGCGTCGCCGTGAAGGCCTGCAAGGGGGTGCGGAACGTGCCCTCCCAGTCCACGACGTCCTCACGCCACAGCCGGCGAAGGAGAGCGTAGTTCTCCTTGGCCAGATTGATGCCCTGGCGGATGTCCTGCCCGAACCACGGGTACACCGGCCCGGTGTTGCCGCGCCCCAGCATGAGGTCGACCCGGCCGTCGGCCAGGTGCTGGAGCATCGCGTAGTCCTCCGCGATCTTCACCGGGTCGTTGGTGGTGATCAGCGTCGTGGCCGTGGACAGGATCAGCTTCTCGGTGCGGGCGGCGACGTAGCCGAGCAGGGTGGTCGGGGACGACGGGACGAACGGCGGGTTGTGGTGCTCGCCGGTCGCGAAGACGTCGAGGCCGACCTCCTCGGCCTTGAGCGCGATGGCGATCATCGCCTTGATGCGCTCGTGCTCCGAGGGAGTATGGCCGTCGGTGGGGTCGGGGGTCACGTCCCCGACGGTGAAGATGCCGAACTGCATGGGTGTCTCTGCTCTCCTGGACCTGTCTGGAATCGTGCGGTCGTGCATGGGGGAAAGCCACGGAGGGCCGCCGGACATTCCGGCGGCCCTCCGCCGCGTCACTTCGCCAGGAAGGCGAGGAGCGCGGTGTTGACCTCCTCCGCGTGGGTCCACAGCAGGCCGTGCGGGGCGCCTTCGATCTCGACGTAGTCGGCGGCGGGCAGCGCCCGGTGGAAGGGGCGCGCGGTGTTCTCGGCGGGCAGGATGCGGTCGGCCGTGCCGTGCAGGATCAGCGCGGGCACGTCGACGGCCGGGATGTCGGCGCGGAAGTCGGTGTACCAGGTCGCCGGGGCGGCGGACGCGGCGAAGGCGCCGCCGCTCGCCGCGGTGTTCCAGCTGTTGCGGACCGCTTCCTCGCTGATGCGGCTGCCCAGGTTCTCGTCGAGGTTGTAGAAGTCGTTGAAGAAGGCCGTGTAGTAGGCGTAGCGGTCGGCCTTGACGGCGGCGACCACGCCGTCGAAGAACTCCTTGGGCGCGGCCCCCTCCGGGTTGTCGTCGTTCTTCAGGAGCCAGGGCTCCAGGGAGGCCAGGAAGGCGACCTTGGCGACGCGGCCGGAGCCGTACGCGGACACGTAGCGGGCGACCTCGCCGGTGCCCATGGAGAAGCCGACCAGGACGGCGTCCCGCAGGTCGAGAGTCTCCATCACGGTGTTCAGGTCGGCGGCGAAGGTGTCGTAGTCGTAGCCGGTCGTCGGCTGGGACGACCGGCCGAAGCCGCGGCGGTCGTACGTGATCACACGGTGTCCGGCGGCGAGCAGGGCAGCGCTCTGGCGCTCCCAGGAGTGGCCGTCGAGCGGGAAGCCGTGGATGAGGACGACGGGCTGCCCGGTTCCGTGGTCCTCGTAGTACAGGTCGATGGCGGTGGAGTTCTCCTGGCCCACGGTGATGAACGGCATGGGTGGCTTCCTCGATTCGTGTCGGCTGGTCCGCGCTGTCGCGGCACTGAACACCGTCACGCTATGGCCGGTCCAGGGCCGCCCGTTGTCCCCGGACGCACCGTGCCTTGTCCGTGGGCGCAGAACTCGCCAGGGTCAGCCGTCGCCGCTCGGGCCATCGGCCTCCGCCGGTACGCGCCGGGTCAGCTGGACCCGGGAGGTGACCGAGAGCTTGCGGAAGACAGAGGCCAGGTGGGTGTTGACCGTGTGCGGTGACACGAAGAGGGCGGCGGCGGCCGACCGGTTGGTGTGCCCGGCCGCGATCAGACGGGCGACCTTGCGCTCCGACGCGGTGAGCGCCTCCCAGCCCTGGCTGGGCCGCGGCCGGGCCGCGGCGCGCCTGCCGGAGCGGGTCACGGCCCGGTCCAGATCGGCCCGGACCCGGTCGGCCTCGAACCCCGCGCCCGTCTGTACGAACACCTCGTACGCCCTGGTCAGTGCGGGGATCGCGGCGGCGGTACCGGCGGGCAGGAGGGCGCGCCCCAGGTCGGCGGAGGCCGCCGCGAGGTGCAGGGGGCGGGGCCCGGTCAGGAGGGCGCGGACGGCCCGCTCCAGGAGCGCGGTGTCGCCGCCGACCAGTCCGGCCGTGTGGGCGGCGATGCCCTGTGCGGTGGGCACGGCGGGGTTGCGCGCGGCGTGTGCGGCAGCCTGGGCCGCCAGGTCGTCGGCCAGGGCCCTGTCCCCGGCGCGCAGGGCGATCCGCACGGCGTCGACGCAGCGCGTGCGCAGGATCCGCCACCGGACGAAGGGGTGGTCGCGCTGGGCGGACCGGATGCGTTCGGCCGCTGCCGCGTGGTGCCCTGCGGCGTCGGCGAGGACGGCCTCCAGGTACTGGTGGGCCGCGTGGTTGCCCGTGTTCGGCCGCTCGGCCATGGCGGCCCTGACGACTTCGAGGTGGTGCCGCGCGGCGTCGCGGTCACCGCGCAGCAGCGCGAGGCGGCCCCGGTTGACCCGGATGTTGACCAGGTTGCCGGGCACGCGCAGGTCCGCCTCCAGGCGTTCGGCGGTGACGAAGTCGGCCTCGGCGTCGTCGAGGCGGCCGAGGCCCAGGTGCAGGGTGCCCTGGGCCCACATCAGCATCGCGGGGCGCAGGGGCGCGTCGCCCGCCGTGCCGAGGAGCTGCCGGGCCATGGCGAAGTCGTCGAGGTGGACCCGCGCGACGACCTCCTCGGGCAGGAAGGCCGCGTCGAACGCGCTCAGGGCCGTGTGGTGCGCGACGGCGGCGGCGCACTCGCCCGCGTTGAGGGCGATCTCGCCGAGGCCCCACAGCGCGACGACGCGGGCCTCCCGGTCGTCCGCCCGCTCGGCCTGAGCCAGAGCCCGCTCGCCCGTGCTCCGCGCGGCGTCGAGGTCGCGCCCGCGGGACCGCGCGAGTGCCTGGCGCGCGGTCAGCCGGGCGGAGATCGCCGGGTCGGTGACGACGGCGAGGCCCGCCGTCGTGCGGCGGGTCAGCTCGTGGACGTCGTCGAGGTGCCACAGGGTGTCGCCCAGCACGGACTGCAGCCGGGCGAAGACGTCCAGGGGCGGCCTGCGGGCCAGCAGCGCGTCGCCGGTCTCCCGGGCGCGGGCGTACCGGCCCGCGCGGGTGAGCGCGGTGATGGCCCGCTCCCCCGCGGCGAACGCCATGGGCTCGTGGGGCGGGATCAGTTCCAGGGCGCGCAACGCCAGGTCGGCGGCGAGGTCCGGCATGACGGAGAGGACGTCCGTGGCGGCCCTGCCGAGCAGCCGGGCCGCCTCGTGGTCGCCGGGTTCGGCGCTCTTCAGCAGGTGCGGGACCGCGTCGACGGGGGTGCGGCCGACCGCGACGAGCCGCCGTGCCGCCTCCCGGTGCAGGGCCCGGCGGGCCGAGGGGGCGAGATCGGCGTACACGGCCTGGCGGAGCAGGTCGTGGCGGAAGACGAGGCGTTCGCCGTCGTCGTCTATGAGCCCCGCGGCGATCGCCTCGTCCAGCTCCCCGATGAGCGTGGTCGCGGGCCGCCCGCACAGGGCGGCTGCGTCGCCGAGGCGGAAGGCGCGCCCGAGGACCGAGCCGATCCGCAGGAAGTCCAGGGTGCCCGGGCGCAGCGCGGCCAGCCTGCCGCGGACGCCGAGGACGAGGCGCTCCGGCGGCGCGTGCCCCTCCGTCCCCGACGCCGCGATGCCCGTCAGGAGTTCGGTGGCGAGGAAGGGGTTGCCGCCCGATCCGTCGAGCAGCTCGGTGACCTTCCGCGGTACGTCGTCGCCGAGCGCGTCGCGGGCCAGCTCGGCGAGGGCCGCGTCGGTCAGCGGCCGCAGCGGGACGGTCGTCAGGCAGGGCCCGTCGCGGCGCAGGTCCGGGTCCTCCCGCCCCGCGAGCAACCACAGCACCGGGGAGGTGAACAGACGCGCCGGCAGGACGTTGAGGGCGAAACGGCTCAGCGGGTCGGCCCACTGGACGTCGTCGATCGCGATGAGCGCGGGCGTGCCCGCCGAGCGCTCCTCGATCAGCTGGGCGAGGCGTTCCACGAGCCAGACGCGCTGGTCGTGGTGGCCCGCGAGGCGCGCGAAGTCCTCGGCGGACAGCAGCGGCGGGTCGCCGTGCAGCAGGCCCGAGGCCAGGGAGGCGAGCGGGGCCAGCTCGTGCAGCTCCTCGGCGCGGCCCTGGCTGACGACGAACCCCTGTTCCCGTGCGAGCGCGACGGTCTCCTCCAGGAGGACGGTCTTGCCGATGCCCGGCTCCCCCAGGAGCAGCGCCATCGCCCCGCCCTCGCCGTCCCGCACGGCCTCGACCAGGGCGCGCAGCCGCGCCAGCTCGGCTTCCCTGCCGCGCAGCCCGGGCCTGCTCAGGCCCGGGCTGCCGGGCTCCGCCGCGGTCATCCCTTGACCGATCCCGCGAGCAGGCCCCGGGCGACGTACCGCTGGAGGGCGAGGAACACGAGCAGCGGGACCGACGCCGAGACGAAGGCTCCCGCCGTGAGGCGCTGCCACTCGTCGCCCCGCGTCCCGGCCAGGGTCGCGAGCCGGACCGTCACCGGCGCGGTCTCGGCCGTGCCGCCCGCCAGGGTGAGCGCCACCAGGAGGTCGTTCCACACCCAGATGAACTGGATGATCGCGTAGGTGAGCAGGGCGGGCCGGGCCAGCGGCAGGACGACGCGGAGCAGCAGCGTCGCGTGCGAGGCGCCGTCGACCCGCGCGGCCTCGATCAGCTCGCGGGGCAGCCCGGCCAGGAAGTTGTGCAGCAGGAACACCGCGAAGGGCAGCGCGAAGGCGGTGTGGGCGAACCAGACGTGGCTGAACCTGGCCGGTCCCGTGGCGTCCCAGGCGGGCAGGAACAGCCAGCCCTGGGAGAACAGCTTCAGCAGGGGGACCAGCGCCATCTGGAGCGGTACGACCTGGAGGGCGAAGACGCCGACGACGAGCGCGTCCCGCCCCCTGAAGTCGATCCACGCCAGCGCGTACGCGGCGAAGAACGCCAGGACCAGGGGGAAGAGGACCGAGGGCAGGGTGATGACGAAGGAGTTGACCAGGTGGTCGGCGAGCCGTCCCGAGGCGTTGCCGCTGCCCAGCAGCACCTCGGCGTAGTTGCCGAGGGTGACGTGCGGCGCGCCGAACAGGGTCCACCAGCCCGTCGTCTTGATCTCGTCCTCGGGGCGCACGGAGGACAGGAACAGGCCGAGGGTCGGTGTCGTCCACAGGACCGCGATCACCAGGGCGGCCAGCGAGAAGGCACGGGAGGACAGCCGCTCCCGTACGCCGCTCACCGCGCGCCCCGCTGGGCCCGCACCTTGTAGGCGACGACGGGGGTCACGAGGGCGAAGAGGAGCACGGCGAGGGCCGCGCCGCGGCCTGTCTGGCCGTAGCGGAAGGACTGGGCGTACATCTCGTGGGCGATGACACCGGTGTCGAACTGGCCGCCGGTCATGGTTCTGACGATGTCGAAGGCCTTGAAGGTGCCGATCACTTCGGCGAGGGCCACGACGAGCAGCGTGGGTCTGATCAGCGGCACGGTGACGCGCCAGAAGACCTGCCGGGGCGACGCGCCGTCGAGGCGGGCGGCCTCGACCACGTCGTCGGGGACCGCCCTGATCGCGCCCGCGAGCAGCACGGCCGCGAAGCCGGTCTGGGCCCACACCATCGCCACGACGAGGAACAGCACGTTCCAGGGGGATTCCACGAGCCACTGCCGCGGCTCGCCGCCGAACGCCACGACGAGCTGGTTGAGCAGCCCGATCTGGTCCGCCTCGGCGGGCCGGTAGGCGTAGACGAACTTCCAGATGAGGCCCGCGCCGACGAACGAGAGCGCCATCGGCAGCAGGACGAGGGCCAGGGCGAGCGCCCGGTACCGCGACCGTACGACGGCCGCCGCGTACAGCAGGCCGGTCGCGGTCACCAGGAGGGGCACGAGCACCACCCAGGTCAGGGTGTTGCGCAGCACGGTCAGCGCCCCGGGGTCGGTGACCAGCCACACGTAGTTGTCGAGCCCGACCCACTGCTCCCCCGCGCCGTCCTTGAACGAGAGCAGCACGGTGCGCAGGCCGGGCACGAGGAGGCCGGCGGTGAGCAGCAGCAGGGCGGGGGCCAGCAGCAGGAAGGCCGCTCCCCGCCTCCGTACGGGCCCCCGGTGCAGCAGCACGAGGAGGAGGGCGACCACCGCCGCGAACGCGCCGAGGCCTTGGAGGAGGTACAGGAGCTTGGGTTGCTGAGCGAGGGGATCGAACGTCATCAGGGGCTCGGCCAGGACCGTTCGATGGCGTCGGCGACGTGCTCGGTGTCCTTGCCGCCGATCCAGTCGACGGCTTCCTTCCAGAACGTGCCCGCGCCCACCGAGGCGGGCATCAGGTCCGAACCGTCGAACCGGAACTGCGTCCTGGGGTTCTGGAGCAGCCGGATCGACAGCTCGTCGACCGGGTTGGCGGCGTTGGCGAGGTCCACGCCCTTGTTGGCCGACACGAACGGGCCCTTCTTCATCCGCGCGTTCGCGAAGTCCGCCGTCGCCAGGTACTCCTGGAAGGCCCGGACCTCGGGCCGGTCGGAGAACGCCGCGGCGAACATGCCGCCGCCCAGGACCGGTCGGCTCGCCCGCTCCCGGCCCGGCAGGAGGAAGGCGAACACGTCCTTGTCCGGGCCGATCTCGGTGCCCTTCGGCCAGTGCTCGGCGTAGAACGAGGCCTGACGGTGCATCGCGCAGTCGCCGGAGACGATCGGGGTGCCGCCCTCCTGGTAGGCGATCGAGGCCATCGAGCGGGCCGGGCCGTAGCCGCCGTTGGCGTACCGGTCGTTCTTGAGGAGGGATCCCACGGTGTCCATGGCCTTGATCACGCGCGGGTCGTCGAACGGGATCTCGTGGGTGACCCAGCGGTCGAAGACGTCGGGTCCGCTCTGGCGCAGCAGGACGTCCTCGATCCAGTCCGTCAGGGGCCAGCCGGTCGACTCGCCGGACTCGACGCCCGCGCACCAGGGCTTGACGCCCGTCGCCGCGACCTTCTCGGTCACGTCCATCAGCTCTTTCCAGGTGCGCGGGACGCTCAGCCCCCGGTCCCGGAAGAACTTCGGCGAGTACCAGACGTACGACTTCACGTTCGCGACCAGCGGCGTGCCGTAGAGGGTGCCGTCCACGGTCGCGTAGCCGTTCCAGTCCTTCGACCAGCCCTGCTCGGCCAGGGAGGCGACCTCGGGGCTCGCGGGCTTGAGGTCCCCGGCGCGGGCGAAGCGCTCCAACAGGCCGGGCTGCGGGAAGAACGCCACGTCGGGGGCGTTCCCGCCGTCGACCCTGACCTGGATCTGGGCCTCGAAGTCGCCGTCGCCCTCGAACCGGACGTCGATGCCCGTGCAGGCCGCGAAGTCCGCCCAGGTCGCTTCGAACAGGTCCGCTTCCCGGTCCTGGTTCGACGCGTAGACGGAGACCTCGGTGCCGGGGTGGGTGCCGTACCGGGCGTAGGACGCACAGTCCTCGCCCCCGCGAGGCCGGGAACCGCCGTGCGGGGCACCGCAGGCGGTGGCCGTGGCTACGAGGACGATGACGGCGAGCACGAGCCTCGCGCCGAACCTCATGGGTGTGCTTCCTCCGATCGCACCCCCGAGCGTTCCTGGGGGCGAGCAGAAGTTATCAGCGCACGGACGCCATCGACCAATCGTTCGACCCGCCGGGGCCGCGCGCCCGTGCCGACCCCACGCGGAGGTGGGGCCGGCGGGGGCGTTCCACGGCAGAGGCGCAGGTCAGCGGGTGGTGGACCGGACGGCTTCCTGGATGAGGGCGGCCACGGCGTCGGGCCGGGCGAGCATGACCAGGTGCGAGGAGTCGACTTCGACGGTGGTCATCCCCGCGCGCTCGTAGCCGTAGCGCTCGACATCGGGGTTGATGGTCCGGTCGGCGGTGGCGACCAGGCCCCAGGACGGCTTGGTCCGCCACGCGGCGACGGGGGCCGCCTCCGTGAAGGCCCGCGCGGCCAGGGGGCGCTGCGAGACGGCGAGCACCGCGGCGAGTGCGGGCTCGACGTCGGCGGCGAAGAGGGCGGGGAACCGCTCGGGGTCCACCGTGACGTCGGTGCCCGTCCCGGTGGAGCCGGGCACGGGGAACGGCGTGCGGACGAGCGCGTCGGCGAGGCCGGAGTCGGGGAAGCGGCCCTGCAGCTCGCCCAGGCTCTCGCCCTCCTCCAGGGCGTAGCCCGCGAGGTAGACGAGGGCGCGGACGTTGTCCTCCGCCCCGGCGAGGGTGATGACGGCGCCGCCGTAGGAGTGCCCCACCAGGATCACGGGTCCTTCGACGGCGCGTATCACCGAGGCGAGGTACGCGGCGTCGTCGATCAGGCCGCGGTTGGGCACGGCGGGGGCGAGCACCGCGAGGCCCGCGGCGGTCAGTTCGGGGATGACGCGGGCGTAGCTGGAGGCGTCGGCGAAGGCGCCGTGGACCAGCACGACGGTGGGGCCGGTGGATCGGGGCACGGGAGAACTCCTGGGTGCGTGGGTGGGGTTGAGCGGGGTGTGGCGGGCGCGGCGGGCGCGTTCAGAGGGTGCGCCGCACGCCCGCGTGGCGTTCGAGGTTGCGGAGCTGGACGGTGAGGTCGCCCGTCACGGCGGCACGGGCGGGGCCGCTGCGGCCGATGGGCAGGACCTCCTCGCCGCGCATGTCCTCCAGCATCAGGGCGAAGGCCGCGTACATCGCGACGAGCGCCACCAGGAGGCCGAGGGCGCCGGAGGTGCGCGTGAGCCACTCGGCGCCGGTCAGGCCGGACAGTCCGGTGGCCGCCCAGCGGGGCAGGGACGCCACCAGGACCAGCCACATCGCGCGCTTGGGCGGCGTCACGGCGGTCATCAGCGCCCCGAAGCAGAGGAACGCCAGGTTGAACACGCCGAGGACCCGCAGGCCCTCGGCCGCGCCGCTGAACATGACCAGGGCGTACGCCAGCCAGCTGCCCGCGAACGTGCCCATCAGCGTCGCCGCGATCACGTCACGGGCGCCGAAGGACAGCACGCTCACCAGGAACTGCAACGCGAAGGCCGGCAGGACGCACAGGGCGACGGCGCCCCGGGCCTCGGACGTGAAGACGCCGAGCTGGAGGCACCCCGTCATCACCGAGGCGATCGCCACCGTGAAGAAGCCCAGCGGCATGGGTGAGGCGATGGGGCGCAGATTGATCCGGGTCATCGGCCTCAGGTCCGGCTCGAAGCGGCGTCCCGGCGGAGCGTTGGGCGGGCATTCCGGCCCGTCGGCGGCCCCGTCTGCGGTCCCCTCGTCAGTCCCGTCGGCGGTCTTGTCGGCGGTCTCGTCGCCGGTCTTGTCGGCGGGGGCGGAGGAAGCGGTACTCATCGTGGAGATCTCTCGTTCAGTGCTCGAAGCAGGGGTCGAGGAACGACGGCGGCGTGTCGGGGGCCGAGCCGCGGGCCACCCGCCACTGGCGGTGCTCCTCGGACTCGGCGGCGGCCTCGGCGACGAGCGCCGCCTGCCGGGCACCGGCCTGGTAGCCGCCGAAGCGGGCCACGGGGCTCCACTCGGGGCTGACCGGCGGGACGGCCTCGTCGAGTCCCTCGTACTCCGCGGCCGCGTAGACCACCCGGCCGCCGACGACGGTGAGCACGGCCTCGATGTCGGGGATGACGGCGTCGGGCACGGTGAGGTAGTCGTCGGACAGGATCGCCAGGTCGCCGTAGTAGCCCTCCCGCAGGATCCCCTTGACGTCCTGCTCACCGGTCAGGCGCGCGCCGCCGCGGGTGTAGAGGCCGAGCGCGGTCTCCCTGTCGACCAGGTTCCCGGCCGGATAGAGCGCGGTGCCGCCGACGGTGCGCCCGGTCACCAGCCAGTGGAGCGCCACCCACGGGTTGTACGAGGAGACGCGGGTGGCGTCCGTGCCCGCGGCGACGGTCAGGCCCCGGTCGAGCATGGCCCGGACGGGCGGGGTGTGGGCGGCGGCCTCGGCGCCGTAGCGCTCGCGGAAGGCGGTGCCCTGGAAGGACATGCGGTTCTGCACGGACAGGGCGCCGCCGAGGGCCGCGATCCGGTCCAGGCTGTCGGCCGACACGGTCTCCGCGTGGTCGAAGAGCCAGCGGTTGTCGCCGGGGAAGAGGCCCTCGGCGGCGAGCTTCTCGAAGACCGCGAGGTCGCGGCGGATCGTCTCGTCGTACGTGGCGTGCAGCCTGAAGCCCCAGCCGTTCTCCATCAACAGCCGCACGGCGTGCTCGAACTCGGCCTCGTATCCCTCGGCGAGTGCGGGACGGGGTTCGGTGAAGTTCTCGAAGTCGGCGGCGGCCCAGGTCAGGTTCTCGCCCGCGCCGTTGAGGCGCAGCCACTCGTCCCCGTCCCCGGGCTTGACCGTCTCGATCCAGCGCTTGAGGTCGGCGAGTTCCTGACCGGCCGTCTGCGGGAACAGGTGGTAGGCGATCCGCAGGGACAGCTCACCCGACGCGGCGAGGTCCATGACCGTGGCGTAGTTGTCGGGGAAGTTCTGGAAGCCGCCCGCGGCGTCGACCGCGGAGGTGAGACCGAAGCGGTTCAGCTCGCGCAGGAAGTGCCGCGTCGAGGTCTTCCGGTCGGCCTCGTCCAGGGCGGGCGCCTTGGCCAGGGTCGAGTAGAGGATGAGGGCGCTCGGCGCGGCGAGGAGGACGCCGTTGGGCTCGCCGTCGCGGCCCCTGACGATCTGTCCGCCCTGCGGGTCGGGGGTCGCGCGGGTGAATCCGGCGGCCTGTACGGCGGCCCGGTTCAGCAGGGCCGACTGGTAGAGGTGCAGGACGAACACCGGTGTGTCGGGGGCGGCGGCGTTCAGCTCGGCGACGGTCGGCATCCTGCGCTCGGCGAACTGTTCGGCGGTCCAGCCGCCGACGACCCGGATCCACTGCCCCTTGGGGGTGCGGCCGGCCTGCTCGCGCAGCATGGCGAGGGCGTGGCGGAGGCTGCGCACGCCGTCCCAGCGCAGTTCCAGGACGTAGTTCAGGCCGCCCCTGATGACGTGCAGGTGCGAGTCGTTCAGGCCGGGGATCACCCTGCGGCCGAGGGCGTCGACGACCTTGGTGCCCGGCCCGACGAGAGGGGCGAGGTCGTGGTCGTCGCCGAGGGCCGCGATCCGTCCGTCGCGGATCGCGACCGCGCGGGCCTCGGGGCGTGCGGGGTCGCCGGTGTACACCTTCGCGTTGCGCACGAGGAGGTCGGCCCGCCCGTGTTCCTGGCGCGGGGCGGCGGGTTCGGGGGTCGGCGGTTTCGGCATCGGGGGTTCTCCTTTGCGGATGTGCGGGGTGGGGCGCGGGCGCGCGGCGCGTCCCCGAGGGTGGGCGGGGCGCCTCAGAGGCCGTACGCCTCAAGGAGCCGCAGCCAGACCTCGCTCACGGTCGGGAAGGCGGGGACGGCGTGGCGCAGCCGCTCCAGGGGGACTTCCGCGACGACGGCGACGGTGGCGGTGTGGATGAGTTCGGTCGCCAGCGGCCCGGTGAGGGTGCAGCCGACGACGACGGCCCGGCTCTCGTCGACGACGAGCTTGGCGCGGCCGCGGTGGTCGTCGGCGTACAGCGCGGCGCCCGCGACGTCTTCGACGCGGTACTCCACCGTGCGGATCGGCAGGCCCGCGGCGCGGGCCGCGCGTTCCGTGAGGCCGACGCTCGCGACCTCGGGGCGGGTGAAGACGGCCTGCGGGACGGCGGCGTGGCCGGCCCGCGCGTCCCAGGCCTGCCAGCCCCCGGTGTCGGCGGGGCGGCCAGCGGCCCGTTCGGCGATCGCCGCGGCGCAGGCGCGGGCCTGGTACTTGGCCATGTGGGTCAGCGGCGCACGGTGGTTGACGTCGCCGACCGCGTAGAGCCAGTCACCGTCCACGGCGGTGACCCGGCAGGTGTCGTCGACCGGGAGCCAGGCACCGGCCGTGAGGCCGACGGTGTGCAGGCCGAGGTCGTCGGTGCGCGGGCGGCGGCCGACGGCGACGAGGACCTCGTCGCAGACGAGGGCGGTGCCGTCGTCGGTCTCGACCGTCACGGCGCGGGTGGCCGCGTCGCGGGTGACCCGGGTGGCCGCGGCCTCGAAGCGCAGCGTCACGCCCAGTGCGGTCAGGCCCCGGGCGACCTCCTCGCCCGCGCACGGCTCCCAGTCGCTCAGCAGGGACGGGCCGCGGACGAGCAGGGTCACGGCGGAGCCGAGGGAGCGCCAGGCGGTGGCCAGTTCGCAGGCCACCACTCCGCCGCCGATGACGACGAGCCGCTCGGGCACCGCGTCGGACGTCGTGGCCTGCCGGTTGGTCCACACGCCGATCCGGTCGAGGCCGTCGACCGGCGGCAGCGCGGGATCCGTGCCGGGGCTGAGCACGACGGCGCGCCGGGCCCACAGGGCGCGGACCGTGCCGTCGGCGCCGGTCACCTCCACCCGGCGCTCCCCCGCGAGCCGTCCGTGCCCGCGGACGAGGGAGATGCCCGCCCCGGCCAGCCAGTCGGCCTGGCCCGAGTCGTCGCCGCGGGCGGTGAAGCGGTCCCGGCGGGCCAGGACGCGTACCGGGTCGAGCGCCCCGGTGACCGACTGCCGGGCCCCGTCGACCGACAGCGCGGCCTGACGGGCGGCGCCGGGCCGCAGCAGGGCCTTGCTCGGCACGCACGCGCGGTAGGAGCACTCGCCGCCGACCGCCCCGGCCTCGACGACGGCGGCGGTCAGTCCCGCCCGGACCGCCCGGTCGGCGACGACCTCGCCGCCGGGGCCGCCGCCGACCACGACGACGTCGTACGTGTCCTCCATCAGCCGCCCACCAGCGGCGTGTCGACGAGGTGTTCGGCCAGGAACCACACCTGGGCCTCGCCGGTGCGGATGACGCCGGAGACCAGCAGGTCGGCGCCGCCCTCGTCGCCCTCGGCGGAGAGCCGGGCGGCGGCGTCCCGCGCGTCGATGAGGATCCGCTCGTGCGCGTCGAGGAGCCGCGACAGCATGACGGGGACCTGCTCCACGCCGTCCGGCGGCCGGGGGATCGAGGTCAGCTCCGCGACGTGGCGCGGGTCCCCGACCGCGACGCCGCCGAGGCTCTGGATCCGCTCGGCCAGCTCGTCCACGAGGGCCAGTTGGGCCGCGGCGTGCCGGTCGAGCATGAGGTGCAGCGAGTAGAAGGTCGCGCCGCGCATCAGCCAGTGGTGCTTCTTGTAGAGGGAGTAGAGGATCTGCGTGTCGGCGAGTACGCGGTTCAGGCGCTGGCAGGCGTACCCGCGGGTGTCGTGGCCGAGGCCGATCGGCAGCTGCTTGAGCGTGCCGAAGGCCTGGGTCTCGGGGCCCTTCTGGTGCAGCAGCGGCTGTCCGCCGCCGTGCGGGGGCGAGGTGGTAGCGGTGTTCATCGAATGCTCCTGGTCTAGAGGGCGGAAGGGCCCGGCCGTCCGGTCGGGGGTCGCGGAGCGGCCGGGCCCGGTCTGAGGGGCGTGCTCAGCCCTCGGCGCGGGCGGCGGGCCGCGGCGTCGCCGGGGCCGGGCGGTGCAGGACGAGCCGGGTGAGCAGCCCGCTGCCGAGACCGGCCGCGAGCGCGAGGGCCGCCCACCACAGCGGGTACGGCGTGAGGCCGACGGCCGCGTCGAGGGAGTAGTCGCCGGGCCCGGTGGCGGCGAGGGCGGCGGCGGTGCCGATGAGGACGAGCGGGTACTCGTATCCGTCGTTCTGCACCCAGAGGCCGTTGTGCCACTTCACGGTGAGGGCGACCGTCATGACCCCGATGGCCCCGGTCGCGGCGAGCGGGGTCAGCAGGCCCGCGGCGAGCAGCAGGCCCGATCCGATCTGGCCGCCGCCCGCCGCGAGGGCGGTGAGGACGCCGCCGCGGAAGCCGTCGGCACGGAACTCCTCCGTGCCGCCCGCCAGCCCCTTGCCGCCGAGGCAGGGGCTGATCTTCTGCACCCCGTGGCCCGCGACGAGCAGGCCCGCGAGGAGGCGCAGGAGCAGGATGCCGGTGTCCAAGGCGGTCAGCCCGCCGCGTGCGCGCCGAGGATGCTCTGCGCGTACACGACGCCCAGGCCGTACGCGCCCGCGTGGGCCTTGACGATGTCCATGACCGCGCCGTAGGTCTCCTGGCGCGCCCAGTCGCGCTGGAGCTCCAGGAGGACCTGGACCCAGGTGACCGGGACCGCTCCGGCGGCCACCATCCGCTGCAGCGCGTGCTCGTGGGCGGCCGGGCTGACGCCGCCGGATGCGTCGGAGACGACGTACACCTCGTAGCCCTGCTCCAGGGCGGAGAGCGCGGGCAGCACCAGGCAGACCTCGGTCCACAGGCCGGACAGGACGATCTTCTTGCGTCCGGTCGCCTTGACCGCGGCCACGAGCGCCTCGTCCTCCCAGGCGTTCATGGAGGTGCGGTCGACGACGTCGTGGCCGGGGAACACCTCGGCGAGCTGCGGCAGCAGGGGCCCGGAGAAGGACTCGGCGGCGACCGTGGTCAGGACGACCGGCACGTCGAAGGCCCGGGCCGCCTTGGCCAGGCCCACGGTGCTGTTGATGATCGAGGAGCGGTCGCCGCTCCCGGTGCCGAAGAACATCTGCGGCTGGTGGTCCACGAAGAGCATGACCGCGTTGTCGGGCGTGAGGAGGTCCGAGCTCGGGGCGGCCTGCACCTTGGTGACGTCGAACATGGGGGGTCCTTTCACAGGCGGTTCGGTAGCGCGCCGACCGCGTCCGCGGCTCGGCACCCCAGGAAGCTACGACCGGCCGGGACGCCCGGCTTTTCGTCCCGCGCCCAGGAGTTGGCACGGCAGCGCACAACCCGCACGCCCCGGAGCCCCGCAGGTCGGGGCGGCGGGTCAGGGGCCCGTGCGATGCTGTGGCCATGAATCTGGAGGACCTGGCGCGGCTGCGCCGCGCCAAGGACGTGATGGACCGCGACTACGCGCGGCCGCTGGACGTCCCGGCGCTCGCGAAGGTCGCCCTCATGTCGTCCGGCCACTTCTCGCGCAGCTTCCGCGCCGCCTACGGGGAGACGCCGTACAACTACCTGATGACCCGTCGCGTCGAGCGGGCGAAGGCGCTGCTGCGGCGCGGCGACATGAGCGTCACCGAGGTGTGCTTCGCGGTCGGCTGTACGTCGCTCGGGTCGTTCAGCTCGCGCTTCACCGAGCTGGTCGGCGAGTCCCCCAGCGCGTACCGGGCCCGGGACCACGGGGCGGGCGCCGGGATCCCTGCGTGCGTCGCCAAGGTCCACACGCGGCCGGTCAGGAACGGGGAACCGGCCCTGGCGCCGGAGCGGTCCGGGGAGCGGACCGACGACCGGGGAGCGGGCGGGAACGGCTCCTCGCGGGCCGCCGGGAAACCGGTCACGATCGGAGAAGCGGATTCGGCCGGCGCCTCGTAGCGTCGAGGCATGGACATCAAGCTCTCGCAGTGCTTCATCGCCGTCGACGACCACGACCAGGCGCTCGCCTTCTACCGCGACGTCCTCGGCCTGGAGGTCCGCAACGACGTCGCCTTCGAGGGGATGCGCTGGGTGACCGTCGGGTCGCCCGCGCAGGACGTGGAGATCGTCCTGGAGCCGCCGCTCGCCGACCCCAACGCCGCTCCGGCCGACCGGCGGGCGATGGCGGAACTGCTCGCCAAGGGCCTGCTGCGCGGCGTGATCTTCACGACGGACGACGTCGACGCGACCTTCGAGCGCGTGCGGGCCGCGGGCGCCGACGTGCTCCAGGAACCCATGGACCAGCCCTACGGCGTGCGCGACTGCGCCTTCCGCGACCCGGCGGGCAACATGGTCCGCTTCAACCAGCCCCGCAAGCAGTAGGACCCCGCCGAAGCCCCCTGCGACAGGGCCCCGGCCCAGTGCCACGGGGGGGGGCTCCACCGATCGGATCAGGCCGGGCGACACGGGCGGAGGCCGCGCGGACGGCCCGCACACACGAGCGGACGGCCCGCACACACAAGGAGACACGATGAGCAAGGCCACCGGGACGCAGGCGCAGTCGCCCGCACCGCACGTCGCCGACAGCCACGACCTGATCCGCGTGCACGGCGCGCGCGAGAACAACCTCAAGGACGTCAGCGTCGAGCTGCCCAAGCGGCGGCTCACCGTGTTCACCGGGGTCTCCGGCTCCGGCAAGAGCTCGCTGGTGTTCGACACGATCGCCGCCGAGTCGCAGCGGATGATCAACGAGACCTACAGCGCCTTCGTACAGGGCTTCATGCCGACCCTGGCCCGGCCCGAGGTCGACGTGCTCGACGGCCTGACTACCGCGATCATCGTCGACCAGCAGCGGATGGGCTCCGACCCGCGCTCCACGGTCGGCACGGTCACTGACGCCCACGCGATGCTGCGGATCCTCTTCAGCAGACTGGGCGTGCCCCACATCGGCCCGCCCAGCGCGTACTCCTTCAACACCGCGTCGATCCGCAGCAGCGGCGCGATCGCGATCGGCAACAAGAAGGCGGTCAAGGCGACCTATCACCGCACCGGCGGCATGTGCACGCACTGCGAGGGCCGCGGCTCGGTCTCCGACATCGACCTCACCCAGCTCTACGACGACTCCAAGTCGCTCGCCGAGGGCGCGTTCACCATCCCCGGCTGGAAGTCGGACAACGTGTGGACCGTGGGGCTCTACGCCCAGTCGGGCTTCCTGGACCCGGACAAGCCGATCCGTAGGTTCACCAAGAAGGAGATGCGCGACTTCCTCTACGGCGAGCCGACGAAGGTCAAGGTCAACGGGGTCAACCTCACCTACGAAGGGCTGATCCCGAAGATCCAGAAGTCGTTCCTGGCCAAGGACAAGGAGTCGATGCAGCCCCACGTCCGCGCCTTCGTGGAGCGGGCGGTCGCCTTCACCACCTGCCCGGAGTGCGCGGGCACCCGGCTGAGCGAGGGCGCCAGGTCGTCGAAGATCAAGAAGCTCTCCATCGCCGACGTGTGCGCGATGGAGATCCGCGACCTGGCCTCCTGGGTCCGCGGCCTCGACGAGCCGTCCGTCGCGCCGCTGCTCACGGCGCTCCAGCGGTCCCTGGACTCGTTCGTGGAGATCGGTCTCGGCTACTTGGCGCTCGACCGGCCCTCGGGCACGCTCTCGGGCGGCGAGGCGCAGCGCGTCAAGATGATCCGCCACCTCGGCTCCTCGCTCACCGACACCACGTACGTCTTCGACGAGCCCACCATCGGTCTGCACCCGCACGACATCGAGCGGATGAACAAGCTGCTCCTGCGGCTGCGGGACAAGGGCAACACGGTGCTCGTCGTGGAGCACAAGCCGGAGACCATCGCGATCGCCGACCACGTCGTCGACCTCGGCCCGGGCGCGGGTGCGCAGGGCGGCACCGTCTGCTTCGAGGGCACCGTCGACGGCCTGCGCGCCGGCGGCACCGTCACCGGGCGCCACCTCGACGACCGGGCCGCTCTCAAGGAGACGGTGCGCGAGGCCACCGGGGCGCTGAAGATCCGCGGCGCGAACGCGCACAACCTCCAGGACGTCGACGTCGACATCCCGCTCGGAGTGCTCACCGTCGTCACGGGTGTCGCCGGGTCGGGCAAGAGCTCGCTGGTGCACGGATCGATCCCGGCGGCCGAGGGCGTGGTGACGGTCGACCAGAGCCCGATCCGGGGCTCGCGGCGCAGCAACCCGGCGACGTACACCGGCCTTCTCGACCCGATCCGCAAGGCGTTCGCCAAGGCCAACGACGTGAAGCCGGCGCTCTTCAGCGCCAACTCCGAGGGCGCCTGCCCGCACTGCAACGGCGCCGGAGTGATCTACACCGACCTGGCGATGATGGCCGGTGTCTCCACGACCTGCGAGGAGTGCGAGGGCAGGCGGTTCGACGCCTCGGTCCTGGAGTACCGCTTCGGCGGCCGCGACATCAGCGAGGTGCTCGCGATGTCGGTGACCGAGGCCGAGGAGTTCTTCGGTGCCGGTGAGGCCCGCACCCCGGCCGCGCACAAGGTCCTTCAGCGGCTCGTCGACGTCGGGCTCGGCTACATCAGCCTCGGCCAGCCGCTGACCACGCTCTCGGGCGGCGAGCGGCAGCGGCTCAAGCTGGCCGCGCACCTGGCCGACAAGGGCGGCGACGGCGTGATCTGCGTGCTCGACGAGCCGACCGCGGGCCTGCACCTCGCCGACGTCCAGCAGCTGCTCGGCCTGCTCGACCGGCTCGTCGACTCCGGCAGGACCGTCATCGTCGTCGAGCACCACCAGGCGGTCATGGCGCACGCCGACTGGATCATCGACCTGGGCCCCGGCGCCGGGCACGACGGCGGCCGGGTCGTCTTCGAGGGCACGCCCGCCGAGCTCGTCGCCGCCCGCTCCACGCTCACCGGTGCGCACCTGGCGGCGTACGTCGGCGCCTGACCTCGGTCAACCGCGCGCGGACGGCGGGGACTCGGGCGGTGCGTAGGGCGGCACGCACGCCTCGCCCGCCGCTGTCCGCAGGACGTCGCGGAGCATGTCCGGGGTCAGCCGACCGGTGAACGTGTTGCGCTGGCTGACGTGGAAGCAGCCGTACAGGGTGACCGGGCCCGGGCCGTCCGCGAGCGGTGCGGCGCGCTCCAGGGTGACGCGGGCGCCGTGCGCGAAGCGCGGGCGCGGCCTCGGCACCCGCCAGCCCGCCGCCGCGAACGCGGGCAGGGCCGCCTGCCAGCCGAACGCGCCGAGGACCACCGCCGCCCGCAGCCGGGGCGCGAGCAGCTCCAGCTCCCGCACGAGCCAGGGGCGGCAGGTGTCCCGCTCCCCCGGCGTCGGCTTGTTGTCCGGCGGGGCGCAGTGCACCGGTGAGGTCACCCGTACGCCGCGCAGCGTCAGCCCGTCGTCCAGGGACACCGCCAGTGGGCTGGACGCGAGGCCCAGGTCGTACAGCGCCCGGTACAGGACGTCGCCGGAGCGGTCGCCGGTGAACATCCGGCCCGTCCGGTTGCCGCCGTGCGCGGCGGGCGCGAGCCCGATGACGAGCAGCGAGGCGTCCGGCGGCCCGAACCCGGGCACCGGCCGGGCCCAGTACGTCCAGTCCTGGAACGCGGCGCGCTTCACCCGCCCGACCTCCTCGCGCCACGCGACCAGGCGCGGGCAGGCCGCGCACTCCGTGACGCGGGCGTCCAGCTCAGCCAGAGGTTCCATGCCGTGCACCGATCGCGGGAGGGGTGGGCTTCCACGGTAGTCCCGGCGCGGGCGGGCCCGGGCGGGCCCCTCCCGTCAGGCGAGCCCCTCCAGGAACGGGACGATCGCATCGACGAAGTGGTCGTTCCGGTCGCCCGCCACCATGTGCCCCGCGCCCGCCACGTCGACGCGCCGCGCGAGCGGGACCCCGGCGCGGAACTCCTCGGCGATGTCCTCGCCCACCACGTCGCTGATCCCGCCGCGCACGAGCAGGATCGGCACATCGGCGCGGCGAGCGGCGGCAAGGACGCGCTCCGCCCTGCCGGGCGGGTCCGTGCGGCCCTCGAAGCTGTCGAGGATCCGGGGGTCCCAGTGCCAGACCCAGCGGTCGCCGTGGCGCCGCAGGTTCTTGAGCAGCCCGTCGGGGTCGTCGGGGCGCGGGCGGTGCGGCAGATGGGCGGACACCGCCTCGGCCGCTTCCCGGACGCTGGCGAACCCGTCCGGTCGGGCGCGCACGAACTCCATGATCCGGCGTACTCCTCGGTGATCGGGCCGGTGGGCGACGTCGACGAGCACCAGCGCGCGCACCGCGGCCACGGGCGCCTCTCCGGCGGCGAGCAGCGCGCTCAGGCCGCCGAGCGAGGCGCCGACGACCACCGGCTGCGCGCCGAGCCCGGCGACGAGCGCCCGTACGTCGTCGGCGAACAGGTCGAGGTCGTAGTCGCCGTCGGGCGACCACCCGCTGGTGCCGTGCCCGCGCAGGTCGGGGGCGACGACTCGCCAGCCCAGCGCGGCGAGGCGGGGTCCCGTCCGGTCCCAGGCGTGCCGTGTCTGGCCGCCGCCGTGCAGCAGCAGGAGGGGCGGCGCGGACGTCTCGCCCCAGACGTCGGCCGCGAGCCGGATCCCGTCGCGGCCCACGAACCTCCGGGGCAGGGCTCCGGCCGTCATCGCGCGCCCCCGGCCCGCAGCGGCGACAGGAGTGCGTCGCGGTGGGGGTCGGCGGCCGCCGCGGCGAGCACGACGTCCAGGGCGAACAGGGCCCGCGCGAGGAACCGGTCGTCGTCGATCAGGGCGGCGACCCACTGGTGCAGCGCGCCCACGCACGAGGTGCCGACGGCGGCGGCCAGCGCGTCCGTGTCCACGTCGGCGCGCAGCACGCCCCGCGCCCGGGCGTCCGCCAGCGCCCGGCGGAGCTGGACGAGCGGGCTGCGGGCGAACACGAGGCCGCTCGCCTCCCAGGCGCGCACCATGCGCCGCGACACCACCGGGTCCTCCACGAACAGCTCGACGGTCGAGCGGACGACCTCTCTCGGGCCGACGTCCTCCGCTGCCGCCAGGCGGTGCTCCAGTTCGTCCATGAAGCCCTCGGCGAGGGCCTCCCAGATCCTCTCGCGCGGGCCGATCAGGTTGTACACGGTGGCCGGGGCGACCTCCGCCCGCTCGGCGATCCGCTCGGTGCTGATGACCGACTCCTCGCCTTCCCGGAGGAGTTCGCGCGTCGCCTCGAGGATCCGGCTCCGCCGCCGGGCCTTGTGCCGCTCACGCAGTCCCCCTTCGACCGGCAGCATCCGCGCACGCCCCTTCCAGAGAGTTGGAGAATGACCTGAATTTAGAGACCTCTCTAAGACTGGTCAAGCATCGCGCGGGTCCATGCCGCTGACCAGGACCGGAGGCCTGGCCGGGGCGACCAGTTCCGGTGGCGTGGCCTCCCGAGAAGGGGAACGCGTCCTCCCTTTCCGCCGTCCTCTCAGCCATGACCACTGCAACCCGCCGGGCGGCGCACCTCACGGCCGCCTCCGCCGCCTTCGCCCTGACGCTCACCTGCGGCACCGCCGCCGCCCGGGCGGCGGCTCCCGGCACCCCCGCGTCCCCGCGCCCGACCGCCGCCGCCGCGAGCACCGGCGCCGCGGCGAGCCTGACCGGCTATCGCCTCGCCCCGGGACTCCTCAAGATCACCGGCGGCAGGACGGCGGGCAATCCGTCCCAGGTCCACGGCGTGCTCGGGATGCCCAAGGGCAAGGGGCCCCACCCGGTCGTCGTGGTGCTGCACGGCACGCACCACAACTGCGTGACCACGAAGGACGCGTCCGACGTCGTCGCCCGCAACCCCGTCAAGACCCACTGGCCGCTGGTCTGCGCCAAGCCCGGTAAGCCGGAGCGCGGCCTCGGGCCGGACTACCTGCGCCAGAACGCGGGCCTGTCGCACGTCGTGCAGGCGCTCACGCGCAAGGGCTTCGTCGCCGTGTCCATCGACGTCGTGTCCCCCGAGATCTGGTGGGGCGGCGAGACCGACGCCACCAAGGGCTACACCGATCTGGTCAGCGCCCATCTGCGGCTCCTCTCCGACCTCAACAAGGGCGTCGACCACGGCCTGAAGCTCCCCGGGGTCAAGGGGCGCATCGACACCTCCCGCGTCGGCCTCGTCGGGCACAGCCGGGGCGGCGGCTACGTCCTGTCCCCCAAGGCGGCCCAGCGCGCGGGGCTCTTCGGCACCGTGGCCATCGAGCCCGCCGAGAACGCCGAGCCCGCGCCGCACAAGGTGCCCGTCCTCAACATCCGGGGCGCCTGCGACGAGGACGTCCAGCCGCAGGCGGGGCGCTCGACGATGAAGGCGCTCGCGAAGTCGCGCTCGACGAAGGTCGCGGCGGACGTACTGCTCGCGGGGACCGGCCACCGGATGATCAACACCAATCTCGCCGCCACCGACAAGGGCGGCGGGATCGGCCCCTGCAAGGCCTCCAAGGTCGCGTCCCCGGCTGCCGCCCGCGCCCAGGCCGCGCAGCTCACCGCCGCGTTCCTGGAGCAGGCCCTGCGCAAGGCCCCCTCCTACCGCCTCCCCGCCCTCGACGGGCCCGCGCCCCAGGGCGGCAATCTGCGCAAGGGCGGTCCGGCCCTCACCTTCCGCTCCGCGCGCCAGGAGACGTTCACCGATCCCCGCACCGTCCGCGAGGTGGCGTCGAAGCAGCGGCTGCTGCCCGCCATCCCCAAGAGCTTGAAGATCAACAAGCGCCCTGACGACGGGATCTGACGCACACGGGGCCGCGGCGCCCGCTCCCGGGAGACCCCGAGCGGCGCCGCGGCACGCGCGGCACCACCGGCGGCCCGCCGTCGCTCACCCTTCGAACGACCGGAAAGCCGTTCGAAGACAGTTCAGTCACGCGTCCGCTCGCCCCCTTCACTTGCGCCTTTCCGGTACGTCTGCGCCAAGGAAATGCTCGGACCTGGTGGGTATCACTACCGTATGCATGGTCTTTGACCGGCACCGCCGTGAATCTCCGGAAGGCACCACCATGGCCGCCGCCTCTCCCTCGTCCCTGCGCGTGGACATCGTTTCGGGGTTCGACCCCGCTTTGGTACGCGTACACGGAGATCTGGACATCGCCAGCGCGCCCTCCCTGCGGGCCGCCCTGGCGCCCCTGCTGCACCGCCGCGTGGAGCTGGACCTGACCGACGTCGCCTTCATCGACTCGTCGGGGATCAACGCCCTGGCGGCGCACCACCGGCACTGCCGCGTCGCGGGCGGCCGCATCACCGTGATCGAGGCGTCGAAGCCGGTCCGCCGGGTGCTCCACATCACGGGGGTCGACGAGGTCCTGGTCCACCGCCGCGACCCGGAGGGCCCGGGCGGGGGCCGATGCGAGGATCCGCCGACCACCCCCTGAGGCACGAGCGGAGCACGTACGGGCCGTCGCCGTCCGGGCCATGGTCGCCCAGGCCGAAGGCGCGCAGCGTCCGTCGAGGCGGCGCCCCGTCAACTCCCCGTGCCCCAAAGGAATCTGACGGTACGGCATACAACCATTACCGCACCCCTTCCAACACACTCGAACACGCTCTACCGTAATCCCACACTGCCGACAGGCAGCTGACGTCACTCCACGTTCGCCGGGCCAGACTTCTCCTCACCCCCTGGAGCGCCCCATGGATCGACGCGACTTCCTGATCATCAGCGCCCTCACCCCGCTCGCCGCCACCTGGGCCACCGAGGGTCACGCGGCGCCCAGGAGCCCCCTGGCCGCCGCGGACCACACGTTCGGATTCTCCGCGGACGGCAGCCAGTTCCTGCTCGACAAGGAGCCCTTCCAGATCCGCAGCGGTGAACTGCATCCGTGCCGCATCCCCGTGCGGTACTGGCGCCACCGCATCCAGATGGCCAAGGCGATGGGCCTGAACACCATCGGCGTGTACCTCATGTGGAACTACCTGGAGGAGCGCCCCGGCGTCTTCGACCTGACCACCGACCGGCGCGACTTCGCCGCGTTCGTCCGGCTGTGCCAGGCCGAGGGCATGTGGGTGCTGCTGCGTCCCGGGCCGTACGTGTGCGCCGAGTGGGACCTCGGCGGTCTGCCCGCCTGGC
The DNA here is from genome assembly GCF_059448825.1 of Streptomyces sp. JLYT201. NCBI lineage: Bacteria > Bacillati > Actinomycetota > Actinomycetes > Kitasatosporales > Streptomycetaceae > Streptomyces > Streptomyces sp. JLYT201. The sequence goes on along the minus strand of NZ_CM182551.1, from coordinate 9,574,770 downwards.
TCCTCAAGGACCCGGCGGCCAAGATCCGCGTACGGGCCGCGGCCGACCCGCACTACATGGCAGCCGTCCGCCGCTACATCAGCAAGATCGCGCCGGTGGTCAAGCCCCTGCTCGTCGCGGGCGGCGGGCCCGTCCTCATGGTGCAGATCGAGAACGAGTACGGCTCGTTCGGCGACGACGCCACGTACGTCGACGAGATCCGCAGGGCCTGGCTGGACGCGGGCGTCCCCGGGCCCTTCTACACCCAGGACGGCCTGGCCCAGGTCAAGGCCAACCGCACCAACGTGCCCGGCGGCGCCATCGGCCTGTCCGACGGGGACGCCGCCGCCATCGCCGACTGCCGCCGCACCTTCCCCGCGGTGCCCGCGTTCATCGGCGAGTCCTGGGCCGGATGGTTCACGGCGTGGGGCGACAGCGGATTCGGCGGCATCGGCAAGGACAAGTCCCCGATCCTGCACGGCCTCATGCGGTCCGAGCTGTCCTTCAACATCTACATGATTCACGGGGGCACCAGCTTCGGCTACTGGGCCGGAGCCAACTCCGCGGACGACGGCAGCGGTTACACACCCGACATCACCAGCTACGACTACAGCGCGGCGATCACCGAGCAGGGCCGCCCGACCGCGAGCTACGCCGCGTACCGCTCCCTCATCGACAGCTACGTGGAGAAGCCGCTGCCTCCACTCCCGGCGGCCATCCCCACCATCACCCCGAGCCCGGTGACGCCCGAGGCGTACGCCTCATTGTGGGACAACCTGCCCCAGGCGCTGCCCCCGTCCCGGACGGTCACCGCCCAGCCCATGGAGACCTACGGCCAGAACGCGGGCTTCGTCCTCTACCGCCGCCCCCTGTCCGGATACGACGGCGCGACCCTGCACGTCACCGGCGTGCACGACTACGCCACGGTGTTCCTCGACGGCGCCTACCAGGGCGGCTTCAGCCGGGTCGCGGTCTGGCCCTCGTACGCCGGACCGCTGAAGGTCACCACCGGCAGCAGCCTCGCCCTCGGCGACGCGGGCCCGAGCCCGACGCTCGACATCCTGGTGGAGGGTCTGGGCCGGGTGAACTTCGGGCACTACGTCGACCGCAAGGGCATCACCGGGCAGGTGTCGCTGTCCGACGCCGGCGCGCTCGACGGCCCGCTCACCCGGTGGCAGACGTACTCGCTGCCCGTCGACGAGGAGTTCGTGGCCTCCCTGCGCCCGGCCATCAGCGACCGTGACAGAGGCGGCCTCTTCTTCCGCGCCGCCCTCAGCCTCGACAGGACCGGCGACACTTACCTGGACATGTCCGCCTGGACCAAGGGCGTGGTCTTCGTCAACGGCCACCACCTCGGGCGCTACTGGTCCGTGGGCCCGCAGCAGCGCCTGTACTGCCCCGCGCCCTGGCTGCGGACCGGGCGCAACGAGATCGTCGTCTTCGACCTGCACCGGACGACGCCGAAGCCCATCGGCTTCGCCGCCGCCCTCCAGAGCGCCTACGTCCTCACCAACCGGCGCAGCGGCAAGGCCCTCGACGTACCCGACGAGTCGACCGCCCAGGGCGTGCAGCTCATCCAGTGGCCCCGCCACGGCAAGGCCAACCAGCAGTGGCGCCGCACCACCCTGTCCCACGGGCTCACCACGTTCGCCAACTCCCTTTCGGGACAGCACATCGACGTCCACAGCGAGTCCACGAGCCCCGGCGCCCCCGTCATCCAGTGGCCCGCCACGCGCGGCGCCAACCAGCAGTGGCGCCTGGCCGACACCGGTGGCGGCTATGTGAAACTCGTCAACGTCCACAGCGGCAAGGTCCTCGGCGTCGCGGCCAACTCCACCGCGGACGGCGCGAAGATCGTCCAACAGGACGACTCCGGCGACACCAGCCAGCACTGGCACCTCGACGAGCTGTAGTCGCCGGGGGTCAGCGGGCGGGGATACCGGTCGCGGCGAGGATCTCCGCGGCCGACGCGCTGTTGCCGTCCTGTACGGCCAGGGTCATGGCGGCGTGGGCCGCCCGCTCCTCGGCGTACCACGGGAGCATCAGGAAGGAGAAGATGTCCTGGTGGCCGCGGGTGACGAGCATGGTGTGGTCGTCGACCTCGGACCAGTCGATACGGACCAGGTGACCATCGACGGCCACCGAGTGGAGGTGCGCGTCCCACGCCCCCGCGTCCAGGCCGATCCGGGCGACCGTACCGAGCCTGTCGGTCAACGCGCGGATCAGGACGGGCAGTTGCGCGGCGAGATTCCGCGACCTGGGCCACCACACTCCGTCGAAGGTGCCGTCGCGCCGGGATGTCGTCGCCATCCTGAGCACGGCCGCGCCGGGAAACGTCTGTTGGATTCCGGATTCCGTCGGAGGAACGACAGGACCGGCCGGATCGTCACGCATGGCACACCTCCCAGGTGCAGTGGCCACCACGGACGGGCACGCGCACGGGGGCCGCTGAGCGGCGAGGACACCTCAGCTCTTCCAGCCTACTCCTGGTCATCGCGCACACGGAGCGTGACGTGTACGGCCGGTCCGTGCGCGCGATCGTGGTGGGGCGGGCCGCAGGAGTAGGCTCATAGCCACTGGGAGCGTTTCCCGACCGCCTTCCCTGCCGGTCGCCCTCTCGGTCCAGAGCACCGGGCTCAGCACCTACGGGTTCGGGGACAGGTCGACACCATGCCGGTGATCACCGTACGCACTCCGCTTCCCGCACCGGGCACCCGCGATGACGCACACCCGATGGCCGACGGCAGCGTCCAGGTCCGCATCGTCGCCGACGACCCCGAAGCGGCCTGGCGGGTGGCACAGGTCCTGCGCGAGCGCCTGCTCTGCGACGAGCCCCGCAGCTACCCCACCGGCAGCGAGGGCGACGGCGTCCGGCTGCACCTCACGGTCGACACCCTGCGGACCCGCCCGACGACACCGGCCCCGCACACCTGGCTGATCGACAGCGGGTCGCAGGCGCGCCGCACCCATGCCGACGAGACGGCACACCCCTGAGCCGACCGCCACCACGCACCCGGCCCCGGCCCGAGGCACGTCAACGCCCCCTGCCGCGGCCCGCACAGCACCCCGCCTCGCCGCCCTCCCAGGGAGATCAACATGACCGCCCCCCTCGTCGACCCCCGCTCCCTCACCCGGCTGCGCCTGGCACCCGCCGAAGGTGGTCCCCGCAGCATCGACGGCGTCTGGTGGCCCCACAGCGACGACCTCGTCACCGAGCTTCCGCGCCTGCTGCGCGCACTGCCGCACACCTGGACGCAGATCGTCCACGTCACCGTGCGCACCGCCAGCTGGTCCGCCTTCCCCGGCCGGATGCTCTGCGCGGGGCAGGTGCTCCACCTGCACGGAAACTCCGCCGTGCACGCCCCCGCCACGGCCTGTCTGCTCGCCCCCGGAGCCGGGCGCTGGGACCTGCTGGTCGTACCGCACCTGACCGACGCCAGGGAGGGACCGCGTCTGATGGCCGCAGCTTTCACAAAAGAGTGACGGTCCCGGCGGCGCCGCCCCGTGTTCCAGTACGCTCACCACACGGTCGCCCCGGACCCGGCCCTCTCCGTGCATGCAGCCCGGCGCAACAGAGGCTCTGCGCAACGCGAAGCAGCAACCTTCCTGAGGAGATGGGACGGATGAGCTCTCATCCCGATCCCTCGGAGTCGGCCGACCGGGCCGCCCTCCCCCAGCTGTTCGACGACTGCCGTCTCGTCCGCGCCCGGGGCGAGCTGGACCTGACCACCGTGTCGCCGCTGGCGCACGACCTGCGTCTCGCCCGCGCCGGTGCCGGGCGGCTCTGTCTCATCGTGGATCTCACCGAGGTGACCTTCATGGACGGAAGCGTCCTCAGGCCGCTGAACGAGACCTGGGCCGATTGCCGGACCCGGCACGGCTGGGTCCGGCTCGTCTACACGCGCCCCGCGACCCGGCTGGTCTTCCGGGCCGGCGGCGTCATCGACCGGTTCCCCGGGTACGCCAGCGCCCAGGACGCCTGGCAAGACACGGCCGCCCTTCCCGGACCGATCCGGCGGGCCGCTCACAACGGTGACGCGTGAGGTACGGTCAGTACCGCCGGGAGTCCCGCACGGGGAGGTCCCGGCCTCCGCGGAACGGAGACCGGTGACCAGCGACGGCATGGCCGAGGCGCTCCGATCGTTGCACCCCGGAAGCAACAGCGATCCTGCGGAGACCAGTGCGCGCGCGCTGGGGGTCGCGGGCGTCACCGTGTCCGTCTTCCCCAAGTCCTCGGCAACCGTGAACGGCACCCGCACGCCGGAGCCCCTGTGGTCCTTCCCCCAGCTGAGCCTCCGGTTCGAGGAACTGCAGTTCACGCTCGGCGAGGGCCCGGGCCCCGACGCCGCACACGCCGGGGTGCCCGTACTGGAACCGGTCCTGAGCCAGGTGCGCCCCGACCGCTGGCCCGCGCTGCTGCCCGCGGCGCAGCGGCTCGGGGTGCGTGGAGTGTGCTGCTTCCCCCTCGGCCTGGGCGCCGCACGGCTCGGGATACTGACCCTGCTGTGCGACGGTGAGCGCGGCCTCACCGACCAGCAACTCCTGGACGCGAACACACTGTCCGCCGCCCTGACGGCAGCCCTGATGAACGGGAGGGGTCCTACGCATGCCAGTAGTACGAGTGACGACGGGCGGTTGTGGCCGACCGCCGGGCTGCACCGTGCCGTCGTGCACCAGGCGACCGGAATGATCAGCGTCCAACTCGGCGTCTCGATGGTGGAGGCCCTGGTGCGGCTGCGCGCCTTCGCCTTCGGCAGCGAGCGCCCTGTCGGTGACGTAGCAGACGACGTCGTGGCCCGACGGCTGCGATTCGACGACGATAGGAACGGGCCTCATTCGCCCGACGGTGGAGAGGGATGATCGGCATGGCCCGGGAACAGCGGCTCGCGAGGGTGTTCGTCGAGATCGCGGACTCGCTCATCGACGACTTCGACGTACTCGACCTGCTACAGCGCCTTTCGACACGCTGTGTGGAACTCCTGGACGTAGCCGCCGCGGGGATCCTGCTCGCCGACGCCCACGGCGAACTTCAGGTCATCGCCGCCTCGGACGAGCACACCCGCCTCCTGGAACTGTTCGCCCGGCAGCACGACCAGGGTCCCTGCGTGGAGTGCTTCCACGCGGGCGAGCCCCGCACGAACATCGACCTCAGGCTTCCCGAGGCGGCCGCCGCCTGGCCCCGCTTCACGCCACGGGCCCGCGCGATCGGGTTCGTGGCCACGCACGCCATCCCCCTGCGGCTCCGTGACCGGGTGGTGGGTGCCCTCAATCTGTTCCACACCTCCGCGCACCCACTCGGTGAGGAAGACATCGCCCTGGCCCAGGCGCTCGCCGACGTGGCCACCATCACGATCCTCCAGCAGCGCACGCTGGAGCAGTCACACGTGGAGAACGCCCAGCTGAACTCCGCGCTCACCAGCCGGATCCTGGTGGAGCAGGTCAAGGGCGTGCTCGCCGAGCGCTGGGACACCTCGGTCGACGAGGCCTTCATCGCGTTCCGCTCGTACGCCCGCTCGCACCACCTACGCCTGACGGACTTCGCCCGGCGCATCGTCGACGGCACGTTCGACACCTCCGTCATCCCGGCTCCCGAGGCCCGCGTGTGACGGCAGGGCGTGGCGCAGCACGCGGCCCCACATCGACGCGTACTGGCGCCACAACGGCCCGGTGACGTACGGCAGTCCGTAGCGGCCGCAGATCTCGCGCACGCGCGGGGCGAGCTGGGCGTAGCGGTTGCTGGGCAGGTCGGGGTAGAGGTGGTGTTCGATCTGGTGGCTGAGGTTGCCGGTGAGGACGTGCAGGAGCGGGCCGCCCTCGATGTTCGCCGAGCCCTGGATCTGCCGCACGTACCACTCGCCGCGGGTCTCGTCGACGAGCCGCTCCTCCGTGAAGGTCCGCACCTCGCCGGGGAAGTGACCGCAGAAGATGACCGTGTGCGCCCAGATGTTGCGGGCGGTGTTGGCGGTGAGGGCCCCCACGAGGCAGGGCAGCGCGGAAGGGCCCGCGAGGAGCGGGAACAGGACGTAGTCCTTGGCCGCCTGGCGCACGGCCTTGCGCGCCAAGCCCGACACGTCGTGGAGGAAGGCGCGCACGCTCTTGCGACCCTGCGCCACGGCGTCGGCCTCCAGGTCGTACAGGGCGATCCCCCACTCGAAGACGGGCGCGAGCAGCGCGGCGTAGAAAGGCTGGAGCGCGTGGTGCGGCCGCCAGGGCTGGTCCGGGCTCATGCGCAGGATCGTGTAGCCGAGGTCGCGGTCGCGACCGACGACGTTGGTGTACGTGTGGTGCAGGTGGTTGTGGGTGTGCTTCCAGGCGTCGGCGGGGCTGGCGAAGTCCCACTCCCAGGTGGTCGAGTGGATCGCCGGGTCGGCCAGCCAGTCCCACTGACCGTGCAGGACGTTGTGGCCCAGCTCCATGTTCTCCAGTGTCTTCGCGACGGCGAGCAGCGCGGTGCCCGCCATCCAGGCGGGCGGGAAGAGGGACACGGCGAGGGCGGCCCGGCCGCCCGCCTCACAGCCTCGCTGCACGGCGATCACCGTACGGATGTACCGGGCGTCGTCCGCGCCGCGTGCCGCGACGACCTCGGCGCGGAGCCGGTCGAGTTCGCGGCCCAGCTGTTCGGTGCGGTCGGCGTCCGGCGCCGCCGGTGCGGGATCGCTGAGGTAGGCGACGGTCGTGGGCATGGTGTCTCCCTGGGGGTGTGGTGCGGTCCGGCGGGACCGCTCGTCGGCCGGAGCCCCTCGGGGAACCGGCCGGGTCACAGATCGAGGGCGAGGGGGCCTGCGGCCGCGTTGACGCAGGTCTGGATCAACTCGCCTGGTTCACCGTGCACTTCACCGGTCCGCAGATCCCGCACCCGCCCCGCGGCGAGCGGCGCGAGACAGCCGAAGCAGATGCCGCGACGGCATCCGTACGGCATCGTCACGCCCGCCGCCTCGCCGACCTCCAGCAGGGGCACGGAGGGCTCCGCGTCCGCTTCCACACCGCTGCGAGCGAACTGGACCGGCGCGCTGGCGGCGGCGCCTCCCCGGGGCGGCAAGGGTGCGAGCCGGAAGCGCTCCACGCGCAGCCGTTCCCGTACGCCCTGGGCCGCCCAGCTCCTCTCGGCGGCGTCGAGCAGCCCGGAAGGTCCGCACAGCCAGGCATCCCGTCGGCGCCAGTCCGGGCAGAGCTCCGCGATGCGGTCCGGGGTGAGCCGACCGTCCGTACGCGTGTACGTCAGCTGGACGGTCAGCCAGGACATCTGCGTCTCCAGGAGCGCGAGTTCGGCCCGGAAGAGGCACTCCTCCGGCCACGGCGCGCTGTGCAGGAGCACGGTGTGGGGTACGGGGCCGGGACGGCCGGCCAGGGTGCGCAGCATCCCCATGACCGGGGTGATGCCGCTGCCCGCCGTGACGAACAGCAGCCGCTCGGGCAGCGGCCGCGGCAGGACGAACTCGCCCTGTGCCGGGCCGAGTCGGAGCACGGTGCCCGGCCCGGTCCGGTGGACCAGGTACGGGGAGACCCGGCCGCCCCGCTGCGCCTTCACGGTGATGGCGACCGCGTCGGCGGGCGGTGAGGTGATCGAGTACGTACGCCAGTGCCGTACGCCGTCGATCTCGACGCCGACCGGCAGGTACTGCCCGGCCAGGTGCCCGCGCCACCCCCGGCCCGGCCGGATCACCAGAGTGGCCGCCCCGGGGCCTTCCGGGAGCACGGCGGTGACCCGGCCCGCGGGGTGCCGCGCCGACCACAGCGGGTCGAGCAGACCGAGGTAGTCGTCCGGCGAGAGCGGGCTGGTCAGCCAGGACGCGGCCGACAGGGCGCGACGCCCGGACCGTCCGTCGGCCCACGCGGCCAGCCGGGAGGCGACGGCGGGCGGCAGGGACAACGGCGACGAGCGGGAGTTCACGGACACGGCGGTACCCCTCCCCTGGGGGTCTGCGATCCGGTCGGGCCCGCACCTCGACGACCGGACCCGCACCTCGACGACCCGCCGTCGTCGCCGGGCCGCCGGAGCCGAGCGAAGCACACCCCGCGGCGGCCCACACCGCCGCCGGGAAGCTTTGCGCCATCCGTCGCACCGCCCCTGCCAGCGGGGATGCAGCGACGCCCAGGGTGCGGCGTGGCGGGACGGCCGGAGGATGGCCAGATGGTGATGCTGCCCTAGACCGACCACGCCCCCACTGAGCGACCGCGGCCCCTCACGGGCCGGGAAGGAGTATGCGGCACGGGTCGAACAGGGGGCCGCCGTAGGAGGCGGGCGCGACGTCCGGCCAGCCCCAGAACCGCAGCGCGTCCAGGGTCCGCAGGCCGGACCGGGAGGCCACGGTGATGCCGGTGACGCCGCCCGTCGACCCGGTGCCAGGTCACGGACCACCTTCCCGAGCTCGGCGCCCTGTACGCCGCCAACTCCGGGACCACCCCCTGGGGATGGGACCAGCTGCACCGAGCCTTCCTGTGGCGCCTGCGTCTCGACACGCGGCGTCCCGGATTCTCTCTGCTGATCGCGGAGAACTCGGCGTACGACCAGCCCTGCGTCCGCCTCTGCGGGGTCGCTGGATGCACCCAGGTCACGCAGCGCCGCCGCAGCGGCCATGCTGATCGCCGTCCCGGACTTCCTCGGTGAACACCGCGCTGCCGAACACCGAGCGGCGCACCGCGGTCCGCACCCCCGCCGTCTGCCGACCGGCCACCTCGGCCCGCAGGCCGGAGTCCTCCGTGAGACGCCGACAAGCGCAGTAGCCTCCCGGCGCGTCCGTCAAGGGGGGCGGCGCACTTCGTGCCATGTCGACTGGAACTCTGCGCCCGCGCCGCCGCAACTCCCGCCCTGGCCCATTCGATCGGCCTTCGTGGCGATCCGGAACGTCGACATCACGATCCTGCCCCGAGCAGTGAGGGTGGTAGATATCCCGCCACCTCACACCCTGCGGGCCCGGTGATCGACATCGGCGGGTTCCGAGGCGCCCCAGGCGTGTTATTCGGTCAAAGATTCTACTTGTGTCTACGGCACCTGGGGTTGGGAACGCGTATCCCCGTACGGCACAGCACAAGGGGCTACCGCTTCCCCACATGTTTCCGCCATTACCGGAATCCCTTTTTCTTCACCCGTACGGGAAGACGTCATCCGTGCTGCCAAAAACAAGGAGTATCGCCATGTCCTTAGCGGACGACCGGCCCGACGAATTGCCCGCCATCGAATTGCTCGACTGCACGCTGCGCGACGGTTCTTACGCCGTCGACTTCCAGCTCGACGAGGAATTCGCGACGCAACTGCTCACCCGCCTTGACACCATTCCGGTGGCCAAGGTGGAGGTGGGCCACGGAATCGGCCTGGAGGCCGAGCGCAGCGGCATCAAAGCGTGCAACATAGGCCACTTCCGCTGGGCCGAGATCGCCCGCTCCGCCCTCACCCGCAAGCCCTGGGGCATGTTCGCCCAGCCGGAGTTCACCCGCCTCGACACCATCGCGCAGATGAGCGATCGCGGGATGTCCTTCATCCGGATCGGCATGGAGCCCGAGCGGGTCCCCGAGCACCTCGACTACCTACGGCGCGCCACCGAACTGTGCGGCCAGGTGTACCTCAACCTCATGAAGTCCAGCGCGACTCCGGTCCGCGAGCTCGTCGGCCTGCTCGACGGGGTGAGCCCCGACATCGCGGGCGTCTACGTCGTCGACTCCTACGGCGCGATGCTCCCCGCCGACGTACAGACGTACGTGAGCGCGGTGCGTGAGAACGTCCCGGTGGTCGGCTTCCACGGGCACGACAACCTCGGCATGGCCAACATCAACAGCATCACCGCCCTGCAAGCGGGAGCCACCATCGTCGACGCCACCCTCGACGGCATCGGCCGCGGCTCCGGAAACGCCGCCATCGAGTCGCTGGCCGGTGTCATCAAGCTCCTCGACACCGACCTCTTCGACTACCAGGAACTCGCCCGGCTCGCCGAGTACTGCCGGGAGAACATGCGGCCCATCGCCGAGGACCGCACCATGCAGGTCCTCGGCGCGGTGATCGGCATCCACTCGGGCTACTTCCCGCTGGTGGAGAAGTTGGCCGAGGAGCACGACACCGACCCGGCGCGGCTCATGGAGACGGCCGTGAAGATCGCCGATCACAGTCCGCGCAAGGACGACTTCCGCGCCGCCGCCAGCAGGATCGGCGCCTGAATCTGTTGATCCGTCCGGATCCCGCCGCAGCGGGAGGTCCCGGAGGCCGTCCGCGGCCTCGTCACCGGCCGCCGGGCTCCGCACGCTCGGCCCGCTCCGGGCGGAGACGTGCCCACACCCCGCTCGGGGCGCTCCGGGCTGCACCGGCCCGGAAGAACGTCCCCTGCCGACCGGCGGACCGCCGCCAGGCCCGCCCACCTACGGAGATCACCATGAGAATCAGCAGGACCGGCACGCCCGCCACCGGATACGGCATCGCCGTACACCACCGCGACCAGTGGTTCGATCTGTCGGACGTGCCCGGGTACGCCGGCGTGAGCCGGATCAGCGACCTCCTCGGCGAGGCCCCGTCACGGGAGCTGACCGGCGCCCTGGAGCGGCACGCGCCCGCCCTCACCCCCGTCCGGCCCGACCCCGACCTCGCCCCCAGCGTCGTCGACCCGGGAGCCGACATCTGGGGCGCCGGGCTCAACTACCGGCGCCACTCGCAGGACCTGGAGTCCGAACAGCCCCGCTCCGGCCCCGGCTCCTACCTGCGCCCGGCCAACTGCCTCATCGGCAACGGCGACCACATCGACCTGCCCGCGCAGTCCCAGCGGGTCACCGCGGAAGCGGAACTGGGCCTGGTCATCAAGACCAGCTGCAAGAACGTCGAGCGGGCCGACTGGCGCTCCGTCGTGGGAGGCGTCACCGCCGTCCTCGACATGACGGCCGAGGACGTCATCCGCGAGAACCCGCGCCACATCCCGTGGGCCAAGGGGTTCGACACCTTCTGCAGCGTCGGCCCGGTCCTGGTCACCCTGGACGAGTTCGGCGACGACGACCTCACCTCCCTGCGCATCGCCACCGTCCGCAACAGGGAGACGGTCGCCGCCGCCACCCCCGCCGACATGAAGTTCGGCCTCGACCGCCTCGTGGAGTACTTCAGCGCCGGACGCACCCTCGACGCCGGCACCGTCATCTGCACCGGCACTCCCGGAGCGGCGGTCATCCACGCCGGTGACACGGTGGAGGCGGTCGTCCAGGACGTCGGCGCGCTGACCCACCCCGTCCGCCAGCGGGCGACGGGCCGCCACGACAAGCGGTACCCCGCATCCCACAGTGAAGGAGGGTGACGTGCGAACAGAAGAGGAGTCCGTGCTCGACGGCATGGACCGCGCTGTCCGGGACGTCCCGGACAACGAGGCACTGCGCACCGCGCGGTCCGCCATGACCTACCGGGAATTCGGTGAACGCACCGACGAGTTCGCGCACCGGCTGCGGCGGTTGACCCGTCCCGACGAATGGGTGGCCCTGCTCGGCACCCGTAGCGCGGCGGCGATCGTCGCCATGATCGGCGCCCTGAAGGCCCGGCGGCCGTTCGTCGTCGTCGACCAGCGGGACAGCGACGCGACCAACACCGCCAAGACCCGCCTGCTGGGTGTCAGGCTGCTGGCCCGCGACGCGGGCGACGACGGAGACGTGGAACTCATCGCGCTGCCCGCCGCCTGGCGCACCGCCGACGACCGCGCGCCGTTCACCGGGCCCGCGGCCCACCGGCGCCCTGCGGACGGCCCGCCCGCACCCCGCCCGCTGCCCTTCGCCGACGGCGAGATCGGCTACGCGATCCACACCTCGGGGTCCACCGGCACCCCCAAGTGCGTCCTCGTCCGGGCCGCCCCGCTCGCCCCTGTCGTCCGCGACCACGTCACCCGTCTGTCCGTCGGACCCGGCAGCCGGACCCTGCAGTTCGCCCGGCTCACCTTCGACGGCTGCCTCACCGAGATCCTGTGGACGCTCAGCGCCGGCGGCTGCCTCGTCGTGGTGGACGAGGACCGTCTCGCGCCGGGCCCCGTCCTGCAGGACACCCTCGAACGGTTCGGCATCACCCACCTCAAGACGACGCCGTTCGCCCTGACGGTCACCGAACCCACCGACGGAATGCGCCTGGAACACGTCGTCAACGGAGGCGGCCCGTGCCGCCCGGCCGCGGTCCGCACCTGGTCGAAGGCGGCGAGCTTCCACAACGCCTACGGCCTCACCGAGACCACGGTGTGCAATCTGCTCAGCGACGCCCTCGACCCGGACGGCTGCCGTGACGCGGTGCCCCTGGGCGAGCCGGTGGGCGCGTGCGCGTACGTCCTGCGCGACGTCGAGACCGGCACCACCGGGGCCGGCGTCCGGCGCGGCGAACTCGTCGTCACCGGAGCCTCCGTGGCGGCCGGGTACCTCACCGAGCACGGGCTCGACCCGCTCCAGGGCCCCGACGGCACAAACGGCTACGCCACCGGCGACGTCGTGGAACTGCGCGACGGACGGCTCACCTACGTGGAACGCCTCGACCGCCAGGTGAAGGTCCGCGGCTACCGGCTCGACCCCGGCGAGATCGAGACGGCGGTGTGCCGTCACCGGGACGTACGGGAGGCGGTCGTCGTGGCCGAGACCCACGCCGACGACGCCCCCGCGACCCCCGACACCCTGGTCTGCTACTACCAGGGCACGGCCGACCCGCGCGCCCTGCGGCACCACCTGGACGGCATCCTGGACCCGTACAAGATCCCCTCCGTGCTGGAACGCGTGGACGTCTTCCCCAGCACCCCGAACGGGAAGATCGACCGGGCCGCCCTGCGCACCCGGCGGCGGCGTGACCGCACCCCCGCGGACTCCCCCGACGAGCAGGTACTGAACCTGGTGCGGACGCTCACCGGGGTCCGGGACGCACGGCTCGACGACAACTTCTTCGAGCTGGGCGGCGACTCCGCATCGGCCGTCGTCCTGGTCACCGGCATGAAGAAGCTCGGCTGGACCGACGCCGGTGTCCGCGACGTGCTGCGCGCGGAGAACCTGCGGTCCCTCGCCGACCAGCTGCGGGAACGGAGCGTGTGACGGATGTGCGGCCTGTGCGGAACCTACGCCCCGGACAAGACCCTGGACCGGGCCGTCGCCGCCGCGATGCACGCCCGGCTGGTCCACCGCGGACCGGACGAGACCTACTCCCTGAACACACCCACGCTCTCCGCGAAGCTCGGCCGGCTCGGGATGACCGCGCTGAAGGACGGCTGGCAGCCGGCCGAGGACCCCAGCGGCCGGTACGTGGCCCTGACCAACGGCGAGGTCTACAACGCCGCCGAGCTGCGCGCCCTGCTGGGCGGCGGCCCGCCCGACAACCGCGTCGACGTCGCCGTCCTGCCCGAGCTGTTCGCCCGCTACGGGCCCGCTGGCCTGAGCCGGATCGACGGGCAGTTCGCCACCGTCATCCACGACCGGGCCGACGGCAGCCTCCACCTGGGCCGCGACCGCTTCGGCATCTGCCCGCTGTTCTACGCCGTGCTCGGCAGCCACGTGCACTTCTGCTCCGAGCTGAAGTCGCTCGTGCGGAGCGTGCCGCGGGCCTGGCGGCTCGACCTCGGCGCCGTCGACCAGTACCTGGCGCTCGGCAACATCGTCGCGCCCAGAACCCTCGTCGAGGACGTGTGCGCCGTACCGCCGGGCTGCGTGGTCCGCTTCGGCGACGGTCCCCCCGAGACCGTGCGGTACTGGCGGTACGGGGACTTCCAGGAGACGGACCGCCCCGTCACCGGGGAGGAGATCCGCGAAGTCGTGGGACGGTCGGTGACCGACCGGCTGCGCGCGGACGTCGAGATCGGCGCCTACCTCAGCGGCGGCTTCGACTCCAGCACGCTCGTCCTCGAAGCGGCCCGGGCCCGGGAGAAGCCCACCCGGACGTTCTCCGTGCTCTTCGACGACGTCACCCTCGACGAGGGGCGGTTCCAGCGCGAGATCGCCGACGCCGTGGGCAGCGAGCACCACCAGATCCGCTGCGCCCCGGCCCACGTCGCCGCCGAGTTCGAGGACATGGTGCGCCACTGCTGCTATCCGCAGCGCGAGACGTACAACGTCGCGGCCCTGATGCTCGCCCGCCAGGTCCGGCTCACCGGCCTCAAGGGCGTGATCTCCGGAGAAGGCGCCGACGAGCTGTTCTTCGGCTACGACTCCTACGCGTTCGACGGCGCCCGCCGCACACCGCCCGAGCGGCACGCCGAGAACGAACAAGCGTGGGGCAGGACCGACTTCGCCTGGGAGAGCGACCCCACCAGAACGGCCCGCCGAAGGGAGCTGTGCCTCGCCCCGCGGGCGCTCGACGCCCTGCCCGGCAAGGAGTACTGGCGAGACCGGCTGATCCCCTTCGACGACCGGGAGACGGCCGCCCTGACCCCGATGCGGCTGCGGTCGATCGCCGACGTGTACGTGCAGCTGAGCGGACACCTGCTCGGCGACCACGACGACATGATGCTCATGGCGAACTCCGTGGAGGGCCGTTACCCGTTCCTGGCCAACCCCGTCGTCTCCCTGGCACTCGGCGTCCCCGACGAGCGGAAGATGGCCGACTTCGAGGGCAAGGCCTGCCTGAAGGAGGCGTACGCCGGCATCGTGCCCGAACGGATCCTGCACCGCGCCAAACAAGGCTTCACGGCGTACGGACTCGCCGACACGGCCGACGAGGGGACCCTGGCGCGCTGGCAGGACCTCGTCGCCGCCAGTGGCGTCTTCCGCCCCGACGCGCTGGACGTCCTCGGCGCCGAGGCCACACCCGACAAGTGGGACGTCCGGCTGAGCCTCATCAGCATCAGCGCGATCATCGACGAGTTGGGACTGCGGTCATGACGGACACCTGGCACGAGCTGCTGCACGGCCCGCGGTGGTCCTCACCGGCCGCCGTGTGGGTCGAGGACGGCACCGAGTACAGCTGGGCGGACGTCGGACGGCTCGCCGCGGCGGTCGAGGCGGCCGTGCGCGCGCACGGCCCGGCCCGTGTGGTCGTCGTCCGCTCCCGGCACAAACTCGGCTGCTTCGCGGGGCAGCTGGGCGCCTGGCGGGCGGGATCCGTGGCCGTCGCCGACGACTACACGCTCACCGAGCCGGAGTTCGCCCGCATACGGCCCGACCTCACGCTCACCGTGACGCCCGGCCCGCGCCCATCCGTCGAGCCCGTCGGACGGCCGTCCCACCGACCGCGCCCGGAACCGCTCCCCGACGAGGCCGTGGCGGTCAACTACACCTCCGGCAGCACCGGCGGCCGCAAGGCCGTCGCCGTCAGCCGCGGCAACCTGCTGGCGCTCTTCGCCTGCCGCGACCTGGACGTACCCGGGCCCGGCCCGCTCACGGCGGGCAGCTTCGCCACTCCCACCTACGACGGCTGGTGGTTCGACACCTGGCGCACCGTGGCGGCGGGCGGGAGAGTGGTGTGCCTGCCCCACGTCAACGACGACGTCTTCGCCTGGCCCGAGCTCGCGCGGACGTACGGCATCGGTCGTCTGCTCCTTCCGGCCGCGGTCCTCGCCACGGTCGTCGAGGTCCTGCCCGAGGCCGTCGCGGACATCCCCTGGCTGTTCAGCGGCGGCGAGCAGTTCCGGGCGTCGACGTACCGGCAGGCCCGGCGGGCGGGTCTGCGCCGCACCTTCGTCAACCTGTACGGGCCGACCGAGGCCACCTTCGCCACGCACCACTACCGGCTGCCCGAGGACCTCACCGCCCCGGCCGTTCCCATCGGTCGGCCGCTGGAGGGGTGCCGCCAGTTCCTGCGCGGGGCGGACGACGGCCCGCCCGGCGCCCGCGAGCTGGTCGTCAGCGGCCCGTTCGTCTGCCTGGGCTACCTCGACGACGGTGTCCTCGCGCACCGCTTCCTCGACGAGACGGGCCGGCCGTCGTACCGCACCGGAGACCTGGTGCGCCCCGACGGCGACGGCGACCTCGTGTTCACCGGGCGGCTGGACGGCGAGGTCAAGGTGAACGGGATGCGGGTCGACACCGCCGCCCTGGAGCAGCGGGTCACCGCCCTGCCCCGCGTGCGGGACTGCCGCGTCGTCCAGCACGAACGGCACACCGTGGCCTTCGTGCGGACCGACCCGACCACCCTCGAGGACCCCGCCACCCGCACCCGGATCGAGACCGTCGTCCAGGGCTTCTCGTCCGCGATCGGGATCAGCCTGGTGGACCGCTACCCCGTCCGGGCCGGCGGCAAGGTCGACGTCCCCACCCTCATGGACCACTACCGAACGACAGACAAGGCCGAGGAGACATGACCGACATCTCGCCAGCTGCCATCACCGACTGCGTGCGTACGGTGCTCAACCGCGACCTGGCCAACGACACGGACATCTTCACCGCCGGAGTCGACTCCCTGGCCGTGCTGCGGTGCCGCGCCCTGCTGAAGGAACGGACCGGGATCAAGGTCCCGGGCCACGTCTTCTTCGAGGGCCGCACCCCGACACGCATAGCCGACCTGATCGGAGGCACCCATGCTGGTCGTTGAGGACAGCCCGCTGTACTCGCCGGAGTTCTTCGCCGACGACGACCCGTGGGCCTATCTGGCGGGCCTGCGCGCCGACCACCCCGTCTCCGTGCACCGCCGCGCCGACGGCTACCAGTTCTACGCGCTGACCCGGTACGCCGACGTCTACGCGGCCTACGTGGACCACCAGCGGCTCAGCTCGTCGTACGGAACGATGGTCGACGGCTCCTACCTGCCGCAGAAGGACTCGGCCTCCGGCCGCATGCTCATCGTCACCGACCAGCCGACGCACACCACCATCCGCAAGCCGATCAAGACGAGCGGGTTCAGCCGCGAGATGCTCGCCAGGGTCGGCCGCACGGTGCGCCGCAACATCCGCGACGCCCTCGGCAAGCTGTCGGTGGGCGACCGCCTCGACTTCAGCAGCGTCGTGGCGCCGGAACTGCCCAAGGGCGTCCTGGAGGTGCTCTTCGGCATCGGCCCCGGAGACGCCCACCAACTCCTGGAAGCCACGCGCACGATGATCGGCTACCGCGACGAGGTGTACGCGGGCAGCTCCCCGCTGGACGCGCTCGTCGACGCCCAGCTGGAGGTGCTCGAGTTCATCGACGAGCTGATCGGTCACCGGCTCGGCTCCGGGCAGGCCGACGACATGATCGGCTTCCTGGCCCAGTGCGTGGCCGACGGATCGATGCCCCGCGACGTCGCCGTGCTCAACGGTCTGAACGTCGCTGTCGGCGGCAACGAAACCACCCCGCACACCGCCAGCCTGACCGTGCACACCATCGACGGGGAGCGCGAGCAGTGGCGCAAGGTGGCCGACGGCGACGTCGGCTGCGACGTGGCCACCCAGGAGTTCCTGCGCTGGACCTCGACCAACAGCTACGTACAGCGCCTCGCGGTGGAGGACTTCCAGGTCGGCGAGCACGTCGTTCCCGCGGGCAGCTTCGTCACCCTGTGGAACATGGCGGCCAACCGGGACCCCGAGGCCTTCGAACGCCCTGACGAATTTCTGATCGACCGCAGCAACAACAAACAAATCGCCTTCGGGGCCGGTGTGCACCGCTGCGTCGGCGCCCCCGCGGCCACCCTGGAGATCCAGACCTTCATCGAGGAACTGGCCGCCTGGGACAAGGCGTTCGCGGTGCACGCGCCGCCCCGCCGACTGCGCTCGAACTTCATGCTCGGCCTGACCGAACTGCACGTGGAAGTGGTCGACGCCAAGGAATTCGGCACATGAGCGAGGCCACCGCCGGTCAGGACCTGTGCGTCTGCTTCCCGGCCGCCGGGGGCGGCGGCACCACCCTCACCCTCGTGAAGGACGCCGCCGCCCGCCACGGCCTGACCCCGCTGGCCCTGCCGAACGCCGACTCCGTGGCCGACCTCGACTCGGGCCGTTGGCAGGAACGGACCGCCGAGGAGATCCGGCTTGCCGCGGACCGCTGCGGCGCCCGCCGGATCGTCCTCGCCGGACACTCCATGGGCGGACTGTCCGCCGTCCGCCTGCACCCGGCCCTCGACATGAGGGGTGCCCGGCCGACCGGGGTACTTGTCATCAGCACCCCCTGCCCCGACTCCTCAGGACGCATACCGACGATGTCACAGCTCTCCGACCCCGAGATCGCCCAGGTACTCGCCCACGATGGCTTCCCCCGGGAGTTACTCGACGACACGGACATGCTGGCGGAGATCGCGCACGGCCTGCGCGCCGACGCCGTGGTGGCCGACCGCCTCGCCGCACGGATCGGCCCCGCGGCCCGCCTCACCGACCTGCACGTGCTCTGCGGCCGGGACGACCGGTTCATCCCGCCCGAACGCTGCGCCGCCTGGGCCCACCGGGTATCGGGCGCGTTCCACCTGACGGTCGTCCCCGGCGGACACAGCCTGGACGCGCCCCGGGCCGGTGCCCTCGGCCGTGCCCTCGGCGCGGCCCTCCCCGAGGAGGCGGCGGCGTGAGCGGACTGCAGAAGTCGCTGGGCGGCACCGTCGGCACCTTCCTCGCCCTGTCCACCATCCTGGGCAGTGGCATGATGATCCTGCCCGGCACGAGCTACCACGAACTGGGCCGCTCCGCATGGCTGCCCTGGGCCGTCGCCGCGGTGTCGGTCGTCCCGCTGCTGTACTGCTACGCGTGGCTGGGCCGCCGCCACCCGTCGGCCTCCGGGGTGGCCCACTACTCCGAAGTGGCCTTCGGCCGCCCCGTGGGGCGCTCCTCCGGACTCCTCGCCACCCTCGCGCTGGTGGCCGGCATCCCGGCCACCGCCATCACCGGCGGGCGTTACGTCGCCCAGTTCTCCGACGTGCCGAGCCTGGCCTGGATCTTCCCGGTCACCGTCCTGGCCGTCGCCGCCCTGATCGGGTGCCTCGGCGCGAACGTGTCAGGAAAGGTGCAGGTCGCCCTCGTACTCGGCCTGTTCGTGCTGGTCACCTGCACCGCACTGCTCGCGCTCGGCAAGCACGGCGTCCACGCGCCGAGCACCGCGATGCCACCGCTGGGGGAACTGGGCAGCGTCCTCACCGCCGTCTACGTCGCCTTCACCGGCTGGGAGACCGTGGCCTTCACCTTCGAGGAACACAAGCGCCCCGACGCCATCCCGCGCATCTTCGCCACCTCCTACCTCATCGTGGTGGCCCTGTACGGGCTGGTCCTCCTCGGCCTGTTCAGCGCGGTGTCCCCCGGCGACGATGCCCTGGACGACGCCCCGCTGCTGCGCCTGGCGGAGCGTTCCCTCGGTGGCTTGGGCCGCCCGGTGACGCTGGCCCTGGTCACCGCCGCCATCGTCGCGAACGTGTGCGCCTCCGTGCTGGCCCTGTCCCGGCTGGTGTTCGGCATGGCACGCAGCGGCTATCTGCCCGGCCCGCTGGCCCGGGTGCGCGACCGGGACAGCAACCCGGTGACGTCCGTGCTGGTGGTCGGCGCCGTCCTGATCGTGATCGCACTCCTCGGCTCCACCGGCGCCATGTCGTTCGAACTGCTCTTCGTCCTGTCCGGAGGCATCTACTTCGTCCTCTACGGCCTGGGCGCCGCCTCCTACGCGAAGCTGGCCGGACCCGGCGGCACCCCCAAGGTGGTCACCGCACTGTGCGCCGTCACGGTGGTCGCCGTGACCGTGCTCGCCGGGCCGCCCATGTGGGCGTGCTGGGCGCTGTTCGCCGCGGTCTGGTTGGTGACCGCGGCCCTCGCCCGCCGCCCGTCGAGGAAGGAACCCGAGTATGAGGGAGCGGACCGGTGAGCGCTGCAACAGGGACAGGCGACGACGGACGGGCACTGATGAACGGCGAGACGGACAACGAGGGACACACCTCGATGAACGCCGAGACGGATGACGAGGGACACGGGCCCACGGAGGCCTCCCGGGACCACGCCTCGTGCACCACTGTGTTCTTCCCGGGCGCCGGTTCCTTCGGAACGGAGTTCCGTCCGCTCACCCAGGCGCTGGGCGTACCGTCCTTTCCGGTGCGCTATCCGGGGCGGCCCGGCCGGGGCTTCGGGACCCCGGCCGCCTCCTTCGACACGGTGGTGCGGGCCTGCGCCGACCAGATCACCCGCCGGTCCGCCGTACGCCCCCTGCTGTTCGGGCACAGCTACGGCGCGTACGTTGCCTACGCCAC
This sequence comes from Streptomyces sp. JLYT201, assembly GCF_059448825.1. Taxonomy (NCBI): domain Bacteria; kingdom Bacillati; phylum Actinomycetota; class Actinomycetes; order Kitasatosporales; family Streptomycetaceae; genus Streptomyces; species Streptomyces sp. JLYT201. The sequence continues at coordinate 9,554,759 of NZ_CM182551.1, read as the reverse complement.
CGCTGCCCACCTGGGCGAAGCCGGCGTCGAGGTCGCCGCCCTGGTGGCGGTGGGGGCCGCCGGGCCCGGCCTGCTGCGGGTGCCGGAGGGGGCCTCCGCCGACCCTGCGGAGGCGGCGGCCTACCTCGACCGGGCCGACCCCGGCGTCCTGGCCGACGCTCCCTCCGACGAGTGGCGCGCCGTCGTCGCCGAGACGACGGCCCAGGACCTGTGCCTGTTACGGCAGTTCACCCCCGCGAAGGCCCCCGCCCTGCGCTGCTCCGTCCTGGCGGCACGCGGCATCGAGGACCCGCTGACCACGGACGAGACGATCGCCGGGTGGCAGCACGCCACGACCGGCCCCTTCACCCGGCACACCTTCCCGGGCGGCCACTCCGACCTGCTGCACTCCCCCGAATGCGTCTCCTGGCTCCGACGGATCCAGGAGACGGCGGGCGCCTGACGCCCATGGCCCTCTCAGGGAAGTCGATCCGAACAATCCTGCGCCGGCAGGGGCAGCTTGCGTCAGGGAGCCTCCTCCTCCGCCAGGCGCTGGGCCAGGCCCTTCAGTTGCCCGGCCATCTGGTTCAGCTCCGCGCGGGTGGTGTCCGCGCCGATGATCTCGACGTACTGGAAGTGGTCCGCCTTCAACTCGTCGTGGATGAGTTTGGCCTGGGCGACGGGGAGGTCGCCGGGGACGACCGCGAAGAGCTTCACCTTGGTCGCCGAGATCCGGACTTTGACGAGTTCCTCACCGATGCAGATCTGCTCCAGCTTTCCGATGTCGCTGGGCGAAAGGCGCTCCACGTCCTTGCGGAACTACCCGCCCGCCTCGGCAAGTTGGTACCCCTGTTGCAGGTCTAGGAAGGTCTTGTGGTAGGGCTTGCCGGTGACGCGGGCGATCTCGCGCTCGCTGCGGAACTTGTTCTTGACGAGGCTCAGGAACGTGGCCCGGTCCTCGGCACTCTTGAGGGAGGACAGACCGCCGCGTCTCACCTGAGCCAGTCAATGGAGAAACACTGAGACCGGAGACCTCGTCCGACATGGAAGTACACGGCATCTGCAGCGACCAGTTCAGCGCGGTGCGGGAGACCTTCGCGGACTCTCTGCGCAGCGGATCTGACGTCGGCGCCTCCGTGGCGATCTACCTCGACGGCGAACCTGTCGTCGATCTCTGGGGTGGGTGCGCCGACCAAGAACGCACCAAACCATGGCAGCGCGACACCATCACTAATGTGTGGTCCACCACGAAGACAATGACCGCACTGTGCGCCCTCGTTCTCGCCGACCGTAACGAACTCGATCTGTGCGCACCGGTCACGAAGTACTGGCCCGAGTTCGGCGCCGCAGGAAAGAACCGCATCGAGATTCGGCACCTGCTCAGTCACACTGCCGGACTCCCCGACTGGGATCAGCCGATGACGCTTGACGACCTGTGTGATTGGGAGAAATCCACCACCTTGCTGGCACGCCAATCGCCCCGATGGGAACCAGGCTCAGCATCCGGCTACCATCGCTTCACTCATGGATTCCTGCTCGGCGAGGTGATTCGCCGTATCTGCCAGCAGTCAATCGGCACGTTCTTCGCCGAGTACCTCGCTGCCCCGTTGGACGCCGATTTCCACATCGGCCTCGCCGCTGAAGACGATCACCGTGTCTCCGAGGTCATCCCCGCACCCGGGCCCGCGCCTGCGCCTGCGCCCAACCCACGGGTAACCATCCCTGTCGGGGCGTACGTGACGGCTCAGGACACCTGGAGCACTCAGTGGCATCGCGCCGAGATCCCGGCCGCCGCAGGATACGGCAACGCACGATCTGTGGCCGCCGCCCAATCAGTACTCACCTCCGGCCATACCCCCCAGTCGTCCATCCTCTCCGAAGCCACTCGCCGCGCAGTGTTCGACGAGCAGCACCACGGCATCGATCTTGTGCTCGGTATCCCCCTACGCTTCGGTATCGGCTACGCCCTCAGCTCAGACAACGCCCCGGTCCGCACAGCCAACCACCACACCTGCTACTGGGGCGGAAGGGGAGGATCGCTGGTCGTCAACGACCTCAACGCGCGCATGACCATCGCCTATGTAATGAACCAGATGACCCACCTCGGCCTCACCGACCCCCGTGGTCAAAAGCTCCTACGAGCCGCCTATAAATCACTGAACCCCTCTCAGCCTGGCGGCTGGGAGTGATGACGGAACCGGCGCGAGAGGATCATGAGTGGCAGGGCCTCTCTTCACCTGGCAGGTGACCGTCGCGGGCTTTCGCCTTTCCGCCATCAGTGAGCCCCAGCCCGAACCAACCGCACGTGAACGGTTCCCCGACGGCTTCCGCGACCTTTCGACCAGGCCCTGCTTCCTGTCTTTCGTCGTCGAGGCGCTGCCGTCGGCTGTCGACTCGAAGGATTCGGGCGTGTCCGTAAAGTCGTGGTTCGTTGGGCAGCTCGTGGTGCGTCGTCATGAGTTGTCCGATCGGGCATGGGCTGTGATCGAGCTGTTGCTGCCGCGGTCCCGGATGGGGCGTCCGGTCCGGGACCGGTGGCAGATCGTGTACGGGATCTTGTGGACGCTGTCGACCGGGGCGACCTGGCGGGACCTTTCTGAGCGCCATGGGTCGTGGAAGACCGTGTACGAACGCTTTCGCCGCTGGTCGGCGGATGGCACCTGAGACCGTCTGCCGGCATTTGTCAGCAGCGTCCGGACGCGATCGAGGGAGATCGACTGGTCGAGCGAGTACATCGACTCCACGGCCGTGCGGGCGCATCAGCACGCTGCCGGGTCCCGAAAGAAGGGAGGATCATCAGTGGCGAGACGCTCGTGCGGCCGCAGGAGAACTCCCGTTACTGAGCTTCAGGCGTGCCGTCGTTGAGCGGTGACGAGTGGTGATCGTTGCGGCACGCCCGAGCCATGGGGTATCCGCAAGGCGGTGGCTTGACCGACGGACGGCGGGCATTCAGCGAGAGCGTCCGCATGGAGGCGGTCGTGCTGCTCGCCGCTGCGCAGGGCAGCATGGCGAGGGTCAAGGCGCTGATCGAACGCCGGTTCCACAAGTTCCTCGCGCTGTCGACCATCATGGAGATGCTCCGAAGCCACGGGTTCAGCCAGCAGGTCCCAGCCCGGCGCGCTGTGGAGCGTGACGAGGCGACGGCCACCGGCTGGGTGAAGGACACATGGCCGCAGGCGGAAGCTCCGCGGCGGCCGCTCGGCGCCTGCTTGCTCTTTGAGGACGAGGCCGGCTTCTCGCTGACACCGCCCACCTCTCGCACCTGGGCCCGACGCGGATGCACGCCAGTGGTCCGGGTGAGGAGACGCTTCCAGCGCCGTTTCTCCATCGCCGCCCTGACCTGTTACAACCCGGCGAACGGTCCCGGCTGATGATGCCCTTGCCGGGACGCAGCCGGTGCCGGCACCAGAGGCACCCGGCGCCGGAGCGCTGGGGCGGGACGAGGTCGTCCTCCCCGGGCACCCCGTACAGCAGCACGGCCGACGCAACGTCAGGCATCGGCCTGTCACCGGGAGTGGGCGGGTGGCGGGCAGCGGCGGACTCTGTGAACCTCACGGCCCTGCCCGCCGCATCACCGCCCTGCACTCGCGTCGCGGCGACCACCAGGCCCACTCACACCGAGGTGGTGCTCAGGCCCGAGCAGGCCTGAGGGCGGGCTATTTCGCAACCGCAGCGGACAAGGGCCTAGTTGGCCAGCACGCACAAGGACTATTGACCCTATCGATCCGCAAGTGCAGGGACCAAGGCCCCGACTTTCACTGAGACCCTCCGTACGCCCTTCCCCTGGCCATGGACATCTGCCAAGGTCAACTCAGCCCCGGCGCATGCCCGTCCCTTACCGACTGCGCCGGGGCCCCTGCGGGATGTGGCCAGGGACATCACCGGGGCGATCAGCAGCCTGTTCGACTGGCGGCCGACGCCGCCACCCTTCTGTCCCAGACGCCCTGCCCGCTTCGCCCTCCACCAGGCCCGCGTCCTAGAACGTCCTGTCCTGGTGCGTCGCCCCCACCTGCCCACACCGACAGACCGCCGCCGGGAACGTAAACGGCCCTCGTCCGCAAGGACGTCCGCCAGCCGCGCGCCCGGCACCCCCGCACGCCCGGCGTGCGCGAACTGACCGCGACCGCCGGACCGGCAGCCCGAGCCCAGCCCCCATCAGGGCACCGCCCCACAGAACCGCCGCCCACCGTGCCCGGCACCCGGTAGCCTGCCCCCCACGATGACCGAGTTCGCCGAGGAAGCCCGCAGCCGCGCCGCGCGCCTGCTGCGCATGGCCAACACCCGCAACCCGCAGCTGCGCGAGCAGATCCTGCACTACGCCGAGAGCACCCCGGACCCGCCGCTCATGATGGGCACCCTGGGCATCCGGACCAAAGGCTGCCCCAAGTGCCGGTCGACGATGTGGCAGCAGCGCGACGGCGACGGGCCGTACTGGGTCTGCGCCTCCTGCGGCACAACGGAAGAGGTCCACGTGGAGTGCCCCGAGTGCCGTGTGCCGATGAAGGCTCCCGCCAAGGGCTGCGCCGACCGCTGGCGCTGCCTCCGGTGCAAGCGGGTGGCCGCCACGAACGACACACCCGACGCCATCGACAACCGCGAGCAGCAGCGTAAGAGCGCCATCGCCCTTCTGGACCAGGCCATCGCGGCACGCGCACACTGACCCGAACAGGGAAGGTGCGCAGTGCCGCAGGGCATACAGACACAAGGCTGCGTCAAGTGCGGGGGCACCATGTGGGGCACGGTCGACGTCGACGAGAACGGCGACCCCACCGGCGAACCACCGCAGTTCGTCTGCGACAACCCGGACTGCCGGAACGTGCAATGAGGCGCTGAAGCAGGGCGCCGGGACCGGCTGGAAGGGGCGGAGCAGGTCCTCGGTCTCGGCCGCCTGGCCGGTCCAGGAGTCGCAGGGTGACATCGGTGGAGCGGCGCCGGTCCAGGAACAGCGCGTCCTCATCGGGGCGGTGTCCGGTCGTAACGGTGGTCAGCCCTTCGTCGGTCCCGGCACCGGCGGCCGCGTCCCGGTCGGACGTGCCGGGTTCACCGGCCTGCGCAGCGCGTCACCGTTCACGCCGTCCTCGCGAGCCAGTCCCCCGCGCGCTTCCGGCCCGTTGGCGGGGGTCGGTGACGGCCGTCCAGAGCCTGTACAGCTCCCCGTCCGGGACGGCTTCGGCCCCGACACGAGCCACAACACGGCCCATGCACGGAATCTCGAGAGCTGAAGGACAGGTCGAGCGTGTGGGAGGGGCTGACCCGGGCTGCCCGTGCAGCCGCGGGTCCCGTGTGCGCCCTCATCTCCGGGGGGGGGAGCCGCCTGACGTTCAGCCCCGGAAGACAGCGGCTTGCGGGCCGGTCGTTGGCGGGCACACCTCTGTGTCCCGCACCGTAAGCGCGGGGTCTCGGTCGCGATCACCTCTCGGTGCGCGATTGCATACCGGCCCGTGCCGCTCGCCGGTACGCACCCGGCGCCACGCCGAACATCGTCCGGAACGCCCTGCTGAACCCCTGAGGCTGCCCCATGCCCCAGCGCGCGCCGATCGCGGCCACCGGCAGCGCGTCCAGGCGCGGGTCAGTCAGGTCCTCCCGGCAGCGCTCCAGCCGCCTGCGCCGGATCACCGCCGCCACCGTTCCCCCGTCATGCTGTTGGAACAACGCGTGCACAGCGCGCAGTGACAGATGGTGGAACCCCGCGACCGCGGCCGGACCGAGCTGTGGGTCGGCAAGGTTCGCGTCGATGAAGCTGAGGATCCGTGCCCGCATGACGTCCTGCCGGGTCTGCGTCGGCAGGTGCCTGGAGGCGTCCAGCTGCCGGGCGATGACCGCCCCTGCCAGGTCGGCCGTCATCCACCCCAGGCGTTCCAGGCCCTGGGGGTCGCAGTCCGCGCCGTGCGCCCGTATCGACGTCATCAGGTCCGCCAGGACCCCGCCCACCCCGGATGCCGCCATCGGGACGGCCAGGGCCCGGCGTGCCCGGTCCACCGGCAGCGGCAGCGCGCGGTGCGGTATCTGCGCGATGATCACTTCGGTGTCGTGGCCCCGGTCCGGGACCTCGCCGCGAAACGGCTCCGACAGGTCGAACATGGTCAACGCCCCGTGCACGAGACCCGAGTCCTGTCTGCGCTGCTCGATCCACAGGGGGGCGCCGGTGACCAGCATCAGCTGATACATGCCCGGATCGTCCGCCCGTACGTGCGCCCAGGTCCGCAACAGATGTGCCGGAGGGCTGCGGAACCAGGCCACCCGCACCGGGCCGGCCTGCGTCAGCGACGCGTGTGCGACGAAGTCCCGCGACGCGATCGGACTGGTGAGCCGCATCCGTGCCAGCTGGTCCGACACCAGGCCGGCCCAGAACCCGAACCGGTCTGATGCGGGCAAGTGCGCGTTGGTTATCTCCACGGGTCCCCCTCGATGGCTGCCAGCCCGAGTTTCGGCGGGGGCGGAAGTCGCCGCAAGGGCGACGGGCGGGGCCGGACGAGGTGCTTATCGTGCCCGGTCGGGAGTGAAGGGGCGCAGGGCCAAGCGAGGAGGCACCGGCCGCGGCGGCGGGAGCTGCTCCCAGCGAGACTGGTGGGGTACTGCACCACACAGTTCGTACGTGATCACGAGGTGATCGGGATGCCGCTCGCGGGTGAGTACGGGCCGAGTCCGGAGCAGTGGGTGCGTGAGCAGGTCGAGCTGTACGAGAGTTCGGGTGGCACGCGTGGGACCACGCTCCGGGACACGGGTCTGCCGGTTGTCATCCTCACGATGCGCGGGGCGAAGAGCGGCAAGATCCGCAAGGTTCCGGTGATGCGGGTGGAGCACGAGGGGCGGTACGTGGCCGTGGCGTCGAAGGGCGGTTTCCCGCGTCATCCCGTCTGGTACTTCAACCTCACCTCCGACCCCCGCGTGGAGCTCCAGGACGGGGGCGTGCGCCAAGGCATGTCGGCCCGGGAGGTCACCGGGGACGAGAAGGCCGAGTGGTGGGAACGCGCGGTCGTCGCCTATCCGCCGTACACCGAGTACCAGAAGAGGACCGACCGTGTGATCCCTGTCTTCGTGCTGGAACCCTTGGCCGAGCCGCTTACCGATCACTGAACGGGCGCATGACCGGGCCTCGCCGCCTTCGACGGGTCGCTCGGTCGTCGGTGCCCGCGGCAGCCGACAGGGGCCGGGTCGAGACGGGCCCGGCCCCTGCCCTGCGCCGCCCTGCCGGCGCGGCCCCCGCACACCCACCGGATCGACCCTGAGGAGAAGCAGCATGTCCACCTCCGCCGTCCGCCCGTCCTTCCTTCTCGTCCATGGCTCCTGGCACCGGCCCGCGTGCTGGACCCCGTTGCGGGGCGCGCTGGCCGCCGGGGGCTGGCAGTGCCGCGCTGTCGACCTGCCGAGCGTGGGGCCGCAGCCCTCGCCGACCGCCGGCATGTATGCCGACGCCGACGAAATAGCCGCGCAGCTGCGGCAGATGGAGGGGCCTGTGGTCGTTGTCGCCCATTCCTACGGGGGCGTCCCGGTCACCCAGGCGGTCGTCGGCCATCCCCATGTCGTCCGCCTCGTCTACCTCACGGCGTACATGCCGGAGGAAGGTGAGAGTCTCAACGACATTTACGGCGCAGGGGTTTCCACGCCTGAGGAGGAAGACCTGTACGGCAGCGCTCCTGTCCTCTTCGACGACCCGCGTACGGCGTTGTACGGGGATCTGCCCGACGACCAGGCCGAGCACGCGGTGTCCCAGCTCGTCGAGCAGAGCGTGCGCTCGTGTCAGCAGCGGGTGACCCGTGCGGCGTGGCGGACCGTGCCCTCCACCTATGTCCTGTGCGAACGCGATCAGGCGATCGCGCCCGCTCTCCAGGAGGTGATGGCCGCGCGTGCCACACACGTCGAGCGGCTCAGCTCGGACCACTCTCCCTTCTTGTCGGCGCCCGCCGAACTGGCCGCCCTCCTGGGTGGGATCGCCTCCGCCGCCATCGAGGTCTGACACGCGGGCGGCCGTCGGCCTGAGGAGACCGTTCGCCAGGAGTTCCTCTCGTCAGGGGCGGCACCGTCAGCGGGACAAGGAAGTTCATCCTGAGGCCCTTGTGCCACTACGGTGGCGCGATGGTGCACGTACGGGAGATGGTTGCGGCCGATGTCGAGGCCGTGTCGGCGATCCGAGTCCGGGGGTGGCAGGCGGCGTACGCAGGTATCGTGCCGCAGACGTATTTGGATGCCATGACGGTACAGGGTGATGCCGGTCAACGGCGAGAGTGGCTATCCCAGCCCGGACGACAGTCACGGGATCTTGTAGCGCTCGATGGCCACGGCCCGGTGGGGTGGATCTGCTTCGGGCCGCTTCGAGGTGAGGCGCCTGGTCCGGGACGGTTCGGTGAGGTCTACGCCCTGTACGTCTCACCCGATCTGATCGGCCAGGGCATCGGCCGGAGGCTCCTGGAGGAGGCTCACGGGCAGATGAAGGAGCAGGGCTTCCAATCGTCGGCCTTGTGGGTTCTCGCTGACAATCAACGAGCCCGGCGCTTCTACGAGCAGTCCGCCTATCAAGCCGACGGTGCTACTCAAGACGACATCTACGACGAGGTGACACTCACGGAGCTCCGCTACCAGCGCGTGCTCTGAGTCCAGCGGCACCGGGTGCGTGCTGACCGGCTCGACGACCGCGGCCTTTCGTTCAACGGCCAGGCTTGCCGAGGGCCCGGCCATGGGCAGGCCCACACGGCCCGGCGCCACGCTCACGCTCGAACACCGCCCGCAAGTGGTCCTCCGCCTTGGGACTCCTCACACAGGACGAGACGGGGACAGGCTGCGGGCGCGGAGGCGGCCTACAGGGTGGTCGGCAGTGCGATCACCGGCTCTGAGACGGCCTGCGGGATGCAGGCGGGAAGGGGGTGGCCCGCCTGGGAGCAGGCCAGCGTGAGGAGTTGGAGGTAGCCGAGAGAGACCGGGCGCCCGGGTGGCTTGCCCGCCGCCTGTTCGAAGCGCTGGAGCGTAGCGGGCTTGATGTCCGGATGGCCCGTGGCAGCGTGGAGGTCGAGTCCGGCGGCTGCGCGGGCCTCCCGCAGCACGTCGGCACTGTCGTGCCAGACCTGCGGCGCCGCCTCGACACTGCCGCGTGCGACGGCTGCGCGGGCTGTGGTGAGGAGGGCTTTCACCCGGTCGGTACGGGCCCCCGAGCAGGAACCGGGCGAGACGGGCGGCATCGGCCTCACGGTCGGCGTCCTCACTCCAGGGCCGGGAAGCCTCTTCGAACACGCGGCCCCGGGCCCTGGCGCAGTCCTCGCGCCCGCCGGAACGGGAGCCGGTGCCAGTGCCGGTGCCATGGGCGCGGTGCCGGTCGCTGGTGCACAGCAGGGTGCTGTCCTTCGCCAGAGCCACGTCGCGGTGCCACACGTCCTCGAGCTCGATACCCGCGACGGCATCCCGGACGTGCTGGCGCTCCTGCGGGGACAGCACGTCGGCGAGGGCTTCGGCGGCGGCCTGGGCCTCGGAACGGCCGGCGGGCTCGAAGCCGCCGCCCCAGGCGTGGAAGGCCTGCTCCCCCTCCACCTTGCGGAAGGCCGCGTCAATGGCTGCGAACGTATGGGGGCTCCAGGCGTAGTACATCATCAGGAGGATCTCCCGTACGGCCTCCTCCCGGACAGCAGGTGCCGTCTCGTACGCCGGACGTCGACCGCGCCGTGATCCGGTGCGGGCCAGCCACTGGGTGAACTCCCGCGGGTGCCGGGGTCGGAAGAATCCGCGTCCTTGAACCACCGTGCCGCCCGCACCACGCAGGCGTGCGCGTGCTGGATCGCGGCATACCAGCCGAACAGCCCTTGCCGGTAGTCATCAGTGTGCCGGTCCTCCGAGAAGGCGCCGGTCTCAGTACGGCAGTGCTGGGGCACTGGGCTGCACGCACCCGGCACAAGGCGGCCCGCGTCTCGGGGAACATCAGCAATGCCGCTTCCTGGTGCTCACGTTTGGGGCCCCGGTCACGGCGCCGTTCGAGGCCCTGTTCCAAGAAGGCGTCGAAGCGCGGCTCGTCCCGCCAGTGAGCTGCTTCCCGGCGGACCCTCAGGTCCTGTCGCCAGGCACCGGTCGCTATGACCTTCCGCAGGGCCGACGCCACGTCTCCGCGCAGCGCCCCGCCCAGTTCGACCAGCACCGGCAGGCACAGCGGGTCATCACCGACTGCGGACATCACCAGGCCGACATCACCATGACGGTGAAGAAAAGGGTCCGCCGGTCCGTCTGAGCCGGTGAGAGGACGCCCGGCGGAGCTGTGCCCTGCTCCGCCGGGCCTCACGGTATGTCAGCGGTCGATCGGGAGTACCTGGTCCAGGCCGCTCTCGCGCAAGATCCGCGCGACCGTGTCGTCCAGGGTGCTGCCCGCGTCGATGACGGTCTCCAGGGCGTCGGGGAGCAGGTCCTTCTCCCGGTACCAGTCGCTGAGGCGGCCGGGAGTGACGTGCTTGAGGTACTCGGCATCCGGCTTGGTCGTGTGGCGCAGCAGCGTCTGCTCGTACGGCACGTCGAGGTAGTAGCAGCGCGAGACGCCACGGTGGGCGTGCACCAGGTCCTGGAGCATGGCGCCGTAGCGGTCGGCGTACAGGATGCCTTCGACGACGACGTGGAAGCCATGGTCGAGGGCGTAGCGGGCGGTGAGGTCGATCAGGCCGATGTTCGCGCCGCCGGGCCGGTCGCGTTCGCGCAGCACGGTCCGGCGGAGGTTGTCCTGGCCGACGATGGCGAGGTTGCGGCCGAACCGCTCGCGCAGGCCGGCCGTGACGGAGGACTTGCCCGAGGCGCTGTTGCCACGGACCACGATCAGCCGCGTGTCCTTCGTCCCCACCGCGGCGCCGTGCGCGGCCTCAGTCACCGATGCTCAGCTGGATGCGGTGCTCGTGGAAGTGCTCCCAGTCCATGACCAGGCGGAAGCGGCGGTGTGCCTCCAGGCGCTCCGCGTCGGCCGGCTCCTCGCCGCGCTGGACGCGGGCGTCGCCGGACTCCACGAGCTCCGCGAGCGCGAGCCGGACGTCGTCGACGTCCTGGCCGGTGGCTGTCGCCAGGCGGTCCAGGGAGGTGAGGGTCTCTTCCGGTTCACCCAAGTCGTCGGCCAAGTGGTTGATGAGGGTGTCGACGAGTGGGCCGGTGCGCATGGTCCAGCGGATCCCGTCGAGGCGCTCGGTGAGTTCGGCGTCCAGGGGCAGCAGGTCGCCGGGCAGCGGGAGCGCGGTGGGCATGGACCACCGGGTGCCGTCGGGCGTCTCTTCGCGGCTGGCCAGACCCCACGTCAGGAAGAGTTCGGACAGGTCCCGCACCGTGGTGGGCACCGAGAACCCAGCCGTCGTCAGCATGGCGCTGAAGTGCTCCCAGCGTGCCGCCCCACACGCCTCGGGGCCCTCTGGCGCGGCCTCGTAGTCCCACTCCTCATCGGGCCAGAAGAAGGTGAGCGGGCCGTCGAGGTCACCGCCGATCATGTCCCAGTAGCCCCCGAAGACCTCTTGCAGCAGGTCGTCCAGTGAGCCGGTGAAGCCGGGCCGGCACGCGGTCCCGATCAGCATGGTCAGCGGAAAGCCCTGGCGGGGCAGGACGTGCTCCCAGCCCGATGCGAACCAGTCGTCGTGCATCGCCAGGTCCCGGCGCGGGCCGGGCACAGACGGGTTCTCAGTCATCCGCACCTCTTCCTCGAAACACCTCGATGCCCGCAGCGTACGCAGCGAGGCACGGCGCGCTCTCGCGAACGCCCTAACCGAGGCCTGGCGGTCGGGGGCCGCGCTCCGGCGGGTCACCGCAGGCACAGCGCCGCCTGCCGCCACAGGTTGCGTGGGCCCCACCACGTGACCGTGTACGCGTCGAGCCTCGCGGAGAAGTCGACCGCGCCCCCCAGGCCCCGTCGCGGGCGAGGCCGGGTGTTGCGAACCCACGCGCGTCCTGGGCACGGGCGTTGGCATAGCCGGGCCCGGGGTGGCGGTGTCGGGGCCACCCAGGCCACGTCGGGGAGGAAGTGGTGGCGTGGCACGGCGGTGTAAGGCCCGTGCCGAGGGGGTGTGAGCCGGCCGGACGCGGTGAAGGGGCCGCGAGCGCGATGGCGAGTTCGGCGGCGGATGTGGTGGGCAGCTGCTGGCTCATGCGGGGGCCTTTGCGGGGGGGGGCTCGTCGGCGAGAGCCGCGGCGACGGGGATACCGGTCTCGCCCGCGGGCCGGTCCCCCTCACCGTTCTGGTTCGTCTCCGGACGGGCGTACGGCCGGGCCCCTTCCGGTGCGCCGCGCTCTGCCGGGCCTTGCCGACGCCGTAGTACAGCCCAAGCACACGCCGACCGCTGCCGCAGCTATGCCAGCAGGGGAACAACGACCATCACACACTCCCCGTTCCCGTCGGCAGGACGGCACGACCGCGCGGCCCGCCCCTGATCCGCGTTGGCACTCCGTGCCCGATCATGGGAAGGCAGTCACTGCGTCCCGACACCTACCGGCCCACGCTGCGTGTGCTGCGGAATCGTCATCTCCGCGCCGTCCTCGAGCCCTTGGGAAGCCCTCGGTGGCCGCCTCGCCGCGGCGCGCGGCTGATGGCATCTGCTTGCGGTTCGGCGACCGTGCTCGCCGAACCGCAACCAAATCCGCCTGTCAGCCGATGCGCCAGTCCTGAGCGCTGCTGTTGTTGCACTCATACATCTGGACCACCGCACCCGTGTGAGGATTGCCGCCGGACAGGTCCAGGCACAGGCCGCTCAGCTTGCTCACGATCCGGTTCCCCGCGATGCGCCACTGCTGGGCCGGCCAGTCGCCGTGGCAGTCGAACATGTTCACTGCGGCGCCCCGGTCACGGTTGGCCGCGACGATGTCCAGACACCTCGCCGGGCCACTGTCCGACAGGTCACTGACGAGCTGGTCGTTGACCCATTTCCAGCGCTGCTGGGCGCCACCGTGGCAGTCCCACGTCGTCACCAACGCTCCGTTGCCACGATTGCCGTCCCGCACTTCGAGGCACTTGTTGCTCTTCATCGCCACGATCGGAACTCCGAGGTCGGCCTTCGCGCTCTCGGGGGCCGGATCGGCTGACGCCGAGGTCGTGAAGGCAAGGCTGCCGATCAACAGCCCCACTGAGCCCAGTAACCCCGCACGCCGGTTCGGTCTGCGCATGTCTCTCTCCTCACCGCAGGAACATGTCGGGCAGCAGCGTGCTCGGCGCCTTCGGCGAACGACAAGCTTTGTTCCGCTCAGCGGGACACCCTCATGCCGGCATCGGCTCATTCCGGCCCGCCGGACGCCCTTACCCTCCAGGTCACCACCGGCGGGAGGTCAAGCGTTGCCTCAACGAGATCTGCCGCCCACCAGGGCACTCGCTCCTTGAGATTCCACGGGGGCAGGCGCTACTCCGAATTGCAACCACCAAGACGAGACCATCGAGCAGATCACCTCCTGCCCGTGAGCAGACACTCGTCGACTCACACCTCGCGCCCGGGGACACCCCCGTCCGCCCTGCAATAGCGCTCCGGCACCCAGCAGCTGCAACCCGTCCACATCCTCCCCGGCGCTGGGCAGACCCTTAACGCATCTGTATGGGGGCTCTGGCGGCCCCTGCTCCCCCGGCGGAGGCGTCGTCGGTCCGGGTGATGCCGCAGGCGCGCAGCAGCTGCCGCCCGGCTGCGCTGTTCAGCCCAGGCGGCGGCTGAACGCGCCCGGGCCCTCCCCCCTCACCGAAATCGCAGACGCTTCGCGGGTCCCGGACTCCCCGGGCACGCCCGGCCCGCTATCCGCCAACACAAGATCGAGCTCCGGGGGTTCGCCCCGTTCATCGACTGGGCCGCCGTCTGCGCCACCCCCGCGGGTCACCGCTCACCGCTCGACAGGGTCGACCTCCCCCGAGGTGACGCGAGGTGAAGTCGGCCGCCGCGGGTCCGGTGGGCGGGGTGCGTCCGTCGTCGAGCTGGATGTCCCCTGGAACAGCGTGCGCAGCCACGCGGCAGAGGCGAAGTAGCCCTGCCGGTCCAGGGGTTGTGCGGGCTCGGGCGCAGGGGTGTGGGCGAGGGCTGTTGACTGCAGGGGCCTGCACGGCGCACGCGACGTGAGGCGGGCCGTGGAGGCGCATGGTCTGGAGGGGGTGTGAGCCTTTTGCTGACGCCTATGGCACTTCGCGCTGCGCCGTGGAAGCAGTGAAGGCAACAGGGGTGGGCACACAGGCATCGACGGTCGTACAGATAGCACGGGTGTACCGGTAGTGGCGACGTAGCTTCCGGCCATTGTGGCCTCTGTCTGTGTTGCCTTCTACCGGCTGAGCTTGTGAAGGGGTGCGGGCCGATGATGCAGCCGACTTCCTTGATGCGTTCCGGCGCCGCCGGTGAAGCGTTGCCGGTCCCGCGGCATGTCGCGTTCATCCTCGACGGCAACCGCCGCTGGGCCAGGGCTCGCGGGCTGCCCGCGGCCGAGGGGCACCGGGTCGGCCTGGGCAAGGTGCCTGAGGTGATGTGCTGGTGCGAGGCCGAGGGGCTGGAGACAGTCACGCTGTGGCTGCTGTCCGCGGACAACCTCAGTCGGCGGCGTGAGGAGCTGGAGCCGCTCTTCGCCCACCTCGGGCAGGTCATCGGCGAACTGGCGGACGCCGGGCGGTGGCCGATCCGCCACCTCGGCGACACCAGGCTGCTCACACCGCCGCTGGCCGCGGCGCTGCGAGAGGCGGTCGCGGCCACCCGGCGCGCTGACGGAATGCGGCTGAACCTGGCGGTCGGTTACGACGGCCGGGCCGACATCGTGGCCGCGGTCAAGGACCTGCTCACGCGGGCGATGGAGGACCACCTCCGGCTGGCGGCGTTCGGGGACTTGCTCTCCGAGGAGAACACCAACGCTCACCTGTCCACCCGCGGGCAGCCGGATCCGGATCTGATCATCCGCACCTCGGGCGAGTACCGGCTGTCGGGATTCATGAACTGGCAGGCCGCACGCTCCGAGCTGTTCTTCACCCCGGTGCTGTGGCCTGACTTCTCCCGGCAGACGCTGCGTGAAGCGATCGAGTCCTATCAGAGGCGTGAGCGCCGTTATGGGACCTGACCTCTTGATCCCCGACGCCTTTCCCGTGACCGGAAACCGACTCAACAGCCGCCTCCCGCAGGCCCGCGCCGAGAACGTGGCCTGGCTGCGCGAGCACGGCGTTCTGCGGTCTCAGCACTGCGTCGATCACTTCCTTGGCCTGCTGTCAGCCGAAACGGCTGCCGCCCTGTATCCGGACGCGTCCGCCGACGACCTGGCGCTCGCCACCGACATCGCGGCGTGGATGCTCATCCTGGACGATGTCCTGGGCACGGGCTCGCCCTACGACGGCGACCACCGCACGGCCGGGCAGATCTGTTGCGCGCTGCTGGAGACCTTCATGCCCACGCCCTCGCCCGACCTCGGGCCGGTGGCGCCCCTGGTGACCAGCTTCCGGGACGTGTGGGAGCGCGAACGCGCGGGCATGTCACCGGCCTGGTGTGCGCGAGCCGGTCTGCACTGGCGGGAGTTCATCCAGACCACCACCGAAGAACTCCACCTGCGCGCGACGTGCACCCAGCCGACCATGGAGCAGTACCTGTCCTATCGGCGCAAGTCGACCGCCACCGCCAGCATCGCGGACGTGGACGAGCGGGTCCGGGGCTACGAACTGCCCGCCCAGGTGTGGGCCTGCGGCTTCTACCGTGACCTGCACCGCGAGTTCGTGGACACCGCGATGTACTGCAACGACTTGTACGGGTTCGGCTGGGAGGAAGCGTCCGGCGAGCCCGGCAACTGCGTGCTCATCCTGGAGCGCGAACTGGGCCTGTCGCGTGCGGACACCGTGGCGCACGTCGAAAAGCTGCGGGACTCCTCCCTGCGCCGATTCCGTGCGACCGGCTACCGCGACGTGCCCGTCCGCCTGGCGCGGATGAACCTGGAGCCCGGGCAGGTCGACATGGTGATGCGCTACACCGACGCGATGCACAACGTCATCGGCTGCCTCTACCACTACACCCAACAGGCACCCCGATACGGCGAGGACCCGCACCAGCGCGAAACCTGGAAGCCCCGCTACCTCGCCGACCTGTTCGAGCAGCAACAGAGGTGACCCGCTGCCCGACTGCGCGTCGACAGAGCCATACTCGGCCCCCTCGCGCCGACTGCCGCGACGTGGGTCGCCGCCGCATCGCCCGCGAGCTGCACGACGTCGTCGCCCACCGCATCACCGCGCTGCAGCTCAAGGCGGGCGGCGCGCACAAGGTGCTCCACCACGACGCGGGCCTTGCCCAGGACGCCTTGGAGCCCTTGAGGACTTCGGCCGCCTCACCCTCAGCGAGATGCGCCAGCTCCTGCATGTGCTGCCCACCGACGGCGATGGGCTTACGGCGCCGCCGCAGTCGGGCATCGACAACCTGCCGCGCGTGATCGCCGACTCCTGCCAGGCGGCCGTGCCCGCCGAGCTGCGCGTCGAGGGCGAGCGCTGGGAGCTCGCCCCGACCCTCGGCCCCAGCGTGTTCCGGCTCGTCCAGGAGTCGCTGACCAACGTCCGCAAGCACGCGGGCCGCGCCCGGGCGACCGTGCGCCTCGACTACGGGCCGGAGCTTCGACACCGACACCGACCCCGACGTGCGCCAAGGCGGTCATCGCGGCCTACGAGCCGGGGCTGGTCACGCCGGGCGAGTGACCGCGTCGGCACAACGGGGCGATGAACGGGCCCGCGGCGCGCTCGAAGGACGCGAGGGTGATCCGCGGGACGAAGAACGCAGTCGGTCTCCATGCCGACGCGGTCCACGAGGTCTACGAGGTCTACGAGGTCTACGAGGTCTACGAGGTCTACGAGGTCGATGATGACGTACCACACGTCTCCGGCCCCCGGACGCTCGACACCGATGACGCGGTCGCCGACCTCGACCCCGGCCTCGCTGCCGTCGGCGGCACGGAGCCAGAACTCCGTGTCGTGCCCGGTCGCCCGCTCGGGCGCGGCGGCGTACGGCGCGAGGGCCGCCCGCACCTGGTCCAGGTCCGGTGTGACCGGCTCACCGTGCTCGAACCGGTAGAGCCTCAGGCCGTAGCTCACTTCGACGGTCCTCCGCCGCGTCGCCCCGCACGGTCGGGAACACGCCATGATCATGCCGTTGGCCGTGCAACGCCTGTTTCAAGAGCGGGTGTTGGTGCCACGATGAGTGTAAGTGGAGGAAGTACGGAGTAACGGGGGGACTTTTGTGAAGAGACATAGGACATGGCTGGTGGCGGGGGCGCTCGCCGCAGTCGTGGTGCCGTCGGTGACGACGGCCGGACCGGCGGCCGCGGCACCGCGGGCGGCGGGGCCGGTGGCACAGGTGCTGCCGCCGCTGCCGAACGACACGAGTGCCTACGCCAGCCTGATGAACGACGCCGGTCAGGTCGTCGGCTCAAGCAGCGACGGGAACGGGCACTACCGCCCGGTGCGGTGGGAGCCCGACCTCACGCCGACACGGCTCGGTCTGCTGGAAGGCGGGACGCTCGCCGACCCCAAGGTGATCGTCGCGGACGGCTCCATCGCGGGCCAGGCCGCAGCCGCCGACAACCAGTGGCACCCGGTCGTCTGGGGGACGGCGGGCGCGGTGCGCCGGTTGCCGGAGCCCGCCGGATACGCCACCGGTGTCGCGGAGGACCTCAACGACGACGGCGTCTCGGTCGGCACGGTCAGCGACAGCTGGGTGAGCCGCGCCGTCCGCTGGAACCGCCAGGGGCAGCCCGAACTGCTCCCGGTGGAACCGAACATGCGGTACAGCAAGGCGCTGTTCGTCGACAAGCAGGGCAACGCGTACGGCTGGATGAACTCCACGTCGACCCCAGGCACCGTCGTGCGCTGGGACCGGTCCGGGAACATCACCAAGCTCAAGTCCCCCGACGACCCCTACTACACCTACGCCGAGCTCCGCGACGTCAACGACCGCGGCACCGCCGTCGGCGCGAACGGCACCGGCGAGGACTGGGTGGCCGCCCTGGCCCCGCCCGGCGGCACCTTCGCGCCCCTGCCCGGCGCGCGGCACAAGAGCACGGTGACGGACGTCAACGCCACCGACGTGGCCCTCGGCGGCGTCAACGGCGCCGCCGTCCGCTGGGAGGGCGGCGAGATGGTCCGCCTTCAGCCCGTGACCGGCACCGTGGACGTCCAGGCGAGCGCCCTCAACGACGCCGGTACGGTCGTCGGTTCCTCCAGCGTCAACGCCGTGACCTGGGACGCCACCGGCCAGCCCACGAAGCTGTCGGTCCCCTCGGACACCCGGTCCGCCCGCGGCCTGGCCATCAACCGCTCCGGCCAGGTCCTCGGATACGTCGATACGTGGGGCCGAGGAAGGCTGCCCGTGGTCTGGCGCTGATCCCCGCGGCATGAGGTGGGCCCCGGCACGTCGGCGAACGTACCCGGGCCCGTCTCATGCCGCGGACCGGGAAGCGACCGCGCGCCTACGCAGCTCCGGGGTGACGAGGGAGGGCGGGGTCCAAGCACCTTCCGGCGAGTGAACGTCGGTCCCGGGCGGCAGCTGCTCTCTGGTGCGCGGGCCGATGATGACCAAGGTGACGGCGGGGCGGGCCAGCGGAAGGCCGTCGCGAGCTCCGGCAGGGCGCACCCCAGGTCCTCGGCCACGGCGACGAGTTCTCCGACGACGTCGGGCTTCGTGGCGGCCAGCGTGGCCGCCGGGTCGAAGCGGCCCCGGTGCAGGGCGGGGCGGCCGGTGCTCAGGTCGACCGCCCGGCCCCAGCGGTAGCGGCCGGTCAGGAACCCCCGAGGCCCCGTGCACCTCAGTGGCGAGGACGACGACGTCGCCCCTCCCCTTCAGCGCCTTGCCGAGGACCGTCTCCGACTCCCCCGCCGAGCACATGTGGGCGGTGTCGGCGAAGGTGATCCCCTCGTCGAGGGCCTAGTGGACGATCCGTCCGCAGTCGTCGTGATCGGCGTTGCCGACGGAACCGAACGTCATGGTGCCCAGACAGTAGGGCTGAATGAGTACGGCGTGCCGCGACCAGTCCCCCCGGGCAGGTCGAGCACTCCGTCGCGGCGGCCACCACCCCGGCGGCACGGCTCGGCCTCGCGCTCGTGGCGGTCCACGCCACTCGGGTCGCCCGGCTGGCCCCCCATGCTCGACGACGTCGGCCGCGGCAACCGCCGACTGCCCCTCACCGAACACGCCCGCCCGCTCGGTGCTGGCGCGGCAGGTGTCGGAGGCCCGTACGGTGGCCGAGCGGCGGGGTTACACCAGGCGGTGGCGCGGGCCGCGCGCCGGGCGGATCCGACGCTGACGCCGGCGCTGGCGGGGATGCAGGTGGTGCCGCGGTGGCGGCGGGTTCTCGACGCGGCGCTCTACTCGGCCGGGTCCTCGTCGCTGTGCCGGACGGCTTTCTTCACGGTCTGCTCCACCTCATGCCGGGGCTGTCCGGTCTCCTTGGCGTACGCCGTGACGGCCGCCTGGAACGTGACCGAGGCGTCGTACCAGCGGCGCCACTGCGCAGCGCGCTCCTCGCCGTCGAGGCCCGCGAGTTTGGCGCGCTCTTCTTCGGCGGAACGTTCCAGCACGATCAGGTCATCGGAGATATCTGCCACGAACGACGATATTAAGCCGCCCTGAACACGCCACTGCGCACGCGCGCGGAAACCTCGCCCGGACTCACCAACCGGTGCCCAGCCCGACGCCAGAGCGGCCCACACCCGCCATCAAGCCGCGGACCGCACCTCCGACGGCCGCGGCAGTGCCGCTACCGTCACAGCCTCCCCTGCCGCACGCTCCGTACGGCCCGCCGCAGGGCCGCCGCATGCGAGGCGTCGGCCTGACGGCGGCGCTCAATGCGAGCCTGCTCCATCGGGGCCGACTGGCCGACGGTCGCCGCCCCCGCCCAGGGAACGCCCACAGGCTCAGCGCCCACATCGCCTACGTCTGCCGCTGGACCGCTGCCGCGATCGCCGGGTCTCCCCGGCCTGGACGCACGGCGGCCTGGTGCGCGGCGAGCGCCCGGTGGAAGCCCGGCGACCCCATCTCGCGGGCCTTCACCGGCACCTGCGGAGCGTCCGGTGCCGCGGCCGGGACCTCCGGCGCCGTCCGGGACGCAGGCGCGGCACCGACGGGCAGGACCGGCGCGGCGCGCCCTACGTCGGTGCCGAGCCTCTCATCGGCCGCGGCGACGATGCGGGTACCGACCACGCGCAGCTGGGTGGCGCAGGCCGGGGAGTGTGGGCGCTCCTGTGACGACGGCCGCCATCGCCCCGCAGCTGCCCGGCCACCACCGTCGCCTACGAGGCCCGCCCCCCTGACCGACGCGCCCGCCGAGGGCACCGCGCACAGGAGTGGCCCTTGAGGGCGCGCCTCACCTCCCAGCCGACGCCGCCTCAACGGGGTTTTGCGGGGCGAGGCGGTGCACTCGCGGGACGGGGCGGGCGCTCACCGGAGGTCACTGTTCCCCTGCGCCTGCGACAGAAGTCCGCGCCTCAGCCTTGGAGAAAAACTGTCACGGCCACAGTAGACATTGGCCCGCTGCAGGGCTACAGTTTTTGCTGTACTCAGGAAGTCGTTGAGGGCGCGGCAGACATGAACTGCCGCGCATGCACGTCGAGCAGGACGCAGTCCTCAGGGGCTGCGAGCAGTACCCGCAGTATCCAGCAGTGCATCCGAGTAACCGACAGTAAGGAGCAGGACGCCATCAGGATCGCCCGGGCGAGGAAGACATCCGCCCGGGTACCGCAGGCCCCGGATTGGAAGGTGGTCCCCGGTCACGCATCCGCGATCCCCGCAGCCCCCCGCTCCCAGGCGGAACCTGCGGACAAAGTAGACCGGCGCAGCTCGCCGGTAGATGGTGTTGAAAGCTCGGGGCCCGGGTGCCGTACGGCACCCGGGCCCCCCGACGCGTCCCCTGAAAGAAGAGGTCTATGCCCCCTGACAGCTCCCGCCCCGTCGACAATCTCGACGACGACGACTACCCCGCCTACACCATGGGCCGGGCCGCCGCGATACTCGGCACCACTCCCGCCTTCCTCCGCGCCCTCGGCGAACACCGCCTGATCACCCCGCTGCGCTCCGAAGGCGGCCACCGCCGCTACTCCCGCTACCAGCTGCGCATCGCTGCCCGTGCCCGCGAGCTCGTCGACCAGGGCACCCCCATCGAGGCCGCCTGCCGCATCATCATCCTCGAAGACCAACTCGAAGAAGCCCAGCGCATCAACGAGCAACTGCGCGCCCAGGGCCGCACGTCGGCGAAGCCCGCCTGACTGACGACACGCGGTCTCACCTGCCGGCACAACAGCCTGTCCATCGCCCACACGGGCTGGCGCAAGCCGCCATAACCTGATGGTCGCGAACGGCACGGGCCCGTCCGGGCCAGATCACGAGACCTCAGGGACGAGCTCCCGCTCCTGGTCGACGACTGCTGCGTCGACGACACTGCGAGGACACCGCCAGCACCGCAGGCATGCGCGGGCCGTCCTCGGCCTCTGATCCACCTGCGCCACCTGGCTCGGACAGACCAGCCGTGTCCCCGAGCTGCTGCGCACCCGGCCGTCACCTGTCGGCGGTGAGTGACCACGCTCCCGGCGGCAGCAGCTGGGAGAGCGCGGCGGCGGCAAGGGGCGACACGCGCCGGACGGAACTTCCGTTCCTGCACGGCTGATCGCCTCCTGACCCTGGTGACGGTCCCTCCGGAATTTGCGGATCACAGGGCGCGGGGAGTCGCACCTAGCGGTGGAGGCCAGCATGCAGCCCCGATGCCGGAGTGAACCAGGCGGCGGGTACGTCGACGTCGGAGGCAATGCGCGCGGGCGGTCCGGTGTTCGAGGGCGCCGCAGCGGTGTCGTGAGTGGGCAGGCCGAGACCCGTCAGGAGCAGCACGGTCGGCGTCGCTCGCGTGCCCCGTCGTCCGGATGACCCGAGCGGTGCGGTGTCGCAGGCCCGGTCGCTGAGGGCTTGCGGCTCGCTTGACGCTTCGCTCGCGTTCCGTGCCAGTCGGACACAACCCCCGGCTGCGAGTCTCCCCGTGAGATCCGGCAACCACTCGTCGAGGCCGCGTCCCTCCCCGTGCACCTCCAGGGGCGGCGACACGCGCAGACGCCGGTGTGCCGATGGCCATCCGCGAAGGAGCTTGCCTCATGTCCACATCCTCGCCAGCACCGATTCCCGGCTCGGACCGGACGGCGCGATGGGTCCGTGCCGACCGTGACCGGCTCATCCACCCCAACCTCCCGAGCGGTCTCACGGAGCGCACCGTGATGGTCGAGGGGCAGGGGTGCTACGTACGCGACAGCTCGGGCAGGCGGTACCTGGACGCCGCGGCGGTGCTCGGCATGATGCAGGTGGGGCACGGGCGGAGTGAGATCGTCAAGGCCGCCGCCGCCCAGCTGGGCACCCTGGAGTGCTTCCACCTCTGGGAGTCCATGAGCAACGACAAGGCGATCGAGCTGGCCGTACGGCTGGGTGACCTCGCCCCCACCGGTCTGGACCGCGTTTTCTTCACCAGCGGCGGGGCGGAGGGCAATGAGATCGCCTTGCGCATGGCGCGGTTCTTCCACCACCGCAGGGGAGAGCCCGAGCGGACGTGGATCCTGTCGCGCAAGACGGCCTACCACGGCATCGCCTACGGCGCCGGAAGCGTCTCGGGGCTGCCCGTGTACCACGAGGGCTTCGGCCCCTCGCTGCCGCACGTGCACCACCTGACGGCCCCCGACCCGTACCAGGGCGTCGGGTACGAGGGCGAGGACACCACCGAGTTCTGCCTGCGTGAACTGCGGGAAACCATCGAACGGATCGGGCCGGACCGGATCGCGGCCATGATCGGCGAGCCGGTCATGAGCGTCGGCGGCGCGGTCGTCCCCCCACCGGACTACTGGCCCCGGGTCGCCGAGCTGCTGGACGCGCACGGCATCCTGCTGATCTTCGACGAGGTGGTCACGGCGTACGGGCGGACCGGGCACTGGTTCGCCGCCGAGCACTTCGGGGTGCGGCCGGACCTGCTGGTGACGGCGAAGGGCCTCACCTCCGGCTATGTCCCGCACGGCGCGGTGCTCGTCACCGAGGAGGTGGCGTCCGCGGTGACCGCGGCCAACGGATTCCCGATCGGTTTCACGTACACCGGACATCCCACCGCCTGTGCGGTCGCGCTCGCCAACCTGGACCTCATCGAACGCGAGAAGCTCCTCGACAACGCGACGACGATGGGGAGCCACCTGGCCGACAGGCTCGCCGCGTTGTCCGAGCTGCCTGTCGTCGGCGAGGTGCGCCAGATCGGTCTGATGCTGGGCATCGAGCTGGTCGCGGACAAGACGACACGGACGCAACTGCCCACCGGCACGGCCCCCGTGGCGCAGGCGCTGCGCGAGGACGCCGGCATCATCCTGCGTGGCAACCCGCGGTCCCTCCTGATCAACCCGCCCCTGGTGCTGAATCGGGCCGAGGCCGACGAACTGGCCGACGGACTCCACTCGGTCCTCGCCCGCGTCGCCCCCGACGGCCAGGTCCGGCCCTGAGGCCGTCGGCCCCCAGAGGCCCTTGGACCCCGCAGACGGCCGACCCGCCGTCCGCCCATCGCCCCCGGATCGGAGGAACACCCCATGACGCCCTTGGACCTCACCCCGGACGAACTGCTCACGACCACCCGCTCCGTACGCAAACGGCTCGACCTGACCCGGCCGGTCCCGCTGGAACTCGTCGAGGACTGTGTCCGTGTCGCCCTTCAGGCCCCGACGGGCAGCAACCGGCAGAGCTGGCACTGGATGGTCGTGACGGACGCACGGCAGCGGGCCTCGATCGGCGGCTACTACCGGCGTGCGGTGCGGGAGTACCTGCGGTCGGAGGGGACCTGCGCGTCGCTGTTCCCCGAGGACCCGGCACGCCACGCCGTGCAGCGGCGCGTGGGCGACAGCGTCGCCCATCTGGGCGAGCACATGGCCGAGGTGCCCGTCCACGTCATCCCCTGTCTCGACGCGAACGACGCTCCCGAGTACAACGAGGCAGGCAAGTGGGGTTCGATCATCCAAGCCGCGTGGAGCTACATGCTCGCCGCGCGGGCGCGTCGGCTCGGGACCGCCTGGACCACCCTGCACCTGATGTACGAGAAGGAGATCGCGGAGCTGCTCGGCCTGCCGGACGGCATCGTCCAGGCGGCGCTCATCCCGACGGCGTTCTCCCTCGGCACACGATTCAGGCCCGCCGCACGGCAGCCTCTCGAACGGGTGCTCCACGTGGACACCTGGTAGGCGGAGGAACCCACCCATGAGGCACGACGACGGATCACCCCTGCCGACTCGCACACTCGGTGGACTCACACTGCCCGCGCAGGGCCTCGGCTGCCTGAGCATGACCTCCTTCTACGCGTCGGCTGAACCCGCCGAGGCGATCGCCACCGTGCGGCACGCCCTCGACCGGGGCGTCACCTTGCTGGACACGGCGGACGTCCAGGGACTCGGCGAAGGCGAGCGGCTGCTCGGGAAGGCGGTCGCGGGCCGCCGGGACGGCGTGCTGATCTCCACCAAAGTCGGCCTGGAACGCGACCGTGACGGGAGGTTCCTCGGCGTACGGGGCGACCGGGCGTACATCCGGGAGCGCTGCCACGCCTCGCTGCGCCGCCTGGGCGTCGACCACCTCGACTTCTACGTCAAGCACTGGGCGGCTCCCGGCGAGCGGGTGGAGGAGGCGGTCGGCGCCCTGGCGGAGCTCGTCACGGAGGGCAAGGTGCGCCATCTGTGCCTCTCCGAGGTCTCCGCCGACACCATCCGCCGCGCCCACGCGGTGCACCCCGTCACCGCCGTCCAGAGTGAGTGGTCGCTGGGGAGCCGGGGCATCGAGGACCAGGTGCTGCCCGTCTGCCGGGAACTGGGCATCGGCGTCATCGCGTCGTGCCCGCTGGGGCGCGGGCTGCTGACCGGACGGATCGCCTCGGCCGCCGACCTCGGCCCGTCGGCGGACTTCCGGCATGCGCTGCCCCGCTTCGAGCCTCTCAACCTCGCACGCAACCAAGCGGCCGTGGACGCGCTGAGGCCCCTGGCCGCGAGCCGTGACCTGTCCGTCGCCCAGCTCGCCCTGGCCTGGCTCCACCACCAGGGCGACGACGTCGTGCCCATCCCGGGCACCAGTCGCCGCGACCACCTGGCGGAGAACCTGGGCGCCGTCTTCGTCGAACTGACCGCCGAGGAGCTGCGGACCGTGGAGACCGCGGTGTCGGCCGCAGGCGTCCACGGCGAGCGGTACCCGCCCTTCCTGATGCGGCTCGTCGACAACTGAGCCGTCTCCCCGGCACGAGCGGAGGAACGAGAACGTGAGATTCCTGCAACTCGACCACGAGGTCTGCGAAGAGCTCCTGCCCGGCCTCGCCGACCGCCTCGCCGATGTGCCGTTCGACGAGCTGGAGTCCCCGGCGAGCCCGGCCATCGCGTTGTTCAAGGAGTACGGCGGCACCAACCTCCTGGTCCCCCGCGACTACGGCGGGATCGGCGCCTCCGCGCTCGACGCCGTCAGGGTGATCCGCGCACTGGCGTCGCTCGCCCCGTCGCTGGCGGTGGCCACCGCGATGCACCACTTCTCGGTCGGCATGCTGTTCTCCGTCGGCCCGCTCTACGAGAGCGGCACCAGCATCCACACGTCCGTGCTCGACGTGGTCGCGAAGAACCGGTCGCTCATCGCGTCGGGCTACGCGGAGGGGCGCTCCGGGCACGGCATCCTCACCCCCACCGTCGAGGCCCGCGAGACAGCCGGCGGCTACCTCGTCAGCGGCTCCAAGAAACCGTGCAGCCTCTCGCGTTCGATGGACCTCCTCACGGCGAGCGTCGCGCTGCCCGCGCCCGACGGCGACACCGGGATGGGTCTCCTGGTACTCCCCTCCGATACGCCGGGCATCTCCGTGCACGAGTTCTGGTCGACGTTCCCGCTGGCCGGAGCGGAGAGCCACGAGGTACGCCTCACCGATGTGTTCGCCCGGGCGGAGCACGTCCTGCGGGCCCCGGCGAACGCCGCCGAGAAGCTCGACGAGCTCAACGAGGCCGGTGTGATCTGGTTCCAGATGATCGTGGCCGCCTCGTACACCGGCGTGGCCAGCGCGCTCGTCGATCTCGTCCTGCGCGACCGGCGCGGATCGGCCGGGGAGCGCGCCCGGCTGTGTCTGCTCATCGAATCCGCGGCGTCCCTGGTGGAGGGGGTGGCCCGCCGGATCATGGACGGTGACCTCGGCAACGACTGTGCCGCCGCCTCCCTGTTCACCCGCTTCTCCGTGCAGGACATCATCACCCGGGCTGTCTCCCAGGCGGTCGAGATGCTGGGCGGGATGGCCTTCATCACCTCGCCGAGGATCGCTTGCCTGGCCTCCGCCGCGCAGGCCGTCGTCTTCCACCCCCCGTCGCGGATGAGCATGAGCGAGGCGGTCGTCGACTACTACACGGGCAAGCCGCTGCTGTTCTCGTAGTGAGTCCGACAACGCCGTCACGGCCGTAGCCCGGCCCGACGCGCGAGTGTGGGGGCGCTGGCACCGGCGCCCCCACACTCGCGCGTCGGATCAGCGGCGCGGCACGAAGTCCACCACGTCACCGGCTCGTTCCCCGCCCGACAGCTGCCCGTTGCGCGCGGTGCGGATGTAGACCCGGTGCAGCCACCGGTCCTTGCCGTCCCAGCGCGGCACGAAGGGGGTACGGGCGTGTGTCGTACGGAAGTTGTCCACGACGAGCAGGTCGCCCGGGACCAGGTACACGGCCTCGCGGACCTCGTCGAGGGCCTTGGAGAGGACGGTGACGGCCTCGATGTCGGCGGCGTCCCGGGGGGCGAGCAACTCGCGGTCGTACCCGAGGAACGGGTCCCGCGGGTCGCCGTAGAGCGGCTTGACGTTCGCCAGGGCGCCGGGATCGTCGGCGCCCCCGCGGAAGGCGACGTCCACACAGCAGGGCAGCGGCCGGTCGAAGAGGCGGTCGCGCACGGCGTCCGGCAGCAAGGGAAGCGCCTTGCGGATCGAGCCGACGAGAGTGGCCGCCGTGCGCTCGTGGTCCGCCCGGGAGCACGCGAGCAGCACGTAGTTCGGCTGGCGCACGTGGTAGGCCATCTCGGTGTGGAACTCGAGCAGGGTCTCGGAGGTCTCGGAGGAGAGGTAGTGCGCGCCCGGTGACGGGTAGACGTCGTGGTACACGGTGGCGGAGCGCAGTTCCCGGTAGCCGGTGTGCAGGCCGAGGCGGCGTCCGACGATCGCGAGCATGGCCTCCTGGTTCAGGAGCGGCCGGTCCACGGGCGCGGGCGTGCTGTCGGGGGTGCGCGGCAGGGCGTCGTCCTCCTCCACCGGCAGACCCCGCAGCAGGAGGTATCCGTTCCGGTTTCCGTCGGCTCGGAAGTCGTCGAGCGTCCCCGCCAGCGGTGCGGGGAGCGCGTCGGCGGCCGTGCGCGCCGCGGCGAGGAACCCGTGGAGGTCCCTGCGGGGAACCCGGGGCAGCCGCGCGGCCAGCTCCAGCAGGCGCGCGGAGTACGGGGAACAGTCGAGTTCGGTCATGGGGAGGTCCTCTCTCGGGTGTGTGCGCGGGCGTACTGGAAGAGCAGCTCGGCGCCGATCTCGGAGGCGAGGAGGGAGGTGATGCCGCCGTGGTCGTAGGGCGGCGAGACCTCCATCACGTCGAAGCCCACCGGCCGCAGCGCGCCGATGTGGCGCAGGAGGGCGAGCACCTCGCGCGAGGTGGGGCCGCCCGGGGCCGGGGTGCCGGTGCCCGGGGCGAACGCCGGATCCACGACGTCGACGTCCACCGACACGTAGACGGGTGCGTCGTCGAGGAGGGAGCGGACCAGCCGCCCGGCGTCCTCGGGTCCCAGGGCGCAGAACTCGTCGGAGGTGACGATCCGGACGCCGTGCCCGCGGGCGTAGTCGAGCGAGTCGGGCCGCGGGTTGTGGCCCCTGATGCCGATCTGCACCGTGCGCAGCGGATCGACGAGCTTCTCCTCGATGGCGTGCCGGAAGGGCGTGCCGTGGTGGTACTCGCCGCCGTAGACGGCCGGGTTGGTGTCGGAGTGGGCGTCCAGGTGCAGGACGGCGACCGGCCCGTGCCGGGCCGCGACGGCACGCAGCGCGGCAAGCGTCAGCGAGTGGTCGCCGCCGAGCATGAGGAAGGCGGCGTTGCCGGCGAGCAGGCCGCTCAGCCTCTCCTGGGCGGTGGCCATGGCGATGTGCATGTTGAACGGGGTCAGGTCGATGTCACCGGCGTCGACGCAGTCGATGAGGTCGAAGGTGCCTGGCCCCCGGTCGATGCCGACGCCGTGGATGAGCCCGGACTCGCCGCGTACGGCGCGCGGGCCGAAGCGCGCGCCCGGCCGGTAGCTGGTGCCGCCGTCATAAGGGGCGCCGATCACCACGACGTCCTTGCCGTACGGTGCCGGGTCGTGCGGCAGGCGCATGAACGTGGGGATCTGCGCGTAGCGCGGCGAGACGGTGGTGTCGATGCGGTCCACGGTGCGGTCCCTTCCTTCCTGAGCGACGTGCTGGTCGGTCGCGGGGCGGTTCGTGGTGGTGCCGCGATCGAAAGCGGTGCTGCGGTCGAAGGTGGTGCTGTGACTGGAGGTGGTGCTGCGATCGCGTGCGCGGTCACCGCGGGACCGGGCGGGCGCCGCCGCGCGGCTCCCGGTCGGCGACGAGGCGGGCGATCGCGTCGACGGCCACCTCGTCCGGGTGCCGTCCGCCGACGACGACCTGGTCGAAGATCTCCCTGACGACCAGCCGTTTGGCCTGGCGCACACGGTCCCGCGGGACACCGGCGTCCTGGAGGAGCCGGGTGAACGACGACGTGGTGCCCGACCCCTCGTGCACGCCGAGCTTGGGGCGGACGAGGACCTCGTGCGGCAGGACGCCGCTCATGGCGGCGCGCAATACCCACTTGTCCCGCCCGTGGCGGTGCTTGAGCCCGGCCTCCACCGACACGAGGAGGTCGAGGACGTCGCGGTCCCAGTAGGGGTGGGTCGACCAGTGGCCGGCCACCGCGGAGAGGGTCGGTGTCATCTCGTTCAGACCGTCGAAGGTGTTCATGTCGCGGCAGAGCGCCTCCTCCAGGTGGGGGAGCCGACCCTCCCGGTGCATACCGCCGAGCGGGATGTCGGCCCCGTACCCGGTGAGCACGCGCCGACCGGCGGCGCCGTCGGCTCCCGTGCCGCCGAGTCGCAGGTACAGCGCGGTCAGCGGCAGCAGGTACTCGACGACGTCCGGGTCGAGGCACTCCGCCGCCCAGACCGCGTACGGCAGTTGCCGCAGCAGCTCCGGGGTCGGGATGGTGATCTCCTGGTGCGCGGAGCCGATGTGCCGGGCGACGACGCGTGCCTGCGGGAACTCGTCGGCCTCGTCGGTGCCCATGGAGACCGTGTCGATGGGTCCCGGCGCCCGACGGGCGGCCAGCGCCGCGACCGAAGAGGAGTCGATGCCGCCCGAGAGCACCACCAGGGGCGTGCCCGCACCCGTGCGAGCCGCCACCGCGCGCTCCAGCGTGCGGCGGACGGCGCCGGCCGCTTCGTCCTCCGGCAGGACCCGGCGGGCCGACGGCGGCGCCCAGGTGCGGTGGGTGACGCACTTCCCGGTGGCCACCTCGATGTCCAGGGCCGTGCCGGCCGGGACCTGGTGGATGCCGAGCCGCCCGCGCACCGGTCGGGCCGGGACGGGCCGCCCCCGAGGGGCGGTCCGCAGCGCCTTCGCCTCCGTCGCCGCCAGGACCCGGCCGGGGGCGACGGAGACGTACAGGGGCACCGACCCGGCGTGGTCCGTGGCGAGCACGGCGCGCCGGGAGTCCGTGAGCAGCGCGGCGAACCGCCCGTTGAGGAGCCGGAAGACGTGGGCGTCGTAGACGTCGAAGAGGGCCAGGACCAGGGCGGCGTCGCCGTCCGGCAGCGCGCGGCCGGGCAGAAGGCCGAGCAGTTCGGCCTGGTGGTACAGCTCTCCCGCGAACACCAGGGTCCTGTCCTGGTGGCGGGCGCACGCCTGGTCGGGTGCCCCGGAGTGCAGGAGGACGGCGTGCAGCGCGCGGTCGGCCGTCCGCTCGTGCCACCGGGCCCGGGAGCCGCGGGAGGCGAAGTCCGGTGCGAGGGGGCCGCCGCCGTCGAGACGGACCTCCGCCTGGAAACCGGTCGCGGCGGGAAGCGTCGCCTCCATGGCTCAGATGGTCAGGGCGGCGAAGCCGCCCGCCTGGAAGTCGTAGCTCACCGGTACCTCGACCAGGAACGGCCGGCCGAGGCCCGCGCCCTTGCGCAGCGCCGCGAGCAACTCCTCACGGGTGGTGGCCCGGACCGCCTCCACTCCGTTGGCGCGCGCGAGCGTGGTGAAGTCGACTCCTGTGAACCTCACCGCGGGCTCGTGGGAACGGTGGTGGCCGATGTTCTGGTACAGCTCGATCAGGCCGTTGGCGTCGTTGTTGACGACGACGGTGACGATGGGCAGGTTGAGCCGGGCGATGGTCTCCAGGTCGGCGCTGTTGGAGTGGAAGCCGCCGTCACCGGCGATGAGGAAGGTCGGCTGTCCGGGCCGGGCGAGCTGCGCGCCGATCGCCGCCGGGATGCCGTAGCCGAAGCTGGAACAGCCCGCGGAGGTGAGGAAGCCGTAGGGCTGGTCGGCGCGGGCGAAGAGCACGCCGTAGTGGCGGAAGAACCCGATGTCGGAGACGATGGTGCCTTCCCCAGCCTCGGCGGTCTCCGCCATGACGGTGTTCATGGAGTCCATCACCTGGTGCACGCGCAGGCCGTCGTCGTACCGGCGGGGATCGGCGAGGAACTCCGCAATGCGCTCCCGCAGCGGCGAGACGTCGTGCGGGGTCTTCGCGGCGAGTCCGGCGGTGCGCTGGTCGAGGAGCTCCACGAACTCCCGTACGTCGGTGACGACGTCGAGGTCCGGGCGGTAGACCCGCGGCACGGGGTTGGCCGTGGGCGAGACCCTGACCGTGGTCTTGTCCGTCCCGCGCTGCCACATCGAGGGGCGCAGGTCCTCGGCGTAGTCGTAGCCCAGGGTGAGGATGAGGTCCGCGGGGCCGAAGAGGGTGTCCAGGGCGGGGAAGTCCAGGATGCCGTCCATGTAGCCGGTGACCGCGCCATAGTCCAGCTCGTGCCCGTGCGGCAGCACGCCCTTGGCGGTGTACGTGGTGATGACCGGCGTCCTCAGCCGCTCGGCGAGGGCGCGGACGGCGGGCACGGCCCCGGACCGGATCGCGGCAGCGCCGACGACCAGGACGGGGTGGCGCGCCGACCCGATCAGTTCGGCCGCCCGCAGCGCGCTGGCCCGCCAGCCGTCCTCGACCGCGCCGACCGGCTTGGCCAGGACCCTGGCCCCGGGGTGCGGCCGTGCGGTGTCGACCTCGCTGCCGAGCAGGTCGACGGGCAGGGAGATGAAGCTGGGCCCGACCGGTTCGGTCATCGCCGCGCTCACCGCCGAGTCCACCAGGTCGGTGATGTCGTCGGGGCGTCGGAGCTCCACGCAGTACTTGGTCATCGGGCCCATGACGGAGACCGAGTCGAGGCACTGGTGCGTGTCGTTGGGGAAGAGGTCGTGGGACTCGGACTGGGCGGCGAGCGCGAGGACCGGCGACCGGTCGAGGACGGAAGTGGCGACCCCCGTGGCCAGGTTGGTCATGCCGGGGCCCAGCGTGGCCCAGCACGCCTGGGGCCGGCCGGTGATGCGGGCCAGTACGTCGGCCGCGACGCCGGCGGTGAACTCGTGCCGGGTCAGCACGAAGTCGATGCCGTCCGCCTCGTCGAAGAGGATCGACGCGGCCTCGCGGCCGACCACCCCGAACACGGTGCGTACGCCGTGGTCGTGGAGCCGTCGCAGCAGGGCGTGAGCTGTGGTCCGGGCGGTGCGGGGGCCGGTGGACACACGGGACATGGCGGTTCCTCTCCGTCGATGCGGATGGCGGCTGCGCCGGTCGTGATCCCGGCACGGGAGTGGCGGGAGCCGAGGGGCTCTTCGGCGGCCACTGGGCCACTGTGTCGACTGCGGCTTGCAGGGGGGTGGACGGTTCCCTTGCACCGCTCCCGCACGTGCCCGGAGTGCCCCGGGAACCGGTGTGTCCGGCGTGCCATGGTGCGGGCGGGCCGCACACGTCACCCGTCGCCGCGCGACCCGGTGGCGGACGCCGGGACCGCCGGGTCAGACAACCGGAACCCGGTAGTCGGTCAGGGTCAGGCACAAGGCGCCCAGGTCCGGGCGAGTGGCGGGCGCCGTGGTCGGGGGAAGGTGGTCGACGGCGGAGTGACGGCGCCGTGGAGTGCACCACGCGGCTGTCTCGCCGCGCGTGCCGTCGGCGCCGGGCGAGCCCGCTGCCCGGCGCTCCACGCGACCGCGGGGCAGGCGCGGGAAGCAGCCGCGCGACGAGGCCCGGTCACCGCCGGTACGCCCAGGACCGTTCCGGCGGAGCGGGGCGGGCCGCCGCGCCAGGCAGAGAGGACCGGTGACGCAGTGAAGCCGACGAGTTGTGAGCCCCGCGGCGGGCTACGCGATCTGACCGGAGCACCACCGATCGGCACGTTGGGCTGTCTGTCCGTGCACGTCCACGGTCGGCCCCTGGAGCTGGGACCGCCACGCCAGCGGGCCGTCCTCGCCCTGCTCCTGATCAGCGCGGGCAGCGTGGTGTCAGTCGACTCGATCATCACCCAGATCTGGGGTGACACACCCCCGGCGGCCGCCCACGCGACCCTGCAGTCGTACGTCTCCCGCCTCCGGAAGCTCCTCGCCGACTGTGTGCTCCCCGACGGCTCGCGGCCACGACTCCACTACCGGCAACCGGGGTACGCGCTGGCGATCGACCCGGAGCACGTCGACGTCCACAGCTTCGAGCGCTCAGCGCGCGCCGGCGTCCGGCTGGCGCAGGAAGGGCGCGTCGAGGAGGCGCACGGGCTGCTCAGCACCCTCCTGGACGGCTGGCACGGAGCGCCGTACGACGAGCTGAACGCGTACGACTTCGCCGTGCACGAAGCCGCCCGGCTCGAACAGCTGCGGCTCAGCGCCCTGGAGGCGTGGGCCCAGTGTGCGCTGGGGCTCGGCGGGGAGGAGGACGTGCTGCACACCCTGGCTCAGGAGGCGCGGCGGAACCCGCTGCGCGAACGGCTGATCGGGCTCTATATGCACGCCCAGTACCGGCTCGGCAGGCAGGCGGACGCCCTGCGCACGTACGAGCGGACGCGCCGCGCCCTCGCGGACGAGATCGGTGCCGACCCCGGCAAGGAGCTGGCGGCGCTGCACGCGGCGATCCTGCGGCAGGACGGCTGCCTCGACCGCGCGCCCGGCGCCATGGCCACCGCCTCCGGGGCCACCGCCTCCGCATCCGGGGCCACTGCCGCCGCGGTGGGCGGCCACAGTTCCGCCGCGGCGGTCGCGCCCCGGTCCCCGGCCGCCGCCGAACCGGGCCGGATCATGATCCCGCCGCCCCGCCTCCGCCCCGGGCGGGGCCGCGACGCGGGAGCGCGGCCGGGCGGGTGCGGCGGCACGCGACCGGTGCTCGTCGGGCGGGACGAGGAGGTGCGGGCCCTGTCGGAGGCCGCCACGGGCGCCTTCCACTCCTCCGGCCGGGTGGCGTTCGTCGTCGGAGAGGCCGGCAGCGGTAAGACACGGCTGGTGTCCGAACTCGCGGGGACCGTCCCGCACGGCGTACACGTGGTGTGGAGTTCCTGCTCGGAGAGTGAGGACAAGCCCGACTACTGGCCGTGGACGACGCTCTTGCGCCGGTTGAACCGGCTCTGGCCCGAACGGGTGCGACGACTGCCCGGCTGGGTGCGCCACAGCGTCGCCCGCCTGCTGCCCGAACTCGCGTCGGACGGATGCGACCTGCCGCACCCGCGACCGCTCCCGGAGCCGCTGACCAGGGACGCCCGGTTCACCCTGCATGACGCGGTGTGCCAGACGCTGCTCTGCACCGTCCGCGAGCCGACGATCATCGTCGTCGAGGACGTGGACCGGGCCGACGCCCCGTCGCTCGCCGTGCTGCGGCTGCTCGTCGAGCAGGTGCGGACCGCCCCCGTCCTCCTGGCGGTCACCTCCCGCACCTTCCGACTCGCCCACGACGGCGCGCTGCGGCGCGCCGCGGCGGTGATGCTCCAGTCGCCCGACGCACGCCGGATCCCGCTCAAGCCCCTGGACCTCCCGGCCACCCGCTCGCTCGTGGAGTCGACGCTGGGCGAGACCCCCGCACCACACCTCCTGGACAGGCTCCACCGGCGCACCGCGGGCAACCCCTTCTTCCTCGGCTATCTGCTGCACGCGCGGCGGCAGGGGCTCTCCGCGGGCCTGGACGCCGCGATCCCCCATGAGCTGGCCGGGGTCGTGCTGCAACGCCTGTCGGGCCTTCCTCCCGGAGTCCGCCGCGCCCTCGAACTCTGCGCGGTCAGCGAGGAGGGCTGCGCGCTACGCGCCGTCGAGGCCGCGCTGCGCCGCGAAGGCGTCCCCACGGACGTTCTCCTCATGGCCGTGCACGGCGGACTGCTGGAGTTCGCCTCCGCCGGAGCGGACCGGCTGCGCTTCGTCCACCCGCTGGTGCGCGAAGCGGTCCGGTACGACGTGGAGAACGCGCGTGCGGTCGCGTCCCCCGCCGACGGTGCGCGGACGCCGTCCGCCGACTAGACGGACGCTGACGGGCACCGCGCGACGCGCCGATCAAGCTGTCGCCCGTTCAAGGTAGTTCAAGCGAACGGCGCAGCGATCGGCAAGCCGTGTGTGTCACGGTGGCTCCGCGGGCGGCGGACGTGGCGCACGCGGCACGCCGCGCCCCGCCACCGGCTCGTGCCGCAGGCTCCGTGGGACACGGGCCGCGACCGCCGTCGGCGCACGGAACGGTCGGCATCCGCTCCTCGGGAAGGGAACTCCAGTCCGATGCACGCCTCTTCTCCGCAAGGTTTCCGCGTCCACCACGGCCGAGTCGGCATCAAGGAGGCGGGTCCGGACTTCGCCGTGATCGCCTCGGAGGTGCCCGCGACCGTGAGCGCGGTGTTCACCCGTTCACGCTTCGCCGGGCCCAGCGTCCTGATCAGCCGGGAAGCGGTCGCGGACCGGTCGGCCCGCGGCGTCGTCGTCCTCTCCGGCAACGCCAACGTCGCCACCGGAGCCGAGGGACACCAGGACGCCGAAGAGGTCCGCCGCGGTGTGGCCGCGTCGATCGGGGCGGACGAGAACGACGTACTGATCGCCTCGACCGGACTGATCGGCCACCGCTACCCCATGCCACGTGTGCGCTCCCACGTCGCGTCCCTGCGGTGGCCGTTCCCCGGCGCGGACTTCGACGCGGCGGCCACGGCCATCATGACCACCGACACCCGGCCCAAGGTCCACCGCGCGCGGTGCGGCGACGCGACGCTGGTCGGCATCGCCAAGGGGGTGGGCATGATGGAACCGGACATGGCGACGCTGCTCACGTTCTTCTGCACCGACGCGCAAGTAGGTCCGGTCGTGCTCGACGACGTCTTCCGCCGCGTCATGGACCGTACGTTCAACGCGCTGAGCATCGACACCGACACGTCCACCAGCGACACGGCGGCCGTCCTCGCCAACGGGCTCGCGGGTCCCGTGGACCTGGTGGCGTTCGAAGAGGCCCTGGACGCCGTCGCCCTCGCCCTGGTGAAGGACATCGCTCGCGACGGTGAGGGCGCCACGAAGCTCATCCAGGTGCGGGTCACCGGGGCCAGGGACACCGGGCAGGCCAAGCGGGTGGCCAAGGCCGTGGTCAACTCACCGCTGGTGAAGACGGCGGTACACGGCGCCGACCCCAACTGGGGCCGGGTCGCCATGGCGGTGGGCAAGTGCCAGGACGACCTGGACATCGTGCCCGAGCGCGTCACGATCGCTTTCGGGGACCAGGAGGTGTACCCGGCAAGGCCCGGCCCGGAGCAGCTCGCGCGCGTCGCGGAGCGCCTCAAGGACGACGAGGTCGTCCTGAGGGTCGATCTCGGGGTGGACGGGCACTCCCCCGGCGAGTTCACGGCCTACGGCTGTGACCTCACCGAGGGGTACGTGCGGCTCAACGCCGACTACTCGACCTGACTGCCGTCGGCCCGGTGACGTCATGACGTACGACTCCGATCCCCTCGCGGGATCCGCAGGCGGGGCCCGGGAGACGGACTTCCGCACGATACTGGGGCGTTACCCCACCGGGGTCGCCCTGGTCACCGCGCCCGCGGGAGGTCCGGGAGCGGATCCGCTCGGGATGGTCGTCGGCACGTTCACCTCGGTGTCCCTGGATCCGCCCCTGGTCGGGTTCCTGCCCGCGCGGACGTCGACGACCTGGCCGGGCATCCGGGCGGCGGGCCGGTTCTGCGTCAACGTGCTGGGCGCCGGACAGCGGGACCTGTGTGAGGCGTTCGCCACCAGGTCGCCGCACCGCTGGGAGGTCTCCCACCGCGGGTCGCCCTCCGGCTGCCCCGTCCTGCCCGACGCCGTCGCCTGGATCGACTGCGCGGTGCACGCGCAGACCGAGGCGGGCGACCACTGGTTCGTCACGGGTCTGGTGCGTGCGATGGGCGTCGGGGGCCAGGGACCCCCGATGGTCTTCCTGGGCGGCCGCTACGGCTCCTACGCGCCGCGACCGCCCCACCGGGACCAGGCTCTGGGGCCCGTCTAGGGGCCCGCCCCCGTCCTCCGTGCGCGACGGCTCAGGCGGGACCCGTGGTCGCGTCGTGCAGCTTCTCCAGCAGGCGGTCGGCGTCGGGGTGGCCCCACTCGGCGAGGATGGCCGCCGCGTGCTCCCAGCTCGCCCGGGCGGCTCGGTGATCCCCTTGGGCGTGCAGGGTGTCGCCGACGTGGCCGATGCTCTCGGCTTCGAGGGTGCGCTCGCCGATCTCGCGGTAGAGGACGAGGGCCCGCCGGTAGCAGGACAGGGCGTGCGTGTACTGCCCCAGGTGATGGTGCGCGTAGCCGATGCTGTCCCAGGCGGCGGCCTCACCGCCCGCGTCCCCGGTGTCCTGGTGCAGGGCGACGGCTGTGGCGCACCGCGCGAGGGCCTCCTGGTGGTCGCCGCGCAGGATGTGGGTCCAGCCGATCTCGTTGAGGACGTTGGCCTGGCCCCTGACGTTGGCTGTCGTCCGGTAGTGGGCCAAGGCCTGGGCGTAGTGCTCCAGGGCCTCCTCGTGGCGGGCGCGGCTGTTGGCGAGGAAGGCGAGGCTGCGCAGGGTGCGGGCCTGGCCGTCGCGGTGGTCGAGGGCGGTGAACAGGCACAGGGCGTGGCCCAGGTGCGAGCGGGCCTCGGCGTCCGCGCCCGTACGGTGCAGGGCGAAGCCCAGAGTGCGGTGGAGGTGGGCGCGCCCGAGCGGGTCGCCCAGCCGTTCGGCGGCGGCGAGACCCGCGCGCTGGAGGGAGATCTGCTCGTCCCTGAGGCCCCGGCGGTCCGCGAAGAGCTCCAGGGTGAGCGCCAGTTGCCAGGCGTGGGTGAGGAAGCCGCCGGTGTCCGCGGACTCGACCAGGGCGAGCAGGGCCGGGAGCTCCGCGGTGAGCCAGGCGACCGCGGACTCCCGCCCGGAGAGGGGCGCGGGCGTGGCGCCGGTGTGGCGGGAGGGCGGGGGCTCGCGCTCGGTGCGGTGTGGATAGAGGAGGTCGACGGCGGTCTGCGCGGTGTGCAGGGCGTGGTCGAGGAGGCGCCCGAGGGCGTCGCGGCGCCCTTGCTCGGTCTCCTCGGCGCGGACGCGTTCGCCCGCGTAGGCGCGCAGCAGGTCGTGGCAGGCGTAGCGGCCTGGCGCGGGTTCGGTCAGGAGGTGGGAGCGGGTCAGGTCGGCGAGCGCCGCGCGTGCCTCGCGCGGCTCCAGGCCGGCCAGGCTCGCCGCGGCGTGCCGGGACACCTCGGGGCCGGGGTGGATCGACAGGAGGCGGAACAGACGGGCGGTCGCAGGGGTCAGGTACCGGTGCGACCAGGAGAAGACGGCGCGGACGTCGGCCTCGTCGCCGGAGAAGGCGTCCAGGCCGCCGTGGCCCTCGCGCAGCTCGGCGGCGATCGACGCCAGCGGGAAGCCGGGGCCCGAACCGGCGCGGGCCGCCACGATCGCGAGTGCCAGGGGCAGTCGGCCGCAGAGAGCGATGATGGCTTCGGCTGCCGCCGCCTCGGCCGCGATCCGCCGGGGGCCGAGACGACGGGACAGGACCTCGCGCGCCTCCGCCTCGCTCAGCGGGCCAAGGACGAGCGAGCGGGCGCCTTCGGCGGCGATCAGGCCCTGGAGCCGGTTGCGGCTCGTCACCATGACGTGACAGCCGGATGCGCCGGGCAGCAGGGGGCGCACCTGGGCGGAGTCCCGGGCGTTGTCCAGCAGGACCAGGACGCGCCGGTCCGCCAGCAGATGTCGGTAGAGCGCGGCTCGGGCGCCCAGTCCGACAGGCATGTCCTGCGGATGCACGCCCAGGCCGTACAGGAAGGCGCGCAGGATCTCGCCGCTCTCCAGGGCGGCCCCGGCCGGGTCGAAGCCCCGCAGGTCCGCGTACAACTGGCCGTCGGGGAAGCGGGAGGCGACGCCATGGGCCCAGTGCACCGCCAGGGAGGTCTTGCCGACCCCGGCCATCCCCTCGATCACGGTGATCGTCGGGGCCGGGGAGGCGGTGGCGCCGTGCGGGCCGCGCCGCGTCGACAGCGCCTCGGCGCGGGTGAGGTCGTCGTCGCGTCCGGCGAACACCGGGAGGTCGGCCGGGAGGTGCGCGGGGCGGACGCGTGGGGTGCGGGGCGGGCGCGGTGTGACGGCCGACGGGGTGCGGGGCGCGGGCGGCGCGGCGGTTGACGGGGTGCGCGGCGGGTCGCCGGCGTCCGGGGCGGGGCGGGCGGTGGCTTCGGGATGCGCGGGGGCTTGTCGCGCGGCGGCCGGGTGCTGGTCGAGCACCCGCTGCTGGGCGTCGGTCAGCTCCGGGCCCGGACCGACGCCCAACTCCTCGGCCAGCCGCTCCCGCACCGCCCGGTATGCGGCGAGCGCCTCGGCCTGGCGTCCGGTGGCGGAGAGCGCAAGTACCAGATGCGCCTGCACGGACTCGTCCAACGGGTGCGCGGCGGCGGCCTGCCGCAGGGGGGCCAGGACGCGGTCCGACGCCCCCGCCGCCAGGGCCACCGCGGCGGCGGCGCGCACCGTGCTCACGCATTCCTCG
Organism: Streptomyces sp. JLYT201; assembly: GCF_059448825.1. NCBI lineage: Bacteria > Bacillati > Actinomycetota > Actinomycetes > Kitasatosporales > Streptomycetaceae > Streptomyces > Streptomyces sp. JLYT201. Next base: position 9,515,819 of record NZ_CM182551.1, on the reverse strand, counting down.
TCCACGGCCGTGAACACCGGGTGCGTACGCACCTCCGCGGCGATGCCGCAGGCCACCGGGCCCTGCCACAGCGCGAGGGCATCGGCGTAGAGGCCGGTCGCGGTCGGTGGCGAGCCGTCGCGCGTGGCCTGCCGAGCCCGCTCCGCGAGCTGCCGGAAGACCAGGAGGTCCAGGCAGTCGGCGTCGACGTCGAGGCGGTAGCCGCCGGAGCCGCGCGTCAGCGGGACGGTTCCGCCGCCGTTCGCCTCCGCGCTCAGCAGGCACCGCAACGAACTCACGTGGTGGCGCACCACGTTGGGAGCGCTCCGTGGCGGTCCCTGCGGCCACAGCACGTCGATCACGTCGCTCAGGCCCACGGGTGAGCCTGCGCGCACCAACAGCAGGGCGAGGAGGGCTCGTTGCTTGGGGGGACTCGGCGTCACCTCGGTCCTGCCGTGCCATGCCCTGACTGGTCCGAGCACCGTGAACCGCATAGGCACGAACTTTAGTCGGGCCTGGGCGGACTGTCCGGCCGCGGACGGCGCCCCGGCTGCCGCCAAGGGCTTTTCGACACATTTTCGACACCCTGCCTCCTCTACGATCGCGGTACCACGGCGGCCGGAACGCCGTCTGCGCGTGGCAGTCGTGCGCACCAGGTGGCCCCGCGCCCCGTACCGGTGTGAGGCCTGGGGGCGGCGGGCGGCCGACGCACCAGGACGGGTTCGGGTCCGGCCGTGACCGATGCTGGAGCTGACACGGGGAGGCTGCACATGACCGGCACAGCCACAGGCCGCGTGACCGTGACGGAGGGCGAGGAGCGCCGCCGCCACATCGTGGTCACTGCCCGCCGGGCGGGATCCGTCGACGTCACCGCGATCGCCGCGGACCTCGGTGTGTCCAAGGAGACGGTGCGGCGCGATCTGAGCCGGTTGGCGCGGCGCGGTCTGCTGCGGCGTACGCACGGGGGCGCGTACCCGCTGCAGAGCACGGGATTCGAGACGACGCTCGAGTCCCGCACGTGCACGCACATCGAGGAGAAGACACGGATCGCGGCGGCCGCCGCCGGGCTCCTGCGCGATGCCGGGACGGTCTTCGTCGACGAGGGCTACACCCTCCAGCTCGTCGCTGAGGCACTGCCCGACGACCGTCCGCTGACCGTGATCACGGCATCCCTCGCCGCCGCCCAGGCCCTGGCGGCCCGGCCCCGGGTCCGGGTCCTGCTCCTCGGCGGCCGGGTCCGGAGCGGCACGATGGCCACCGTCGACCACTGGGCGGCCCGGATGCTGTCGGAGTTCGCCGTCGACCTGGCGTATCTGGGTGCCACCGGCGTCTCCCGCGAGCACGGCCTCACCACCCCCGACCCGACCGTCAGCGAGGTCAAGCGGCAGGCCGTGCGCGTCTCACGTCGGCGGGTGTTCTGCGGGGTGCACACCAAGTTCGGCGCGGTGAGCCTCTGTCGGTTCGCCGAGGCGCGCGCCCTCGAGACGGTCGTCACCGGCATCCGACTCCCGCAGAGCGAGGCCCGCCGCTACGCGCTGCTCGGACCGGAGGTGCTGCGGGTGTGACGGCGTCGGCCCGGGATCGGTCGTAGCCTGGGCGCCCTGGCGGTGGCGCCCGCCGGGTGGCGATCGTGGATGCCGCTGCCGGCGCTTGCGGCGCTGCGCGTTCGTTGCCAGTGGCCCGGCCGTCCGCACCGCCGCCCGGACCGGGCGGGCGGGCGGGGACGAGGCCTACTCCAGCCGTGCCGACCGCGCGGCAAGACCGGTACCGGCGCCGCAGCGCGGTCGAGCGCTGCGTCAGCAAGGCAAACGGTTCCGGGCGGTGGCCGGCCGCTACGACTGTGAGGGTGGCAGTGCCGTCCCGGCGGTGGCCTGACCCGCGCTGCGGCTGACTGCCATGTCCCGCGTCCTGACCTGCCGGCCATCGTCCGGGGCAGCACTCGCTAGCTCGTTCGAGCTTCCATCGCTCTGCTCCCCGGGGCCGCGACCACGGCTCCGGGGAACAGCGACACCTTCCCTGCGATTCCGCGGCGAGGCGGCCCGGTCACTTCTTCACGGCTGTAGCGGCTCGGTTCCGTCATGAGCAGCCCTGCGGCGCATCACGACCACGGCGCCTACGGCCAGGACAGCGGCGCCCGCTGCGGTCCATGGAAGCCATGGCGCCGTGCCCACCCCTTCTTTCCCGGCGGCCGCGGCGGGAGCCGGAGCGGCCGTACGCGTCGGCGTCGACCGCGTCATGTCCTCTCGGGCTTGCCCTGCCTTGGCGGCAGTGGCGTCGAGGACCAGTACGGGTGCCGGGAAGTCCGGTTCCTTGTCAGCCGTCGGCAGTTGGTTCCAGTTCGCCACGGTACCGTCCGAGTACGTCTGGGCCACCTCGAAGGCGATGCTCGCCTTCTTCGGAAGCGGCCCCACCCGTACGTCGAAGTAGCGGCGTTGGTCGGGCTTGAGCTCGTGGCCTGACGTGGCGGTCCACACGATGTGGGTCGCTCCGCCCTCGGAGGCGGGGATTTCCTTGACCTTCCATCCCGAGGGGGGTGGCGCACCGGTGGACGTGACCCCGGTCGAGAGGGTGACGTCCACACGTACGGTGGTGGTGTCCGCTTTCTCGGAAGGGACGCGGAACCGCAGGGTGGCCGGGCTTCCCTCCTTGGCGCCCTCGGAGAACACCCGGACGTGTGCCGATGCGGTGCCCGTGCACAGAAGGAGTGCTCCCGCGGCCGTCGCCAGGACCGCGATCATCCGGTGTGCCAGTCGGCCGGGGCGTATGTGAGGTGTGCGTGTCATGGTGGCGTGCGGCCCTTCAGCAGCAGTCGCAGTACAGGAGGTCGGCAGCCTCGACAGTGCTGTCCGAGCCGTGGTGCAGGGAGGCGGCCATGTCCGACATCCGGGCCAGGGTCTGCGCGGTGGCCCTGCCTTGGGACGTGAGGGCGACGCTCTCGCCGGTGAAGTCGGCGAAGGCCAGGACCTGGGCGGCGTTGCCCGAGGAGTCCGTGGTGAAGGACAGCAGCCGTGTCCTGCTGCCGTTCTTCTGGACCGCGTACGCCTGGTAGGTGGTGGTCGGTCGCAGATCGCGGGCCTGAAGTTGGATCATGTCGAGTCCGCTGACGGTCCGGACCGTGGCTTCCAGGCGGCGTCCCTTGTTGCCGGGGCGCATGGGCTCGCCCGCCGTTCCGTCGGGCAGCTTGGTGGGCACGTTGCGGGGTGCGTCGCCGAGGCCCTGGCGGCCGAGGTTGGCCGCGGATCCGGCGGGCGCCGCGTCGGGCACGTACACCAGGGCCTGGGGCTCCTGGCCGACGCCTATCGTGCCGGTCACCTTGTTGGTCGTGGTGTCGATGACGTCGACCGCGTCGGACTTCTCCATGCCCACGTACATGCGGGTGCCGTCTCCGCTGGGCGACATCCCGTGCGGTGCGTGCTTGGTGTGCTGGATGCGGGTCACCAACGTCGGTGTGCGGCCCGGGGTGCGGCGGTAGACGAGGGTCTGGTCGAGCCCGCCCACGGTCAGATAGGCGAACGAGCCGCTCTTCGTGCGGGCGAAGTTGGGGTGGTTGGTGTCCGGCCCGGTCTTCAGCACGGCCGTGACCCTTCGGTTCTTGAGATCGACGACGCTGGTCAGGCCCGCGCGCTTGTGCGACGCCCACAGCTGCGTGCCGTCGGGCGTGATCGCCGCGTCCGAGGAGAAGGCGTCCCCGAGGCCCTTGATGGTGTAGCGGACCTTGTGGGTGCGCACGTCGACCGCGGTGATCTCGGGCGCGCTGATGTGGTTGACGTAGGCCGTCCTGCCGTCGGGGCTGAGCAGCACTTTGGACGGGCCGGGGCCGACCTTGATGTCGGTGACGACACCTCCGCGCACCGCGTCGACGACCGTGACGCTGTCGCGTCCGCGGTTGGCCACCCAGAACTGTTCGCCGTCCGCGGTGAAAGTGCCCTCGTGCGCGGCACGGCCGACGTCGGTCTCGTTGACGACCTTGTTGGTGGCCGTGTCGATGATGTTGACGGTACTGCTTGTGACGCTCACCACGCCGAGACGTTCGTGGTCACGGGAGAACGCCAGACCGTGCACGCCTACCTTGCCGGTGTACTGCGGGCTGAGCGTGGCGCCCAGGCGCTGGGCTCCGAGGGCGATCGTGCCGAGCGTCCTGTTGGTGGACGGGTCGATGACCGTGACCGTGTTGGAGGTCTGGTCGGCGGTGTACACGCGGTCACGGCCCGATGGGGGCACGTCGGCTGACGCTCCGTCAACCGCGGTGGTCCGCACGTCGCTGTGCCGGTCGGAGGCCTGGTGCGACGGTTGGGCTTGAGAGGCGCTCACCGCCCCGAGTGCCGTTGCACCGATGCCGGTCAGCATTGCCGTGGCACCGGCGATCCTTCTGATCAAAAACATGACAAACCTCCACACATGGCGCACTCATGGGCGCGTTGAAGGAACAGCCGGCAGGCAACCGGCCGTGATGAGGGGGTGGTCGGGGACGAGGCGGGGGTGCCGCCCCGTGTCAGGTCCTGCGACGCGGTCCCGCGGGGGCCTGGGCCACGAAGCGCCCGTCCGCGTCCTGGACGTACAGCGTGGCGACGGCGTCCTTGCTCATGGCCGTGGTCATGCGCACGCGCAGCGGCACTCCGCTCTGCCCGCTCGCCCGCACGCTGCCGGCCTGCACCCGCTCGCCACTGGCGTTGCCCGTCATCAGCCGGTAGGTGCTGCCGGCCCGCAGTCCGGACAACGACACCGGGATCTCGGTGCCCCAGGGATGTGCGATCATCTCGCCGTCCTGTGCGACATGGACGGCGGCGACGGATGTGCGGGTGTCGTTGCCGGTGGCCGCCATGACGGCAGCGAAGGCCGCGCAGGCTGCCAACGCCACGGACGCGACGGCGATCACCGCCCGGCGGCGTACCGTCCTGCGCGTCCGTGCCGCGTCAACGGCGGTGGTCCTGCTGAGCTCGGGAAGGGCAGCCGGGACACGGAGGGAGTCGGCCCGCTCGAAGGTGCGGACCACCCGGCGCACCCCTTCCGTCTCCTGCGCGCATCCCTCGCACGATGCAACGTGGCGGGCGAGCGGAGCGGGCAACGGCCTGCCCAGGAGCAGGAGTTCTGTGACCTCCTCGCGGATCGCGGTGCAGAAGTCGTTCATGGTGCCAGCCATCCGTTCTCGTCGAGGATGCCGCGCAACGCGCGGATGCCGTGGTACAGGCGACTGCGAGCGCTGGAAGCCGGGATACCGAGTTCGCCGGCGACATCGGCGCAGCTCCGGCCCAGGAAGTACACCTCGATGACTGCTTCCCGGTGCTCGGGGCGCAGCCGGTCCAGGGCCTCGCGCAGCTCTATCCGTGCCAGCAGTTGGTCGTACGGGTCGGCGTCCGCATCCGCGCTCTCCCGCCCCGTCTCCTCCGCAGGGGCCGCGGGCGGGCGAGACCCCCGGCGCCGCCGGGCGTCCACGATCACATTGCGGGCGATGGCATACAGCCAGGTCCGCGGGGATCCGCGGCTGTCGTCGAAGGAGTCCGAGGCACGCCAGGCCCGCAGGAACACCTCCTGGACCACCTCCTCGGCCAACTGGTGGTCACCGAGCGCGTTGTGCGCGAAACCCAAAAGCTCGCCACCGTACTCGGCATAGGCGGCCCGCACGCCCTTCTCACTGTCGAAGGCCACTCCCTCCGCCTTCCACCGTGTGCGCCACATGCGAACGCCCACTATGAACGCCTGCCGTTCCCGGCCTGCCACACGCCCATCCGGCATCCTCCGATCTCCCCATGCGTGATTGCGCGAGGGGATACGCGGGCGCAGGCAGCAGCGTTGACGCTGTCGAGCGTGACCTGCGTCACGCGGCGTGACCGTGGCGCCGGGAGCCGCCGCGCGACCGGCGGCAGCCGCGCCGGAAGGTGACCAACCTGGCCGGAAAGCCGCTACGGACAAGCTGCCCAGGGCGGCCTGGCACAGCAGCCACCCAGGTTCTTCCCGCCGACGCGGAAGCGGATCGTACTTCGCTGAGTCCGCCGCGTTGACGTCCATCCGCGCACGCGGAGACGGACCGTCGAGCTCGGCGGCCGGGGGCCGGGGGCCGGATCCAGTCGTCCCACCGCGCATATCCCAGGACTCCCCGCCATTGTCCGCACCGGTGGTTACGGCGTCCCGTCCACTGCCGTCAAACTCACGTCTTTCCGAGCCTCGGCGCTGGACGACCCCGGCTTCCCTCGCAGCGTCCTGGGCGACTTCCCAAGTGCCTGGCCCCTGGCGCCCGCGGCTTGTCGCCGTCGGCGACCGGGACTGGGTTCCGTTTTCGCACCTACCGCGAATCCACCGGCTTGAGCCAGGCCCTTCTCGGCGGACGGGTCAGCCGACGGCATCCTGTTTCCTGTTGGCCGCATCGCCGCCGACACCGCACGCCCCATGCCCATCAGGCTGTGGTGACGCAGTCCTGCCAGATGTCCATGGGGACCGCGCGCACCGCGCGGCCGTCCGCGTCCAGGACCCGCCCCATGCGCTTTACGGACCGCAGCGAGACGCGGCGTTCGGCGATGTGGAGGTCGGGGTACTTGCGGGCGAGTGACGCTTCCAGTCGTTGCCCATCGGCCAGCGAGCGCAGCCAGAGGGCGAAGAGAAGGTTGTGCGGGCCGGTGACGGCGGTACACAGCCGGGCTTCGGGAAGCCGGGCGAGTTGGGGGCCGACTTCGTCGAGACGGTCCGAGGGCAGAGTGGCCCAGTAGGACGCGAGGACCGGGTGTCCGGCGTCGCGGGTGGCGATCTCGCAGCGGAAGCGGATGGTGTCGCAGGCGGCGATCCGGTCCAGGCGGCGGCGGACCGTGGAGGGGCTGAGGCCCGTGGCGGCGGCCAGTTCGGCCTGGTTGAGGCGGCCGTCGACGCCCAGTCGGATGAGCAGTTCCCGGTCCTCTTCGCGGACTTGCGACGGTTCCGCGTAGCCGGCCGGGGGTCTGCCGTGCAGTTCCTGCCGCTGTCCGGGGTCCAGGGAGTCAAGGCGCCAGCGGACCCCCTCGGCGTAGAAGGCGGTCGCCAGGCGGACCCGGACGGAGGTGACCCCGGGCAGCATCCCGAGTCGCTCGGTGACGTAGCGGGAGACCAGGGCCAGGTCGGTGAAGGCGGCGGTGACGAAGAGGTCACAGCCCTGGGCGAGGTGCTCGATGGTCAGCACGTGCGGGTCGTTCGCCAACACGTCCGCGATCTGCCGGAACCGGGCGGCCGCGCAGTCGATGTCGAGGAAGGCGACGCACCCGCGGTCCTGGGGGGAGGGCAGCCCGTAGGCGGTCACCCAGGCGATCCCGGCCTGCGAGAGACGGCGCCAGCGGCGGGAGGCGGTGACCGGGCTGATCCCCAGGGCCTGGCCGAGCAGCGACCAGGGCGCCCGGGGCCGCAACTGGAGCGCGTTCACCAGCGCGAGGTCCAGCTCGTCCACCTGTACCTCGGAGCCGCTCACCCTCGACCTCCGGTGGATTCCTTCATCAACTGATCCCTTCACGGCGCAATCCTGCGATTTTGCAGGAAGTTCCTGCTCGGAGCTTCAGAATCGCCGAACGACTTCACCCAGCACAAGATCCCGACGCAACCACGTCGGCGAGAGGTATCCATGACCTTCCACAACGACGCCCTCGCGCTGGCCCCGGACCTGATCAGGCTCCGCCACGACCTCCACCGCACCCCCGAGGTCGCACTCGACCTGCCCCGCACCCAGGAACGGGTGCTGAGGGCCCTGGACGGACTGCCGCTGGAGGTGAGCCAGGGCTCCGGCCTGAGCTCGGTCACCGCGGTCCTGCGCGGAGCCCGGCCGGGTCCCGTGGTGCTGCTGCGCGGCGACATGGACGCGCTGCCCATCGCGGAGAAGACCTCGCTGCCGTACGCGTCGCAGAACGGCGCCATGCACGCCTGCGGTCACGATCTGCACACCGCCATGCTCGCCGGCGCCGCCCAGCTGCTGGCAGCGCGGCGGGAGCAGCTCCACGGCGACGTGCTCTTCATGTTCCAGCCCGGCGAGGAGGGCTGGGACGGCGCCGGGGCCATGCTGACCGAGGGCGTTCTGGACGCGGCGGGCCAACGCCCGGTCGCCGCCTACGCCTTGCACGTCGCATCCGCCCTCACGCACGGGGAGTTCACCTCCCGGCGCGGCCCGATCCTCGCCGCTTCCGGCACGCTGCACGTCACCGTCCACGGCGCGGGCGGCCACGGCGCGACACCGCACCACGCCAAGGACCCCGTCCCGACGGCCTGCGAGATGGTCACCGCCCTGCAGACCATGGTGACCCGCCGCTTCGACGTGTTCGACCCCGTGGTGCTCACCGTCGGGCGCTTCCATGCCGGGACCCAGCACAACGTGATCCCCGAGACGGCTTTCTTCGAGGCGACCGTACGCACCTTCTCCGGAGCGGCACAGGCCCGGGTCGCCGACGCCGCGGTCGAACTGGTCCACGGCATCGCGGCCGCCCATGGCCTGCGGGCCGAGGCGGCATACGTTCCCCAGTACCCGGTGACCGAGACCGACGGAGCCGAGACCGACTTCCTGGCGGACACCGTGCGCGAGGTCTTCGGCGAAGAGCGCTTCAGGTCGCTGCCGAACCCGGTGACCGGATCGGAGGACTTCTCCCGCGTACTCGACGCCGTCCCGGGCTCGTTCGCCTGGCTCGGCGCCGCCCCCAAGGGGATACGCCCAGCGGACCTGCCGTCCAACCACTCCCCGTACGCGGAGTTCGACGACGCGGTCCTGGCCGACGGCGCCGCGCTCTACGCCGAACTCGCCGCCCGCCGCCTGCTGACAGCCTGAACCACGGAGTGATCACGACCATGACCGAACCCCGTACGGCGGTCGATCGGCAGCTCGCCGCCTACAACGCCCACGACATCAACGCCTTCATCGCCGCCTACGCCGAGGACGTCGTGGTCCACCGCCGTGACGGCAGCGAGCTGAGGGGCCGCGGAGCCCTGCGCGACACGTACGCCGGAATCTTCGCCGAGCGTCGATGCCGGGCCGAGATCGTCGCGCGTCTCGCCGAAGGGGACTGGGTGGTCGACCACGAAGTCGCCCACGGACTGGGCAAGGAGCCGGTGCGGGTGCTGGTGGCGTACCGCGTGTGTGACGGACTGATCAACCGCGTCGACTTCCTGGGCTGAGGGCATCCCGGCGCGAACGCAAGCAGCTCGAACAGATGCTGTTCCGCACCGTGTTCGCGCCCCCGGCTCGGCCTCCCGACCGACGACCACGAGGCCTCCCCCGGCAACTGCCGTGCCCGAGCCTCCCTCTGCCTCGCCGGACGGCGGTAGACGTCCACGCTGCGAAACTCCACCGCCGCACCCCTACGACCCGCCCCGTCTGCTTGGCCAAACCCCTGACGACGAGGGGAGAGCTCCGAGAGCCGAGAGGAAGCTGGTGTCGCACACTGGCTGCGCGAGAAGGTCCGCATCGCTCGGCTCGACCGGCACCCCCTCGCCTTGCCGGGCTCCGACTTCCGCTGATCTCTTCGGGGTGTTGTCGGGTGGTGACGTTCCTTGATCCTTGCGGTAGGTCGGAACTGTGCGGCGCAGGGTGGAGGGCTGACTCCGGAGCGGCAGCGGTTGTGTGAGGGGATCCGGTTTGCGGCCGGTCAGCAGTTCGAGCGGAGTGAGAAGAGCACGGCGATCGCGAAGGATCTGCAGGGGAGTGAGCGGTCGGTGGAACGCTGGCGGCACGCCTGGCGGCACGGCGGCACGGGAGGTCTTGCCTCGTCGGAGCCGGCGAAGCTGCCCAAGGTGACCGATGGCCGGTTCGCCGCCCTGGAGACCGAGCCGGCGCGGGGGCCGGCCGCGCACGGCTGGGAGGACCGGCGGTGGACGCTCCAGCGGGTCGGGGAACTGATCGCCCACACCCTTGGTGCCGCGTGCTCGTCGGCGGCCGTGTGGCGGCTCATGCATCGGCACGGCTGGTCCTGGCAGTGCCCGGCCCGTCGCGTCCTGGAACGAGACGAGCGCGCCATCGAGCTGTGGAAGAAGGAGGTATGGCCGCTGGTGGAACCACAGCGACGGCGCTCGGGGCCTGCCTCGTGTTCGAGGACGAGGCCGGATTTTTGAGGACGAGGCCGGGTCTGCCATGACGCCGTCCCTCGCCCGCACCTGGACCCAACGCGGTCACACGCCCGTGGTGCAGGTCCGGGGCCGGTCCTGGCGCCGCTACTCGATCGCCGCCATGTGCTGCTACAAGCCCGGCGAGACCTCGAGGCTGATCTTCCGGCCAAGGCGAAACCCGTCCTCCAACCACCCCGGACGCAGGAGCTTCGCCTGGTGCGGCTACCGCGACCTGGCTGTGCGCGCGCACATCCAGCTCGGTCCCCCGTCGTGCTCGTCTGGGACGACTTGAGCACGCACAGAGCCGCCGCGCTACACAAGTACGCCGACGCCCATGACTGGCTCACTATCGTCCACCTTCCCATGCACCGGAGTTGAACCCGGTTGAGGGAGTGTGGTCACTCCTGCGCAGAGGACCGCTGGCCAACGTCGCCTTCACCGACGACGACCACCTCGAACTGCCCGTCGACACGGAGCCGACGCTAGGTCCGGGCGCCCAGGGCGAGCAGGAGGCCGGGCGCCGGGTTTCCAGGCCCGGCCCTGCGGCTGCTCGCGCGTACGCGCACGTAGGGCGGTCTCAAAACGGCTGGTATCCGAGCTGGGATTTCGGGCCGATGAGTGCCGGGCCTTCGACGACGTTCCAGGTCCTGATCCATTCGGTCAGCTGCCGGTTCGGCTCGCCGTAGATGACCGGCCTGGAGCCGACCGGAGAGGGTCATCGGCTCGGCGGCGTTGCGGGCCAGACGCTTGAGGTCGTGGACGGTGAGAATGACCTCCTGGCCGGGGGCCGCCTCCTTGAGGTCGTATGCCGGCTTGAGAGCCTTCTCCAGCTCGGGCCGGGTCTTGATCCGGGTGGAAATCTTCTCGGAGAAGATCCGCTTGCAGACCGGTTCGCCAGTACCGGCAGTACGGCCGCGGCACGCTATTCGATTCCGGGGCGTCCTGTCAGCAGCGGAGCTCATTGAGTGCTGGCCCCACCGGGCAAGTCTCAGGTACGGCGTGACGACGAGCGGTCGCGCTCGTTACGCTCATGGCCCCGGCGCTGACCTGGGCCTTTTGACGACGAAAGGCTCGACGCGCCGCCATGTCCCGACGCTCGCACGACCACACCCTGGCCCGTCTTGGAGAAGCGACGCCGTCGCTGGACGAAGTGCCACCGGCAGTGCATCCCAAGGTGCTGCGGGAAGAACTCACCGCGGTAGTGGAGTGGGTCTCCCAGTACCTGAGCCATCTTCCGCAAGCCCCGGTGAGCCGTCCCATGACCGCACGCCAGCGCGCCCGGCTCCGCGGCGCCTCGCTCGGCCGTACGGGAGGTGAGCTGGGCCAGATCCTGGACTTCGTGCGCGAGGAGATCGCACCTTTCCCCACCGGAAACGGACACCCCGCCTTCTTCGCCTGGATCAACTCCCCACCCGCCCCTGCCGGCCTGATGGCCGAACTCCTCGCTGCCACCGTCAACGCGACCTGCGGCATGGGTGAGAACGCCCTCATGGACTTGGAACGCGGCACCGTGCGCATCCTCGCGGACCTGGCCGGACTCCCCGCCACCACCGGAGGGGTCCTGACCAGCGGCGGCTCCATGGCCAACCTGCTGGCCCTGGCCACCGCCCGCACCTGGTTCCTCACCCGCCGCGGCTCCGGTGACGGCCCCGCCTACGACCGTGACCACGCCCGCCTGACCCTCTACTACAACACCCAGGCCCACATGTCCGTGGCCAAGGCCGCAGCCTGCATCGGCATCCCCGCCCACCGGCTACGCCCCATCCCCAGCGACGCACAGCACCGCCTGGACCCCGCCGCGCTACGCGCAGTCGTGACCGCGGACCAAGCCGCCGGACTCCTGCCGTTCTGCACCGTCACCACGCTGGGCACCACCGCCACCGGGGCCATCGACCCCATCGAACCGGTCACTGCCTTGTGCCGGAGCACCGGGATGTGGCACCACGCCGACGGAGCCTGGGGCGGACTCGGCGCCATGGTGCCCGCGCTGGCACCCCTCTACCAGGGCGTCGCCGACGTGGACTCGATGACCGTGGACCCGCACAAGACCCTCAGTGTGCCGGTCGGCTGCGGCGCACTCCTTGTCAGGGACTCCGAGCACCTGCACACAGCCTTCGCCCACAACGCCTCCTACCTCACCCCCGGCGAACCCGACACCCTCCCCTGGCTCTCCCACGCCACCATCGAACTCACCCGCCCCGGAACCCGCGCCCTCGCCCTGTGGGCCACGCTGCACCACCTCGGACGCGACGGCGTCACCACCCTCCTCCAGCACTACCTGACCCTCGCCGCCCGCCTGCGCGAGAAGATCACCGCGAGCCCCCGCCTGGAACTCCTGGCCGGCGGCCCTTGGCCAGTCGCCTGCTTCAGGCTCACCGACACCGGCGCACCCGACCCCGACACCCTCCACACACGCGTCGCTCACCACGTCCAGACCGCCGCACGCGCCTACCTCGCCACCGTCACCGTCCACGACCGCACGGTCCTGCGCGCCTGTCTCTGCAACTACCGCACCCGCGAGAGCGACCTCGACCTACTCCTTCACGAAGTACTCCACGCTGCCGACGCCGAGTGCGCAGCGCCTGCCCGATGCACCGTCGAGTGATCACTCGTGTACAAGGCCAGCCGACCCATCGGACACGCTCCAGGTCGTCAACGCCGGTGAGCTCGGTGGCGCGCGAGAAGGGGCCGGCTCTGCCTGATCTGCTGATGGCTCCCGTCGGTGCACTCCCGACTCGGCTTGATCAACTGGTGGCACTCTTCAAGCGCCGCCTGAGATGCACGGAGCAGCGCGAGACCGCGCTCGAGTCGCCCCTGCCCGACTGCTGGGCAAGCGGCCAATGTCGGGGACGCCGACCGCGCGGAGTACCGTGGGGCGACCGGGAGTTCACCGTGTGCCGCTCCGCCGGCACCGCTTCCGCGGTACGCCGATGCCGGGCCGCCCCACGGCCGCCCGGGGACAGGGACCGCGCCATGGACGCGCCCAACGCCCGCGACCACCCCCAGCCCATCCGTCTCGCTCTGTGCCCGCCGAGCTTCCCGCCCGGACCCGTGTGCGGCGCGTGGTGGCCGCGGTCCGATGACCTGGCCGTCGAACTTCCCGGCCTGGTCGACGCGTTCGCCCTGGAGAAGGGGCGGGTGACCCGTATCGCCGCCCATCGCGAGACCTGGTCGGCCGCGCCCTGCGAGCTCCGCGTCTCCGGCCGCGCCGTGCGGGCCGCCTGGCTCGTCTCCGGGTGCGACCCGCACACGATCCGGCTCTTCTCCCACAACTTCCGCCGCTGGGACCTGCTCGTCGTCCCGCCCGACACCGCCGCCACCCCCGCCGCGCGGCTCATGACCGCCGCGTCCGACCCCGCGAACCGCCTCGCGGCGAGCGCGCTCGTGGCAGCCGAGCGGAGCCGGATGCCTCCTCGCGACGTGCCCGCGGCCGATCCTGGCCGGAGTTAGAGTTCTCGCCGGCCCAGCACGCCGGAGCAGGAGTGGGCAGGGCAAGGCCTCGGAAAGGGAATCATGGACGCTCCCCCGCAGACCCGGGTGTCGGCCTACGCCGTGGTGGTGGAGGACGGGCGGATGCTGCTGGCCCGCCTGTCGGACTCCTCACCGGTCTTCGCCCCGGGGCTCTGGCACCTGCCCGGCGGCGGGATCGACCCGGGCGAGCAGCCCGCGCAGGGGCTCGCCCGGGAGCTGCGGGAGGAGACCGGGCGTGAACTCCTCGACGCCAGGCTGCTGGACGCCCGCTCGTACGCGGTGCGGCGCCAGGGCGTCGACTGGCACCTCGTGGGGCTCTTCTACGCCGTCACCTTGAAGGCGGGGGCCGCCACGGTCGCGGAGACCGACGGCTCGACCGACGCCGCACGCTGGATACCCCTGGCGGAGCTACGGCCCTCCGCGCTGTCACCGGCGGCCGTGGACGCGCTCCGGCTCCTGGACGCGGCGGTCCGCTGAGCGGAACACTCCCTTGTCCCCCGTGCCACCCCCGCAGATGCTGGGTGCACACGCCACCCAGACAACGGGGGAACCTCGTGACACCTCGCTCACCGTCCCGCCGCTCGCTGCTGAGAGGAGCGGGGGCCGCCGTGCTGACCGCGGGCCCGATCGCCCTGGCCGCACCCGCCACCGCGGCGCCCTCCCCCGCACCGCGCCGACCGTCGCGCCGCGGGCGGGCGCGGCTCGTAGCGGCCGGCGTACGGGACAAGATGACGTGGTGGGACGCCACGAGCACGGCCGCGCCGACCGTGTACCAGCCGAACAACGTCCCGCTCCTCGCCTGGCGCGGCAACCGCAACAGCCGCAACATCACCCTGGCCAACGTGATCGGCCCGCGGCTTCAGTTCGCCGGATCGACCCTGCAGAAGACGATCCTGGGCGCGGCGTCCGACTACGCCCCGGTCTTCCTGCCGCAGCTGTCGCCCCAACGCACCGCCCGCCTCGCCTGGACCGGGCTCGAACAGCGGCGCCTGGTGCGCGTCGGTGACTTCGCCCTCACCGACGACCTGCGGCTGACCGGCGAGATGACCGGGCAGACCCTGATGGGCAGCGGGCAGCTCAACGCGACGAGCGGCCCCGACCTGTCGTGGCTCCAGCGCCACCGGGTCAACGTGCTCGACGAGAACGGCCGCGTCGCCTTCGCCCAGGCCAGGGACATGACGTTCGACGAAGCGCTGCCCCTGCCCTTCCTGGGCAGCCCCCGGGGCCCGGTCCGCAACCGGGGTCTCAACGAGCCCGGCGCCCTGTGGGCATGGACCGCGGCCGACGGCGCCCTGTGCTTCGCGCTCACCCGGTCCCCCGTGCCGACGACGGAGTCGCCGACGGTGGCCCGGTCGGCGCAGTCGAGCATCTGCGAGCCGTCCCGTCTCCTGCCGTACGGCAACTCGCTCTACATCGCCTGGACCGGCATCGACGGCGCCGGACGCCTCAACATCGCCCCCGTCGACCTGGAGGCGGTCCGGGCCGGGAGCGACCCCATCGGCACGGTGTACACGCTCCCCGAGAACAGCCTCGCCGCCCCCGCCGTGGAAGTGCAGATCGACGTCGACAGCGGGCGCAGCCGCCTGGTCGTCTTCTGGACCGGCACCGACGGCACGGGAGCGCTCAACGCCTGCGAGGTGCTCCTGCCCTGACACCGGGGCCCTGCAGCACCGATCCCTTCGGCCCAAGCGGCGCACCCCGTTCGTGGGGACACCCGCTGCCGCGGTTCGCGTGCCCTCCGGCCCTGGGCATGATCATGACGTCCCCGGCATCCGGGCCCGTCGTCCCCGAGGTACGCGTCCGTGGTTCTCGTCATCGTCGTCGCCGCTCTCGCCCTGCTCGCCGGACTCCTGGCGAACCGCTGTCTGCGGCCCAGGCTGATCACCGCCGACGACAACGAGGGCATGGCGGTGAAGGACCTGGTCGGGCCTCTCCTGACGCTGACGGTGCTGCTGCTCGCGTTCGTCCTGGTCACCGCATAGGGCTCGTACGGGAAGGCCGAGGTCGCCGCCCGTGGTGAGACCGTGCCCTGGACCAGCTCGTCGAGAGCGCGGAGTACGCGCCCGCGGCGCAGCGGGCCCGGGTCCAGGCCGACGCCGTCTGCTACGCGCGCGCCGTCCGCCACCAGGAGTGGCCCGCGATGGCGGACGGGAAGGGGTCGGCCGCGCCGAGCGTGTGGTCGACCGACTTCCGGCGCGCCTTCGGCGAGGTACAGGGCAAGCCGGTGTTCGGCATGCTGGTCGCCGCGGACAACAAGCGGTCGGAGGAACGCGAGGAACGCCTCACCCAGGCCACGGCCAGCATCCCCAGCGCCATCGTCTGGTTCCTCCTGGCGACCCTGACCCTGACCGTCGTGGCCCTCGGCATCTGTCTGCCGCGCAGGAACAACCGGGGCCAGCTGATCACCCTCGCCCTGATCACGGCACTCCTGACGACGACGCTGTGCATCATCCGGGACGTCGACCGGCCCTTCGGCGGCATCATCGACGTGGAGCCCACCGCGATCAGCGAGGCCGAGCGCCAGGCCGACCGGGACTTCCTCATCAACCACACCGCGGCCGAACTGCCCTGCGGCGCCGACGGCGACCGCCGCCGCGCCACGACCTGACCCGGCCGCCGGGACCACGCGCGCCCGCGTGCGCGCCCTCTCCCGGTGCGCCGGTCGGCCTCCACCCGGACGAGTTGCTCCGCGTGCACCGTACCGGTGTGCCAACCCCCGCCCGGGCAGCATGAGTCTTCCTGGCGAGAGGGAGGTTCCCATGGCGATGCGCACGGTACGGATCTCACTGGCCGCCCTGGTGACGGCGGCCTCGATGGTCACGGCCATCGGACTCGCCGCCTCCTCCGCGGGGGCGGCGGCACCCGACGTACCGGACCGGGGGCACGTACCGACCCGGGCCGCCGTGGACGCCGCCGTCGCGGGCGGAGTCCCGGGCGTCCTGGCACAGGCGCACGACGCGCGGGGGACCTGGCACGGCAACGGCGGGGTCGCCGACCTCAGCACGCGGCGCCCGCCCCTGCCGGGCGACCGGTTCCGGGTGGGCAGCATCTCCAAGACGTTCATCGCGACCGTCCTCCTCCAGCTGGAGGCGGAGGGCAGGCTGAGCCTTTCGGACACCGTGGAGAAGTGGCTGCCGGGCGTGGTGCGCGGCCACGGACACGACGGCCGCCGGATCAGCCTCCGACAGCTCCTCAACCACACCAGCGGCGTCTACGACTACACCGAGGACCCGGGCCTGCACCTCCAGGGCAAGCAGTATCTGGCCCACCGCTACGACACCTGGCGCCCCGAGCAGCTCGTGGCGCTCGCCATGCGGCACGCGCCGAACTTCGCGCCCGGGACGAGCTGGGGCTACACCACCACCGAGTACGTCCTCGCCGCGATGGTCGTCGAGCGGGCGACGGGCCACGACTACGCGGCGGAGGCCGAGCGGCGGATCTTCGGGCCGCTCGGGCTGCACGCCACCACCCTGCCCGGCACCCGCTCCCGCCTTCCGGCGCCGAGCGGGCGCATGTACACCACGTTCGCCGACGACCCGCGGCACGAGGTCCACGACATCACCGAGTTCAACCCGTCCTGGGGCTGGTCCGCCGGGGAGGTCATCTCCAGCACCGCCGACCTCGACCGCTTCCTCGCCGCCCTGATGCGGGGAAGGCTCCTCCCCCGAGCCCAGCTGGAGGAGATGACGACCACGGTCCCCTCCCCCGACTTCGGCGACGGCCAGGACGACGGCCTCGGGATCTTCCGCGCCGAACTCCCTTGCGGCAAGGTCGTCTGGGGCCACACCGGCTTCCTGCCCGGCTCTCAGAGCATGGCCTACACCACCCGGGACGGCCGGCACCGTCTGGTGGCCAACTTCAACACCGACTGGGCCGGCGACGGCGACGCGGCCGGGTATCTGCTCCTGGCGGAATTCTGCGGGACCGTTCCGCCGTCCTCGACCGCTGCGGCGTCGGTTGTGGTTCCGTAAGCCCGTCGACCGCGCCGCAGCCGGTCGATCCCCTCGCGGAAGGACGTACGCCATGGCAGAGCACGTCTCCGGTACTTCACGTCGCAGGGTTCTGGGCGCGGGCGCCGCCCTGGGTGCGCTCGCCGCGCTCGGGCCGCTCGCGGCGGCGGCCGACGCCGCGCCCGCGGGGGCCGCCTGGCCCACGGAATTCCCGCTGCCGGACGGCTTCCGGCCCGAGGGCATCGCCATCGGCCCCGGCCCGTACGCCTGGTTCGGCTCGCTCGGCGGCGGGGACCTGTACCGCGCGAGCCTCGCCACCGGGCGCGGCGAGACCATCGCCACGGGCACGGACGCGATGAGCGTCGGCCTCAAGAGCGACAGACGCGGCCGCCTCTTCATCGCCGGCGGCGGCTCGCGCCAACTGCGCGTCGTGGCGGGCCGCAGCGGCCGCGTCCTCGCCACGTACGAGGTCGGCAGGCCCGCCAGCCTCATCAACGACGTCGTCCTCACGCCCCGGGCGGCCTGGTTCACCGACTCCACCCAGCAGCAGCTGTACGGCCTGCCCCTGGGCCCCAAGGGCGAGTTGCCCGCCGCCCGTGACATGGTGACGCTGCCGCTGGGCGGGGAGTGGATCGAGGCCCCGGCCGAGGGCTTCACCACCAACGGCCTCGCGCGCACTCCGGACGGGCGCGGGCTGCTCGTCATCAACGTCCACGCCCACGGCGGCAGTCTCTACCGCGTCGACGTGCGCAGCGGCGACGCCCGCCGCGTCGACCTCGGCGGCAGCAAGCTCCCCGACGGCGACGGCGCGCTCCTCCTCGGCCGCACGCTCTACGTCGTCCAGCAGATCCAGAACGCCGTGGACGTGTTCCACCTGGACGCCACGGGCCTGCGCGGCACGGCGATCGCCCGGATCACCGACCCCCGCTTCCGCGTCCCCACCACCGTCGCCGCGTTCGGCGACCGGCTGTATCTGCCCAACTCCCGCTTCGGTGAAGAGCCCACGCCGACGACCGAGTACAACGCGGTGGCGGTGCGCCGGGTCCACTAGCCGGGAGAGCCCGGCCCCGCGCGCTACCCGGCCAGCGACGCCAGGGTCGGGCCGTCGGGGCGGACCGTGATGCTGTACGCGGACTTGTCCGGGACGGAGTGGAAGCGCGGGACGGGGCCGGGCAGCAGGTGTTCCAGGAGCGCGGTCGACTCCCGGAGGGCGAACTGCAGGCCCAGGCAGGCCCGGGCCCCCAGGCCGAAGGGGTAGTAGCTGCCGGGGTGGGTGGGGCGCCGTCCGGGGGTGGTGAAGCGCCCGGGGTCGAAGCGCCCGGGGTCCTGCCAGAGACCGGGGTCCCGGTGGGTGAGGTAGGGGCAGACCAGTACGTCGGTGTCCGCCTCGACCTCGTACCCGGCGAGGACGTCGGCTTGCGCGGCACGGCGCGGCAGGATCCAGGCGGAGGGGTAGAAGCGCAGCGTCTCGTGGACGAGCGCCTGGACGGCCTCCCGGCGCGCGGGAGAGCCCTCCGCGCCCGCGGCGAGGGCCTGCTCCCGCGCGTCCGGGTTGCGGTCCAGCAGGAGGTGGAGCCAGGTCAGGGTGGTGGCGGTGGTCTCGTGACCGGCGACGAGGAGGGTGACCAGCTCGTCGCGGATCAGCCGGTCGGTGTACTCCGGGCGCGTGCCCGCCGCCTCGACCAGGACGTGCAGCAGGCCCGGCCCGTCGGGGCCGGGCGCGTCGTCCCGGGCGGCGGCGATGGCGCGGCTCGCCACGGCGTCGATGCGGGCGAGGTCGGCGGCGACGGCCCCCTGGGGGTCGGCGCCGTCGGCGGGCAGGCTGGGCAGCGCGGCCACCACGGCGGGCACGGAGGTCAGTTCGCGCTCCGTGCCGGGGTCCAGGGGGTGCCCGGTCAGGGAGCGCCAGATGGTGTCCAGGGCGAAGCGGCGCATCTCGTCGCCGACGTCGAAGACCTCGCCGGTACGGGCGTACGCGGCCCAGCGGGCGGCGGCGGTCCGGGCGGCCTCGGTGATCCGCTGCTCGTAGCGGCGCATGCCACGGCCGGTGAACTGAGCCTGGAGCAGCCGCCGTTGCCGCTGCCACGCCTCGCCCGTCGCGGCCAGGAGGCCGTCGCCGATCAGGAGCCGGGCGCGGTGCGAGCGCTTCACGTACCGGTCGGGGTGGAGCGCGAGTACGTGCTGTACGGCCTGGGGCTCGGTGACCAGGACGGTCGGGCGCGGGCCGAGCCCGATCGCGGCGACGCCGCCGAGCTCTTCGCGCGCCCGGGCGAAGAGGTCGACGAGTTCCCCTCCCCGGGCCCGCCACTCCCGGACGGCGGTGGGATCGAGCTCGGGGATCCGGCGGCCGGTCGGGGACGGGCCGGGGCGGGCGTGGGTGGCCACGTGGCTGCTCCTGTTCAGCGGCTTACGCCGACACGGGCGGGTGCGGGCTTCACGCACTGTAGGGGAGCACGAGCGGTGGGCGACAGCCCACCGGCCCGTGCCCCGGAATCATGAAGTCCCCTCGTCCCACAGGTCGCTGCTCCGGGCCCGGACGACAGCCTCGACACGGGTGAGCACGTCGCCGTCCGGCCGTGGGCCGAGGCGTCGTCCGTCGCGCAGGCGCAGGGCGACGTGGTCGTCGGCGGCCTCCTTGGGGCCGATGACGGCCTGGTAGGGCACGAGGCGGGCCCGGCGGACGCGCGCGCCGAGGCTGCCGTGCTCCGGGCCCACCACCTCGGCGCGCAGGCCCCGTTCGGCGCAGCGCCCGGCGAACGCCCGGGCGTGCGGCATCTCGCCGTCGGTGAGGGGCAGGATCGCCAGCTGGGTGGGCGCGAGCCAGGCGGGGAAGGCGCCGCCGTGCTGCTCGACGAGGTGGGCGACGGCCCGCTCGACGCTGCCGATGATGCTGCGGTGGACCATGACCGGGCGGTGCTTGGCGCCGTCCGCGCCGACGTAGTGCAGGTCGAACTGCTCGGGCTGGTGGAAGTCGACCTGCACGGTGGACAGGGTGGACTCGCGTCCCGCGCTGTCGGTGACCTGGACGTCGATCTTGGGTCCGTAGAACGCGGCTTCCCTGTCCGCCGCTTCGTAGGGGAGCCCGGAGCGGTCGAGTACGCCGGTCAGGAGGGCGGTGGCGCGCTCCCACTTCTCGGGGGCGGCCACGTACTTGCCTCCGGCGCCGGGCAGGGAGAGGCGGAAGCGGGCCGGGGTGATGCCGAGCGCCTCGTACGCCCGGCGGATCATGTCCAGGGCCGCGTGCGCCTCCTCCTCGACCTGGTCGAGGGTGCAGAAGACGTGCGCGTCGTTGAGCTGGATGGCGCGCACCCGGGTCAGTCCGCCGAGCACGCCGGAGAGTTCCGAGCGGTACATGCCGCCGAGTTCCGCCATGCGCAGGGGCAGTTCGCGGTAGCTGTGGGAGCGGGACCGGTAGATCACCGCGTGGTGCGGGCACAGGCTCGGACGCAGCACGACCTGCTCGCCGCCGAGGTCCATCGGCGGGAACATGTCGTCGCTGTAGTGCGCCCAGTGCCCGGAGGTCTCGTACAGCTCGCGCTTGCCGAGCACGGGTGAGTACACGTGCCGGTAGCCCGCGCGGCGCTCGGCGTCGCGGATGTACTCCTCCAGGGTGTGCCGGAGGACCGCGCCGTCGGGCAGCCAGTACGGAAGTCCCGCGCCGATGAGCGGGTCGGTGTCGAACAGGCCGAGCTCGCGGCCGAGTCTGCGGTGGTCGGGCATGGCGGTCTCCTCGCGGACGGAAGGGGCGGGTGACCACAGGACGAAGCCCCGGGGCACTCACCCCGGGGCTTCGGATCAGGACGTCTGTCAGCGCGCCGGGATGCTCTCCGGCGTCGTCGTCTTCTCGGCGCGCTTCATGCGGGGGACGGTAGCAAGCCGCCTCGGCGCCCGCACCGCGTTTTCCGTCCGCCGGGCGGACCCGCGCCCCCGCCGCCGTCTACCGTACGAACTTCCAGGTGAGGCCGTTGATCACGCCGGCCTCCAGGGGTGCGAGGCGGCGGAACGCGGCCTCGCTGAGGTCGATATGCGTCGAGGCGCAGGACGGGCACTTGTCCCGCACCGGCACGGTGATCGTCCTGCCCCGGTACGTCACCCGCACCTCGACGCCCCTGCACAGCGGGTCGTTGTTCGGGTTCGGGCCGGTCCACCAGGCGGCGGGCACGGCGACCAGGTCCTGCGCGGTCGGGTCGAGGCGGGTGCCGCAGGCTCCGTAGCCCTTGTTGCCGTAGTACGTGGCCTTGCCGGACATCGGCTGGCCTGTGGGTATGTCGGCGCGTGCGGGACCGGTGCTGAGCGCGACACCGACCACCGCGGTGGCCAGGACACCGCCGCATCGACTGAGCCTCATGATGTGACACCCCACTCTCCTTGCGAACGCCCACCTGTCGAGGGCGCTTTCACGAGGAGCGAGCATGCGGAGGCCGCGCCCGGGCGGACAAGACACCGTCGGCGCGGGTGGCCTCAACCTGTCGTAACCCGGGGGAACTTGCCACCCACGCGCCTCACGGCTGACACGTGCCGCCCCGGACGCGGCGCGGAAGTCGGCCGAGCGGCACGGCCGCGCGCGACGGGCATCGGCGAACGGCTCGATGTGGCGGGCAGGCGGCCGTCGGGGCAGAGGGCGGTGGGCGGTCTGCCGGGTCGGCGGGCGCGGTGCGTCAGCGGGCCGCCGAGGGGAAGCGCTCAGTCCGTCGCGATGCGTACGCGCTCGGAGGCCCCGTCCGAGAGGAACGCCGACAGCGTCCTGCCCTCGTCGTCGACGGCGGCGCGCTCGGCCCGCGAGACGCGGCGCAGCGGGGTGACCGTCACGGTGTCGTCCCGCACGGTCCAGGTCGCCGCGACCCTGCCGTCGAGCAGGACGACGCGGGCACCGGCGACGGACAGGCCGCGGTGGTCGTCGTCGATGATCCGGCCGCGGTCCTGGTAGCCGAGGATCGCGTTGTCGAACGCGGGCAGGAAGCGCACCGGGGCGGGCGTGTCGGGGTCCGGTCGGGGCGCGTCGGGGAGGTCGAGCAGCTCCCGGCGGCGCTCGTCGCGGAAGGCGACCAGTTCCCCGCGGACGGCGGCGACCGCGGCCGGCAGCCCCGCGAGGCCGCTCCAGGCGCGCAGGTCGGCCGTGGCGGCCGGGCCGAAGGCGGCGAGGTAGCGGCGTACCAGCGCCTCACCGACCGGATCGGAGCCCGCGGGCGCCGGCGGCGCGGCAGCACGCCCCAGCCAGGTGGAGAGCGGGAGGTTGCGCACGCCCGCCTTGGTGCGCCACAGCCCGCGCGGCGGCACCTGGACCATGGGCACGAGCGCGGCGATCACCATCTCCCCCAGGGCGCGGGGTGCCGTGTCCGGCCAGCGGTCGGCGAGCGCCCGAGTGATTTCGGCCATGGTGCGGGGTTCGCCGTCGGCCATCAACGCCCGGCCCGCCGCGGCGAGTTCGTCGAGGTCCACCTCTTCGAGCTCGCCGCGGTAGACTCCGAGCACCCGCTGGCGCAGCATCGCATCGTGGCGCGACCGCCAGGCCAGGGCGTCGTCGGCGGTGACGAGGTGGACGGTGCGGCGCATCAGGTGCGTGCGCACCACGCGCCGCTCGACGAGCAGGTCCGACAGCTCCCTGGGCGCGAAGGCGCGCAGACGCGACCAGAGTCCGACGAACGGCTCCTGCGGCTCCTGTGCCTGGAGTCCGCCGAGGTGCGCGACGGCGTCGAGGGCCGGTAGGCCGGCGCGGTCGAGGAGCAGTTGCCGGGCGAGCGTCGCGCGCCCCAGCGCGCGGTTGTCGAGCACGGTCACCGGGCCACCTCCGGGCGCCGGTTTCCGGTAAAGCCGTGCGGGTACGACGACACTGGTCCGCCCTCACCGGTTCGTCGGTTCTTCCTCACTGACTCGTCCTCGCTTCTGGATCACGCGTCCTTCGGTCGGTGATCACAGTGCCAGGAGTCGCGGTCAGTTCGCGTCCGCAATGCGTGACGCCTTCCGTTCCGCGCGCCCGACGCAGGCGGCGCGGCGCGCCCCGGCCCGGACGCGGGCCGGGACCCTCCGCATCGCCTACCGCACCCGGTACACCTGTCCCGTCTGCGCCCCTTCGACCGCGCGGACGTACGCCGTCGCGACGCGCGCCGCGGGGACCGGCTCCATGCCCGCGAAGAACGGCCCGTACGCGGCCAGGGACTCCTCGGCCACGGTGGGGCTGACCGCGTTGATCCGCCGCGGCGGGAGCTCGATCGCGGCGGCGCGTACGAAGGCCTCGACGGCGCCGTTGGCCGCGGACGCGGCGGCGCCCGCCACGATCGGCTCCTCCGTGAGGACACCACTGACCAGCGTGAACGAGCCGGTCGCCGCCACGTGCCCGGCGCCCTGGCGGACCAGTTCCAGCTGGGCGACGGCCTTGCCGCGGAACGTCGCCGTGACGTCGTCCGCCGTCAGCTCGGCCAGCGGCTTGAACACGGCGTCGCCCGCCGCGACGGCCACCGCGTCCAGCGGACCGGCCTGCGCGTACATCCGGGACACGGCCGCCGGATCGGTGACGTCGCAGATCAGGTCGCCGCCCGTGCGGCCGACGCCGATCACCTCGTGGCCGCGCCCGGTGAGCGCCTCGCGTACCGCGGAGCCCAACGTGCCGCCCGCGCCGACCAGAAGAATCCTCACAGTCCACCATCCAATGCCTCGAAGACGAATCCCCCCGAGATCCAAGATCCGCAGATCCGTGGATCCGGCGATCCGCGGGTCCGGCGATCCGGGGAGACCCCGGGGAACACCCCCAGGAAAAGCCGGGTGAACGGTGAACCACCCGGCGGACCCGACGCTACGGATCGCGCTCCGCGTCCGGAAATGCCGTCTGGGCAGGGACTATGCTTCGTACGCATGGATGTGGAGCTGCGTCACCTCAAGGCCCTGACCGCCATCGCCGAGGCGGGCACCGTCACCGCCGCGGCCGCCCGGCTGCACATGACGCAGCCCGCCCTGTCCCGCACGCTCGCCCAGTTGGAGGCCCGCGTGGGGGTCCGGCTCGTCGACCGCTCCTCCCGGCAGCTGGACCTCACCCCGGCCGGGGCGACCCTCCTCGGGCACGGGCGCGCCATCCTCGCCCACCTCGACGCGGCCCTCGCCGACACCCGGGCCGTCGACCGGCCGCTGCGGCTCGGTTACACGTGCGCGGTCCTCGGGCAGCAGACCGTCCCGCTGCTGCGCTCCTGGCGACGGGGGCAGCCGCACGCGCCGCTCGAAGTCGTCCGGCAGGACAACAGCACCGCGGGCCTGGCCACCGGCGACACCGACGTGGCGGTGCTGCGCACCGTGCCCGCCGACCCGCGCATCCGCACCGAGGCCCTGTACACGGAGGACCGGGTGGCCGCCCTGCCCGACGACCACCCGCTCGCGGCCCGGGACCGGGTGCGCCTGGCGGAGCTCACCTCCGGCCCGGCCCTCCCGCTGGCCCTGTGGCCGGACACCGGCACCGCGTCGGTGGACCTCTGGCCCCCGGCACAGCGCCCGCACCGCACGGTCGAGGTGCGCAACGTCGACGAGTGGCTCAACCTCATCGCGACGGGCGGCGCGTTCGGCGTCGGCGCCGCGGGCACGGCGGAGAGCCACAGCCACCCCGGGGTGCGCTTCGTCCCGATCGACGACGCCCCCGCCGCCACGGTCTACCTCGCCCACCCGTCCCACCCCACGCACCCCCGCACGGAGGAGTTCCTGGCGGCGGTACGGGAGGTGGTCAGCGCCTGAGCCGTGCCCGAGGGGTTCGAGGCCCCTCAGGGCGTACAGGCTTCGGCGATGGCCAGGCTGTCCTCGTAGACGTGGAAGCCGGTGATCAGCCCGTCCTCGACCACGCAGTGAACGGCGAAGGGCGAGCTGTACGGCTTGCCCGTAGCACGCACCCTCCCGGCGAGGCGGCCTGAGGGCCGGACCGACACACCACCGCTCCGTCAGGTACACCCCGGGCGCTGCCCGACAGGCCCCCTCGGCCCTGGCGCCCCCAGCACCGCCCGGCGCCACTCCCCGGGCGGGGCCCGTACGCGGCGGCGAAGGCGCGGCTGAAGGCGGACGGGCTGGGGAAGCCCGAGCGGGCGCCGATCACGTGGACCGGCGTGTCGCGCAGGGCGGGGTCCTCCAGCTCCGCGCGGCAGCGTTCCAGGCGGCGGTGGTGGATCGTGGCGGCCACGGTCCGCTCCCGCGCCCGGAAGAGGGTGTGGAGCGTGCGTACGGAGATGTGGTGCCGGGCCGCGACGGCGGGCGGAGTCAGGGCGGGGTCGGCCAGGTTGTCGTCGATGAAGGCGTCGACGCGGGCCAGCAGCATCCGGGTGCGGGCCTCGGGGGGCGTGCGGTCGTGCGCGTTGAGGCGGTCGGCGAGGTAGGCCACGGCCAGTTCCCACACGGCCGGTCCGAGCCGCGTCCGCTCCTGGTCGGTCATGGCCGGAGCCTCGTCGACCAAGTGCCGCAGGAACCGCGCGAAGACCGCGGCCGTGCCCCGGTCCGTCGCGGTGGCGCTCGCCAGCAGCCGGTCCGTCCTGGCGTCGGGGAAGGGCAGTTCGGCCCTGGGCAGATGCACCATGACGGCCCGGGACGTCCCGTCGTCCGCCCCGCGCAGCCCGCGCGCGTCGAAGGGCCGCGAGGTGTTCCACAGCCCCAGGTCACCGGCCCTCATCCGGGCTTCGTTGCGGGCCTGGGCGATCCACATGTCGCCGCCCGCGTTGAGCGTCAGCTCGTACACGTCGGGATCGGACCTCCTGATGAGCGCGGGGGTCCGCTCGGATCTGATCGCGGGGAAGGACAGCGTGGTCACCTGGACGACGCCGAGGCCGATGGCTCCCGCTCCCGCGGTGAAGTCACGGGTGTGCTCGCTGGTGATCCGGGTGGGTGCCACGTCCTGGCTGATCAGTTCGCACCACCAGTCGAAGCGGTGCTCTGGCGGTACGCAACTGCTGTGGAGCGCCGAGAAGCTCACTGGTCCTCCCCGAGAAAGTCACCAGTCACCGCGCGTGCGTACACCCAGTCTCGTCAAGGCCCCCGCCGACGCAAAGCGGCGCTCCGGCGCGTTGGCCGATACGACGCCAGGGTGCACGTCCCTCCGGGGACGTTCTCGGCGCTTTCGCGGAGAGACGGGCGGCCGCGCGCCACCTCGAAGTGAATCTGTAATACCCAACCCACTTGTTCACTCCTATACTGCGGGCATGCAGTCGACGACCGTCAGACGTGCGGCCGGGCAGGACGCCGAGCCGCTGACCGCCCTGGTCCAGGGCTCAAGCGCCTACCAGGGGCAGTACGCCCCCATGGTGTCGGGCTACCGGGTCACCGCCGACTACCTCGCTCGGCACGAGGTGTTCACGGCCGTCGACCCGGCCGGGCACCTCCTGGGCTTCTACGCCCTGGTGCTCGAACCGCCGGAGCTGGACCTGATGTTCGTCGCGGACACCGCGCAGGGGTCGGGCGTCGGACGCCTTCTGGTCGCGCACATGAAGGAACGGGCCGCGGCGGCCGGGTTGAGCCACGTGCGCGTCGTCTCCCACCCCCCGGCGGAGACGTTCTACCGCCGCCTGGGAGCGGAGCGCGTGGGAACCGTCGCTCCGCTGCTGCCGAAGGTCACCTGGGAGCGGCCCGAGCTGCGGTTCGCCGTCGCCGCTCCGTGAAGCGCGGCCCCCTGCGGCAGGCGTCGCGGACCCCGTGGCGCCGACGGCCCGTCAGCGGTAGGCCGCCACCGCGCTGACGTACAGCGCGCAGGCGCTTCCGGTGGCTCCGCCGCCGATGAGGAGGGCGTGCGCCACCGGCGTGCCGCCGCGCCAGGCGGCCAGGGCGGCCGCGCCGCCGAAGTGGAGCGCCGCGGAGAAGGCCAGCAGGAGCGCGAGGAGTTGGGTGGCGGTCATCGGGTGGTCCTTCCGTCGGCGCCCCCGTCTGACGGGGCGCGGTCGGCAGCACGCTGCGCGTCCGACGGCGTGTCCGGCTGCCCTCCGCGCGGAATCAGCCGTCCCGGCTGCGCTCCCGCTGGTGGGGAGCCTAGGCTTCGGGCATCCGGTGGTGGCTGTTCGCGACGGCCCGGCCGGTCGGTGACGGCAACGGCGGGATGAGGCGGGCCGGTTGGAGGACGTGTTCGCACGGTTGCGCCGGGTCGGCGCGCTCAAGCGCGGCCGACTCCACGGCGAGCCCTCGGACCGTCGGCTCGCCCG
The DNA here is from genome assembly GCF_059448825.1 of Streptomyces sp. JLYT201. NCBI lineage: Bacteria > Bacillati > Actinomycetota > Actinomycetes > Kitasatosporales > Streptomycetaceae > Streptomyces > Streptomyces sp. JLYT201. Next base: position 9,488,233 of record NZ_CM182551.1, on the reverse strand, counting down.
AGCCGCCGGGGTGTCGCACGGGACACCGGGTGCGTGGCTCGACGGGCGGCAGCTTCCGCAGCGCGTCGATCCGCTCCTCGCCGTCCTCGACGAGATCCGGACGGAGGCCGCCCGCAGAGGACTCCTCGCGACGCGGGCCGACGCCCTCGGGGCGGACACCGTCGGCGAGTTGCTCGATGAGCAGCGGTGGCGCGCCGCCTTCGAAGCCGAGCGCGAGCACCGCAACGAGCGTTCCCGCCTCGAGGCGGAGCGCCAGCGGGCGCGCGCCGCACTGGAGCGTGACGGGCTGCGGGCCCGCCAGGCGGCCCTCGCGGACCGGCCCCGCCCGGTACGTCAGTGGCCCGCAGGACGGCTGGGCGTCCACCCGGCCATCCCCGGCCGCGCCCCCGTCCCCGGCCGCAGCGCGGCCCCCGCCGCCGACCACGCCCACGCCCACGCCCACGCCCACGGCAACATCAACAGCCCGGGCGCCGACGACAGCCGATTCGTCCTGCCCCGTTACGTGCCCCGCCCGCACGACGCACGGCTGCGGCGCCTCCTCGCCCCGGCCGTCGCCGACGGGGCTCCCCCGATCTTCGTGGTGGTGCAGGGACCGTCGTGCACGGGAAAGACCCGCACCGCCTACGAAGCCCTCCATGAGGCCGTCCCGGAAGGCTTCGACCTGCTCTTCCCCGCCGACACCGACAGCCTCCTGGCCACCCTCGCGGCGGACGCGCTGCCGCCACGGACCGTGCTGTGGCTCAACGAGGCCCAGCACTACCTCACCGACCCCCAGGGCGAAGCCGCGGCGGCCGCGCTGCTCCGCAGGCTCGACGGCGAGGGCCCGCTCGTCGTCATCGCCACGCTGTGGCCCGAGCACGCGGAGGCGCTCACCCGCCCGGTGTCGCACTCCGGGGACGCCCACCGCCACGCCCGGGCCCTGCTCTCCCAGGCCCACTGGGTGGACCTGCCACGGACGTTCGCGACGGACCTGGACGCGGCCCGGGCCGCCGCGGCCGAAGACGCCTCGCTCGCCGAAGCCGTGGCGGCCGGTGCCGCCGAGCTGACCCAGGTGCTCGCCGCGGGCCCGGACCTCGTGCGCCACTACGAGCGGGCCGCGGGCCCCCACGGCCCGTACGGCAGCGCGCTGATCAGCGCGGCCATGGACGCCCACCGGCTCGGCGGGGTCGGCCCCCTCCCGCTCGCCTTCCTCGAGGCGGCGGCCGTCGGCTACCTCACCGACGCCGAGCGCGCCGCCGCCCGCCCCGACTGGTTCGGCCAGGCCCTGGCCCGTGCCCGCACCCTGGTCAAGCACACCACCAGCCCCTTGCAGGACGTCCCCCACCCGACCGGCATGGGACGGCTGCCCGGCACGGCGCGCCTCGCGGACTACCTCCAGCACCACGGCCGCCACGCCCGCCGGTTCCGCTGCCCGCCGGACTCCTTCTGGCGCGCGGCGCACGAGCACCTCACCCACCCCGAAGAACTGCTCCGCCTCGGTGACGCGGCCCGGTGGCGGGCCCGGTACGCCCACGCCGTGCGGCTGTACGGCGCCGCGGCCGACGCCGGGGAGTCGTACGCCCTGATCCGCATCGGGCAGATGCGGGAGGACAACCTGGACATGGAGGAGGCCCAGAGGCTCTACCGCCTGGCCGTCGACGCCGGGAACCCCGACGGCCTCCTCCATCTGGCGGCCCTGTGGGAGGACGCGTGGTGCTGGGAGGAAGCCGAAGGGCTCTATCTGCGGGCCTCGGCAGCGGGAGTCGAGGACGCCCTCGCCTACGCGGGCCTGATGTGGGACGGGGCGGGTGAGCCCGCCAAGGCGTGGGCCGCGTACGAACGGGCCCTTCGGTCGGGCCACACCGACGTGCTCATCTTCATGGCGCAGTCACGGTGGCGCGAAGGCGCGCCGGAGCAGGCGGCCGAGCTCTACCGGCGCGCCGCCGACGCCGGGCACACGGACGCGCTCCACCAACTCGTGTGCCTGTGGGAGGAGACCGGACAGCAGGAGCAAGCGGACCGGCAGCTGCGCCGGTTCGCCGAGGAGGGCGACACCTCGGCGTTGCTCGGCGTGGCCCACATGCTGGGCGAGTCGGGTCGGCCGCAGCGCGCGGAACAGCTGTATCTCCGCGCCGCTTCGGCGGGCGACGACCAGGCCTGGTACCTGCGCGCCTTCATGTGGAAGAAGGCCGGCGACCGGGCGAAGGCCGAGTCGTCCTTCCGGGCGGCCGTGGAGTCGGGGGACCTCGCCGCGCTCCTCCAGCTGGCCCGCATGCGGGAAGCGGCCGGGGACGTCACCGGCGCCGAGGCCCTCTACCGGCAGGCCGTCGACGCCGAGGCCGACAGCGAGGCCATGCTGTGCCTGGCCCGGCTCCAGGAAGCGGCAGGCGATCGTGCACGTGCCGAACGGCTGTACCTCATGGCGGCCGACAGCGGTGACGTCCGCGTGGCCTCAGCCGTGCTCGCGCTGGCTCGGCTGCGGGGTGCGGAGGAGGAGACGTATCTGCGGTTCGGCCTGGCGGCCGACGGCTCCGCGAGCGACCCGTGGGAATGGCCGCTGACGCCTGGGCCCGCCCCAGCCGCCTCCGTCCGCGCGCCCGTGGCCAACCACCCCGCCCCACCCTGTGATTGACGTCCGCCGCAGCCTGCGATAGGAACTCCGGACACACCATTGACAGCGTTGTCATCACTGCGGTGCAAGGAGAGACGGCCATGGAACAGAGACCGACGGCGGCGACCGTTGAGCGACGCGCTTTCCTGAAGATGCTCGGCGCCGCGGGGGTGACCGTGGGCCTGGCAGGGACGGTGTCGCTCGCCGGGGCGGCCGGGGTCGCGTACGCCGCCGAGGAGGGCCGGGCCCGCGCGCCCCACCAGCCGTACATGCACGGGTACAACGCGGCCGGGCTCAAGTCCTGGACCCCCGCGTCGGATCCGTTCGCGCGGTACTTCCGCTCGCGGGTGCCGCTCGCCTCCCGCATCGCCCCCTTCGCCGCGACGCAGGCGCGCCCCGCCCTGGCCTCCGAGGCCCAGGTCATGAACATGTCCTACGACTACGACAACGCCTTCTTCACGGCCTACCGCCACAACGACCAGTACGCGCGCAGGCTGCTGAGGTTCTGGCAGTACAGCGACCTGTACAGCTCCTGGCACGGCATGCCGGTGGCGGGCTCGTCCACGACCGACCCCGAGCACGGCCTCATCAACCTCCCCAACCCCGCGTACACCGACGCCGCACACCGCAACGGCGTCAAGTCGCTCGCGGGGTGGTTCTGGCCGCGGAACGGGTCCTTCTCCGCCTATCTGGAGCAGCGCTCCGACGGTTCGTTCCCCGTCGCCGACAAGCTCCTGGAGATGGCCGACTACTTCGGGTTCGACGGCTACTTCATCAATCAAGAGGCGTCCATATCCAGCGCGGACGCGACGCGGTTGATGGCGTTCCTGAAGTATCTGCGGGCCAAGGCCCCGGCGGGGTTCCACCTCCAGTGGTACGACTCGCTCACCACGAGCGGTCAGCTCGCCTACCAGAACCAGTTCAACGACGCCAACGCCCCCTGGGTGCGGCACCAGGGCACCCCCGTCAACAACAGCATCTTCATCAACTACGCCTGGAACGTATCGCGGGTGGCCGCGTCGGTCGCCACCGCGAAGCGGCTCGGCATGAAGGTCCACGACGTGGTGTACCTCGGCACCGAGAACGAGAAGTACGGCTTCAACCCGCCCTACGACACCCGGCTCGTGTTCCCCGAAGGCGGCCGCGCGCAGACGAGTTGGGCCCTGTTCGGCACGCACATGGCCTGGGCGAACAACCCCGATCGCGGCGACCCGGACAAGCAGCAGAACACCTTCGTGCGCGAGCGGCGCTACTGGTCGGGCCCCAACGAGGATCCCACCCGCACCGGCAGGACCGAGTACGTCCCCTGGCCCGACAACGGCCGCCCCAACGACCCCGACAACCACCGCAAGTGGGACGGTGTCGCGCACTACATCGCCGAGCGGTCGGTGATCGGCGCCTTCCCCTTCGTCACCCGCTTCAACACCGGGCACGGCCGGGCGTTCTTCCTCGACGGAGTGCGCCGCTCCGACCGCGAGTGGAACAACGCGGGGGCCCAGGACCTGCTGCCCACCTGGCAGTGGTGGGTGCGCGGCGAGGGCGACGGCACCCCCGCCACCGTCGACTACGACCCGACGACGGCGTACGACGGCGGCTCCTCCCTCCTGATCTCGGCCGCGCGCGGCTCCGCCCGCGCCACCACCGTCCGGCTCTTCAAGACGGGGCTGCGCGTCACGGGCGGCGAGAGCGCCCGCCTGGTGTTCCGCACCGACCGGCCGGGCCAGGACAGCGGTCTCGAACTGGGGCTCGTCTTCGAGGACGCCCCGGACCGCACGTCGTGGCTCGCTGCCGGTCGCGCGGCGGCCTCCGGCTGGACCACGGTCACGCTGCCGCTGGACGCCTTCCGGGGCCGGACCGTCGCGGCGCTGCACCTGCGCGTCTCGCCTCCGGCCGGGGACGCGTGCCGCCTCAACCTCGGAGAGCTGGCCCTGCTCCCCGCAGGCCCTTCCCAGCCCCCCGCTCGGCCCACCGGCTTCACGGTCGAGAAGGCCCACCCGGACGCGGCACGCACCACGGCCGAGGCCTTCCTCGCCTGGGACTTCGCGGACTCGGGCGTCTGGTACTACGACGTGTGGCGGCTGCGCGCCGACGGCACGCCGGAGCCCCTCGGCCGCGTCTACGACGACGTCCACTACGTCAAGTCCCTGACCCGCGAGGGCACCGAGACGACCACCACCTTGGCCTTGGTGGCCGTGTCCCCGGACGGCACCCGCTCAGCACCGGCCACCGCGCGGGTGACGTGGGGCTAGCAGTGACGCGCCCGGCGCGAGGCCTCGACAGGCGGGGGCCTCGCGCCGGGCACGTACGCGTGCGGCCGCGGGTCAGTGGCGGCCGGGCCGCAGCCCTGGCCGGCATGTGCTCGCGATGAGTCGAGCCGGTGATGTCACGCTCAGCACTCCTGGATGCACTACTTGGTGTATCGGGTGCTGCGCACCGTGGATCGGCTGCACGGATGGAGACCTTGCCGTGAGGGAACTTGCTTTGAGCGGTGTGCTCGCTGCGCTGGTCGGCGCGGCCGTGCGTCTTCTGCATCAGTGGATCAGATGCCGCACTGTCGTACGACTGACCCGGCTGCACCAGCAGGGCACGAGCGAGCGAGCCCGGCGCCTCCCCGCAGGAAGCCGCATGACAGAGCGCCTGGCGGGGCGGGAAACCACCATCGAGATCGGCACACCCCACTCCGGCGGCAGCCGTGGATGAGCCAACGACCGTCGACAACACGGTGGCCAAGAGGGTTCCCAAACACGCCCCGCGGCGGCCCACCGAGGGAGCGCGACTCCTGGGGAACCGGGCCGAGTTCGCGCTGTTCTACTACCGGCACGTGACGGCCCTGATCCGGTTCGTGATGCGGCTGGGCGCCACTCCCCACGAAGCAGCCGACGCCGTCCACACCGCCTTCACCGAGGCCTTTCCGCGCTGGGCGGAGATCACCGCGCCGCACGCCTGGCTGCGCACCGTCTCAGCGCGCAGCTACCTTCGTCAGACGACACGGCGGGAACGCCCCACCGCTCTGTTGCCGGATCTGCCCGGCGACTCCTCCCCGTTCGAGGCCGTCACCCTCAGAGAGGAAGAACAGCGCGTCTACACCGCCTTGGCCTCACTGCCCCCGCGGCAACGACACGTCATGGCCTGGCACCTCGACGGCTTCACCCATGGAGAGATCGCCAGCGCACTGGAGATCACGCCGGCGGCGGTCCGCCAGAACTACGCCCGCGCCCGAGCGGCGCTGAAGCACTCCCTCGGCCTGGCCTCCAAGGAGCGGCGATGACCGACCACACCCCTGGCAACGAGTACGCCAGCGACGACGCCCTGCTCGATGAGCTCCTCACCCGTGCCGAGGACGGCGTACTGGCCGCGTTGTCCTCCCGCGTCGACCCGGACTCGGGATTGGCGGACATCTTCCTCCGGCACCCCCTGCGACGCACCTCAAGGCGCACCCAACGCCGCACAGCACGGCAGGCCCCCGCGGGGCAGGCCCAGGAAACACAGCGCCCCTGACCCCCGGCGCCCGCACGCGGGACTCGCATCACCCGCGTGCGGGCGCCGCGACCGCACCGCCCGGGTCAGGACGGGTCGGGCTTGACGGCGAAGGCGTCGAAGATGTCCCAGACGTCGACCCAGACGACCCAGGTCGGGTATCCCGTCCATCCTCCGCGGACGATTCCGTTGAGCTCGCGGGAGTCGGGGGGATGGTGATCACGGGGCCGCCGCTGGCGCCGCCGCGTGCGGCCGTGGCGCCGTCCTTCTGGACTCCGACCGTCGTGATGACCCCGCCGTGGTCGAACTCCACGTTCGTCACGCGGATGCCGCAGACCACCTTGGGGTTGTAACCCAGCTGGCAGACTTCGTCGTTGACGATGTTGCTGCGTACGCCGTTGAGGTAGCGCGTGTAGCCGGTCGCGTGGAGGCCGTCCCAGGTGTTGCGGTACGTCGGTACTTCGATGAAGGCGGCGTCCGCCTGCGGGAGCACCCGCCAGACGTCGCCCACGTAGCGACCGCCGTTGGTGCGGACATCGGCACCCTGGGCGTAGCAGTGGCCCGCGGTCACCAGCCACTGCCGGCCGTCCCAGATGCTGACCGCGGGGATGCCGGACGTGCAGTGCGACTCCGGCGAGGTGCCGTCCACCGAGTGCCCGATGCCCTGGATCTCGAAGGGCATCCTGGTTCGGAGGCTCTTGAGGCGGTTGATGTGCCGGAGGAGTTCCGTACGGCTCGACGGCGCGCTCTTGACCTCGACGAGCCCGAGGTCGGCCTTCGGCGCGTGCCGCTTCACCTGGGCCGGGAACGCGTCCTTGCGCCGTAAGCCACCGTGCATGTCCCCCTCCACGGGTCACTGCTGTGCCCCCACAGGGGAATGGCTCTGCCGAACTCGGCAACGGACGCCAACAGCACCGGAATTCACAGGAACAGCAGGAGCACACGGCTGGCCGGATGCGGCACACGGAACGACCGGCTCCCGCGCGGCGGTGTGGCACGGGGTGCCGCTGGGGTGCGTGCAGCGGCCGCCACCCGCGCGGGCGGCGGCCCGGACCGGCTCCCCGCCGCGGCGGGCGGAGACTGGGCCCCCGCACGCCCGAGCTCCGGCGCGACACGTTCCCGTACGGCCCCGACAGACCCTTCATCACGGTGAATTAGCGGCGATCCGACCCTTCACCACTTCTACACTGATGTAGATTCCTTCGCGATCTCCCTCCGGAAGGAGCCCTCGGCGCGACGCCTTCGCCGAGGGCCGGACGCGGGCACGTCGAAGGAAGAAGCCATTGCCTCACGCCGAGATGTCGGAGAGCTCCGCCGCCCTTGAGCGCACCCTCGAACAGGCCCTGCGGTCCCGCGAGTTCAGGGACGCGGCAGGCCGAAGCGACCACGTCCCGAACGCCGTACAGCTCCGTACGCGCGCCCGCGGGGCCCGCCGCGCGATCCTGGCGAAAGCGGACGAGGAGTACTCCCGCTACCTGCGGGCGCGGGCCGCGGCCGCTCCCCACCGGCCCCGCAGGCGCTGTGGCGGCGCGGCGTGCCGGACCGGCGGCGGCGCCGCGCTCCTCTCCACGCTCGTACCGGTGCTCTCGGCCGTCACCGCCGAGGTGCTGCTCCTCACCGGATTAGCCCTGGCCGCCTTCACCGAACGGCAGTACCTCCCGGAGGCCTTCATGACCGTGGGCCTCATCGCCGCGACCGTGGCCGTGGGGTCGGCCCTGCCGGACCTCGCCCGACTGTCCGCCCGCGCGCGGCATCGGCACCCGGGACCGGCGGCCACCGGTCGGCGCACCCCCGACGGCACCATCGAACAGGCCCGTGCCGCCTGGCACATGGCCCTCCTGGAGCGGGGTGTCATGCCGTTCCTCCTCGGCTGCCTGACCGAGGTGCGGCCCGAGGACACGGGCTAATCGGACGAAGTGCGATACCTGCTGGTGGGACGCAACCCCGGCGGGCCGACCGGCGTCCTTGCCGAAGGACGACGCACACCAGCGCGCCGCGACAAGCGATGGAGGATGAGCAGTGGGTGTTTCCCTGTCCAAGGGTGGCAACGTTTCGCTGAGCAAGGAGGCGCCCGGTCTGACCGCCGTACTGGTCGGCCTCGGCTGGGACGTGCGGACCACGACGGGTACCGACTACGACCTCGACGCATCGGCTCTGCTGTGCGACGACTCCGGCAAGGTGATCTCCGACCAGCACTTCGTCTTCTACAACAACCTCACGAGCCCCGACGGCTCCGTCGAGCACACCGGTGACAACCTCACCGGCGAGGGCGAGGGCGACGACGAGGCCGTCAAGGTCAACCTGGCCGCCGTCCCGGCCGACATCACCAAGATCGTCTTCCCGGTCTCCATTCACGACGCCGAGAACCGCGGCCAGAGCTTCGGCCAGGTCCGCAACGCCTTCATCCGCGTCGTCAACCAGGCCGACAACCAGGAGATCGCCCGCTACGACCTCTCCGAGGACGCCTCCACCGAGACCGCCATGGTCTTCGGCGAGCTCTACCGCCACGGCACCGAATGGAAGTTCCGCGCCGTCGGCCAGGGCTACGCCTCCGGCCTGCGCGGCATCGCCTCGGACTTCGGCGTCAACGTCTGACCCCAGGCCGTAGCACAACACCCCGGACCGGCCCACGCGCACCCCGCGCGGGCCGGTCCACGTGTGGGCGGCCCCAGCGGCCCCAGCGGCCGGCAGCTGGCGGGGGAACTCGGGCACGATGACAATCGTTGCACTGGCACACACCCCAGCACGAGGAGCCACCCCTTGTCCGCAAGGCCGACGGCCCCCCCGGGGCACTGTCCCGGACCATCCCGCCCCACCTCGGCCGCCGCCCACCAGCCGGTCGCCCCGGCCGACCGCGGCACCCCGCGGGATGGTGTTCGATGAGTGCCGCGCTGGGCCTGCTCGCCGTCCTCGTCCTGACGGCGGGCACCGGCTATTTCGTCGCCCAGGAATTCGCATACGTCTCCGCGGACCGGCTCGCACTCGCCCGGGAGGCCGCGGCGGGCGACCGCCGCGCCGCCCGCGCCCTGGAGGTGCTCGAGCGGCTCTCCTTCATGCTGTCGGGCGCACAGCTCGGCATCACCGTGACCGGCCTGATCGTCGGCTTCCTCGCCGAGCCGTCCGTGTCCGCCCTGCTCAAGCCGCTCCTGACCGGCATCGGCATCCCTGACGGCGCCGTCACCGGCATCTCCGTCACCCTCGCCTTCGTGCTCGCCACCGTCATCCAGATGGTCCTCGGCGAGCTCGCGCCGAAGAACCTCGCCCTCGCCGTCCCCGAGCGCCTCGCCAAGTCCCTCGCCGCCTCCACCCTCGCCTATCTGAAGGTCGTCGGCCCCATCGTGCGGATCTTCGACGGCGCCGCGAACCGACTGCTGCGCCGCGTGGGCATCGAGCCCGTCGAAGAGCTGCACCATGGCGCCACACTCGAAGAGCTCGGCCACCTCATCGGCGAATCCCACGAGCGGGGCGAGCTGCCCGAGGACACCGCCGCCCTCCTCGACCGCGCCCTGGACTTCTCCGAGCGCACCCTCGGCGAAGTCCTGGTACCGCGCGTCGACGCCGTCTTCGTCCGCAAAGACGCCGGTGCCACCGAGGCCATCGGACTCATCGCCCGGCACGGCCACTCCAACTACCCGGTGCTCGGCGACCACCCCGACGACGTCACCGGTGTCCTGGGCGTGCGCGAGCTGATGCGGACCCCCGCCGGCCGCCTCCCGGAAGCCACCGCCCACACCCTCGCCCGCCCCGCCCTGCTGCTCCCGGAGACCCTCGAACTGCCCGACGCCGTACGGCAGATGCGCGAGCGCGGCGACGAGTTCGCCGTCGTCCTCGACGAGCACGGCGGCGTCGCGGGCATCGTCACGTACGAGGACATCGCCGAGGAACTCGTCGGGGACATCGCCGACGAGACCGACCACGTGGTGCGCGTGGCCGTCCGCGACGGCCACGGCTGGCTCGTGGACGCGGGCCGACGGCTCGACGAGGTCGCCGACGCCACCGGCATCCATTTGCCCGAGGAGGACGACTACGACACCGTGGCCGGTCTCGTCGTCGACCGCCTCGGACGGTTCCCCGCCATCGGAGACCACCTCACCCTGCCCCTGCCCGACGGCGCCACCGTGGCCGTCGACGTCCGCACCCTGGACCGGCACGTCCCCGAGCGCGTGCGCCTGGAACTGCGGCCCGCACCCGCCACGGGCACCGACGAACAGGCCCGCCCCGAGGAGACCCGCCCATGAGCTTCCCCATGGCGCTGTTCGTCACCGTGCTGCTGCTGATCGGCAGCGGATTCTTCGTCGCCGCCGAGTTCGCCCTCGTCGCCGCCCGCCGCCACCGCGTGGAGAAGGCCGCCGCCGAAGGCCGGCGCGGAGCCCAGGCCGTGCTCGCCGGAATGCGCGAGCTGTCCCTCATGCTGGCGGGCGCACAGCTCGGCATCACCGTCTGCACCCTGGGTCTCGGCTCCGTCTCCAAACCCGCCATCTCCCACGAGCTCGACCCGCTGCTGCACCGCATCGGCCTGCCCAGCGGCGTCAGCTACGGCGTCTCCTTCGCCCTCGCGATGATCATCGTGGTGTTCCTGCACATGGTGATCGGCGAGATGGCACCCAAATCCTGGGCCATCGCCCACCCCGAGCGCTCCGCGATGCTGCTCACCCCCGCCTTCCGTACGACGGTCAAGGCCGTGCGCCCGCTCATCTGGATCCTGAACAAGGTCAGCAACGCCCTGGTGCGCCTGTGCCGGGTCGAGCCGCGCGACGAGCTGACGTCCGTGCACAACCGCGAGCAGCTCACCCACCTCGTCGCGGAGTCCCAGCGCCTCGGCCTGATCAGCCGCGACGACTCCGAGCTGATCACCCGCTCCCTGACCGAGCCGCTGACCCCGGTGGGCGACCTCCAGACCCCGGCCGCCGCCATCACCGCCGTCGACGCCACGGCGACCCCCGAGGACGTGCTGCGCGTCGCCTCCGCGCACGACCGGACCCGGCTGCTCGTGCGCGACGGCGCCCGGGTCCTCGGCTCCGTGCACGCGCGCGACGCCCTCGTCGCCCAGGCCCGGGGACGGGGCACCAGCGCACGGGAGCTGGCCCGCCCGCTGCCCGAGCTGTCGGCGGACACCACGCTCGCCCACGCGGTCGAACAGCTCCGCCAGCGGCGCGCCTCCCTGGCCGTGGTCTGCGACGACTCCGGCCGCCTGACCGGCCTCGTCACCCTGGACGACCTGCTGGCCCGCTACCTCCAGCCGAAGCCGCCCTGACCGGCGACGACGACGCGCCACAGCGCACACCGCGACTCCGGCCCGTCCCCGTACGGAGTACCGCACCCGGGATTCCGGTGCCCGCGCGCGGGCAGGTGTGCCACGATGCCGGGACTCAGTAGCTCAACGGGGAGCCTGGGAAGGATGGTTCGTGCGTGCCAACCCGCTGAGCGCGTGGCTCACCCTCGGCCACGGCGCCCCCACACAGGACAGCGAGGCGGTGCGGCTGACGGCCCTGGCGCCCCCGGACCCGCACGCGCCCTCCACCATCGCCCTGCACCTGGAGCGGGGCCTCCTCATCGGCCAGGTCGACTTCCGCCTCTGCCACACCTGCCGCACGGGCCGCGTCCAACAGATCTGGATCAACGAGACCTGGCAACGCCAAGGGCTCGGCAGACAGGCCCTCCACACCGCCCTCGCCCAGGCGCCCGGCTACCGCTGGAGCACGACGACGCAGTCCCGCCAGGGACGCGCCTTCTTCCGCGCCATGACCGAGGAGACCGGCGTGGAACTCTGCTCCCGACCCCCTCCCTGCGCCCACCTCACAGGCCGCTGCCGACGGCTGTGGCGCCTGCTCCGCCGCGCGTGGCGGTGAACCCCCTTCCCCGGAGACGGGCTCGGGAGCCGTAGCCGTAGCCGTCGGTCAGCCCGTCGACTCCTCGGGGTCGGGATGCTCCGGATGCACGGTGTCGGAGCGTTCCTCTCCGCTCCGCCGGGCCCCGGACTCGTCCGGGCTCGGCACGTCCTCGCGGTCCACGTGATCCCGGTCGTCCTCCAGCGGATCGTCTCCGGCACCGGCCTGCTGATCGGGAAGGTCTCGCGGAATGGGCTGCTCGCTCTCACCCGGAGTTTCGTTCCTGCGCTCGGTCACGTCACGCTCCTCTTCCGACGGCTCGGCACCTTCGTACGCCCCGGTGGACGTCTGCACGAGGTACCGCGCCGAGAGCCACCGAAACCCCCGCCTGCGCGTATTCTCTCTACAGCCCTGTAGAGCAGGGCTTCTGACGGATACTCACAGGTACTCAGGTGAAGGAGTGAACGCCGCGATGGTGTTCAAACGACTGCTCGGCTCGCTCGGCGTGGGCGGCCCCTCGGTGGACACGGTGCTGGAGCCCGGTGCGGCACGGCCCGGCGGACCGGTGCGCGGGCAGGTCCACCTCCAGGGCGGCAAGGCGGACTTCGACATCGAGCACATCACGCTGGAGCTGGTGGCCCGGGTGGAGGCCGAGCACGAGGGCGGGGAGCACGAAGGCTTCGTGGTGTTCGACCGGAGCACGGTCGGAGGCGGCTTCCGGCTCGGCGAGGGGCAGCACCACAGCGTGCCCTTCTCCCTGGCCCTGCCGTGGGAGACACCCGTCACGGAGCTGTACGGCCAGAACCTGGGCATCGTGCTCGGCGTGCGGACCGAGCTGGCCGTGGCGGGCGGCAAGGACAAGGGCGACCTGGACGCGCTCGCCGTGGGCCCGCTGCCGGTCCAGGAGGCGGTCCTCGAAGCGTTCGGGCAGCTCGGCTTCGGCTTCAGGTCCGCCGATCTGGAGCTGGGTCACATCGGCGGCACCGGCCAGCAGCTCCCCTTCTACCAGGAGCTCGAACTGACCCCCGCCCCGCAGTACGCCCAGGCGGTCAACGAGATCGAGGTGACCTTCCTCGCCCACCCCGGCGGCATGGAGGTGGTCCTCGAGGCCGACAAGCGCGGCGGGTTCCTCACCTCCGGGCACGACGCGGTCACCCGCTTCACCGTCGGCCACGACGGCGTCGAGCACCAGGACTGGAACGCGGTCGTGGACGGCTGGGTGCGGCAACTCGTCGAGCACCGGGCCTCGTACGGGAGCCACTCCTTCCACGACGCCCACGCCTCCCGTGGCTTCCACGACAGCGGCCACGGCCACGGCCACGGCGCGCAGCACCGCTCGGGTCCGGGCATGGGCACCGTCGTCGCCGCGGGAGCCGCCGGGCTGGCGGTCGGTGTCGTCGGCGGCATGGTCGCGGCCGAAGTCGTGGACGAGGTCGGGGACTTCTTCGAGGGGGACGAGGACGGGGAAGGGTGACGAGCGCCCGCCGGGGGAGGACCCGGCGCGGGGCCGCGCCGGGTCCTCCCCCGGCGGCGTAGCCCCGCCTGTCACAGGGGCGTGGCCGCGTGCAGGATCAGCACCATCGTCACCGTCGAGTTCGCCGAGGACATGGCCGAGGCCACCGTCCCCACCGCCGCCGTCCACGCGGCGAGCCCGACGGAGGTGAAGACCGAGGGCCAGCTGCGGGCCGTGGGCGCCGGGCGCAGCAGGGCCGCGACCCGGCGCGGGACCGGCCCCGGGGCGGCGAGCCCGGCGAGGGTCGGGGCCGGGGCGCCCTTGGAGACCAGCGCGGCCTTGCCGATGGCGAGCGCCACGGACCTGCGGTCGCCCACCGCTTGGGCGGCTTCCTCGTCGGCCCACCGCTCGGTGGTGTACGAGACGGTCGTCCGCAGCGGGCGCAGGAAGGGGTTGGCGCGGGCGGCCAGCTGCACCGCGAGCAGATGCCGGTGGTGCCGGGCGGCGAGGTGGGCCCGTTCATGGGCGAACAGGGCCCGGCGCTGCGGCGCCTGGAGGCAGGACAGCAGGCCTCGGGACACCACGATCCGGTCGCGCGCCCTGCCGCCGGGCAGCGCGTACGCGTACGGAACGCGGTCGTCCAGGACCACGACGGTCGCACCGGGGGCGCCGGTCAGCGCGCGGTGGGCGCGGCGGCGCACCCGGCGGTGCCGCCACAGGGTGCGTCCGCATCCCGTGGCCACCACGAGGAGGACCGGGATGGCCAGCTTGCCGACGACCTCCTCACCGGGGACGGCCTCGCGCACCTCGGGATCCGACCAGCCGTCGGGCAGCGGGTTGCCGGGCAGCTGCGCCGTGCCCACCACCATCAGCAGGCCCAGGCTGACCGTGCTGCAGGTCGCCATCACCACGGCCACGCCGGTGAGCAGCCGGGTGGCGAGACGCGGGTGCAGCCGCTGCTCGGCGAGGCGCGCCACCGGCCAGGCCGTCAGCGGAAGCACCAGCGGCAGAAAAATGAAGACCCCCATCAGGCGTCAGTCTTCCCGCCCCGTCTCGGCGTCGCGCAGCAGGTCCCGCAACACCCGTTCGTCCGCGGCCGACAGGGTCGTGACGAAGCTGGCGAGGACCGCTTCGCGGTCCTGCTCCCCGTCGAGCACCTTGCGCATCTTGTGCGCGGCGAGCCCGGCCTCGTCCGATGCGGGGGTCCACACGAACGACCGGCCCGCGCGCTCCCTGGTCACCGCCCCCTTGGCGAGCAGCCGGGTGAGGATCGTGATCACGGTGGTGTACGCGAGGTCGCCGCCGAGGCGGTCCTTGACCCAGGCCGCGCTGACCGCCTCCCCGGCCTCGCGGAGCGAGGACAGGACGAGCAGTTCCAGCTCGCCCTGCCCGCGCCGCCGGTGTCGCGCCGCGGGTCGACCGCGTCCGCCGTCCGCCATGCTGAGCTCCCTTCGGCCCCGGGCCCCGTATGCGTACCCGTACCCGTCGCTTCCCGAGGCGCGCGCACATCGTACTGACCGGCCGGAGGGGCGAACGGGCCGTCCCGGCCGGATTCCGTCGTGGGGGGTCGCATGCCGCAGCGACCCGCGCTTCTACATTGCTGTAGATTCTTGTTCCCGGGGCCGACCCATCGGTCCTCGGGCCATTCAACTGGGGAGTTGAGCATGGGAGTTTCGCTGTGTGGAGGCGGTTCCGCGCCGGTCTTCGGGGCCTGTGGCTGACAGCGATGCCTCACGACGAGAGGCGCCGGGAGCGCCGTTGCCGCCGGGCCCGCCGGAGACCGGTGTGACCCTTCGTCTGCGCCCGGAGGACCGGGCCGACTTCGCGTGGGTCCTCGCTCTCGCCCTGGACGTCACCGAGATCCGCACCGCCCTCGCCCGGTCCCCGGTCGCGCCCGACACGGCGCGGCTCCGGGCCGGGGCGCTGGCCGAGGCGGACGGGATCGCGGCCGCGGCCGCCGACGAGTACCGGACATATCTGCGCGCACGCGCGGACGTGATGCCGCCGCCCGAGCCCGGTGCCCCGCCCGCCGGGGCGTCGCCGGCCGACCGGGGCGCCGGTGCCCTTCTGCCCGCCCTCGGCGTGCTCACCCCGCTGATCTCGGCGGTCGCGGCCGCCGTGTTCCTGCTCTGCGGGTACGGGCTCCGCCTCGCCACGCCCCGGAGTCAGGCGGCGACGACGCTCGTCACCGCGGGCTGGGTGTGCGCTCTCGTGGCGGCGGTCAGCACCGGCGTCGGGCTCTGCGCCCTGCTGGTCACGGCGGCGCGCGACCGCACGCGGCCGCCGTCCGGCCACCCCCTGCCCGTGCGCAACCCGGCAGCGGAACGGGCCCGTGCCGCCTGGCACCAGGCGCTCCTGGACCGTGGTCTGCTCCCCTACCTGCGCGGACAGCTCACCGTCAGCCCGCCTCCCGCGGACTGACCCCGTACCCCCTCACCGCATCGACGAAAGGCGGCACTTCCATGTCCACTCCCGTGAATCTCAGCAAGGGCCAGCAGATCAGCCTGAACAAGGCCGACGGGGGCGCGCTCACGGCCGTCCGCATGGGGCTCGGCTGGCAGGCCGCGCCCCGCAAGGGCTTCCTGGCGAAGCTCACCGGCAGCCGCGAGATCGACCTCGACGCCTCCGCGGTGCTGTTCAGCGCGGCGGGACAGCCCGTCGACGTGGTCTTCTTCCAGCACCTCGTGAGCGACGACGGCTCCGTGCGCCACACGGGCGACAACCTGGTCGGCGGCGCGGGTCAGGGCGGTGACGACGAGGCGATCCTGGTCGACCTCGCCCGCGTCCCCGCCCACGTCGACCAGATCGTGTTCACCGTCAACTCCTTCACCGGGCAGACGTTCGCCGAGGTGGCGAACGCCTTCTGCCGTCTGATCGACGAGTCGACCGGCCGTGAACTGGCCCGCTACACCCTCACCGGCGGCGGCGGCCACACCGCCCAGATCATGGCGAAGGTCCACCGCACCCCCTCCGGCTGGCAGCTGAAGGCCATCGGCGAGCCCGCGTCGGGGCGCACCTTCCAGGACCTCCTCCCGGCGGTCGCGCAGCACCTGTGAGCCCCGGGGGCTCAGGCGCGCAGCCGTACGGGGAGCTCCTTGTGGCCGTTGGAGATGAAGGAGTCCAGGGGCCGCAGCTCCTCGGCGGGGACGGCGAGTTCGATGGCGGGGAAGCGGTCGAAGAGCGCGCGCAGCGCCGTGGTGACCTCCAGGCGTGCGAGCGGCGCGCCCAGGCAGAAGTGCGCGCCGTGCCCGAAGGCCAGGTGGTCCTTCAGGCCGCGGGTGACGTCGAAGGCGTCGGCGCTCGGGCCGTGCCAGTCGGGGTGGCGGTTGGCCGCCGCGTAGGAGGCGAGGATCGCCTCGCCCGCCGCGATGGTGCCGCCGCCGGGCAGGGGGATGTCGGTCAGGGCGTAGCGCAGGGGCAGGTGGGCGACCGCCGGTTCGTGCCGCAGCGTCTCCTCGACGACGTCGTTCCACCCGGCGCGGCCCGCGCGGACGTGGTCGAGCTGCCCGGGGCGGGTCAGGAGCGCGGTCACGGCCTGGTCGATGACGTTGACGGTGGTCTCGTACCCGGCGCTGATCATCAGCGTCAGGGTGTCGCGCAGTTCGCTGTCGGACAGGCGGCTGCCGTCGCCCTCGTCGTCGCGCACGTCGATGAGCAGGGACGTCATGTCGTCACCGGGAGCGGCCCGCTTGGCGGCGATCAGCTCGTCCACCGTCTCGTACAGGCGGGCGGTGTTGGCGGTGGCCTCCTCCGTGGTGAGGGTGGTGTCGAAGACGCCGTCGACCAGGGCCCGGAAGGCGGGGCGCCGCGCTTCGGGGACGCCCATCAGATGGCCGATGACACTGATCGGCAGCGGATAGGCGAGGTGCTCGCGCAGGTCGACGACCTCGCCGCCGGGCGCCTTCGCCCGGGCGGCCAGGTCGTCGACGAGACGGGTGACGACGTCCTCGACGACCGGAGCGAGCGCGGCGACGCGGCGGGCGCTGAAGGCCGGGGCGATCATGCGCCGCAGCCGCCGGTGGTCGGCTCCGTAGGCGGTGAACATGTTCTCCACCGCGATCCACAGCGCCAGCGGCCAGGTCGCCACGGTCCTCTCGTACGCGGGCCAGTGCGCGCGGGCGTTCTTGGACACGTCGGGGCTGGTGAGCAGCGTCTTGAGCAGGTCGGGGTCGGTGACGGCCCAGGCCGTCACGCCGAGGACGTCCACGCGGACCGCGGGCCCGTGCGCGCGCAGGCGCCGGTCCTCGGTGTGACGCTGGTTTCCGGTCGGGTCGAGCACGATCGGCTGAGCGGTCATACCGGTCTCCTTCGGCGGCGGAAACGAGGCGCAAACCGCCAGGCTATGCCGCCCGGGGCCAGGGGCGCCGCTCCCCCGGCCAGGATGGCCGAGGAAGCGCCCGGCGCCCGGCGTCCGACCCGCCGACCACGGCCCTCGCCCCCGCCGACGCGGACGTGACGGCCGGTCAGTCCGTGCGGCCGAGCAGGTAGGCGTCGATCCTGCGCCGGGGCTCGGGGAGGCGGTAGAGCCAGTGGCCGACGGTGTCCACCGTGTGCAGCGACGCGTTCGGGAAGGACCGCGCCATGCGGCGCGCCCCGGCGAGGGGTGTCGCCATGTCGTCCGTGGCGTTGACGACCAGGACCGGCGGCAGGTCGCCCTCGGCCCGGGCCGGCCGGGGCTTGGGCGGGACGGTCCAGCCCTGGCAGGCGAGGACGAAGTCCAGGGCCTGGGCGTTGTAGCGGACGTGCGGTGCGGCCTTCGCCACGCGGTCGCGGATCGCCCGGTAGTGGGCGTAGTCCCGGATCCGGTAGTCCTCGTCCCGGCACAGGACGAGCCGTGCGACGGGGTCACCCCCGCCGCTGGTCCAGTTGACCTTGCCCTTTCCGGTGCGCAGCGCGTCGAGTTGGCGTGCGGTCTCCGCCGGGCTCCAGCCGCTGAGTGCCGCGCTGAGGAAGTCGGACAGCTGGTCGGCACTGACCTTCTTGCGGGTCGGCCCCGTTCTGCCCGGGTCGCGGAGGGTGCCCGCGTCGGCGCGGGCGAACAGCTTGTCCGTCACGGCCGCGAGGTCCTTGCCCTTGAGGGCGCAGGAGGCGTTCCGCACGCACCAGGCCGCGACCCGCTCCAGGGTGTTGTTCAGGGAGACGCTGCCGTCCATGAGGGTGCGCTCGGCGCTGGGCCGGTCCGGGTCCATCGCGCTGTCCAGGGCCAGGGCGCGCAGCCTGTCGGGGAAGAGCCGGGCATAGCGCTCGCCCAGGAACGTGCCGTACGAGTGGCCGATGAAGCTGATCCTGCGTTCGCCGAGGGCGGCGCGGATCGCGTCCATGTCGCGGGCCACGCTCTCCCCGTCCATGTGGGCGACGAGCGGTCCCGTGCGCCGCAGACAGCTCTGCGCCAGGCGGCCGTTGAGGGTACGAAGGCGCTCGAACCCGGCCGCGTCGCGGGGGCGGGCCGGGATCTTGTCGAGGATCGACTCGTCGCAGCGGGCGCCTCCGCTGCGGCCGGTGCCGCGCGGGTCGAAGCCGACCATGTCGAAGCGTTCGCGGATGGCGGGGTCGTAGCCGTCGTACGGCTCGTCCGCGTAGAGCGCGTCGTCGGCGCCGGGTGCGCCGGGGCCGCCCGGGTTCGACATCAGGACGCCGATCCGCTGCGCGGGGTTCGATGCCGGGTAGCGGGCGACGAAGAGCCCGATCTTCTTCCCCTTCGGCTTCGACCAGTCCAGCGGCACCTTGACGGTCGCGCACCGGGCCTTGGGGCTCGGCGGATGACCGGGCGGATTGCTTTCCTGGGGGCAGGGGCCCCAACTGATCGACGAGGGAGGGACCGTGGTGCCCGACGCGGCCCGTGCGAGGGCGGCGCCGGGCGGGGCCAGGGAGGCAGTGGCGGCCACGGCGGCGGTGACGCTCAGGGCGAGGAGCGCGGTGAGGCCACGCCGTCTCGCGGGTGAGTGGGTGTTCATGCGCGTCACTGTGACGGGTGCGCATGATGGGGCGTCTATGCGCGCATGATGAGAACGTAACAACGCGTCGGCCTTGTCCGCGCGTTGTGGGCTGTCACCGTGCGAGGCGTCAGCCTTGTCCGCGCGTTGTGGGCCGTCACCGTGCGAGGCGTCAGCCTTGTCGGCGCGTTGTGGGGTGTCACAGCGCGACGCGCCCGCGTCATACGTGCGTTGTGGGATGTAGGCGCGCGACGCGTCCGCGTCGTACGTGCGTTGCGGGGCGCCGGCGCCCGGCGCGCCGGGCCGCGCCGCACGGCCCGCGACACGGCACCACCCGCCCCACCGCGCGGCAGCACGCGAGCCTCCGGGCAGGGCCTAGTCCGTCTCGGCCGGCCAGTTCTGCCGCCAGAGCCCGCGGCCCACGATGTGCTGGATCTCCTGCACGAACTCCCGGCGCGCCTGCTCCGAGACGTGTCCGCGCGCGACCAGCCAGGTGAACCGGCCCCGGCTCTCCACCGGGATCACGACCCTGCCGCCCGGCAGCTGGTCCACGAACTCCATGTCGAACTCCGCCAACGGCTCACCCGGCTCACCCGACTCGCCCGGCTCACCGGATCGCTGCGCGTGCTCGTCTGCCATCCCAGCCCCTCACGGCCACACTCGTCACCGCCGCACGGCCGCAGCCGTGAGCGGTTGGTATCCGACTGCGCCCCCCAGGTGGCGGATCACCGACTGTGCCACACCGGGCCTGGGGCGGGCCAGAGCGAATCGCCGCGCACGAGCGCCCCGTGCTACCCCGGCGCGCCTTCGCTCCGCGCGCGCCTGCGGGCGAACGTCTCTGCGATGTCGGCCAGTTGCCTGCGCTCGGCGTCCGTCATCTCCTCGATGTGCGCGGCCAGTACCCGTGTCGTACGGTCCTCGCTCCACACGTACGAGGTCATGCCGAGGAACTGCGCCGCCGCGGCCTCCTGGAGCACGCGCAGCGGCAGCGCGAGGCCCACCGCCAGGGCGCGGAGCAGAGCCGGGGGCGGGGCGTCGATCGACCGCCCCTTCTCCACCTTGGAGATCCATCCGAACCGGGCCCGCTCACCGGCCTCCGGATCCACGGACCGGGCCTCCAGCTCCCGGAGGCTGATGCCCAGCTCGGCCCGGCGCTCGCGCACCAGGTCGTTGAAGTCCATCCGTTCCTGCTCGCCCATGACGCTCATCCTGCCTGCTCGTCGGCCTGCCCATGCCTATGCCGTGAGACGCGGAAACGCCATCCCCGCGCCAGGGGGCGAATCCGGAAAGCTCTGTGTGTTCGCGTAGACATCCTGTATACGAGAGGAGCACATCCGAGGGGCAGTCAACGCCGACGAAAGAAGTGCCGATGCCGTGGGCTCAATTCGATGCGCGGTTCCCATGGAACTGGAGGGTGCGGTTCCTGTCCGACGGGGCCTTCCGTCTGTACGTCTCAGCGGTCTGCTGGTCGGCGGAGAACCTCGCCGACGGCGTCATCACCCCGGGCGAGCTGAGACAGGTGGTCGACACCCGGGCGCCGCGCCGCCAGGCCGAGGAGCTCGTCGCGGCCAAGCTCTTCGAGGAACTCCCCGGCGTCGGCTGGCGCATTCACGACTACCACGACTAGGGCCTGCCCGACGGGTCGGTGCGCCTGCGCGGCGGTGCTCACGCCCCCGCGGGCCGCACCATCTTCCGCCCCGCCGTGCTCCCGCCGTCCACGGCCACGGAGGCGCCGGTCATGTACGGGAAGTCGTCCGAGGCCAGGGCGAGCACGGCGCGGGCGATCTCCTGGGGTTCGGCCATGCGCTCCAGGCCGTCGACGTTGAGGGGGCCGAAGGCCTTCTTGTAGGCCGCCCAGTCCGCGTCGGGGATGCCGGGCGGGCGGACGAAGGCGGTGTCGGTGGTGCCGGGCAGGATCGCGTTGACCCGGATGCCGTGGGGGCCGTAGGCGAGGGCCGCGGACTTCACGATGCCCTGGACGGCCCGCTTGCTGGCCGTGTACGCGCCGCCGTTGGGCCTCGCCTGTTCGGCCGCCGACGACGACGTGCACACGATCACGCCGCGTCCGGCCTTGAGCATGTGCTCGACCTCGTGTTTGAGGGCGAGGAACACCCCGCGCACATTGGTGGACTGCACGTCGTCCCACTCGGCCGGGGTCAGTTCGTGGAGCGGTTTGCCGCTGCCGATCCCCGCGTTGTTGAAGGCGATGTCGATGCCGCCGTGGCGGTCGGCCATCCGGTCCACGAAGGCGCGCACCTGCTCGGGTTCGCGGACGTCGGCCCGCATGTACGTCGCGTCGCCGCCCGCCTCGCGGATCTCGTGCTCCACGCGGCGCCCCAGGGAGACCCGGCGGCCGCAGAAGCCGACGCGTGCGCCTTCGGCGGCGAAGGCCTTCGCGGTCGCCTCGCCGATGCCCGATGTGGCGCCGGTGATGAGGACCGATGCGCCGTCGAAGCGGCGGCGGGCCCGGGGGCGCGCCGCCGCGCGGGCGGTGCCGTCGAGGGTCAGCGGGGCGAGGCCGAGGGCGGCCGCGCCGCCGAGCAGGGAGCGTCGGGTGGTGTTCTGTGCGTTCATGCGGGCCACGCTGGCAGCGGGGCCGTGCCGCTCGCTTCCGGCAACCGGCCGGTGCCGCGGCCATCGGGAGGAGGCCGCCTCCTCCCACGGCAGGACCCCGGCGGGGCCGGGCCGCCTTATCGTGTGCCCAGTGAACCGATCTTGGGTAGAGCCGGTCTTCGACGGGAAGCACGCGGCACCGCGCGGCCTTGCGGTGGGCGCGGCGCTGCTCGGCGCCCTCCTCCTGGTCCAACAGCCGTCGCGGGCGCGGGACTGGCTGTTCGCCGCCGTCGCGCTCGTCCTGTGTCTCGTCGGCGTCCGACGGCCGTTCGGCGCGGCCGTCGCCCAGGCGGGGCTGCTGGTGGCCGCGCACGCCTGCGGCACGGACCTGGTCGCGACGCTGAAGGTCCTCGCCGCGATCGCCGTGTTCGAGGTGTCGGTGCGGTGCCCGGGGCGGCGGCCCGTCGTCGCGGCCTCCGTACTGGCCTGCGCGGTCGTCGCGAACCGCGTCACGGACCTGCCGGGCGAACTGGCCTCGGTGCTCTACAAGACGGGGGTCGTGGCCGGGGTGCCGCTGCTGCTCGGCGCGTACGTGCGGGCCACCCGGGAGGCCGCCCGCCGGGCCCGCGAGCACCTCGCGCAGGAGGAGGCGCGCGCCGAGCAGCGCGTGCACACCGCGCGGGCCGCCGAACGGGCCGCGATCGCTCGCGAGTTGCACGACCTGGTGGCCCACCACGTCTCGTCCATGGTGGTACGGGTGGGCGTCGCCCGGCACGTCCTGCCGGGCGCGGACGCGGGCGGCCCGGCCGACCCGCGGGTCGGTGCCGTACTCGACGACCTGCACGCGAGCGGCACCGCGGCAATGGCCGACCTGCGGCGCCTGGTGGCGGTGTTGCGCGACCCCGACAGCGTCGGGCCCGACGCGCCGCCGCTGCTCACCCCCGGGGCGCTGGCCACCGCGGTGGCGGCGGTCGTCACGCAGAGCGCCCGCTCCGGCTTGACGATCAGCGCCGCCGTGGACGAGGAGGGCCTCGCGCGCGTCGACACCGCCCGCGGCCTGGCCGTGCTGCGCCTGGCGCAGGAGGGCCTGGCCAACGCAGCCCGGCACGCCGGGGCGGACGCGCACGCGGAGCTGACCGTACGCGTGGACCGGGACGGTGGCGTCGAGGTCACCGTCGACGACGACGGCGGCGCGGCACAGCGGCCCGAGCTCCCGGCCGCGGGACCGCACGGCCACGGCCTCGTCGGCCTGCGCGAACGCGTGGACCTGCTGGGCGGCAGCCTGGCCGCAGGCCCCGCCGCACGGGGCTGGCGCCTGCGCGCCGAACTGCCCGCCGCGCCGCCGCACGCACCGCGCACCGAGAAGACCCCGCAGAGGGAGACCCAGCCGTGATCCGCCTCCTCGTCGCCGACGACCAGCCGCTCGTCCGCATGGGCCTGCGCATGCTCTTCGAACAGCCCGACGACATCGACCTCGTCGGCGAGGCCGACACCGGCCAGGCCGCCGTGCGCCTGGCCGAGAGCCTCGCCCCCGACGTGATCCTGATGGACCTGCGCATGCCGGGAGTCGACGGCATCACGGCCACCCGGCGCGTCCTCGCGGCCCGCCCCGCCACCCGGGTGCTCGCCCTGACGACGTTCGACGACGACGATCACCTGTACCCGGCCCTCACCGCCGGTGCCTGCGGCTTCCTGGTGAAGGACACCCCTCCCCCGCAACTCCTGGACGGCGTGCGCCGCGCCGCGCGCGGGGAGGCACCCTTCAGCCAGGCCGCCCTGGACCGCATCGTCGCGCGCGCCCTGGACGCCACAGGCCCACCGGCCGAGCGGAGCGCCACCGCGTCCCCCGCCGGGCTCACCGCGCGGGAGCGGCAGGTCCTGGGTCTGCTCGGGCAGGGCCTGGCCAACAAGGAGATCGCCGAGCGGCTGCACCTGGGCGTGACCACCGTCAAGACGCACGTGGCGAACCTGATGGCCAAGACGTGCCGCGCCAACCGCATCCAGCTCGCGGTGCTCGCGGTCCAGTCGGGTCTCACCGCCCCGCCTTCGCCCTGATCGCCTAGACTCGGCGCCCATGGCCAGGTACTTCGACGTGCATCCGGACAATCCCCAGCGGCGCAGCATCACGAGCGTGGTGGACGGCGTCCGCTCCGGTGCGCTCATCGCGTACCCGACGGACTCCTGCTACGCCCTCGGCTGCCAGCTGGGAAGCCGCGACGGCATCGCGCGGATCCGGACGATCCGCAATCTCGACGACCGGCACCACTTCACCCTCGTCTGTCAGAGCTTCGCCCAGCTGGGGCAGTTCGTACGGCTCGACAACGACGTGTTCCGCACCATCAAGGCGGCCACTCCGGGCAGTTACACCTTCATCCTGCCCGCCACGAAGGAGGTGCCGCGCCAGCTGCTGCACCCCAAGAAGAAGACCGTCGGGGTCCGGATCCCCGACCACTCCGTCACCCAGGCCCTCCTCGCCGAGCTGGGCGAGCCGCTGCTCTCCAGCACCCTGCTCCTTCCCGACGAGGAGGAACCGCTGACCCAGGGCTGGGAGATCAAGGAGCGGCTCGACCACCAGGTGGACGTGGTCGTCGACTCGG
This sequence comes from Streptomyces sp. JLYT201, assembly GCF_059448825.1. NCBI lineage: Bacteria > Bacillati > Actinomycetota > Actinomycetes > Kitasatosporales > Streptomycetaceae > Streptomyces > Streptomyces sp. JLYT201. The sequence continues at coordinate 9,463,802 of NZ_CM182551.1, read as the reverse complement.
GCGACTGCGGTACGGAACCGACGACCGTGATCGACTTCTCCGACGGCGAGGCGACGATCGTGCGCCGGGGGGCGGGCGACACCGCGCGCTTCGAGTAGCACCGGGCGGCTCCCCCAGCGCGGCAGGCGTCCGACCGGGGCCGTGTTCGGCCGGATGTCATCTATTCACAGGCGGGTACATGCCCATACCGTGTGCGGCCTTCTGCGTTCTCGGGGGGTCTGGTGAGCGGTCTCCGTGCGGTCGTTGTCTGCCTGGTGCTCGCGTGTGCCGCGGTGGTGTCGCCGATCGCCACCGCGGCACCGGACACGACGGTCCGACCCGGCTGGTCGGCGCTGCCGGTGCCCGCGGCGGCCCCGCCGGTGACCGTGAAGGACCTCGCCGCCCGCGGACCGCGCGACGCGTGGGCGACGGCCTACGAACACGCCGCCGACGGGCTGCGGCCGCTGCTGTACCGGTGGGACGGCACGGCGTGGAGTCGCGACACCACCTTCCCCGGCGCGGGCGAAGCGGGTTGGCTCGGCAAGGTGCAGTTCGTCGGCGACGAGGTGTGGATCTTCCACAACCGCGCGGGGACGGGCGAGATCCTGCGCAGGTCGGCGGCGGGAGCCTGGAGCGCCGTGCCGCTGCCGCAGACCCTGTGGACCTATCAGGACTTCGCCGCGGTGCCGGGCGGAGCGTGGGTGGTCGGTGAGGACTCCACCGGGCTGAAGGTCCTGCACTACGACGGCGCCGGCTGGACCACGCAGCCCGCCCCGGACGACGTGCTGTTCCTGATGGGAATCACCGCCCGTACGGCCGACGACGTCTGGGCCTGGGCGGACAAGCGGACCGGCGGGATGGCCGTCCTGCACTGGGACGGCATGGCATGGCGGGACGCGAAGGTGCCCCTGCCGGCGAACGGCAACGTGCACACGATGCTGCTCGAACCGTCCGGCCGGGCCACGATCGGCGGCAGCCAGTACACCGACGGCGTGGGCCGCACCTACCTGATGACCTTCAACGGACACGCCTGGCGCACCACCTACCCGCCGCTGGGCGACACCTACACCGAGGGCATGGTGCGCGGCCCGGACGGCGCGCTGTGGCTGCCGGTGCGCAGCGACCGCGCGTTCCAGTCGAAGTACGCGCGGGTGGACGGCTCCCGCACCGCCTTCTCCTACGGCCCGAAGCGCACGAACGCGATCGACGTCAATCCGCGGGCCCTGGTGCGGGCCGGGACCTCGCTGCTGTCCCTGGGGACCGTCGAGATCTACGGCTCGAAACCGAATCTGATGAGCGAGCGGCGGGGAGACTGACCATGGCACGCAGACTGCTCGTCGCGGCCCTCGCGGTCGCCCTCGCCCTCCTCACCCCCCTGAGCCCGGCCGCCGCGGACACCGCGTCCTGGCAGCACGTTCCGGTCCCCGCGCAGGTGCGCCCGCAGGCCGCGCTGAACGAGGCCGTGGCACTGGGCCCCGACCGGGCGTGGGCGGTGGGCGCCGACGCCGTCGGCCGCTCGGCGCCGGGCTTCCCGCTGCTGCTGCGCTGGGACGGGACCGCGTGGAAGCGCCAGGGTCTGCCCGGAACACGCTGGCAGGGAGAGCTGCTGTCCGTCGCCGCGACCGCGCCCACCTCCGCCTGGGCGGTCGGCCGCGACACGGCGGGCGGCGCCCGTCTGCTCCGCTTCAACGGCACCGCCTGGTCCGAGAGCCGCCCGCCCCGCGGTGTCGTCCTCACCGAGGTCGTCGCCGGAGCCGGTGAGACCTGGCTGATCGGTACGCGCGACGGCGCGCAGGCCCTGCTGCGCCACGACGGGCACGGCTGGCAGGACCTGCCGGTGCCGCCGGGATCCGTATACGGCCTGCACATCAAGGCGGCCGACGACGTCTGGGCCGCGGGCTCGACCAACTCCGCCGCGGCCGTGTCGCACTGGAACGGCAAGGAGTGGCAGCAGACGATCGTGGACGGCTTCCCGCGGTCGGCCGTGGGCAGTGTGCTGGCCGTCTCGCCCACGGAGGTGTGGGCGGGCGGCACGGCCGGGTTCATCGGCGGCCCGCCGGGCAAGCCGATCCCACCGCTCCTGGTCCGCTTCGACGGGGAGAAGTGGAACCGGGTCGCCCTGCCCACCAACTTCGGCGCGGTCAACTCGCTGGCCCCCACCGCGTCCGGCGAGCTGGGCTGGGTGGCGGTGGTCCGCTCGCTGAAGTGGGCCCCGCCGGGCAGCAATCCGCCGTTCGTCCCCGGGCCCGACTTCCTCGCCTGGAACGGCCGGTCGTTCACCGAGTACGACGAACCGGCGGTGGCCGGGGAGAGCGACTCCGCGGTGCTGCGCCTGGCGGCGGTGCCCGGCACGACGACGGTGTGGTCGGTCGGCCGTGCCGGCGGCCCCGAGGGCACCTTCGCCCCGCGCATCCAGCGGTTCGGCTGAGCGGCAGGCACAGCGCAGCGGGCCGCCGGGAGGAAGGTCGGCGGCCCGCTGGGGCAGGGGGCGGGTGGGGTCAGCCGTTGCCCGCGCCGTTGCCGGACAGGGCCGAGATGTCGTCCGCGAGGTGCGAGAGCGGCTCGTCGCCCTTGGCCTGGGTCGAGTTCTCGGCGCACTGCTGGTTCTGCGGCGCCGACAGGATCGGGATGTCCTGGACCGCGACCGGGACCAGGAGGCCCACGATCGCCCCGGCGTTCACCTTGACGGGCACGCCGAGGCAGGGCTTGTTGAGCGAGCCCTGGACGATCGAACCCTGCAGGCTCATGTCGCCGTGCGTGGCGGAGTTGCCGAACGCCTGCGAGGCGCCGTTGCCGCTCTTCGAGGTGGTGCCGTGGTCGTCGCCGATGGCGCTCGCGGCGGGCGCCACCGCGCCGACCATGCCCACCGCGGAAGCGGTGACCGCGGTCGCCGCCATAACCTTCTTCAGCACGAGGGTTTCCCTTCTCATAAGCCGTGGCTCAGCCCCTGTCCAGGAGCACCATGGGTAACTGCCGTGCTGGGCAGGGGTTGCTCGACTTCCCTCGGACGGCTCAGCGGCGGCGGCTCGCGCCAGCGGCCGAGCGGGCGGACCCGTGTGCGGCGCAGGACTCACGTCGTCCGACAATGACCACCATGACGACTGGCTGGACCCTCTCCCCCGAACCCGCCGACTCTCCCGCCGCGCTCGCCCTGTGGCGCGCGTACTACACGGAGATGAGCGACCGCTGGTACCAGGTGCACGAAGGGCGGGACACCCCGCCCGAGGAGCTGGAGCGCGAGGTCGTCGCGGCGAACGACCACGCCACGCTCGCCCCGCCCTCGGGGCTGCTCCTCCTCGGCCGGTACGCGGGCGAGCCCGCGGGCACGGCCGGGATACGCCTCTTCGCCGGCGGCGACGCCGCGCAGGGCCCGGCGGCCGAGCTCAAGCGGCTCTTCGTGCGCAAGGAGGCCCGCGGCACCGGCGGCGGCCCGCTCCTCCTCGCGGCCGCCGAGGACGCGGCCCGGGCGCTCGGGGCCCGGGCCGTGCTGCTCGACACCCGCGACGACCTGACGGAGGCCTGGTCGCTGTACGAGCGCAACGGCTACGAACGGACCGCGCCGCACAACGACGACAGCTACGCCGAGCGCTGGTACCGCAAGCGCCTCTGACCGGGGACCGGGCCGTCGGGGCCCGCTCTCAGCGCCAGCCGAAGCGGCGGTCGACCTCCGCCGAGAACTCCTCAAGGGTCAGCACCGCGTCCCCGTTCTGATCGGCGGCGTCGAACAGTGCCGAGGAGTCCTCGGCGTCCCCGAGCCCCCAGAACGGCAGGTCCCCGGACGCGGCCAGGGACGGGCCCTTGGTCCGCAAGGCGGTGATCACCTCCTCGCGGGTCAGGGTCCCGTTGTGGTCGAGGTCCAGCGCCTCGAACAGCTTCCGGGCCTTCTCACTCATCGCGTCATCTCCCTCGTCGGCGGGCGAGCCCGGCCCGCCTTGCTCGTGAACGACAACGTATGCCGCCCGGCGCCGGTTCCTGCGCCCGCCCGCGCGGGGTCTCAGGCGCCGCGGCCCGCCCGGGCGTAGTGCTCGGCCACCGCGTGGAAGGACTCCTTGGGCTCCCAGTGCCAGCGCGCCGTCGGGTCGTCCTCGGTCTTCCAGATGGCCTTGGTGAGGCTGTAGCTGGCCATGTCCAGGTCGTAGCGCCGCTGACGGCGGTGCGGCATCTCCGGGGACACGAACTCGTACGCCATCGCCGCGTGCAGGTTCATCCGCTCGAACACGTCGAGGACCTGCGTCAGGTACCGCGCCTGGACGCGTTCGCTGCGTCGCAGGCCCTTGCGCACCTCCGGCTCGGGCTTGCTGTAGTCGATGCTGTTCCAGCCCATGCCGCCCGCCTCCGGGGCACCCCGGAACGTGCAGGTGCCGAACTCGGTGATGGCCACGGGCCTGCCCCACTTCCGGTAGGGGGCGAGCTCCTTGTAGTAGCCGCGCGGGTCGGCGAAGTAGGAGTAGTAGTTGACGCTGACGATGTCGAACAGGCTCCAGTCGACGACGTCTTCGTGCGCGCCTCCGTACGTCACCGGGCCGTGGAAGACGCGCCGCGCGGTGCGCGCGGCCAGCGGGATGAGCCGGTCCAGCTTGCGCTGCGCCTCCTTCGGGTCCCAGTTGCCCTTGAGCATGTTCTCGACCCGCTCCAGGGCGTCGTCCCCGGGCACGATGCCGGGGACGAACAGGACGAACTCGCAGCCCACGCTGAGGTACACGCGGGCGCCCTGGCGGCGCAGCCGTTCGGCCTGCCTGCCGGTCTCGGCGAGGTGGTCGAGGATCTGGCGCTCGGGCACGTCGCCCAGGCGCGGCTGGAGCCACACGTGCAGTCCCTGCTCGGCCGCCTCCGCGGCCGTGGCGGCCATGCGTTCCACGCCGGTGCCGTAGACCACGACCGAGTTCGCGTGCAGCGCGCGCCTGATGCTCCGCAGGTCGGCGCGCATCCGCCGGGGGTTCCAACTGGTGTGGGGCGAATCGCCGTCGGCGCACTCGTACATGACGCCCCGGTACGTCAGTCCGCGCCGGGCGGTGGCCGTCGCCTCGCTGCCGGGGCGGGGCTCGGCCGCGGCCGGTGCCGCCAGGGCCGGGCCCGCGAGTGCGGCGGCGCCCGCCGCCGCTGCCGCGCCGACGAGGAACCTTCCTCTGGTCATGCCCTCGTTCCGCTTCACGTGCTCCCCTTCGTCGCGGTCGGACCGTTGCCCGGTCGGATCGCCCCCAGCTTCCGCCGTCGGTGGCGCGCCGCCCATCGGGCTTCGGTCCTGTCCGCCGTAACCAAAGTCGGCATCGCCCGGACCCGGGGACCGCCGCAAGCCGAGGGTCGGCCGATACTTCCGGGCCGGGTCGGCGCCGGGCGGCCCGTCAGATGTTCATGCTCGATACACATACATGCCCCCCGCGCGTGGCAGGGACGGCATCGGCCCCCGTGATGTTCACCGACGACGCACCCCGTACGTCACTCCCCTCACCGTTCCACCACCCACCTACGGAGCCACGCATGGACCGCAGAACCCTTCTCACCGCGAGCGGCGGCGCCCTGGCGACCACCGCCTTCGCCCCGCAGGCCTACGCCGCCCCCGCCGCGCACACCGAGCGGTGGTTCGGCCGGGACCCCGTGCGGTTCAACGTCATCAGCGACATCCAGGGCGACCTGAGCGACTTCGGCCGCGCCCTGGACGACATGGCGGCCGTCAACCCGCGCAGCGCGGGCCTCGCCGTGGCGGGAGACATCACGCCGCGCGGCTACGACTTCGAGTACGCGCAGGTCACCGCCGAACTCCGGCGGCACTCCCACCCGCGCAGCATGTCCTGGGCGATCGGCAACCACGAGTTCTACGTGCCGAAGTGGCGCGACCCCGACACCCTCGCCCAGGACACCTGGCCCAACGGCACCACCGAGGACTCGCTCTTCCGCAGCTTCTACCGGTTCGCCAAGCGCGGTTCGGTGCACGCGGAGACCTCCTTCGGCGGCATCCCGGTGCTCGCGCTCGGCACCGAGCGGTACGCGCACTTCCACGACCCCAAGCTCTGGGACGAGGTGTGGCTCAGCGACGCGCAGTTCGCCTGGCTGGAGGACCGGCTGTGGCACTGGTCGCGGCGCCTCAAGCCCGTCATGGTCATCACCCACCACCCGCTGCCCAACACGGTCTCCGGCACCCGCAACAAGCTCTACGCGAGCGACTACCTCCAGGCCGACCGGCTGCTGAACGTGCTCGGCCGCCACCCCGACGTGTTCCTCTTCTCCGGGCACACCCACTGGGACCTCGACCTGTCCGACTGGGTGGTGCGCCGGGTCGTGCCGGGCACCGCCAACCTCAACGGGTTCACGGTGGTCAACACCGGGGCCATCCAGACCGGTTACCGCGACGACGGCAAGGGCGGCGAGGTCGCCGTCGAGGGCTCCTTCAACCAGGGCCTCCAGGTCGAGGTGCACCGCAACTCCGTCGTCATCAAGGCCCGCGACTTCGCCCGCCGCACCTGGCTGAAGCAGTTCACTGTGCCGCTGAGCCGCTGAGTCCTTCGCCCACAGGGGCGCGCCCGATTTCCGGACGGCCGGTCGGGCGCGCCGTTCTCCGAATGGCCGGGCGGGCCCCCTTCGGGATTCCGAATCGGGGCACGACACCTGATCAACCCCCAGACACGGGAGTCCACTTCCCGCCCGGGACCGCACCACGCCCAACTCCACGTGCACCTGTGGCAGTTGCCCTCACGCGCGGCCGGTACGGCGGTGCGCCCGGACGGCCGTCTCGTCGCCAGGACAACGGCACGTCGATCGCGGAGCCGAAAAGGCGGCGCTGGACGAAGAATGGGTGAGGGCGGGGCTATGGTTGGCCATCATTCCTTTCCGTACGCGGTGCTTTCGGTGACCGTCCCATTGCGTTTCGGCCCTCCCCGCGACGTCCGCTTAAATCTCCGCGGGGAGCCGTACGCGCCCCGCCGCACCGCCCATTCGCCATTCCGCCATTGCGCCATTCCGCAGGACAGCCCGGCCGGACGAGTCGGTGCCCGACGAGGAGGTATTTCGTGTACGACGTGATCGTGGTCGGGGCGCGGGTCGCCGGCTCTCCGACAGCGATGCTGCTCGCCCGCGCCGGGTACCGGGTGCTCATGGTCGAGCGCAGCGCCTTCCCCAAGGAGACGCTGTCGACCCTGTACATCCACCAGCCGGGCATCGCGCTCCTCAGCAAGTGGGGCGTGCTGCCGGACGTGGTGGCCACCGGCTGTCCGCCGCTGGACAGGGCCGCCTACACGTACGCGGGCGTCCGCATCGAAGGTTCCTCCTGGCCGGTCGAGGGCCAGCAGGCGTCGTACGCGCCGCGCCGCTTCCTCATCGACACGATCCTCGCGAAGGCCGCGGTCGACGCGGGCGTGGAGTACCGCGACACCTGCTCGGTCACGGACCTCGTCTTCGAGGACGACCGGGTCGTGGGCGTCCGGCTCAAGCCGAGCGACGGGAGCGAGGTGGTCGAGCGCGCCCGTCTGGTCATCGGCGCCGACGGCATGCGCTCCACGGTGGCGGCGAAGGTCAAGGCGCCGTACGAGATCGAGGACCCGACGCTCACCTGCTGCTACTACAGCTACTGGGAGGGCCTGCCCACGCGCTTCCGGCTCTATCAGTCCCGCGGCAGCTGGGTGGGCACGGTGCCCACCAACGACGGCGCGACGCTGGTCGCGGCGTACTTCCCGCAGGCGCGCTTCGCCGAGGTCAAGGGCGACGGCCTCGCCGCCCTGCTCGACACCGTGCGGCACACCGCGCCCGAGGTGCGCGCGGAGATGGACGCGGGCACCCAGGTGGAGCGCCTCTTCGGCACCGGCAACCAGCTCAACTTCTTCCGCAGGGCGGCCGGTCCCGGCTGGGCCCTCGTCGGCGACGCGAGCCACCACAAGGACTCCATCACGGCACGCGGCATCACCGACGCCTTCATCCAGGCCCAGCTCCTGGTGGACCGGATCGGTGACACCCTCCAGGACCCCGAACGACTGCGGAAGTCGCTCGACGAGTTCGCCGCCCGGCGCACCGAGACCCTCATCCCGGACTACAAGAGCACGCTGAAGACGGCCGAGCTGAACCCGCCCGGCCACCACCTGGACCTGCTGCGCGCGGCCGCCACGAGCGGCGAGCTCTCCGACCGCTACTTCTCGGCGCTCTCCGGCGCCTGCCCGGTCAACGAGTTCCTCACGCCGGAGCTCCTCGACCTCATGGAGGAGATGCGGGAGATCCGCGACCTCGACGAGCGGGGCGCCGCCGCCGGCGCCCGGTGAGCCGGGCGGCTGCCGCGCCTCACCGGCAGCCACCCTTCCGGTGCCCCTCCGTGCCGAGGGCCGTCCTCTCGCTCCATCGAGGCCCGGGGAGGGCGAGGCCGCAGCCGAAACCGGGGCCCGCGCTGGTCGAAATGCCACCGTTTGCGCCATCCGGGGTGGAGTGATCCACTGATTCCGACACCGGTTTCGGCCGCCGGGCCCCCGGCCCGCCGCCGAGGGGCCCGTGTGCTCACGGGCGCGCACCATCCGGCCGGTGAGGAGGCGGTGCCCCATGGCGGAGTTCGACCGCGGGCCCACGGCCCAGTTCGCCGAGTTGCTGGCCCAAGTGCCCGAGCCGCCCGTCAAGGACGCGTTCTGGTTCGACTGGGGGCCGATCTTCTACCGCGGGCGGCTCGACGGCTCCGCGCGCGTCCTGATCGTGGCCTCGGACCCCGGGCCCACCGAGCGGATCGCCGGGCGCAGCCTCGTCGGCAACGCCGGCCAGCGCGTCCAGGGCTTCCTCACGAAGCTCGGCCTGACCCGCTCCTACGTGTGCCTCAACGCGTGGGCGTACGCGGTCCAGCCGAGCCGGGCCCTCGCGATGAAGGAGCGGCTCGCCGACCCGCCGCAGACGCAGTGGCGCAACGCCGTCTTCGACCGGGCGACGGACCCGACCCTGGAGGCCGTCGTCGCCATGGGCTTCATGGCCCAGGAGGCGGTGCGGCTGTGGCCGACGCGGCCCCCGGTGCCGCTCGCCGAAGTGCCCCACCCCTCCAGCCACGACCCGGCGGCCCTGCTCGACGGCTGGCGCGGCGCCATCACACAGCTGCGGTCGGTGGTGACGCCGGACCCGGACGGCGACAACACCGGGCCGAACTACGGCACCGAGTTCCTGGAGTCCGACTACGGCGCGATCCCCCAGCGTGACCTGCCCTTCGGCGCCCCCGACTTCCTCGGCGACGACGCTTGGGTGCGCGCCCAGGGCGGGGCGAACTCCGTCAGCCGCCCCTCGCCCGACGACAAGCACACGCTGCTCTGGAAGGCGCCGGGCTGATGGCCCTCGTCCTGCGCGGCACCGTGGTCACCTGCGACAGCGACCACCGGATCCTCGACCCGGGCGCCGTGTACGTCGGCGACGACGGCCGTCTGGCCGCGGTGCGGGAGGCCGGGCAGGCGCCGCCCGCGGGCTTCTCCGCCGCGCCGGTCGTCGACACGGGCGCGCTGATCCTGCCGGGCCTGATCGACCTGCACAACCACCTCCTCTACAACACGCTCCCGCTGTGGGAGGCGGTCGGCGTGCCCTATCTGCACCACGACCGCTGGGTCGGCGAGAAGCACCCGCCCGACTACGCGACGTCGGTGACCTGGCCCGCCAAGGTGCTCGGCCAGGCGGCACCCGAGGCACTGCTCAAGTACGTCGAGGTGAAGGCCCTGGTCAGCGGGGTCACGGCCATCCAGGGCGCCCCGCTGTCGACCCGCCCCGTCGACGGCTGGCTGCTGCGGACCATCGACAACGAGAAGCTGCCCGCGGGCGCCGACATGGTGATGACCGCCGCGCTCCAGCTCGACGCCGACGAGCTGCGCGAGGAGAGGGCGCCGAGGCTCGACGGCACGCGGCTGCTGATCTACCACGTCGCCGAGGGGAAGCCCGGCTCGATCGTGCACCGCGAGTTCGACGACCTCGAACCGTGTCTGAAGCCGGGCCTGATCGGCGTGCACGGCACCGCCCTGACCGCGGCCGACTTCAAGAAGTGGCAGAGCGCGGTGACCGCGATCAACCCCGCGGAGAAGGCCACCGTCGTGTGGTCGCCGTTCTCCAACTACTGGCTCTACCACACCACGACGGACGTGGTGGAGGCCGACAAGAAGGGGCTGCGCATCGCGCTCGGCTCCGACTGGTCGCCCTCGGGCACCAAGAACGTCCTCGGCGAGCTGAAGGTCGCCGACTCCGTCAACCGCCACGAACTCGGCGGCCGCTTCACCGACCGCGAGCTGTGCGACATGGTGACCGCGAACCCCGGCGACGCCCTCGCGACCGCCTGGGGTCCACAGGTGGGCCGCCTGGAACGCGGCAGCGCCGCGGACCTGCTCGTCCTCGAACGCCACGACCCGGCCACGGACCCGTACCGCAATCTGATCGACGCCACCGAGCGGCACGTGCGCCTGGTCCTGGTGCGCGGCCGTCCCTTCTACGGCACGCGTGCGCTGATGGCCGCCACGGGGGCGAGCGACACCAGCGCGCTCACGGTGGCCGGGCTCTCCCGGCGGGTGGCGGTGCGGGACCCGCACCGGGCCGACGCCACGCTCGACTGGCCCGGGGTCCGGCGGGCCCTGGAGAAGGTCCGGCAGGACCCTGTGGCCGCCTGGCGCGCCGCGCAGGACGCGCTCGCCGACTGGGGCGGTCCGCTCGACGACCCCGACGCGCCCCTCGCCCTGTTCGGGGACATGCCGGAGGGCGACACGGGCGCCTTCGCCGCCGCGGGCGAGGTCCCGCTGGACCTGGTCGTCCCGCGCCTCGACCCGCTGGCCCACGACGCCGCCTACTTCGCCGCCGTGGCGCGCAGCGGTGTGCCCGAGCTCCAGCACCTCGCGGACTACTACCCATGAGACGGACGCTCGCCGAACCGGACAGGACCCTGCCGGACTCGGTCGGTCTTGAGGAGTTCATGCGGCGGGTGGAGGCCGACCCGCTGCCGCTAGCGGACCGCTACCGGCTGGTGGCCGCCGCGCGCGTGCTCCTTGAGGAGCTGTACGTGCACCTTCCGCTGAAGCGGGCGATGCACGCCACCGACCCCGTGCAGCGGCTCCGCCTCCTGGAGCGCCGCCTCGCGCCGCTCAGCGAGCTGCAGTTCCACGCCGAACTCACGGACGTCTTCCGGGGACTGCGCGATCTGCACACCGTCTATCAACTGCCGGACCCCTACCGGGGCCACGTGGCCACGCTCGGCTTCCTCGTCGAGCGCTACGCCGACCCCGACGGCACGCCCCACCACATCGTCTCCAAGATCGATCCGTCCCTCGTGCACGCCGGCTTCGACGTCGGCGCCGAACTGGAGGCCTGGAACGGGGTGCCGATCGAGCGCGCCGTCGAGCGCAACGCCGCCGCGCAGGCGGGCTCCCACCTCGACGCGCGCCTGGCACGCGGCCTGGAGTCCCTGACGCTGCGCCCGCTGCGCACCGGTCCCCCGCCCGACGAGCACCGCGTGCTCCTGACGTACCGCACCGTCGGGGGCCGCCGCCGCGAGACGCGCGTCCCGTGGCGGGTGCGGGCCGTCGAGCAGCACGCCGGGCGCGCCCAGGACCCCGTGCCGACGCTGGCCACCGGCCTCGGCATCGACGTCGGGAGCGAGGCCGCGCGGCAGGTCAAGCGCGCGCTGTTCGCGCCGCCGCAGGCGCGGCGCTCGGCAGCGCGGGCCCTGCGCAGCGTCGTCCGCCACCGGACGGTGCGCGTCCGGGGCCGCTCCTACGGATACGTGCGCGTCTACTCGTTCAACGTCGCGGGGGCGCGGCCGTTCGCCGAGGAGGTGGCACGGATCGCGGCCCGCGCACCGGAAAGCGGCCTGATCGTGGACATTCGCGGCAATCCGGGAGGGCACGTTCCGGCCGCGGAGTCCGCCTTGCAGGTGCTGAGCCCGCGTCCCGTGGCGCCGGTGAGCTTCTCGCTGTCCACCACGCGGGCCGCGCTCGCCCTCGCCCGGTCCAACCCGGGGTTCCGCGTCTGGACCCCCTCGATCCGCGCCGCCGTGGAGACCGGCGAGGTGTACTCGCAGGCCTTTCCGCTCACCGATCCGGAAGCGGTCACCGCGGGGCTGCCCCGCTACTTCGGTCCCAAGGTCCTGATCACCGACGCGCTGTCGTACTCGGCCGCCGACATCTTCGCCGCCGGTTTCCAGGACAACGGCCTCGGGCCGGTCCTCGGCACCGCGCACCGCACCGGTGCGGGCGGCGCCAACGTGTGGACGCACGAGCTGCTGCGCGTGTGGCTGCCCGAGATCCTCGGCGAGCTGCCGCGCGGCGCCGGGTTCCGGGTCGCGCTGCGGCGCGCCACGCGGGCGCTCGGCAACGTCGACGTACCGCTGGAGGACCTCGGCGTCGAGGCGGACGAACTGCACCGGCTGACCGAGCGCGACGTCACCGGGCACAACCAGGACCTCCTCGCGGCGGCCGCGGCGCTGCTCGGCTGACCTGGCGTCACCCGCTCAGCGGGGTCACTCCTGGGCGGGGGTGCCGTTGTCGAGGTGGCGCAGGGTGCCGTCGAGGACGGCCCGTGCGACGTCGAGCAGGTCGCGCTCGTGGCTGAAGGCGTAGGCGCGCAGCCGCAGCAGGGCGTCCGTAGGGGCAGGCACTGGCGGGCGGCGATGACTCCGGTGGCCTGGTGGACCTCGGCGCGGTGCAGGGTGGCCTGGTCGGTGTGGGGGCTGTGCAGTCCCACGGTGGCTTCGGGCGCGGTGAGGGCGAGGGCTGCCGCCCGCTGACCGACGGCAGATGACGTGGCCGGGCAAGCCCTTGCACATTCCCCTGACCGCCCCCTGAGTCGGGGTGGTCATGTCCATCGCATGGGGAGAAGTCCCTCCACGACCCTCCTTCTGCACCGGCCGCGCGGGGCAATACCGATGACGGGGCAGTCCTACTGCGGCAGCGGGCGGTCGTCGACCACGTGCTTCATGACGAGGGTGGAGGTCAGGCGCTGGACGCCCGGCAAGGTGGCGAGCCGCTGGTCGTACAGCTGTTGGTAGGCGGCCAGATCGGCGGTGGCGACGCGCAGCAGATAGTCGGGCTCCCCGAACAGGCGCTGGGCCTGGATGACATGGGGAACGTCGGCCACGCCCTCCTCGAACGCGGTGACCGTGTCGCTGTCCTCCCAGCGCAGGGTGACGAACACGAGGGCCTCGAAGTTCAGGCCGAGCGCGGGCGGGTCGACCACGGCGCGATAGCCGCGGATCGCTCCGGACTTCTCCAGGTCACGCACGCGCCGGTGGCAGGGCGAGACGCTCAGCCGCACGCGAGCGGCCAGCTCCGTCACCGTCAGCCTGCCGTCCTGCTGCAGCTCGGTAAGAATCTTCCGGTCCAGGGCATCCATGCGCAAGATTCTCCCCCGCCATGCCGGGTGCCGGAGCAATTACGGAAACACCTTTGGCCGAAAAGCTCCTAGCCTTCCCTCTCGTACGACACAGGGGAGAGGAAACGATTCTTCATGGAAACGGGCACGTTGGCGGCGTTCCTGGCGGTCGACCTGCTGCTGGTCTGCACACCCGGCGCGGACTGGGCGTACGCGATCTCGGCGGGGCTGCGCGAGCGGTCGGTGGTCCCGGCGGTGGCCGGTCTCGTGGCCGGGTACGCCGGGTACACACTGCTCGCGGTGGCGGGCCTCGTCGTGATCGTCGCCAGCTCCGGGGCGTTGCTCACGGCGCTGACCGTCCTCGGCGCCGCGTATCTGATCTGGCTCGGCTGGGGCGTCCTGGCCCGCCCGGCGAGCCCGCAGGCGGCCACCGAGGCCCTGGCGGAGTCCCGCTGGCAGATCGCGTGGAAGGGGGTCGGCACCAGCGGCCTCAACCCCAAGGCGCTGCTGCTGTACTTCTCGCTGTTCCCGCAGTTCATCCACCCGGGGGCGGGCTGGCCCGTCGCGGTCCAGAGCGGGCTGCTCGGCACGCTGCACATGGCCAGTTGCGCGGTGGTCTACCTCGGGGTCGGCGTCCTGGCGGGGGCCGTGCTCAAGGCCCGGCCCGCGGCGGCCCGGGTGGTCACCCGGGTCAGCGGCGCGATGATGATCGGCATCGGCGGGTTCCTCCTGGTGGAGCGCCTCGGGGGGCAGTTCGTCGGGTGACGTCCTGAGCCGGGGCGAGGCGCGCCCGCGCGCGACCGGCCCCGGCTCGACGGTCCCGTGGCCGGTCAGGCGGCCCCGCCGACGACCACCACGGCGACCGCCGTCACGGCCAGGGCGGCGTACACCGCGGCGGCCACCCGCAGGCCGAAGCGCAGCAGGCCGCGTTCGGTGACGCCCGCGGACTTGGCCCGGTCACCCGCCACCGCCAGGATCAGCATGATCATGGGAAGCGAGGTGAAGACGGTGTGCCCCGCCGCGCTGTTCTGCAGGGCGGCGAACCAGGTGTCGAGGCCCGCGCCGTCCGGGGCGAGGCGCTCCTGAAGCGGCATCATCAGCGCGTTGCCGCCGACGTTCGAGCCGGTCAGGAAGCCGCTGAGCATGCCGAGCGCGGGCGCTGCCAGGGCGATGACCAGCGGGGGCGCCCCGGCGACCGCGGCGCCCAGCTCGCCGATCATGCCGCTGTCCGCCATCAGCCGCCCCAGGGCGACGAACCCGGTCAGGGCGAGCAGCGGCCTGCCGACGCGGGTCAGCGCGGTGCGCGCGTCCCGGCGGTGCGGACGGCCCCGGTCCAGGATCAGGGCCGCGGCGAGCAGCGACAGGCCCGGCGAGCTCAGCAGCGCGAAGCTCACGTCGCCCGCGTGCAGGGCGAGGGGAGGCGCGCCCAGGGCCTTGGCGACGCGCGTCAGGGCGATGCCGCCGAGGACCAGGCCGTACGCGGACAGGACCGTGCGCGGCGGCAGCAGCCGCCCGGCGGCGCCGGAGCCGGTCCGCCCGCGGCGGGCGGCGCACAGCGCGAGCCCGGCGGCGGTCGTCACGAGCCCGGCCAGGACGCCCGCGGGCTGGACCGCGCCGAGGCGGTTCAGGGCGAGCAGCCCGAGCGCGAGCACCCCGCCGGCGCCGGCGGCCACCACGGCGGTACGGAACCGTCGCCGCGGCCGTGCGAGCAGCGCGGCCCACGCGGTCACCAGGGGGAAGACCAGGGCGCTCGTGACCGCCGTGGCGGTGCCGAGGTCGGCCGTGCCGGTGCCGATGAGGGCGGCGCCGATGACGGTGGCGAGGCCGAGGGTGCCCCACGGCATGATGTTCATGCCGAGCATGGCCTGCCGCAGCGCGGTCGCGGGCGGCGCGAGGGCGAGCAGCACCGGCACGGTGACGAGCAGCGAGACGCCGAAGCCGGTGAGGGCCTCCACCGTGGGCGCGATGCCCGCCACCACGAGGGCGATCGTCGCGGGCCCCGGCAGCGGAAGGCCGCGCACCCACTCCTGCAACGCCTCGTGCACCGCGCGGCGGGTGAGCACCTGGCTCAGATAGACGCCCGGGAGCATCACGGCCGCGGCGTTGAGCACCAGCAGCCCCGCGCCTCCCGCCGTCCCTGCGGCCGCGTCGCCCGCCAGGGTGAAGTCCGGCAGCCACCAGATCAGCAGGGCCGCGAGGACCGCCCCCACGACCGCCGCCCAGTGCGCCGCCCGGCGCAGTCCCGTGATCATCCCCAGGACCACGACCAGCGGGGACACCGCCATCGCCCACACCATTTCGTTCAGCCGCCTTCCGTCTCTCCTTGCCGACGGGGCCAGCCTGGCGCGATGCGCGACAGGGGTCTTGAACGAAAGTCGTGCCGGTGTCGACCCGGCTGACCGTCACGGCCGGATGGCCCCCGGCGTGACACCGAAGTAGCGCTTGCAGACGCGGGTCAGATGGGCCTGGTCGGCAAAGCCGGTGACGGCGGCCACCTCGGCGGGGCGCTGCCCGGTCAGGAGGAGGCGGCGGGCGCGGTTGGCGCGCAGACGCAGCAGGTAGGCGTGCGGGGGCAGCCCGTACGCCTGCCGGAAGGCGGCGATGAGGGAGGCGCGCGGCATGTCCGCGGCAGCGCTCAGCTCCGCGACCGTGACGGGCTCGGCCCAGCGGTCGTGGAGCAGCTGCCGCGCCAGGTCCGGGCCCCGGCGCTGATCCCGCCGGGGCCCGGCGGCCGTCGCCCGGCCGGTGCTCGCGTGCCGGCGCAGCACCGTGGTCAGCGCGCCGAGCAGCAGTGACTCGGCGGTGAGGGGGTCGTGGGCGTGCTCCTGTTCGCGGTGCACGCGGCGCAGTGCGGCGAACAGCTCGGGGTCGGGCACGGCCGTCCGCGCGAACCAGACGTCCCGCGCGCCCAGGTGTTCCTCGGCCAGTTCGTCGACCATGGCGGTGTCGAAGTAGAACATGCGGTACCGCCAGCCGGACTCCTCGGCGGCGAAACCGGTGTGCACCTGCCCGGGGTTGAGGATCACCAGCTGCCCCGCGGGGACCACGACCTTGCCCCCGGCCAGGTGCAGCCCCTCGGCGCCTTCCTCGATGACGCCGACGGACAGCTCCTCGTGGCTGTGCCGGTCGAAGGCGAAGCGCTCGAACCGCGCCGACAGCAGCTCCACTTGCGCGCTGCCGGGCGCGGCCCAGAGCCGTGCGTGTTCGCCTTCCTCGGTCATCGGCGCATGCTCGCAGACGGCCGCGCGTCGGCCTAGGGCCCTGGTCACAGTCGACGCCGGGGTGGTTCGCGCGGATCCCGTAACCAATGATCTTGCGCCGCGTTGGTCCGCCCGGGAGTCCGTGGCGGCTGGTCACGGGCGTCGTGACACATGAGGGTGGCTCACCATGCCGGACATCACCAGGAAGATCGCCGCGGGGATCGGGGCGCTGGCCGCCGCCCTCGGCTGCGTCGTCGCCACCGGCCCCTCGGCGGTGGCCGACGGCAAGTGGTGCAACCACTCGGTCTGCATCGAGACGTACGACACCGGGACCTATCTGGGCCGCGTCGAGGTGTCGGTCACCAACACCAACCAGCCGCACCGCATCAGCGCGCGCGTGTGGACCACCAACGGCTGGAGCGCCCACACCAAGGTGGAGGACGTCGCGGCGTTCCGCACCTACCGGGACCAGGCCTACCCCCAGCGGCACTTCCCCGCGGGCACGCGGCTGTGCGCGGAGGGCTTCCGCGGCGGCGAGAGCGTCGGCCTGCCCTGTGTGACCCTCACGAACTGACCGCGCCGCGCCCCGGAAGACCCCGGCTCAGGCCGGGCCCCGCCCGGACCTGCTCGTCCACGCGAGCAGGTCCTCGGCGTTCCAGGTGGTGACGACGCGTTCGGCCGGTACCCCGCACTCCTCGGCGCGGGCGCAGCCGATGATCTGCCAGTCGAGCTGGCCGGGCGCGTGCGCGTCGGTGTCGATGGCGAACAGGACCCCGGCGTCGACCGCGCGGCGCAGCAGCCTCCGGGGCGGGTCCTTCCGCTCGGGCCTGCTGTTGATCTCCACGGCCGTGCCGGACTCGGCGCAGGCGGCGAAGACCGCGTCGGCGTCGAAGGCGGACTCCGGGCGGCCGCGGCCGGTGACGAGGCGGCCGGTGCAGTGGCCGAGGACGTCCGCGTGCGGATTGCGCACGGCCTTGACCATGCGGCGGGTCATCGCCGCCGCGTCCATGCGCAGCTTGGAGTGGACGGAGACGACCACGACGTCGAGGCGGGCGAGGAGTTCGGGCTCCTGGTCGAGGCCGCCGTCCTCCAGGATGTCGCACTCGATGCCGGTGAGCAGGCGGAACGGGGCCCATGTCTCGTTGAGCGCGGCCACCACCCGCAGCTGTTCGCGCAGCCGCTCGGGCGACAGGCCGCGGGCGATGGTCAGGCGGGGCGAGTGGTCGGTGAGGACGGCCCACTCGTGGCCGAGCGCGGCGGCGGCCCGGCCCATCTCCTCGATGGGGCTGCCGCCGTCGGACCAGTCGGAGTGCAGATGGCAGTCGCCGCGCAGCAGGGACCGCAGCTCGGCGCCGCCGGTCACCAGGGGCTGCTCGGCCTCCTCCTCCAGACGGGCGAGGTAGCCGGGCACCTGGCCGTCGAGCGCCTCGCGCACCACCGCGCCCGTCTTGGGCCCGATGCCCTTGAGGGCTTCCAGGGTGTGCGTGCGGACCCGCTCGTCGAGCTCCTGGGCCGTCAGGGCGGCGACGGCGGCCGCGGCGGTGCGGAAGGCGCGGACCCGGTAGGTGGGCGCGTGGACGCGTTCGAGCAGGAAGGCGATGCGGTTCAGTGCCTCGACGGGCTCCATGGCCGCCCCCTGCCGGTCTTCGGGGCGCTCATGCCCCGTGCCACACGGTGGTGGCGTTGCAGAACTCCTTGATGCCGTGGCCCGACAGCTCACGGCCGTATCCGGAGCGCTTGACCCCGCCGAAGGGGAAGGCCGGGTGCGAGGCGGTCATGCCGTTGAAGTAGACCCCGCCCGCCCGCAGGTCGCGTACGAGGCGCTCCTGTTCGGCCGGGTCGGTGGTCCAGGCGTTGGAGCTCAGGCCGAACGAGGTGTCGTTGGCCACGGCGATGGCCTCCTCCAGGTCCGCGACCCGGTAGACCGTGGCCACCGGGCCGAAGGTCTCCTCGCGGTGGACGCGCATCTCGGGGGTGATGCCGACCAGGACGGTCGGCTCGTAGTAGAAGCCCCGGTCGAGGCCCTTGGGCCGCCCGCCGCCGCAGACGGCGGTGGCGCCCCGGCGCACGGCGTCGTCGACGAGTTCCTCCAGGTCGTCGCGGCCCTGCTCGCTGGCGAGGGGGCCCACGTCGGTGCTCTCGTCCGTGGGGTCGCCGACGGTCAGCTCCCGCATGCCCGCGGTGAAGCGCTCGAGGAAGGCGTCGTACACGTCCGTGTGCACGATGAAGCGTTTGGCGGCGATGCAGGACTGGCCCGCGTTCTGCGTCCGCGCGGTGACGGCGGTGGTGGCGGCCGCTTCGACGTCGGCCGACGGCAGGACGACGTAGGGGTCGCTGCCGCCCAGTTCGAGGACCGTCTTCTTGATCTCGTCGCCGGCGATCGCGGCGACGGAGCGGCCCGCTCCCTCGCTGCCGGTGAGGGTGGCGGCGGCCACCCTCGGGTCGCGCAGGATGCCCTCGATGGCGTCGGAGCCGACGAGGAGCGTCTGGAAGCAACCCGCGTCGAAGCCCGCGCGGAGGAAGAGGTCCTCCAGGTAGAGGGCGGTCTGCGGCACGTTCGACGCGTGTTTGAGCAGCCCCACGTTGCCCGCCATGAGGGCGGGCGCGGCGAACCGCACCACCTGCCACAGCGGGAAGTTCCACGGCATCACGGCGAGGACCACGCCCAAGGGGCGATAGCGGACGAAGGCCCGGGACGCGCCGGAGTCGCGCACGTCGCCGTCGTCGGGCCGCTCGTCGGCGAGCAGGGCCTCGGCGCGGTCGGCGTACCAGCGCATGGTCCTGGCGCATTTGGCGGCCTCCGCGCGGGCCGCCTTCACGGGCTTGCCCATCTCGGAGGTGAGGGTGAGCGCGATGTCAGGGGTGTCCGCGTCGAGCAGGTCGGCGGCGCGGTGCAGCAGTCCCGCGCGCTCGGCGAAGCCGGTGGTGCGGTAGCGCTCGAAGGCCTCCGAGGCACGGCTCAGCCGCGCCTCGATCTCCTCGCCGCTCAGGGGCTCGAAGGTCAGCTCGGTCCAGCCGGTCGCCGGGTTGACCGTTGCGATGGGCATGTCTGTGGCCTCCTCGTCCGCCTTCCTCGACCTTCCCGCGTCGCCCGCCGGGGCGCAACGCGGGAGTGCCGGGCCGGTCAGCCGGGGCCCGCCGGGGTGTGGCGCAGATACGCGAGGACGGCGCTGACCCGGCGGTGCAGCTGTGGTACTTCCGCGAGGCCGAGCTTGGCGAAGGTGGAGTTCACGTGCTTCTCGATGGTCGACTCGGAGAGCGTCAGGGAGTCGGCGATCGCCCGGTTGGTCTTGCCCTCCGCCATCTGTCGCAGGACGTCGAGCTCCCTGCGGGTGAGGTGCGACAGGGGGGCGTCGGCGGCCCGCGCGTGGCTCCCTATGAGGACCTCCACGATGCGGGGGTCGACGACGGAGCGCCCGGCGGTCACCTCCCGCAGGGCGCGCAGCAGCTCGTCGACCTCGCCGATGCGCTCCTTGAGGAGGTAGGCCAGGCCGTCGGTGCCGCGCCGGAAGAGGTCGAAGGCGTAGTTCTCGTTGGCGTGCTGGGACAACACGACGACGCCGATGCCGGGGTGGGCGGCGCGGATGGCGTGGGCGGCGGTGATGCCCTCGGTGTGGTGGCCGGGCGGCATGCGGATGTCGGCGATGACGACGTCCGGGAGCAGCCGCGCGACCGCGTCGAGGAGCTCGGTGGCGGTCCCGACGGCGGCGAGGACGTCCACCTCGCCGGTGTCCTCCAGGAGTCGCCGGGTGCCCTCGCGCACCAGGTAGTGGTCCTCGGCGATGACGACGCGCAGCGGGGCGGTGTCCGAGGGCTCAGGCACGGGCCTCCTCCCGTTCGCGTTCGGGGAGTCGGGCGCGGATGACGGTGCCGGTGCCGACGCCGCTGGTGACGGTGAGCTCGCCGCCCACGGCCTCGGTGCGGTCGCGCATGCCGGTGAGGCCGGAGCCGCGGGTGGTGTCGGTGGGGAACCCGGTGCCGTCGTCGGCGACCTCGACCTGGAGGCGGCCGTCGGCGCGGGTGAGGCGGACGGTCACGTGTCCGGCGCCCGCGTGCTTGAGGACGTTGGTCAGTGCTTCGGATACGAGGTAGAAGGCGGACTCCTCGATGTCGAGGGCGAAGCGCACGCCGGTCAGCGGCTCCTCGCTGTGGACGGTGACGGGGATGGGCATGCGGCGGGCGCAGGAGGTCACGGCGGCGACCAGGCCCTGGTCGGTGAGGACGGGCGGGTGGATGCCGTGGGCGAGCTCCCGCAGGTCGTCGATCACGCGGTAGGCGTCGTCCTGCATCTCGGTGAGGGCGGCGTCGATGTCGCCGCCGCGGTGCAGGCGGTTGCGGGCGAGGGCGAGTTTGGCGACGAGCACGACGAGTTCCTGCTGGATGCCGTCGTGCAGGCGGCGCTCGATGCGGCGGCGCTCGGTGTCCTGGGCGTGCACGATGCGGGCGCGGGACGCGGCGAGTTCGGTGGCCTGGCGCTGGGTCTCCCGGGCGTGCGCGGAGAGCTCGGCTGCGAGGCGGACGTTGTGCACGGCGAGGGCGGCGGACCGGGCGAGGGTCTGGCCGATGTCGTGGTCCTCGGGGGCGCAGGGGCCCTCGGCCTTGGGGCCGTACTCGATGGCGCCGAGGACGTCGTCCCCGTACAGGAGCGGAAAGCTGACCAGGGGCCGCTCGCCGGGCGGCGGTTCGCCCGCTTCGGCGGTTGCCAGGGGCGGTCCGGGCCCGCCGAGCCGGACCCGGACCCAGCGCAGGCCGAGGCCTTCGCGCAGCCCGGTGGCGAGCTGCGGGGCGAGCCGGTCGAGGTCGTAGGCGTGCTCCAGGGTGGTGCCGAACTGGACGAGGAGCTCGAACCTGCTGAGGCGCTTGCCGAAGACGCGGCGCTCCAGCACGGCGTTGAGCTGGGCGCGCAGCGGCTGGAAGAGGGCGGTGACGACGACGGCGACCAGCAGGGACAGGCCGAGCGGGAAGACCAGGCCCGCGGTGAGCCCGAGGGTCAGGGCCATGCCGACGTACCAGCTGTTGATGATGAGCCACAGGGACCCGTAGACGGCGGAGCGGCGCAGCGCGATGTCGACTCCGAGCAGCCGGTGGCGGAAGGCGGCGTAGAGGAGGGTCACGGAGATCGACACGTAGGGCAGGGCGCCGAGGAGGGAGCCGATGAGGTAGAGGGCGCCCTGTTCGCCCTGCCAGGCGCGGAAGAGCCGGGACGAGCCGCGGCCCAGGAAGAGGACGGCGGCCACGGCGGCGAACGGCAGCAGCGCGGCCACCTCGCGCAGGCCCGCGGCCCGGGCGCGCAGACAGCGCAGCACGAGCAGGGTGGCGCCGACGCCGGGCAGGAAAGCCTCGGGGTGGTAGAAGACGATGTAGTAGACGGTGTGGTCCGACAGGCCGGTGAGGGGCAGCAGGACCGGCAGCGCGAGCAGGCCCCAGAGGCTGTTCAGGACGCGGCGTTCGTAGCCGAAGCGGTAGCCGCCGTCGGGCAGCAGGGCCAGCAGGCGGACGACGAGGATGCTCACCACCAGGTGGCAGAGCTGGCTGGCGGCCTGCAGGGCGAGGTCGAGCGGCAGCAGCACGCCGGCCGCCTCGGGGCGCAGGTACCAGCCGAGTTCGAGGCTCACCAGCGTGGTGGTGTGGCGGACGGCCACGGAGACGCACAGCCAGCTGCCGAGCAGCAGCAGGCGCCGGGCCACGGGGCTGGACGGGGCGTGCCACCAGGTGAAGAGACCGGCGAAATAGCACGGGAGTACGGACCCCAGGATCCAAGGCAGAACGTAGCGGTTGTCCAGCTGCGTTGTCCCGATAAGCGTTGCCCAGAGCAAGCACGCTCCGCCGCACGCGGCGACGAGGTGCATCCCCCCGCTTCTGCCTGCCACGGGCGACATTATCGGGGCCCGTCACGACGGACGTCCAGAGAAGTAATCCACCGACCGCGCCTGGCGGAAAACCTCCAGGGATTTTGGAGGGTGCCCGGGTGCCCCGCAATGGCCCGCACGAGAACACTCGAAGGGAATCGCAGGGGCGGATTCCGAGGGCCGTGAAGGCGGATTCCAAGGGTCCGGCACCGCGCGAGGACACTCCGCAGGGATGAGAGAACGGGTGGCCGTCATGAGTCGTTGTTCCGGTCCGGAAGTCATCGTCTGGGACACCACGTACGCCTGCCCCTTGCGCTGCTCGCACTGCTATTCGGAATCGGGGAGGCGGCCTTCGCGCCAGCTCGGTCCGGAGGCCATGCTGCGGGTCGCCGACGCGCTGGCGTCGCTCGACCCCCGGGTCGTGGCCCTGTCCGGAGGCGAACCGCTCGTCGTCCGGGGCGTGTTCGAGGTCGCGCGGCGGCTGCGCGCCGCCGGGGTGAAGCTGTCGGTCAACACCAGCGGATGGGTGATGAACCGGGCCCTCGCCGAGCGGCTCGCCGACCACTTCGACGAGGTGATCGTGAGCCTGGACGGAGCGACGTCCGAGGTGCACGACCGCATCCGGGGGCGCGAGGGCTCCTTCGAGCGGGTGCTCGCGGCCCTCACCCTGCTCGACGAGGTGGCGGCCGAGCGGAGCACGGCCGACCGGGGGCGGCTGTGCTTCGGTGTCGACTGCGTGGTGATCCGCAGCAACTTCGGCCAGCTGGAGGACATCGCGGGCGACATCGCCCACCGCTTCCCGCGCCTGACCACGCTGGGCTTCAACGCCGCCGTGCCGGAGGGCCTCGCCAGCCGCCCCGAGTTCGGCGTCCACGAACTCCTCGACGACGACCAGGTCGCCCGGCTCACGAGCACCGCGTTCCGCGCCCGCCTGCGCGAGCTGGCGCCGTCGTCGGTGGCCGTCTTCACCACCGACAACCTCAATCTGGTGATGAAGCCGGAGCGGGTCGCCGAGGGCATCGACACCAAGGTCATGCAGGTGGAGCCGGACGGCATGGTGCGGGGGATCCCCGTGTACGAGGGGACGGTCGGCAGCCTCCTGGAGGAGCCCGCGACGGTGCTGTGGGAGCGCACCCTGGCCCGGCTGCGGGACCCCTTCGTCGTGGAGACGCTGTCCACCGTGGACTCGATGGGAACGTGGGCACAGGCCGTCCGGCGGATGGACCGCCGCTTCGGTTCCGCAGACGACATCGCGCGCATCGACCGGCGCTCGGTGCGGACGCGCCCTCCGGAGTTCGTCACGGCGACCGTCGCGCGGCCATAGTCACCGGGGTCGCCGGGGTTCCGCCCCTCCGCCTGACGACACCGGGCGGCGCGCACCCGCAGCGGCTCGCGCCCCGGCCCTTTCCGTGGCGCCTCATTCCGTAGGCCTTCCTTCCGCCGACGCCCGCCCGCTTTCTGTCCACCGTTCCTCCGGCGCCCTGCACGCCGTGCCGACTTCCGCCCGAGGGGCGTTCGTTCGAATCTCGCACGCGTTTCCCTCGTCACTCCCGCCGATTCCCCGGAATCTCTTTCTGCCCGGTTCTGACCGGAGAGGCCGCACCGTGATGAAAATCCAGGACTACGACCGCTTCTACCGCGCGGACCCGGTCTTGTTCGAATTCCCGGAGCGCCTCGCCGACACTCCGGAAAGGCTCACGGCGGCCCTGCGGCCCCTGCCCCGGGGCTGGGAACGCTCGGATTCCGGATGGTGGACGCGGCTGCGCCCACCGACCGCCCGACGGCCGGGTCAGGGCTGGCGGATCCACGTCTCCGTGACGCTGCCCCGGCTGGAGCCCGCGGCGGAGACCGTCGTGGAGTACTGCGTGCGGCAGAACATCGCCGTGGACCTCGTCCGCGGGACGGCCGCCGCCCGGGCGCTCGGCGACCTCCGCGCCGACCGCCTCACCAGCGCCGACCTGATGGTCCTCCACCCGGCGGACGAGGCCGTGCTCACCGCCGCGCTCGCCGACCTCACCGCGCTGCTCGCACCGCTTCCGGGACCGTACGTGCCGGGCTGTCTGCGCCACCGCTCGGGTCCGCTGTACGTGCGCTACGGCGCCGCACAGGACCAGCGATGTCCCGCCGCCGGGCACCTGGCCGCCCCGGGCGACGAGCACACCATGGTGCCCGCCCTGGAACGGCCCGACGGCACCCTCGTGCCCGAGGACCGCCGCCCGGTCTTCCGCTGCCCGGACTGGGTCACGCTGCCCGAGGTGCTGCACGCCGACCTCAAGGCCCTGCACGCCCCGCCCGACGCCCCCTTCCCCTTCCGCGACGTGCGGGCACTGCGCCTGACCACCGGCGGCGGCACCTACCGGGCCACGGACACCGCCACGGGCAGGCCCGTCCTGCTGCACGAGGCGCGGCCCCACACCGGCTTCGACGCGTACGGCACGGACGCCGTGGCCCGCCTCACCCACGAACGGGCCGTCCTGGAGCGGCTCTCCGGCCTCGATTGCGTGCCTCGCGTCGTACGCCACCACGTCCGGGCGGGCCACCACTTCCTGGCCGTCGAGCTGCCCGAGGGCCGGAGCCTGGCCGAGGCGGCGGCCGCCGCCTTCCCGCTGACCACCGAGGACCGCGCGGAGAAGGAGGCCGCGGGCTACGCGGAGTGGGCCCTCGGCGTCGTCGGGCGGGTCGCCGCCGCCCTGGACGCGCTGCGGCATCGCGGGTTCCGCCTGGGCGAACTCAGCCCGGAGCACGTGCTCCTGTGCCCGGACGACCGGGTCGTGCTCACCCGCCTGGACACGGCGACGGACCTCATGGACGACCGGCCACCGGCCACCGGCGAGGAGGGCTTCACGGCACCGGCGGGGCTGCGCGGCCGGGCCGCCACCGCCCATCTGCTCGACGTGCTGCGGCTGTGGCTCCTGCTTCCGGTGCCGCACCGCGACCTGGCGACCCTGCGCGTCCTCACCCGGGCGGTCGACCAGCACTACCCCGTCCCGCCGGGCTTCGGCGCCACCCTCCTGTCCCGCCTGTCCCGGACGGCGGACCCGCAGGCCGACGACCACGCCGGGCGGCTCGCCGCGGACCGCCCCGACTGGCCCGCCCTGCGCGACTCCCTGGTGGCGGGCCTGCACGCGATGGCCACGCCCGAGCGCACGGACCGGCTCTTCCCCGGCACCCCCTTCGGACCCGCCGCCCTCGGCGGACCGTCGTTCGGCCACGGCGCCGCCGGGGTCCTGTACGCCCTGCACCGGGTGGGCGCGGCCGTCCCCGCCGAGTACGCCACCTGGCTGGCGGACGCCGCCGAACGCGACCTTGACCCGCGCCCCGGCCTGTACGACGGGCTGCACGGGGTGGCCCTCACCCTCGATCTGCTCGGCCACCGCGAACGCGCCCTCGCCGTCCTCGACCGGGCCCGTCCCCTCGAAGCCCGCGTGCTTCGCCCCGACCTGGCGGGCGGCAGCGCCGGAATCGCCCTGAACCAGCTGCGGTTCGCCCGCGTCACCGGGGACACCGCGCTGCACGACGCGGCCCTGCGCACCGCCGTCGACCTCGCCGGACTCGTCACGCAGGGGCCGCCCGCGCCACGGCCCGGCACTCCCCCGCCGTACGGCCTGCTGCACGGCGGCGCCGGGATCGCCCTGCTCTTCCTGCACCTGTACGAGGAGACCGGGGTCACCCGCTATCTGGGGCTTGCCGAGCGCGCCCTCGGCTTCGACACCGCCCGCTGCGGCACCGCCGCCGACGGCTCCCTCACCCTCTTCGACGGCACGCACCACCTGCCGTACCTGCACGGCGGCAGCTGTGGACTCGCCTTCCCCCTGCGGGCGTTGCTCCGGCACCGGCCCGACGAGGGCAGGGCCGGGCTGCTCGCCGCCGTCCGGCACACCTGCGGCGCGCTGTACGTGCGCAACGCCGGGCTGCTGCGCGGCCGGGCGGGCGCGATCGCGGTGCTCGCCGCGCTCGACGGCCCCGGGGACCGCGAGGCCCTGCACACCCAGGTGCGCCGGATGGCCTGGTACGCGCACTCCTACCGCGGCCACCTGGCGTTCCCGGGCTTCCGGATGCTGCGGCTCTCCGCCGACCTGGCCACCGGTGCCGCGGGCGTCCTGCTCGCCCTGGACTCCGCGTTCGGGGGTGGCGGGCCCGTCCTGCCGTACCTCGATCCGCGGTCGTCGTACCTACGAGCCCACGAGGGGAGGTGATTCGGATGTCGGAGATCCTCGACCTGCAGGAGCTGGAGGAGGAGGCGCCCGCTCTGTGGCCCTGCGCCAACAGCTACCACAGCACCGTCGGCATGGGCTGACCCGCCCCGTCGCGCCCGTCCCGGCCCCTTCACCGCCACCGAGAACCGCACGAAGGGAGGTGACGCACATGGCGGAGATCCTCGAACTGCAGGAGCTGGAGGAGGAGACCCCCTCCCTGTGGCCCTGCGCCAACAGCTACGAAAGCACGCGTGGCGTCGTCTGACGCACCGTCCGCTTCCGTGGCGCCTCCCGGCCGTGGCCACCCACGGCCGGGAGGCCGTGACCACCGACCGGGACCGGCACCAGGAGACCTCACACCATGCTCGCTCAGGGCCATCTCGTCGCGGACCCCTGCTTCGTGGACGCGCTCGACCGCGTCGACGACGCCGGGAGCCGCTTCGCCCGCACCACGAGCCCGCCGCCCGCGGGCTGGCTGCGCGCCGAGCGCGGCGGCTGGGTCAATCTGCGCCCCCGTGACGCCGCGCTGCCCCGCCAGGGCTGGAAGATCCACGTCTCGGCCACGGAGGACCGGGCCGCACACGTCGTCGACACCGCCTGGGACTACTGCGTCAGGCACGGCGTCGCCTTCAAGTTCCTGCGCAGCGCGGTCCTGCACCACCAGGTCAACAGCAAGCAGGCGCCGCGCCCCGCGGGCGGCAAGCTCGTGACCGTCTACCCCGTCGACGAGCCGGACCTGGAGCGGATCCTGACCGGCCTGGCGGCGCTCCTGCACGGCGTCGAGGGGCCGTACGTGCTCAGCGACCTGCGCTGGGGCGAAGGTCCGCTGTACGTGCGCTACGGCGGGTTCGACCTGGCGTACTGCTTCGCGCCGGACGGCGAGTACGTCCCGGCGGTCGAGGGCCCGGGCGGCGTCCTGGTGCCCGACGTGCGGGGCACGTCCTTCCGGGTGCCGCCGTGGGTGGAGCCGCCCGCGTTCCTGGCCCCGCACATCGCCGCGTTCCGCACGGCCGCGCCGGGCGGCTTCCCCTACCGGGTGGAGAAGGCGCTGCACTTCTCGAACGGCGGCGGGGTCTACCGGGCCGTCGAGAAGGACTCCGGCCGCCGCGTGGTCCTGCGCGAGGCACGGCCCCACGCGGGCCTCGACGACCGGGGGACGGACGCCGTGGCCCGCCTGGACAACGAGGAGGCGATGCTGGAGCGGCTCGCCGGGCTCGACTGCGTGCCGCGCCTGTACGGCCGCACCCGTCACTGGGAACACCACTTCCTCGTCCAGGAGTTGATTCCGGGAGAGACCCTCCAGGAGGCGATCGGCCGCCGCCATCCGCTGTTCCGCGACGGCGCGGCGGATCTCGCTCCGCACGGGTCGGTTCTCGCCGCGTACACCCGCTGGGCGTGCGGCGTCGCCGACCGGATCGAGCGGGCCCTGGCACACCTGCACGGGCGCGGCGTCGTCTTCGGGGACCTCCAGCCCGGCAACGTCATGGTCCGCCCGGACGGCAGCGTGTGCCTCGTCGACTTCGAGACGGCGCACGCGGACGGCGACGACGGCGCGCCCGCGCTCGGCACGCCCGGGTTCACCGCGCGGTGGGCCCGGTCCGGGCGGTCCGTGGACACGTACGGACTCGCGGCCCTGACGCTCGCCCTGTTCTGCCCGCTGACGCCGCTGCTGCGCTTCGACCCGGACAAGCTCGCCCAGCTCACCGCCTGGTGCGAGCTGCGCTTCCCGGTGCCGCGGGGGTTCGGCGCGCGGCTGCGCCGACGGCTGTCCCCGCCGCCCGGCCACGCGCCGCGGGCCGAGGAGGCCGACGCGGCGGACGGATCCCGCTGGCCCGATGGACCCGGCGCCGACGGCCTCGCCGCACTCGCCTCGATGACCGAGGCGATCCTGCTCAGCGCGACACCGGGGCGCGACGACCGGCTCTTCCCCGGCGATGTGCGGCAGTTCGACAACCAGGGCGCGTCCCTCGCCCACGGCGCGGCGGGCGTCCTGTACGCGCTGCACGTCACCGGCCGCTGCGGGCTCCCCGCTCTCGCCGAGCACGTCGACTGGCTGGTGCGGGCGGCCGGGCGGACCCGCTGGCCGCGTCCCGGCCTGTACGACGGCCTCGCCGGGGTCGCGTACGCCCTGGACCGCCTCGGGCGCGGCGACGCGGCGCGCGAGACGCTCGCCCGGCTCGACGGCGTCGACCTCGGCGGCTGCGGCGCGGGCCTGTTCGGCGGGCTCGCGGGCATCGGTCTGGCCCGGCTGCACTTCGGGGACGCGAGCGCGGCCGAGGCCCTGGGCGAGCGGCTCGCGCGCGTCATCGAGGGCGGCGGCCGACTGCCGGGCCCCGCGGACGCCGTGGGCCTCATGCACGGCTGGTCGGGCCCGGCCCTGCTGTTCACCCGGCTGCGCGAGGTGACCGGCGACGACCGGTGGCTGCGGCTCGCCCGGCTCGCGCTGGCCCGCGACCTCGGCCGGTGCGGGGCGCCGCGCGCGGGCCTGCTCCAGGTCAGGGACGGCCGGCGGTGGCTGCCGACGCTCGACCGGGGCAGCGCCGGGATCGCCCTGGTCCTCGACGCGTACCTCACGCACCACGACGACCCGCACTACGCGCGCGTACGGGAGCGCGTGCGGTCCGGCCTGGGGACGGAACTCCTCCTCTCCCCCGGCCTCTTCGACGGTCAGGCGGGCTTGCTCCACGCCGCCTCCCGCCTGGCCGGCCCGGGCTCCGCAGCGTCGGTACACCTGCGGAGCCTGGGCCTCCACTGCGTGCGCTTCCGGGGGCGGCGGGCCTTCGCGCTCGACGGCCTCCTGAAGCTCTCGATGGACCTGGCCACCGGCACGGCCGGGGTGCTGCTCGCCGTGCACGGCGCGCTGACTGGCCAGGCGTACGCGCCGCTGCCCCTGCTTGAGGCGACGCCCGTGAAACCGGCGGCGCAGGGGACCGCGAGACCGGCGGCGCAGCGGACCGCGGGGTCACCGGCGTGAAGGCACGGGGGACCACGGGCGCGCGGCGGAGGGCTCCGGCCGCGGACTCGCTCCGCCGCAACCGGGACTTCCACCTCCTGTGCGCCGGGCAGGGCCTGTCCATGCTCGGCTCCGGCGCCTGTGCGGTGGCCCTTCCGCTGCTCGTCCTCCAGGTCACCGGGTCGCCGCTGCGCGTCGGCCTGGTGGAGGCGGTGTGGACGGGCTCGCTGGCCCTCGCCTGTCTGCCGTCGGGCCCGGTGGCCGACCGGTTCGACCGCCGCACGGTGCTCCTCGTGTGCGACGCGGGCCGCGCGGTGGCGAGCGCGGCCCTCGCGGCGGCGGTCCTCGCCGGTCTCGCGTCGCTGCCGCTGCTCCTGGTGGCGGGCGCGGTGCTCGGCTTCCTCACGGCGCCGTTCAACGCCGCTGTCCTGCCTCTCGTGCGCGAGGTCGTGCCGGAGGGCAGGCTGGCCACGGCGCTCGCCGTCAACCAGGTGCGCGGGCAGGCCGCTTACCTCCTGGGGCCGGTGATCGGGGGCGCCCTCTTCGGCGCGGGGGCGAGCCTCCCCTTCTGGCTCGACAGCGCGTCCTACGCGGTCTCGTCCTGCTGTCTGCTCGCCCTCGGCGTGCGCACCGGCGCTCCGGCCGGGCCGCGCGAGGACTGGTGGCCGTCCTTCACCACCGGGCTCCGCTTCCTGTGGCGGGACCGGCTGTTGCGCCGTCTGACCCTGGTGGCGTCGGCACAGAACTTCGCCTTCGACGGGGTGTACCTGGCGGTCGTGGTGACCACCGCGCGCGAGGGGGCGTCCGGCCTGTCGGTCGGGATGGTCACGGCGGCGTCGGCGGCGGGCGCGATGGCAGGCGTCGTCCTGGCACCGTCGGCGGGCCGGCACCTGGGGCCCTCGACGATCGTGCTGTCCACCGGCGTGCTGTGTGCGGCCCTGGTCGGCGCGATGGCCCTGGCGCCGGAGGCCACGGCGCTCGCGGCCCTGCTGGCGGGGTGCTCCCTCGCGGTGGCCGTGTCGGGCTCGGTGCTGACGCTGGCGCGCCTGCTCCACACCCCGGAGCGGTTGCAGGGCCGTGTGAACGGCGCGATGGGCCTGCTCTTCATGGCCACGCCACCCCTGGGGGCCGCGCTCTCCGGCGCCCTCCTCGACCGGCTCCCCGCTGCCGTGGTCTTCCTGGCCTTCGCCACTGTCCTCGCGGCCCTCGCGGCGGCGTCGCCGGGGCGGCGGGTGTTCCGGCAGCCCGGCCTTGGAGAGGCCGTGGCGGATCGCTCGCGGGCCGGGGCGGCCGCGGACTGACCGGTCACTCGGGCTCGGCCCTGCACTGGGCACTGGGCGGCTTCCCCTCCGGCCAGGCGAGCTTCTCGAACTGGATGTGCCGCCGGGGGTTTGGCGAAAGCCGCACGATGGCGACGGCCTTGTCGTAGGGGGTGCCGCGGCCGTTGAGACAGATCCAGCCGCTGGCGCCGTTGACCCGCTGTCGGCCGTGGAGCCGTGGCCATGCCGCCGCGATGCTGTCCTGCGCGGGCACCTGGTCCTTGGCGACCACCCGGTTGCGGATGCCGGCGATCGCGGTCAGGGCGGAGTCGTGGGCCGTGATGGTGCGCCCGTCCGCGAGGCCGGTGGGGCCGATGTCGCCGACGGAGGAGTCGCGTCGCGCGCTCTTGACGAGTCGGCCGAGCGCGTTGAAGTCGTCGGCCGAACCCCCGGTCGCGGGCGGGCGTCCGGCGGTCCAGGCGTCCTCGTGGGTGATCGTGGTGTACTCGACGGTCAGCCCGGCGCCGTAGGAGAAGGCGCCCCAGTCCATGGTCGGGTCGAGGGCGAGGGTGGAGGCTCCCGACACGGTGACCACCCTGAAGGGCCGCGACGCGCAACCGCGTTTGCCCAGGGCGGCGACCAGCAGGCTGAGCGCGCGCGGACGGCCCGAGAAGTAGACCGTGGTCGCCTTGGAGTCGCAGAGGTTGTTGACCATCTGGACGAAGTCGTTGGCCGTGACCTTGTCCGCGTCGTACTGCTCGGGAGCGTACGGCGTGCCCTTGGTCTCGGCCCGGAAGGCGGCGCGCAGCGAGCGGGCGTAGAGGTCGCTCTCGGAGGTGTCCTCGACGAGGAAGGTCTGTGCCGGTCTGACGTGGAGGGAGTGGGTGAGTGCCCGTGCCTGCTCCCGGTTGGAAGGGACGACCTTGGCCAGGCCCGGGTAGCGCCGGGGGTGGCGTGCGTCGTTGGCGAGGCCGTCGGCGGTGATCGGTCCCCCGACGACCGCGATGCCCTTGTCGTTGGTCAGACGGTCGATGGTCCGCTCGGTCCGTCCGACGCTGACGTTGAAGCCGAAGACCGCCCGCAGCCGGTGCTCGCGGGACGCCGACATCGCGGCGAGCTGGTCGGTGACCTCTCTCCACCGGGCCATCTCGCGGCCGGGGTTGGCCAGGACGAGGCGGATCGGCGGCTCTTCCTTGCTCTCGTGGTTGGCCCGGTACTGGGCGAGGTAGGCGCCCTGGACCTCCCGGAGGACCTCGGTGCGCTCGGCCCGCTGGTCCGCTCCCGGAGTCATCGGGATCATGAGGGCGATGGTCGCGTAGGGCTTGTCGCCGCGGGTGACGCGGTCGTTCTCCGCCTTGATGCGGGCCGAGACGGGGCGGAGCTCGTCGTTGAAGGCGTACGCGCCGTCGGTGACGCCCGTGCACTCGTCGTCGTCCCCCCGCTTGTCGACCCCGGCCGCGCAGGAGGTGTCGCTCAGCTCCAGGCCGGTCCACACGCCCAGCGGGACGACGAGCGCGGCCACCAGCAGCCAGTGGACGAACCGCACGACGGGCGGTTTCGCGGTGTGCCACTGCCACCACCGGCGGAAGGGCATGTCCATCACACCACCTCACACGACGGGGAGATCGGGGGCCTGTACGCCGTTCACCAGGGCGTCGATCCAGCCGTCGGCCGCGACGGCGTCGATGTACGCGTTGTACGCCCGGTCGGGTCGCGGGCGGCGGCCGTAGTCCGTGCACAGCGCCTCCAGCGCGGCCCGGACGAGCACCGCACGCCGATCGGCGTGCCCCGACGGAGGAGCGGACGACGGCGCGGACAGCCGCCACACGGACGCGAGCAGCAGCCGGATCGCGGCGTGCGCCTCGGCCCCGCCCTCCTGTTCGGCACACGCCGGGCACGGCGGCAGTTCGTCGTCGGCCGGTGCGTGCTCGGGCGCGAAGCCGTCGAACGCCTGGGGTGCGGCCGCGACGAGGTTGAGGTCGCGCAGCCAGTCGGAGGGCGCACTGCGCAGATAGCGGTGGTGCAGCGCCCGGACGACCAGGGAGTCGAACAGGCCCAGTGCCAGGGCGTGGTGCAGATACCGCGGGTCGTGGCGGACCGAGTCGGCGGCCAGCACGTCACCGGGGTTGTAGTGGCCCGCGAGGCGGGAGTGGATGTGCGACCAGCGCTCCGGGCCGCTCTCGGTGCGCAGGCGGTGCAGCAGGATCGCGCGCAGCGCCCGGTCGGTGATCAAGGGGGCTCTGCCGTACGCCGACGGCCAGGGGCGGTGGTTCCAGTGGGGCCGCTCCAGGGCGCCGTCGAGGAGCCGTCTGACCTGGAGGGCGGGCGTGGGAGCGGGGAAGTCGGGCTGGGGCAGCCGCAGCAGGTCGGCCGCGGCGCCCACCTCCAGCGCGGGCGCGACCGCCAGGGCCTGGTCCCGCAGGACGGGGTCCGGAAGCAGTTGGTCCAGCAGCCGCACGGCGAGCGGGTGCCCGGCGTCCCGGGAGGGCAGCGAAAGGAGTTCGTCCAGGTCGAGCGGGTCGGGGCCCTCGATCCGCTCGACCGCTGTCGCGGTCAGGAGCAGGGCACTGCCCGTGCGGCCCCCGCTGAGTCTTTCGACGACCGCAGGAAGGGCGGCGGGATAGTCGGTGCCGCTGAACATCGCGCGGATGTCCGGGTCGCCCACGTGGGGGATCCCGAGGCGCAGCAGCCATGTGCGGGGCGGGCAGAGCTCGGGGCGGTGCCACGGCGCTTCGACGGTGGTGGGTGTCAGGCCCGGACCGGGGCCGCGGCCGAGGGAGGACACGAAGACGACGGGGAGCATGGCCCGGCTGTGCCCCGGGCGCCGCTGGGCGAGGCGCGCGTACCGTTCGACGAAGGGGTCGAGAAGGCGTGTGCGCAGAGCGTCGTCCACGTTGTCGAGGAGGATGAGCGCGGGGTGGCGGGTCTTGCGCCCCCAGGGCCCGTAGGCGCCGTCGATGTCCGCGAGGAGCGCGTCCAGCAGCTGGGCCTCCACCGCCGCCCGGTCCGGTCCCCGGCGGCGGAACTTCTGAACGAGCAGGAACAGCCGCTGCACCGCGTCGCCGTTGGCCTCGGCCAGTTGGGAGCGCCACCACGCCAGGCGGGGCGCCTGACCCTTGCGGTCGAAGAGCGTCTCGGAGGCGGCCTGGAGCACGCCTTCCAGCCCCGGCACGCCCGGAAGCAGCCCCGCCACGACGCTGCCCAGCGCGGTGAACCAGCGTCTCAGCAGAGCGTCCCGGACCCTGGGATCCGGGTGCCGCGCGGCCAGCAGCTCCCTGAGTTCCGCTTCCGCGGCCGTCAGCTCGGCCGGTGGCACGGGGCCCGCGGTGGCGGCCTCCCGCCGCCACGCGGTCACCAGCAGCAGCGCGGGAGAGAGCCGGGGGAAGGACAGGGGGCGGCTGTTCCCCTTGGGGGCGGTGGACAGCTCGTAACACACCTGGAAGAGGAGGTTGGTGACCGGCGAGGCGTTGGCCGAGTCCAGGCGCTCGCGGTCCGTCTGACCGGCTGCCGAGTAGGGCGGCCCGGCGAGGTCCACGCAGGCCGTGGGCACATGGGCGTGGTATCCGGCGTACAGCGCGTCGAGTACGGCTGTCTTGCCCGTCGCCCGGTCGCCGACGATCTCCACGACGGGCTGGCCGTGCGGGAACCTTCGCTTGGTCCAGGGTCCCCCGCCGGGCGGCATCCCCACCATCGCCGGGGCGAGTTCGTCGACCACGGCACTGAGGTGGTACAGATGGCGCCCCATCCCGCCCCCCGGCGCTCTCTTCCCCGTCGGCCCCGATGTGCCCGCACCCGCTGCCGGACCGGCCGTGGCTGTGTGGAGAGAGACGATAGGGCAGCTTGCACGGCGCGACAACAACTGCCCGGCACGGTCTTGCTCCCGGTCCGTGCCACGCTGGGCGGACCGTATCGCCCGCAGCTCAGGAGGACAGGCCCATGGCGAGGGAATCGGACCGGCGGATGCTGCGCACCGCGCTGGAGGAGGCTCGCTCGGGTCTGGCCGAGGGCGGGATCCCGATCGGCGCGGCCTTGTACGCGCCGGACGGGTCCACCCTGCTCGGCCGTGGTCACAACCGCCGCGTGCAGGACGGCGATCCGTCGACGCACGCGGAGACCGCCGCCTTCCGGTCGGCCGGGCGGCAGCGGACGTACCGCGGTACGACGATGGCGACGACGCTCTCGCCCTGCTGGTACTGCAGCGGTCTGGTCCGGCAGTTCGGGATCTCGCGGGTCGTGGTCGGCGAGGCGCGGACGTTCCACGGCGGGCACGAGTGGCTGGCCGAGCACGGGGTGGAGGTCGTGATCCTGGACGACCCCGAGTGCGTCGCCCTGATGGCCGGCTTCGCGGAGGCCCACCCGGAGCTGTGGCGGGAGGACATCGGGGCGTAGGGCACGACGCGGGGCCCGTGCTCGCGCGCGGAGCCCTGCCCCCGCCTCTCCCGGGCCCGTCGGTTCGCGCCCTCAGTGCCCGGCCGGTGTCACGTGGGCCCGTTCCCCCTGCGGGCCGAACAGGGCGAGCAGTTCGGCGGGGCTGCCGTCGGCGCTGCCGATCCAGTGCGGTACGCGGGTGTCGAACTCGGCGGCCTCGCCCGGGCCGAAGCGGTGTTCGTGGTCGCCGAGCACGAACCTGACGTGCCCGTTGAGGACGTAGAACCACTCGTACCCCTCGTGGGACTGCAACGTCACGGCCGGTGCTCGGCCCGCGGGCGGATGGATCACCTTGTAGGCCTGGATGCCGCCCGCGCGTCTGGTCAGGGGCACGAGCACGAGCCCGGATCGCCGCACCGGCCGCAGGTGCACGCGCGGGTCGCCGGTGGGCGGCGCGGCGACGAGGTCGTCGAGCGGGACGCCGTGCGCCCGGGCCAGGGGCAGGAGCTGCTCCAGCGTGGGGCGGAGCCTGCCGTTCTCCAGGCGGGACAGGGTGCTCGCCGTCAGGCCGGTCTCGACCGCCAGCGCCGCGAGCGTGGTGCCGCGCGCCCGGCGCAGGGCGCGCAGCCGCGGCCCGACTCCGGCCAGCACGTCTTCCGTGGGGGTGTCCATGCTGCCCGATGATGCGGATCCGCAACTTTTCTTGCAAGGGCGGAAAGGCCCTGGCGATGCTGGCGGCACAGCGCGGGAACCGACGGCACCGAGGCGCGGACGCGGGGGACGGCTCGTACGACTCCGGCCGGTCAGCTGCTCGGACGGCTCCGGCAGGTCAACCGGTCGTACGACTCAGGCCGTTCAGTCGGCTCGGGTGCCTCAGACGCCTCCGGCCTGCAGACGGCTCGGGTGGCTCCGGCAGCCCCGCCCGGGCGCCTCGGACGGCGCCGACGCACAGACGCACAGACGGCTCGGACAGCTCAGACGAAAGGGCACCCCTGATGGACTCCACCCACCACCCCCGGCCCACCGACAGCGCGGCGGAAGAGGACGCCGCCCAGTTCTGGGAGCGGATCCACCGCGCCCGGAGCACCTGGGCCGCGCGCGTCAACCCGCTGCTCGCCGAGGTCGCCGCGCCGCTGCGCCCCGGTGCCGCCCTGGACCTGGCCTGCGGCCCCGGCGGCGACACCCTCTGGCTGGCCCGGCAGGGGTGGCACGTGACCGCCGTGGACATCTCCGCCACCGCCGTGGAACAGGTGCGGACCCGCGCCCGCGAACTCGGCGTCGCCGAGCTGGTCACCGCCGAACGGCACGACCTGGCCGACAGCTTTCCCGGCGGCCGGTTCGACCTCGTCTCCGCCCAGTACTTCCAGACCCCGTTCGAGCTGCCCCGCGAGCGCATCCTGCGCACCGCCGCGCGGGCGCTGCGGCCCGGCGGCCTCCTCCTGGTCGTCGACCACGGCTCCGCCGCGCCCTGGTCGTGGAACCAGGGCCCCGACGTGCACTACCCCACGCCCGACGAGACGGCCGCCGCGCTCGCCCTCGATCCGGCGCAGTGGTCCGTCCTGCGCGCCGACATGCCGCGCCGCCGGGCCGTCGGACCCGCCGGGGAGACCGCCACCGTCGTCGACAACGTCCTGCTCGTCCGGCGGACCGCCGCGTGAGCGCCGAGGACACCCGCCCGCCGTCGGCCGGTCCCGACGAGAAGGCCGTCCTCCTCGGCTTCCTCGACCAGTTGCGCGCCGCGGTCGCCGACAAGGTCACGGGCGTGCCGGAACCACAGGTCCGCTCGGGCGGGGTGCCGTCGGGCACCAACCTCCTCGGCCTGATCAGGCATCTGGCGATCGTCGAGCGGTTCTACTTCCTCGGCGAGGAGGTCGGCCCCTGGCACGCGACCATGCGGCCGTCCGCCGAGGACACCGTCGAGAGCGTGCTGGCCGACTACCGAAGGACCGTCGAGCGGGCGAACCGGGTCATCGACGCCTGCCCCGATCTGACGCTGCCCGCCCCGCGACCGCCGCGCCGGGGGCCGGGGCCCTCGATGCGCTGGGTCCTGGTGCACATGATCGAGGAGACCGGGCGGCACGCGGGCCACGCCGACATCCTCCGCGAGCAGATCGACGGCTCCACGGGCCGCTGACGGCGCCTCAGCACACCTCGGCCCGGGTGCGCCGCGCATAGGCGCGGGCCGCCCGGGCGCGGTCGCCGCAGCGGGTGGAGCACCAGTGGCGGCGGCCGTGGCGCAGCAGGTAGCGGTTGCAGGGCGTGGAGCCGCAGGCGGTGAGGCGGTCGGCGTCGGGCCCGGTCAGGAGGTCGGCGGCGTCGGCGGCCAGGGCGGCCAGGGCGTGTTCGACGATCTGGGCGGTGGGGTGCGAGGCGGCCCGGTACAGACCGCGGGTGGCGTCCCAGTGCAGCAAGGAGGCCGCGGGCGCCCGGGTCAGGGCCTCGTTGACCGCCGCGAGCGCGCTCGCGGGTGCGGGGTGGCCGTCGACGCGGGAGGCGAGCAGGGACCGGATCTGTTCGCGCAGCGTCCGCAGCTGCGCGGCGCACACCTCCTGGAGTCCGGCGTCCTCGGGCGCGAGGCCGTGCTCGACGAGCCATCGGTTCGCCGCGGCGGGGCTGCCGAGCCGATCGAGGAACTGGCCGCCGGGCAGCGCGATCGCGCTGTCGGCGAAGTCGAGGGCCGGGTACTGCTCGGCGCCCGGGGCGGGCGGCAGATCCGGCTCGGCGGTCACGCTGTCCTTCATGACTCTCATGGTATGGCTTGCGCTCATCCATGAGAAACAACTAGCTTCACCTCACGGATACACCACTACTCATCCGTGAGGTGTGCTCTCCCATGGCTTCTTCCGACTCCTCCCCGGCTGTCTCCGACCCGTCGGCGGCGCCCGCCGACCCGCCCGCGGCCGCCGCCGATGCACACGGCGAGCAGATTCCCGTACGCGTCTTCGGCGGCCCCACCGCGCTCTTCGAGTACGGCGGTCTGACGTTCCTGACCGACCCCACCTTCGACGCGCCCCGCAGCTACCCGGTGCCGGGCGGCGAGCTGGTCAAGACCGCGCCCGCCGCGGCCTCGCCCGCCGACCTCGGCCGCGTCGACGTCGTCCTGCTCTCGCACGACGAACACCCCGACAACCTCGACGAGTCCGGCCGGGCCCTCCTCGCGGAGATACCCCTCACCCTCACCACCCCCAGCGGCGCCCGTCGCCTCGGCGGCGCCGCGCAGGGCCTGGCCCCGTGGGCGTCGGTCGACCTCGACCGCCCCGACGGCAGGACGGTGACCGTGACGGGCGTGCCCGCGCTGCACGGCCCGGAGGAGCTCGGCGTCGAGGAGGTCGAGGCCACCGTCGGCGAGGTCGTCGGCTTCGTCCTGACCTCGGCCGACCTGCCCACGGTGTACGTGAGCGGGGACAACGCCTCGCTCGGCCGGGTCCGCGAGATCGCCGCGCGCTTCGGCCCCGTCGACACCGCGATCCTCTTCGCCGGGGCACCCCGCGTCCCCGTCTTCGACGGCGCCCTGCTGGTCCTCGACAGCGCTCAGGCCGCCGAGGCCGCCGCGATCCTCGGGGCGCGCAGGGTCGTGCCGGTGCACTGCGACAGCTGGGCCCACTTCACCGAGGGCCGCGACGACGTCGTGGCCGCCTTCAAGGCCGCGGGGCTCGACGGCCGGCTCCGGCTCACCTGAGGGCCGCCGGGCCCGGGGCCGTTCCGGCCGATGGGACACCGGCGGGACGCCGGCGGGGCCCCGGTCGAACGCCGATGAGGCTCAGTCGCCCGTGCCCGCCTCACCAAATCTCTCCAACTCCGCCACGGCGCGGGTAAATTGACCTTGCCGCCCACGGCGGGCGTGCCTTTCGGGGGTTGGGGTAGGAAATGCGCGGCACGGTCCTGGACGGGCGGTACACGCTCACGGAGCGGATAGGCGCGGGAGGCATGGGCGCCGTCTGGCGGGCCCGCGACGCACGCCTCGACCGGGACGTGGCCGTCAAGCTGCTCGGACTGCCCCGGCACACGTCGGGGCCCGAGCGGGAGCGGATGCTGGCGCTCTTCGTGCGCGAGGCGCGGGCCGCGGCGGCGCTCGACAGCTCGTACATCGTGCCGGTCTTCGACCACGGCGCGGACGGCGACGTCCCGTACCTCGTGATGCCGCTGCTCACGGGCCGTACGGTGAACGCGCTGCTCCGCGAGGGCGACGGCCTCGCGCCGGAGCGGGTGGCGGACATCGCGGGGCAGGTGTGCCGGGCGCTCGCCGTGGCCCACCGGGCGGGCATCGTGCACCGGGACATCAAGCCGGCCAACGTGATCGTCACCGACGAGGGCACGGTGAAGGTCCTCGACTTCGGCATCGCCAAGTTCCTCGACGCGACCGGGGCGACCGGCGGCTACCTCACCCGCACCTCCGACTCCCCCATCGGCACGCTGCACTACATGGCCCCCGAGCGGTTCACGCGCGGGCCCGCCGACGGACGCACCGACGTGTACTCGCTGGGCTGCATGGTCCACGAGATGCTCACCGGGTCACCGCCCTTCGACGCGCCGTCGGAAGCCGCCCTGATGCACTGTCATGTGTACGAGGCCCCGGACCCGCCCTCCGCACGGCGACCGGAACTCACCCCGGAGTGGGACGCGTTCGTCGGCCGGACGCTGACGAAGGACCCGGCCGGCAGGCCCAGCGCCGACGAGGCCCGTCAGGCCCTTGAGGCCCTCGCGCGCACGGCGGGGCTCCGGCCCGTGCCGCTGCCTCCGCCCGCACCCGTGGCCGCGCCCCTGGAACCCGTGGGAGCGGCCGAGTATCCGCTCGCCCCGCCCATGCCCCAGGGGCCGCCGACGCCGTGGCCCGTGCCGCAACCGCTGGTCGCGGCCGGGAGCGGCTCCCGTCCGTGGTGGCGCAGATGGTGGCTTCCGGCCGGGGCGGCCGTGGCCGTCGCCGCGCTCGTCGCCGTGCTCACGATCATCAACCCCTTCGACAAGGACAGCGGGGGCGACACCGACAACAGGGCGAAGGACGGCGGCTCGGGCAGCTCGGACGGTGGCGGGAAGGGCGGCAGCATCGGCGCCAAGGGCCCCGCGGTGGCCGAGCAGGCCAGGACCGAGACGCTGACCATCGGCACGGCGGCGGACTCCAAGGGCCCCTCGCCCGCCGTCGGCGGTGCCCGCAAGGGCGGCTCCGTCACCGTCCTCGACCCCTACGAGCTCACCACCATCGACCCGGGCACGATGTGGTCGGGCAACGAACGCCTCGTCTCGCGCCTCGTCTACCGCAGCCTGACGGGCCTCAAGACGCTGCCCGACGGCTCGGTCAAGCTCGTCGGCGATCTGGCCACCGACGCAGGGCGGCCCTCCGCCGGCGGCCGGACCTGGACCTTCACCCTCAAGGAGGGGCTGACCTACAACGACGGACTTCCCGTGCGGGCCAAGGACTTCGCCCACGCCGTCGAGCGCACGCTCGGCCCGCAGTTCTCCCTCGGGGACAAGACCGTACGCAGCTGGCTCCTCGGCAAGGACGCCACCACGGGAACCGCCGCCCGCTCGCTGCCGCCGGGCGCCATCGAGACCCCCAACGACCGGACGATCGTCTTCCATCTCGAAGCCGCGCGCCCGGACTTCAACGTCGCGCTCGCGGGCCCCACCGGCGCGCCCCTCCCCGAGAAGGTCAAGAACAGCCCGGTGAACTCCGGGACGCTCCCGTCGACCGGCCCGTACCAGATCAACGCCTACCAGAGCGGCAAGGACCTCGTCCTCACCCGCAACCCCGCGTGGCGGGCGGCCACCGACCCGCTGCGCACCGCCTACCCGGACACGTACCGGGTGGAGGGAAACGTCGCCGTCGACCAGATCAAGTCCCGCACGCTGGCGGCGCGGCCGGGCGAGGCGGTCATGTCCTTCACCGGCGCCCTCGCCAAGGGCGACCTCGACAAGGTCTCCGGCGCGGCCCGTCTGACGGCGCCTTCCCCGTATGTGCAGACGTACATGATCAATACGCAGCGGGTGAAGAACCGTGCGGTCCGCAAGGCCATCGCCACCGCGCTGCCCGCGGCCGACGTCCTCGCGGCGAGCGACGAGAACGGCACGGTCCAGCACAACCTGCTGCCCCCGGGCGTGCGCGGGGCCCGCCCCTTCGACCTGTACGACGCCGGGGAGCGCGGGTCCCCCGCCAAGGCGCGCGAGCTCCTCAAGGACGCGGGCAAGAGCGGCTACCGGATCACCCTCGGCTACGGGTCGGAGGCGGACGCCAAGCGTGCCGACGTGATCGAGGCGGCGCTGAAGCAGGCCGGTTTCCGGGTCGACCTGAAGCAGGACAAGCCGACCGACTACTTCAAGAACGCGGGCGACGGCAAGTACGACCTGTTCCGCCTCGCCATCGGCGGCGGGCTGCCCGTGGCCTCCTCGTTCCTGCCGGACTACTTCGACAGCGAAACCACCGCCCCCGCCTCGTCGAACTACTCCCGCCTCAAGAATTCCGAAGTCGACGACGCGATCGAGGCGGCCGGCGGCGCGGGCTCCGTGTCCGCCGCGGGCGAGCTGTGGGCGCGGGTCGACCGCCGCGTGATGGAGGAGGCGGCGGCCGTGCCGCTGTACGTGCCGACGCGCACGTTCCTGCACTCCGATGCGGTGCGCGGGCTCCAGGTGGATCTGGACGGGGTGTCACCGCTCAACGCGTACGTGCGCCCCTGACCCTCCCGGGCGGTCTCGGACCTCGGACGTAGGTCCGGTGCCCCATGCGCGTCCCCCGCACCACCGGCTACGGTCGCTCCTCATGCAGAGCACCGACAACACGCGCCGCGACGTGCGGGAACGCACCCGCGACACACGGGCACGCCTGGACCGCGAACGGGACGTCTGGGTGTCCACCGCCCACCCGGAGCGGGGCCCGCACCAAGTGCCGCTGTGGTTCTGGTGGGACGGGCGCGCGCTGTGGCTGTGCACCGGCGGGACCACCGCGACCGCGCGCAACCTCCGCGCGGACCCCCGCGTACACCTGGCCCTGCCGGACACGTTCGACGTGGTGCAGCTGCGCGGGACGGCGGACTGCTTCCCGGCACCGGAGGTGCCGGAGGAGGGCGCGGCCGGATTCGCGGCCAAGTTCGGCTGGGACCCGCGCACGGCCGAGGGGCCGTACGTCTATCTGCGGGTCACCCCGGACAGCGTGCTGGCCTGGCGCGGCGAGGGCGAACTCTCCGGCCGGGTGCTCATGCGCGCGGGGGTGTGGCTCGGGTAACCGCCCCCGCGGGGCCGCACACCCGCGTCACCCGTGCCCGAGCGGCAGGGTGATCACGGCGCGGGGCCGGTGGTCAGCGGCTGCCCGTGACGGCCTGGATCTCCCGGTCGATGATCTCCCACAGGGGCACGCCGTCGCAGTTGCTGAGGATGACGCCGACCCAGCCGGTGTCCGGGTAGATGTTCCAGCTGGCGCCGACACCGGGGTCGCCGCCGGCCCGCCCCCACAACCACTGGCCGTTGGTGATGTGGACCGGCATCGAGTAGGCCCCGAACCCCGCGTCGGCGGAGGGCGCCCGGCCGTTGCGCAGGCCGCCCCGCTGTGGGGGAAGGGGCATCTTGGCCGCGGTCAGCACCTCGGCGTAGGGCCGGTCGAGGACCGTGCCGTCGGCCAGCGCGTGCGCGAACCGGACCAGGTCGGGCGCGGTGGCGAAGCCGCCGTCCCCGGGGGCGTCGATGAAGTTGCGGCCCGGGTTCTTGCCCGGCTGCTGCGGGCTCGGGCTGCTCTTGTCCAGGTTGCGGACGGCGTCCACCCGGCTGCCGTCGGCCAGCTCCATGTACGGGTGCGCGACGCGCTCGTCGGTGAGCCACCGCGGTCTGGTGCAGAACGCCGTTCCGGTCATGCCGCAGCGCCGGAAGATGTGCTCCTCGACGTAGTCCCAGTACGTCATGCCGGTCACGGCCTCCACGATCTGCGCGGGGATGGCGACCTCGGCGCCGACGTGGTCGGTGGGGGTGCCGGGGGCGGCCACCAGCTCGGCCTGCCGGGCCCACCGCTCGTTGTACTCGCGCACCTCCTCCCGGCTCTGGAAGACGCGTCGCACGTCGACGTCCGGGTTGCTCAGCCCGGAGGTGCCGGAGAGCAGATGATGGATCGTCACCTTCTCGGCGATGTCCTTGGCGAAGCCCGTCAGATGGGTGCCCACCGTGTCCCACAGCTTCACCTCGCCCTGCTGCACCAGTTGCAGGACGGCCACCGCGCCGAACGGCTTGCCCGCCGAGCTGAGGGAGAAGGCGACGCCCTCGTGGTTGCGGACCCCCTTCTCCTTGTCGGCCATGCCGTAGCTGCGCGACAGCACCGTCCGGCCCCGGTGCGACAGCAGGATCACGCCGGAGAACTTGTCCTCCGCGGCCAGCTTCGCCACGTACCGGTCGTAGGCCCCGCCGGGCCGGGCGTCCGGCGGGATCGCGTCGGAACCGGCCGGGGCGGGGGCCGCGTGGCCGGGGCGCGCGGTCACCAGCTGCGCGCCGGAGGCCGCCGCGCCCGCGGCGGCAAGGCCGCTCCATCCGAGCAGCCGCCGCCGGTCGATGCCGCGTACGGAATCCGCGTCCATGGTCATGTCCCCTGTCTCCTTGGCTTCCGGTCGGCTACGGGTCAGCTCCTGATCGGCTGACCGGCCGTTGCTCCGCGGGGTCCGGGCCTTCGCCGACGGTGACCCGCGCCCCTACTCAAGACGGCGGGCCGTTGCGGCGGCGTATCCGCTTTTCGATACGCCCGCGATACCCCCGGCC
This sequence comes from Streptomyces sp. JLYT201, assembly GCF_059448825.1. Classification (NCBI taxonomy): domain Bacteria; kingdom Bacillati; phylum Actinomycetota; class Actinomycetes; order Kitasatosporales; family Streptomycetaceae; genus Streptomyces; species Streptomyces sp. JLYT201. The sequence goes on along the minus strand of NZ_CM182551.1, from coordinate 9,419,993 downwards.
CCGGGGAAGCGGGCCACGGGCAGCGGTTCTGAGAGGGTGCGCCTATGGATGTCCGGCAGCTGGAGTACTTCCTCGCGATCGTCGACCGCGGTGGGTTCAACCGCGCCGCCGCGGCACTGTACGTGTCGCAGCCCTCGCTCTCGCAGGCCGTCCGGGCCCTGGAGCGCGACATCGGCACGGAGCTCTTCCACCGCATCGGACGCCGGGCGGTCCTCACCGAGGCGGGCCGGGCCCTCATCGAACCGGCGCGCGCGGCCGTGCGGAGCCTGCACACCGCGCGGGCGAGCGTCGATGCCGTGCGCGAGCTGCGTGAGGGCCGCCTCGACGTCGCCTCCATGCCGTCGCAGGCGGTGGAGCCGCTCACCACGCTGATCCGCGCGTTCAGCGTCGACCACCCGGGCGTCTCGGTGGCCGTGAAGGCGGCCTTCACCGCTCGGGACGTCATCGACATGGTGCGTACGGGCGCGGTCGAGCTGGGACTGCTCGCCACCGCGGGAGCGGTCCCGGAGAAGGAGGTCGCCGCGCACGTGCTCGGGCGGCAGCGGTTCGTGCTCGTGGTGCCGCCCGACGGCCCCTTCGCCGGGCGGGACGCGCTCGGCTGCGCGGAGCTGGCCGGGCAGCGGCTGATCGTCGGGCAGCCGGGCACCGGCATGCGTGCCTACGTAGACGCGCTGCGCGAGCGGAGCGTCGACTTCACCGTGGCCGCGGAGACCGAGCACCGGGTGGCCCTGCTGCCGCTGGTCCTGGCCGGCGTCGGGCTCGCCGTCGTCACGGACTCCTGGCGGGAGTTCGCCCGGCGGGCGGGCGCCCGCGTCCTGGACATCGAGCCCGCGACCACCCTGGACATCGCCCTGGTCAGCAGGCGCGGCGTGCTGTCCCCGGCCGCCGCCGCGTTCGCCGCGGCCGCCGTCGCGTCCCGCGCCCCGGACGAGGCCTCCTGATAAGGCCTGCCTATAAGGCAGATCCGGTATGCGTCTTGGACGCCGGTACGGGCCCGTTGCTGGAATCGGCGGCATGACGAACCACCGCATCGCGCTGATCCCCGGCGACGGCATCGGCACCGAGGTGCTGCCCGCCGCGCAGCAGGTCCTCGACGTCCTCGGCCGCCGTCACGGCTTCGGCCTCACCTACACCTCGTACGACGACTGGTCCTGCGAGCGGTATCTGCGCGAGGGCGCGATGATGCCGGACGACGGCCTGGACCAGCTGCGCGACAAGGACGCCATCCTGCTGGGCGCGGTGGGCCACCCCGAGGTGCCCGACCACGTCTCGCTGTGGGGGCTCCTGATCCCGATCCGGCGGGGCTTTCGCCAGTACGTCAACCTCCGGCCCATCCGCGTCTTCGAGGGCGTCGAGAGCCCCGTGCGGAACGCGCGCGCCGGTGATGTCGACTTCGTGGTCGTCCGCGAGAACGTGGAGGGCGAGTACAGCCAGGTCGGCGGCCGCTTCAACAGCGGATTCCCCGACGAACTCGCCGTACAGGAGGCCGTGTTCACACGGGCCGGTGTCAGCCGGGTCCTCGACTACGCCTTCGGCCTCGCGGCGCGCCGGGGCGGCCGGCTGACCTCGGCCACGAAGTCGAACGGCATCGTGCACACCATGCCCTTCTGGGACGAGCTCGTCGCCGAGCACGCGCCCCGCTTCCCCCGCGTCGCCTGGGAGCAGGAGCACATCGACGCCCTCGCGGCGAAGTTCGTCCTCGCCCCGGGCCGGTTCGACGTCGTGGTCGCCTCCAACCTCTTCGGTGACATCCTCAGCGACCTCGCGGCCGCGATCGCCGGGTCCATCGGGATCGCCCCGGCCGCCAACCTCAATCCCGAGCGGGAGTTCCCCTCGATGTTCGAGCCGGTGCACGGTTCGGCGCCCGACATCGCGGGCCGGGGCGTCGCCAACCCGCTGGGCGCGATCTGGTCGGCGGCCCTGATGCTCGACCACCTGGGCCATCCCGCGGCGGCCAAGGACGTCACCGACGCCGTCGCGGGCGTCCTCGCGAAGACCGACGTGCGCACCGCCGACCTGGGCGGCACCGCCACCACCGCCGCCTTCACCGACAAGGTCCTCGAACTCCTCTGACCTCTGCCCCCCCCCTGAGCCGCCGGCGGCCGCCGCGAGCAGCCCGAAGGCCGGTTGCGCCCGTTCCTCGACGAGGAGAAACGCCATGGCAGCACCCGCGTCCCCCGCAGCGGCGCCCGCGCCCAAGCGGCCCTGGTACCGGCAGCTCTACTTCTGGGTTCTGACCGCCATCGTCACCGGGGTGCTCACCGGCTGGCTGTGGCCCTCGGTCGGCACCGCCCTGGAGCCGGTGGGCACCACGTTCGTCGCCGCCATCAAGATGCTCATCGCCCCGATCGTCTTCCTGACCGTCGTGGCGGGCATCGGCGGCGTCGACAGCCTCGGCCGCGTCGGCCGGGTGGGCCTGAAGTCCCTGCTCTACTTCCAGGCCGGGACGCTCGCCGCCCTGCTCGTGGGCCTGGTCGCCGTCAACGTCTTCCAGCCCGGCGCGGGCGTCCACGCCGACCCGGGCGAACTCCGCCTGGAGGGGGACGCGCGGCAGTACGTGAAGGACGGGCAGGACCAGGACTGGTGGCACTTCCTCACCGACATCGTCCCCCACAGCGCCGTGGGGGCCTTCGCCGAGGGCAACGTCCTCCAGGTCATCTTCCTCTCGGTGCTCTTCGGCGTCGCCCTCAAGGCCGTCGGCCCCGTCGGTGAACCGATCGTCGAGGGCGTCCACCGCCTGAGCGCCGTCGCCTTCAAGATCCTCCACTATGTGATGCTGGCCGCTCCCGTGGGCGCCTTCGGCGCGATGGCCTACACGATCGGCGCGTACGGGATCTCCACGCTCACCAGCCTCGGGCAGCTCATCGGACTCTTCTACGGGACGTCCGCGTTCTTCGTGGTCGTGGTGCTCGGCGCGGTCACCGCCGCGCTCAGGATCAACATCTTCCGGCTGCTCCGCTATCTGCGCGAGGAGTTCGTCCTGGTCCTGGGGACCTCGTCGTCCGAGAGCGCCCTGCCGCGCCTGATGCAGAAGCTGGAGGGCCTCGGCGTCAGACGTGACATCGTCGGCCTGACGGTGCCCACGGGCTACTCCTTCAACCTGGACGGCAGCTCCCTCTACCTGTCCCTGGCCACCGTCTACATCGCCCAGGCGACCGACACCCCCTTGAGCATCGGCCAGCAGCTCGGTCTGCTCGCCGTCATGATCCTGACCTCGAAGGGGTCCGGCGGCATCACCGGCGCCGGTTTCATCGCGCTCGCCGCGACGCTGTCCACGGTGGGCACCGTCCCGGCGGCGGGCATCATGCTCATCTTCGGCATCGACAAGTTCATGTCGGAGTGCCGTGCCCTGACCAACCTCGCGGGCAACAGCGTGGCCACGCTCGTCGTCGCCCGCTGGGAGAACGACCTCGATGCGGAGCGCGTCAACAAGGTGCTGAAGGCCCGTGCCCCGGATCCCGCCCCCGCCGAGGACGCCGACGGCCGGGCCGAGGCCCCCGTGGAACTGCCGACGAAGGCCTGAGCCGCCTGGCGGCAGGCGCCGCGCGGCCTTCCTCTAGAGTTCTTCCGTCCCTGGACGCGCGCGGCCCCGGCCGACGGCGCGTGCCGACCCCGACCGAGGAACGACCCGTGACCGACATGGCGCCCATATCCCTCCAGCAGGAGATCGCCCGGGATCTCCAGGTGAGCCCGACCTTCGAGGCGGAGCAGGAGATCGAGCGCCGGGTGGCGTTCCTCGCCGACCAGCTGACCTCCACGGGCCTGCGCTCGCTGGTCCTCGGCATCAGCGGCGGCGTGGACTCCACGACCGCGGGCCGGCTGTGCCAGCTGGCCGTCGAGCGGGTCCGCGCCACCGGGCGCGACGCCACCTTCTTCGCGATGCGGCTGCCGTACGGCACGCAGGCCGACGAGCACGACGCGCAGCTGGCGCTCGACTTCATCCGGCCCGACGAGACCCTGACCGTCGACGTGCGGCCCGCGAGCGACGCAGCCCGCGACGCGGTCCTCGCCGGGGGCACGGCCTTCCGTGACGCGCACCACCAGGACTTCGTCCACGGCAACATCAAGGCCCGGCAGCGCATGGTGGCCCAGTACGCGGTCGCGGGCGCGCACGAGGGCCTGGTCGTGGGCACCGACCACGCCGCGGAGGCGATCTCCGGCTTCTTCACCAAGTTCGGCGACGGCGCGGCCGACGTGGTGCCGCTCACCGGCCTCACCAAGCGGCGCGTCCGCGCCCTGGCCGAGGCCCTGGGCGCGCCCGCCGCCCTGGTGTGGAAGACGCCGACCGCGGACCTGGAGACGCTGAGCCCGGGCAAGCCCGACGAGGACGCGCTCGGCGTCACCTACGACGACATCGACGACTTCCTGGAGGGCAAGCCGGTCGGCGGGCCCGCCTTCGAGGCCATCGTCCGCCGCTACCGCCTCACCGAGCACAAGCGCCGGCTGCCGATCGCGCCCTGAGCCCGCTCCGCCGGTCAGCGGGTGGTGTGCGCGCCGCCGTTGACGTGCAGGACCTGCCCGGTGATGTGCCGGGCCGCCAGTGAGGCGAGGAAGGCCACGGCGCCCACGACGTCGTCGGGGGTGCCGTGGCGGCCCGTGGCGGTGGCCGCCACCAGCTGCCCGCGGCGCTCCCCGGTGAGCTTGTCGCGGAAGAACTCGGTGTCGGCGATGTAGCCGGGCGCGACCACGTTCGCCGTGACGGACCGGGCGCCGAGTTCGCCCGCGAGGCTGATGTTCCAGGTGGCGAGGCCCGCCTTGGCGGCGCCGTAGGATCCCGCTCCCTGGTCGGCGGCGATGGAGCCGATGTGGACGACGGCGCCGCCCTCGGCCAGGCGGTCCGCCACCGCCCGGGTGGTGAGGGCCGCGCTGATGAGGTTGGCCTCCAGGTTGGCGCGGAAGTCCCGGGCGTAGGAGGCCAGGTCCGCCTTGCCGTCGGCGTCGAAGAGCACGTTCCCGCCCGCGTTGTTGACCAGGACGTCGAGGCGCTCGGGCAGCGCGTCGAGCAGGCGCAGCAGGTGGTCGGGGCACGTGTGGTCGCAGACCACGGCGTGGGCTCCGGTCTCGGCGGCCAGCTCCTCGATCGGCCCGGGCCTGCGGCCCGTGACGAACACCTCGTCGCCCTGGGCGGCGAAGTGCCGCGCGACGGCCCTGCCGATGCCCGTGCCGCCGCCGGTGACCAGGATGGTGCGTGCCATATGCTGAGCTCCGATCACGTTCATGTAGGCCTAAATTTAGATCTAAACGTAGCCCGAGGGGGCTCCCCGTGACAAGAGATCCACACGGCGCGCAGGAGGCGGCCGACGCCCTCCCCACGGCCCGGACCATCGCCGAGGCCTGGCAGCGCGAGCGCCCCGGCACCCCGGTCGACTCGATCGGGATCGTCACCCCGATCTGGCAGCTGGCCAAGCTCTTCGGCGACGACCGGCGCGCCGTGCTCGCCCGCGCCGGGGTCGACACCGCCACGCTCGACCTGCTCAGCGTGTTGCGCCGCAGCGGCCCGCCGTACACGCTCACCACCCGGGAGATCGGCCGCCGCTGCCTGGTGACGGCGGGCGCGGTGTCCCAGCGCGTCGCCCGCGCCGAGCGCGAGGGGCTCGTCACCCGCGCCCCGGCGCCGGACCGCTCCCGTGCCGTCCTGGTCGCCCTCACTCCGGCCGGGCACGAGCTCGTCGAGGCGACGGTGGACCACGTCCTGCTGCGCGACGCGGAGTTGATCGCCTCGCTCACGCCCGAGCAGCAGACGCAGCTCGCGGAGCTGCTCCGCGTCCTGCTCGACGACGTCCAGGACCGCGTCGGCGACCACGGGATCACTCAGGTGGGGCACCTCTGAGGCCACGCGGAACGGTGCGGCCCGAACGCGGGCATCCACGTCCGGGCCGCACCCGCCCCCCTCACCGCCGTGCGGCGGCGACCTCCCGTCAGCCCCGCGTGCGCGGGGTGACGATCGGGAACCTCGGGTCGGGCAGCGTCAGCGTGCCGAAGACGGCGTCCGTCGCCGCCTGGGCGTCCGCGCCCTCCAGCGCGATCTTCTTGTCCTCGACCGCCTGGTTGAAGTTCTTGCGGTAACCGGGCTTCTCGGCCAGTTCGTTGAGCGCCTCGCGGCTCAGCCTGATGGTGGCGTCCGGCGTCACGACGAAGCGGTCACCGCCCTCCACGAAGACCAGCACGCCGTTGCGGAGCGTCGTGGTGCACCTCTCCCCCGTCTCGGCCCCGGTCTCGGCGTCGACGAAGACCCAGTCGAGCACGATCGGGACGCGGTGCCGCTCGGCCGCCGTCGGCCCGTCCACGCTGCGCGCGAGCGCGGAGAAGTACTGCTCCAGGGTCGTGCTGCGGATCAGGTCCACGGAGGACTGGCTGGTGATCAGCGGCTGCGGGCCGCTCACGACCTCCTGGGCGCCGGTCAGATAGACGTTGCGCCAGGTCGCGTTCTCACTGCCGTAGCCGAGCTGGGTGAAGACCTTGGCCTGGAGTTCCTTGGCGCGCGCGACCTGCGCCTCGGGGAGCGGGCTGCCGTTCTCCGCGGCCGTCGCGAAGATGACGTGGTTGAGCAGCTCGGCGGCCCAGCGGTAGCCCTGCGCGGTGCCGCTGTCGTAGGCCTGCTGGGCCTTGTCGACGACGGCCTCGGCGCCGCCCATGGCCTCCACGTAGGCCGCGCCCGACTGGGTCGGCGGAAGCTCCCACAGGTGCGCCGGGTTGCCGTCGTACCAGCCCATGTAGCGCTGGTAGACCGCCTTGAGGTTGTGGCTCATCGAGCCGTAGTAGCCCCGGTCGTACCAGTGGTCGCCGAGGCCCGAGGGGAGCTCCTTGAGCTGTTCGGCGATCTCGGTGCCCGTGTAGCCGGAGTTGATCAGCCGCAGCGACTGGTCGTTGAGGTAGCCGTACATGTCGCGCTGCTTGTTGAGGAATTCGAGGATGCGCCGGTTGGAGGGCTTCCCGCCCGGCTCCTCGTTCTCGACCTCGGCCCACACCGGCCAGTGGTGCGAGGCGAAGAGGACGTCGGTGTCCTTGCCGAAGGTCTGGATCGCCTCGGTGAGGTACTTCGACCAGGCGTGCGCGTCCCGGACCTGCGCGCCGCGCAGGCTCAGGATGTTGTGCATGGTGTGCGTGGCGTTCTCCGCGATGCACAAGGTCCTGGCGTCCGGAAGGTAGATGTTCATCTCCGCCGGGGCCTCGGTGCCCGGGGTGAGCTGGAAGACCAGCGGGAAGCCGGAGTCCTTGAACGTGTACGCGTACAGCCCCGGCCGCCACGGGATGACGTACGAGCTCTTCCAGTCCTCCTTCGCCACCGGCTGGTGCTCCGGCCCGCCGAGGTAGACGGTCGGCGGGATCAGCGTCACCTCGCCGGTGGAGATGGTGAGGCCCAGGCCCGAACCGACCTGCCCCGTGGGGCCCTTGTCCAGCTGCGCCGCGTACATGTACTGCGCGCGGCGGGCCATCGCCGGGCCCGCGTAGACGTTCTCGCTGACCGCGTGCTCCAGGAAGCCCTCGGGCGCCACGACGGGCACGTCCGGCTCCAGGGGGTCGCCCACCTCGTGGAAGATGCCGCGCGCGCCGCCGAAGTGGTCGACGTGGCAGTGGGTGTAGATGAGGCCCTTGACCGGCCGCTGCTCCTTGGTGAGCTCCGTCGTGTCGCGGAACAGCTTCAGGGCGGCCTGCGCGGTCTCGTAACAGGCCAGCGGATCGATGACGATCAGGCCCTGGTCGTACTCGATGATCGTCATGTTGGACAGGTCGTAGCCGCGCACCTGGTAGACGCGGTACGCGCTACAGGTCGCGACCCGGAACAGCCCGGCGACGGCCGTCAACTGGCCCTGGCGCCGCAGGCTGCCGTTGACGGTCGGCATGTCGCCGTCCGAACCCGACTCGAGGAACTCGTACGAGGTGAAGTCCCAGACCACCTTCTCACTGTCCTTGCGGGAGGTGATGACGGGGACGTCGGGCGGGGCGATCCGGAACCTGCCGGCATCGGCGAAGTCCTTGCCGTCCCTCGCGTCCGAGTCCCTGATGATGGCGGCGGCCCTGAGGTTCGCCTCGGCCACCGCGGCCGAGGGCTCGACCGGCTGGGTGAACTGGGAGTTTTCGGGCATGACGACATCCCCTCACGTCGGTGTGCGGAAACCATTCCGCAAACGATCGTGACGCTAGGTGTGCATGCCGTCACTCACAAGAGAGGTGATCGAGCCAGGTGGTGCGAGGGGTGGTTGACGCGGTACATGGTCCTGTCGAGACACACAGGAGGGCGCGGCCCGGGCGTGGTCGTCCCACGCCCGGGCCGTGCCCCTCCGGCGGGGCGCCCGCCTCCGCGGGAGGCGGGCGCGTTCGGTCAGCGCCGCGTGCCCGCGGTCTCCTTGTGCTCTTGGTGCCCCTTGTGTTCCTGGTGCTTCTCGTGTGCCTGGTGCTCCTCGCGGTCGTCGTCCTCCTGGCGGCCCTTCGCGCTCCCCGCGGGCGGCGCGTCGCCGTCGGACGCCGTCACCGTGCCGTGCCGTTCGGCCCAGACGGTGAGGGCCGTCGAGCAGGCGTGGTCCAGGTGACGCAGGCCCGACAGGTCCAGTTCGGACCTGCGGTCGTCGGGCAGCGCCTCCAGCTGGTCGAGGATCTTGGGCAGCCGCAGGAACGTGGCGTTGCCGACCACGCGGACGAGGATCGTGCCGGTGCCTTCGAGTCCTTCCACCTCCAGGTGGACGTGGGAGGTGTCCCAGGCCGTCTTGACGATGGCGAGGGCCAGGCCGATGAGGACGCCCTCGAACATGTTGGTCGCCACGATCGCGAGGGCGGTGACCGCGAGTACCAGGGCCTCGCCGCGGTGCTCGCGCCACAGCGGCCCGAACGCCTTGACGGGGATCAGCTTCCAGCCCGCGTGGATCAGGACCCCGGCGAGCGTCGCCACCGGTATGACGCCGAGGGCCGCGGGGAACGCAGCGGCGAAGGCGAGCAGCCACACGCCGTGCAGCACCCGGGACGCCTTGGTCCTGGCACCGGCCTGCACGTTGGCGGCGCTGCGCACGATCACCGCGGTCATCGGCAGCGCGCCGAGCGCCCCGCACACCGCGTTGCCCGCGCCCTGGGCCATCAGCTCCTTGTCGTAGTCGGTGCGCGGGCCGTTGTGCATGCGGTCCACGGCGGCCGCGCTGAACAGCGACTCGGCGGACGCGATCAGGGTGAAGGCGAGGACGGTGCCGAGGGCGCCCGCGAGGGCGCCGCCCTCCACCAGGGCGGAGAACGCCTCGCCGCCGGGCGGCTGCACCGCGTCCACCAGGCCCTGCACCTCGACCTTCGCCACCGACAGGTCGAGCGCGAACACGGCGAGCGTGGCGAGGGCGACCCCGGCGAGCGGGGCGGGAAGGACCCGGGCGGCCCTGCGCCACCGCGGCCACAGCACCAGGACGGCGATGGTGCCGGCGCCGACGGCGAACGCGGCCAGGGCGTCGCCCGAACCAGCCGTGTCGGCGGCGAGCCGGGGCAGTTCGGCCAGCTTGTCCAGGCCGGACGCGGGAGCCTCGGCGTCGACGAGCGCGTACAGCTGCCCGGCGATGAGGACGAGGCCGATGCCCGCGAGCATCCCCTGCACCACCGCCACGGATATCGCCCGGAACCAGCGGCCGAGCCGGAGGGCTCCCATGGCCAGCTGGAGGAGCCCGGCGATCAGCACCAGGGCGCCGAGCGCCGCGATGCCGTACTCCTGCACGGCCTCGTAGACGAGGACGGTCAGACCGGCGGCCGGGCCGCTGACCTGGAGGCTGCTGCCGGGCAGCAGACCGGTCAGGAGGCCGCCGACGATGCCGGTGACCAGACCGAGTTCGGCCGGTACGCCGGAGGCGACGGCCACGCCGACGCACAGGGGGACGGCGACGAGGAAGACCACGATCGACGCGGTGAAGTCCGCGCGCAGTGTGGCGAAGTCACGCACTGAGGGCCTTTTCATGGTCGGTACGTCAGCTTTCGTGGGTTTCACCGGATCTCCCCGTTCTCACAGCGGGAGGAAGAGGTCGGTCTCGGCGTGATGAGCCGCCACCAGGCCAGTGTGAACCTCGTAGTACCAGCCGTGCAGGCGCACGTCGCCACTCTCCAGGCGCTCGCTGACGCACGGGTAGGCGCGCAGGCGTACCAGCTGTTCCCGCACGTGACGCTGGACGGCGGCGGCGACCGCGGGCCCGTCGTCGGCGGGCAGTCCGCTGGACAGCTGACGGTCCAGCCAGTCCCGCACGGCGGGCAGTTCGGCGAGGTCCTCGCCGCGGGCCTTGGCGCCGACGGCGCCGCAGTGCGAGTGGCCGCAGACCACGATGTCGGCGACGCGCAGGACGCGCATCGCGTACTCGATGGTGGCGCCTTCCGAGCTGGCGGGCCGGTCGGCCGCGTAAGGGGGCACCGCGTTGCCCGCGGTGCGCAGCTCGAAGAGGTCGCCGGGGCGGGCCCCGGTGATCAGGGAGGGCACGACCCGGGAGTCGGAGCAGGTGATGAAGAGGGCGAGCGGGGACTGCCCGGCGGCGAGCCGCTCGAACGTCTCCTGTTCCTCGCGTCGTTCGGCGATGCGGGCGGTCATGCCGCGGGCATGCGTGATGAAGGTCTCCATGGCGAAGACGTCTCCTGGGGGTGTCGGTGTGGGGTGTGCGGTCGGCGGGCGGGGCCCGGTGTTCCGCTCAGGAGCGCGATACGCAGTGCAGGACGAGCAGTTGGGCACCCGGTCTGGCGGGCACGGGCGCGCCCGGCCGGGGACCGGTGGGGTTGCGGGCCGTGCGGGCGTCGGCGGGGTCGGCCGCGTCCGGCCGGGCCTGCGGGGCGGCGGCTCGCGCGTGCGCGGGGGTGGGGTGCGCGCGGCCGCGGACGAAGTGCGACGGCGGGTGGGGCACTTCGCTGTCCCTGAGGGTGCGTTCCCGCGTGTCCATGGTGGCCGGGGGCGGTTGCGACGCGGCGAGCCCGGACGGGGCCGCCGCGTCGGGGGCCGTGCCGGCGACAGCCGGGGCGGCCCCGCCGCAGAGGAGGGTCAGGAGGACGATCACGGTGGTCACGGCCCAGTGGCGCGCTCGCGCCGCCGGGCCCGGCCGGATGCGCCGCCGGGCGCGCACGGGGCAGGGCCTGCCGTCGGGGCGGTCGGTGCTGAGGGGCTTCATCGTCGTCAGGAGGCTTCGGGCGCACGGGCCGGCCGGTCACGGGGAGCCCGGGCGGGGCGGCCGTGTCGGCTCGCGGGTGCGCGTTCAACTGCCGCCCGTTCCCTTGGGCTCCGGCGGGGTCAGCTCGCTGATCTCGGACAGCTCCATGCCGAGCTGCTCGTGCAGGAAGCGCACGATCGTCCAGTGCGGCAGCGCCCCCTCGTCGAAGGGGCCGAACTCCCGCGCGTACAGCGGGATCCACCGCAGGGCCTCCTCGATGGCCTGCTCTCTGCCCGGCTCGCGCTGGTAGTCCTCGTACGCGATGCTGCGGTGCTCGATGAAGAAGCCGCCGGGCAGCCGCCGCTCGCACAGGGCGCGGTACTCGCGGGTCTGGAGGATCAGGTAGTGCCAGATCTCGTCGATCTCCTGCTCGACGGGGAGGAAGAGCCCGCTGAGCCGGTCCGGGTGGCGGGAGACGAGGTAGAGGTAGCGCAGACACTCGGTGACCTGGCGCTCGACGTACTCCCGCGGTGCGTCGGCCGTCGCGGCGAAGTGGGCCACCACCTCGGCGTGCAGGGCGTCGCCGAGCAGGGACGCGAGGTCGGCGGGGGTCACGTGGTCGACGGCGGGCGCGCGGGTGTCGGCGGACGCGATCGGCTGCGTGGTCATGGTGCTCCCGGGAGGTGTGGCGTGGGGTGCGGAGGGGGCTCAGGTGTCCTGGGCGAGCCAGGCGTACTTGCCCGAGCCGCCGATGGGGACGTGCTCCTGGTGGCGCAGGTCGCTGTTCCGTCCGGTGAGCGCGGCGACCCCCTGGCGCAGCGCGTCGGCCTCGACGGGCGCGAGCGGGGCGCCGTCGAAGGTCGTGTAGCGCAGCAGCGCGCGGGAGGCGTCGCGGACGTCGAGCTGGTGGACGAAGACGCGGGGCGAGGCGCCTGCGACCACGTCGTCGAGGTCACCCTGCGCCACGGGTCCGTGCGGGGTCTTCAGGAGTTCCTTCTCGCGGCCGCAGAACCGCGTGATGCGGTCCGGGTCCGGCGAGCCGTCGGCGGTGCGCACGCAGTCGCCCGAGCGGTAGCGCACCAGGGGCATGTGCGGGTTGCGCACGCTGGTGACGATGAGGCTGTGGATGCGGCTGCCCGGCTCCACGGGGATCAGCTCGACGCTCATCCGGTCCAGGTACGGGTGGTAGCGGCCGGTGCGGTCGCTGTAGAAGAGGTAGCCGAGTTCGGTGCTGCCGAACAGGTCGACGACCGGGCAGGAGAAGTGGTGCTGGAGGTAGCGCCGCACGTTGAGCGGCGCGTACTCGTAGGCGTGCACGATGCTCGCGGGCCGGGGGAAGGAGGCCCACAGGCCCCAGTCGACGGCCTTGCGCACCAGGTGCGCGAGGTGCGGCCCCGAGCAGTCCAGGTGGTACCGGCCGCGGGGGTGGGCGGTCTGCGCGGTACGGATCTCCTCGATCATGCGCTCGACGTCCGCGCGGTCCCACAGGGCCGGGTCGCGGCGCAGGTTGACGTAGAACGTCCGCTCGTCCAGGCGCCGTTGGTCGAGGTCCGGCAGCGGGTCGGGCTCGGCCCGCGGGCCGCCCCGCTTGCGGGCGTTGACGCGCGCGACGTGCTCGGTGGCGAGGACGGTGGTGAGGGAGACCCGTCGGCACCCCTCGTGCCAGGTGTCGGCGATGTCGGGGTGCTCGCTCCACAGCCGGTAGTAGGAGTCGAGCAGGAAGTACGGGGGCCGGATGATCTGCATCCGCGCGTGGTTGGTGCCCGTGGAGAGCACGAACTCCGCTTCACCCGCCGCGAGGGCGGCCGCCAAGGTGGGGGTCATCCAGTTGTCGGGAAAGCCACGGGCTATCTCCGGCTTCTCCAGAATGGGGAAGTGGCCACGCTCGACGTACGGCCGGTAGATCGGTATGTCCTGGATCTGGGCGATGACGTCGGCACTGGGCTGACCGTTCATGACCACCCTTCGGGGCTGCTCGGGTACGTGGGGGGCGGCCCGACACGCCGTGGGGCGTGCCGGGCCTGTCATAGCGCCTGGAGTAGCAGGGGCAACTAACGGGTGTTCAGGAAATACAGCCGGACTTCGCCGAGACGCTGATGCAGCCGGACTTGTCCGCGCTGATGCAGCCTTCCTTTCCGGACGCCTTCGGCGAGTTCAGGGCGGTCCACTGGTTCCAGACATCGTCCTTGGCCATCTTCGCGATGAGCTTTTCCACGTCGTACCTCCAGGGGAAGGGGGGATGTGCGGCGGGGCTGCTGCCCGTTCACCGCCGCAATCGAAAGTAAAAGCAAGACCAAGTCGAAGTCAAAGGCGAGCAATGCGCCACTGGCTCAAAAGCCGTCGGGAGCGGACACTTTGGCTTGATCCTTTGGGGCGCGCGGGACGCTATTCACCTTCCCTTCACCAAGACGACAGGGAATGCGCACGAGTGGGGACGGTGGGCCAAAAGGGGCCAATCCACTGGAGAGAGCCGAACGGCTTGATAAAGGGCTGATCGGCCGGAAAGGCCGTGCCGGGAGAGAGGGGTGTGCCGCCGCAGAGGGGCGAGAGGGGCGCTATCGCCCGGTGGGGGCGGTGTGCCAGAGGAAGATTTCCGTGCTCGGCCGGCGCTCGGCGAAGCGGCCCGCCGGGGCGGCCTTCCGCAGCAGCTCGCGCAGGTCCGACTCGAAGTCGCCCTGACGCGACCCGAACAGGTGCGGGGCCGAGAACGACATCGAGAACACTCCGGCGACGACGTCGTCGGCCGTGCGCTCGAGGGGCTGCCCGCCGGGGACGACGAGGCGCTCGGGCCCGGCGAAACCCGCCCGGGCGAACACCGCGGCCTCGCCTCCCGGCGTCCCCTGCGGCAGCACGCCGCGGCCCGCCCGCCTGACCGGTCCCAGATAGCGCCTGACCAGCTCGTCCATCGCGGCGTACGGCACCGGCGGGTGCGGCAGGCCCGCGACGGACCGGTCCTCCGTCTTCAGGTCCGAGAGGTGCGCGAGGGCTCCGCCCGGGCGGAGCATGCCCCGTACCGTCCGCGCCACCAGGTCGCGGTCCATCCAGTGGAAGGACTGGGCGAAGGTCACCACGGTGAAGGTGCCGAGTCCGGCGGGCAGCTCTTCGGCCCGGGCCCGCACCCAGGAGGTCTTTTCAGCCACTCCTCGCCCGGCCGCCTCACGCCGGGCTTCGGCGATCATCCCGGCGTCGGGGTCGAGCCCGACGACCTCGGCGAACGCGTCCGCGAGCCGCAGTGCGACGCTGCCCGGGCCGCAGCCCACGTCGAGCAGACGCCCCCGGCCGTCGAGGTCCAGCGCCTTGGTGAGCGCGTCCGTGAGTCCGGGGGCGTACGGGAGCCGTCCGCGCGCGTAGTACGCGGCCGTCCCGGAGAACAGGGTGTCGTCCCACTGCCAGTCAGCAGACATCTCAGCGCACCACCGTTCACAGGGATCCGAGCGCGAAGTCGCCGATGATTCCACAGCCGGGGCCGGGCGGCGATGCCGTTTCCGCGGGGCGGACCCGGGCGGGTGACGCGCCGCGCTCCGACGGGACGGCACCGGGCCCGGGGCGGAGGTCGCCGCCCCGGGCCCACGCCGGATCATGTGAAGGGCGCGTCACGCGAAGGGCGTGATCATACGAAGGGCGTGATCCGCTCCTCGACGCCGAGGAGCAGCTTGCCGTAGATCTCCATGCCCACCGCGGGCGTGGAGACCGCGTGCCGTCCGGCGGTGCTCGCGTCCCGCCAGATCCGCTGGAGCGGGTTGGAGTCGGCGAAGGCGCCGCCGCCGTGCACGTTGAGCAGGGTGTTGATGGACTCCAGGACGTTCTTGATGGCGTGTCCGCTGTCCGCGCGGACGCGGGCCCGCGTCAGCACGTCGAGCTCGCCGCCGCGGGCCGCGGCCTCGTCGATGTCCGCGGCGGCGCGGTGCACGTGCAGCTGGGCGGTGTCGATCTTCATGGCGGCCTCGGCGATCTGGAGCTGCACGGCCACCGAATCGACCTGCGACTCGTAGTATGTGTACGAGATGGGCTTGCTCGCGGCCTTCTCGGAGACCAGCTTCAACGCGGCGCGCCCCAGGCCCACTTGGGGCCCGGCGAGGCCGAGGGCGAGCAGCGGCGACAGCGGGGAGCGGAACAGGCCCGTCTCCCCGTGCGTCGCCGGCACCTCGCCGCCGAGGGCCCGCGGCACGGAGACGACGCGGTGCTCGGGCACGAAGACGTCCTCGGCTATCAGGCAGTTGCTGCCGGTGCCGCGCATCCCGGCGACGTGCCAGACGTCCTGCATCTCCAGGTCGGTGCGCGGCACCAGGGCCATCGCCTGGTCGACCACCTCGCCGCCCTCGTCCGTCAGCGGGATGCCGAGGACGGCCCAGCTGGAGTGCCAGGCGCCGGAGTTGTAGTACCAGCGGCCGGTCGTCCGCCAGCCGCCCTCGACCTTGCGGGTGGTGGCGGTGGGGCCGAAGACGCCGGTGACCCGCGCGTCGGGGTCGGCGCCGAAGACCTCCTCCTGGGCCTGGAGGGGGAAGAGCGCGGCGGCGAGCCAGTTGCAGGTGTTGACCACGGCCACCACCCAGGACGTGGAGCCGTCCCCCTCCGCGAGTTCGGCCGACACGTCCACCAGGGTGCGCATGTCGGCCTCGTGTCCGCCGAAGCGCCGGGGCACGGTCAGTTTGAAGAGCCCGGCGTCCGCCAGCGCGTCGATCACCTCGTCGGTCAGCCTGCGGTCCGCGTCGATCCTGGGGGCGTGCTCGCGCAGCAGGGGTTGCAGCGCGGTGGCCCGGCTGACGAACTCGGCGTTGGTCGAAGCGGTGGTGCCGGTGGTGGTCATGTCTGTCTCCATGGCTTGAACACGTAAGGGAAGGGCGGGAGTCACGCGACCGAGGTGAAGGCGGAGTGCGTGCCGAAGGTCCGGTGGCCGTAGACCAGCGGGGGCGCCGCCGCGGCCGTGCGGGCATGGACGACCGTGCCGAGCAACAGCCGGTGGTCACCGCCCTCGACGGCCGACGTCAGCTCGCACACGAGCCAGCCCGGCGCGTCCGGAAGCCGGGGCAGTCCGTGGTCGTACTCCCACCGGATCCGGTCGAAGCGGTCGGCGGACCGGCCGGCGAAGCGCAGGGCGAGCTCCTCCTGCTCCGCGCCGAGCACGTTCACCCCGAACCGCCCGGTCGTCAGGATGCGGGCGAGCAGCCCCGACCCGTGGTCGAGCGCCACCGACACCATCGGCGGGCGCAGCGACAGCGAAGCGAAGGCGCTGACGGTCGACCCGTGTGGCTCGACGCCCTCGGCGGCGGTCACGACGGTCACCGGGGCACAGACCCCGGCCATCAGGTCCCGGAAGTCCTGTTCGGTCATCACGGCATCCCCTCCAATCCATCATGATGATTACGGTGATCATGGAGGAGGCTTGGAAAGTGCGTCAAGGGGTGCGATGCTATTGGTCATAATCAATTCATTCGGATCATTCCGAGGGTCACTACGCGGATCGTCGCGAGGATGGGGAGGACCTGTGGGAGCCACGGACGACACCCGAGGGGGCATGGAGCCGCCCGCCCTGCGGCGCGGCGAGTGGGAGCGCCCCGCGGCCTCCCGCGCCGAGGTCGCCGCCCGGCGCATCGCGGCCATGGTCGCGGACGCGGACCCGGGCGAGCGCCTGGGCACCAAGGAGGAGCTGCGCGCCACCTGCGGGGTGTCGGTCGGTACGTTCAACGAGACCCTGCGCCTGCTCCAGTCGCGCGGCCTCGTCACCGTCCGCCCCGGCCCGGGCGGCGGCCTCTTCGCCGCCGAGCAGTCCGCCATGCGGCGCCTGGGCAACTCCGTGCTGGCCCTGGACGCCAAGGAGCCGGACGGTACGCGCGCCGACGAGGCCCGGCGGATCCGGGACGCCCTGGTCCCGCTCCTGGTCGAGGACGCCCTGTGGCACGGCTCACCGGCCGATGTGGCCGCGCTCCGGCAGGAGTTGACGGAGCTGGCCGAGGCCGCGCGACAGGCCGACCCGGTCGCCTTCGCCGACGTCGACCACCGGCTGCGCACGCGGCTCGCCGCCGTCAGCCCCAACTCGCTGCTGCGCTCGCTGTACGCGACGCTGCTGCCGGTCGCCGAGCCCGACGCGGTCAAGCACCTCCAGGAGCGCTACGACCACCACGCGGCCCTGATCGACGCCCTCGAGGCCCGCGACCGCGACCGGGCGCTCGACCTGGCACGGTCCGGCTGACCTGGCACGGTCCAGCCGACTCGGCCTGGTGCGCTCCACCCGAGGCGGGCTCACGAGGCCCACCCATCTTGGGCACAGGTCGTTCACATTTTCCGGTCATTGAAGGGCGTCAAACCGCCATCCCTGTGCGGAGCCGCCCCTTCCGCCACGGGGTCGGTGCCAGAGTCCCGGTGCGGCGCCCAACAGGGCGCCGGTGGCTGAACTACCTGACTCCAAGGAGTTCTTTTCGTGGGGAAGAAAACCGCGACGCTGCTCGCAACCGCCGCTCTCGCCTCCCTCACCCTCGTCGGCCAGGCGAACGCCGCCCCCGCACACCACGCCCCCGCCCCCTCCTCCACATCGACGCAGCCCGGCCCCCTCGCGGACCAGGTGCGGTACGCGCCGTTCACCCTCAACCACAACGAGTCCGTGAGCTCCAACACGGCCCGCCTCATCCAGCAGTCCGACGGCAACCTCGTCATCTACGACGAGTTCAACCGGCCCAGATGGGCGAGCCGGACCGTCGGCCAGGGCTGGACCACGCGCTTCCAGGAGGACGGCAACCTCGTCGTCTACACCCGCAGCGGCCGCGCCGTCTGGGCGTCCCACACCGCGGGTCACCCCGGCTCCCGCCTCGTCATCCAGGACGACGGCAACGTCGTCATCTACGACGGCAGCCAGGCCATCTGGGCCTCCGGCACCAACCACTAGCGGCCCCGTAGTACGCCGCTGATTCGTCGTGGCGCGTCACCGGCCGGGTCCCCGCGGGCCCGGCCGGTCCCATGAGAGGGCCCTCTTCGCGGCGCCCTGGCGCGTCCGGCCCGCCAAAGAGACGGGCGGGCGACCTCCCGTCGAACACACCGCATACGGCTCATGCACTCTCCGCGCGGCCTACAACCACAGCCGCCGTCCCCCGTGTCGAACTCCGTACCGGTGCGCCGGTCCCCCGGCGCCGCCGATCCCGCACCCACCGAACCCAACGGAGTTCACGTGCACTCGCGTTCACGCTTCCCGGTGGCACGCCTCGCCGCCACCGCCGCGCTCGCGCTGGCCACCCTCGCCCTCGGCGTGCCGTCCGCCCAGGCGGCGGACACCGACCGGGCGCCGCGCCGCGCGCCGGACGACCCCTTCGTCGTCACCCTTTCCTCCGACGTCTCCAGAACCGACTTCACCCACCGGAAGGTCAAGCTCAGCGGCACCGTGACCCGCGCCGACGGCACCCCGGTCGCGGGCGCGCCGGTCAAGCTCCACAAGACCGTCCTGTACAACACGTGGAACCCGTGGGGCGACCCCATCGACCCCATCGAGCGGGAGACCCTGCCGCTGGGCACCCTCCACACCGACGCCGAGGGGAAGTTCACGCTCTCCGGCGTCCCTGCGGACCGCTGGCTGGACCGGGACAGCGTCCATCTGTTCCCCCGCCACGAGGTCGAGTTCCAGGCCTCGTACGACCCGGGTGACCCCTCGGACGGCCACTTCTTCTTCGCCGAGACCACGGTCGGCATCCGATCGGTCGACAGTTCCCTCACCTACAAGGTGAACAAGACCAAGGTGCGCGCCGGTGACACCCTCGTCGTCACCGGCAAGGTCACCTGGCCCGCCGGGCACGGCCCGGTCGCGGGCACCCGCGTCCTGCTGCGGACCTACTACGAGTCCTCGTACAACGCGAAGACCACCACCGACGCGCGGGGCAACTTCACCGTCCGCGCCAAGATCCGGGGCTACGACCGCGACTTCGTGGTCTTCTCCACGCCCAAGGACTACTACATCACGGGCGCGAGCGAGAGCCTGCCGGTCACGAACGTCACGCCGCGCCCGAGGCCCGCGGCCTGAGACCCGAGCGGGGCCCGCTGCCGGGCACCCGGTGGCGGCCCCCGCTCCCCTGTCACGGTTTGACCCATCTCACACAGATCCGTACGGGCGGATTCCGATTGCCGACGGCGGCAGGGAGAAGGAGAAAGGACGAGAGACCACCACGAGAACGAGACCCACGAGGGGCAGGAGCGGCCCCACTGCCGCGCCCCCGCCCCGAGAACGTACGGAGGCCCCATGACCCGCGCCATCACCGTCGGAGTGGACGGATCCGCCGAGAGCCTGGCCGCAGCCGACTGGGCGGCCGTCGAAGCCGCGCTGCGCGGCGCGCCGCTGCGGATCGTGCACGCCTGGCTCCCGCCGTCGACCGACGTGACGCTCGCCGGCAACGGGGACGAGCAGGTCGCGGCCGCCGACGCCTTCGTGCGGGAGGCCGTGGCGCGCGTGTCCGGCCGCCACCCGGACCTCACGATCGCCTCCGAGATCGTCCAGGCCACCCCCGTCGACACCCTGCTCAAGGAGGCCGAGCGCTCCGAGATGCTGGTGCTCGGCTCGCGCGGACACGGAGCCCTCGTCGGCTTCCTGCTCGGGTCCCACGGGCAACAGGTCATCGCCGACGCCCCCGGCCCTGTGGTGTCCGTACGAGCCGGTACGGGGACGGACGCGTCGGCGCGGGCCCACGCGACGGGCGACGTCGTGGTGGGACAGCACGGGGAGCCGGAGGACAGCGAGGCCGTGCTCCGGTTCGCCTTCGAGGCCGCGGCCGCCCGCGGCGCGGCCGTCCGCGCGGTGCGCGCGTGGACCCTGCCGCCGCTGTACTCCTACAACACCGGCGTGCTGCAGGTCGCGGACGAGGCCGGCGGCCTCGAACCGCTCGAACAGCAGGCGCTGACGCGTGCGCTCGCCCCGTGGCGCGAGCGGTTCCCCGACGTGCCCGTGGTCGAGCACGTCGAGATCGGCAGCGCGGGTCAGGTCCTCCTCGCGGCCACCCCCGACGCGAGCCTCCTCGTGGTCGGCCGCAAGACGCGCCGCTCCCCCATCGGCACGCGCATCGGCTCCGTGGCCCATGCCGCGCTGCACCACGCGGGCTGCCCGGTCGCGGTCGTTCCCCCGGCCTGAGCGGGGCGCGCCCTCAGCAGGTGGTGCCGTCAGGAACCGCGCGCAGCCCCACCAGGTAGTCGTCCACGCGCCGGGTGACGCACGCGTCACCCCGGCCGTAGGCGGTGTGCCCCGGCGCCTCGTACGTCAGGAGCATGCCGCCGGGGAACTGCTCCGCCAGGCTCTCGGCCTCCTCGTACGGGGTGGCCGGGTCACCGGTGGTGCCGACCACGAGGACCGGCGCCACCCCCTCGGCCGCCACCCGGCGCGGCCGCGGTGTGCCCGCGGGCAGGTCCTTGCACGCCAGTGCGCTCAGCACGCTGGACACGCCGTACAGGCCCGCCTTCTTCTCGGCGCGCTCCAGGGCGTTCCAGTACGGCTCGGCGGTGCGGGGGTAGGCGGTGTCGGCGCAGGAGACGGCGAGGATGGCGGCGTCGCTGTTGTCCAGGGAGCCGCCGGAGTCGTCTACGGCTGTGCCTGCCGCCCGGGAGCGGGGCGCGGGCTCCGGCGCGCCGGGCCCATCGGCTTCCTCGGCCTCCTCCGTCTCCTCTGCCTCCTCGTCCTCCGAGAGCGCCGCGAGCTTCGTTCCGTCGCCGCGGGCCGCGGCGCGCAGGGCCGCGGAGAGCGGCTTCCACTGTTCCTCGGGCGTGTACATCGCCACCGAGACGGCGTCGACGACCTCTGTCGCGCCGAGGCCTTCCTCCTCGCCGTCGACGGGCAGCGGATCGTGCTCGGCACGCGCGTACAGATCGTGGATCAGGCGGCGGATCTCCTCCGGGTTCGCACCGGGACAGCCCGTGCCGACGACGTCCGGGCACTGCGTCGCGTAGTCGTCGACGGCCCTGCGGAAGCCGGTCCCCTCGCTCAGGGCGCGCTGCGCCCAGCCGAGGGAGGGGTCCACCGCGCCGTCCAGGACCATGGCGCGCACCCGGCGGGGGAACTGCTCGGCGTACCGGGTGCCCAGGTGCGTGCCGTACGACCAGCCGACGTAGGTCAGCTTCCGCTCGCCGAGGGCCGCGCGCAGGACGTCCAGGTCGCGGGCCGCGTCCCGGGTGCCGACGTGCGGGAGGAGGCCGCGGCTGCCCCTGCGGCACGCGGTGGCCTCGGCGCGGGCGTCGGCCAGCGCCCGGGCGCGCGCGGCGGCGGTGCGGGGAACCGGAGGCTGTTCCTCGGCGCCGTCGTCCTCAGCGGTGTCCTCCTCGTCCTCCGGGCAGTCGAGCGCGGGGCGGCTGCCCGCGACGCCGCGCGGGTCGAAGGAGACGATGTCGAAGCGGGCCCGCGCCTTGGCTCCGAAGGACTCGGCCCCACCCTCCCTGAGGTCGGCCACCCCCGACTCGCCGGGGCCGCCCGGGTTGTAGACGAGGGTGCCGATGCGCCGCCCCTCGTCGGCGGTCGCGGCCCGGGCCACGGGCAGGACGAAGGTCTTCCCGTCGCCCGGGTGCGCGTAGTCCCTGGGCACGGTGAGCCGGGCGCACTCGACGTCACCGCAGTCCCTCCACTTCAGCCGCTGCCCGTAGAAACGCCGGAACTCGGGCCGGGTGGCGGCGTCCGCCTTCTCCCGTGCGGACCCGTGACCGCCCTGAGCGGAGCAGCCCGCGAGCGGCAGGGCGGCGAGGACCGCTGCGAGGGACGGGGCGAGAACGCGGACGCGCAGGGTGTGCTTCGGGGACTTCACGTGGGTGCTCCTGTGTTTCTGGTTCACCACAGGGTCCCTGATCACGGCCACGGATGGACGCAAGGGGGGCGCTGACACCGGGCGAGGCCCGTGTGCTCGGCGTACTCGACCTTCCCGACAGAGGCCGAGCCGTCGGCCTCGCCCGTCAACCGGCCTGAGGGTCCTGTGCCCGCCGGATGGCCGCCACCGTCCGGACCGGTTCCTTCATGAGGAAGTCCAGCACGAGCGCGTTGACCAGGGCGGGCTTCTCCTGGGTGAGGAAGTGCGAGGTGCCGGGCACGACGGCGAGTTCGGCGCGGGGCAGCGCCTCGTACATCTCCACCGCGTGCCGCATCGTCACCAGGTCGTCGTCGGAGAACATCACGAGGGTGCGCTGGGTGACCGCGGCCAGGTCCGCCGCCTTCAGGTTCGGCTCCCGCGCGGCCATCTCGCCGATCTTCGTGACCACGACCCTGAAGTGCTCGACGCCGTCCGGGGAGACCTCGCCGTAGGCGGGGCCGAGGAACGCGGAGATCTGGTCGACGTCCCACTCCGCTTCGGGCGCCGCCTCGCCTTCCTTGCTGAAGCCGCCGCTGATCAGCACCAGGCGCTTGACCAGCTCGGGCCGCCGCATCGCCACCAGCATGGCCACGAACGCCCCGTCGCTGTGCCCGACCAGGTCCGCGGGTTCGCCTACGACGGCTTCCAGGAAGGCGATCGTGTCGTCGGCCATCAGCTCGTAGGTGATCGGCCCGGGCACGTCCGGGGTGTGCCCGTGGCCCCGGCGCTCGGGGGTGTAGACGTGGAAGTGCTCGGCCAGGGGGCCGAGGTTCGGCTCGTAGAACCGGCTGTCGACCAGGCCCCCGTGCATCAGGACCAGCGGCGCGCCCTCACCGTGCTCGTCGTACCAGGTCCTCACGTCACCGAGCTGAACGTACGTTGCCATGCCTGCTCCGTCCCTCGTACACGTTTCGGATGACAGACCGGCCGCCCGGCCGGAACTCATCGCCACGATCACGGCTCGGCCCGCGGTGGGGCGTGCCGCGCCGCCCCGCGACCAGTGTATGATCTTCACGTAACTCCGGTGCAGGGCACGGGAGTCACGCGTCTGTGGTCCAAGGAAAGACGTCCATCATCCGATGGGAAATGCAGGTGCAAGGCCTGCCGGGCGCTCCACACGAAGGCCCCCTCCGCGCGGAGGGGGCCTTCGCTGTGCCCGGGCGGGGCCGGGGCGCAGCGTGTGGGCGGTCGGCACCGGTGGCGGAACGCACCCCTCTGCGTGGCCGTGCTGGTGGTGGGTGTCGGTGTCAGGGGCGGTGTCAGCGGGGTGTCAGGGCGCTGACAGCAGCGGCGGAGATCGTAGAGACATCAAGCACCGACCCGGTGGCCCCCACCACCGGCACGAAACGCTCAAGGAGCACACCATGTCCCTCACCCTCACCACCCTCACCGACCAGGACAAGAACACCCTGCGCACCGCCGCCTACGGCGCCGTCTCCCTCATGGCCGCCGCCGACGCCGCCGGAAAGCCCCACAAGACCGCCACCCAGGGCACCATCGCCCTGACCTCCGCCACCGGCCAGATCGGACACGTCCTCGCCGCCAAGACCCCCCTCAAGAACCTCAAGGGCACCACCACGGCCGCACTCGCCGAACACGTCCTGCCCGCCCTCACCGCGGCGATGCAGCTCCTCCACCGCCACTCCCCCGCCGAAGCCGCCAACTTCCACGCCACCGTGACCACCGCCGTCCAGGCCGCCGCCCACGCCCACCACACCCAGCCCGGCCCCACCCTGACCGCCATGGCCCACAAGATCACCGACGCCCTCGACGCCGCCTGACCGCGTCAGGGGTGACTCTCACCTCCCGCTCAGCATCGGCAGCAGTACCGCCGCGGACCAGCTGAAGTTGGGAGAGTTGAGCGGCGCTCCGGTGAGCGGGTCGTAGTTCTCCATCACCGGGCCCCGGCCGGTGAGGCCCGTCGCGTGGGTGAGCAGCCGGTCGGTCAGCGCCCGGGCCTCGGCGGTGTGGCCGTACCGGCGCAGCCCGGCCTCGGCGAAGTACGCCTGGTCCAGCCAGACGGGGCCGCGCCAGTAGCGCTGCGGGGCGAAGTAGGGGGAGCTGCGGGCCACCGTCGGGAAGGGCACGGGCGTGGCGAACTCGCCCGGGTCCGTCAGCTTGTCGCGTATGGCCGCCGCCTGCGCGGGTGTCGCCGTACCGGTCCACAGCGGGATCGCCCCCTCGATGCCCCGCCCGCGCGCGGTGAGCCGGGAGCCGTCGGTCAGGTCCGTGTCGTAGAACCAGCCGCTCTTCGGGTCGTACATCCGCTCGCGCACCGCCCGGTGCGTGGCCCGCGCGCGGGCCCGCCAGTGCCGCTCCCCCGCCTTGTCCCCCAACTCCCTTGCGATGACGGCAAGATGGGTCTGGTCGGCGGCGAGGTAGGCGTTGAGGTCGACGGACTCCTGAGCGAGGGAGTAGCCGGTCACGCGGCCCGAGGCGTCCTGGTTGGCGACGACGGAGGTGCCGAGGTCGGCGTCGAAGCGCGGCGCGTTGTCCATGCCGCTCTCCCAGGCGGCGGCGAGCCTGCGCTGCTCCGCGCTGTCGTTGGCGGGGTCGACGGTCGCCCCGTACTCGGCGAGCCCGTCGCCGTCGTGGTCGCGGTTGCGGTACCACCACGCCTGGTACGCGGCCAGCTTCGGGTACATCTCGCGCAGGAAGCCCCGGTCACCGCCGCGCTCGTAGACCTCCCGCACCGCCCACGCGGCCAGCGGGGGCTTGCTGTTGCGCTCGTTCCAGTTGCCGCCGCCGTCGGAGGGGTCGTTGTAGAAGACCGCGTCCGGGATCATCCCGGCGTCCTGCGGCCTGCTCGCCGAGCCGGGGCGTATCTGGTGGTCGAACATGGCGCGGAGCTGCGACGCGGCGAGCCGGGGGTCGAACCGGGCGGTGCCCACGGCCTGCTTCCAGGTGTCCCAGGCCCAGATTCCGCCCGCGAACCACTTGTACGACAGGGAGGGGCTGATGGCGTCGTGCCGGATCCGCCCGGCCGCCGAACGCCAGTTGGTGACCAGGGTCTGGAGCGCCTTCACGGCGAGGCGGCGGCGCGCGGGCGGGACGGAGCCGGTGACGGCGGCGACGTAGCGGCGCCAGCGCGCGTCCCCGGCCGCCGCGACGGCGGCCGGACGGGACAGGGCGCGGCGCACGGCGGCGCTCTCCCGGGCCTGCTCGGGCCTGGTGAAGGTGTAGCTCTCCGCCCAGTCCAGGGTGCGGGCCGCGCCGGGCGCCAGGCGCAGCGGCGCGGCCAGCTCGGTGCGGTAGGTGTCGTGGTCGAGCGTAGTGCGGACGGGCTCGCGGTGGGTGATCTGGAAGCGCTCGGTGCCGTCGGTGAGGTAGTCCCACTTCTCGCGTACGCGCGCGAAGTCGACGGCGACGCCGCGCGCCGTTGCGGTCAGCGCGGGCGCGTCACGCTGCGGCCCCCTGTCGGGGCGCAGCAGGCCGCCGGACCAGTCGGCGGCGAGCGTGCGCGTCGTACGGCCGCTGTTGTGGACACGGGCGCGGACGAGTGCGGTGCGGTCGGTGGCGAACCGCAGCTCCAGGGTGAGGTCGAGGCCGTCGAGGCGGTAGCGCTGGCGCAGCAGCCCCGGCAGCGACGTGAAGCGCGGAGCGCCTCCACCGGCCAGGTCGAGCGTTCTCTCCGCTTCCTTCAGCCGGAGCCTGCTGAAGGATCTGCTCAGCCACCACGGGTATTCCTGGGCCAGGTAGAGGGGCCCGGTGAAGCCGCCGTACGTCGTCGGGTCGTCGGCCTCGGGCAGGGCGTACGCGTGCCAGGCTCCCCGGTCGGCGAACACGTTGACGGGGTTGAACTCCCCCGGCGACGCGGCCTTGGGGACGCCTTCGAGGTCGAGGACGTTCTCGTACGCGACCGGGGACCGGGCGGCGGACGCGGTGGGGTGCCGCGGCGCGGCGTCACTCGCCCCCGCCGGAGACGTCGTGCCCGCGGCGAGGCCGAGAGCGAGGGCGAGCACGGGCAGGACACGGGAGGGAGAGCGCATCGTGGACTCCGGGCGTGTGAGAGGACTCCGGCCGTATGAGGACTGCGGGGGCTTCGGGCGCGCGAGAGCTTGGGGCGCGGCGAGGGGGGCTTCGGCTGCGTGGGGCTTCAGGCGCGCGGGCGCCGCAGCCGTGCGGGGGCCGAACGCCGCGCGCCTTACCCGCTGTTCAACCGCGTCACCGCTCACTCACCCGCATCGGGATGCCGTCGGCCGCCCACAGCACGAACCGTTCGATCGGCGTGACCTGGTGCCCCGGCACCGGCCGGAAGGTGAGGCGCTTGAGGAGGACGGCGAGGACGAGCTGCGCCTCGACGGTGGCCAGGCCCGCGCCCTCGCAGCTGCGGGGGCCGAGGCCGAAGGGGATGTAGGCGAACCTCGGCCGCTTGGCCGTCTCTTCGGGAGTGAACCGCTCCGGGATGAACCGCTCGGGCTCGGGCCAGTGGTCGGGGTTCAGATGGACGGCCCAGAAGGGGTAGAAGATGGTCGTCCCCGCCGGGATCTCGTACTCCCCCAACGTGAGGGGCTCGGTCGTCTCCCGCGCGCCGTAGGGGCCGGGCGGGTAGAGCCGCATCGCTTCCTTCAGGGTCATGTCCAGATACGTCAGCTGCCGCAGCTCCGCGTACGCGGGCGCGGGGCGGTCCCCGAGCACGCGGTCCACCTCTTCGGTGACGCGGGCCGCCACCTCGGGGTGCCGGCCCAGCAGGTGCAGGGCCCAGGAGACGGCCACGCCGGTGGTGTGGTGGGCGGCGAGCAGCGTCACCATGACGGTGTCGCGGATCCGTGCGGGGCTCTGGCCCGCCTCGACGAGCGCGGCGATCAGATCGCTGCGGTCCGCGCGGCCGCCGGAGCGGTGGTGTGCCGCGACGACCTGGTCGACCGTGGCCCGCAGATACGCGAGGGCCTCGTCCGCGCGCCGGGCGCGCTCGTCCTGCGTGCCCGGGACCGGCGCCTGGTAGAGCCGTCCCAGGTACTCGGTGAGTACCGTCTCGAACGCCTCGGTCACCTGCTCGGGGTCCTCGGTGTCGCCGCCCAGGGAGTACGCGCAGATCATCCGGAGCGTCAGCGCGGTGAGGTCCTTCTGCAGCTCCACGGGCTCGTCCCCGGCACGCGCGGCCCAGCGGTCCGCGAGGTCCGTCGCGAGCTCGGTGAACCGCGCGAAGTGCCGCTCGTGGGACGGGCGTCCGGCGAAGACGGAGAGGAGCAGCCGCCGCCACGGGGTGTGCTGGTCGGCCGCGAGGACCTGGAGGTTGTCCGACTCGCAGAGCGGGGCCAGGAACTCGAAGAGCCGCTCGGGCCGTTGGTCGAGGTGGGCCGTGGCTTCCAGGAGCACGGGGTCGGCGACCGACACGGCCTCTTCCGCGCCCGGGAGCTGGAACCGCACGACGGGTCCGTATGCGGCGTGCAGCCGCAGTTGGTAGGTGTGCAGTCCGCCCGCCGCCGTGACAGCGCCCACGCCGCCGTCCGGGCGGGCCTCGGGGCCCGGGATCTCCATGGCCGCGTTCCTTCCCTGCCCGCGGGTCGAGCACACGTACGCATCCGGAGATTCTCCGGGGCGGCGGTGCCGGGCCGTCCGTCCGGTAGGTCGGGATTTGTCACCTGGTGGCCGAACGGGCGGCGGGGACTACGATCCGGTATGCGAGCTTCTGGAACGTTCAAAGTTGCCGACTTCACCCCGGTCGCCGCGCCGAGCCCGGGGATCGAGACCGCGGTGCCCGTGGCGGTGGCCACGATGGCCAAGCAGTACGAGGGCGAGGTCGTCGGGCACTCCACGACCCTGTTCACCGCCGCCGCCGACCAGTCCACCGGCACGGGCACCTATGTCGCGATGGAGTCCTTCGAAGGGGCGCTCCACACGCGGAGCGGCACCTTCAACTTCGCGCACTCGGGAACCACCGTGGACAGCCGCAAACAGGGCGAGTTCTTCGTGATCGTCCCGGGCAGCGGAACGGGCGACCTCGCGGGGATCAGCGGGACCGGAGGCATCGCGGTGGACGAGGAGGGCACGCACCGGCTCTGGTTCGACTACGAACTCGGACAGTAGCGCGGCGGCCCGTCCGTGCACGCGGCGGCCGGGGGACGCGTCCCTCCCCCGCAACCACGCCGCACGGCCACCGGCCGGGCCCCGGGAAGCGCCCCGCTCACACCTTCCGCCAGCGCGCACTGGCCCACGAGAAGGCACCGAACGCCATCAGCGCCACGGCCAAGGCGACCAGCAGCCACGGCCCGCCCGCGGTGTGGCTGAAGGAGCGCAGGGTGTCGTCCATCCCCTTGGCCTCGCCCGGCTCGTGCCGCACGGCGGCCACGACGAGGAACACACCGGCCGCCGCGAAGGCGCACCCGCGGCCGCAGCCGCCGACCACCCCGAGCACGTCCACGCCCCGGCGCACGGGGGCGGACATCTCCCGCATCCGCAACCGTCGGCGGTGCTTGCGCAGGGCGGCCCTGCCGATCATCCACAGCCCGGCCGCCACGACACCGAGCCCCACCGCGCCCACGATCCACTGCCCGCCCCGCCAGTCCAGGACGGTCGCCGTGAAGTCGTCGGCCTGACGGTCGGACGAGCCGCTGCCACTGCCCCGGTCTCCCGTGACGTAGGCCAGGACCAGATAGCTGACCACGCCGTAGAAGACGAACCGGGCCGCTGACAGGAGGCGTTTGCCCGGCTTGCGCCCCTCGGGGCCGGCCTGCCCGAACAGCGCCTCGGACAGCCGCCACAGCGCCATTCCCACGAGGCCGAGGCCGAGGAGCCACAGCAGGGCTTCCCCGAAGGGCTTCTGGGCGAGCTCGGTCAGCGCGCCGCCACGGTCGGCCTGCTTCCCGTCCTCGCCCGAGAGCGCGATGCGCAACGCCACCACGCCGACCAGTACGTAGATCGCGCCGCGCGCCACGAAGCCGGCCCGCGCCGCGACCTCCACCACACGGCCGTGGGCGAGCCGCCGCGCCCGGCCTGTCCCGTTTCGCACTGCCCCATCCAAGCCCATGGTGGCCGAATCCCCCGGGACCTCCGGCTCATGCCCCCTCGGGCATGCGAGAGAGGCCACACCGGAGGGCCGGAGCACTCACTCTTGCCGTCCCGCAGGAGCGCTCCCCTCGCCCCGCAGGGGCGACCTTTCGCCACGCAATAGTCCAGACCATATGTTTTCGCTTGACTATGCATGCGCACGCAAGTCTACGCGAGTAGCCATGCCCCGCCCCTTGCGATGACGCTGGCCCATCTGTCAGATTTTCAACGGCCTTTACTGGCATGCACGCGACAGGATTACCCGCCTTTCGCGTGTACCCCTGGCCGCATACCTATGCGGCTTCGTCCTCGCGAAGGACGCTCCACCCCCACACAATGGAGATGAACGTGCGAATATCCAGACTCCTCCCCGCCGTCGCGGCCGTCGCCCTGACCGTCCTGGGGCTCGCCCCCACCGCCGCCGCGCAGGCCTCGGCGGCCGAGCGTGCGCCCGCCGCCCCCTCCACCACCGCGGCCCAGCCGATCATCGGCGGCGGCTACGCCAGCAACGCCCCCTGGGCGGCCCGGCTCTTCTCCAACGGGCGGCAGACGTGCACCGCCACGATCATCGCCCCGACCTGGATCCTCACCGCCAAGCACTGCGTCAGCGGCGGCGGCCTCTCCTTCCGCATCGGCAGCCTCGACCAGACCACGGGCGGCACCCAGGCCAACGGCGTCAGCGTGACGAGCAACCCGTCGGCCGACCTCTCCCTGGTCAAGCTCGACCGCTCCGTGGCGGGAACGTACTCGCCGCTCGGCCAGCCCGGTTCGGTGACCGTGGGCCAGTCCGTGCAGGTCTACGGCTGGGGCGCGACCTCCCAGTGCGGCCAGGAGATCAACTGTCAGTCCCGGCTCCTGAAGGTCGCGAACGTCACCGTCACCGGTGGCTGCCGCGACGCCTACCAGGGCCAGGCCATCTGTGCCCGCCGGGGCAACGGCATCACCGCGGGCGGCGACTCGGGCGGCCCCATGATGGCCAACGGCCTCCAGGTCGGCGTGGCCTCCACGAGTGACCGGCAGACCACCACCGCGTACACGAACGTGACGGCGTACCGCGCCTGGATCCAGAGCGTGGCCGGAGTCTGAGCCACCCCTCCCCTCCGCGCGGCGCCGCGCGGAGGGGGCACGGACCCCGGTTCAACGACGGAAGTACAGGCGCACGAGCGAGCCGTCCGGGCCGAGCCGATCGGTCATCAGATCGCTCAACTGCCGTACGACCCACAGGCCGTGCCCGCTCGCCGCGCGCGGGGCCGGTGGCAGATGGCCGGGGAACGCGGACACGCTCGGCAGGTGGCCGCAGCCGCCGTCGGCGATCTCGCAGACCAGGTACTCCGGCTCGCTCCACAGCCGCAGCACCCCGCGCCCGCCGCCGAAGCGGATGGCGTTGACCACGGTCTCGTGCACGGCGACGACCAGGTCCTGGACGCGGCCCTCCGCGAGCGCCCGGCCGCGCGCGAACTCGGCAGCGGCCGCGCGGGCCACGGCCGTCCGGCCCCGCTCGAAGGGAATCTCGGCGGCCTCGCGGAAGGCCGGGGCGGCCAGCGCGCGTTCGGCCTCGTCGCACTCGGCGCAGAAGTCGGCCGGAGCGGCGTAGCGGTCGTTGCGCAGCAGCGCGTCGTCGCCGACGGCGAACTCGGGGTGCGTGCGGCGGGCGGTCGTGATGACCTCTTCCGGCAGGGCCCGGGTGTCGTACGGACACAGGATCCAGTGGCCGGATTCGGCGAACGCGACGTTCAGGAGCGACTCGTAGCGCATCCACTCCTGGACCTCCAGGGCAGTGCGCCCCGTCCAGACGGGTTCGCCGATCACGCGGACGCGGCGGGCGCCGCCCTGCTCACGGGCGGTGCAGTACGCGTGGTACTGGCCGAGGGTGCGCGAGGGGTAGTGGTACCAGTCGAGGCAGTCGACGAACTCCACCTCGCGCGCCGCGCCGCCCAGCGCGTCCCGCAGCAGGTCGATGTTGCCGCCCGTGACGACGGCGAGGAGCGCGTCACCCGCCTCCAGACCCTCCCGCACGTATCCGAGGGTGCCCTCCAGGAATTCCTCGTCCGCGCCGTAGCACAGCGCCTGATGGACGAAGCCGGTTCGCGTCATCGCTCCTCATCCCCCCTGTCGACCTCCAGGCCGGGGACCGTGTCCCAGCCCGTGACCCGCATGACCCGGTGCACGTGCGGGGCGACCCCGGTGAGGAGGAGGCCGCCGCCCCCCGCGCGCAGCCGCAGGCCCGTGTGGACCAGCAGCCGCAGGGCTCCCACGTCGATGAACGACACGTCGCGCAGGCTGAGCCGGGCGCGGCCGTCGGCCCTGCCCGCGGTGCGCGCGGCCTCGCCGTGCAGGGCCCGCGCCACGGCGGTGACGTTGGTGTCGTCGACCTCCCCGGACAGCGCGAGGCCGGGCGGGGCGAACGTACGGGTGATGCTGAGCAGTTCGTCCTTCCAGACGTGGTCGGCCACGGCCCGGCCGTGGTGCAGCCCCTCCACGGGCGCCCACTCGTGGGCCTCGAAGACGCGACGGTCGTACTGACAGACCGCGAGCACGGGCAGGGCCTGGAAGACCGGGTCGAGCAGGCGCTCGGCGTCCTGGAGCTCCTTGAACGCGTCGTCACCGGGGCCCCGTACGACTTCGAGGGCGACGCGCAGCCCGAGGAAGCCGTCGGCCACGGCGTCCTCCGCCTCGCGGCGCACCCGCTCGTCGAGGTCCCACAGCGACTCCGGGGTGCCGAACCTGGGGTCGAACCGCAGCCCTCCCGCGCCCAACGCACGCTCCACGTCGGCCCCGTGGCCGCGCAGGAACCCGAGCGCCGCCTCGGGCGAAGCGGGCCCGGAGGTGAGGACGAGGCCCCGATGTCCGCTGGCCAGGCCGTCCAGGAGGAAGGCGGCGAGCGTCACCTCGCGCTCCTCCTCCGTGTCGTAGCCGAGGAGGAGGTGGTCACCGCACCTCATCTGCCCGACGGCTCTGAGCATCGGTTCCCTGTCCATCCGACCCACCCCCCTTGCACCTCACCCTCACCGCAACTACGCGGCGTGTCGGGACGGTTACACGCTACGCCGGAAACGGGGCCGCCGTAGCCGATATGGTGATCCACACCTCACAAGGGGAAGGTATGTCCGCCTCAGTGCGCAACGGCAACGTCCGCCTCGGCAATCTGCCCGTGGAACCCAACGCGTTCGTCGGCCGGAAGGACGAACTGACCCGCATCGACCAGCTGTTGGGACGCGAGCGCCTGGTGACCCTGACGGGCCCCGGCGGCGTGGGCAAGTCCCGGCTGGCGGTGCGTGCCGCCGCCGCGTCCCGGGGCCGCTTCCCCGGCGGCGTGTGGCTGGTCGAACTGTCCGCGCTCACCGATCCCGCACTCGTCGCCGTCGCGATCGCGCAGGCCCTGGGCCTCGCCGACGAGCCGGCCCGCCCCGCGCTCGCGGCCGTCGCCGGGCACCTGGGCGACAAGCCGGTGCTGTTGGTCCTGGACACGTGCGAACACCTGCTCCCCGCCTGCGGGCGCCTGGCCACCACCCTGCTCGCCCGCGCGCCGCGGCTGCGTGTCCTCGCGACCAGCAGACAGCCGCTCGCCGCGGGCGGCGAACACGTCCTCGCGGTCGAGCCCCTGCCAGTCTGCACCTCCGCGGCGGACGGGGGCACGGTGGGCGGGGACGCGGTGGCGCTCTTCGCGGCCCGGGCCGCCGCCGCGGCGCCCTCCTTCGCCCTCACCGCCGCCAACCGCCCCCAGGTCACCGCGGTCTGCGAGCGCCTGGACGGCATTCCGCTCGCCCTGGAACTGGCCGCGGCGCGCCTGCGCGACCTGCCCCTCGACCGGCTGCTCGCGGGCCTCGACGCCCGCTTCGAGCTGCTCACCGCGGCGGGTCCGGCGCGCCCCGCACGCCATCAGGCCCTGCGGACGGCCGTCGGCTGGAGCCACGAGCTGTGCACCCCGCTGGAGCGGCTGCTGTGGGCCAGGCTCTCGGTGTTCGCCGGGGGCTGGGACCTGGAGGCCGCCGAATTCGTCTGCCACGGCGGCCCGTTGGGCGCCGAACACGTCCTGGAGCACCTGGCGGGGCTCACCGAGAAGTCGATCGTGACGCAGGAGCCGGACGGGACCGGGCCGGGCTTCCGGATGCTCGACACCCTCCGCGAGTTCGGCGCCCGGTGGCTGGCCGAACTCGGCGAGGCCGACGACGTCCGCCGCCGCCACCGCGACTACTACCGCTGGCTCGTCCGGCGCGCCGAGGCCGAATGGCTCGGCCCCGGCCAGCGCGCCTGGTCCGACCACATGAGCACCGAGCACGCCAACCTCCGCCTCGCCCTCGACACCTGTCTGCGCGACCCCGACCCCACGCTCGCCCTCGAACTTGCGGGCACGCTCTGGTTCTTCTGGTTCGCCGCCGGTCACGCCGAGGAGGGCCGCGCCTACCTGGAGCGCGCCCTCGCCCGGGGCAGCGGCACGAGCGCCGAGCGCACCCTCGCCACCTGGGCGCACCGCCTCATCACCCTGACCCCGGACGACCTCGACGCCGCCGAGGAGGTCGCCGCCGGGTACGCGCGTCTCGCCGCGGCGCGCGGCCTGCCCCCGGCGGCGCGGATCCTGCCGCTGAACGGGGCCTCCCTGGCCGCGCGCGGCGAGTCCGCCCGCTCGGCCGTCCTGCACGGCCTGCCGGGTCCGGGGCCCGCGGGCGGCGGCGGTGCCGCCTTCTTCAAGCTGACCAGCCACGCCGTGCAGGCGTACCTCCTCGCCGGGCAGGGCGCTCCGGCCCGTGCCGTCAGGGCCGCCGAGCGGCTCAGCGCCGAGTGCGACAAGCACGGCGAGCTGTGGATGCGCGCGTGGGGCGACTACTACCTGGGCCTGGCCCGGCTCGGCCTCGGGGACACCGAGTCCGCGGCCGACTGCGCGCGGGCCGCCCTGGCCGCCAAGTGGCGCATCCGCGACCGCCTCGGGACCGCCGCGGCCGTCGATCTCCTGGTGTGCGTGGAGGCGGCCCGGGGGCGGCCCGAGCGTGCCGCGCGGCTGCTCGGGGCGGCCGCCGGGCTCTGGCGCCGGGTGGGGCTCGCGCGGTTCGGGGACGCCGAGGCCACCGTCGTCCAGCGGGAGCAGCGGCGCATGCTCCGCGGGGAGCTGGGCGACGCCCGGCTCGGCCGCCTCCTCGCCGAGGGCCTGGCCCTGGACACCCGCCAGACCGTGGAGTTCGCCCTCGCCGAGGTGCCGGAGGGCCCGTCCTGAGCGGGGCCCGGCGTGCGGCACCCCTGGTGCGGGCCCGCGTACGCCCCGGCTCGCGCGCACTCTCCCGCTCACCCGATCGAGCGACGGCCGTTCCCCTGACGGGCCGGTTGACCGGGCTGTACCGCCCCACCGTGCCACCGCCGGACTCGGCACGGTCCACGCAACCACGACCGCACACGACTGCCGAGGTGAGCAACCGCCATGAGTGAGCCATGGCAACGGGACATCCGGCGCCGCCGACCGGCGCTCGCCACGGCGCGCCACGCGGGGTGGTCCGCGCACAGCCGCGTCCTGGCCGGCCACACCGTCGTCGAACTCCGCGGTGAGATCGACCTGGACGCCGACACCGACCTCCGGCTCTATCTGGACGGGGTGACCTGCCGCCCGTTCGCCCGGGTCGTCGTCGACCTGCGCCCGGTGACGTTCATCGACTGCGTCGGCCTCTCCCTGCTCGTCCGGGCCCACCGTCGGGCGCGGGAGCGCGAGGGCAGGCTCCTGCTGGTCGGCTCCGACCCGCTGCTGCTGCGGATCCTGCGCGCCACCGGTCTCGACCGGCCGCTGCCGGCCCACCCCACCCTCGGCCACGCGCTGGCCGCGGGCGACGCGCCACCGCCCGCCGTCGAGGACGTCCTGGCCCTCGCCGCGGACGGCGACCCGTCCGTGGTGCCCCAGGGGCACGGCGGCACGTCTCGGGGCCCGCTCGCGTGAGCCCGCGCGGTGCGGGCCGAACCGCCCGCACCACATCACCCGGGCGTCACCTCCGTCACTCCTGAAATCGCACAAGGAGCCGCCGTGATTCCCGGGAATAAGACGGTACAAGAAAAGGCTTTCGCCGCTACACTCGCTCATCGGGATATCCGGCTTCGGGGGATTTCGGGGGGCGATCACGCATGGCCGATGATCCACATTCACAAGATTCAGCCGCACGGCACGGACGCCGTCGCCCATGGCACCGGGAAGTCCAGCCGGAGGCCGCGGAAGCCATCGTCGGAGTTCTGCAGCTCCTCGGCGATGTCGCGATCAAAATCGCGCAAGTGCCGCGCCCGTTGCAGCTGAAGAAGCTCACCTTCGACGAGGTCGTCCGCTATTTCGTGGAGGAGCGTCCGGACGTGCCCCAGGTGCACCACGGCGCCCTCCTCACCCGGCAGGGACTTTCCTACGGATTCCCCTGTCTCCAGTTGTTCGTCGACCGGGACAACCACCCTTGCCTGCGCCCCTCCGGGGAGCCGTACGGCAGGTTCATGGTGGCGAGGGAGCTGGACGGTGAACTCCTGGGGATGTTCGGCGGGCGGGAACTCATCATCTTCGAGTAGCGCCACGGCCGGGAGTGGGGCAGTGCGGGAGGAATCGATGGGGAAATGGGCGGCCGTGGCCGCCGGATTGGCCGTCGCGGTGCCGTTGGCCGTCGCGACGTTCCGCGCGCGCAGGAAGAGGAACCGGCTGGACACAAAGGTCGATCAAGCAGAACTGAACCGGTGGTTCCGGCGCCATCGCTGATACCGCGGCGGCCACGCACGACGAGTCCGCAACCACATCCGAGCAACAGTGGAAGAAAAACGAACACTATCGGGGGGAAAGACACCAATGGATCCACTCTCCCTCATCGCCGCGATCGCCTTCTTCGGCTATATCGCGGTGGTGATCGTCTCCATCACCGTGGAAATCATCACGGAATGGTTCCGGGCGCGCGGCAAGATCAAGGCGGACAACGCCAACGCGATCGCCTTCTCGCTCGCCGAGCGCATCGCCAACAAGGACTACGCGAAGGTCGGCGGGGTGTTCGACAAGACCCCGACGACCGCGTCCACGCGCATCGTGCAGGGCTTCTTCGACGAGCGGACCGGCCGGGTGCTCCAGGCACGGGCGCTCGCCAGCGCCCGCCAGCCCGACGCCGCCGTGGTGCGCCACCACGCGGCGGGCCGCGGCCTCGTCGTCTACACCTGAGGGGCAGCGGTGGAACCCATCAGCCTCCTCCTGCTCCTGATGGCGGGAGGCTTCGCCGCCGGGGCCGTCCTCGCCCTGGTGACCTGGGACATGGTGAACAGCTGGATCTCCGCGCGGGCCGTGCGGGGCGGCTACGCGGAGATCCTGTCCGAGCGCCTCACCACCGGCGACTACCACGTCGTCGGCGGCATCTTCAGCCCGTACGGCGTCCGGACGCCGACCCAGGTCTGGGACGCCCACGCCATCGACCCCGAACTCGCCCGCAGGCTCCGCACGTCGAGGGGTGTGATCCGTGTCCAGACATGAGCGCGGCCTCGACGGGCACGGCACGGACAACGGCTCCTGGTCCGCGCCCCGCCTCTTCCTGAGCGGTTTCCCCGCGGACCTGCCGGACCGGGAACTGGTGAAGTTCCGGGTGCGGCTCTTCGCCATGCTCGGCGAGATCATCGACCACTACCGGCCCGGCCCCTTCGTCCTGAGCGCCGGATACGGCACACTGCCTCCGCGGCCCGGCCACGAACCCACGCCGTGGCCCGCGCAGGAGGAGCCGCAGCCCCCGTCCTTCTCGACGGTCGAGCCGCTGTACACCTTCGACCAGCTGGTCCTGCCCGAGGAGACCGTCAGCAGGCTGCTCGACTGCGTGTCGCTCGTGGAGGTGGCCCCGCTCGTCTTCGACACCTGGAACCTGCGGTCGATCGAGCCCCACCCGTCCACGGCGGTCAACTTCCGGGGCCCGCCCGGCACCGGCAAGACCATGGCCGCGCACGCCGTCGCGCACCGGCTCGGCCGGCGCATCCTGTCCTGCCGCCTCTCGGACCTGGAGAGCAAGTACCACGGCGAGGGGCCCAAGAACCTCGCCGCGCTGTTCGCCACGGCCAAGGAGCAGAACGCGGTGCTCTTCGTCGACGAGGCCGAGTCGCTGCTCTCGCGCCGGTTCGCCCAGCCCCAGCAGGCCGCCGAGAGCGCCATCAACTCCATGCGGACCGAACTCCTCATGGCCCTCGACACCTTCCAGGGCCTGGTGATCTTCGCGAGCAACCTGCCGCACAGCTATGACGCGGCCGTCGAGTCCCGGCTGCTGCACGTCGACTTCGCCCTGCCCGACCACGCGGCCCGGCGCCGGATCTGGCAGACCCATCTGCCCGCCGAACTGCCGGTGCACGAGGACGTGTCGCCGGACGACCTGGCCGACGTCGGCGACGTCTCCGGCAGGGACATCAAGCTGGCGGTCATCCTCGCGGCGGTCGGCACGGCCCGCCGCCGTGAAGCCGCCGTCACGCGGGAGACACTGCTCACCGCCCTCAAGGAACAGCGCACTCCTCCGCCCTCGTCCGCGGTCCCGGACGAGTCGGGGGCCGAACTCTCCGAACTCTCCGACGAGGGCAAGGAGTCGGTGGCCGCCCAGCTGCGCCGACGCCTCGCCGACGCCAAGGGCGACAGCGACAGCGACACGGACGCCCCGGCCTGAGCCGTGCCGTGCAGCGCCCCGTGCGGACGGCGGTCCGCGGGCCAGGCCGGGCCCGCGGGCTCAGCCGTTGTCCTCCTCGGGGTCGTCCGGGCTGAGGGAGGGAGCCAGGTACAGCAGACGGTTGGGCGAGCCCGGGCTGACCGTGAGGACGTCCGGCGTGGCCGCGTCGATGATCCGCTGCTTGAGGACCGCCGGGGTGCTGTCCGCGTCGTCGTCCAGGGCGAGCAGGACGGCCCCGGTGGCGTGGGGCGCGGCGAAGGACGTGCCGCTGACCGTGGCGGATCCGCCGCCCATCTTCGCGGCGAGCACCTGGTGCCCGGGGGCGTAGAGGCTCACGCAGCGGCCGTAGTTGCTGGTGGACGACTGGATGTCGCTGCGCGTGCTGTTGCCGACGGCCAGGACGCTCGACGCGCGCGCGGGCGAGCGGGTGCAGGCGCTGCGGCCCTGGTTGCCCGCGGCGGCGACGGTCAGGATGCCGTGGTCCTTCGCGAGGTTGTCGACGGCCTTATCGATGGTGGGGAACAGCGGCGAGCTCAGTGAGGAGTTCACCACGGCCGCCGGGACCGCGTTCTTCGCGATCCACTCGTACCCGGAGAGCAGTCCCTCGCTGGTGCCCCTGTTCTCGCAGTTGAGGACCCGCACCGACACCAGCTTGGCCTTGCGCGCGACCCCGAAGGCGGCCCCGCCCGCGAGGGAGGCGACGCTGGTGCCGTGGCCGTAGCAGTCCTCGCCGTCGCCGCCGAAGGCGTCGAAGCCGAGCGTCGCCCGGCCCTCGAACGCGGCGTGGTCGAAGTCGATGCCGCTGTCGAGGATGTACGCGGTCGTGCC
Source organism: Streptomyces sp. JLYT201 (assembly GCF_059448825.1). Lineage (NCBI taxonomy): Bacteria > Bacillati > Actinomycetota > Actinomycetes > Kitasatosporales > Streptomycetaceae > Streptomyces > Streptomyces sp. JLYT201. The sequence goes on along the minus strand of NZ_CM182551.1, from coordinate 9,381,674 downwards.
CTCGCCGTCCTCGCCGGGTGTGAAGGTGCCGTCGAGCGGCAGCTGACGCTGGTCGATGCGGTCCAGGCCCCATGACTCCGTGGTCTCCCGGTGGCGGCGCCAGGTCGTGCTGCGCGGGCCGGAGATGACCCCGACCTCTTCCACCGCCACCACGCCCGGAAGCCGCCGTACGGTGCTCAGCTGTCGCGGGGTCAGATCGGCGGAGAAGCCGTTGAGCACCGCGCGGAAGGTCTGGCGCACCGGCAGGCGCCACTGCTCCGCCGCGCGGTCGGACGGCACGCTCTTGGCCAGGGTGACGATGTACCGGCCCGGCAGGGCGTGGGCCGCCTCGTGGACGGGTGCGGGCGCCCGCTCCCCGGCCGTCGCGCCGGGGGCGGCGACGAGACCGGCCGTGAGGGCGGCGGTGGCGGCGACGGTGACGGCGCGCCGAGGTGGTCGGGGCATGGGGTGCTCCAGGTGAGGGTGGGGGCTGGTGCGTACCGCGCGGCCGGCAGGCCGCTCTGTATCTCTCACCGCGCCGCGCTCGCGTGTACCCGTCCGTCCCCCCGATGGCGCACGCCCCCTCGGTCCGCCGGGCCCCGGCCCGCGGTAGGAGCCCGTACGGTCTGCACGCCCCCCTCGGTCCGCCGACCCCGGCCCGCGGTGGGAGTCCGTACGGCCAGGAGCGGGATCCGGCCTTGCTGACGCGAGTCGTCGGCGGTGCGGTCGCGCGCGCCGGCGCGGGGGCGGCGGGCGTCCCCGGCGCCCGTACGGCCGACGATCGCGACCGCGCCGCCGCCCGGGGCGGCGCACGCGTCGGCCCCCGCAGCCGGACCGCCCCGTTCCGCGCGGCCGGAACCCGGCTCCCCCGCCCCCAGCCCCCTTCTCGCCACGGACATCCCCTCGTACGTTCCCCTCGACTCGACGGACGGCCCGACCCTCCGGAGGTGGCGATGCCCGCGGTGCCCGGTGCGTCAGGTCCGCTGTCGCGGCGCGGGCTGCTGCGCGCCGGTGGTGCCGGGGCGCTCGTGACGGCGGGTGGGGCGGTGTCGGGCTGCGCGGCGGGGGCCGGCGGCGGGGTCGGCCCCGACGGGCGCGTCACCATCCAGCTGTGGCACGGGCAGACCGAGATCGCCGCGAAGGTCATCAAGGGCCTGGTCGCCGACTTCGAGCGCGGCCATCCGGACATCCGCGTGGACATGGGCGGCGGCGTCATCTCCGACGCGATGCTCCAGAAGGTCACCGCGGCCCTGGCCGCCGGTTCTTACCCCGACATCGCCTACGTCTTCGGCTCCGACCTGGCCAGCGTGGCCCGCAGCCCGAAGGTCGTCGACCTGACCGGCCACGTCCGGCGGGCCCCGACGCCGTGGCGCGACTACTGGGCGGCGGCCCGCGACGCCGTCACCGTCAACGGCCGGGTCCGGGCGGTGCCCGCGCTCCTGGACTGCCTGGGCGTGATCTGCAACAAGAAGGTGTTCGCCGCGGCCGGGCTCGGCCTGCCCGAGGCGGGCTGGACCTGGCAGGAGTTCGTCGACACCGCGCGCCGCCTCACCGACGCGGGCGAGGGACGGTTCGGCACCAGCTGGCCCGGCACGGGAGACGAGGACACCGTGTGGCGGCTGTGGCCGCTGGTGTGGGACCTGGGCGGCGACGTGATCGCCGACGACGGGCGGAGCATCGGCTTCGCCACGGCGGGCGTGCGCGCCCTGGAGGTCGTACGGGACCTGGCGCGCGACCGGAGCGTCTACCTCGACCCCAAGCCGGGCAGCGAGCAGATGTACCAGGTCTTCCTGTCCGGGCGGATGGGCATGGTGATCACCGGGCCCTGGCAGCTGCCGGACCTCCGGCAGGCCGGCCTCGACTACCACGTGGTCCCGCTGCCCACCTTCAGCCGCAGGCCCGTGACCATCTCGGGCCCCGACACCTGGGTGCTCTTCGACAACGGCGAGGCCCGCGCACGGGCCGCGCGGACCTTCGTCACCTGGCTGGTCCAGCCCGCCCAGGACAGCCGGTGGGACGTGCGGGCGGGCAGCCTGCCGCTGAGCCGCCGCAGCGAGGCGCGCCCGGCCTGGCGCGAGCACGCCGCCGACACGCCCGGCCTCGCCGTGTTCACCGAGGCGCTCACCGCCGCGCGCGTACGCCCCGTGCATCCCGCCTACCCCCGCGTCTCGCGCGCCCTGGGGCAGGCCATCGTGTCCGTGCTGCTCGGCCGCGCCAGTCCCGCCGACGCGGTGCGCTCCTGCGCCGACGAGTCCAACGCAGCCCTGCTGATACCGCGTTGAGGACGTGACATGCCCCCGCATCCCCCACCGCTGACGCTCCCTCCGGACCGGTCGGGGGCGCGTGCCCGGCGCCGTCGGCGCCGCCGCGAGTCCGCCACCGCCTGGGTGTTCGTCTCCCCCGCCGTGCTCGTCGTCCTCGGTCTGAGCGTCGTGCCCGTCGTCTGGTCGCTGCTGCTGTCCTTCCAGGCCGACGACCTCGTCACGCCGAGCCGCTGGGTGGGCCTGGACAACTACCGCGCCCTGCGCCGGGATCCGAACTTCCACGAGGCCGTGCGGAACACCGTGGTGTACACCGTCCTCTACGTGCCGCTGAGCATCGCCCTCGGGCTCGCGCTCGCCCTCGTCCTCAACCGGCGCATCCGCTGCGCGGGCCTGTACCGCACCCTGTTCTTCGTGCCGTTCGTCATCTCCGCCACGGCACAGGGCGTGCTGTTCTCCTTCATCCTCGACCCGGAGTTCGGCGCGGCCAACTCCGTGCTGCACCGCCTGGGCGTCTCCTCGCAGGGGTTCCTCACCGACCCCTCGCAGGCGCTGTTCGTCCTGGTCGCCATCACCCTGTGGAGCGGCACGGGCCTGTGCACCGTCATCTATCTGGCCGCGCTCCAGGACGTACCGCAGTCGCTGATCGAGGCCGCCCGGCTCGACGGGGCGGGGCCGCTGCACCTGCTGCGGCACGTGACGCTGCCCGCGCTCGCGCCGGTGAGCCTGTTCCTGCTGCTGTGGCAGACCATCCAGGCCCTCCAGGTCTTCGACCTGGTGTACGTGACCACCAAGGGCGGCCCGCTCGGCTCCACCACCGTCATCGTCTACTTCGTCTGGGAGCAGGCCTTCAAGGAGTTCACCGCGGGGTACGGCGCCGCTGCCGCCTACGTCCTCGCCGTGGCGCTGCTCGTCGTCGCGGTCGCGCTGCGGGCGGTACGCGGCCGCGCGCGGCTCCCGCGGCCGCGGCGCACGAAGGCGGCCGCCTCATGACCGTGACCACGGGCCGCCCGTCCCGCGCCCGGCCCCGTCCGGCCCCGGCGCCCGCCCGGCGGCGCGGTCCACGGCTCCCGTTCAGCCCCTGGCACCTGGTGCTCGCGCCGCTGGCCGCGCTGTTCGCGGTGCCTCTGGTGTGGCTGGTGCTCAGCTCGGTGATGAGCAACGCCGAGATCAACCGCTTCCCGCCCGCCCTGTGGCCGTCCGGGATCGACCTGGGCGGATACCGCTACGTCCTCGGCAACGCCCTGTTCCCGCGGTGGCTGCTGAACTCGGCGATCGTCTCGGCCGCCGCGGTGGCCTCGAACCTCGTCTGCGGCGCGCTCGGCGGTTACGCCTTCGCCCGGATGCGGTTCGCCGGTTCGCGGCTGCTCCTCGTGCTGATGCTGGCGACGATGGCGGTCCCGTTCCAGCTGACGATGATCCCCACCTTCCTGGTGATGAAGTGGCTCGGCCTGATCGACACCCTCGGCGCGCTGATCGTGCCGTCGCTGGTCACGCCGTTCGCGGTGTTCCTGTTCCGGCAGTTCTTCCTGTCCCTGCCGCGGGAGCTGGAGGAGGCCGCCTGGATCGACGGCTGCTCACGCCTGCGGGTGCTGTGGTCCATCGTGCTGCCCCTGGCCCGGCCCGCCTTCGCCACCGTCGCCGTACTGACCTTCCTGACCACGTGGAACGACCTGACCTGGCCGCTGGTCGCCATCAACCACGACACCCAGTACACGCTCCAGCTCGGCCTGACCACCTTCCAGGGGCAGCACCACACGCAGTGGTCCGCGGTGATGGCGGGCAACGTGATCACGGTCCTGCCGGTGCTGCTCGCCTTCCTCCTCGCCCAGAAGACGTTCATCCGCTCGATCACCTCCAGCGGCATCAAGGGCTGACCTCCCGGCCCCGACCCAACGCCACCAGCATCGGAGTGACCACCCCATGACTCATCCCAGGATCGCCTTCATCGGGGCGGGCAGCGTGGAATTCACCCAGGGCCTGCTCGCCGACCTCTTCGCCTTCCCCGAGCTGAAGAGCGCCCATGTCGCCCTGCACGACATCGACGCCGAGCGGCTCGCCACCGCCGAGGCCGCCGCCCGCCACATCGCCGGGGTGCGCGGCGCCGACGCCCGCGTCACGGCCCACCCCGACCGCCGCGCGTCCCTGGACGGCGCCGACTTCGTCATCAACACCGTGCAGATCGGCATGGCCGAGGCGACCCGCACCGACTTCGCCGTCCCCGCCCGCTACGGCCTGCGCCAGACCATCGGCGACACGCTCGGCATCGGCGGCGTCTTCCGCGCCCTGCGGACCTTCCCGTTCCTCAAGGGCCTCGGCGAGGACATCGCCGCGCTGTGCCCCGACGCCTGGCTGCTCAACTACACCAACCCCATGGCGATGAACGTCCAGTACGTCACCCGGGCCACCGGCCTGACCCGGGTCGTCGGCCTGTGCCACTCCGTGTACTGGACCCTGCGGGACCTGGCCGAGCTCCTCGACGTCCCGTACGACGAGATCATGTACCGGGCCGCGGGCGTCAACCACCAGGCGTGGGTGCTGCGCTTCGAGCACGAGGGCCGCGACCTCTATCCCCGCCTCGACGAACTGATCGCCCGGGACCCGCAGTTGCGGCGCCGGGTCCGCATGGACATGTACCGGCGCCTCGGCTACTACCCGACCGAGACCAGCGAGCACTCGTCCGAGTACGTCCCCTGGTATCTGCGCCACGACAGCGAGGTCGAGCGGCTGCGGCTCCCGGTCGGCGTCTACCTCGACATGGTCGACGAGAACGTCGCCACGTACCACCGGACCCGGGACGCCCTCGCCGAGGGGACGCCGCTCACCGTCGAGGGCACCATGGAGTACGCGCCGCAGGTCATCCACAGCGTGGTCACCGGCACCCCGCGCACCATCTACGGCAACGTGCCCAACCACGGCCTGATCGACAACCTCCCGGCTCACGGCGTCGTCGAGGTGCCCTGCCTCGTCGACGCGTCCGGCGTCCAGCCCACCCGCGCCGGATCCCTCCCCCCGCAGCTCGCCGCCCTCAACCGCACCTACCTCAGCATGAACGAGCTGGTCGTCCGCGCCGCCCTGGACGACGAGCCCCGCCACATCCGGCACGCGGCGATGACCGACCCGGCCACGGCCGCCACCTTGACCGTGCGCGAGATCTGGCGCCTGTGCGACGACATGGTCCGGGCCCACGGGGACCTGCTCCAGCCGTCCCTGCGCGCACTCCTCCCCGACCCGGCCGACGGCTGACCGCCCCGCCCGCGCCTCCGTGCCGCTCGGTTTCCTCAGGGTGCATCGCTGCGGGATCCCGCCCTTCCCGGATCCCGGCCCTTTAGGATTCCACCGTTCCGCCGCACAGCCAGGAGGTGCCGATGTCCGCACCGGAGAAGCCCCGCCTGCTGGTCTCCTTCGACCAGTACCTGCCGTACGTGTCCTCCGAGCAGACCGGAGCACTGTGGAAACTGGCGGAGGGACAACGGCAGCTCGACGCCAACCTGATCAGACTGCCTCCGTCGGGCGGCGTGGCGGCCCACGTGGAGCACTCCCTGGACGTCCTGCTCGTCGTGGTCGCGGGCGACGGCCGCCTCGACGGCGACACCGAGCAGCTCGCGCTCGCCGCCGGGTCCGTGGCCTGGCTGCCGCGCTCGTCCCGGCGCGGGCTCAGCGCCGGGGCCCACGGCCTGGTGTATCTGACCGTGCACGCGCGCCGCCCCGGCCTGAGCGTCGCCGGCACCGCGCCCGGGGCCGTCGCCGCGCGGGAGGGCGGCGAGGCGCCGTGCTCCCTGGACCGGGTCTGCCCGGAGTGCGGCAGGATGCGCGCCGAGACCGGGGCGCCCTTCTGCGCGTGGTGCGGCGAGCGGGTGGCTGACGCGAACGACGGCTGACCTCCGCCCTGGCCGATCGCTGGTCGAACAGGGCTCCGCCGCCGACGGTCCGCAGACTGAGGCTCCGTACGCGGTACGCGGCCTGCGTACGGGTGAGTTCCCACAGGTCCAGGCGCACGGTCGACCAGGTGCGCGGGGGCGCGGGGAAGGTGACCTGGGCCAGGACCGCGGCGTCCGGCCAGGTGGGGGAACCGGCGAGAACCAGCACCGCGGGGGCGTTCCAGGCGAGGCCGAGCCGCAGGCCCATGGCGGTCGTGGCGGGGCCCGTCGCCTTCCAGGCGAACTGGAAGTACCGGTACTGGCCCGGCTCGGGGTGCTCCGCGATCTCGAAGTCCCACTCGGGGAGCACATGGCCGAACGGCGCGAAGTACTGCGGGTGCGCGTCGGCCGCCGAGACGCCGTCGTTGACGTCCAGGCGTACGCAGGTGCCTCCTTCGGGGCGGGCGTCGCCCCGCTGGAAGGTGAGCCCGCCGTGGACGAGCGTGCGCAGGTCGCTCTCCCGGTCGTCGAAGAGGGTCGCCCGGTTCTGCCGGTCGATGACGTCCCGGTGCGAGTTGCCCAAGGCCTCGCCGTGGAAGGCCAGTTCGCCCATGCGGAGGTTGCCGGCGGGTCAGGCTCCGCCGCCGGTGGCGACGGACCGGAACCAGGAGGCCATCAGCGGCTCGGTGAACAGGTGCGTGTGCACCGCCCTGTCGGACAGCAGCATCGGGCCGTCGGCCCAGCGCGCGTGTCCCACCACTGGAGCCGGACGTCGCGCAGCGACGTCGTGGTCGGTGTCGGGCAGGGCGAGGACGCGGGTGCCGGTCCTGTTGCCGTTCGGGTCGTAAATCTGCACCTCTCGGCCGCCGGTCAGGACGGCCTGGAGACGGCCCTGTGGGGGACCGTCTCCGGGCGTGGTCGCGCGGCCCCTGGGGTCAGGGGGTCGGAGCGGGGCCGGCCGGGCAGGTGGTGTCGCGCGTCGGCAGCTTGCCCGTGAGCAGATAGCGGCTGCCGTGCTTGTCCACGCAGGAGTTGGCGTCGAACAGGAACTGGCCGTGGTTGCCGCCGCCCGCGACGACCAGGCGCGAGCCCTTCAGGGCCGCGTGCATCCGGCGCGCCCCGGCCAGCGGCGTCGCCGCGTCGTCCTTGGCCTGGAGGAGCAGCGGGGGCGGCACCCGCACGGACCCGATCTTCACCGGGGTGACGGGCTTGGCCTTCCAGAAGGCGCACGGGGCGCTGTACCAGGTGTTCAACCAGCCGAACAGCGGCGCCTTGCGGGCCGAGGCGCGGGTGTCCGTGCGCCAGGTCTTCCAGTCCCGGGGCCAGGGGTCGTCCACGCAGGAGTAGGCGAGCATGGCCGGGTCGACGCCGCCGACGGCGAGCTGGTCGGTGGCCGCGAGCAGCGCGCCCGTGTCGCCGCGCCGGTAGTCGGACACGGCCCGTGCCAGTTCGCCCCACATCAGGTCGGTGTACATGCCGGAGGCCAGCAGGTCGTCGAGCTCGGCGCTCCCGGCCCGGCCCCCGGCCGGGCGGGCGGTCAGCTTCTTGCGAGCCGCTTCCCAGGCCGCGGCCACCTTCGCGCGGGTGGTGCCCAGGTGGTAGGTGCGGTCGTGCTCGGCGGTCCAGGCGAAGAACTGCTCGGCCCGGTGCTGCAACGCCGTGTTCTGCTGGAACTGGGACGCGTAGGAGCTCGCCGTCGGGTCCATCACGCTGTCCAGGACCATCCGGCCGGTGCGCTGCGGAAAGAGCGTCGCGTACGTGGCGCCGAGGCGGGTCCCGTACGAGTAACCGAGGTAGTCGAGCTTCGACTTGCCGAGCGCGGCCCGGATGCGGTCCATGTCCCGGACGGCGTTCTCGGTGGTCATGTGCGGCAGCAGGTCGCCGGAGTGCTTCTGGCACTGCTCGGCGACCTTGCGGGCGACGGTCAGGCGCTTCTTCTCCTCGCCCGCGTCGCGGGGCGTGTACGGGAGCGCCGGGTGCTTGGTGAGCTTGCTCGTGTCGCCGCAGGAGACGGGGGTGCTGGCGCCGACGCCGCGCGGGTCGAAGCTGACGACGTTGTACTTCTCCGCGACCCTCTGGGGCAGCGAGCTCCACACCAGCTTGGCGACGCCGATGCCGGACTCGCCGGGGCCGCCCGGGTTGACCACGAGGGTGCGCGGGGCGTTGCCCGCGCCCGCGATGGACAGCGTCAGCTTGATCTGGCGGCCGTTCGGCTTCTTGTAGTCCAGCGGCACCTTGAGCGTGGAGCAGTAGGTGCCGCGCGGCGCTTCGGTCCCGGCGGGGCAGGTGCCCCAGCGCGGTCCGGCCGCCGGGGCCGCGGCCTGTGCCGTCGCGGGCATCCCCACGGCGAGCAGGCTCAGGGCCCCGGCGACGGCGGCGGTGCCGCCGACGATGCGCTTCGGTCTCATGTGCTGTCTTCCCGTCACTTCGATGGCTCTCGGCAGGGAGGACGGCGGAAACGCAGACCAGGTTTCCCAGGGGGCCCATGAGACGCGTACCGGCCCGGGTGGGTCCGGGACCGAGGGGACGGTTCCCGAACCCGCGCCGGGCCGGTGTCGGGTGAGGCCGGGTCAGATCGTGGTCAGGTGACCCGGGGCGGGCAGGCGGGTGGCCCACATCGGTTCGTGCACCTCGGCCAGGGTCGTGAAGACCAGGGCGACGGCGAGCGCGCCCGGGTCCGGGACGCCGAGGGCGTGGTCGCCGACGTAGCTGGCGCGGCCGCGCCGGGGCCGCAGCGACGCGGTCGAGAGGGCGCCGCGGATCGCGGCCTGTGCCGCGGTGGTCAGCGGGGCCTCCGCGAGCTCACCCGTGGGCTCCCCGGCCGACGCGGCGGCGAGGGACTCGGCGGCGGGGACCAGCGCGTCGACGAGCGTGCAGTCGCCGACGCGCGCGCCGCCCACGCGGTTGATGGCCGCGCTCGCGGCGGCCGTGGCCTCGGCCAGTGCCGCGACGGAGGGCGCCTGCCCGTCGCCGGGCTCGGCGGAGGCCAGGTCCTTGAAGAACAGCCCGAAGAGCGGTCCGCTCGTACCGCCGACGTCGTTGAGGAACGCCTCGGCGAGCGCGGCCGTGCCCTCGATGCCCGTCTCGTCGGCCAGCCGCACCGCGCGCCGCACGCCCCCGGAGAGGTTGTCCCCGAAGTCGCCGTCGCCGACGAGCTGGTCGAGCTTGGTGAGGTTGTCGCGGACCTGCGCCACGACCTCGGCGTACCGGTCGAGCACGATCCGGCCACCCGCCGTACCCGGTGTCGCGGCGGGCGCGGGGGCCTGCGCCGCAGGGGCCGTCGCCGGGGCGGCCGAGGTGCCCGCGGGGCGTACGGTCCGGGGCAGCGTGAGCGGGGTCTCGGTCGGTGCCGTCCACAGGTCGACCCAGCCCTCGTCGAGGCGGGTGAGGGTGAGCGAGAACCCGGCCATGTCGAGGGCGGCGGTGTACGTACCGGCGATGGTGACGGCCGGGCGCAGGCCGCGCTCGGTGAGCCGGTCGTGCAGCAGCGAGCTGACGGCGTGCAGTTCGAGCTCGGTGGTGGCGCCGAGGCCGTTCACGAGCGCGAGGACCTCGTCGGAGCCTTCGGGCAGTGCGTCGATCAGGTCGTCGGTCATCCGCCGCACCAGGTCGTCGACGGGGGGCCGGGCGATGGTGCGGATGCCGCGCTCGCCGTGGATGCCGACGCCGTAGTCGAGCACGCCGGGCTCCAGCGTGAAGGCGGGAGCGGTCGTCGTGGGCGAGGTCTGGGCGCGGGCGGCCACGGCGACGCTGCGCGACTGCGCCACGACGCGGGTGCCGAGCTCCTGGAGCTCCTGGAGGGACGCGCCCCGGTCGGCGGCGGCGCCGAGCAGCTTCTCCACGACCACCGTCGCCGCCGTGCCCCGGCGGCCCGTCGCGCTGTCGGCGCTGTCGGTGGCGAGGTCGTCGTCGACCAGGACGGTCGCGACCGGGATGCCGTCGTGCCGCAGGCGCTCCGCCGCGATCTGGAAGTTGATCACGTCGCCCGTGTAGTTCTTGACGATCAGCAGCACGCCCGCGCTCTTGGCGACGGCCGCGCTCGCCTCGTAGATCTGCCGGTTGTGCGGCGAGGCGAACACCTCGCCGGGGCAGACCGCGTCCAGGCCGCCGCGTCCGAGGAGGCCGGTGTGCAGCGGCTCGTGCCCGGAGCCGCCGCCGGACACCAGGGCGACGCGACGGCCGGGGTCCGCGGCGCGGGCCCGCAGGTACAGCGGGGCGCTGTTGACCTCGACGATGCCGGGGTGGGCCAGGGCGAGACCGCGCGCGGCGGTCAGCACGGGGGCGGATTCCGGCAGGAAGTAGCTCATCGGTCGGTTCTCCGTAGGTCGGCTCGGGTCGGCCCCGACGTCGGCGTCGGCTCGGGCGTCGGCAAGGTGTCGGCAGCTGGGTCGGCATCGGCGAGGGCTCGGCTTCGCACGGCCGGAGCCGGTGCGGCCACCGCACAGCCCCGTGCGCCGACCCACGCCCCGCTCCGGACGTGCGCCCACCCTGGCCGCCGGACGGCGTCCAAGGCCGGAACTTCATAGTGCCGGAACCTGCACGTTCCGGTCCGGTCCACGCCGTGCGATCCTGCCACCAGCACCGAAGGGGCTCCGAGGCGCACGCCGTGCCGGAAAACCCCTGATCAGCCCCACCTTCTTTGCGAGATCTTTACCATGACGAACGCCCGCCGCGAGGACCTCGGCCGCATGCTCCGCACCTGGCGCAGGGCGCGGGGTCCCGCACCGGCGCTCGGTTCCCTGCCCGCGCGCGGGCACCGCACCTACCTCACGCAGCTCGACATGGCGTTGCAGCTCGGCGTCTCCGAGCGCTGGTACCGGGCGCTGGAGAAGGGCGAGGACCGCCGGTACAGCCGCGAGATGATCGCCGGGGTCTGCCGGATCCTCGACCTCGCCCCGCAGCAGGCCGCCGCCCTCCACCGGGGCACCGGACACGAGCCCCCCGAGCCCGGCCGCGGCCGCGCCCCCGACCCGGCGCTCGTCCAGCTCATGCGCCAGCAGCGGTACGTCAGCTACCTCTGCGACCAGGCCTGGGACGTGATCGAGGCCAACGTGGTCGCCGCCCGCCACTGCCCCTGGCTCGCCCGCCCCGGCGCCAACGTCATGACCTGGGCGTTCTCCCCCGAGGCCCGCTATCAGCTCCGCGACTGGGAGGACCGCTGGGCCCTCTCCTTGCTCACCCGGCTCCGCCTGGCCTGGCAGCGCCGACCGGATGACGCGCGTCTCGACGAGGTCGTCCGCGAGGTGCGGGCGCAGCCGGGCGTCGCGGCCCTCTGGGACTCCCCCGCGTCCGCCGCCCCGGACCCGCTGCCGGGCGACGACGTACGCCCGATGTTCTTCCCGCTGGTCGCTCCCGACCCCGTCGACGTGCGGATCCTGGCCTGTGGCCCGTACGACGACGCGACGGTCCGCTGGCACCTGGTGATGCCGGTGGACCCGAGGCTCGTGTTTCCCTGAGCACAGGGGCGCGGCGGCGAGCACGGGAGCACGGCGGCGAGCACTGCGGCACGGCAGCGAGCACTGCGGCACGGCGGCTGATCAATAGACCCACCAGCGCGCATATCGGCACATCCACACAGTCCCGTGCGGCCGAAACCCCACCCCGCCTGATAGGTTAGGGTCACCTTAGTTTACGGTTGCCGTCGAGTCAGTCGTCACCGCTCGAAGGGAACCTGAGCATGCACCGCCCCCTGCGGGTAGCCATCGTCGGAGCCGGACCCGCTGGGATCTACGCCGCCGACGCCCTGCTGAAGTCCGACGTGGCCGCCGAGCCCGGCGTGTCCATCGACCTCTTCGAGCGGATGCCCGCCCCGTTCGGCCTGATCCGTTACGGCGTGGCCCCCGACCACCCGCGGATCAAGGGCATCATCACGGCCCTGCACCAGGTGCTCGACAAGCCGCAGATCCGCCTCTTCGGCAACGTCGACTACCCGCGCGACATCAGCCTGGACGACCTGCGCGCCTTCTACGACGCGGTCATCTTCTCCACCGGCGCCACGGCCGACCGCGCCCTCGACATCCCGGGCATCCAGCTCGACGGCTCGTACGGCGCGGCGGACTTCGTCTCCTGGTACGACGGTCACCCGGACGTCCCGCGGACCTGGCCGCTGTACGCGGAGAAGGTCGCCGTCCTCGGCGTCGGCAACGTCGCCCTCGACGTGGCGCGCGTGCTGGCCAAGACCGCGGCGGAACTCCTGCCCACGGAGATCCCGCCGAACGTCCACGAGGGCCTCAAGGCCAACAGGGCCCGGGAGATCCACGTGTTCGGCCGTCGCGGTCCCGCGCAGGCCAAGTTCAGCCCGATGGAGCTGCGGGAGCTGGACCACTCCCCCACCATCGAGGTCATCGTGGACCCCGAGGACATCGACTACGACGACGGCTCCATCGCGACCCGCCGCGGCAACAAGCAGGCCGACATGGTCGCCAAGACCCTGGAGAACTGGGCGATCCGCGACGTCGGCGACCGTCCGCACAAGCTCTTCCTGCACTTCTTCGAGTCGCCGTCCGAGATCCTCGGCGAGGACGGCAAGGTCGTCGGCCTGCGCACCGAGCGCACCGAGCTGGACGGCACCGGCAACGTCAAGGGCACCGGCACCTTCAAGGACTGGGACGTCACCGCGGTGTACCGCGCCGTGGGCTATCTGTCCGACGCGCTGCCCAAGCTCCCCTGGGACGTCGAGTCCGGCACGGTGCCGGACGAGGGCGGCCGGGTGATCGAGGAGTCCGGGGCGCACCTGACGTCCACGTACGTCACGGGCTGGATCCGCCGCGGCCCCGTCGGCCTCATCGGTCACACCAAGGGCGACGCCAACGAGACGGTCGCCAACCTCCTGGACGACCACGCGCACGGCCGCCTTCCGGAGCCCGCCTCGCCCGCTCCGGAGGCCGTGGACGCCTTCCTCACCGAGCGGAACGTCCGCTTCACCACGTGGGACGGCTGGTACCGCCTCGACGCCGCCGAGAAGGCGCTCGGCGAGCCGCAGGGCCGCGAGCGCGTGAAGATCGTCGAGCGTGAGGACATGCTCCGGGAGAGCGGGGCCTGACGCCGAGCCGCACCGCCTCGACCGGCCTTCGCACACCACCCCGACCGGCCGTCGCACCACCCCGACCGGCCGTCGCTCCCCCGCGACGGCCGGTCGCGCACGTCAGGGGCGGGCGGGCAGCAGTACGGAGGAGTCCGGCTCCCGTTGGGTGCCGAAGCCGCCGACGACGGCGAGCCGGTCCAGGTCGACGACCGCGATGCGGTCGGTGTCCAGCAGGGACACGTACGCCAGCGGCTCGGTGGGGTGGAGCGACACGGCCGAAGGTGTGCCGTCGAGCCGGAGGGAGCGGATCGGCCGCAGGCCGGTGCTCCAGACGGTCAGGGTCTTGGCGGTGATGTCCGTCGCCAACAGCCGTTCGTCGTCGAGGGTGTAGACCCGCAGCGGGTCTCCGCCCGTCTTCCTGCTGTGCCGCACCTCCATGGTGCGCGCGTCGACCGCGACCAGGGCGGAGCTCTTGCGGGCTCCGACGAACAGCGTCTTCTCGTCCCGGCTCAGACAGCTGCTCTCGGGCAGTTGGCCGGGCGTCACCAGGAGCGGCGGCACGGCGGCGTCGTGCGGGCGCACGAGGCTCACCGTGTGAGACAACAGGCCGGTGACATAGGCCCGTTCGCCGTCGCGGCTGAGCGTGAACAGATGCGTCTTCACCCCGTGCGTGGGCACCGCCCGGGACGGCGCCTCGTCGGTGGCCGGGTCGTCGAAGCCCAGCAGGACCGCCTTCTCCTCGCTCAGGGCGTACAGCCGGTCGTCACGGTCGATCCCCATGCCGTGGATGCGGCGGAACGGCCGGGTGTCGATGGTCCGCGCCAGCGCCCGCTCGACGAGATCGATGACGAAGACCGCGGCGCCGCCCTCGCCCACCGTGGAGGCCATGCGGACGCCGTAGTGCCCGACGTAGGCGAACCGTCCGCGCGAGTCGACGACCATCTCGTGCGGGTAGTCGGGCAGCTGGACCGCCCCCAGCCGCCGCCCCGACGCGGCGTCGTAGAAGCCGACCGCGTGGCTGCTCTTCTCCACCACCACGAGCGTGTCACCCTCCGCAGCCCGGGAGGCACCCCGGGCCGGCGTGGCCGCCCCACTCGCCAGCACCCCCGCGCCCGCCGCCTTGATCACCGTACGACGCGTCACCACAGCCCCTCACCCCTCGCCTCGATCCCTCGACCGCCGTCGTGCGCTACGGACACGAGGCCACGGCCCTCGCCCGTAGCGCACGAGCCTGGTGGACGAGTGCCGAGGCGTCCAGTGCCACGACAGTCCCAGGGGGCACACGCGGGGGGGCACCGCGGGTTCCTCACTCGGGGACGGGGATCCGCGGGGACAACGCAGCTCACGACGTATGCACAGGTCAGCGAATCATGCGCCGCCAGCCTCTCCATCCATCTACATCATCCGGTGTCGCCCCGCCCCTGCTCCTCGACGGCCAAGGCCGTCCGCGGGCTCTCCCTCAACTCGGGCAGCGGCATCCACCGCTTCGGCAACGACATGCGCGGCACCTGCTCCGGCAGTGGCGGCACCGGCATTGAGGACTCCTCAACGCCACCGAACACCATCGCCACCGACATCCACTGCACAGCCCCTCCCCGACATTCGGTCGGCGTACCGTGGGCAGCGTGGCTACCGAAGATCTGGGGCGCACCCTGCGCCGTCTGCGTCGCTTGGCTTCGCTGAGTCAAGAGGAGTTGGCCGAGCGATCGTCCGTATCCGTCGACGTGATCCGCCAGCTCGAGCAGAGGCGGAAGCATTCGGCGCGCCTGCCCACGCTGCATGCCCTGGCGAACGGCCTCGGTGTGGAGCTGACCACGCTTCTGGGAGACCCACCCGCGGTTTCATCCTCGGGTGAGAACGACGGACCGCGCTTCGTGGCAATGCGCCGCGCCATCATGCCCGCGCTCTGGGGACCGGAGTTGGAGCCGCCCCTGCCTGGCTTCTCGATGGCACGACTGCGTGAGCAGATCGCAGACGGCTGGACGCAATACCACGCCGCGGAGTTCGACACGGTGATGAAGGCCCTGCCGGATCTGATCTGGGACGCGCGCTCAGCTGCGGCATCGAACGACGCCGCAAACCGCGGAGCCGGTTTCGCGGCGCTGGGCAAAGCGCTCCAGCTAGCCGGGCACGTCGCCGTGCGGATGGGCAAGACCGACCTCGCCCTCATCAGCCTGGAGCGGGCGACAGACGCTGCTCGACAGTCCTCCGACCAGCTGCTCCTGCCAATGATCGTCAACTCCACTGCGTGGACCTACCAGCGGCAAGGACGCCTGGAGGACGCTCTCGGTATCGCGCTCCATGCCGCCGCCGACATGGCAGACGCAGGTCACACCGGCACAGCTGATGGCTTGAAGGTCTGGGGTGCACTGACGATGAGCGCCGCCACGTCAGCCGCGCGAAGCGGCGACTACGAGCGCGCGGCCGCGATGATGGAGACGGCGGAGAAGGAAGCCGCCCGGGTATCCAAGCTTCCTGACAGCGGCGATAACCGCATGGTCAGCGTCTTCAGCCCGTCGTCGGTCCGTATCGAACGCGTCCGCCTGGCCGTCCAGTACGCCCACCCTGAAGACGCGTTGAAGCTGGCCAAAGGGATGCGGCTGTCGAAGGACACACCGCCGTCCTGGCGAACGTGGCTGCTGCTCGATGTGGCGCGGGCCCATACCGATGTTGGGGATGCCGCCGGGGCGGTGAAGACCTTGGAGTCCTTGCACCGGGCCGCGCCGACGTGGATGCGCCATCACACGCTGGCGGTGGCCATCGTCCGGGACCTGTGGGCTCTGCCCAACCACCCGCAGGGACTGCGCTCGTTGGCGGAATTTCTGGGCGTCGCCGATTAGCCTCGCAAAAGTAGGACGCTACGCCCCTGGGACTGTGCGTAGCGGGTCGGTTGCATGTCGAGATGACAGTGCCCCGGCGGCCGTGTGGCCGGCCCCGGGGTATGGCCGACTACCGAGGAGTCGACATGGGCGAGATTACGGCCCCCGTGCCAGCACCGAGAAGCAACCCCCAAGCGCAGCCCCCGCTGACCGGGCAGGAACTCCTGGCAGCCGCCTGCTGTCTGGCAGAAGCCGGCCCCAACCCGGGCACGGTGTGGGAGGCCTGGGAGAGGTACGGCGTCGCGCTGCTGCCGCTCGGCCGTCGTTTCGACGCGGTCCGCGTCCCGGCCGAGCAGATCCGCGACGTGGTGGGCAGCGACGAGGCGGACACGGTGGCCACCGTGCTGCGCGCCCGGCTGGACGGCCCGGTGATCCGCGACTTCCGCAGCAGCCTCGGCCCCTACTACATGCTCATCGCACCCGGCACCGACGGAGACGGCCCCGCCGAGCGGCTCACCACCGGCACCTACCTCGGCGTCCCGCGTCCCGGCCACGCGACCATGCTCTCCCGCTGGGTGGTCCTGCCGCCGTACCCCGGCGCCCTGTGCGACACCCAGCACGTACGCACCCTGCTCGCGGCCTCCCTCAGGACGGTCCGATGACGACCGGGACCGCCGACCGTGACGACTACGACTACCCCGACCTGTACGGCGCCTACCGCGCCCACCTCGACACCTGCCCCCTCATCCACACCGGCCTCCTCACCAACTGCGTCGAAGGCGCCCGCCTGGCCGCCGCCTGGCTGGAGGAGGACTGGCCCGGCTACGGAGCCGCCGGAACCACCCCACGCTTCTACTGGGCGGAGCGGACTCGTGCCTGACGCAACCCACGGCCTGCTCCTGGCCGTAGTGCCCGCCCTGAGCACCCTCTGCCCGGAGCAGCGCTCCGGCGCCGTGTGCGTATGGTGCCCGCGCGCGCTGCCACCCGGCGAAGGCATCGACCTCAGCCCTGCTGGCCGTCTGCGTGCCCTGCCACACCGTCCAGGCCCGGGCCCGGGCGACCTACCTCGACTGGTACGACCACGGCATCACCTGCCTGCACTGCCCCCTCGGCCCCTGCCGGCGCGGCCAGGCCCTGGCCGTCCAGCACCAGGCCGCGCGCGAGCGGGCCGGGAAACCCGAGCTGTCGTGCGTGGGCTGCCGCACCCCCATCGCCCCCGGCGAGGTGATCCGCCCCCACCTCTGGCAGGGCCTGAGCGGGCCCGTGTACAGCTACCTCCACGCCCGCCGGTGCCTGGCCTCCGCGAGCCGCCCGATGGCGCCGTAGCCGCGGGGGCGGAGTAATGTCCGTCCACCGCGCTCGCTCTGCGCTCGGCCCGAAGCCGAGGAGGACCCATGTGGTCGACCCTCATAAGGGAGCGCGGACCTGGTCACGGCGGACCTCTGCCGCCGTGAGGCGGTCTGCCCGGGTGGCTCCCGGGCAGCCCGCCAGTGGTGTGCGTCAGATGGGACGTCAGATGCCGAAGGGCGCGGCGTAGCGGACCGTGCCGCTCGGCAGCGGGTGGCCGGCGTCGAGGGTGAGGGCCATCAGGGCCTCGTCCGGTACCTCGATGCTCAGCCCGATGCCGTGCGCGGACGCGCGGGTGAAGCCGAACCGCGGGTAGTAGGGCGGGTGTCCGAGGACGACGACGAAGTGCTCGCCCATGTCCTTGGCGGCCTTGAGCGCGGCGCGGATGCTTGCCGAGCCGGCGCCGGTGTTCTGGTACTCGGGCCGGACGGCCACGGGAGCCAGGCACAGAGCCGGGGTGTCGTCGATGTGACAGCGGGTCAGCAGCGCGTGCCCGATGAGCTTGCCCTCGTCGTCGGTGGTGACGATGGACAGGCCCTCGATCCAGGAGGAGTCGGCGCGCAGGGCGTCGACGAGGTCGGCCTCCAACGGGGTGTCGAAGGCGGCGAGGTTGATGGCACGGATGGCGGGGATGTCGGCGTTGGTCTCGGCTCGGGTGAGCCACTGACGACGGGTGCTCATGATGGGATCACGTTCCGTTTCACGGTGAGTTCTTGCTGTTGATCAGGGGCTTCCCGTACGGCGATGACGTACGGCAAGCGGGTTGGAGAGGGGGGTGGGGTGGGTGACGGGCGGGCCCCTGCCTCGGGGCGCCGGTGGCACGGCTACTGCTGCTGGTCGAAGAAGCGCCGGGTGGCCCGTTGGTGACGGGTGATCGACTTGTGGAGTTCCGACCGCTTGCCGGTGGGCCGCGCGGACGCGCGGGCGGCGACCCAGACGCTCTCGCGCTGCAACTTGCGGTATCCGGCCAGGCGGCGCTCGCTCAACTGCCCACTGGCGATGGCTTCCTGTACGGCGCACCCGGGCTCGGAGCCATGGGCGCAGTCGCGGAAGGCGCAGCCCCGCGCGTACTCCTGGATCTCAGCGAACACCTGCTCCACGGCCTCGGCGGCGTCCTGGAGGCCGATGCCGCGCAGACCGGGGGTGTCGATCAGGACGCCTCCGCCGGGCAGGACCAGCAGCTCGCGGTGGACGGTGGTGTGCCGCCCCTTGCCGTCCGCCGCGCGCACCGAACCGGTGATCATGTGGTCCTGGCCCAACAGGGCGTTGGCCAGCGTGGACTTGCCCGCGCCGGAGGGGCCCAGCAGGACCGTCGTACCGGTGACGGTGGCGGCCAGGACGTCCAGGCCTTCGCCCGTCGTGGAACTGGTGGCGACGATGTCGACGCCCGGCGCTAGGCCGGTGACCTCGGCGTGCGCGGCCGCGCGGTCATCAGCCAGGTCCAGCTTGGTCAGGGCGATGACGGGGCGCGCGCCGCTGTCCCAGGCGAGCGCGAGCAGGCGCTCGATCCGCCCGGCCTTGAGCGCGTCGGCCAGGGAGACGGCGACCACGACGGTGTCGACGTTCGCGGCCAGCACCTGCCCGCGGGACGTGCGGTCGGCGCCCGCCCGGGTGATGGCACTGCGCCGGGGCAACAGCGCCACCAGCTCGGGCTCCGGCCCCGGGCGCAGGGCCGCCCAGTCTCCGGTGCACACGGCCTGCGCCGGATCGCTGTGACCCGAATCGCGGCTCGCGGCCCGAACAAGGCCGACAGCGGTCAGGACGTCACAACGGCCGCGGTCCACACGCACCACCCGTGCCGGTACCAGACCGGCCGCGGCGTGCTCGGTGAACAACGCGTCGAACGAGGCGTCCCAGCCCAGCGCGGACAGCACTGACGGCGAGGACACAGAAGAGGGGGACGCCGACGGGAACGGGAACCGGAACTGGAACGGCGACGGCGACGGCGACGGCGACGGCGACGGCGACGGCGACGAAAAAGAAGATGAACTCAGGGAAGACACGTGGAACCCTTGCGAGAAGGGGCCCCATCAGAACGCGGGAACAACCACCGGGCGAGCGGGAGCGCTCACAGCACGGGTGGAAGGGATACGACGGTCAGACCGGGCCCGGGACGTGAGGATGGTCCGGCGGGCGCTGCGCACGGCAGCGGTCTTCACCGCAGTCATCAACCTCACCTCCCTCTCACTCAAAAACCGGGTCAAACGCGAACGAAAAGAACATTAACACACTGCCGTAGGCCGGGGTAGGCAGTCGTAGACCGGCTCCGCGCCCGACGCCACGTGCGCCAGGCGCCGACACCGCCGCCGGGATCAGAGCACGAAGACGCTCTGAGCCGTCTCCGTGTGGTACGTCTCGCCCGGGTAGACCAGCCACTCCACCGGCCCCGCACAGTCCGGCCCGGAATGGACCTCGGCGATGGCGTCCGTGTAGTTGCCCACCGACGTGGGGAAGGAGTCAACGGCGTAGCAGCCGCTGGGGTCTTCGTACGCGACACCGTTGACGACGAGGAGACCTTCCGCGGCGTAGGCCGAGCCGGACGTCGCGACGGCCAAGGTCGCCGCGGCCGCCAGCGCGCCCAGGGTCACGGCCATGCGTCGCATCATGTTGAGATCCTCTCCGTGGTGCGGATCGCGCTCATGAGGCGACCCGCGATCATCACGGAAAGTACCGGATTTACAGCGGTACGTGTCCGGCGCGTTGGCGCACACCTCGTGGGCCACGCGCGCCGACCGCCCGCCGTCCGTCCGCATCAGCACCGCACGTACCCATGGGCCGGGGCCGCCTCGCCCACCGTCGCTCATCTGCACGACGAAGGAGAAGAGCGGAGGCGGGGGCAGCGGTCAGCAGTCAGTGCTGGATGAGGCCGCCGATCGGCACGGCAGGGACGTGGCCGGTCGCCGGAGCGGTCCGCGCCAGGTCCAGCCCTACGTCGACCAGCGACGACCGGCGCAGTCCAGCGACGTCGAGGAGGGGAGTCCAGACCGACTCGGCGATGTCACCGTGCGGCTCGGGCCGGAGCCTGCCGCCGGTGATATGGACTCGGTAGAAGACGCCGACGTTCTGGTGCTCGACACCGGCACGGGCTTCGGCCGCGGGGATCACCCTGGAGTCCACGCCCAGCAGCCGTTCGACCACTGCTTCGCAGCCGGTCTCCTCGGCGAACTCCCGCACCACCGCGTCGAACGGATCCTCCGCGTGCTCCACCCTCCCGCCCGGAAGCGTCCAGGTGGAGTCACCCTCCGCGGAAACGTGACGGGCGAGCAGCACCCGCCCGCCCTTGACGCACACGGCGTACGCCGCCAACCGGAAACTCAATCCCCCACCTCCCGGCGGACTTTGCCCCGCCCTCACCGCGGCCTTCGCGAGTACGGGCGGCGGTGCCGGATGCGCAGCCACCGGACACAGGACCCCGGGGTCAGGTGATGGTGAGCGTCCCGTCGGCCTGGTAGGCCGCCAGCGTGCCCGTCGTTCCCGGTTGCGCCAGTGGCTGCGAGGCCAGCCCGTCGGCGCAGGTGACGAGGCGGCTGACCTCGTCGGAGGCCTGGGAGTCGAGTTGGCCGAGCAGTTCGACCGCGCGGGGGACCACCCGGGCGAGGGTGTCCTGCACGCAGTACCGGACGTACAGCGAATCGGCGAGCGTCGACTCGTCCGGGCCGTCGGCGTCGATCCGGTGGGCGACGCCCTCCGCGGCCGCCATCGCGCCCTCGGCCTCCGTGAGCAGCCGGACCCGCTCGGACTCGGGCACCCGGTCGTCGCGCAGCACCCGTTCGACCAGCGCGCTGGCCGCCCCGAGGTGGCTGCCGGTCATCAGCAGCTGGTACCAGGCGAAACCCCCGGTCAGCAGTGCGTCCAGGTGCCCGCCGAGGTCCGAGGTGCGGAGCAGCAGCTCCGGCGGCACCACGACGTCGTCGAGGGTGACCTGCTCGCCCTCCGGGCCGACACTCACGCCCTCGCTTTCCGCGGGCACCAGGGCCACCGCCGTCTCCTCCCCCGCCCCGTCCGGGCGGGGGACGGTGACACAGGCGATGAGCAGGTCCATCGCGTGGGCCAGACTCCGCGGGCGCGTCACCCCTCTGACCCGCACCCCGTCGGGCACCTCCGTGGCGGTCATCGAGGGCGAGAGGACACCGGCACCGGAGCACTCCTCAGCGAAGCCGAAGGCCGCGAGGTCGTTCGTCGACGCCACGCCCTCGACGAGCATCGACACCATGCTGCCCTCGGTGCTCAGAGCGGCCAGGGCGGCCATCGAGAAGTGGTGCATGGCGGTGGCCACGGCCAGCGACGGCGCCCTGCTGCCCAGCGCGCGCTGCACCCGCAGCGCGTCCACCGCGGTGGCCCCTCGCCCCCGGGAGTCGGCAGGCACCAGCAGCCCGGGGGCGCCGCTGTCACGGAAGAGCCGGAGGCCGACATCGCCCGGGCCCTCCAACTCCAGAAGAGACAGCTTCCGCAGGCTCTCGTCCAACTCCGGCAGCAGCTTCGCCACAGTGGCGCGTTCCCGCTCCAGAAAGCGCATGGCCCTCCCTCACTCCCCCACGACGACCACCCGGGCCGTCGGCCCCCACCACCCTTGTGAAGCAGGGTACTTGGGCTGCGCAGCGCGTGCGGGGCACGCTTCGGCCCTCACCACGGCCCGCCGCTGGAGGGGGCGGTGAGGGTGACAGGGAGGCTGTACATGCCGTCCAGGCGCAGGGAGGTCCGTCGGCGCAGCCGGTGCGGCGGGACGGCGAGGGCGAGGTGGGTGCGGCGGGCCGGGTCGTGGTGGGCGGAGGCGAGGGCCAGGACGACCGTTCCGCCCGCGGGGACCGGTGTACCGGCGATGGGGAGGTCCTCGCGAGCGTGACGGGTGGCCATGGAGGTGGGTGCGCGGTGGCGCAGGATCTCCTCGATCGCCGCGGGCAGCAGGGCTGGAGCGGCGCGCAGGGCGCGGGCCTGGTCGGGGTGGTCCAGGAGCAGAAGGGTGCCGCGCGTGATGACGTGCGCGGTGTTCTCGATCCCGGCCCACCACAGTTGGAAGGCCAGGGCGAGGAGCTCGTCCTCGCCGATGGTCCGGTGGCGGTCCCGGCGGGTGGTCCAGGCCGACAGCACGTCGTCCCCGGGGTGTCGGCGGCGGACGGGGATGAGGTCGGCCAGGAGCCGGTGCACGTGACAGACGGCGTTGTGGAGCTGCTCAGGGTGGGCGTGGGTGAGCATCGTGTGCGTGTGGCGGGCAGGCTCGGCCCGCCGCCGGTGGGGGACGCCCAGCAGGTCGGCGGTCACCGTCAGCGGCAGTGGGATCCCGAAGCG
The DNA here is from genome assembly GCF_059448825.1 of Streptomyces sp. JLYT201. NCBI lineage: Bacteria > Bacillati > Actinomycetota > Actinomycetes > Kitasatosporales > Streptomycetaceae > Streptomyces > Streptomyces sp. JLYT201. Next base: position 9,359,098 of record NZ_CM182551.1, on the reverse strand, counting down.
GGCCATCAGGTCCGTGCGCCGGTGCGCTACGAGGTCGGCGGCCAGCCGCGCGGCGACGTACTCCACCCGGGCGCGCCGGGTGTCGGCCCACCGGACGGTGAACTCCGGCGCGGCGAACCGCTGCAGCCGCGCGTGGTCGGCTCCGTCCCGGTTGAGCGGGTGGCCCTCCAGCACGGCAGGCAGGGCGAAACCCGTGGGACAGGCGGCGTGGGCCCGGTCGGCACCCAGCCTCCGGTCCACCAGCCCCGCCCGGACCTCGGCCTCCCCTACAACGAGCCAGACGGGCACGCCGTCGGCCGACCGGAGCCGGTGCACCGGCCCTTGAGCCCTCAGCCGCCCCCGCGCGGCCTGCCGACCCCAACCGGCAAGCGCGGTGCTTCCCACCCCCTGCACGCCACATGCATTCCTCTCCACGGGCGCACGGGCGCGCGAGCGGAGGCGCTTGCGTCCGACCACTGCGCCGACGTCACCATCAGACTGGTGAGGCCGCCGAGCAGCCCGGCGGCGCCCAGCGGTCCCGGCCGGGAAGCAGCGGGGGCCCCGGCGGAAGCGGTGGGATCTAGACGGGCGGCCGAGGCCGCCGAGAGGGAGCGCGCATGACGTCTGTCAGCGAGGTCGGTCGCCTGGCCGCCCGAGCCCATGCCGGGCAGGTCGACAAGATCGGCGTGCCGTACGTCGAACACGTCCGCGCCGTGGCCGCGGGACTCGGCCCGTGGGGCGAGCAGCTGGTCATGGCGGGCTTGCTCCACGACGTCCTCGAGGACACCGACTGGACCGCTCAGAGGCTGCGCGAGGCCGGGGTTCCGGCCCGGGTGGTCGAGATCGTCGAGGCGGTGACGAACGTGCCCGGCATGCCGTACGAGGAGAAGATCGCACGCATCGCCGCCGACCCTCAGGCGGCCCTGGTGAAGATCGCTGACAACGCGCACAACTCACGCCCGGACCGCGCCGCCCAGCTGCCGTCGGACAAGCGGGAGCGCCTCGCCGCGAAGTACCGCTCCGCCCGGGCACAGCTGTGGCGGGCCGCGCGCCCGGAGGACATCGAGACGATCGTCCGCATCGTCAACCCGGCGCTGCTCGCGGAGCTGGTCGAGCGAGCACGCCGCGACGCTGGACCGCCACCCTTCAGGCGAGCCGGGCCCTGAGCCGAGGGTCTCGGGCGGTAGGGACCCACACTCCGGGACTTGTCGTTTTTCGATATGTTCACCTAGGCTGGAACATATCGAAAAACGATAGAGAAGGTGGATGGTGGACACACGTCTGACCCGGACCGTGGGCTCGGGATCCATGCTGCTGGCCGTGGTGTTCGGGCTGGCCTTCGCCGCCCGGAGCACGTTGCGCCTGTTCGACGACGGGACCGTGTGCGCGAAGACCGGGTTCTGGGTCAACGCGAAACTGGAGGGCGGCCTGCCGGTCGGGGCGGGCGTCGAGGCGTCCAGCAGCCAGGCGAACCTGTGCCAGCAGGATCCCTCGTTCGCCCAGCGAGCGGCCGGAGTGGGGGACGAGCTGACGTGGGGCCTGTTCGCGGCGGTGGCGCTGGTGATGTTCGCCCTGCTGCTGAAGGCGATCGTCAAGAACGGGCCGTTCACGAACGCCGCGGCCCAGCATCTGACGCGGCTGGGCTGGGTGGTGACCCTGGGCGCGCCGCTGGCGTCACTGGTCACCGGATGGTCCCACGCATGGCTGGTGGACAGCATGGCGCCCACGGTGGGAATCGACGTGCACGCGGACGGACCGCTGGAGCTCGTCGTGGCGGGTCTGGCCGCCCTGATCCTCGGTAAGATCATGCGTCAGGGCGTGGCCATGCGGGAGGACCTCGAAGGGACGGTGTGATGGCCGAGGAGGAACTCCACTCCATCCACATCCACCTGGACCGTCTGCTGGCCGAGCGCGGCATGACCCTCACCGAACTGTCGGCGCAGGTGGGCATCACCGTGGTGAACCTGTCCATCCTCAAGAACGGCCGCGCCAAAGCGATCCGCTTCTCCACCCTGTCGAAGATCTGCGACGTCCTGCACTGCCAGCCAGGGGACCTGATCACCCATCATCCCGCCGGCCCCGCCTGACCTCGCTGTGCGGCGGGCTCGGCGCGAAGGCGCCGGGTCGAGCGCGCACCCACCGGAAGGCGCGGCCTCCCCCTGGATTCCCCTTGGAATCCACCTGCTGGATCCCGGTGTACGATCTTCACGTAACTCCGGTGCACAGCACGGGAGTCACGCGTCTGTGGTCCAAGGAAAGACGTCCATCATCCGATGGGAAATGCAGGTGCAAGGCCTGCCGGGCGCTCCCCACGATGGCCCCCTCCGCGGAGGGGGCCATCGCCGTTTCCGGGTGCCGGTCCGAATCGGCCTGCGATCAGCCCTCCAGCGCCATGTAGAGGCGGGTGCCCCGAGGGCGGAAGCCGACGCGTTCGTAGACCCTGCGGGAGCCCTCTCCCCCGTACTCCAGCCACACCGAGTCCGCGCCCTTGGCGAACACGGCATCGGCCAGGGACGCGGTGACGGCCGCGGCCACGCCCCGGCCCCGATGGGCGGGGCGGGTCCCCACACCGGCCAGCTCGGCGGTGCCCACCGCGAGTGCCGAGCAGGAGGCGGCCCCCGCGCACCCGTGGTCGGCGGACCGTACGAAGCGGACCTCGCCGCCGCCCTCCTGCGTGCGCCGCAACAGGGCCGCGCCCTGCGGACTCGGCGGGAACTCCCCGCCGTACGCCTCGGACAGCGCGATGTCGATGGCGGTGAAGTCGGCGTCCGTGACGGGGGCTTCGACGACGAGGTGCCCGTCGGGGAGGCCCTCGCGGGTGTCCGGGGTACACACCAGGTACGTGTGCACGGCCTCCGTGGTGAAGCCCGCCCGGCGCAGTGCAGGCGCCACCTCGGGCGCCGCGTGCGGCGCGAATTCCAGACGCGGCTTGAGACCGCGCTCGCGGAACACTCCGATCAGGGCCGCGATGTCGTGCTCGGTGGGCCGGGCGCCGGGCAAGGGGGTCGCGTAGTTCACGTACGCGCTGGTGGTCGTGGGGTCGATGCCCACGACGAAGCCGCCGGTCTCGATGGCCTGGGGTCGGCGGCGCAGGTTGATGACGGTGAAATTCTGGACGTCGATGTCCATGACGATGATGACCTCACGCAAAAGGCATGGCGAAGCGCGCTCGCACCGCCGAGGCGGATCATGGAGTCGCGCGGGGACGTGGTCGCGGTGCGTGGGCACCGCGTCGTCGGGCCGCCGTGAGGATCGCGGATGCGACACCGGGAATCCTGCCGCCCTGGGGCAGCGGGCTCAGTGCCGTCGGCGGCCGCTGGGGGACGCCGTGATCAAAGGCTTCAGTCCTTTGTGGTGAGGGGCAGACAAGTGCGGTCACACCGTACATCACGGAGCCGCGACTCCGGGATGCCTGCCGCGCACACCGGAGTTGGTCACCTCCGGGCGGTGCCGGCGCGGGGGCGTACCGCCCGGAGGTGGCGGGAGACGGCGCGGCTAGAGGCCCACGTCGCGGCTGCGGATGTCCTCCAGGGACTCGCGGCGGATGAGGACGCGGGCGCGGTCGTCGCGTACGGCGATCAGCGGCGGTCGTCCCACCAGGTTGTAGCCGGAGGCCATCGACAGGTGGTACGCCCCGGCGACGGGCACGGCGAGCAGGTCGCCCGCGCCCACGTCGTCGGGGAGCTCGACGTCGTCGGCCACCACGTCACCCGCTTCGCAGTGCCGGCCCACGACCGTGACCCGGGTCCGGGTCGCGCTGCCGCGACGGCCGACCAGGCGGGGCGCGTACCGCACTCCGTACAGCGCGGGCCTGGGGTTGTCGCTCATGCCGCCGTCGACGGCGACGAACGTACGGCCGCCGGTGTGCTTGACCGTCACGACGCGGTAGAGGGCGATGCCCGCCGGGCCCGCGACGGCCCTGCCCGGCTCGACGAGCAGACGGGGCACGGCGAGTCCGGCCCGCGCGCAGGAATCGGCCAGTTCGGCGCGGACCTCGCGGGCCAGTACGGCGACGTCGAGAGACTCTTCGCCGGGGCGGTAGGCGATGCCGTGGCCGCCGCCGAGGTCGAGCTCCGGCAGGACCACGCCGTGCTGCTCGTACAGAAGGGCCATCAGGCCCACCATGCGCCGCACCGCCGCCAGGTACGGCTCCACATCGGTGATCTGCGAGCCCAAGTGGCAGTGCAGGCCGGTCAGTTCCAGCTGCGGCTGGTCGAGGATGCGGGCGATGGCGTGCTGGGCGCAGCCGTCGGAGACGGACAGGCCGAACTTCTGGTCGTCCGTGCCCGTGCGGATCTTCTCGTGGGCTCCGGCGCTGACGCCGGGCACCACGCGGACCATCACCTTCTGGTGTCCGCCGGTGCCGACCGCCGCGGCGAGCCGGGCGATCTCCGACGGGCTGTCGATGACGATCCGGCCGACGCCGAACCACAGGGCCTTCTTCAGGTCGTGCGGTGTCTTGGCGTTGCCGTGCAGGAGGATCCGCTCCGGCGGGAACCCGGCGGCGACCGCGAGTTCCAGCTCGCCCGCGGAGCAGACGTCGAGCCCGAGGCCCTCCTCCTGTACCCAACCGGCCATGGCCCGGCACAGGAAGGCCTTGGCCGCGTAGTGGACCTCGGCCTCGGGGAAGGCATCACGGTAGCTGCGGCAGCGTCGGCGGACCTCGCCCTCGTCGAGGACGTACACCGGTGTCCCGAAGCGGTCGGCGACCTCCGCGAGCGGTACGCCGCCGACGCTCAGGTCGCCCGGGTGGGGTTCGGCGGTGGAGGCGGGCCACACCGACAGCTCATCGGCCGGGGTGGTGACGGCTGGTTCGTGAACGATGGTCATCGTGGCGCCCCGCTCAGCCGAGCCGGAACGACAGCGACGCGCGGCAGTGGCCGCCCCCGTTCGGCCAGGGATCCTCGTCGTCCTCCGGCTCCCTGCCGCTCCCGCGCGGCGTGGGGACGGGTGCTGGCCGCTCCTCGCGGGTCGGCGCGGGCGCGGTGAGCTGGGGGTCCACCGTGACGGTGGCGGCGCCGAGCGGCTCGGTCACGGCACGCAGCGCGGCCTCGTCGAGCCTGATCCACGGCTGGCCGCTGCCGAGCGTGGCGGCCAGCTGCCGCACGGACGTGAACCCGACGGCCGTGCGGTCACCGAGAGGGGTGCGGAACAGCCGGGTCGCGCACCCGAAGGGCCCCGGCCGGACGGGGACGTACAGCGGCCCGGCCGGGAACCGATCGGACGGTTCGGGGTCGTCGCCGCACAGAAGTTCTGTCATGGGGTGCCTCCTGGAGGATCGGAGCTGGTGCGAGGTGGTCGCCGCGGTCCGCGGACCGGTCCTGGCGCGGTCCCGGACACGGTGGCCGGGACCTGCCGAGGACGCTATGCCCGCCCGCCCCTGCCGTCGGCCCGCCCCTGACGGGACGTTGACGCGGAAGGCGGTGACCCTGACGGGACGGTGACGGGCCTCCTGACCGGCGGGAGGTCCACCGTCAGAAGTGTGCCAAGAAGCGCCGCGGACCCTGGGCGCAATTCCTGGCGCCGACGTCAGATAGGGGGACAGCCTCGGCCGGAGCCTGCGGCAGGACTCCGCCGGGTGCGCACGATGGACACGAGGAGAGAAAAGCCATGCCCGGACCCGAAGCGGCCCCGACGGCCGCCCGTGTGGTCGTCGGGGTGAGCGGCACCCCCGGCAGCCTCACCGCCCTGTGCCGGGCCGCCACCGAGGCCCGGCAGCGGGGAGCCGAGCTCTGGCCCGTCCTGGCCTGGCAGCAGCCCGGCGGGGACCTGGGCGCCCGACGGGCCACGGACGCGCCCCTCACGCCCGACTCCTGGGAACGTCTCGCCCGGCGTACGCTCGTCGCGACGCTCCGCGAGGTGTTCCCCGAAGGCCCCGGCGTCCCGATGCGCGCCCTGCTGGCCCGGGGCACTCCGGGCCGGGCGCTGGTGGAGACCGCGGACCGGGAGGACGACGTCCTCGTCATCGGCGCCGGGCACCGCGGGCAGCTCCACCGGGCGCTGCACCCCTCGGTCAGTCGCTACTGCCTGGCCCACGCCACCTGCCTCGTCCTCGCGGTGCCACCGTCCCCGCTGGAGGCCGAGCTCGCCGCGGTCCACCGCCGCAATCTGTGGCGACTGCGCCTGGACGCACGGCACTTCAGCAGGGAGATGACACCGACGCCGCCCGTCACCTAGGAGCTGTGCGACGGGGCGCCGCGCCGGCCCACCGGGCCGGGGCAGGTGAACACGTACGGAAAACCGGCGAACACGCACAGAAGTCGGCGCACTGAATCGCTCCGCCGTGGGCACTCTAACGACATGAAGATCCTCTTTCTCTTGGCGCTCGTCGGCATCGCGATCACGCTCTGGTCCATGCGGTCGAGCAAGCGCAAGCAGCAGTGAGCGGCGTGTCTCGGGGGTGTAGGTGGCGCCGCCGTGGGCCGGGGCGTGTCCGCGGGCAGCGCCGGGTGTTCAGGCCGCGGGGCAGTCGAAGCGATCGCCCCACGTCCTGGGGTTGAGCGTCTTCGTCATCGCGCCGCAGACCGCCCGCGCCCGGCCGTCGCCGCTCATCACGAACACCAGCTTGTCGGGGGTGAAGCGGCCGCCGCCCGCCGCGCCGGAGGCGTCGATGCGGCCGGTGGCGCCGTTGAAGCCGCCGCCGCCCAGGCCTTGGTAGAGCACGGACTGCACCTGGTCGGCGCCGAGCCGGTCCTCGTTGCCGCCGAGGGTGGCGCGGGCCTCGTCCACGGCCTCGGACAGATAGCGCAGGGCGTCCCAGGCGAGCACGGGGTGGCCGTCCGCGCGCATGGCCCTGCCCCACCGGTGGCGCCGGTCCACCCGGTCGTAGGCCTCCAGGAACTCCTGGGCCTCGATGGCGGAGCGGCCCGCGGCGCGCCGGAGTTCGGGGGCGCTGCCGTGCGCGATGTAGTACAGGGTGAGGCCGGGGAAGCGGCGCTGCGGGGGCTCGCCCTGGAGCAGGGAGTTGGTGACGTCGTCGCCGCCGAGGACGGTCAGGCGCGGGCACTCGCCGCTCAGGCGGTTCATCTCGTCGAGGAACGCCGTGAACTCGTTCGCCCGCGCCGTCCACACCAGCGCCGTGCGCGGCTCCTTCACGACGGCCCGGCACACCTGCCGGGCGAGGTCGGGGGCGCTGGTGGCGAGCGAGCCGCGGACGGCGTTCGGCACGCGCGGACCGCCGGTGTCGTCCTGCGGGGTGTGCTCCCACACGGTCGTCGGGGTCCGGCCGACGGACTTGAGGAACTCCCTGGCCAGGTCGTTGCTGTACACGTCGGTGGGGTCGGCGACCAGCTCGATCCGCTCGGCCGTGCGCGACCCGTCGGCCACCGTCCTCGCCTGCCGGGTGAAGGCGGCCATGACCTGGGCGAGACGGGCGTTGGTGGGGGCCAGCTGGAAGTAGTAGGGGCGGCCGGTGCGCAGCAGATCCGCTGCGGTGCCGGAGGTGCCCACCATGGGCAGGCCCGCCTTGTTGAGCACCTTGATGGCGTCCAGGGTGCCGGGCCTGCTCTGCCCGAAGCCGACGACGCCCACGACGGCCGGGTCGCGCCGGGCGAGCTGCGCGATCTGCTGGGCCACCTTCTCGGCGTCCTGGAAGCGGTCTCCCGCGTTGGCGGTCAGGACGCGCAGGGGTACGCGGTCGTGACTGGCCCGGGCGAGCTGGTTGATCCGGGCCTGGGCGAGGGCGAGGCCGCGCAGCTCGGGCAGGGTGCCGCCGCGCACCGGGTCCTGGGCTCCCCGGCCGCCGCTGAGCGGGCCGATGTAGACGACCGTGCGGGGCCGGGCGCCGCCGCCCGCGGCCTCCCTGTCCCGGGCGGCCGCGTCGACCTGGCTGTTCTGTGCCTCGATCATCCGCAGGGCGTCGCGCACACCCTGGTCGTCCTTGCTCGTGCCGAAGCCCTTGGCGCCCTCCGCCACGCCCACGCAGGTGCCGTCGGTGCCCAGGAAGGTCTTTCCCGCGCAGTCGTCCCGCTCCGCCCGGTCGAGGGGCCGCCACGCGAAGAGCCCGGCCAGGACGACGAGGACGAGTGCCAGGCTCCCCACCGTGCCCACCACCTCGGCGCCCGGCGAGAAGCGCTGGGCGGGCGGCACGAGCCGGGGCTGGTGCCGCAGCCAGTACGCGGCCCGCTCGTCCGGCGGCTCGTCTTCCGCGGGTGCGGGCACGGTCATCCCGCTCGGCCGCCCCGGCCGCATCCCGCTCTCCACGATCAGGTCGAGCTCGGCGCCCGCGTGGGCCAGGTCGGACGGCTCGATGTCCGGGACGCGCGCGGCGAGCGAGCGGACACCGGCCGCCACCACGAACACCGACGTGGTGCCGAGGTCCGCCGACGCCGTCCGCAGCTCCCGCACGAAGCGCTGGGTGCGCGAGTCCGCCGGACCCAGCTCCTCGAAGAGCACCACGAACCGCGTCGTGCGGCGCCGCCGCCAGGGGTTGAACCGGCGCGCTCGCGCGGCCGCGTCCAGGTCGGCGAGCAGCGCGTGCATCAGGACGCGGTCGACCTGCTCGGGGTCGGGGGCGTCCGGGTCGTCGTGGTCGTGCGGTACGAGGTCGAGTGCGGAGCGGAAGAAGTCCGTGGGCGGGGAGCCGTGCTGCTGCCGGTACCACTGGGCGTACCAGCGGCGGTTGCGGCCGTGGCCGAGGATCCGGCGGGTGGCGCGCAGGCCGAACAGGGCGCAGGGCAGCTGCTGGAAGAGGGGGCCCGAGAAGAAGTTCCACAGCAGCTCGATGAAGCCGGCGCCGCTCGTCTGGTCACCGCCGCCGAGGCGCCACAGCGCGGCGGACAGGGGTGACCACTGGCGGTGGTCGGCGTAGCAGTGGTCGCGCAGGGCGTGGTGGCGCCGCTCCACGGGGCCTTCGAAGCGGGGGGCGCTCAGGACGGCGTGCAGGAGCCGGTACCCGGGCAGCTTCAGGCGTCCCGCGCCGGGCGGCATGGAGTCCGTCAGCTGCTGGGTGATCTGCTCGAACAGCTCCAGGTGCGGCGCGTCGTGGCCGTCCGGGGCCGGGGGGACGCAGGCGTGCGGCGCCAGCATGACGTTGTCGCCGCGCAGCCGCGCCCGCAGTCCCGCCACGATCCGTCGCCCCGCGAAGCCGCCGCCGGGCTCGGTGAGCAGCACGGCGGGAAGGCGGCTGCGGCTGCGCCGCGGCTGCACCACCAGCTTGTCGAACGCGCCGACGAAGCGGTCCATGCCCGCGTACGGTGGAATGCGGTCCATCGATCCCCCACTGACACGCCGCCTGCTGCTGCGGCCCCCGTGTAGCCAGCACGTGTCAATGATAGGTCAACACCCTGATCCAGAGGGGTAGTTGGTGATGACGGGCGCTGCTTGGGCGGCGTGGTGGTGGAGGGGAGATCCGCTCGTTCCTCGTGTGCGCGTCAGGACCTGCGGACCGCCGTCACGTCGAACTCCAGGGTCACCTTCGGGCCGACCATGAGGGTGGTCATGCTGTTCCAGTTCACGCCCCAGGTACGGCGGTCGATGGTGGCGCTGCCCGTGAAGCCGAGCCGGACGCCGCCGTCGGGGGCGGTGGCGGCGTCGGTCAGGGCGATGTCCAGGGTGACCGGGGCGGTCACGTCCCGGATGGTCAGCTCCCCGGCCATCTTGTAGCGGGCGCTGTCGACCTGTCGTACGTGGACCGAGGCGAAGGTGAGGGCCGGGTGGTGGTCCGCGTCCAGGAACTTGTCGCGGAGCAGGTCGTCGCGTTGCTGGTTGCGGGTCCGGATGCTGGCCGCGCCGATCGTGAGCCGGGCGCTCGACCGCTCCGGGCGGTCCCCGTCCAGGAGGGCGCCGCCCTCGAACTCGCCGAACTCCCCGCGCACCCGGGTGGACATCGTGTGCCGGGCGACGAACCGGATCCGGGTGTGCGCGGTGTCGAAGACGTAGTCGCCGGTCAGCTCGCTGAGCTCCGTGATGGTGGGCATGGTGGTCACTCCTGGGCAGGCGAGAGGTGGTTGGTCCCAGGAGTACGACGAGACGGCCGGGCGGAATGTGAGGTCGCGGCCTCGCGCCGGGCGGCGTCCTCAGCACGGCCGGGTGCGGCTGCCCCGGGCGCTCAGCGCGCGGATCGGCCCGATCAGTCCGCGGTAGACCGGCCGTACCACCCGGCCTGGAAGGTAGCGGTGGCGTTCCTCCTGCCAGACCCTCCCCCTCTGGTGCGCAGCGATGGGTGACCACCGGTCGGGGTCCGGCGGCGCGGTGGTGTGGAACTCCATGCGACAGAGGTGCTTGGTGCTGACGAAGCCGTACTGGCTGGGGCTGACGAGGCGCAGCGGAGCACCGTGGTCGCCGTCGAGCGGCCGTCCGTCGAGCCGGTCGGCGATGAGCACGTCCTCGGCCCGTGCGTCCTCAAGCCAGGCGACCGAGCGGTAGCCGTCAAGGCCTTCGAAGACGACGTGGCTGATCGCGGTGTCCGGCGCGAGCAGCGGGACGACGTGGGTGCGGTAGACGGCCTCGAAGGCGACCCCCTCCCACAGCAGGCCGGTCGCCGACCACCCGGCGACGCAGTGGAAGTCGGCTCCCAGCTCGCGCCGCGGCAGTTCGGCGAGGTCGTCCATGGTCAGGGTGACGCCCTTGGCCAGGGCTCCCCCGATCGCGATCGCCGGTTCCGCGGGCACGGGCGGTGGCGGGTGATGGAGGTGCGTACCGAAGCGCGGGAATCCGTCGACGGCACGTTGGCCTGGGGGAAGCGTCATGTCGGTCCTCCACTGAGCGCGTGTCGCGTGATGTCGCCTGAGAGGTGCGGCTGCGCGTACGGATCGCTGGCCACAGTCTTCCCTTCGCGGTCGAGCGCGTCGATGGTGCGGGCGCCAACTCGCCGTGCGGCTTTTCCGGGCGCGGGTGGCGGAGGAGGTGAGGTGTCGAGGCCGGCGCGGGAGGGGACGGGGCGCTTCCGGTGCCGTGGGACTCAGAGGCCCAGGTCCGCGGCGAGGCAGTTGAAGGTCTTCCAGGAGCTTTCGGGGTTGTAGTCGTGCCGGGCCGGGTCGTCCGGTGTCGCGGTCTCCTCCTCGACCATGTCCTCGAAGCGGATGCGCTCGGGCAGCTTGCCGAAGCGCTCCTGCCGGGCGGCGGCGGCACTGTCGATGGCGTTCTGGCCTTCCATGGTCGAATTCCGTTCGGTCACGTCCAGCAGTGTGTGGAGTGACTGTCCCACGCCACCCGTCACCGGTCAAGGGGGTGACTCCTGGAGGGGGCGGGCCTCCGTAAGCGAGCCCCGCCCCACCCCGTGGTTCGGCCCGCACCATAAAGTGGCCGGTCGGCCGTGGCCCAGTGGGCCGCGGGCAGTTGTCCGGATATCTCAGCCAGGAGTTCTTCTTGTCCCCACGTACAGGCATGCCGTCGTACGCCCCCTCCGTCAGGCCGTCCCTCGTGGTGGCCGGTCTCGCCGTCGCGGCCTCGCTGCTGGCCGGGGCTCCGGCCCACGCGGGGGACGGCGGCGGAGCGCGGGCCGCCGCCCCGCTCGCGTCCCCGGTGTCCACTCCCGCGCGGATCGTGGTCACGGAGGGGCAGGTGAAGGAGGCGGGGCCCGGCGGCAGCCTGCTGTACCCGAGCGTCACGAGCTGTCTGACCCTCACGGTCCAGCTGCGCTCGGGCGGTGCGGTGGGCGCGCACGCGAGCCTCTTCCAGGTGCCGGGCGAACTGCGCTCGGATCAGATCCTGGACCGGATCAAGGCGGTGGCGGGCGGGCGCGCGGTGGCCTCCGTGGACGTGCGGGGCGCGGTCGGCGCCTGGCACCCGGGCTACTTCACCAAGGCCATCGAGAGCTACGGCGAGGGCGAGGAGGTGCCCGTGCCCACCGGCCAGGACGCCGCCGGGATCGCGGCCGCCGTGGCGCGGGGGCTCGGCGTACCCACGGACCTGGTGACGGTCACGGACGTACCCGACGGCGACCAGATCGCCGAAGTCCCCCGGATCCGAAGCGGAGAGGCCCCCCGGAGCTGAGGCGGAACCGCCCGTGCCGCGAGATCCTGACCGGCCGTCAGGCCGTCTCCACCGCCTGGCGGTCGGTCAGGGCGCGGGCCTTCGCGTTCTCGATGTGCCGGCGCATCCGCTTCGCCGCCCCCTCCGCGTCCCCCGCCGCCATCGCCTCGTGGACGGCCCGGTGCTCGCGCGCCGGTGACTCGGCCTCGGAGGAGCCCAGTTCCGTGAAGAGCCGGAAGCGCTGGACGTGCCCGCCCAGGGAGCGGTACGCGGCTTCCAGGAACGGGTTGTCGCACTGGGCGGCGATGCGCAGGTGGAAGCGCTCGTCGGCGGCCCAGTAGGAGCGCACCGAGGCCGAACGGGGCGCGTCCGCACAGCGCTTGAGCTCGTCGATGCTCTCCGCCAGCTCCGCCAGGAACTCCGGCGTGGTGCGGCGCGCGGCCTCGTGCACCATCGCGGGCTCCAGGACGAGCCGCGCGTCCATCAGCTTGACCAGCTCGCGCTCGGTGAAGAGCGGAGCGACGCGGTAGCCCTTGAGCGCCTCGCGCCGCACGAGCCCCGTGTGCTCCAGGCGGGCGAGGGCCTCGCGCAGCGGCGTCTGACTGACGTCCAGCTCGCGGGAGAGCGCCCCGATGTTGAGGGGCTGCCCCGGCGACCACAGGCCGTCCATGAACTGCCCGAGCAGCACCTCGTACATCTTGTCGGCCAGGGGTTGCCGGGCGGACGGGCGCGTCGTAGCCATCGTGCCTCCTTCGCTGCCCGACCTTAGCGCAGCTCCTCACCCCTCTTGATCACCGCTGAATCCTATACTATTTTGCTCATCGCTATAGTATAGCCAGTGATCGTGGAGGATCCCGATGCCTGACGACGGCTCGTACGTGCTCGTGACCACGGCGTATCTCCAACCCGGCGACGAAGTCGACCAGTTGCTGCGGAGGGCGGGTCTCCGCACCGTCTTCGCGCGGCCCGACGACCGGCGCGCGACGGGCCGCTCGCTGCGGGCGGCCGTGGCGGACGCGGCCGCCGCGGGGATCGTGGCGGGGACCGACGCGTTCACCGCCGAGGTGCTCGGGGCCTCCCCCGGCCTGCGGGTCGTCGGCCGCTGCGGCGCCGGATACGACAACGTGGACGTGGCCGCGGCCACCCGGTGCGGCATCGCCGTGACCCACACCCCCGGCGTGAACCGGCAGTCGGTCGCGGAGTACGTGCTCGGCCTCCTGGTCGGCTGCGCTCGGGGCATTCCGCGCAGCGTCGCCGACGTACGGGCGGGCGGCTGGTCCCAGCCCAGCGGGCGCGAGCTCGCGGGCGCCACGCTCGGCGTCGTCGGGCTCGGCTCGATCGGCAGGACCGTCGCGCGGCTCGGCCTGGCGCTCGGGATGCGGGTGGTGGGCCACGACCCGCGCCCGGACGCCGGTTTCCTCGCCGGGACGGAGGTCGAGGCCCTGCCGTTGGAGGACGTGCTCGCCACGGCGGACTTCGTCACGCTGCACCTCGCCCTCGACGCCTCGACCCGGCATCTGATCGACGGCGCTGCGCTGCGCCTGATGCGGCCCGGCGCGTACCTCATCAACACCGCGCGGGGCGGCGTCGTCGACGAGGAGGCCCTGGCCGACGCGATCGCATCGGGCCATCTCGCGGGCGCTGCCCTGGATGTGACGGAGCATGAGCCGCTGCCGCCGGGCTCCCGGCTGCGAGCGTTCGACAACGTGCTCGTCACCGGGCACATCGCGGGCGCGACCGTCCAGGCACGGGCCCGCTCGGGCCGCTCGGCGGCGGAGCAGGTGGTCGCGGTGCTGTCCGGGCGCGCACCCGAGCACGTGGTGAACCCGGGGTGGGCCGCGGTGCGGGCGGGGGTGCGGTGATGGGGGTTCCTGGGCGGCCGTCGGGTGGGCCATCGGGTCAGCCATCAGGTCAGCCATCGGTTGGGTCACCGGGTGAGACGCCGGACGGGCCACGGCGGCTCGGCCCGGCAGATCCGGGAGGGCCGGGGTCGCCGCGGCTCGGCCCGGGAGGTGCAGGATCGCCGCGGCTCGGCCCGGCAGGGCCGGGGTCGGCGCGGCCGGGCCCTGGGGCGCTCCGGCTCGGTCCCGGGCCGGGGGCTCCCCTCCTCGCGGCCAATCTCAAGTGGCTCTTCACCGAGCTGCCCTTCGAGCGGCGCTTCGCGGCGGCGGCCGACGCGGGCTTCGCCGGAGTCGAGTACGCGGCGCCCTATCCGTACCCACCGGCGCGGCTGCGCGCGTTACTGCGTGACGCGGGGCTGCGCCAAGTGCTCATCAACTCCCCCGCTGGTGAACCCGGTTCACCCGAGCGGTCCGGGGTCGCCTGTCATCCGGGGCGCGCGGCGGACTTCCGCGCCGGGGTCGAGCGCGGCCTGGAGTACGCCACCGAACTGGGCGCCGGACTCCTGCACGTGCTGGCCGGGATCGTGCCGCCGGACGTGAGCGCGGAGCACGCCTTCGCCACGTACGTCACCAACCTCGGCTGGGCCGCCGAACGCGCGCACGGCACCGGGGTGCGGCTCGTCATCGAGGCGCAGAACGGCCGCGACGCGCCCGGCTACTTCCTGCGCACCCAGGCCCGGGCCGCGGCCGTCGCGCAGGCGGTGGGGCACGACCGGGTGGGGCTGCTGCTCGACCTGTACCACGCGCGGATCACCGAGGGCGATCCGGTCCGCGCGCTCCACACGTATCTGCCGTACGCCCTGCACCTCCAGCTCGCCGACCCGCCCGACCGCACCGAGCCGGGCACCGGCGACATCCGGTGGCCACGCGTCGTCGCCGCCCTGCGCGCGGCCGGATACGAGGGCTGGGTCGGATGCGAGTACGCGCCGGTGGGCGAGACCGCGGCGGGGCTCGGGTGGGTCGCGCAGGTCGCGGCGTCGGCGGAGGTGACCCCGTGAACGGGAGCGGCCGCACGCGTGGCCCCGGCGCACCCGGCGTGCGCATCGCCCTGGTGAGTGCCACCGCGGCGGCCGTCGGGCCCGCCGTCGCCGGGCTCGGCGCCGCGTTCCCGGAGGCCCGGCCGTGGAACCTCCTCGACGACGCGCTGCTCACCGACGCCGAGGCGGCCAGTGGGCTCACCCCGGCGCTCGCCGACCGGATGCGGCGCCTCATCGCGTACGCCGTCGAGGGCGGCGCCCAGGGCGTGTTGCTGACCTGCTCGCTGTACGGGCCGGTCGCGGCCCGCGCGGACGTGGAGGTTCCGGTGCTCGCCGCCGATGCCGCCGCCTTCGCCGCGGCCCTCGGCGGCGGTCACCGCGAGGTGCTCGTCCTCGCCACGTTCGCGGCGGCCCTCGACGACTCCCTCGGCCGCCTGCGCGCGGCCGCGCGCGCCGCCCGCTCCCCCACGCGGATCGTGGGCCGGGTCGTCGCGCCGGGAACCGTGCCGGACCCCGGTGCCGCCGATGCCGTGCTGCTGGCCCAGTACTCCCTGGCTCCGCACGCCGACGCCCTTTCCGAGGCCCTCGGGCTGCCCGTCCACGCGGGGCCGCACGCGGCGGCCCGCGCACTGCGCGCGGCCGTCAGGAACGCCACCGCCGAGAACGCCCCTGCCAAGAACGCCGCCGTGCCGAACGCCGCCGCGGAAGGCGCCGAGGAAAGCCCCGTGGAAGGAGACACGCCGTGCTCGGAGTGATCGCGGACGATGTGACCGGGGCCGGCGACGTCGCCCTGGCCCTGCGCGAGAGCGGGCTGCGCACCGTCCTGTACTTCGGTGTGCCGGGCCCGGACGTGCCGCCGCCCGTCGGCTGCGGAGCCGTGGTCATCGCGCTCAAGAGCCGCATGGCTCCGCCCGCGCAGGCCGTCGCGCGGTCCCTCGCGGCGCTGCGCCGGCTGCGCGCGCACGGGGCCCGGCGGATCTACTTCAAGTTCTGCTCGACCTTCGACTCCACCGCGGACGGGAACATCGGGCCGGTCCTCGACGCGCTCGCCGACGCCCTGGACGTGCCCGTCGTGCTGCTCACGCCCAGCTCGCCGCAGCACGGCCGCACGCAGTACGAGGGTCATCTCTTCGTGCACGGCGTGCCGTTGGCCGAGTCCCCGATGCGCCACCACCCGGTGACGCCGATGACCGACTCGTCCCTGCCCCGGCTGCTGCGCGCCCAGACACAGCGGCCCGTCGGGCTCCTGCGGTGGGGCGCGGTGCGCGCGGGCGCGGCGGCCGTCCGCACGGCCCTCGACGACGCGGCCACGCGCGGGACGCGCTATCTGCTGGCGGACGCGCTCGACGACGAGGACCTGCGCACGCTCGGCCGCGGGGCCGCCGACGCACCGCTGACGGCCGGTGCGGCCGGCCTCGCCGAAGGGCTCGCCGCAGCCGTCCCGGGCGGCGGCGCGGCCCCGTACGAGGAGGCGGACCCGCTGTCCGTCCGGCCCGCGGCCGTGCTCTGCGGAAGCTGCTCGGCCCGCACCCTGGAGCAGCTGGAGGCGCTGCGTGCCGCGGACCGGCCGACGCACCGGCTCGACCCCGTCGCCGAGCCGGATCCGGTGGCCCTGTCTGAGCGGGCCCTGACCTGGTACGACGCGCTGCCGACCGGCTCGTCGCGGGGCGCGCCCGTCTTCCACTCCTCCGTTCCGCCCGGTGAACTGCACGTCATTCAGCGGCAGTTGGGGGCCGACCGGGCCGCCGCCGTCCTGGAGGAGGCCACCGGGCGCGTCGCCGCCGGGCTCGTGGCGCGCGGGGTGCGGCGCGTGGTCGCGGCGGGCGGGGAGACCTCGGGCGCCGTGGTGGCCGCGCTCGGCGTGACCGGCGCCCTGATCGGCAGGGCCGCAGCGCCGGGCGTGCCCTGGATCCACCCCACGTCGGGGCCCCCGATCGCGCTGCTGCTCAAGTCCGGCAACTTCGGCGGCCCCGGCTTCCTCGCCGCCGCGTCGGGGCCGCCTCCGGATCAGCCCCTGCCGCCCCCTCCCCCGCCCGGACGACGTCAAGGAGCCCGCCCGTGACCACCGCCTCCGCCCCCTCCCTCCCCTCCCGCGCGGCCGGGCGCGCGGCCGTCGTCGCCACCGCCCGCGCGCTGGCCGCGCGCGGCCTCGCGCACGGCCGTACCGGCAATGTGTCGCTGCGCACCGGCGACGGCCGGATCCTCGTCACCGCGACCGGCGCCGACCTGGCGGCCCTGGAACCCGACGACCTGTCCCTCGTCGACGCCGAAGGACGCCACCTGGACGGGCCGCCGCCGTCGAAGGAGGCCTTCCTGCACGCCGCCGTGTTGCGCGCCCGGCCCGACGCGCGTGCCGTCGTCCACACGCACTCCCCGCACGCCGCCGCCGTGTCCTGCCTCAACGGCCTCGACGCCGACGACGCGCTGCCGCCGCTCACCGCCTACCACGCGCTGCGCGTCGGACGCCTCGCGCTCGTGCCGTACTTCGCGCCCGGCGACCGTCAGCTCGCGGCCGCGGCCGAGGAACGCGCCCGCACGCACGCGGCGCTGCTGCTGCGCCACCACGGACCCGTCGTGGCGGCTCCAGGGCTCGACGCCGCCCTTGAGGCGGTGGAGGAGCTGGAGCAGACCGCGCGGATCTTCCTGCTGCTCCGCGGCACCGACCACGCCCGGCTCACCGAGGAGCAGCGCACCGCGCTGCGGCCGCGACCGCCGCGCCCGGTCGCCCTGTTCAGCGCGCTCGCCATCAAGAAGGCCCTCGACGACTCCGTCCTGGAGTCCTTCACCCATGCGACCGGCGTCGACGTCGACGGCGTGTACGAGCCGACGAACGTCCTGCTCCGGAAGATCGAGGCGGGCGCGCGCCCCGACGTGCTGGTCGGCGTGACCGGGGCCCTGGCGGAACTGGCCGCCGCCGGGGTGCTCAGCGCCCCCTCGCTGCGGCCCCTGGCCCGGGTCGGCATCGGCGTGGCCGTGCCGCCGGGCGCGCCCGCCGTGGACATCGCCAGCACCGGTGCGCTCGTCCGGGCCCTGACGTCCGCGCGCTCGGTGGCGTACTCCCGCACCGGTGCCAGCGGCGTCGCGTTCGCCGCCCTGCTCGACCGGCTCGGCATCGCGGAGGAGGTCAACTCCCGCGCCACCGTGGTCGAGAAGGGCTTCACGGCGCTCGCGGTGACGGACGGCCGCGCGGATCTGGCGGTGCAGCAGCTGAGCGAGCTGCGCTTCGTGCCGGGGGCGCGCGTGGTCGGGCCGTTCCCCGAGGAGGTCCAGCACTACACCGATCTGTCGGTGGGCCTCGGCGCGCACGCCGCGGGCCGCGCCGGGGCCGCCGCGCTGCTGCGCCATCTCACCTCCGCCGCGGCGCGCGACGCGTACCGGGCGGCCGGTCTGGAAGACCCACGCCGGTGAACGCGATCCTCGCCCTGGTGGCGTTCATCGGGGTCATCATCGTGTGGAACGTGGCGTTCCAACGGAACATCGGCGAGGCCATGGTCCTCGGGTTCCTCGCGAGCGCCGCGTTCGGGGGCGCGGACGCGCCGCGCGTGGCCTGGGACAGCCTGGTCGCGGGCCTGAAGTCGGAGATCACGTTCGCGGCGCTCGCGTTCGTGTTCGTCAGCGAACTGCTCACCCGCACCGGCCTCGTGCAGCGGATGATCGACATCCTCAGCTCGCTGCTCGGCCGCCGCCGGGGCGGCTCCGCGTACGCGGCGACCGTCGCCTCCGGCCTGTTCGGCGCCGTGGCACACAACGGCGCGGCGATCGTCGCCACCGTCGGCTCGCTCGCCATCCCGTGGATGAAGCGCTCGCGGGCCAGCGGGGAGACGGCCGCGCTCGTCCTCTCCGGGAACGCCGGTGTCGGCGCGACCTTCCCCTTCAGCGGCGCGTTCTTCGTGCTGCTCGCCGCGCCGACGGTGCTGCCCGTGCTGTCCTCGTCCGACGTCGTCGGCACGCTGTTCGTCACCGGGGCGTGGATGGTGGCGATGCGCCTGGTCGTCGCGTACGCGATCGTGCGGTGGCGCGGCGTGGGCACCATGGCCGCGCGGGACATCCGGCCGCTGCGCGCCTCGTTCGGGGCGGGCTGGACCTCGCTGCTCGTCCTGGCCGCCGTGGCCGTGCCCGTGCTCCTGACGTCGGGCCCCGTCAGTGACCGGGCGACGGAGCGGCTCGGCGGGCTCGACACCTCGGACGCCGTACCGCTGCTCGTGTGGCTGCCGGTCGTGATGCTGATCGCCGGACTCCTCGTCGAACGCGGGACGCTGCCGCACGGCGGCGCGGCCTGGTGGCGGCTGCTCGGCGAGGTCAGCCCGCAGCTCGGTCTGGTGGGCGTGACCATGGTGTCCGCGTTCGCCGCCTCCGAGGTCCTCGACCGGCTCGGCCTCGGCGCGGAGCTCACCCCGTACCTGGAGGATCTGCGGGACGTGCCTCCGCTGGTGGCCGCCCTGGTCGTGGGCCTGATCCTGGTGATCGTGGCGGGCCCCCTCAACACCACCTCCACGCTCGCGGCCGTCGGCCCCGTCGCCTTCGCCGCGCTCACCGCCTCCGGGATCCCCGCGCACGTGGCCTTCGCCGCGGTCATCGTGTGGGCGTCGTCGGAGGGCTGCTCGCCACCGGGCGCCGCGCCGCTGTACGTGGCCGCGGGCATCGCCGACGTCGACCCCGCCCGGATCTTCCTGCCCGTGGCCCTCTACTACCTCGTGCCGACCTATGTGTTCGGCGTCCTCATCGCGACGGGCGCCCTGTGGATCCCGGGCTGAGCGCCCCTTCGCCGAACGGAGCACCGCCGTGCGCACCTTCCTCCGCCCCTTCCTCCTCGGCGCGACCAGCGTCCTGCTGATCGCCTTCCTCCTCGGCGGCCTCACCGTGGTGGCGGGCCAGACCGTCGCCCTCGCCCTCGGCGACCGCCGCCTCATGGAGCTCTTCGGCACGGACGTCACCGAGGTGGTGTGCGTCGTCGCGGGAGCCGCGGGCATCTGCTCCTTCCTCCACTCCTACGTCCACTCGTCCGCGCGGGAGGGAGGTCCGGCCCCGGACGGCGACGCAGTAACGTGACCGCATGATCGTTGAATCCGGGGACGACGGGATCGCCGAGCGTGTACGGGAGTGGGCGCGAGGCCGTGAGGACGTACGGGCCGTGCTGCGGACGGGCTCGCGGGCGCGGCGCGACGGGACGGCGGACGCCTTCTCCGACCACGACATCGAGCTGTACACCACCGACCCCGACCGCTACGAAGACGGCGCGTGGGTCGAGGAGTTGGGCCCGGTCGTGGTGCAGGTCGGCCTCGAAGGGCCGTGGGACAACCCGGCCAGGCTCGTGCTCTTCGAAGGAGACGTCAAGGTCGACTTCCAGGTGGTGCCGGTGGGCCTGCTCGCGACGATGGCCGCGGACGGCCTCGACGACCTGCACGAGCGAGGCTACGAGGTGCTGTGGGACCCCGACGGTGCCGCCGCCCGCCTGCCCGCCGCCACGGGACGGGTGGCGGCCGAGCTCCCCGACGCCGAGGAGTTCGAGGAGCTGTGCGCGGAGTTCTGGTTCGAGATCGCGCATCTGCCGCGCTGTCTCGCCCGGGGCGAGCTGTGGGTGGCCAAGTCCCGTGACTGGACCACGAAGGAACTCCTGCAGAGCGTCGTCGAGTGGCACGCCCTGACCCGCGAGGGCGCCGGCCACGACGTCTGGTACGGCGGCACCCGCATGCGGCAGTGGGCCGCGCCGGAAGTGTGGGCGCGCCTGCCCGACACCTTCGGCGGCTTCGCCGCGGCCGACGCCCTGCGCGCCGCCCGCGCGACCGCCGACCTCTTCGCCCACCTGGCCAAGGAGGTGGCCGAGGCCCACGGCTTCCCCTACCCCCACAAGGCCGAACAGACCATCCGCCCGACCTTGGACGCGCTCCCCCGCGCCTAGGCACGGCCGGTGCCCCTGCGTTCCCTGCCTGCTCCCGCGGCGCGGCGGGCCCACGGGACGCGAGGGAGGCGGTCAGGAACGGTCTCTACGGTGCAACTTCGGTCAGGGGCTGCGGAAGGTCGCCAGTGGCTGGATGATGACCCAGCGAGTATCAGGGGGCGCGTTCCGGGGGGTCGCGATGGTTGAGGGCGGGCAGCCATTCGGTGACAGGTTCCAGCTGATCGAGGAGCTGGGGCGGGGTGGCATGGGGGTGGTGTGGCGGGCCGTCGACACGCTCCTCGGGCGTGAGGTCGCCGTGAAGCACGTGCGCGGGCCCGGGCAGGGGGCCGCGCCCCTGGACACCAAGGCCACCGCGCGGCTGCTGCGCGAGGCCCGCGCGGCAGCGAAGCTCAACCACCCGGGCGCCGTCACCGTGTACGACGTGGTGCGCTCCGGCGCCGAGGTCGTCATCGTCATGGAACTCGTGCGAGGAACCACCCTGGCGGCGCTCGTGGCCAGGGAGGGCCCCCTGCCGCCCGCCCGGGTGGCGTCGATCGGGGCGCAGCTGGCCGAGGTCCTCGGCGCCGCCCACGCCCTGGGCGTGATCCACCGCGACGTCAAGCCCGAGAACGTGATGCTCCTCGCGGGCGGCCGGGTCAAGCTGGCCGACTTCGGGATCGCCCGGCTCTCCAGCGAGGTCACCACCACGACGAGCGTCTTCGGCACCCCGGCCTACATGGCGCCCGAGCAGATCCGCGGGGCGCCCGTGCCCGCCACGGACCTGTGGGCCCTCGGCGTCACCCTCTTCCACGCGGCGGAGGGCGTGTCGCCCTTCGCCCGCCCCGCCGCGGTGGAGTCCATCGCGGCGGTGCTCTCCGACCCGCCGCCCCGGCCCCGCCGCGCCGGGCCCGCCCTGACGGCCGTCCTGGACTCCCTGCTGGCCAAGAACCCGGAGGACCGGCCGCACGTCGCGCGGGCCGCCGCGGAGCTCCGGCAGATCGCGGAGGGCCGCGCCACCACCCTGATGGCCGCCCCGGCGGCGCCCCGGCGTCCGGCCCCCGTGGCGAGCGCCTCGCCCATGCCCGCGCCCCTGCCGGCACCGCCGCGGACGCCGCCGCGGCGGTCCGGGCGGCCCGCCTCCCTCGTGCACCCCGTCCTGCCGGGGCTCCTCGGCCTCGGCACGGTCGGCCTGTGGGTCCTGTCCTGGTTCCAGCTCGACGGGCACGCCGTGCTCACCGGGCCGGGCCTCCTGGTGTTCCGCACGCGCCCCTTCGAGACGTGGTGGATCGACGCGGGCCACACCCCCGACGCCTCCGGCCTCGAAGCCCCCTGGGCCACCGTCGCGGCGGGCTACCCCTTCGGGGACGACGGGGTGCTCAACGCCCTGTTGGTCCTCACCCACCTCCCCTTCCTTGCGCTGCTCGTCGGCTCCTGGGCGAGCCTCGTCTCGACGCGGCGGCGCGTCTGGGCCGGGCTTCTGGCAGGCAGTAGCGTCCTCGCCCTGACCAGCGGCTTCGTCATCAACGGCGTCCACAGGCACTTCGACGCCCCCGGCCATGACGTCTGGCTCAACAGCGGGCCCTACCTCCTGGCGGGAGCCGTCGGCCTGCTCGCCGCCGCGCACCTGGCGCGGCACGGCGGGAGGCGGTCCCTCTCCCTCGACCTCCGCCACCTGCTTCCGGTGGCGGCCGGTGCCGTCACGGGCGCCGTCGCCGCGGGCATCGCCGTGCCGGGGCTGATGAGCGGTGCGGCGGCCGTGGTGGGCACCCTCGCCGTGCTGCTCTGGGCGGGCCTCTTCCTGCCGCACCGCCTCGCCTCGTCGGTGCTCGGCGGCTGGGCGCTGGCGCTGGCCGTTCCGCTGGTCCTCGGGATCACCCTCGCCACGCACCCGGATCCGGCCGCGACCTCCGCACCCGTCGCCACCTGGCGCCTGGTCGTCCTCGCCACGGCGGTGGCGGCGGTGGGCTGCTGGGCCCTGGTCCGCTCCCACCAGGCGCGGGAGGCGGAGGCGGCCCACGCCGCGGCGTTCCTGCGGAACCAGCCCTGGTGACGGGCGGCTCCGCCCCCGCCGCTACGGCCTGCGGCGGGGCTTGCCGCCCTTGGCGCCCTTGGCGCCCTTGGCGCCCTTCGGGCCTCCGGAGCCGCGGCGCGCGTTCTTGGCGGACGGCTTGCCCGCCGCCTTGCCGGTGCCCCTGCCGCTCCCCTTGCCGCCGGGCTGCTGCCGTCGCGCGCCGCCCTTCTCCGGGCGCTTCTCCTTGGGCTCGACTTCGGCGCGGCGGCCCCGGGTGCTGTTGACGGTGCGGCCGCGGACGATGCCGATGAAGTCGTCCACCCTGTCCGTCGTGGCCTCCTGCGGCCACGACAGCGCCACGCGGGAGGTGGGGACGTCCGTGACCGTGCGGTACGTGAGGTCCTTGCGGTGGTGCAGCCGTGCGAGGGACTGGGGGACGATCAGCAGGCCGACGCCCGCCGCCACGAGCTCGATCGCGTCGGCGGTCGTGGCGGGGCGCTCGAGGGCGGGGCGCCCCGGCGGGTGCTCCCAGTCCAGGGTGTCGTCCAGCGGGTGCAGCACCAGTTCGTCGTCGAGGTCGGCCACGGCCACCTCGTCGGCCGCCGCGAAGAGGTGGTCCTTGGGGACCACGACGACCGTCGTCTCCTCGTAGAGGGGAATCGCGCTGAGGTCATCGCCGTCGACCGGGAGCCGTACGAACCCCGCGTCGGCCTCGCCCCTGCGCAGGACCCCGCAGGCCTCCGGCGCGGTCACCTGGAGGAGGGTCAGGGGGATGTCGGGCAGCCGCTCGTTCCAGATGCGCACCCACTTCGAGGGCGTCACCCCGGGGACGTAGGCGAGCCGGAACGCGGGAGAGTCTTCCGAGCCTGTCACCTCGCCAGACTACCGGGCGTAGTCAGCGGCCGACGCACCGGCGGGCGCCGCCGCCGCGGGCCCGCCGTGGTCAGCGGTCGCGCATTCGCTCGATACCCTTGTCCTATGACGTCGCACCACTCCACCCAGACCATGAAGCCCGCCACCGCGGCGAAGAAGCTGGGTGTGTACCTCGAAGCCACCCCCGCCGAGTTCCGCGAGGGTGTGGTCTCGCGGACCGAGCTCAACGCGCTGCAGGCCGACCCGCCCCAGTGGCTGCGCGACCTGCGCGCCAACGGCCCGCACCCCCGCCCCGTCGTCGCGGCGAAGCTGGGCGTCTCCGTGTCGGGCCTCGCCCGCGGCGGCGTCACGGAGGCCCTCACCACGGAGCAGATCGACGCGCTGAAGGAAGAGCGCCCCGAGTGGCTGGAGCGCGAGCGCGCCACGCAGGCCGAGGTCCGCAAGGAGACGGCGCGCCTGAAGGCGAAGAAGGCGGAGCAGGCCGAGAAGGCCGGCCAGGACTGACCTCGGGGCCCGGGGCCCGGGGCGCCTCCGCGCCCCGCCCGGCACCTCCGTCCCCTCCGCGCGCCCCGGGGCCGCGTACCGTCACCGTCCGCGCACGAGGGACAATGGAGGCGTACGACCGCCGTACGCCGCCGCCCACCGCACGCCGCATCAGGAGCCACCGCCTTGTCCGAGCGCACCTCGCACGCCGCCAAGACCGACCTGCAGGCCGACTGCGGGAACTGCTTCGGTCTGTGCTGCGTGGCGCTGCCCTTCTCGCGCTCGTCGGACTTCCCGGTGAACAAGTCCGCCGGGACCCCCTGCGGGAACCTCCAGGAGGACTTCCGCTGCGGCATCCACGAACGGCTGCGCGACAAGGGCTACAACGGCTGCACCGTCTTCGACTGCTTCGGCGCGGGCCAGAAGGTCTCCCAGGTCACCTTCAAGGGCGTCAGCTGGCGCGAGGAGCCGGACTCGGCCCGCGCGATGTACGAGGTCTTCCCCGTCGTCCGGCAGCTCCAGGAGCTCCTCAAGTACACCGCGCAGGCCCTCGACCTGCCCGCGGCCCGGCCCGTCCACCGCGATCTGCGGCGCGCGTACGAGCGGATCGACGCGCTCACCCGGGACACCGTCGAGACCCTGATGGCCGTCGACGTGGACGCCCTGCGGGGTGAGGTGAACCCGCTGCTCCTGCGCGCCAGCGAGCTGGCCAGGGCGGCGGTCCCCGGGCGCAAGAAGAACCACCGGGGCGCCAACCTCATGGGCTCGCGGCAGCGGGGTGCGAAGCTGCGCGGCGCCAGCCTGCGCGGCGCCCTCCTCATCGCGGCCGACCTGTCCGACGCCGATCTGCGCGAGGCCGACCTGATCGGCGCGGACATGCGCGACACGAACCTGTGCGGGGCCGATCTGCGCGGCGCCCTGTTCCTCACCCAGCCCCAGCTGAACGCCGCGCGGGGCGACGCCCGGACGAAGATCTCCCAGCCCTTGGAGCGCCCCGCCCACTGGGCGGCCTAGTCCCGGCCCGGCCCCGCCGGGTACTCTCCTGCTCTCTTCCTTGTCACGTGCCGCCGGTCCTCCCGGCGGCACTACTGTGACCTGCGAACTCTCATCCAACCGGGGCCGAGGGCCAAGACGGTGGGTCCCTGCGGATCCCCGTCGGGGGGTCCCTCACGCCGGTGCCACCACAAGGAGCACGAGATGACCGGGGGCGTTCTCCCTCAGGAGCAGATACCGCTGTTCAACCCCTTCGCCGAAGGGTTCACCGACAATCCCTACCCGCAGTACGCGACGCTCCGCGAAGTCGCCCCTGTCTATCCGCACCCTTTGGGGTTCTGGGTGGTCACCCGGTACGAGGACGTGTTCGGCCTGCTGCGCTCGGGCGCGTCGGTCGAACTGCGTAACGTGAACTCCGGCGCGCTGGAGAACCTGCGGCAGAAGGACGAGTCGCGCAAGACCCCGCTCATCGACGGCTTCTCGATGATCGACCGGGACGCCCCGGACCACACCCGGCTGCGGCGCCTGGTGCAGAAGGCCTTCACGCCGAGGTCGATCCAGGCGCTCGCGCCCCGCATCGGCGAGCTCGTCGACGGCATGCTCGACCGGATCGCCGACGAGGGCGGCGCCGACCTGGTGCCCGCGCTCGCGTCGCCGCTGCCGTTCACGGTGATCGCGGACATGCTGGGCGCCCCGCCCACCGACCACGAGCGGATCCGGGAGCTGAGCGGCACGATCGTGCGCTCCCTGGAGCCCGTCGCCGACCCGGCCGTGATGCAGGAGATCGAGAACGCGGACGCGGAACTGGCCGTCCTCACCGCCGAGATGATCGCCTGGAAGCGGCGCAACCCCGCCGACGACCTCATGACGGCCCTCATCGAGGCCGAGGAGGACGGCGACAAGCTCAGCGACGACGAACTGGTCGCGCAGATCCAGCTGCTGTACATCGCGGGCCACGAGACGACCGTGAACCTGCTCGCCAACGGCACCCTCGCGCTGCTCCGCCACCCCGAGCAGCTCGCCGCCCTGCGCGCGGACGCCGACCTGATGCCCAACGCCGTCGACGAACTGCTGCGCTACGACAGCCCGTTGCAGTCCAGCCGGCGCATCACGCTGGAGCCGACCGTGCTCAGCGGCGTCGAGATCCCCGCGGGCGCGATGGTGGTCGCCGGGCTCGCCTCCGCCAACCGCGACGCGGCGCGCTGGGGCGAGGACGCGGACACACTGCGCCTGGACCGCGAGGGCGCCCGCGCCCACCTGGCGTTCGGCTCCGGCTCGCACCACTGCCTCGGCGCGGCCCTGGCGCGCCTGGAGGCGAGCATCACCTTCGAGCGGATGCTGAAGCGGTTCCCGGACCTGTCCCTGGCCGGTGACGTGACCTGGAATGGCCGCATCAACGTGCGCGGCGTGGCCTCGCTGCCCGTGTCGGCCGGCTGACACGGCTGCCCCCGGCGCGCGCCTGAGAAGGCGCCAGGGGGCTCACCGCCGCGGCGGTGAGCCCCCTGTGCCGTTCCCGGGGTCAGACCAGGGCGGGCTGGGTGGCCTGCTCCAGGCCCTCGCGAAGGCGCCGCATCGACGCCGCGTTGTTGCCGAACTGGTTGATGGCGAACGCGCCCCGGTAGTCGGGGCCGTAGCCGTGCTTGAGGAAGTTGACGAAGGAGCCGCTGGCGCTCAGGTCGACGAAGTAGTGGCGCGCCGGGTCGCGGAACGCGGTGGCCATCAGCTCGTCGAAGCGCACGCGCCCCCGGATCACGTCCCACGCGTAGTCGTCCCAGCCGGTCAGCGCCGCGCCGTCCAGCTCCCCGGCGTACGCGCACGAATAGACCGGCAGGTTGGGCGAGTTGACCGTGACCGCGCGGCCCAGGCTCCGGCACTCGTGCCGGATGTCGTCGACGAGGCCGGAGTGGAAGCCGTGGCGCACGGGAAGGCGGACGGCGATCACCCCTTCCGCGTCGAGCGCGGCACGGGCCTCGGTGACGCGCTCGGCCTCGCCGCTGACGACGAAGTTGCCGGTGGTCTCGCCGGTGAAGTTGACGCCCGCCAGGGCCAGTCCGGCGAACAGGTCGCGGCGCCGCTGGTAGAGGGAGGGCGGGGCGAGGACGCTCAGCATGCCGCCGGGGCGGCAGCGCGCCTGAAGGAGGTGGGCCTGCTTCATCACGAGGTCGAAGCCGTCTTCGAAGGACATCGCCCCGGCGACGGTGGCCGCGACGTACTCGCCGAGGCTGTGGCCGAGGACCGCGTCGGGGCGGAAGCCCTCCGCGCGCAGGGTCTCGGTGAGGCTCCAGCCGATGCTGTAGAGCGCCGCGTGCGTGTGCAGGACGTCGTCGAAGTCCTGGCCGCGCCGGGCGTTGTCGTACAGGGCCGTCACCAGGGACGTGCCCTGCGCGGCCGCGTAGAGCGCGCCGCACCGGTCCATGGCGTCCCGGAACGCCGGGTGGGTGTCGTACAGCTCCTGCCCCATGCGGTAGTACTGCGTGCCCTGGCCGCCGTACATGAAGACGACCTCGGGCCGCCGCAGGGGCCGACGGGGGGCGGGGGCCGCCTCGGGCGCCGGGGCCGCGGGCTCCTCGAAGGACAGCGGCTCCTCACGGATCTTGCCGGTGAGCTTGGTCAGGACGGTGCCGGGGCCGATCTCCCGGAAGTCGTCGTGGCCGCGCGCCATCAGCCAGGAGAGGGACTCGTACCACCGCACGGGGCTCGATATCTGCCGCACGAGGAGGTCGGAGTAGCCGGTCGTGGGGTACGGCCGCGCCGTGCAGTTGGCGATCACGGGGATGCGCAGCGGGCGGAAGTCGACCCCCGCCAGATGGCGGGCGAACTCCTCCTGGACGTCGGCCATGCAGCGCGAGTGGAAGGCCGCGCTCACGTTGAGGGGGATGAACCGCGCCCCCGCCGCGGTGTAGGCCTCGCGGACGGCCGGGGCGTGGACCTCGTCGTAGGCGCCCGAGAGGATGCACTGCTGCCGGGAGTTGATGTTGGCGATGTCGATGCCGGAGTACGGCAGGGCCGCCAGGATCTGTGCGACGCGCTCCTGGTCGAGGTTGACGACGGCGGCCATCGCGCCCTTGGGGGCCCGGCTCATCAGCTCGCCGCGCCTGCGCACCAGGTCGAGGCCGGTCGTGAAGTCGAAGGCGCCCGCGGCGAACAGGGCGCTGTACTCGCCCAGGCTGTGCCCGGCGACGACGGCGGGCGGGGCGCCGCCGGAGTCGACGTGGTCGAGGTACTGCAGGGCGCTGACCGCGTAGAGGGCGGGCTGGGTGTACTCGGTGCGGTTGAGGACCCGGTCGGGGTCGTCGACGCACAGGTCGCGCAGCGAGTAGCCGAGCAGCCGGTCCGCCCGGGCCACGAGGTCGGGGTACTTCTCGAACAGCTCCTTGCCCATGCCCTTGCGCTGGGAGCCCTGTCCGGGGAACACGTACACGGAAGTCATGTGATCACTCAGCCGTCGCGAGAGGTGCCGGTCCGCCGGGGGCGGTGTCGGAGGAGGTGTCGGAGGAGGGCGGGGTGCCGCCCGCGGCGAGGGCGCCGTAGGCGGCCAGGCGCTTCTCGAGCAGGGCCGCGGTCTCCCGCAGCAGCCGCTCGGCGATGACGTCGACCCTGCGGCCGCGCCACGGTTCGAGGTCGGTGCCGCGCACCCAGGCATTGAAGGCGCCGAGGGCGGGGCCGCAGTGGATCTGGTAGTCGACGCGCTGGTCGGCGCCGCGCAGCGCCAGGCGCGTGGAGTGGACGAAGTACCAGCGGAAGACGTGTGCCATCTTCTGCTTGGGGCTGCGCTCGACGTCCGCGAGCCGGGCGGGGAAGCGCCGGGCGAGGTACGCCCGGGTCTCCTCCCACACCTCGTCGAGGGAGCGCTTGAAGTACTTGGTCTCCAGGGTGGCCCGGGTGCGCGGGTCGAGGTCGTCGAGGGAGTCGTGGCGTACGTAGAGCTCGTACAGCTTCTGGGCGCGGGCGGGGAAGAACGTGCTCTTCCTGACGGCCTGGACGCGGGCGCCGACCTCGAACATGTCGCCCGCGGGCGCGTACTCGGTGTCGTGCACGCCGAGGCCCTGGAGCAGGTCCTTGACCGCGTCGCTGGTCCCGGCCTCCACGGTGCACTGGTTGATGGAGCCGGTCACGAGGAACTCGGCGCCCAGGGTCAGGGCCGCGAGGGCCGCGTCGGGGGTGCCGATGCCGCCCGCCGCGCCGACGCGCACGGCGGCCTCCTCGCCCTCTGCCGAGTAGCCCTGCTCACGCGACACGCGGTCGCGCAGGGCGCGCATCGCGGGCATCAGGACGTAGGCGTTGCCGCCGTCGGTGTGGCCCGCGGAGTCCGCCTCGACGCACAGGTCCTGGGCCAGCGGCAGACGGGCCCCGAGCGCGGCCTGCTCGGGGGTGATGAGCCCGTCGTCGAGCAGGCGGCGCACCAGGGGTTCCGGGGCCGGGCGCAGGAAGTGCTCGGCGACCTCGGTGCGCGAGACCTTGGCGATGATGTGGTGGTCCTGCCGCAGGCGCCCCCCGGCGTCGGTGCCGAGGCCCGCGAGGCGGTAGTGGACCAGGGGCAGCGTGGGCCGCAGATAGGCGGACGCCTCGACGGAGCGCACGCCGTGGCGCAGGTACAGCTCGACGGTGCGGGCCTCCAGTTCCGGGTCGTCCGGGTTGTTGAGGAGGTTCATGCCGAAGGCGCGGCCGGGGTCCAGGCCCTTCCTGATGCGGGTGATCGCGTCCTCGACCTCGTCCAGGGGGAGGCCTCCGGTGCCGAAGAAGCCGAGCATGCCCGCGTTGCCGAGCGCGGTGACGAGGTCGACGGAGGCGATGCCCTTGTACATCGCTCCGGCCGCGTAGGCGTAGTCGACGCCGTGCGCCGCGCGGAAGTGCGGGCTGCCCAGGGCCCGGGGAGAGAGGGCGGGCGGCGGCGTGGCGGAGTGCGGGGGCTGTGGTTCCACGGTGGTCTCGCTCGGGGACGGCTGGGGGCGGGTCGGGGGCGCGGGCCGGGCCGCCGGGGCCGTGGCCGTGGCCGGGCCGGGGGCCGTGCCCGGCTCCGGGGGCGTGCGCTCCCAGGGGAAGACGCCCTCCTCGGCGTAGCGCCGGATGGCCCGCACGTTGTCGGGGTCGCCGAAGACCTGGCGGTTGGTGGCGAGCGCGACGTCCTTGGTGTGCTCGGTCAGCGGGGACAGCTCGCGCAGATACGCCTTGTAGCGCGTGACGCCCTTCTTCGACAGGCGTCCCAGGCGCTGGAGGTGGCGCCGCAGGAGCGCGTCGCTGGGCGTGCCGAGGGCGTCGACGAGCCCCCACTCGTGGGCCTGGCGGGCGTCGACGGTCTGGGTGGTGGCGGCGAGGTAGTGGGCGCGCTGGAAGCCGGTCCTGCGGATCAGATAGGGCAGCACGACGGCCGGGACCAGGCCGAAGAGCAGCTCGGAGAGGCTGAAGGTCGCGCTCTCGTCGGCGATCACCACGTCGCACGCGGCGACGAGGCCGACGCCGCCCGCGTTGGCCTTGCCGCGCACGTGCGCGACGGTGAGCACGTCGGCGTAGGCCATGCGCCGGAACAGCTCGTACATCGGCTCGGGGTCGAAGGACGTGTCCCGGCCCGAGCGCGCCGCGTCGCTGATGACGCCGAAGTCGGCGCCGAAGCAGAACACCTCGGGCAGCCCTTCGAGGACGACCACGGTGGTGTGCTCCGCGCGGGCGGCGCGCGTGAAGACGTCGTCGAGTTCGTGGACGAGCGTGGCGTTGATGGCGTTGCCCGCCTCGGGCCGGTGGATCTGCGCGAAGAGGACGCTGCCCTGTTCGCGGACGCGCAGGGTGGAGTAGGTCAGTCGATCCATGCGTACTCCCGGTGGAACTCCTTGATCGCGCGCAGGACGAGGCGCG
Source organism: Streptomyces sp. JLYT201 (assembly GCF_059448825.1). Taxonomy (NCBI): domain Bacteria; kingdom Bacillati; phylum Actinomycetota; class Actinomycetes; order Kitasatosporales; family Streptomycetaceae; genus Streptomyces; species Streptomyces sp. JLYT201. The sequence continues at coordinate 9,328,240 of NZ_CM182551.1, read as the reverse complement.
GTGAGGAGGCGGCGCCGCGCGGTGCGGTCCTGGCGACGAGGTCCTGGTTCACGACGGTGTCGCGGGTGCCGACGCGGACGAAGGCGCTCTCGCGGAGGAGTTGGTCGTACTCGTCGAGGGAGAGCTGGTAGCGCCCGTCGAGGTGGTCCTCGATGCCCATGGCCCGCAGCCGCTCGGCGCCGTCGGGGGTGACGACGCCGCTGTAGAACTCCGAGCAGCAGCCGGATCCGTAGGAGAAGAGTCCGACGCGCCGAGGGTCGGGGTAGCTGCCGGTGCAGATGGTGCCGGCGAGGGAGAGGAAGACCGTCGCGCCCATGATGTTGCCGACGCGGCCGCAGTAGCTGAGGCCCGGGGCGACGCGGCGCTCGAAGTCCTCGGCGACCTCGGCGCCCTTGGCCCCCGCGACCTTGCGCATCATGGTGCGGTGGGCGCCCTTGACCATGCCGCCGAAGGGGGTGTGGAAGGCGAGGTACTGGAAGGTGTCGCGGTAGTTCGCGCCCTCCACCTTGGCCTCGTAGGCGCGGTAGGCCTGCTCGCAGCAGTCGAGGTACGACATCAGGGAGAGGTCGACGTCGCCCGCCTCGCTGTCGGGGGCGGGGCGGCAGGTGTCCATCACCTCGTAGCCGTAGGTGCCGCTGGCGCCGACGTCGAGCTGGAAGACGTGCGGCTCGGCGCTGACCAGCAGGGCCACCGCGCCCGCGCCGCCGCTGGGCTCGGCATAGGCCCAGTCCTGCGCGGCCACGTCGTCGCCGTCCTCCAGGATGTAGCGCGAGATGTCCGTGGCGATGACCAGGGCCTTGGCGCCCGGCGATGTGCCCGAGAGGATGAAGTTGCAGGCCATCTGGAGCCCGGCGGTGCCCGCGTAGCAGGCCTGCTTGAGCTCGAACATGCGGCAGTTGCGGCTCAGGCCGAGCTGGTCGTGCAGATAGGTGCTCGCCGACTTGGAGAAGTCGAAGCCCGACTCGGTGCAGGTGATGAGGAGTTCGATGCGGCTCTTGTCCTCCTCGCTCATCCGGTCGAGGAGCGGCCGGGCCGCGTTGGCCCCGAAGGTGACCGGGTCCTCGAAGGGCAGCGCGACCGTCTTCTCCTTCATCAGGAGGTTGTTCAGGCGCGCGAGGTCGAGCTCGCGGTGCCGCGCCAACTGCATGACGTCGAGCACGGCCGAGCCGCCGAACACGTTCATCGCTTCGATACCGACGCGGGACATGGGGTTCGCTGTTCTGCTCTCTATGCGGCGCACGCGCTCAGGCACAGTGCGGTGTTGATGCCGCCGAAGCCCATGCTCAGGCTCAGGCAGTGCTGGATGTCGGCCTCGACGGCCGTCTCGCGCACCCAGCGGAGGGCGTCGTCGACGGGTTCGGCGAGGTTGCGCGTGGGGTGCAGGCGCCCGTGCCGCAGCTGCAGCAGGGACGCGGCCGCCTCGACGGCTCCGGCGGCCGTCAGGCCGTGGCCGGTGATCGACTTCGTGGCGTTGACGGCGGCGTGCGTGAGGCCGCAGGCCTTGAGCGCCGCCACCTCGGTCTCGTCGCCCGTCGGGGACGCGGTGCCGTGCGGGTTGACGTAGTCGATGTCCCGGGCGGTGAGCCCGGCGCGGTCCAGGGCCTGGCGGATCGCGGCGGTCTCGCCCGCGAGGGACGGGTTGGGGTTGCGGTTGCCGTCCAGGCGCACGGACCAGCCGCCGATCCGCGCGTACGGGGCGGGGGCGTCCGGGCGGGTGCCCCGGCGCTCGATCACGAGGGCGGCGCAGGCCTCGCCGTAGACGAAGCCGGACCGTGCCGTGTCGAAGGGACGGCAGGCCGCGGCGGGCGCCTCGGCGTGCTCCTCGCCCGCCATGGCGCCCATGGCGTGCAGGCCGTGCAGCTCCCAGTACGACAGGTCGGCGAGCGCGCCCAGGGCGACGCACACGTCGACGCGGCCGGCGGCGACGGCCTCGGCCGCCTCGATGACCGCGAGCTGCCCGCTGGCCGAGGCCCCGCCCACGGTGTGGGCGAAGCCGCGGATCCCGAAGGCGCTCGTGCACAGGCCGCACAGGTCGGTGTCCAGGTACGACAGGCCGTAGCTGGGCCGCAGGAAGTGCGGCTTGGCCCGGTGCCGGTCGTGGGCCAGGACGAGTTCGCGCTGCTGGAGGTTGCTCCCGCCGATGACGAGCCCGACCCGGTCCGGGTCGTACCCGTCGAGGCCCGCCTCGGTCCACGCCTCTTCGAGGGTGGCGAGGGCGACCTGTCCGGTGAGGGACGCGGTGCGCAGCTCCCGGGCGCCGAGCCGGGTGGGCGGCGCCTGGGCGGGCAGTTCGGCGCCCACGAACCGGGTGCCGGACTGCCGCCCGGGCCGGTCCATGACGGCGAACCGGTGCTCTCCCGCGAACAGCGCCCGGGTGAAGGCGGCCTTGCCCCGGCCCACGGCGGTGGTGACGCCGATGCCGGTGACGACGAGCCCTGCGGAGTCGCTCACGTCACCCGGCCTTGACCGCTGCCGTGTCGCTGAGGTGCTGCGCGAGCTCGCCCAGGTTCTGCGGCCCGTGGGTGTCGACCAGGGGTATGTCCAGGTCCATCTCCTCCAGGACGGTCATCACGATCTCCGCGCGGTCCATGGAGTTGGCGCCGAGCGCGTCCAGGGTGTCGGTCTCGGCGAAGTCGTGGTCGGCGAGTTCCGGGAGGATCTCGCGGACGGCGTCGACGATCAGGGTGAAGGTCTTGTCCTTGGTCATGTGCGCGCTTTCGCTCGGAGGGGCTTGCGGAGGGACGTGCGGAAAGGGGTCGGGTCGGTGGCCGGGGCGGGGTCGGTGCTCATCCGAGCCCGCCGTCCGCCGCCGCCTCGCGCAGCTGCGCGAGGCTCGCGCCCGGCTGCGTGACGATCTTGAGCAGCAACCTCTCGTAGGTGGCCGCCAGGGCCCGGGCCGTGCTCCTGGCGTACAGGTCGGTGCTGTACTCCAGGTAGCCGCGCAGGCCCTCGGGGGTCTCGCGGACGACGAGGTTGAGGTCGAACTTCGCCGTGCCGCTGTCGGTGGGCAGCGGCACGAAGCCGAGCGCGCCGGGGTCGGCCGCGTCCCGGGGCGCGGCCTCGGCGGCGGGCACCAGGTTGAACATGGCCTGGAACAGCGGCGAGTGCGCCGGGTCGGGCTCGGGCACCAGGGCCCTCACGAGGTCGGCGAACGGGACGTCCTTGTGCTCGTGGGCGGCGGCGGTGACGCGCCGGGCCTGGGCGAGGAGGTCGTCGAAGGCCTGCTCGGGCCGTACGTCCAGGCGCATGACCAGGACGTTGATGAAGTAGCCGACGAGGCGCTCCAGCTCCGGCCGCGGACGGTTGGTCACCGGCGAGCCGATGGCCAGGTCCCGGTCCTCCGTCTGCGCGCCGAGCAGCGTCGCGAAGGCCGAGAGGAGCGTCAGGTAGAGCGTGCCGCCGCGCTCCTTGCTGACCCGCTTGAGCTGGTCGAGCACCGCGGCGGGGACGTTCACCTCGACCGACGCCCCCTGGTACGACTTCGCCGCGGGCCGCCGGTAGTCGGTGCGCAGCGCGGTGCGGGCCGGCAGGCCCGCGAGCCGGGAGCGCCAGTAGGCCTCCTGCCGGGCGCGGGCGTCGGCGTCGACGACCCGGTGCTGCCAGTGCGCGAAGTCCGCGTACTGCACGGGGAGTTCGGGCAGCGAGGGCTCTTCGCCGCGGCTCAGCGCCTGGTACAGGGCGTTGAGCTCGGCGATGAACACGCCGGTCGACCAGCCGTCGAAGATGCCCCAGGGGCGCGTCACGACGGCGACGTGCTCGTGCGGCGCGAGGGTCAGGATGTGCACGCGCAGCATGTGCCGGTCCTCGGGGTCGAACGGCCGCAGCCGCTCGGCGCGCAGGTACTCGGCGACCGCGCCGTCGCCCGTGACGTCCTCGAAGGCGACGGCGAACCCGGTGGTGTCGTTCACCCGCTGTACGTGGGTGTCGCCGCGCCTCGGGTAGCTGGTGCGCAGCACGGCGTGGCGGGCCACGAGCCCTTCGAAGGCGCGCGCGTAGGCCTGCCGGTCGAGGGGGCCGATGATCCGGTAGGCCATCTGTACGTTGTCGTACGACGAGCCGAGGTGTGCGCGCGGGTTGAGGAACCACAGTTCGCTCTGCTGGAAGGAGAGCGGGCTCTCGTCGCCGGGGCCGGTGACGGGCACCAGCGGAACGGCCCCGTCGGCCGCGGGGCCCGCCGAGGCGTCGAGTGCGGCGGCCAGCTCGCCGAGGGTGGCACCGGCGAGGATCGACTGGAGCGGCAGCTCCTTGCCGGTCTCCTGCTTGACGCGGATGGTGAGCCGGGTGGCGAGCAGGGAGTGCCCGCCCAGGTCGAAGAAGCCGTCCTGGAGCCCGACGCGGTCGAGGTCGAGGACGTCCTGGACGAGGCGGCACAGCGTGCGCTCGGTGGCGGTGCGCGGCGCGACGTAGGCCTCCTTGTGCACGTCGGCCTCGTCGGGCGCGGGCAGGGCCCGCTTGTCGACCTTGCCGTTGGGGGTGAGCGGCAGCTCTTCGAGGGCGACGAAGACGCTGGGGACCATGTATTCGGGGATGCGGCCCGTCAGGTGGTCCTTCAGCTCCCGGGTGAGGGCCTGGCCGGTGGTGGCGATCTGCGGCACGTTCGCCAGGTGGGTCGCGCTGTAGGCGGACCTGGCCAGGGCGGTCGGCCGCTCGTCCTTGGCGAGGATCAGGTCGAGGCCGTCGAGGCGGTCCTGGGACCAGGTCAGGGCGGCCCGGTAGCCGAGCTCCTCGGCGTACGCGAGGACGTCCTCCAGGTCGCGCACCCGCTGGGCGGCGGCGTCCGAGAGGCGGTGCGCGCCCAGGGGCTCGACGTGCTGCTGCGCGGTGGTGCCGCGCAGGCTCTCGGCGGCGCGGACGTCGTCGGCGACACGCGGGTTGTCCAGGCCCGTGACGCCGAACCGGGTGCGGCCGCCGTCGGCGAGCAGGGCGCGCAGCTCGTCGGGCGTGGTGGCGGTCAGCCACGGCAGGTCGCCCTCGGCGGTGGTGCCCGTGCCCTTGGTGAGGACCACGTCGTAGCGGTAGCTGAGCATTTCGTTGCCGCCGGTGCCGCGCTTGACGGCGATGTCGACGGAGCCGACGTCCGCGAAGCGCTCGGGCAGTCCGGCGAAGTAGCTCGGGCTGACGAGGAGTTCGGTCTCCTGCTGGCGGCGGCGCTGCACCTGGCGGGCCAGGGCGGTGACGGAGGTGCGTGCGGCCAGGCGGCTGCGCTCCACGGCCGTGACGTGCGCGGAGAACAGGTCGAGGTTCCTGATGTCGCCGAGGAGGATCCGGCCGCCGTCGGCGACGAGCGGCAGCAGCCGCTCGATGACCTCCTCCAGGTAGAGGCGGTTGGGGAAGTACTGGGCCACGGAGTTGATGACGACGGTGTCGAACTTCTCCGTGGCGGTGAGGCCTTCGGGCACCGGCACGGACCGGGCGTCGCCCTGCGCGAGGGTGACGTGCGACCAGCCGCGGCGGTCGGCGCCGCGGCGCACTCCGGCCAGGGCCGACGCGGAGATGTCGACGGCGTGCACGGCCTCGCAGGCTCCGGCGTAGCGGAAGAGCAGCAGGCCCGTTCCGCAGCCGACCTCCAGGAGCCTGCGGGGCCGCAGCTCCTCGATGCGGCGGACGGTGCCGTCGATCCACTCGCGCATCTCGTGCTCGGGGATGGCGTCGCCGGTGTAGCTGCTGTTCCAGCCGACCAGGTTGAGGTCGTCCCCGGAGCCGTCCGGGGCGCCGGGGTTGTCGGTGGTGTGCGCCTGCTCCTGCGCGTCGGTGCCGTACTGGTCCTCGAAGAGGTCCTGCCACTGTTCGAGGCGGTCGGCGTTCTGTTCGCGCGCGGTGGCGTCCAGCCAGGTGGTGGTGGGCCGTACATAGGCGACGAGCTTCTTCGTCTCGCCGTCGGCCAGGGTGGTGACGACGGCGCCGCGCACGGCGGGGTGGGCGTGGAGCGCGTTCTCGATCTCGCCGAGTTCGACGCGGAAGCCGCGCACCTTGACCTGGTCGTCGACGCGGCCGACGAACTCCAGGGCGCCGTCGGGCAGTCGGCGCACCAGGTCGCCGGTGCGGTAGAGGCGGGCCCCGGGACGCGTGGCGAAGGGGTCGTCGACGAACCGCTCCTTCGTCAGCTCGGGGTTGCCGAGGTAGCCGCGGCCGACGCCCGCGCCGCCCACGCACAGCTCGCCGACGACGCCGAGCGGCACGGGCCGCAGGTGCGCGTCGAGCACGTGGGCGGTGGACTGGGCGATGGGCCTGCCGATGGGGATGACCGCGTCGTCAGCGATGTCCCGGGGGATCACGTGGCAGGTGGAGGCGATGCTGTTCTCGGTCGGGCCGTAGGCGTTGACGACGGTCAGGCCGGGGTGGGCCGCGTAGAGGCGGCGTACGTCCTTGGCGGAGAAGGCCTCGCCGCCGACGCCGAGGTAGGTCAGCGGCAGCCGCCGCCCCTGTGCGGCTTCGGCGAACGCGGGCAGGAAGGCCGCGGACAGGGCCATCATCGTGACGCCGGAGCGCTCGGCGCGGTCCAGGAGCGCGCCCACGTCCTTGGAGTCGCCGTCGTGCAGGACGAGCCGTCCGCCGCACAGCAGCGGGCCGAGGACCTCCTGGGAGCCGACGTCGAAGGAGATCGAGGAGTGGTGGAGCACGACGGTGTCGGGGTCCGTCGGGAAGTAGTCCGGGTTGCGTACGAGACGGACGACGCCGCGCTGTTCCACGAGGACGCCCTTGGGGACGCCCGTGGAGCCCGAGGTGAAGATGGCGTAGGCCAGGTGCTCGGGCGTGAGGCCGAGTTCGGCGCGCGTCAGGTCGTGCTCGGGGCGGTCGGCGAGCAGCTGGGTGCCGTCCCCGGCGCGTTCGCCGGTGTCCAGGTGGACGACCTGGGGGCGCTCGCCCCCGTCGGCGCCGTCGAGCGCACCGGAGGGGAGGTGGGACTGGCTGAGCACGATGTCGACGCCGGAGTTGGCCACCAGGGTGCGGATGCGCTCGCGGGGGTAGTCCGGGTCGATGGGGACGTACGCGCCGCCCGCCTTGAGGATGCCGAGCAGGCCGGTCACGAGCTCCGGGGAGCGGCGGGCGCACAGGCCGACCAGGGTGTCGGGGCCGACTCCCTGTGCGCGCAGCCAGTGGGCGACGCGGTTGGCGCGGGCGTTGGTCTCGGCGTAGGTGAGGCGCTGCTCGCCGTGTTCGACGGCGATGGCGTCCGGGCGCTGCCGTACGTGCTCCTCGAAGAGCTCGAAGAGGCAGTGGTCGTCCGGGTAGGGCTTGTCGGTGTCGTTCCACTCGGTCAGCAGGCGGTGGCGTTCCGCGGCCGGGAGCACGTCGATGTCGAGGGCGCGCGTGCCGGTGCCGTCGTCGGTGGCCAGGGCGTCGACGAGGCCGGTCACCGCTGCCTCGACGTAGCCGAGGACGGCGTCCGGCGAGAGCGTGGCGTCGACCTGGGCGTTGAGGGACAGTTCGGTCCCGGTGTCGTCGACGGACACGCCCACCGGGTAGTTGGTGCGGTCCAGGGAGCCCAGCCAGCGGATGCCGAGGTCGTCCAGGGTGGCCGGGCCGAGGTCGCCCCGGCGCGGCTCGAAGTACCGGTAGTTGATCATCGAGCTGAACAGGGTGGCGTCGCCGTCCAGGCCGCTGGAGCGCTGGGCCAGGGTCAGCGCGCTCTGTTCGTAGGCGATGAGGTCCTTGAGGGAGGCGTCCACGGCGGACACCAGGTCCTTGACGCTGCGGTCGGCGAGGCGGACGCGCAGGGGCAGGGTGTTGATGAAGTTGCCGAGCATCCGCTCGACGCCGGGCACGCCCTGGAGGCGGCCGGACAGGACGGTGCCGAACACCACGTCGTCGCGTCCGCCGGTGGCCGCCGTGACCAGGGCCCAGGCGGCGTGGAAGAGCGCGGCGGGGCTGATCCGCAGCCGCTGGGCCTGCTCGCGCAGTCTGCTCGTGAGGGCGGGCGGCAGGGAGCGGCGCAGGTCGCGCACGCGGCTGCCGTCGCCGTGCACGTCGACGAGCTGGAAGGGCGTGGTGGGCTCGGTGACGTCGCCCAGCTCGCGGCGGAAGTACGCCTCGGCGTCGTGGGCGGCGAGCTGGTGGAGGGTGTGGCCGACGAAGTCGCGGTAGGCCGGGGCCGGGGGCAGTTCGTCGGCGCGGCCCGCCATGTGCGCGGCGAGCTCTTCGAGGATGAGGCGCAGCGAGGTCGCGTCCTCGATGAGGTGGTGGACGCGCAGCAGCAGGAAGTGCCGGGCGGAGTGCGGGTCGGCGGCGACGGCGAGCCGCAGCAGCGGCGCCCGGTCCAGGGCCATGCTCCCCGGGTCCGCGAGCCAGGCGCGGGCCTGTTCCTCGGCGGCGGCGGAGTCGGCGGCGTCGAGCGTGCGCCGCTCGACGTCGAGGCGGACCTCGCGCAGCACCACCTGGACGGGCTCCCTGAGGCCTTCGGTGACGACGGCCGTGCGCATCACGTCGTGCCGGTCCACCACGGCCTGGAGGGCCGCCACGAAGGCGTCGCACGTCTGCCGGTCGGGGGCGGTGAGCAGGATGGGGATGACGTACGGGTCGTTGGCCGGGTCCATCAGGTGATGGAAGAGGATGCCCTCCTGCGAGGGCACGAGCGGGTAGACGTCCTGCACGTTGGGGGCGCCGCCGGGCACGCGGGACACGACGGCGTCGACGGCGGCCTGGTCGAGCCCGGCCAGCGGCAGCATGTCGGGCGTGAGCCGCTCGCAGCCCGCGGGGATCGCGGGGGCGGGCACGGTGTAGCCGGTGGCGGCCGGTCCCGCGCGGTCGATGTCGGCGGCGAGGTCGGCGAGCGTGGGGCTGCTGAAGACGCTGCGCACGGCGACGTCGAGGCCGCGCTCCTTGAGGCGGGCGATGAGGACGGTGATGAGCAGGGAGTGGCCGCCGAGCGCGAAGAAGTTGTCGTGCGCGCTGATGCGGTCCTCGTCGAAGCCGAGGAGTTCGGCCCAGGCGGCGGCGAGCGTCCGCTCGGTGGCCGTGCTCGGCGGGGTGTACGCGCGCTGCGCGAAGGCCTCGATGCCGGGTGCGGGCAGGGCCTTGCGGTCGAGCTTGCCGTTGCCGGTGATGGGCAGCCGCTCCAGGGCCACGAAGGCGCTGGGGACCATGTAGTCGGGCAGGGTCCTGCGCAGGTGGCGGGCGAGGTCGGCGCGGTGGTCGGCCTCCTGCTCGGGCGTGTCCGCGCCGGGCGTGCCGGGGCGCAGGACGGTGTAGGCGACGAGCTGCCGGTCGCCGGGGGTGTCCTCGCGGGCGATGACGCGGGCGTCCTGGACGGCGGGGTGTTCGGCGAGGCGGGCCTCGATCTCGCCCAGCTCGATGCGGAAGCCGCGGATCTTCACCTGGTCGTCGTTGCGCCCCAGGTATTCCAGCGAGCCGTCGGGCAGCCAGCGCGCCAGGTCGCCCGAGCGGTACATCCGCGCCCCCGGCTCCGCACGGAAGGGGTCCTCCAGGAACCGCTGCGCCGTCAGCTCGGGCCGGTTCAAATAGCCCCGGGCCACGCCCTCGCCGCCGACGTACAACTCCCCCACGACACCGACCGGTACGGGCTGGCCGTGTCCGTCGAGGACGTAGGTGCGCAGGTCGGGGATGCGCTCGCCGATGGGGCTCACGGTGCGGTCCGCGTCGGCCTCGGTGATCAGCCGGTACGTCACGTGCACGGTGGTCTCGGTGATGCCGTACATGTTCACCAGCTGGGTGCCCTGGTTGACGGGGCGGCGCAGCCAGGGCTTGAGCGAGGCGACCTCCAGGGCCTCGCCGCCGAAGACCACGGCTCGCAGGGCGTGCGGCCGGGCGTCGTCGCCCTGTGCGGCGATCAACTGCCGGAAGGCACTGGGGGTCTGGTTGAGGACCGTCACACCCCGCTCGCACAGCAGCCGGTAGAAGTCCTCCGGACTGCGCGTCACCGCCTGCGGCACCACCACCAGACGGCCGCCGTGCAACAGCGCACCCCAGATCTCCCACACGGAGAAATCGAACGCGAACGAGTGGAACAACGCCCACACATCACGCTCGCCGAAACGGAACCAGTCGTCCGTCGACGTGAACAGACGCACCACATTGCGGTGCTCGACCACCACACCCTTCGGCACACCCGTCGAACCCGACGTATAGATCACATAGGCCGCGTGCGAGGGACCGACGCCGCTGCCCGTGACGTCATCGGCCGACAGGGCCGCCCACTGATCGGCGTCCGCGCGGACATCCACGACCGGGACCGACGGGACAGCCAGGCCCTCGGGCAGCACCCCGTCGGTCACGAACACCTGGGGTGCGCTGTCGTCGAGCACGTGCGCGAGGCGGTCGGCGGGGGACGCCGGGTCCAGCGGCACATAGGCGCCGCCCGCCTTCAGGACGGCGAGCACGGCGACCACGAGGTGTTCGCTGCGCGGCAGGCACAGCGCCACCAGCACGTCCGGACCCACACCCAGACCCCGCAGATGACGCGCGAGACGATTCGCCCGCGCGTTCAACTCCCCGTAAGAGAGACGGCTGTCCTCGAACTCCACCGCCACCGCGTCCGGAGTCCGGGCCGCGATCCGCTCGAAGCCCTCGTGCAGCGGCCGCGTCACCGGCTCGACCGCGGGCGCCTCGTTCCACTCGGTGAGCACTTGGCGGCGCTCGGCGGCGTCGAGGGTGCTGAGCCGGGAGAGCCGCTCCCCCGGTGCGGCGACGACGGCGTGCAGCAGCGCGGTGTAGTGCCGGACGAAGCGCTGGACCGTCTCGCGGTCGAAGAGGCCGGTGTTGTACTCGAAGGCGCCGATGACACCGTCGGGGGTCTCGCGCAGGTCGAGCGTCGCGTCGAACTTCGTGATGTCGAAGTCGAACTCGATGAGGGAGACGTCGAGGTCCCCCAGGCGCACCTCGCGGTCGGTGTGCGCCTCCTGGAGCACGAACGCGACCTGGAACAGGGGCGAGTGGCTGAGGCTGCGCTCCAGCTGCAAGGCGTCGACGACCGCTTCGAAGGGCACGTCCTGGTGGCTGAAGGCCCCGAGCGCCACGTCCTTCACCCGGCCGAGCAGGTCGGTGAAGGCCGGGTCGCCCGACAGGTCGGCGCGCATCACCAGGGTGTTGGCGAAGTAGCCGATGAGGCCTTCGGACTCGATGCGCTGGCGGTTCGCGACGGGGGTGCCGATCGCGATGTCGGTCTGCTCGCTGTAGCGGTGCAGCAGGAGGGCGTAGACGGAGAGCAGCGTCATGTAGAGCGTGACGTCGTGCTGCTCGGCGAGGGCCTTCAGCTGCCGCAGGAGCTCCTCGGGCAGGTGGAAGCGCTCGTGCGCGCCCTCGTAGGTCTTGATCGCCGGGCGGGTGCGGTCGGCGGGCAGGGGCAGGCGCGGGTCGACGCCGTCGAGCCTGCGCGTCCAGTAGCCGAGCTGGCGGTCCTGCACCTCGTCGACGAGCCACTGGCGCTGCCAGTGGGCGTAGTCCGCGTACTGGATGGGCAGCGGCGCCAGCGGCGAGGCGTCGCCTGCCTGGAACGCCTCGTACAGCGTGACCATCTCGCGGAAGAACACGCCGAGCGACCAGCCGTCGGAGACGCTGTGGTGCATGGTCACGAGCAGGACGTGTTCCTGCTCGGACTCGCGCAGGAGGCGGACGCGGATCAGCGAGTCGCGGGCGAGGTCGAAGGGGGCCACGGCCTCCCGCTCGCAGATCGACGGCAGCTCCGCGGGGTCGGTCAGCTCCTCCTCGCCGACCGTGAAGTCGCTGCCGTCGCCTATCTCCTGGTACGGCACGCCGTCGCGCTCGACGAAGCGGGTGCGCAGCGCCTCGTGGCGCTGGACGATCGTCGACAGGGCGCGCAGCAGGGCGGGGCGGTCGAGCGGGCCGCTCAGCCGCATCGCCATCGGGATGTTGTAGTACGCGCTGGTGCCGTCCAGCTGCGCGAGGAACCACAGGCGCTGCTGGGCGAAGGACAGCGGGACCGGCTCGTTCCCGGTGTGCGGGCGGGGGCCGATCGCCTCCAGGGCGGACAGGTCGACGCCCTGCTTCTTCAGCATCGCGATGAGGGCGCGCTGCTTGTTGGCGGGCAGCGACTTGATCTTCCGGATCAGGTCGAGGGAGGTGCCGTTGTTCGGGGTGCTCATCGGCGTCGTCGTGGTCACTTGATCCGGCCTTCCAACGCGTCCAGCTCTTCTTCGCTCATGTTCTCGATCAAGTCGATGCTCTCCAGGATCGCGGCGACGTCGAGTGCCTCGCCGTGGGGTGCCCCGGGCGCGCGCCGCTCCAGCTCGGCGGCCATCACGGCGAGCGTCGGGCCCTCGAAGACGGCCTGGACGGTGAGTTCGGCGCCCGTCGCCTGGGCGAGGCGGTTGACGAGGCGGGTGACGAGCAGCGAGTTACCGCCGAGGGCGAAGAAGTCGCTGTCGACGTCCAGGGCGTCGGCGTCGGTGCGCAGCAGCTCGGCCCAGACGCCCGCGACGGTCCGCTCGGCCTCGGTGCGGGGCGCGACGCGGCGCCCGGCGGGCCGCTGCCGGTCCTCGGGGGCGGGCAGGGCGCGCAGGTCGAGCTTGCCGTTCTGGGTCAGGGGCAGCTCTTCGAGGAGCACGTGCGCGGCCGGGACCATGTACTCGGGCAGTGCCGCGCCCAGCTTGTCCCGTACGTCGGCGACCAGGGCGGCCCGGCCCGACCAGCGCGGGGTCGTGGTGGCGGACTCGACCGTCCGCCGGGTGCCCTGGTCGTCGGCGCGGCGGGCGTAGACGTTGTACAGGGTGGTGCCCCGCAGCAGGCGGTTGTCCTGCTCGCAGACGACGTCGTAGCCGAGCGCCTTGAGGAGGGTGACGACCTTCTCCAGCTGTCCGTCGACGTCGTGGAGTTCGACGACGAGCTGTCGGATCTTGGGCCAGTCCCGCCAGTGGATGCCCTTGAGCACCTCGTACTCGGCGTTCTCCACGTCGACCTTCAGCAGGTCGATCCGGTCGAGGGACTCCTCCGCGATGACGTCCGAGAGGGTGCGCAGGCGGCAGGTGAACTGCTCGCTGTCGAGGCGGGCGTCGACGACCGCGTCGACGAGGTCGTCCCCGGCGGCGGCCGCGCCCTCGTCGGTCAGTTCCTCCTGGTTGCGCAGGTAGGAGCGCACCAGGTCGTGGGCCTGCTCGGCGGTGGTGACGCTGGAGGAGATGACGGTGTTGTGGCGGTAGAAGGTGAAGGTCTCCTCCTTCGCCTCGGCCGCGAGGCCGCAGTCGTGCACCTTGGCGTTGAGGCCGTGGAGCGCGACGTTGCGGCGCAGCGAGTCGAAGACGGGCGGGATCGGCTCGAAGGCGTGGATCCGGGCGCCGGGGCAGCGGCTGCCCGCGAACAGCGTGAACAGGCCGATGTTGGCGCCCACGTCGAGGATGGTGTCGCCGTCCTCGATGGTGATGCCGTTCCGCAGGTATTCGAGGTGCGTGAAGATCTCGTCGTAGACGAAGTCGGTCTCGCTCCTGTTCTGCTGGAACACCGTCATGCCGTTGGGCAGTTCGTAGGTCCGCGCGAGCGCTTCCGGCTCGGTGCGGTCCAGGCGCAGGAGTTCGCGGACGGCCGGCGCGTGGTCGGCCGACGGGACGACGTAGGCGACGAGGCGCTGGTCCTGGTCGTCGTAGCCGCGCACCAGGACGCGGGCGTCCTGGACGGCGGGGTGTTCGGCGAGGCGGGCCTCGATCTCGCCCAGCTCGATGCGGAAACCGCGGATCTTCACCTGGTCGTCGTTGCGCCCCAGGTATTCCAGCGAACCGTCGGGCAGCCAGCGCGCCAGGTCGCCCGAGCGGTACATCCGCGCACCCGGCTCCCCACGGAACGGGTCCTCCAGGAACCGCTCGGCCGTCAGCTCGGGCCGGTTCAGATAGCCCCGGGCCACGCCCTCGCCCCCGACGTACAGCTCGCCGACGGCGCCGACGGGCGCGGGGCGGCCGTGCGGGTCCAGGACGTAGGTGCGCAGGTCGGGGATGCGGCGTCCGATGGGGCTGACGGGCCGGTCCAGGTCGGCCTCGGTGAGGGGGTGGTAGGTGACGTGCACGGTGGTCTCGGTGATGCCGTACATGTTCACGAGCTGGGCGCTCTTGTTGACGGGGCGGCGCAGCCAGGGCTTGAGCGAGGCGACCTCCAGGGCCTCGCCGCCGAAGACCACGGCTCGCAGGGCGTGCGGCCGGGCGTCGTCGCCCTGTGCGGCGATCAACTGCCGGAAGGCACTGGGGGTCTGGTTGAGGACCGTCACACCCCGCTCGCACAGCAGCCGGTAGAAGTCCTCCGGACTGCGCGTCACCGCCTGCGGCACCACCACCAGACGGCCGCCGTGCAACAGCGCACCCCAGATCTCCCACACGGAGAAATCGAACGCGAACGAGTGGAACAACGCCCACACATCCTGCTCGCCGAAACGGAACCAGTCGTCCGTCGACGTGAACAGACGCACCACATTGCGGTGCTCGACCACCACACCCTTCGGCACACCCGTCGAACCCGACGTATAGATCACATAGGCCGCGTGCGAAGGGCCGACGCCGGTGCCCGTGACGTCGTCGGCCGACAACCCGGCCCACTGGTCGGCGTCCGCGCGGACGTCCACGACCGGGACCGACGGGACGGCCAGGCCCTCGGGCAGCACCCCGTCCATGACCAGGACGCGGGGTGCGCTGTCGTCGAGGATGTGTGCGAGGCGGTCCGCCGGGGAGGCCGGGTCCACGGGGACGTACGCGCCGCCCGCCTTGAGGACGGCGAGCACAGCCACGACGAGGTGTTCGCTGCGCGGCAGGCACAGCGCCACCAGCACGTCCGGACCCACACCCAGACCCCGCAGATGACGCGCGAGACGATTCGCCCGCGCATTCAACTCCCCGTAAGAGAGACGGCAGTCCTCGAACTCCACCGCCACCGCGTCCGGAGTCCGCGCCGCGATCCGCTCGAAACCCTCGTGCAGCGGCCGCGTCACCGGCTCGACCGCGGGCGCCTCGTTCCACTCGGTGAGGACCCGGTGGCGCAGGGCGTCGCTCAGGACGGGCAGTTCCAGGGCGGGGCGCTGCTCGGCGCCCTCGGTGGTGAGGGCGTCGACGAGGCCCTCCATGGCGGTTTCCAGGTAGCCGATGACGAGTTCGGCGTCCTGGGCCCGGTCGATCTGCGCGTCGAGCGAGAAGGAGTGCCCGAGGTCGTCGACGGACAGGGCGATGGGGTAGTTGCTGCGCTCGATGACGCCCGCGAGGGACTTGACGCCCGCGCGCTCCAGCTCGGAGTCGTCGATGCGGTCGTCGGACTCCAGGTGCCGGTAGTTCAGGATCGCGTTGAACAGCGGCGTCTCCGGCGGCACGGCGCTGTGGCCGTGGGCGACGGCCAGCGGGGTCTGCTCGTGGCGCACCAGGTCGCGCAGGGTCCGGTCCGTGGCGCTCACCAGGTCGCGCACGCTCGTGCCCGTCAGGTCGACGCGCACGGGCAGGGTGTTGATGAAGTTGCCGAGCATGCGCTCGATGCCGCGCGGGCCCTGGAGGCGGCCGGACATGACGGTGCCGAAGACCACGTCGTCGCGGCCCGCGCACGCCGCCACGACCAGGGACCAGCCCGCGTGGAACAGCGTGGCCGGGCTGACACGCAGCTCCTTGGCGCAGGCCCGGATCCGCTCCCCGAGGCGGGTGTCCAGGGGGCGGCGCAGGTCGAGGACGCTGCGGCCGTCGCCGTGGACGTCCTGGAGCCCGAACATCACGGTGGGTTCGGTGACGTCGCCGAGCCGGTCCCGGAAGTGGTCCGCCGGGTCGTACTCGCGCGCGCGGTGCTGCACCTGGGCGATGAAGTCGCGGTACGGCGCGGGCGGGGCGAGCTCCCCCGCGCGGCCCGTCATATGGGCGACGACCTCCCGGAAGAGCAGGCCCAGCGAGGTCGCGTCGTCGATGACGTGGTGCAGGTTGAGCGCGGCGTACCAGGTGTCCGTGGCGGGCTGCCGGGCGGCGCGCAGCCGGATCAGCGGGGCGCGGTCGAGGCGCATCGCCTGCGGCCGGGCCAGGAGGGCGCGGATCTCCTCCTCGGCGTCGCGGCCCGCGGGCACCTCGAACTCCTCCAGGTCGAGGCCGGCGCGGCGCACCACGACCTGGACGGGCCGGGACAGGCCCTGGGTGAGGATCGCCGTGCGCAGCGCGTCGTGCCGGGCGACGGCCGCGCGCAGGGCGCTCACGAAGCCGTCGAGGTGGGACCTGCTCTCGAAGGAGAACACGCCGGAGAGCACGTACGGGTCGCGGCCGCTCTCCTTGAGGTGGTGGAAGAGCATGCCTTCCTGGAGGGCCGCCAGCGGGTACACGTCCTGGACGTTGGGGGCGCCGCCGGGCACCGCCGCCACGATCGCCGCCACCTCGTCCTCGGTCAGGGAGACCAGGGGGAGCATGTCGGGGGTGAGCCGGTCGCAGTCCGCGGGGATCCCGTTCGGCGGGGCGGTGAAGGCCGTCCCGGCCGGGGCCGCGTCCCGCGCGTCGGGGTCCTCCGGGGCGTGCGCCGCGTCGATGGCCGCGGCCAGGTCGGCGAGCGTGGCGGCGGCGAACACGCTGTGCAGCTCGCAGTCGAGCCCCGCGTCGTGCAGGCGCGCGGTCAGCTTCGGGATGAGCAGGGAGTGCCCGCCGAGGGCGAAGAAGTTGTCGTGGACGCCGATGCGCTCCTGCTCGAAGCCGAGCAGGCCCGCGCAGACCTCGAGCAGGGTCCGCTCGGTGGGGGTGCGGGGCGCGACGCGGTCACCGGCCACGGCGTACGCGTCGGCGTCGGGGGCCGGGAGGGCCTTCCGGTCGAGCTTGCCGTTGGCGGTCAGCGGCAGGGCGTCGAGGCGGACCAGGGCGCCCGGGACCATGTACTCGGGCAGCGCCTGGCCGAGGTGCTGCGCCAGGGCGTCGTGGAACTCCCCGGTGTGCGCCTGCGGGTGCGCCTCGTCGAGGACCACGTAGCCGACGAGCCGCGGGTTGCCGGGGCTGTCCTCGCGGGCGACGACGGCGCAGGCCCGCACCGCGGGGTGGCCGGAGAGGCGGTCCTCGATCTCGTCGAGCTCGATGCGGAAGCCGCGCAGCTTGACCTGGTTGTCGATGCGGCCGAGGTACTCCAGGGTGCCGTCCGGCAGCCAGCGGACGAGGTCGCCCGTGCGGTACATGCGGGCGTCCGGGTCCTGGGCGAAGGGGTTCGGCACGAAGCGCTCACGCGTCAGGCCGGGGTTGTTCAGATAGCCGCGGGCCAGGCCCACGCCCGCGATGTGCAGCTCGCCCGCGCAGCCGACGGCCTGCCGCCGGCCCAGGTCGTCCAGGACGTACAGCTGGATGTTCTGGATCGGGCGGCCGATCGGCACCGTGCGGTCCGCGCCGTCGGGCGGGCAGGTCCAGTGGGTGACGTCGATGGCGGCCTCGGTGGGCCCGTACAGGTTGTGCAGGAGCGCGCGGTGCCGTGCGTAGTGGCGCGCGGGCAGCTCCGGCGGCAGGGCCTCGCCGCTGCAGAAGACCTGGCGCAGCGACGTGCAGCGGGCCCAGCCCTCGTGGTCGAGCATGAGACGCAGCATGGGCGGCACGAAGTGCGCGGTGGTGACCTCGGCGGCCCGGATGAGCGACACCAGGTACGCGGGGTCCTTGTGGCCGCCCGGTGCGGCGACGACCAGGCGCGCGCCGGTGATCAGCGGCCAGACGAACTCCCATACGGAGACGTCGAAGCTGAACGGCGTCTTCTGGAGCACGACGTCGTCGGGGGTCAGCGCGTACTCGTTCTGCATCCACTCGACGCGGTTGACGGCCGCCCGGTGCTCGACCATGACGCCCTTGGGGCGGCCGGTGGAACCGGAGGTGTAGATGACGTACGCGAGGTCGCCGGGGGCGATCCTGGCGGGCGCGTCCGGGGCGCCCGGCGCCCGGGTGTCCCGGCCGCGGTCGGGGACCGGCCGTCCTTCGGCGTCCAGGGGGAGGACCGTGCGCGCCCCGGTGAGGGCGGCCGTGTCGGTGCCCGACTGGGTGAGGACGAGGGCGGCGCCCGAGTCCTCGATCATGTACTGGATGCGTTCGGCCGGGTAGTCCGGCTCCAGGGGGAGATAGGCGCCGCCCGCCTTCATGACCGCCCACAGGGCGATCACCATCTCCAGGGAGCGTTCCATGGAGATGCCGACGACCGTGTCCGCGGTGACGCCGCGGCGGCGCAGCTCGGCGGCCAGGGCGTCGGTGCGCGCGGCGAGTTCGGCATACGTCAGGGAGCGCTCGCCGTGGACGAGGGCGGTGCGCTCGCCGTGGCGGGCGACGGCGTCGGCCAGGAGGTCGGGCAGGCTGCTCTCGGCGGAGAAGGGGCGGGCGGTGTCGTTCCACGCGTCGAACCGGCGCAGCTCGTCGTCCGACAGGTGCGAGGCCTCGGACAGCAGCTGTTCGGGGGCGTCGACCAGGGCGCGCAGCAGGGTCTCGTAGTGCCCGAGGAACGCCTCGACGTCCGCCGCGTCGAAGCGCGCGGCGTCGTACTTGAGGTGCAGCGTGTAGGCGTCGGCGGCGTGCTCGACGACCTCCAGGTGGAGCTTGAACTCCCCCTCCTGGGATATCTCCTCCACGAACCGCAGCGAGCGGGCCAGGTCGAGGCCGTGCACGTCACTGTCCGTCAGCCGCATCATGCGCTGGTTCTGGAAGACGTAGGAGACCTGGAAGACCGGGGAGGTGTCGGGGTCCGTGCGCAGGTTCAGGTCCTGCACCATGCGCGGGAACGGGTACGCGGCGTGGTCGAGGCCGTCGGCCATGACGAGCGTCAGGTCGCGCACGAAGTCGGTGAACGGCACGTCGCCGCGCACGCCGTGGCGCACGGGCAGCATGTTCACGAAGTAGCCGACCGCCTCGTCGTAGGTGGCGTCCGGCCTGCCCAGGGACGGCACGCCGACGACGAGGTCGCGCTCGCCGCTGTAGCGGTGCAGGAGCAGTTCGTACACGGCGAGGAAGAGCACCGCGGGCTTGACGCCGCGGGCAGCGCACAGGTCGCGCACCCGCGCGGCGAGGGCCGCGGGCAGCGGCAGGGAGACGGTCTCGCCGACCACGGCGGTGCCGGGGACGGGGGCGCGCTCGATGCCGAGGCGCAGCACGGGCAGGTCGCCCGCCAGGGTGTCCTGCCAGAACGCGCGGTGGCGGGCGCCTTCGGGGCCCGCGAGGAAGTCCGCCTCCCAGCGCACGAACGCGTCGTAGGCGTCGTGCCGCGCGGACGCGGGCTCGGGGGCGCCGCCCTGGAGCAGGGTGTCGTAGGTGTGGAGCAGGTCGCGCAGCAGTACCGGGGTGGACGCGCCGTCGAACACCAGGTGGTGCAGGACGAGCAGCACGAGCGTCCGCGGCGCGTCGGCCGTGCCCGCCGTGTACACGACGGCCCGGGCCGGTCCTTCCTGGTAGAGGTCGAAGGGCGCCTTGGCCTGTTCGCGCGCCAAGGCGAGCAGGACGTCGTCGGGCAGCCCGTGCGGCACGGTCCGGTGCCGGAAGGGCGCCTCCTCGCCGTCCGGGCGCCGCACCAGGTACGGCGTGCCCTCGTCCTCGACGACCACGCTGTGCAGCAGCGCGTGCCGGGACGTCACCTGCCGGAAGGCCTCCGCGAACACGTCGACGTCGAACGGCGCCGACGTGCGGAAGCAGACGGGGACGTTGTACACGTCCGACGCGGGCCGCAGCTTGTGCAGCAGCCACAGCCCCTTCTGGCCCTCGGACAGGGCACGCCGGTCCGTGACGCCCGCCTGCGCGGAGTCCTGGAGTCGTTCGTAGAACGCGAGCACGTCGTCAGCGGTGTAGAGGCCCGCCTTGAAGCCCGCCAGAATCTGATCCTCGTTCACGCGCCCGGTGCTTCCTTCATGAGTGACTTGAGTTCTTCGAGTCCGACGTGGCCCTGGCGGAACTCCTCCAGGGCCTTGGCCCGTGCTTCGCGTACGTCCGGTGCTTCGGGTGGCTGCGGGGTCCCGGTCCCGCGCTTCGCGGCGAGCCGGTCCGCGATGCGCTCCAGGGTGGTGAGTTCGACGATCTCCCGTGTGGTGAGGGTGAGGCCGAGGTCGGCCTCCACCGCGCGCCGCAGGCGCACCCACAGGACCGAGTCGGCGCCCAGGCTGTGCAAATCCTTGTCCAGTGGGAGTTCGCCGGGGGCGAAGCCGAGGGCGTCGCTGAAGTAGTCCGCGAGGTAGCGCAGGATGTCGCCGTCGCGCGCGCCGTCGTCGGGGTGGGGAGCCCCGGCGGGCGCCGGGGCCTCGGCGGGTGTGGGGACCCCGGCGGGCGCCAGGGCCGCGTCAGGTGTGGAAGCCGCATCGGGCGTGGGAGCCGTCGTCGGGGTGCCCGTGTGGCCCACCCAGTACCGCTTGCGCCGGAACTCCGTCGTCGGCAGCGCCACCAGCTGGCGCCCCTGCCCCGCGGACAGGCCGCGCCAGGGGATCCGGCCGCCCCGCACCCACAGCTCGGCGAGCCGGTCGAGTTCTCCGTCGGTGAGGAGCGCCCGGACGAACGCCTCGCCGTGCCCGCCCGAGAGCAGGTCGCCCAGGGTGGCGGCCCCGGCCTCCGCGTCGCCCCGGTACAGCTGGGCGTGCTCCGGCCGGTCGGCGAGGAACTCCGCGAGCGCGCGCAGCAGGCCCGCGCGGGACTCCGTGACGAACGCCAGGCGCTCGGCCAGGGCTTCCCTGCCCGTCCGCAGCGTGTGGGCGACGTCCGCGAGCCAGGCGGCGTCGTCCGCCTCCGGGACGTCGGCCCGCGCGACGAAGTCGTGCAGCAGGCGGGCCGCGGTGCGCAGCCGCTCGGGGTCACCGGCGGACAGCACGATCAGCTGCGGCTGCCTCGGCTGCGGCCGCGCCGCCCGCGGATGCTCGGCCTCCGGTGCCTCCTCCACGACGAGGCTGACGTGGCTGCCGCCCGCTCCGACGGAGTTGAGCAGCGCGCGCCGGGGCGAACCGGTGCGCGGCTCCCACGGCGTCAGCGTCTCGCACAGCCGCAAGGGGCCCTCGTCCAGGCGGAGTTCGGTGTTGGGCGTGCCGACCGACGTGCGGGGGGCCAGCTCCCGGTGGCGCAGCTGGAGGACGACCTTGGTGAGCTGGGCGATGCCGGAGGCCGCTTCGGGGTGGCCCAGGTTGGACTTCACCGAACCGAGCGCGACGGGCTCGGTGACGCCGGCGAACACCTCGCGCAGCGCGCCCGCCTCGACGGCGTCGCCGAGCGCGGACCCGTTGGCCGCGGCCTCCACATAGCCGATCGACGCGGGGTCGCAGCCCGCCTTCTCCAGGGCCCTGCGGGCCACGTTGACCTGGGTCCTGCGGCTGGGGGCCATGAACTGGCCCGCGCGGCCGCCGTGCAGCGAGGCGCTGCCCTTGATCACCGCGAGGACGGTGTCGCCGTCCCTGCGGGCGGCGGCCAGCGGCTTGAGCAGCACGGCGCCCACCGCCTCGGCGGGCAGATAGCCGTCCCCGTCCCGGAAGCTGCGGCTGCCGGGGTGGCTGCCGAGCAGGCCCGCCCGGGACAGCGCCCGGTACTTGTCGGGGTGGACCGTCAGGTTCACGCCTCCGGCGATCGCCAGCTCGCTGTCGCCGCGCAGCAGATCGGCGCAGGCCAGGTGGATGGCCGCCGCGGAGGACGCGCACATGCCGTCCACGGCGAGGCTCGGACCCTCCAGGCCGAAGAAGTGCGAGACGCGGTTGGCGATGAGGTTGTACGACGCCGCCGACGTCAGGGCGGAGCGCACCACGTCGGCGGTGTCGGCCCGGTACATCTGGTACATCGCGCCGACGTACACGCCGACCCGGCGGCCGTACGTGCGCTCGACGGCCTCCTGGGTGACACCGCTCTGCTCCAGGAGCTGCCACACCGTCTCCAGGAACAGCCGCTGCTGCGGGTCCATGGTCTCGGCCTCGCGCGGCGAGATGCCGAAGTGCAGCGGGTCGAACTCGTCGACGCCGTCGAGGAAGCCGCCCCACTTGCCGTAGCTCTTTCCGGGCGCGTCACGGTCCGGGTCGAACACCGCGTCGTGGTCCCAGCGGTCGGCGGGGACCTCGGTGACGCAGTCGGCCCCGGTGCGCAGCAGGCCCCACAGGGCGTCGGGATCGGCGGCGCCCGGGTAACGACCGGCGAGGCCGATGATGGCGACGCCCTCGTCGCGCGGGTCCCGGGCGGGGTGGGCCGGTGCGCGCCGCGCGGGCTCGGGCGCGAGGGCGGGCGGTGCCGGTACCGGTGCGGGAGCGGGTTCGATCGCGGGCTCGAGCACGGTCATGGATGCCGGTGCGGGCGCCGATGCGGGTGCGGGTGCCGGTGCGGCGGCGGTGGTCGGCTCGCCGAACAGCGCGCGCAGCGCGTTCCCGTGCTCGGCCACGAAGTACTCGGCCAGCTCGCGGACCGTCTGCACCTCGAAGAACAGGGTCTTGGGCAGCGTGCCGAAGTCCGTCTCCAGCTGGGCGATCAGGTTCATCGCCACGACGGAGTCCATGCCGTACCGCTCCAGGGGCACCTCCGCGTCGAGCCGGTCGGCGCCGAGCTTGAGGCCCGCCGCCAGGTGCGCGCGCAGATGGCGGCGGGTGCGGTCGACCAGGGCGCGGTCGTCGCCCGCCGTGCCGGGCCGCGGCCCGGAGGCCACGGCCTGCGGCTCGGCATCGGCGTACGGCTCGGTCACGGCGTGCGGCTCGGCCCGCGGCCCGTCGTGCGACTCGGCCTGCGGTGCCCGCCCGGGTCGCGCGGTCAGGCGCGGCAGGACCGCGTCGCGCCGCCCGGCGACCACGAGGAGCTGGCCGTCGGCGAGGCCGGTGCGGCGGGCGGCCACCCCGGTGTGCAGGGCCCGCAGGCCGCTGCCGGTGTCCAGCGGGAGGAGGTCCATCCGCCGCAGCCGCTCCTCGGTGGCGGCGTCCACGCCCATGCCGCCCTCGGCCCACAGGGGCCAGTTCAGGGACAGGGTCAGGCCGTGGCGCGCCCCCGTGGCCGCGAGGCGGCCGCGGTGGGCGGCGTAGGCGTCCATGAAGGCGTTGCCCGCCGCGTAGTCGGCCTGGCCCGCGTTGCCCAGGGCGCCGGACGTCGACGAGTAGCACAGGAACAGTTCGAGGGGCTGGTCCCGGGTCAGCTCGTCGAGGTGGACGAGGCCCGCGACCTTCGGCGCGAGGACGCGCTCGAACTCCTCCGGCGTCTTGTGCGCGACGAAGGCGTCGCGCAGCACGCCCGCGGCGTGCACGACACCGGTCAGCGGCCCGTGGGTCCGCGCGATGTGCGCCACGAGGCGTTCGACGTCGGCGCGATCGGTGACGTCGGTCCGCTGGTGGTCCACGGTCAGGCCCGCGGCCCGCAGCTCGTCGAGCGCCTGCCGCTGGGCGTCGCCGAGCGCCGAGCGCCCGGTCAGGACGACGGTGGCGCCCGCGGCGGCCGATGCGATGTCGCGGGCCGTGACGAGGCCGAGGGCTCCGGTGCCTCCCGTGATGAGGTACACGCCGCCCGCGCGCCACGGGGCGGTGGCCGTGTCCGGCGCCGCCGGGAGTTCCGCGAGCCGCCTGACCTCGCGGCGGCCCGCGCGGTAGCGGACCTCGGGGGCCGTCCCGGGGGCCGTCTCCGCGTGCAGCCGCTCGGCGACGAGGGCGGGCGCGGCACCGTCGAGGCAGTCCACGAGCTGGGTGCGCAGCCTCGGGTTCTCCAGGGCCGCGGTCCGCAGCAGTCCGCTGAGGCCGGTGAACACCGCCCGGCCCGCCGCCTCCTGGCTCGGGTCGCCGACGAGCACGACCTGGAGCAGGGCTCCGCCGCGCACGCCGTCCGTCAGCAGGGCGCGGACCCGGGCGAACACCCGCCGTGCCGCCGTCAGATACGCGGCGTCCAAGGGGGCGTCGTCCGCCAGGGCCACGGTCTCCAGGTGCGCCGTGGCCGTCAGGGCCGTGGCCATCGCGGACTCCTCGCCCGGCGCGAAGGCGCCGACGAGGATCACGTGGCGCTCGGCCACCCGTGCGGCCGTGGCGTCGCCCGCCTCCTCCGCCTCCCACACGGGGTGCGTGAGGAGCACGTGGTCGGGCGTGGCGGGCTCGCCGCCCGTCGCGCCCGTAAGGTCGAGCCAGTGGCGCTCGCGGGCGAAGGGGTAGCCGGGCAGGCTGATGCGGCGCGGGCGGGGAGTGCCGTCCGCCGCGTACAGCCGGTCCCAGTCGACGGCTTCGCCGCGGACCCACCGGGCCGCGTGCTCCTGGGGTTCCGTCGCCGTGCCGTCGGCCTTGACGGGCGGCTGGTCGGGCCGGACGCGGCCGCGCGCCCAGGCGCCCACGGCGGCGGGGTCGGCCAGGAACGCGTCGAGGGTGTGCCGCACGGACTCCAGGGAGTCCGCGGTGAACGCGAGGCGCTCCTCCAGGGCGACCCGGCCGGTCTGCAGCGTCCGGGCGAGCGCGGTGAGGTCGCCCTCGGCGAGCTCGTCCGCCCGGGCCCGCAACCGCCGTGCGACGTCCACGAGCTGGCCCTCGGTCGCGGCCGACAGCGGTACGACGACGGGGCGCGGCGCGGCGGCGGGAGCGGGGTCGGCCTGCGGTTCGTACGCGGCCAGGACCACGTGCGCGTTGGCGCCGCCCGCGCCGAAGCTGGAGACGCCCGCGACGCGCGGCCCGCGCCACGGCTGAAGGGTGCGCTGCACGGTGAACGGCGTCCCGGCGAAGTCCAGATGGGGGTTGAGCGTGCTCGCGTGCAGGCTGGGCACCAGCTCGCCGTGGCGCATCTGGAGCAGCACCTTGGTGACGCCCGCGATGCCCGCCGCGCTCTCGCAGTGGCCGATGTTGGACTTCACCGAGCCGATCGCGCAGGTCGGCTCGGCCGCCCCGGCGGTGCGCCCGAACGCCTTGACGAGGCCGGCCAGTTCGATGGGGTCGCCGAGGGAGGTGCCGGTCCCGTGCGCCTCCAGATAGCTGAGCTCGTGCGGTGCGACGCCGGCCCGGGCGAGCGCGCGGGTGATGACGTCGCCCTGGGCCGCCGGGTTGGGCACCGAGAAGCCGTGGGTCCTGCCGCCGTGGTTGAGGGCCGTGCCCTTGATGACCGCGTGGATCGTGTCGCCGTCGGCGACGGCCTTCTCCAGGGGCTTGAGCAGGACGGCGCCGACGCCCTCGCCGGGCACGTAGCCGTCGCCGCCCTCGCCGAAGCTGCGGCAGCGGCCGTCGCTGGAGGTGAACTTGCCCTGGCTCAGCATCACGTACTTGTTCGGGTGGACGCTGACGTTGACGCCGCCCGCGACGGCCGCCGCGCACTGGCCGCTCCTGATCGCCTCGCAGGCGAGGTGGATCGCGGTCAGCGAGGACGAGCACATGGTGTCCACGGCCATGCTCGGGCCGTGGAAGTCGTAGAAGTACGAGATGCGGTTGGCGATGGACGAGGGGCTGCCGGAGAGCGCCACGCGGTGGCCGCGCGCCTGCGCCTGGGCGCCGTGGAGCTGGTACTCCTCGTACATCACGCCGACGAACACGCCGACCTTGCCCGCGGCGAGGAGGCCCGCGCCGGTGCCGGTGCCGTCGGACGGGACGGTGGACTGCCGGGACAGGGTCTCGCCGGTGTATCCGGCGTCCTCCAGGGTGTGGTGGACGGTCTCCAGGAAGAGCCGCTCCTGGGGGTCGAGGAACTCCGCCTCGCGCGGCGAGATGCGGAAGAACAGCGGGTCGAAGCGGTCGACGCCGTCGAGGAAGCCGCCCCATCGGGACGTGCCCGCGTGGTCGCGGGGGTCCCAGCGGTCCGCCGGGACCTCGGTGACGCAGTCCCGGCCGGAGCGCAGGTTCCGCCAGAACGCGTCGAGGTCCTCGGCCAGCGGGTAGCGGCCGCTCACGCCGACGATAGCGATGTCGGTGACGTGCTCCGCGCGCGGCGACGCGGGCGCGGTGGGTGCCGGAGCCTGCGCCTCGGTCTCGGTCTCGGCCTCGGGGGCCGTCGCGCCGAGTGCGGCGCGCAGCCGCCGCGGGTACTCCTCGGCGAAGTGCTCGCTGAGCGCGCGGACCGTGCGGACCTCGAAGAACAGCGTCTTGGACAGCTCCCCGAAGGTGCCCTCCAGGTGGTGGGTGAGCTCCATCGCCATCATGGAGTCCATGCCGTAGAACTCCAACGGCGTGTCGACGTCGAGGCGTTCGGCGTCGACTTCGAGGGCCGTGGCGAGCTGGTCGCGCAGATACGGCAGCGCGCGCCCGGCGAGGGTGGTGTCGGCGCCGTCCGCCGCGGCGGGGTGCTCCGTGACCGCCGGGGCCGCCTCGGCGGGGTGCTCCGTGGCGGCCGGGGCCGCCTCGGCGGGGTGCTCCGTGGCGGCCGGGGCCGCCTCTGCGGGCAGCACCCGCGCGAGCAGGCCGGTCAGTTCGGCGCAGACCCGGCCCTCGCTGTCGAGGAGGGTGAGGTCCAGCTTCGCGGACGTGTCGGCGGGACGGCTGCCGTCCTGGTACCGGATCCAGGCGTACGCCGTCGCCGGGGTGGCGGCCAGGACGTCCACTTCCTGGAGGGCGAAGGGCAGCGCGGGCCGCGCGGGGGCCGCGCCGTGGCCCTCGCCGCCGAGCCCGAGGCCGATCGTGGCCTGGAGGGCGCCGTCGAGGATGCTCGGGTGCAGCGCGTAGGCGGTGGTGGTCTCCGCCGCCCGGGGCAGGCGCAGTTCGGCGAGCGCCTGGGGGCGGCCCGCGGTGTCGGTGCCGACGGCCAGCGTCGTCAGGGAGCGCTGTGCCGGGCCGTACTCCATGCCCACGCGGTCGTACAGGGCGTAGAGGTCGGCGGCGGTGAAGGAGGTCCGGGCGCAGGCGGCGCGCAGGTCCGCGAGCGGGAGCGCCGGACGCTCGGCGGGCGCCTCGGCCAGCCGTGCGCGGCCCTGGCTCGACAGCGTCCGCTCGCCGTCGGGGCCGACGGTGTGGAGCGTGTACGCGTAGGCGTCCGGGCCCGTCGGCTTCAGGTCCAGGCGCACGTCGAGGCCGTCGTCCGTGGCGCAGGCAGCGGGCCGCAGCCACACCACGTCGCTGAGCCGGACGCGGCCCGGCGCCGCCGTGGTGCGGGCGACGGCCGCGCGGGCCATCTCCAGGTGCGCGGCGCCCGGCAGGATCCGCAGGCCGCGTACCTGATGGTCCTTCAGGAAGGGTTCGGAGCCGTCGAAGACGGTGCGGTACGCCGTCGGGGTGCCGTCCGGGGCGTGGTGCAGCATCGGGTGCGCGCCGGGCGCGCCGTCCGGGCGCGCGGCCGAGGGCGCGGTGCCGCGTCCCGCCCAGTAGCTCTCCTCGGCGAAGGGGTACGTGGGCAGGCCGATCCGCACGGGTCGGGTCTCCGGGGCGTACAGGCTCCGCCAGTCGAGGGGGTGGCCCGCCGCCCACTGGGCGAGGGCCCGGTCGTACTCCCCCGCCTGGAGAGCGCGGGGGCGCGCGGTGTCCGGCGCGGTGCCCGTCCTGCGGGAGACCGAGCCGCGGTGCCAGCCCTCGTGGGCGCCCGGGTCCGCCACGAACGACGTGAGCCTGCGCTCCAGTTCGGCGAGCGAGGTGACCTGGGTCGCGAGCCGCTCCTCCATCGCGTCGCGGCCCACCTGGAGGGTGAACGCGAGGTCGGCGAGGCGCCCGGCGGCGACGTGCCCGGCCCTGAGGTGGTCCCGCAGCGCGCGGGCCCGGGCGACGAGCTGTTCCTCGGTGCGCGCGGACAGCGGGATCAGCGCCGCGGCCGGGGCGGGTGCGCCGACCGGGGGCGCGGTGCCCGTGTGCGCGTCGGCGTGCGATGCCATGGCCGCGTGTCCCCCGTGCTCCTCGGTGCGGTGGTGCCGCTCGTGTCCGTGACCGGCCGCGTCGTGGCCTTCGTCGTGCTCGTCGGCGTACTCCTCGATGACGACGTGCGCGTTGACGCCGCCGAAGCCGAAGGAGCTGACACCCGCCCGGCGCGGCAGCGCCCGGCCCTCGGCGTCGTGTGCCCGCTGCCACGGCCGCCGCTCGCGGACGACCTCGAACGGGCTGTCCGTGAAGTCCAGGTACGGGTTGAGGTCCGCGCAGTGCAGGCTCTCGACCAGGGTGGCGTGGCGCATCTGGAGCAGCACCTTGATGACTCCGGCGACGCCCGCGGCCAGCTCCAGGTGCCCGATGTTGCTCTTGACCGAGCCGAGGCCGCAGCGGGCCGGTGCGTCCAGGTGGCCCGGCGCTCCCGCCGTCTGTGCGTACAGCTCCCCGAAGGCGGTCTTGAGGCCGTTCAGCTCGACGGGGTCGCCGAGTTCGGTGCCGGTGCCGTGCGCCTCGACGTAGGTGACGGTGCGCGGGTCGACGCCCGCGTCGCGGTAGGCGCTCTTGAGGAGGTCCGCCTGGGCGCGCGGGTTGGGCGCGGTGAGGGAGTGGGCGCGGCCCCCGTGGTTGACGGCGCTGCCGCGGATGACGCCGAGGATCCGGTCGCCGTCGCGCCGGGCGTGGCGCAGCGGCTTCAGGACCAGGACGCCGACGCCCTCGCCGCGCACGTACCCGTCGGCCCGCGCGGAGAAGGTCTTGCAGCGGCCGTCCTCGCAGAGCATGCCCGCGCGGCTGTAGCCGATGTGCAGGTCGGGGCTGACGATGGTGTTGACGCCGCCGACGAGCGCGAGGCCGCTGCGGCCCGAGCGCAGCAGCTCGACACCGCGGTGCAGCGCGACGAGCGAGCTCGAACACGCCGTCTCCACGGGCTCGCTGGGGCCGTGCAGGTCGAGCAGGTAACTGACGCGGTTGGGGCCCACGGACCCGGAGACGCCGGTCGCGGCGTAGCCGTCCTCGCCCGCCCGCTCCCCCGTGACGAGGCTGCCGTAGCCGCTCGGCGCGGTGCCGATCAGGACGGCGGTGTCGCTTCCCGCCAGGCCGGATGGCGCGTACCCGGCGTCCTCCAGCGCCTGCCAGGCGTGGGTGAGCAGCAGCCGCTGCTGCGGGTCCATGCTGCGCGCCTCGCGGGGCGAGATGCCGAAGAACAGCGGGTCGAACCGGTCGACGCCGTCGAGGAACCCGCCCCAGCGCACGGTCTTCTTGCCGCGCGGGACGTCCTGTTCCTGCTCCAGGGCGCGCCAGTCCCAGCGGTCCTCGGGTATCTCCGTGATGCAGTCCTTGCCCGCGTGCAGGTTGTCCCAGAACGCCGACAGGTCGGGCGCCTGCGGGAAGCTGCCGCTCATGCCGATGACGGCGATGGGCTCGGCGGCGCCGGGTCTGCCGGCGGCGGGCTCGTGGGCCGCGGGCTGCTCGGAGGGGCGTGGCTCTTGCGGCTGTTCCTCGTACGACGCGTTCTCGTACGACTCGCTCTCGTACGAAGCCTCCGCGGCCGGGACCTCCGCGGCCGGAACCGTCGGCGCGGGTGCCGTGGCCGCCAGGTGTGCCGCCACGCTGTCCACGGTCCGGTGCTCGAAGAACACCGTGGGCGCCAGGTGCGTGCCGAAGCGGTCGCCGAGGCGGTTCGCGAGCTCGGTCAGGCTGATGGAGTCGAAGCCGTACTCACCGAACTCCCCGTCGCCCTCGATCTCCTCGGCGGGGACCTTCAGCTGCTCGGACACCTCGGCGCGCACGGCCTGCCGGATCGCGTCCAGGCCGGGGGCCGTGGCCGGGGCGGGTGCCGTGACCGGGCCGGGTGCCGTGACCGGGGCGGGCTCCACGGCCGGGGCGCGGTGGTCGACGGGCGTCGTGGGCGCGTGCCCGGCGATGTGGGCCGCGAGCGCGCCCACGGTGGTGTGCTCGAAGAAGACGGTGGGCGCGAGGCCCAGCCCGTGGTCGTCGTTGAGCCGCCGCGCGAGCTCGGTCAGGCTGATGGAGTCGAAGCCGTACTCACCGAACTCCCCGTCCCCGTCGATCTCTTCGGCGGGGACCTTCAGCTGCTCGGAGACGGCGGCGACCAGCGTGCGCTCCCACGCGTCGCGGGAGGGGCGCGCCGCGGTGGCGGGCGCCCGCGTGGCCGGGGCGGGCGTCGGCCGCTCCGTGGTGATCTGCGCGGACAGGCGGTCGAGCAGCCGGGCGCGGTCGCCGCAGAGCAGGAGGGTGTGGCGGGAGCCGCCCGCGACCGCCTCGGTCAGGGCCCGCAGGCCCGCCTCGGTGGGCAGGGGCGTCACGCCGATCCCGCGCAGCCCTTCGAGGGCGGCGTCGTCGAGCCGCATGCCGCCGTCGGCCCACAGCGGCCAGCCGACGGACACGGAGCGGCCGGACCTGAGGCCGCGCGCGGCGAGGTCGGCGCGGTGGGCGACGTAGGCGTCGAGGAACGCGTTGGCCGCGGCGTAGTCGCCCTGCCCCGCGCTGCCGAGGGCGGCCGCCGTGGAGGAGAAGACGACCAGGTGGTCGAGGGGCTGCCCGGCGGTGGCCTCGTCGAGGTTGACCAGGCCGGTGGTCTTGGGGGCGAGGACGGCGGCCAGGTCCCCGTCCTTCTTGGTGGCGAGGTAGCCGTCGCGGAGCACTCCGGCGCAGTGCACGACGCCGTGCAGCGCGCCGTGGCGGGAGACGACGTCCGCGACGAGCGCGTCGACGGCCCGCCGGTCGGTGACGTCCGTCTGCCGGTACTCGACGGTGACGCCCGGCGTCGCGAGGGCGGCGAGGCGCGGCCGCGCGGCGTCGGCCGCGGAGCGTCCGACGAGGACGACCGTGCCGGTGCGCAGGGCGCGGGACAGCTCCCCTGCGACGTGCAGGCCGAGCCCGCCGGTGCCGCCGGTGATCAGGTACACGCCGCCGTCGCGCCACGGCGACGCGGCGGCCCCGTGCGCGGGCCGCGCCTCGACCTCGGTGAGCCGCCTGGCGTACCGCAGACCGCCCTGCTGCCGGACGTGCTGCTCGGTGTGGGCGCGGGCGCCCGCCTCCACAGCTTCGGCGAGCGCCGCCGCGGACCGCTCGTCGGCGGCCTCGAAGGGGTCGAGGTGTTCCAGGAGCTGGGTGCGCAGCCACGGGTGCTCCAGGGCGGCCGTGCGCAGCAGCCCGGACACTCCGGTCAACACCTGGGCGGCCGGGGCGCCGTGCCCCAGGACGACGATCTGGGTGAGGCCGCCGTCCGGCAGGTCCCCGGCCGCGATCAGGGTGCGCAGCTCGCCCAGGACATCCCGCGCCAGACGGGCGTACGCCACGTCCAGCGGACGGTCCGCGGCCACCTCGGAGGTGTGCAGGACGACGCTGCGGGGCAGCCGGGCGCGCAGCGCCGAGGCGGCCGCGTCGGCTCCGGGGCCGACGAGCCAGACGACCCGCTCGGCCGGTTCGGCGGTGGTGGAAGGCGCGGGCAGCGGCGTCCAGCAGGGCTCAAGGACCAGCAGGTCACCGGGGGCGTCCTGGCTTCGCGGGGCCTCGGACGGCGGGGCGTCGACGGCTGCCGCGGGGGCTTCGTCGGCCAGCCAGTAGGAGTCCTGCGCGAACGGGTACGTGGGCAGGGAGAGGCGGGCCGGGCGCCGGTCGGGCGCGTACAGGAGCTCGAACGCGACGGCCGCGCCCCGGGCGTACTCCTCGGCGAGCGTCAGGAGCCGGTCGGGGTCGGTCAGTTCCCGGGCCGCCCGCGCGTCCGGCCGGGCCGGGCGCTGCGGCTTGTGGTCACCGGTGCGGGCGGACGGGGCGCTGCCGGTCTCCAGCCAGGTGCGCAGCCGCGCGGCGGCCTCCGCCGTGGTGTCGGCGACGAGCGCGAGGCGGTGGCGGAAGTGCTTGCGGCCCCGGCCCAGGGTGTGGCTGACGTCGCGCAGGCTCAGGCCGGGGTGCGCTTCGAGGTGGGCGGCGAGCTGGTGTGCCCGGTCCTTCAGCTGCCCGGCCGTGCGGGCGGACAGCGCGATCAGGCGGGAGCCGTCGTGGGGTGCGGCCGCCGGGGCCGCCTCGGGGGCCTCGGCCAGGACGACGTGGGCGTTCGTGCCGCTGTAGCCGAAGGAGCTGACGGCGGCCAGGCGCGGCCGGTCGGCGGGCCGCCACGCGCGCGCCCGGGTGTTGACGTAGAAGGGCGTGCCGTCCAGGTCGATGTGCTCGTTGAGGCGCTCGTACTGGGCGGTCGGCGGCAGCGTCGCGTGCTCCAGGGCGAGGGTGGCCTTGAGGACTCCGGCGACGCCCGCGGCGCACGCGGTGTGGCCGATGTTGCTCTTCACCGAGCCGATGGCGCAGTGGCCGCGGCGGTCGGTGCGCGCGGTGAAGCTGTCGACGAGGCCGTCGATCTCGACGGGGTCGCCCAGGGCGGTGCCGGTGCCGTGCGCCTCGACGAGCTCGATGTCGCCGGGGTCGATGCCGAACTTGTCGTACACGTGCTTCTGGAGGCGGGCCTGGGCCTCGGCGTTGGGGGCGGTGATGCCGTTGGACCTGCCGTCCTGGTTCACGCCCCAGCCCTTGATGACGGCGTGGATCCGGTCGCCGTCCGCCTGTGCGTCGGCGAGCCGCTTCAGGAGGACGACGCCGACGCCCTCGGCCGGTACGAAGCCGTTGGCGCGCTCGTCGAAGGCGTAGCAGCGGCCGTCGGGCGACAGGGCCCGCAGCTGGCTCATGGCCACGTGGACGCCGGGGCCGGGGATGACCCAGACGCCGCCCGCGAGCGCGGTGTCGCTGTCGCCGAGGCAGAGGCTGTCGCAGGCCTGGGCGATGGCCACCAGCGACGACGAGCAGGAGGTGTCGATGGAGAGGCAGGGGCCCTTGAGGTTCAGGGCGTAGGAGATGCGGCTGGCGAGGATGGCGCTGTTGGTGCCGAGGTTCTGGTGCGCGCTCAGGTCCGCCGCGTCGGCCGTGGCGCCGTAGCCGTTCACGGAGCAGCCGACGAAGACGCCGCACTGGGTGCCGGAGAGGTCGTCGGGGTCGTAGCCCGCCTCCTCGACGCAGCGCCAGCTCTCCTGGAGCAGGAGGCGCTGCTGGGGGTCCATGGCCGCGGCCTCGCCGGGCGAGATGGAGAAGAAGAGCGGGTCGAACCGGTCCGCGTGCTCCAGGACGCCCATCCACTTGCTGGAGGACTTCCCGGGCACGCCGGGCCGCTCGTCGTAGAACCTCTCCACGGGCCAGCGCGAGGACGGGACCTCGGATATGCAGTCGCGGCCGTCGAGGATGTTCCGCCAGAACGCGTCGAGGTCCTCAGCCTTGGGGAACGCGCCGGACATGCCGATGACGGCGATGTCCACGAGGCCGGGGACCCGCCGGGGCCCGGCGGCGGTGGCGGGCTCGGCGTCGGCTTCCGGGGCCGCGTCGGCGGTGGGCCGCGGCGCGGGATCCGGTGCGGGCGCGGGCGTGGCGGGGCGCTCGGGCGCCACGGCGGGCTCGGGCTCGACGGCGGCTGTGGGCGCGGGCTCCGGCTCCACGGCGGCGGGCACGGGCTCCGGCTCGGGCTCCGCTGTCAGGGCGGGTTCGGGCCGGGCGTCAGCCCCCGCGTCGGGGGCCGAGACGCCGTGCTCCCGCGTCAGGTATCCCGCCAGGTCGCTGATCGTCGGATGTCCGTACACCGTGGTCGCGGACAGCGAGAGCCGCAGCCGCGTGTTGAGGGTCCGGGTCCAGGTGACGCCGGAGATCGAGTCGAGGCCCAGCTCCACGAAGGGCGCGTCGTCGTCCAGTTCGGACGCGGTGAGCTCCAGCTCTTTGGCGAGGCTGGCCCGCAGCCACGCGGCGAGCGCGGCCTCGGCGGCGGGCGCGGCCTCAGCGGCGGGCGCGGCGGCCTCCGCGGGCGCGGCTCCGGCGGCGGGCGCGGGGTCCGCCGCCTCCACGGCCACCGGCGCGGGCTCCTCGACGGGGGCCGGGCCCGCGTCGCCCGCGCCGAGCAGCTCGGCGAGGTGCCCCGCGAGGTCGTCGACCGTGGGGTGGCTGTAGACCTGGGTCGCGGAGAGCGACAGCTGGAAGTGCGTGTTCAGCTTCCGGGTCCAGGTGACACCCGTGATCGAGTCGAGGCCCAGCTCCACGAAGGGCGCCTCGTCGTCGATGTCCGCCGCGACGAGTTCGAGCTCCGCCGCGAGGCTCTCGCGCAGGTGCGCGGCGATGTCCGGGCGCCCCGGCGCGGACGTGCCGCGGGCGGCCGAGGACCCAGGGGGTGTGGCACTCATCTGTTCTCCCATGGCGCCCTCGAACAGGGCGGACAACGTACGGAACGTGGGGTGACCGCAGACCTGGGCCACGGTGACGGACAGTCCGAGGGTTCGGTTGACCTCGTGCAGCCACTGGGCGCAGCCGAACGAATCGAGACCCAGCTCGACGAGGGACGCGTCGTCACGGCTCGGAGCCACTTCGGTTCCAAGGACGACGGCCAGCGTGTCGCGCAGGTACCGATGCAGGTCGCTTTTCGCGTGGATCTTAATACGTGGCGCGGGCATCAGGAATCGGCCCCTTCCCCCGAGGCTCCGGACTCACTGCCGTCCTGACCTGCGGAGACGCCCGGAGCGATCTGCTCCAGATGGCGCCGCAGCGTCGCGTTGAAGGTGAGCGGCGCTTCCAGCATCACGAAGTGCCCGACGCCGTCGACCAGTTCGACCTCGACGCCGTAGCGGCGCGCGGCGGTCAGGTTCGTCGGCATCCAGGACGTCGAGTTGATCAGTACGAGCGGCACGTCGAAGTGCTTGGGCACGTCCTGGAGGTAGGTGAGCATCTCGCGGAACGCGGCGGAGACCACGGCCGCCCCGGTCTCCTCGCGGGTGCGCGCCACCAGCGCGACGAGGTCGTCGCGGGCGCCGTCGAGGAACAGCTCCCGCGCCTCCACCGGCTGTTCGCTGAAGGTGCGCACGAACCGGTCGAGCTGTTCGGCGGAGAGCGCCTTGGGCTCGAAGTTGTGCAGCGTGTCGACGCCGACCAGACCGCGGACCCGGCCGCCCAGGAGCCGCTCGGCGGCCAGCATCACGGGCCCGCCGAGGGAGTGTCCGACGAGGACCACGTCGTCGAGGCCCTCCTGTTCGACGACGGCCACGACGTCCTCGGCGAACGCCTCGACGGTCCACCGCTGCCGCGACCTGCCCGAGCCGCCGTGTCCTGCGAGGTCCGGGGCGATCACGGTGTACCGGTCGGCGAAGTGCTCCAGCTGCCGGTCCCAGTACGAGGCGTCGCAGCCGAGGCCGTGGATGAGGACCAGGGCCGTCGGCCCGTCGCCGCGCACCCGGTAGTGGATGCGGTTGCCGTCGGCCGACGTGGCCGTGGCGGCGGGCGCAGCGGTCGACTCATCCGGTTTGCGGGCGATGACGCCCACGTGCTCCATGTCGGGGGCGGGCGCGCCGTAGGACTCCCGGTCCACGCCGACGGCGCCGAAGAACCCGGCCCGCTCCACGACGAACCCGGCGGCCTCGCACTCCCTGCGGAACACGTCGGGGTCGATCGCGTTGATGAGCGGCGGACCGCCGACGACGTGGGCCGCCTCGAAGTGCGCGGCGACGTCGTCGATGTAGCCGGGCCACGGGTCACCTGCGGCCTTGCGCGCCTCGTAGTCGGCGGCCTTGGACGCCCAGTAGCCGAAGTACGGCGAGTCCGAGCTGAGGAAGACCTTGCCGCCCGGCGCCAGCCAGTCGTACATCTTGCGCAGCGTGAGCCGGAAGTCGTCCGGGGCCAGGAAGTGCATCACGCGGCTGGCGTGCACGGCGGTGAACCGCCCGGCCTCGAAGTCGACGTCGGGCAGCATGCCCTGGCGCAGGGACAGGCGCTCCCGGGCCTCGTCGTTGACGCGCTGGCCGAGGATGTCCAGGTGCTTCTGCTCCATGTCGAGCGCCACGACGCGGGCCCCGCGCTCCAGGGCGGCGATGCTCGCCACGCCGTACGCGCAGCCCAGGTCGAGGGCCTCCCCGCCGCTGTCCCCCGCGTACACGGCGAACTCCTCGGAGTACGGGATCAGCCGCTCGACCATCACGCCGGTGCGGTTCAGGGTCGCGACCATCCCGCCGAAGTCGAGGGCGGCCGCCGCCTTGAGGTCATCGAGGACGTCGTGGTCACGGGTGACGGGGCGCGCCGCCGCGGCCTCGGGCGCCGTTGCGGCCTGAGGAGACGCAGGAGACGCGGGAGACGCGGGCGGTAGCGGTGCCAGGGACACCCGAGGCTTCGTAACGGCGGGAGAGGCGTCAGCGTCGATTCGGTGCGGTATGTCCGCCAAGTCCCGCAGGACGACGGGCTTGCGGGGCTCCGCCGCGGACCGTGCGGGGGTGTGCTCCGCCTCCGCCGCGGGCACGTCGGCGGCGGCCCGGGCGGGCTGCTCGGCGCGCACCCAGTAGCGGTTCCGCGCGAACGGGTAGGCGGGCAGCCGCAGGCGCGGCACGCGGTGTCCGTCGGGCCGGGCGACGGCGGTCGGGACGGTGTGCCCCGCGACGTAGCCGCGCGCGACCTCGGCGAGGGCGGCGCGCCGCGCGGCCGGGTCGAGCCCGGTGTCCAGGGCGGTGGCGGCCGCGGCCCGGAGCCGGTCGGCGTCCTGTGCCGACGCGGTGAAGCCGCGCGGCACGACCCCCTCGAAGCAGGCACCGGCCGGAGCGGTCCGCGCGCGGCGCCGGGCGCGCCAGAGCGCGGCGGCCTCGTCGAGGGAGCCCACGACCAGCGCGTACCGGTGGCGGAAGTGGTGGCGTCCGGTCAGGAGCGTGGCGCTGAGCCGGGGCAGGTCGGCGTCTGTCAGGGCGCCGCTCGCGATCCGGTCGAGCAGGTTGTCGACGATCTCCTCCAGGGCCGCCTCCGTCTTGGCGGAGACCGGCAGGAGGTAGGCGGGCTGGGCCGGACCGGCCGTGACGGGCCGGGCGGTGTACTCCCGTAGGACCACATGGGCGTTGGTGCCGCTCATGCCGAACGCGCTGACCGCGCCCGTCCGCAGGCCCTGCCGCGGGGCGGGCCACTCCTTCGTGGCCTTGTTGACGTAGAAGGGGCTCGCGCTCCAGTCGATGTACTCGTTGTCGCGCTCGCAGTGCAGGCTGGGCGGGATGGCGCGGTGGCGCAGCGCCTCCGACAGACAGATCAGGCCGACCAGGCCGGAGGCCGCGAAGGTGTGGCCGACGTTGGGCTTGGTCGAGGTGAGGGCGCAGAACCCGCGCTCGTCCGTGTGCCGGGCGAAGGCCGCGCGCAGCGCGCCCACCTCGACCGGGTCGCCGAGCTTCGTGGCGGTGCCGTGGGTCACGACGTAGCCGATGTCCGCCGGGTCGATGCCGCCCCGCTCGTAGACGGACTCAAGGAGGGCGCGCTGGGCGTCGCCCGAGGGGGCGGTGATGCCGTTGGTCCGGCCGTCGTAGTTGAGGCCGCTGGCCGCGATGACGCTGTGCACGGGGTCGCCCGCGGCCTCCGCCTCCGCCAGCGGGCGAAGGACCAGGGCCGTGACCGCCTCGCCGGGGACCATGCCGTCGGCGTCCTGGTCGAACGTGGCGCACTTGCCGGAGGTCGACAGCATGCCCGCGTCGCTCATGGCGGCGAGCGCCTGCGGGGTCAGGACGAAGTTCGCCGCCGCGACGACGGCGATGTCGCACTCCCCCTGGAGCAGGCTCGTCCGGGCCTGGTGGAGGGCCACCAGGCCCGAGGAGCAGGAGGTGTTGACCGCGAGGACGGGCCCCTTCAGGTCGAGGAAGTACGACAGGCGCGCGGCGAGGACGCCGTCGTGGTGCGAGGTGAGGTTGCCGCCCGCGCCGTCGAGGAGCTGGTAGTCGCCCTGCTCCACGCCGACGAACACGCCGACCGTCAGGCCCTCCAGCTCCTGGGCGCCGAGGGCGGCGTCCTCCAGCGCCTTCCAGCACTCCTGGAGGAGGTGGCGCTGGCGCGGGTCGAGCGCGCGCGCCTCCTTCGGGGCGATCTCGAAGAACGCGGCGTCGAACTCGTCCGCCCAGTCGATGCTGCCCATCCACCGGTAGGGCTCCGGCGCGCCCGCGTCCCGCGCCGCCACCGGCGCCGCGCCGAAGCGGACGGGCGGGAGCTCGCGGACGAGGTCCTTGCCGTCGGCGAGCGCGGCCCAGAAGGCGTCCACGTCGCGGCAGCCGGGGAAGATGCCGCTCATGCCGATGACGGCGAGGGCGTCGGCGGCGGGCCGCCGGGCCGCGGAAGCCACCGGGGCTGCAACGGGCTCGGCCGACCCGGCCTGCTCGACCTGCCCCGCCTGCCCTGCCTGCCCTGCCTGCCCTGCCTGCCCGGCAGGCTCCACCGGACCCGCCGACTCGACCCGCTCGACCGGCTCGACCGGCTCGGGGAGCCGGACCCCCGTGTCGTGCACCAGGTGGTCGGTCAGGCGCCGTACGGACGGGTGGTCGTACAGGACCGTCGGCTGCAGCGGGGTGCCGAGGCGCTCGGCGAGCCGGTGGGCGAGCTGGGTGAGGCGGATGGAGTCCAGGCCCAGGTCGTGGAAGCCGCTGTCGTCGTCGAGCTGGTCCACGGGGGACTTCAGAACGTGCGCGACGACCTCGCGGACCGCGTCGGCCAGGGCCGCGCGACGCCGGTCGTGCGCCACGGCCGACTCCCCCACGGAGGCCGACTCCCCTGCGGCGGCCAATTCCCGTGCGGGGGCCGGGCCCTGTGCGGGGGCCGTCGGTTCCGCGCGGCGCGGCGCGGGGGCGACCGCCCGCTCGGCCAGGGCCCTGGCCCGCTCGGCGGGCGCGTGCAGGACCAGGGGCGCGGCCGGCCCCGACCGCTCCGCGAGCAGCCGTTCGAGGACGGCGAGCGCGGTGTCGGCGGTCAGCGGCCGCTGACCGCTGGCGGCCAAGTAGGCGCTGACGTGGTCGTGGTCGGCCGCGCGCTGGGCGGCCGCGCCCATCCCGCCGTCCTCCCACAGCGGCCAGGCGACGGCGAGCAGCCGCCGCTCGCCGCGCTCGGCGAGGGCGCGCGCGTACGCCGACTGGAAGCGGTTGGCGACCGCGTAGTCGCAGCTGCCGAAGTCGCCGAGGGTCGCGGAGCTGGACGAGAAGAGGCAGACGAACTCCGCGGCGCGCCCGGCCCGGGTGCGGGCCAGGGCCCGTTCGAGGGCGAGCGTGCCGTCCACCTTGGCGGCGAGGACGCGCAGCGCGGCCTCGCGGGTCGCGTCCGTCACGGCGAGCCGCTGTGCCGTGCCCGCGGCGTGCACGACGCCGTCGATGGCGCGCAGCGCGGGCGGCAGAGTGCTGAGCGCCTCGACGAGGGCGTCCTCGTCGGTGACGTCGGCGCGGCGGCAGACGACCGTGCCGCCGTGCTCGCCGAGCCCCGCGGCCCAGGTCTCGTCGGCGGGGCTGAGCGGCGAGCGGCCGAGCAGGACGAGGTTCGCGCGGTAGGCGCGGGCCAGGTGCTCGGCGACACGGCGGCCGAGGCCCCCGAAGGCACCGGTGATCAGATAGGTGCCGCCCTCGCGCAGGGCGGCCGGGGCGGGGGCGGGGGTGCCGGGCAGGCTCCGCACCTCGCAGACGTGGCGCTGTCCGCCCCGGTACAGGGCGGCGGACCGCCGCTCCTGGACCTGCTCGGTCAGGAGCAGTTCCGCCCAGCGGCTCGCGGGCGCGGCGCCCTCGTGCAGCACGACGCGCAGCGCG
Source organism: Streptomyces sp. JLYT201 (assembly GCF_059448825.1). Taxonomy (NCBI): domain Bacteria; kingdom Bacillati; phylum Actinomycetota; class Actinomycetes; order Kitasatosporales; family Streptomycetaceae; genus Streptomyces; species Streptomyces sp. JLYT201. Next base: position 9,289,063 of record NZ_CM182551.1, on the reverse strand, counting down.
GTGCCGGGCAGCGGCCCGGACAGGGAGCGCTCGTAGCCGATCAGGGCGTCGAGGGCAGCCTGGCCCACGGCGTCGTCGAAGTGGCCCGCGACGAGGACGTCCGGGACGGGGCGGCCGGTGGCGGCCACGGCCCGCACGAGCGCGCCGACGTCGGCCAGTTCGCGCAGCGGCACACGGCCGTCCGCGCGCTCGGTGGGCCACAGGTAGTGGAGGGCGTCGAGGGGGCCGTGGGCCTCGGCGACGGCGGTGAGCGCCCGCGTCAGGGCGTGCTCGTCGGCGGGGTCGACGCGGTGCACCGACGGGTCGGCCGCCCCGGGCCGCGCGGGCCGCGCGGTGCCCGCCTCGGCGAGGAAGACGAGGCGGGTGCCGGGCGCGTGCCGGAGCGTCGCGGCCCGGTAGGCGTCCTGGGCCGCGGGGTCGGACAGGAAGGCGACGACCACGCGCCGGGCTCCGGTGTCCGCGACCGCCGTGGCCTCGCGTGCCACCCAGCGCTCCTCGAACAGGTGGGGGGCGACGGCGTCGGCCGCGCGCTCCTGTGCCGGGTCCCGCCGCTCCGCGCGCAGCCAGAAGTGCTGCCCGTCGAACGGGTAGGCGGGCAGGCTCAGGCGGCGCGGGCGCGGCCCGTCCGCGTGGAGCTGCCGCCAGTCGACGGGCTCGCCCGCCTCCCACAGGCGGGCCACCTTGTCGAGCTTGCGCTCGGCGAGCCACTGGCCCACCAGGGCGCGGCGGTCCTCGTCGTCCAGGACGTCGAGGACGGCGGGCGTCTGCGCGGGTGCCGCCACGCGCTCGGCGAAGTCCTCCAGGGCCGTGACGAGTTCGGCCACAGTGTCCGCCGCGAACGCCGCCCGGCAGGCCATGGCGGTGCGCCCGACCTGGAAGGTGAAGGCGACGTCGGCGAGGTCCGGCGTCTCCCGCTCGTCGGTGAGGTGCCGCGCCAGGTCGCGGGCGTAGCGCCGCAGGGCGTCGGGGGTCCGTGCCGACAGGGGGACGAGGTGGGGTCCGGGCAGGGGCGTGCCGTGGCCCTCGCGCGGCGGGGCCTCTTCGAGGACGGCGTGGACGTTCGTGCCGCCGATGCCGAAGGAGCTGACGGCGGCGCGCAGCGGCACGTCCGAGGGCGGCAGCGGGGTGAGCCGGTCCACCACGTAGAACGGGGAGTTCGCGAAGTCGATCTGCGGGTTGGGCGCCGTGTGGTTGATGGTCGGCGGCACCGTGCGGTGGCTCAGGACGAGGGCGGACTTGACGAGGCCGGCGAGGCCCGCCGCCGCGTCGAGGTGGCCCAGGTTCGCCTTCACCGAGCCGATGCCGCAGAAGCCGGTGGCACCGGTGTGGCGCCGGAACGCCTCGGACACGGCGTTCACCTCGACGGGGTCGCCGATGACGGTGCCGGTGCCGTGGGCCTCCAGATAGCGGACGGAGTCGGCGCGCACCCCGGCGCGGTCGAGGACGGAGGCGATCAGCTCGCTCTGCCCGGTGAGGCTCGGCGCGTAGTAACCGGCCTTGCGGGCGCCGTCGTTGTTCATGCCGACGCCGCGCACGAGCGCGTGGATGTGGTCGCCGTCGCGCACGGCCGCGCGGGCGTCCTTCAGGAGGACGACGACGGCGCCCTCGCCGCCGACCATGCCGCGGGCGTCCGCCGCGAAGGGCTTGCAGTGCCCGTCGGGCGACAGCGTCATGCCCTCCTCGTAGAGGTAGCCGACGGTCTCCTCGCCGTACATCGCGCAGCCGCCGACCAGGGCGTGCGTGGTCTGGCCCGACTGGATGCCCTGGCAGGCCAGGGCGAGACCGGCGAGCGACGACGAGCAGTTGCTGTGCACGAACAGGCTGGGTCCGCGCAGGCCGAGGCGGTGCGACACGGTCGTCGGCACGCTGCCGGGCTGGGCCTGGAGGAAGCCGACGAGGGCCTCGGAGTCGCGGCGGGCGCCGGGGCCCGTGACGGGCGCCTGGTAGAGGGAGTTGGCGGTGGACATGTACACCGCCGCGTCGGCGATGTCCTCCGGCAGGTACGCGGCGTCCTCGACGGCCTTCCAGGCGTGCTGGAGCAGCTGGCGCGCCTGCGGGTCCATCAGCTCGGCGTCGCGCGCGGAGACCTGGAAGAAGGCGTGGTCGAACAGGCCCTTGCCGCGCATGCTCGCGCGGACGGGCACGTGCGCCGGGTCCTGGACCAGACGTTCGTCGACGCCGAGGCGGCGCAGCTCGTCCGGCGGGCACAGCTCGACGCTCTCCGTGCCCGCGACGAGGTTGCGCCAGAACGCGCGGTGGTCGTCGGCGCCGGGAAGCCCGACGGACACGCCGATGACGGCGACGGCGCCGTCGAGACCGGCGGGCAGGTCCGGGGCGGCCGGGGCAGCCGGTGCGGTGGAGGGCGTGTGCGCGGCGCGGGCCGCGGTGTCCGGCCGGTGCGCGGTGTCGAGGTCCGCGCGCAGGTGGGCGGCCGTGCCCGCGGCGTGCACGCAGCCGAAGACGTCCGCCGACGTGAAGGGCACGCCGAAGCGCTCGGCGACGCGGTCGGCGAGCACCACCGCGAGGACGGAGTTGCCGCCCGCGTCCAGGAAGGCGTCCGTGGGGCGCAGCCCGGCGACGCCGAGCACGTCACGCCACACGGCGAGTACGTCACTGACCTGGACGGCGGCGACCGCACCGGCGGCGGCGACGGCACCGGGGGTGCCCGCGGCGCTCGGCCGGGCCGCGTCCCGCTCCGCGGCGGGCCCGTCCGGCAGCGTGATCGGCCGGCGCGCCAGGGCGAGCCGGTCCACCTTGCCGTTGGGGGTCTGCGGCAGCGCGTCGACCGGCAGGACGAAGGCGGGCACCATGTACGCGGGCAGGGTCCGGCGCAGCTCTTCGGTCAGCTCGCGCGCGGTGGCGGCTCCGCCGGTCCAGTACGCGACGAGCTGGGTGGCGCCGGTCGCGGGCTCGGCCCTGGTGACGACGGCGCACTCGCGCACGGCGGGGTGCCGGGCCAGGGCGTGCTCGATCTCGCCCGGCTCGACGCGGAAGCCGCGCACCTTGACCTGGGAGTCGATCCGGCCCAGGCATTCGATGGAGCCGTCGGCGAGACGCCGTGCCAGGTCGCCGGTGCGGTACAGCCTGCCGCCCGGGGTGAAGGGGTCGGCGGGGAACCGCTCGGCGGTGAGCCGGGGCTTGTTCAGGTAGCCGAGCGCGAGCCCGTCACCCGCGATGCACAGCTCGCCGGGCACGCCGACCGGCGCCGTGGCGCCGCGCCGGTCGAGGATGTGGATCCGGGTGTTGTCGATGGGGTGCCCGATGGTGACGCGGCGGTCCGGCTCGACGCGGGCGACGGTGGACCACACGGTGGTCTCGGTGGGCCCGAACAGGTTCCACACCTCGCCGCCCAGCGCGGTGAGGCGCTCCTTGAGCGTCTCGGACATCGCCTCGCCGCCGCACAGCACGCGCAGGCCCTCGGCGTTGGTCCAGCCCGCGTGCAGCAGCATCGTCCACGTCGCGGGGGTCGCCTGTACGACGGTCGGCCGCACGCGCGCGATCAGCGCGGCGAGCCGGTCCCCCGAGCGCGCGGTTTCCGGGTCGCTCAGGTGGCACTCGGCGCCGGTGACCAGCGGCAGATAGAGCTCCAGGGCGGCGATGTCGAAGCTGTGCGTCGTCACCGCGAGGACCCGGTCGGCCGCGCCGAGGCCCGGCCGCTTCGCCATCGCGCACAGGAAGTTGGTGAGCGCCCGGTGGGGCACCACGACGCCCTTCGGCAGGCCGGTGCTGCCGGAGGTGTAGATGACGTACGCGGGGTCCTCGCCGCCGGGCGCGGCGTCGCCGGAGCTGGTGTCCGGCGCGTCGGCCACGGGGTCGGAGGCCGGGTCGTCGAGCAGCAGCAGCCGCTGACCGGCCCGGCCCGGGTCGGCGAGGCGCCCGCGCAGGGCGCTGTGGCTGAGGAGGACGGCGGGCGCGGCGTCGTCGAGGATGTGGGCGATCCGGTCCTGCGGGTAGTCCGGGTCGAGGGGGATGTAGGCGCCCCCGGCGCGCAGCGTGGCGAGCAGGGCGACGACGAGGTCGACGGAGCGCTCCAGGTGGACGGCGACGAGGCGGCCGGGGCCCACGCCGAGCCGGCGGAGGCGTGCGGCGAGCTGCCGGGTGCGCTCGTCCAGGCGCGCGTACGTCACGGACTCGGTGCCCGCGACGAGCGCGACCGCGTCGGGCGTGCGGGCCGCCCGGTCGGCGAACAGCTCGTGGACGCACCGCTCCGGCTGGGTGACGGCGGTGTCGTTCCACTCCACGGCGAGCGTGTGCAGCTCCTGCGGCGAGGCCGCCGAGCAGTCGTCGAGCCGCTGTCGCGGGTCCGTGGCCGGGACCGACTCCAGGAGGTGGACGTACTGGCGCAGCAGCCGGTCCACCGTCCTGGCGTCGAACAGGGCCGGGTCGTACTTCGCCTTGACGGTGTGGGCGCCGTCGGCGGCGTGGGGCGCGATGACCTCGAGGACGAGTTCGTACTCGCCTTCTTGGTGGATGCCCTCGACGTGACGGACGCCGGGGGTCCCGGCGGTGACGTCCTCGTGCCAGTCCTGGTACATGAAGGCGTGGCGGAAGACGGGCGCGGAGCCGTCGGCCGCGCCCTGGCCGAGTTCGCGGACCAGCGGGCCGAACGGGTAGGCGTGCGCGAGGGCGTCGAGCAGCGTCCCCTGGACGTCCGCGCACAGCTCGGCGAACGTGGCGCCGCCGGACATCCGGCTCCTGACCGGCACCATGGTGACGAAGTGGCCGACGGTGCCGTCGAAGCGGCGGCCCGGCCGGGTGCTGACCGGCATCCCGACGACGACGTCGTCCTGCTGGGTGTACTGGCGCAGCAGGACCTGGTGCGCGGCCAGGAACACCGCGGACGGGTAGACGCCGCTCTCGCGGGCGAACCGCGCGAGGCGGTCGCCGAGGTCCGCCGGGAGCCGCACGGTCTCGGTCGCGCCGTGCCGCCCCCGGTCGGGAGCGGAGCGCGGCCGGTCCGTGGGGAGGGCCGTGGCGGGCGGCAGGGCCGCCAGCTGCTCGCGCCAGTAGGCGAGCCGGGCCGCGCCCTCGTCCCCGGCCAGGAGGGCGGCCTCGGCGGCGGCGAACTCGGCGTACGGGGCGGGCTCGTCGGCCGGGAGCGCGGCCCCGCGGTAGGCCGCGAGGAGGTCCTTCACGAGCACGACGGCGGAGGCGCCGTCGAGCACGAGGTGGTGCGCGTTCAGCAGGACCCAGGCGTCGGTGCCCCGGGCGTCGCGGAAGACGCTCAGCCGGCACAGCGGGCCGTTCTCCAGGTCGAAGGGTTCCCTGGCGTGCACGCGCAGCCGTGCGCGCACCTCGTCGGGGTCCGTCGCGGTCAGCTCGTGCTCGGCGACCGCGGAGGGCGCGGCCGCGGGCCGGGCGAACACGAGCCGGTCGCCGTCCTGCCGTACGACGGCGGCGAGCAGCGGGTGGCGGGTGCGGACGCGGTCGAAGGCGGCGCGCAGGGCCGGGAGGTCGAGGTCCGTCACCTGGAAGCAGAGCGGCACGTTGTACACGCTCGCCCCGGGCGCGGACTTCTGGAGGCTCCACAGGCCCCGCTGCCCTTCGGAGAGCGGGTGCGGCACGAACGCGGCGGGCTCGTCCACCGGGAGCCGCGGAGCCGTCGGCGGGCGTACGCCGTCGAGGTGGGCGGCCAGGGCGTCGACGGTCCGGTGCTCGAAGAGCGCGGCCGAGGCGAAGTCCGCGTGGAGCTCGCTCCGCACGCGCCGGGAGAGGCGCACCAGGCCCATCGACGCCAGGCCGAGCGCGGTGAACTCCTGGTCGGTGGCCACCTCGTGGGGCGCGGTGTCCAGCTCCTCGGCGAGTGCGGCGCGCAGCCAGGCGCGGACGTCGGAGGCGGCGGACTCGGGGCGGGGTTCCGGCCGCGCGGCCCCGGGCGCCTCGGCCGGGATCGGCTCCACGCGCGCGTGGTCGCTCTGCGCGGGCGCGTACCAGTGGTCGCGCCGTGCGAAGGGGTACGTCGGCAGGCTGACGCGGCGCGGCGGGCGCCCGGTGTACAGCTCGCTCCAGGTGACGCGCGCTCCGGTCAGCCAGCTCCGTGCCGCCGCGTGCGGGTCACCGGCCGGGCCGCCCGCCGCCGAGGCGCTCGCGGCGGCGTCGGTGAGGTCGGCGTACCGGTCGGGGCCCGCGACGCCGTCGGCACTGAACTCCTCGAGCGCGGCGGCCAGTTCGGCGGTGGAGCGGACGACGAGCGCCAGGCGCACCGGCAGCTCGTCACGGCCGGTCTGGAGGGTGTGCGCGATGTCGCGCAGCGGTGTCCCGCGCCCCTCGCGCTCCGCCTCGCGCAGGTGCGCGGCCAGCCGTCCGGCCGCCGTGCGCAGCCGCTCGGGCGTGTGCGCCGACAGGGGGACCAGGCAGGTCCCGTCGGCCTGCGCCTCGGTGGGGCGCGCGTCGTCAGCCATGTCGGCCCTGTCGGCCATGTCCTCGTATTCCTCGATGATCAGGTGTGCGTTCGAGCCGCCCGCGCCGAAGCAGGAGATGCCCGCGCGCCGCGGCAGGGGGCGCCCTGCGGCGTCGACCGGGTTCCAGGGGGCGAGCTCGCGCTGGACGTGGAACGGCGACTGCTTGAAGACGATGCCGGTGTTGAGGTCCTCGGCGTTGATGGAGGGCGCGAGCGCGCGGTGGCGCAGCTGCATCAGGACCTTGGTGAGGGCGGCGACGCCCGAGGCGCTCTCGCAGTGGCCCAGGTTGGACTTGAGCGAGCCGACAGCGCAGTACTGGCCCGGGCGGTCACCGGCGAAGGCGCGGCTGAGCGCGGAGATCTCCAGGGAGTCCCCGAGCGGGGTCGCCGTGCCGTGCGCCTCCACATAGCTGACCGTGTCCGGCGTGACCCCGGCCCTGGTCAGGGCGCGGGTGACGACGTCGCGCTGCGCGTCCAGGCTCGGCATGCTGTAACGGCTCGTGCGGCCGCCGGAGTTGACGGCACTGCCCTTGATCACGCCGTAGACGTGGTCGCCCGCGGCGACCGCGTCGGCCAGCGGCCGCAGCACCACGGCGCCGACGCCCTCCGCGGCCAGGAACCCGTCCGCGTGGTCGGAGAAGGGGCGGCACCGCTCGCCGGAGGACAGCAGGCCGTGCTCCTGGAGCACGTCGAAGTGGTCCGTGCCGAGGAGCAGGTTGACGCCGCCCGCCACCGCGCAGGCGCTGTCGCCGGAGAGCAGGCTCTGCACGGCCAGGTGCAGGGCCGTGAGCGACCCGGAGCAGGCCGTGTCGACGGCCACGCTCGGGCCCTGGAAGTCGAAGAGGTACGAGGTGCGGTTGGCGATGGAGGAGTAGGCCGTACGGCCGTTGTACGTGGCGTTCATGACGCCCACGAACACGCCCACGCTGCCGTGCCCGGCGAGCGCGGCGGGCGTGTAGCCCGCGTCCTGCACGGCGCCGTGCGCCGTCTCGATGAACAGGCGCTCCTGCGGGTCCATGGCCGCGGCCTCGCGCTCGTCGATGCCGAAGTACGCGGCGTCGAAGGAGGCCACGTCGCCGAGGAAGCCGCCCCAGGGGCGCTCCCGGCCCTGCCAGTCGCACCACCAGCGGTCGGCCGGGTAGGGCGCGGTCGCGCTCTCGCCCCTGGCCAGGTTCTCCCACAGGCGCGCGGGGCTGTCGGCGCCGGGGTAGCGCCCGGCGAGGCCCACGATGGCGATGTCGCCGCCGGGGCGCGGCGCGGTGTCACGGGGGGCCTCGGGCGCGGGCCGGGTCTCCTCGTCCTGGCGCACGGGCAGGACCCGCGCGGTCGCCGGGGAGGCCGGGCGGGAGTCCGCGCCCAGGACCTCGGCCAGGCGCGCGGTGTGCGTGGCCGTGAAGTACGCGGCCACGTCCCGGACCGTGGAGTGGTCGAAGAAGAGCGTGCTGCTGAGGTCCTCGAAGGCGCGGCCGAGGGTGTTGTTCAGCTGGACCACGAGGATGGAGTCCAGGCCGAGGTCGAAGAGGTCGGCGTCCGCGTCGAGCCGCTCGGGGTCGAGCTTGAGCGTCTCGGCGACGAGGCCGGTGACGTACGCGACGGCCCGGTCGGCGAGGGAGGCCGCGGATACCTGGGGCGCTTGCGGCACCTGAGGTTCCTGTGGTGCTTGAGGCACCTGGGGTGTCTCGGCCCGTGCGTCCCGGGCGGCTGCCGCGTCGAGGCCGAAGAGCGCCCTCAGCTCCGGGCGCCGCCGCTCCACGAAGTGCTCCACGAGCTCGTCCAGCGTGCGCAGTTCGAAGAACAGGGTGCTGCTGACGTCCTCGAAGTCCCGGGCCACCGCGCTGTTCATGCCGGACACGAGGATGGAGTCGAGGCCGTAGTCGTGCAGGTCCTTCGCCGGGTCGAGCTCCCCCGCGGCCAGGTGCAGGGCGTCGCGCAGCAGCCGCTCGAAGTAGTCGGCGGTACGGGCGCGCAGCTCGGCCTCGTCGTCCAGGGAAGACGCCTCCGCGGGAGGCGCCGCCACAGCCGCAGCGGGGGCGGTGGCGCGGGGCACGGCCCGGTCCTGGGGGCCGTCGGCCGTGCGGAACCGGCCGTCGCTCTCGGCGACGAGCAGCATCTGCCCCAGCACGTGGGCCTCGGTGTCCGGCTGGACGCCGGTGCGGAACCCCTCGTCCTCCAGGACCTCGCGCCAGCTCTCGGCGGAGAGCACCGGGCTGCCGGGGATGCGCAGGGCGGCGTCCCGGTACAGCCACCAGCCGTCCAGGAGGCCGAACGTGACGTGGGCGAGGAGGGTGTTGCGGCTCATCTCGTTGAGGAAGAGCAGACCGCCCGCCCGCAGGGTCGCCTTGACGTTGCGCAGGGTGCGGGAGATGTCGGCGGTGGCGTGCAGGACGTTGGTGGCCACGACGATGTCGAAGCCGCCGAGGTCCACGCCCTGCGGCCCGGGCGCGTGCTCGGCGTTGAAGATGCCGGTGGTCAGGTGCGGGTAGCGGGGCTTGAGGCGCTCCTCGGCGCGGAACAGGAACGCCTTGGACAGGTCGGTGTAGCGGTACTCGGCGATCCGGTCGCCGAAGGGTTCCAGGGCCTCAAGGACCTTGACGCTGGTCGCGCCGGTCCCGGCGCCGACCTCCAGGACGCGCAGCCGCCGTTCCGGTTCGGCCGCGCCCCAGGCGCGCACCGCGTCGGCGAGGACCACGCTGAGCTGGTCGTTGAAGTAGTCGACGACCGGGTCGCCCCGGTAGACGCCCTCGACGCGGGACAGCGAGGAGCCGGGGAAGAGGATCTCGGTGCCCTGGCGCACACCGGTCAGGACGTCCGCCAGGGCCTGGAGGCAGGACTCGACGAGGTCGACCTGCGCGCGCTGGTTGGCGTTCGGCTGCCAGCCGTCGCGCTCGGCCCGCCACTGGCGCCACAGGGCGGCGGCGTCCAGGTCCCGGGCGGCGAGGGCGGGTCCGGCCTCGGCGAACAGCCGGTGGCTCTCCGCCAGCCAGCGCGCGTACCGGGGCAGGACGCGGTGGCCCGTGCCGTCCGGGTGGGCGGCGCCGAGGTCACGGAGCGTCACGTACAGCAGGTTCAGGGTGAGTTCGCGCATGCGCGGGTGCGGCAGGAGGCCGCGCAGGCGCTCCACCTCGCCGTGCGGCGCGCGGTGCGCGGACACGACGGCGTCGCGCACGGAGGGCAGCGCGGGGCGGTGGTCGCCCTGGTGCTCGTCCAGGGCGAGGCCGCGCAGCGCCTCGTCGCCGAAGGTGCGCATCAGCGTGACCTGGCTGTGCTCGCCCGCGAGGAAGGACTCCAGGGCGGTGAACGCCTCGTCGGGGTCGAGCGAGTCCACTCCGGCGGCGGCCATCCGCTCGCGGTAGAAGGCGTCGCTGACGACACCGGCCACGCCCCAGTACCCCCAGTTGACCGTCTTGGCCGCGATGCCGCGGCGGCGCAGGGCGTGCGCGAGGGCGTCCTTGAAGGTGCACCCGGCGGCGTAGTTGGCCTGCCCGGGAGCCCGTACGAAGCTCTCGACCGAGGAGAAGAACAGCAGGAAGTCCAGCGGCTCGGCCCCGAACACGTCGGCGACGCGGACGCCGACGTCGGCCTTCGCGGCGAGGGCGGCGCGGAAGCGGTCCTCGTCCATGTGCGCGAGGGTCTTGTCGGCGAGGACGATCGCCGAGTGCACGACGCCGTCGACGCGCGGGTGGTCCCGCTTGATCCGCGCGTGCGCGGCCAGCAGGCTCGCGTGGTCGCGCGCGTCGGCCCGGACGTAGGAGGGCGCCGCCGCGCCCGCGGCGCGGGCCCGCTCGGCGAGGCCGGCGAGGCGCCGCTCGACCTCGTCGGTCAGGGGGCGCCGCCCGATCCACACGATCGTGGCCCGGTAGCGCTCCACCATGGAGCGGCTCCACAGCTCGCCGATGCCGCCCGCGCCGCCGATGACGACGTAGACGCCGCCGTGCCGGTAGGGGCCCGCGGCCGGTTCGAGGGCGGTGCTGGGCAGCAGTTCCTGGGAGAACCAGCGGCCGCCGCGCAGGGCCACCGTGGTGCCGGGCCGCACCCCGGTGAGGTGCCGCTCCTCCCCCAGGTGGTCGCCGACGCGGTCGCCGGAGTCCGGGTGCGGCAGGTCGACGAGGTCGATCGTCCAGCGCGCGTGCTCCTGGGCGAGGCTGCCCGCCAGGCCGTGGACGCTCGCGTGCGTCGCCGCGACCGCGTCCCGGTCCCGGACGGACTGGGTGCCGAACGTGTAGAGGGACCAGGCCAGGTCGCGCGTGCCGTGGCCGAGGGCGAGCAGCGCCTTGACGATCCGGAAGACCTCGACCGCGCCGCGCTCCTGGCCCCGGACCGTGCCGTCGGGCGTCTCGGCCGGTGCGACCCAGACGACCCGGGCGACGCGTCCTTCGGTGGCGGCGCAGGCCGTGCGGATCAGCTCGGCGATGGCCTCGGGCGACGCGCCGTCGGGCAGGTCGACGCGCTGGTGGCCGGGGTGGAGCGCCGCGAGTTCGGCACGCAGCCTGCGGTCGGCGTCGAGGACGAGCACCGCGCCGCGCGGGCTCGGCCGCGCGGGCGCGTCGGCGTCGGGGTCGGCGGGGTGGCGGGGCTCCCACACCGGCAGGAGCGTGCGCAGCCGGGAGGCGGGGGACGCCTCCGGGCGGTCGGAGTCCCGGCGGTCAGGGCCCCGGCGGTCAGGGCCCCGGCGGTCGGGCGCGGCCAGGGCGCGGTAGGCCAGGCCCCGCAGCGTGGCGCAGACCCGGCCGGTCGGGTCGACGAGGTCGATGTCGAGCACGTCGCGATCACGGTCCGCCCCCGTGGAACGGTCCGACGCCGTGGAACGGTTGGCCGCCGTGGCACGGTTGGCCGCCGGACGCACCCAGGCGTACATCGTCTCGCCGAACGACGCGTGCGCGTCGAGCCGGTCGAGGGCGAAGGGCACCCGGGTCGTCCCGTCCGCGACCGTCACGGCCGCGGCGGCGTCGAGGGCCGGGTCCAGGCCGAGCGAGGCGTGCACGGCGGCGTCCAGGAAGCTCGGGTGGAGTGCGTACGCGCCCGCCGTGGCGCGCAGGTGCGCGGGCAGGCGCAGCTCCGCGAGGACCTCGCGGCGCCCGTCGCGCTCGCCCCGGTGCAGGGCGTGCACGAGGCGGAAGCCGGGGCCGTAGGCGACGCCCGCGCGGGCGATGTGCGCGTAGACGTCCTCGCCGGGGAGGGGCCGCAGGCGCAGTCGGTCGCGCAGCTCCGCGAGGTCGACGCGGGGCGGCGGCGCGGCCTCCTCGGTGGTGGCGCGGCCCTGGACGCACGGCTGGTCGCCGTCCGTCAGGAGGGCGAAGCCCAGCGCTCCGGAGGGGGCCGTGTCGTCGCGGGTGAGCGTGAACTCCACCTGCCTGCCGCCGTCGCCCACCACGACGGGGCGCGCCCACGTCACGTTCTTCAGGACGGTACGCCGCCCGGCCGTCTCCGGCAGGGCCAGGCGCACGGCCGCGCAGGCCATCTCCAGGCCGGCGACGGCGGGCAGCAGCTTCCTGCCGTCGACCACGTGGTCGCGCAGGACGTACTCGTCGCCGGAGAAGGACGAGCGGTGGCGCTGTCCGTCGAGCCGCGACACGTTCTCGTGCAGCAGCGGGTGCGCGGGCGCGGTGCCGGGGGCCGCGCCGGGGCGGGGCACGACGGCGGCGCGCGGGGCGCGGGCCGGGTACGGGTGGACCGTCGGCGCGAAGGCGTACCCGGGCAGGCTCACGCGGCGGGCCTGCCCGGCGAGCGGGCTCCAGTCGGCCTCGGCGCCGCGCACCCAGGCCTTCGCCGCCTTCTTCAGCTTGCCCTCGGCGAGCCTGCGGGCGAGCTGCGCGGTGCGCTTGCGGGTGGCGTCGCGGTCGCTCGCGGCGCCTCCCGCGGCGGGTCCCGCGAAGCGGCGCGCGGTGTCGTCGCCGTCCGGGTCCTGGACGAACGCCTTCAGCTCGGCGGCCAGTTGCGCCAGGTCGCGGACCACGAACGCCACGCGGCAGGCCATGGCGACCCGGCCCGTGCGCAGGGTGTGCGCGACGTCGTCGAGGCGCAGCGCGGCCGCGCGGGGCCCGGTCAGGTGCCGGCGCAGCTCGGCGGCCGCGCGCACGAGGTCCTCGCGCGTACGGGCGGACAGCGGCACGAGCTGCGGCGTGCCCGCGCCGTCGGGGCGGTCCGGCACGACGGCGGGGACGTACTCCTCGAAGACGGCGTGGGCGTTGGTCCCGCCCAGGCCGATGGAGCTCTGCGCGGCGCGGCGCGGCCCCTCGGCGCGGGACCACTCGCGCAGCCGGTCGACGACGTGGAACGGCGAGGTGTCCAGGCGCAGTTGGGGGTTGGGCTCGCGGTAGTGGAGGGTGGGCGGGAGCTGCCCGTGGTAGAGGCTGAGGAGCACCTTGACGGCTCCGGCGAGTCCGGCCGCGGTGTCGAGGTGGCCGAGGTTCGTCTTCACCGAGCCGATGCCGCAGTAGCCGGTGTCGGCCGTGGCGGCGCGGTAGGCCTCGGTGAGCGCGGCCACCTCCACGGGGTCGCCGAGCTTCGTGCCGGTGCCGTGGGCCTCGACGTAGCCGATGGTGCGCGGGTCGACGCCGGTGCGGTCGAGGACCTGGCGGATCAGCCGGGACTGGCCGTTGACGCTGGGGCTGTAGAAGCCGGTGGCGTCGCCGCCGTCGTTGTTGGTGGCGATGCCGCGCAGCAGGCCGTAGACGTGGTCGCCGTCGGCGACGGCGTCGGCGGCGCGGCGGATCAGCAGGGCCACGACGCCCTCGCCGCCCGCCATGCCGTCGGCGTCCGCGTCGAAGGCCTTGACGCGGCCGTCGCCGGAGAGGTTGAGGCCCGCCTTGTGGACGTAGCCGAGGCCGTCGACGCTGTTCGCCGAGGCCGCCGCCACCAGGGCGAAGTCCGTCTCGCCCGTCTGCACGGCGCGGGCCGCGAGGGCGAGCGCGCTCAGCGACGAGGAGCAGTTGGAGTGCACGGACATGCTCGGCCCGCCGAAGCCGAGCTGGTAGGAGACCATGGAGGCGACGGTGCCGCTCTGGCTCATCACCCACGACAGGTACTGCCGGGGGTCCTCGATGACCGCGGCGGGCGTCTCGCCGGTGTCCTCGGGGGCGCCGTAGTGGTGGTTGCCCGTGGAGACGTACACCCCGGTGTTCGGGATCTGCCGGTGGTCGCGGCCCGCGTCCTCGACGGCCTTCCAGGCGTGCAGCAGGACCTGGCGGAACTGCGGGTCCATCAGCTCGACGTGCTGGGGCGAGAGCCGGAAGAACGCGCCGTCGAACTCGTCCTTGCCGTCGAGCCCCGAGCGCAGCGGCACGAAGTCCGGGTCGTCCATGACCCGTTCGGGCACGCCCGCCGCGCGCAGCTCGGCCTCGCTCCACCGTCCGGCGGACGCGTGGCCGCGCTTGAGGTTCTCCCAGAACTCCCAGTGGTCGCGGGCGTCGGGGAAGCGGCACGAGATGCCGACGACGGCGACGGCGTCGTCGGGCAGCGCCGCGCGCACCGGCGCGGGGGCCGACGCGGCGGGCTCCGTCACGACCGCCTCGTCCGCGCGGTCTGCCGCGTCCGGCGTCCGCTGCCGTACGTACGCGGCGACGGCGGCCGCGGTGGCGTACTTGAACAGGTCGGCGGCCGTGAACGCGACGCCGAGGCGGCGGCTGATCAGGTCCGCGAGCACCACGGCCGACAGGGAGTTGCCGCCGGACTCGAAGAAGGAGGCGTCCGGGGTGAGGTCCTGGAGCTTCAGCACGTCCCGCCAGCAGGCGAGGACGTCCCGCTCGACGTCACGGGACGGCTGCGCGGCCGCCCGAGCGGGTGCGGGCACGGCGGGTGCGGGCGCGGGCACGGCGGGCGCGGGCGCGGGTGTGGGTGCGGCAGACACCTCGCGCCGCATCAGGGCCGTGCGGTCGACCTTGCCGCTGCCCGTCAGCGGGACGGCGTCGAGCGGGACGTAGAAGTCCGGGACCATGTACGCGGGCAGCAGCGCGCGCAGGTGCTCCTTGAAGGCGTCGGCGCGGGCGCCCGCGCCGCGCGGCACGTAGTAGGCGACGAGCTGCTTGGCGCCGTCCTCGCCGCGCGCGACGACGACGCACTCGGCGACGTCCTGGTGGCGGCCCAAGTGGTACTCGATGTCGCCCAGTTCGATGCGGTAGCCGCGGATCTTCACCTGGAAGTCCTTGCGGCCCAGGTAGTCGATCTCGCCGTCCTCGGTCCAGCGGGCCAGGTCCCCGGTGCGGTAGAGCTTGCCGCCGGGCACCAGGTCGTGGTCGACGAACTTCTCCGCGGTGAGCTCGGGGCGGTTGACGTACCCCTTCGCGAGGCCCTTGCCCGCGATGCACAGCTCACCGGTCCCGCCGTGGGGCACCGGGCGCAGGTCCTCGTCGAGGATGTGGACCTGCGTGTGGGCGACCGGCCTGCCGATGGTGGTCGGCCGGTCGTGGCGGACCGGGCCGCCGGTGGAGTACACGGTCGTCTCCGTCGGCCCGTACAGGTTCCAGGCCTCGGTGCCGGTGTCGCGGAAGAACTCCTTGAGGGTCCGGGGCAGCGCCTCGCCGCCGCAGAAGACGCGCACGCCCTCGGGGTTGCGCCAGCCCGAGTGGAACAGCATGCTCCACGTCGCCGGGGTCGCCTGCATGACCGTGGGCCGCACCCGGGCTACGCGCTCCTTGAGCCGCTCCACGTCCTTGATCGTCGGGCTGTCGCAGACGTACACGCGGGCCCCGCACACCAGCGGCAGGAGCAGTTCGACCTGCGCCATGTCGAAGCTGACGGTGGTCACGGCGAAGAGCGTGTCCGCCGCGTCCATGCCGGGCTCACGGCGCAGCGAACCGAGCAGGTTGGTGAAGCCGCGGTGCGGGATCATCACGCCCTTGGGGCGGCCGGTGCTGCCCGAGGTGTAGATGACGTACGCCAGGTCGTCGGGGGTCACCGCGGCGGCGACCGGTCCGGAGCCGAGGGCGGCCGTGAGCGCGGCCCGCTCCTCGTCGAGCACGAACAGGGCGGGCGCGGCGCCGCCCTCCGCGAGGCCGCGGGCGCGGGCCGCATGCCGGGCCTGGGTCACGATCAGCGGGGTGCCGCTGTCCGTGACGATGTCGGTGAGCCGGGCGGCGGGCAGCTCCGGGTCGAGCGGGACGTAGGCGGCGCCCGCCTTGAGGATGCCGAGCAGGGTCACGACGAGCTCGGGCGAGCGGTCGAGCAGCACGGCCACCAGGTCGCCGCGGCGCACGCCCCGCGCCGCCAGGCAGGAGGCCAGCGCGTCGCTGCGGGCGCTGAGCGCCTCGTACGTCAGGACCTCCTCCTGGCCCGCCACGGCGACCGCGTCCGGGGTGCGGCGCGCCGTCTCCTCGACGAGGTCCTGTACGCACGGCTCGCCGCTCCGCCGCCGCAGCGCGGCCACGGTGGTGTGCGGGTCGTCGCACACCGCCGCCAGGACGTCGAGGAAGCGGGCCGCCAGCTCCTGGACGAAGGCGGGCCGGTAGAGCTCCGGCTGGTACTTCCAGTACAGCGCGTAGCCCGCGCCGCTGCGCCACACCTCCACGGAGAGTTCGTACTCCCCCTCCTGGTGCAGCTCCTCGACGAGCCGGTAGGGCCGGTCGGCGTCGGCGATGCCGTCGAGGACGTCCTGGAAGACGAACGCCGTCTGGAACACCGGGGAGCGCCCCGCCGGGGTGTCCTGCGCGAGCTCCCGCACGAGGGCCGGGAAGGGGTACCCGTGCAGCAGGTCGTCGGAGACGTCGCGCTGGGCGCGGGTGACGAGCCGGTCGAAGGGCTCGTCGGCGGGGAGCGCGACGCGCACCGGCACCATGTTGATCATCAGGCCCACGGTGCGGGCGAGGGCGTCGCCCTCGCGCTCGTTCACCGGCATCCCGACGACGAGTTCGGCGGCGTCGGAGTACGTCGCCAGGGTCGCCGCGTAGGCGGTGAGCATGGCCGTGGACACGAAGGTCCGGCGCGCGGTCGCGAACTCGGCCACGCGCGCGGCCAGTTCCGCGGGCACCTCGGTCACGAGGGTCTTCCCGGCGAAGCGGTCGGCGAGGGCCGTGTGGGGCCGCTCGGCGGGCAGGTCGAGCACAGGCAGGGGCGCGGTGAGGCGGCTGCGCCAGTACGGAAGGCGCTCGGCGCCGCGCCCGGCCAGGGTGCGCCGCTCCTCGCGGACGAAGTCGTGGAAGCCCGCGCCCGCTTCGCCGCGCGGAGTGCGGCTCCCCGCCGGGGCGCCGCCCACCCGTGCCTCGTACTCCTCGAACAGCGTGCTCATCAGGAGCGTCGCCGACGTGCCGTCGAAGACGATGTGGTGGACGACGATCAGGATCAGCGACTCGTCCCCGGGGCGGTCGAAGACCCGGACGCGGAACAGTCCCCCGCCGCCCTGCGTGATCGTTTCTGCCGTCCCGGCCAGCGAGAACACCCGCTTGCTGGCGCCCTCGACGACGGCGAGCGCCTCGCTCTCGTCGGCGGTGCCCGTCAGGTCGATCCGCGCGAAGTCGAGCGCGCGGGCCGGGTCGACGGACTGCGTCGGCTCCCCCGCGTCCTGGCGGATCACCGTGCTGAGCGCGGGGTGGCGCACGAGCAGCGCCCGGCAGGCGTCCTGGAACGCCGCCACGTCCAGGCCGCTGACGCGGAAGCACAGCGGCACGTTGTACGCCGTCATGTCCGGGTACGCCCGCTGGAGCGCCCACAGTCCGCGCTGGCCCTCGGAGAGCGGGTAGGCGAACTCCCCGGCGGGGCGCGGGGCTTCCCCGAACCCGGCCGCGGACCCGGCCTCGGCGCGCGGCTCCGCCGCCTGGTCGCGCAGGTCGCGCAGGAGGTCGCCGACCTCACGGGCGCCGACGCGGCCCGCCTTGTAGTCCGCGATGAGGGCGCTGAGCTCGTGCTTCACTTCTCGTAACTCTCTTCGTCGAGGAGCGCGATGGCGTCGTCGAGGTGCAGGGCGCCGGCGCGCAGGCACTCGAGGACGTCCAGGACGTCGGGCGCGGTGGGCCGTTCCTCCGGCCCGGCGGACGGCCGGTCCGGGTCCGGGGTCTCCGGGGTCTCCTGCGGCTCCGGAATGCCGGGGGCCTCGGTTCGCGTGGCGACCAGGCGCTTCAGGCCCGCGGGCCACCGGTCCGCCAGATGCCCGGCGAGTTCGGCGACGGTGCCGTACTCGAACAGGGCGCTGGGCACGAAGCCGGGCGCGACCGTCGCCGCCAGGTCCTTGCTGAGGCCGACGGCGCCGAGCGACGTCAGGCCGAGCTCGATCAGACCCGCGTGCGGGCCGATGTCCTGCGCGGGCCGTCCCAGGCGGGCGGCGACGAGCTGACGCAGATAGCCGCGGGCCTTCTCCTCCACCGGAGGCTCGGCCCGGTGGACGGAGACGGGCGGCTCCGCGCCGTCCGGAACGAAGCACCAGCGGACGGCGTCCGTCACAGGGGCCGCGGTGGCGGGTGCCGCCACGGTGGGGGTGGTCGTCGCGGCGGGCACGGTCGTCGTGGCGGGGACCGCCGTCGTGGCCGAGAGGGCCGTCGTCGCGGGGACCGCCGTCTTGGCGGAGACCGCCGTCTTGGCGGAGACCGCCGTCTTGGCGGAGACCGCCGTCTTGGCGGAGACCGCCGTCTTGGCGGAGACCGCCGTCTTGGCGGAGACCGCCGTCTTGGCGGAGACCGCCGTCGTGACCCAGTGGCGCCGCTTGGCGAACGGGTACGTGGGCAGGTGCACGCGCCGAGGTGCCGCCGGGCCGGGCCAGGCGACGGCGTGGCCGCCGAGCCACAGCTCCGCGACCTTGCCCCACTTGCCCTGCGCCGCCCACCGGCCGACGAGTTCCGCGCGGACGTCGTCCTCGTCGAGGAGCCGGGACTCGGCGGTCGCCTCCGCCACGCGGCCGCGCCACACCTGGACCCCGGTGCCGTCGGTCCCCGTGCCGCCCGCCACGGCCTCCAGGCCCTCGCGGACCTCGTCCAGGTCGTGCGCGAGGATCACCGCCCGCTCGGCCAGCGCCACGCGCCCGGTCTGCAGGGTGTGGGCCAGGTCCGCGGGCGCGAGCGCGGCGCCCTCCTTGGTGTCCAGGAAGCGCAGCAGCTTCTCCGCGTAGGCGCGCAGCCGGTCGCCGTCGGTCGCCGACAGCGGGACGAGCACGGGGCCCGCCGCCACGCCGCTCAGGGCCTGGTCGGGCACCGGCGGCGCCTCCTCGACGACGACATGGGCGTTGGTGCCCGTGGCGCCGAACGCGCTCACTCCGGCGCGGCGCGGCGTGCCCGGGCCGCCCGCGTCCACCGTCCACTCCTCCAGCTCCGTCTGGAGCCGGAAGGGCGAGTCGGCGAGATCGAGGTACGGGTTGGGCGCGGCGGCGCCGACCAGCGGCGTCAGGGTCCGGTGGTGCAGCTGCAGGACCGCCTTGGTCAGCCCGCTGATCCCGGCGGCCGCCTCGGCGTGGCCGATGGCGGACTTGACGGAGCCCAGCGCACAGAAGCCCTTGGCGTCGGTGTGCTTCTCGAACGCCCGCCGCAACCCCTGGACCTCGATGAGGTCGCCGATCTCGGTGCCCGTGCCGTGGGCTTCGAGGTAGCCGATCGTCCCGGCGTCGACCCCGGCGCGCTCCAGGCAGGTCTCGATGAGCTCCGCCTGCGCGGCGACGGACGGCACCCGCATGCCGGGCGTCCGGCCTGAGTGGTTGACCGCGGTGCCCTTGATGACGGCGTACACGGCGTCGCCGTCGGCCAGCGCGCGCTCCAGCGGCTTCAGGAGCACCGCGCCGACGCCCTCCGCCGCCACGTAGCCGTCGCCGCCCGCGCCGAAGGAGCGGGCGGGCGCGTCGCCCGCCAGCAGGTCGAGGCCGCCGTACGTGCCGTACTTGGCGGGGTGCAGCGAGAGGTTCACCCCGCCCGCGAGGGCGGCGTCGCACTCGCCGCGCCGCAGGCTCTCCACCGCCAGGTGCACGGCGTTGAGCGACGAGGCGCACACGGAGTCGACGGCGAGGGACGGGCCGCGGAAGTCGCAGACGTGCGAGACGCGGTTGGCGACGGCCGCGGCGTTCAGCGCCAGGGGCGGGCCCGCCGGGTCGCCGTCCGCCGCGTCGTGCTGCACCAGGACGTAGTCCTTGTGCATGACCCCGGCGAAGACGCCGACGGTCCCCCGCCGTCCGCCGTCCTCTGCCCCGGAGAGGCCCGCGGGTGTGTATCCGGCGTCCTCGACGGCCTCCCAGCACACTTCGAGGAACAGCCGCTCCTGCGGGTCGAGCCGGGCCGCCTCGGCGTCGGGTATCTGGAAAAACTCCGCGTCGAAGCAGTCGGGGTCGTCCAGGAAGCCGCCCAGGTGGGACACCGGCCGCCCCGAGGGAGTGCGCTCGCCGTCGAAGGTGTCGCGCGGCCAGCGGGCCTCGGGCACCTCGCCGACGCAGTCGCGCCCGGACTTGAGGTTCTCCCAGAACTCGGCGAGGCCGCGCGCCTTCGGGTACCGGCCGCCGATGCCGACGATCGCGATGTCCCGCGTCCCGCTGCGGTCGGGCACGGCGGGGGCCGGGCCCGGAGCCGGAGCGGCGGGAGCCTCGGGAGCGGCGGAAGGCTCCACCGACTCAACAGCCCCAGCTGCCTCCGCGGCCTCTGCGCCCTCCACGGGCTCGGCCGGCTGGTGGTGGCGCGCCAGATACCCGGCCAGCGCCGCCACCGTGGCGTGCTCGAACAGCAGCGTCGGCGCGAGTCGCGTGCCGAGCCGCTCCCCGAGCTCCGCCGCGACCCGCAGCAGCGACGCGGAGTCCAGGCCCAACGCGTAGTAGCTCGCGCCCGCGTCGACCCGCTCCGCGGGCACGCCGAGCCGATCGGCGACGACCGACCGCACGAGGGTCCGCATGGCGTCGGCCGCCGGCGCGGCCACGGCGGTGGCCCGGGGCGCGGGCACGGCTGCCGCCACGGCCGTCGGGCGCGGAGCCGCGCCCCGCGCGGGGTCGATGTGCCCCGCCTCGCGCACGGCCTTCGTGGTCAGGCCCGTCAGCTCGGCCAGCTTGCGCCCGTGGTCGTCGAAGAACTCCATCCCGAAGGTGAGGAGTTCGTCCCCGCGCGAGATCGTGTCCCGCCGTACGCGGGTGTGGCAGGCGCGGCCCAGCGGCGCCGCGGCCCGGAACGTGGCGTAGTGCAGGGGCAGGAAGAGCCGCGGCTCGCCGCCCAGGGCGACGGCGCTGGCCGCCACCGCGCTCCCGTCAATGAGGACGGGCTGGAACGACCGTTCTATCCAGTCGTGAGACAGGAAGTCCTCGTCGACCGCCACGCTCACCCAGATGTCGTCGGGCGTGGTGCGCACGGTGCCGACGGCCTTCATCGCGCCCGAGTGGACGAGTTCCTGGGACCGGAAGCTGCGGTAGATCTCGCTGAGGTCGCGTACGTCCCCGGGGGCGTGCAGCGCGTCGAGGACGTCGGCGGGGGCATCCGCGTCGAAGGCGGTGGGGTGGTCCGTCAGGTGGACATCGGCCGTCACGTACGGGGCCGGGGCCCCGCCCTCGCTCCGTACGGCGTCGGTGACGGTGATCCGCCAGGCGTCGGCGGCCGTGGCCCGGGCCTCGACGCGCAGGTCCACGGCGGCACCCTCGGCCACGCCGAGCGGCCGGTAGATCGACAGGTCGCGCAGGACGAGCCGGGCGGGCGACGTGTCGGGCGTCAGCTCCGCGCAGCACCCGTACAGGAGGTCGATCCAGGCGAGACCGGGCAGCAGCCGCCGTCCGTAGACGCGGTGTCCGTCGACGACGGCGTCGCGGGCGTCGACGCGCCGCGTCCACACCCGCGCCTCGGCGACGGGAGCGCCGGTGCGGACGTCCCGGCGGTCGAGCTCCGGGAGCGCCACGGGGCGCCGTCGCTCCTCGCCGGGGCGCGGCGGCATGGGGCGGCCCAGGATGACGTGCCCGTTCGTGCCGCCGTCGGCGAAGCTGCTGACCGCCGCGTACGCCAGGTCCACCGGCTCGGCGTGCCGGGGCAGGCTGAGCTGGGCGGGGTCGATCGTGAAGTGCTCCATGGGCTGCTCGCCCGACAGGAACGGCACCGTCCGCTGGTGGTGCACCATCAGCGCCACCTTGATGAACGCGGCGATTCCCTCGGCGCACAGCGGGTGCCCGATGTTGGGCTTCATCGACCCGACGCGCAGCGGCGCGGCGCGGTCCCCGCCGTACACCTCCTGGACGGCCTTCAGCTCCAGGAGGTCCGTGAGTTCGGAACCGGAGCCGTTGACGTCCAGGTGGCCCACCTGGTGCGGGGAACAGCCCGCCTGGCGCAGGGCTTCGCGCATCACCTGCTTCTGGGCGGTGAGGTTGGGCGTGGCAGGTCCCGCGGTGCGGCCGTCGTTGTTGACGGCGAGGCCCTCGACGACGGCGTAGATGGTGTCGCCGTCGCGCTCGGCGGCGGCCAGCGGCTTGAGCAGGACGACGCCCGCGCCCTCGCCGAGGACGACACCGCCCGCGCGGCGGTCGAAGATGTGGAACGCGCCGTCCTCGCGCAGCAGTCCGCGGCGCCGGAACAGCTCGTGCGCCTCGGGGTCGGCGAGCAGGCTGACGCCCGCGACCAGGGCCAGGTCGACGGAGCCCGCGGCCAGCGCGTCGGTGGCGACCTTCATCGCCGTCAGCGCGGACGAGCAGGCGGTGTCCATCACCATGGCGGGGCCGTGCCAGTCGAAGAACTGGGAGACGTTGGCCGCCAGGTAGTTCTGGCCCACCGTCATGATGGGGTTGCGGGCGCCGTCCACCAGCGTGCCGTCAGGGCGCTGTCCGCTGCGGGCGCCCACGTACACGCCGGTGCGCGAGCCTTCCAGGTCGGCCGCGCGGTAACCGGCGTGGTGCACGGCCTTGAGGCTCTCCTCCAGGAGGACGAGCGCCTGCGGGTCCATGGCGCGGACGTCCTCGTCGTGCAGCATGAAGTGCCCGGCGTCGAAGCCGTACACGTCGTCGATGAGCCCGGCGCGGAAGCCGGTCGGCCGCCCCCAGCGCTCGGCGGGCACCTCGCGCACGGCCCGGCGGCCCTCGGACAGCAGCTCCCAGTAAGTGTCGAGACCGGGGGCGCCGGGCAGTCGGCAGGCCATGCCGACCACGGCGACCCTGCGGTCACCGGCACGGTCCGCGTCCTCATCCGTGGCGCGCGCCTCGGCAGGGACGGGCACGGCCGCGGCCGGCGTCGGCACGAGCCGCACCGGCTCCGCGCCGAACCGCGCGGCGACCTCCGTCGGATGGGTGTCGAGCAGCCAGGTCACGAGTTCGCTCAGGGTCGGGTACTCCAGGAGGACCGACGGGTCGAGCGGCACGTCGAGGCGCTGCCGGATCCGCTGGAGGACCTGCGCGAGCAGGATCGAGTCGGCGCCGTAGTCGGCGTACGAGGTGTCCGCGTCCAACTGGCCCGCCTTGAGCCCGAGTTCACCGCTGAAGGTGTCACTGAGGAAGGCGGTGAGCCGCGCCCCGAGGGATTCGTCCGCGGCGGAGTCCTGCCGGACCTCGACGGTACGGGCCCGGGGCGCGGGGGCGGCCGGGGCGGCGGGGCGCGCGTCCAGGAGGGCGGTCGCGTCGAAGCGGGCGGCGTCGACGCGGACCGGCATGACCACGGGGCCGCGCGGGGCGGTGAGGATCTCGTCGAGGAAGGCGAGGCCCTCCGCATTGGTGATGCTGAGCAGGCCCGTGTCGGTGTACGCCTTGTTGGTGACCTCGCCGAAGCCGGTCTCCCGCCAGCTCGGCCACTGCACGCTGGTGACGGGCAGTTGGTGGGCGCGCGCATGGGCGAAGTAGTCCATGAAGGCGTTGCCCATGGCGTAGTCGCTCTGCCCGGCGCCGAGGCTCGGCAGGGCCGCCGAGACCGAGGAGAACAGGACGGCGAAGCGCAGGGTGCGCGGGTCGAGGGCCGCGAGCAGGTGCACGGTGCCGTCGATCTTGGGGGAGACGACGCGGGCGACGTCGGCCACGGGCTTGCGGACGAACGCCGGGTTACTCGTGTCCACGAGCCCCGCCGCGTGCAGCACGCCCGCGATCGGCCCGAGCGTCGACTCGACGGTGGCGACGGCCGCCGCGACCGCGTCCGCGTCGTCCAGCGGCAGCGCGAGCACCCGCACCTCGACACCCTGCGCCTCCAGGGCGGCAACGGCGTCGGTCTTCGCCCGTACGGCGGGCGGGCAGGCCTCCGGGTCCGTCCACAGGTGGCGCGGCGGCAGGGGCTCACGGCCCGTCAGGACGAGCCGTCGTACGCCGTGGCGGGCGACGAAGTGCCGCGCGCACAGCAGCCCGATGCCCCGGGTGCCACCGGTCACGAGCAGGACCTCGTCGGGGGCGAAGGCGGGCGGGGTGCGCCGGGATCCGGCGGGCGCCGGGGCCGCGGCGAGCACGGGCGCGAGCCGGGCGCCGTCGCGGTGGCAGACCTCCGGCGCGCGCCCCTCGTCGAGGAGCTCCCGGTGGACGACGGCCGCGAGGGCGGCGGCGTCGCGCACGGCGGGGTCGAGGTCCACGTGGCGGGACGTGAGGCCGCGGTACTCGCTCTGGAGCAGCCGGTAGAGCGCGGCACGGGCGGCCCCCGCCAGCGACACGCGGCGGGGCGCGCCGCGCTCGGCCGCGTCGGCGCTCTCCAGACCCTGGGTCACGAACAGCAGCCGGATGTCCCGCGAGGCCTTCGCGTCGAGCACGCGGCGCAGCAGCGCGAGCGCACGCCCGGAGAGGCTGTCCTCCGCGATGCGGTCGATGCCCCCGGCCGGGGCGGTGTCGTCGCCGGTCCCGGTCAGGTCGATGAGGGCGGCGCACGCGGCGGCACGCCGGTCGACGAGGCCGTCCGCGCCGGGGTCCGCGATGTCCACCAGCACGGCGCCGTCGAGCAGTTCGGCGAGCCGCTCGGCGAGCCGCCGGGTGGCGGGGCCGTGCAGGACGAGGGCGCCGGACGGCCCGGACGAACCGGGTGCGGACGGGGCCGGGCGCCACTGCTTGGTGAGGAAGAGCTCCGTAGTGGACGCCGAAGCGGTGGAGGCGGCGGACACGGGGGCGGCGGACGCGGCGGGCGTCTCTCCGGCAGCCGCGGGAGAGGCGGGTGCGGGAGAGACGGGCGCGGCCTCCGGTACCCAGTGCCGGTCGCGGGCGAACGGATAAGTGGGCGCGCTGATCCTCCGCGGCGCGACGGCCGCGGCGGTGTGCAGGGCCTGCCAGTCGGGCGCGGCGCCGCGCGCCCACAGCTCCAGGAGTTCGGCCGTCTTGCCGCGCCGCGCCAAGGAGGCGAGGGTGTCGGCGAGTTCCTCGGCGGGGACGATGGCCAGGGCCTTCCGGTCGCGCTTGGCGTTGCCGCGGCAGACTCCCTCGACGGTGGTGTCACCGGCCAGGTGGCGCTCCAGCTTCTCGGCGAGCGCGGCGAAGGAGTCGGCGACCACGCCGAGGCGCTCGTCCATGGCCTCGCGCCCGGTCTGGAGGGTGTACGCGAGGTCGGCGGGGGTCACGTCGGCGAGCTCCGCCGTGTCCTTCGCGAAGCGCAGCAGCCGCTCGGCGTAGGCGCGCAGCCGCTCGTCGTCCTTGGCCGAGAGCGGGAAGAGCTGCGGGCCGTGGACGGCGGGAGCGGGGCGGCGGTCGGTGTGCTCGGCCACGATCAGATGCGCGTTCGCGCCCCCGGCGCCGAAGGAGGAGACACCGGCGATCCGCGGCTGCGGGCGCCCGTCGACGACGGGGCGCTCCCAGTCGCGCAGCTCCTGATTGACGACGAACGGCGTACGGGAGAAGTCGATGTGGGGGTTGAGCGTGGCGGAGTGCAGCGACGGGGCGATCTGGCCGTGCTGGAGCTGGAGCAGGACCTTGGTGAGCCCGGCGATGCCCGCGGCGCTCTCGCAGTGGCCGATGTTGGACTTCGCCGAGCCGAGGTAGCAGGGGGCCGCGGCGCCCGCGCCCTCCGGGGTCGCGGCGGTGAAGGCCTGGCTCAGGCCGGTGATCTCGATGGGGTCGCCGAGCTTGGTGCCGGTGCCGTGCGCCTCGACGTAGCTGATGGCCCTCGGGTCGACACCGGATTCGCTCAACGCGTCCTGGATCGCGGCCTGTTGGGCGCGCGGGTTGGGCACGGTGTAGCCGTTGGTGCGCCCGCCGTGGGACAGGCCGCTGCCCTTGATGACGCCGTAGACGTGGTCGCCGTCGCGCTCGGCGTCGCGCAGGGGCTTGAGCAGGACGACGCCGACGCCCTCGCCGGGTATGTAGCCGTCGCCGCCGACGCCGAAGCTCTCGCAGTGGCCCTGGCTGGAGATGAACTGGCCGGTGCTCAGGCCCAGGTACTTGTTCGGGTGCACGGTCACGTTGACGCCGCCCGCGAACGCGAGCCCGGTGCGGCCCCGGCGCAGATCGCGGCAGGCCAGCTCCACGGCGGTGAGCGAGCTTGAGCACATGGTGTCCACGGTCATGCTGGGGCCGTGCACGTTCAGGACGAAGGAGACGCGGTTCGCGACGCTGGCGTAGCTGCTGCCGAGGGCGTGGGGGTTGCCGCGGCCCGCGCCGCCGTCCGGGAACAGCAGCTGGTACTGCCCCCACATGACGCCCGCGTACACGCCGACCCGCCCGGCGGCGCCGTCGCCGGTGGCGCGGCCGAGGCGCTCGCGGGTGTAGCCCGCGTCCTCCATCGCCGTCCAGGCGTGTTCGAGGAACAGCCGCTCCTGCGGGTCCAGGTAGTCGGCCTCGTGGGGCGCGATGTTGAAGAACAGCGGGTCGAAGCGGTCCACCTCGCTGATGAAGCCGCCCCACTTGCTGTAGTGGCGGCCGGGCACGGTGCGGTCCTGCTCGTAGTACTCCCGCCAGTCCCAGCGGTCCTCGGGGACCTCGACGACGCAGTCCCGTCCGGCGCGCAGGTTGTCCCAGAACTCGCGTACGTCCCGCGCTTCGGGATAGCGGCCCGACAGGCCGATGACGGCGATGTCCAGGGCGGTGTCCTCCACGGCGGGGGCGGCGTGGCGCACCTCGGGCCCGGGGGCCGCCTGGGCGACCGGCACGCGCGCCGCGGCAGCGGGCCGCCGCTCCGCCTGCTCGGGAGCGTCCGCCTCGGGAGCGTCCGCTTCGGGGGCGTCCGCCTCGGGAGCGTCCGCTTCGGGGGCGTCCGCGAACATCGCCTCCAGGGCGGTCCGGTGCGCGCCGAGGAAGTAGCCGCCGAGCTCGGCGAGCGTGTGGTACTCGAAGAGCAGCGTCTTGGGCAGCGAGCCGAACGTCTTCTCCAGGCCCGCCGTCAGCTCGGTCGCCAGGATCGAGTCCATGCCGTACGAGCCCAGGGGCTCGGCGTCGTCGAGCTCGTCCGGCGGCAGCTGGGTGAAGCGGCAGAGCTCCGCCTTGAGGAACTCCACCGTGCGGGCGCGCAGGGCCCGTTCGTCGGACGCAAAGGCGGGCGTGGAGGCGGGTGCGGCTGCGGGTGCGGGCCGCCCGGCGTCGGGGGCGGCCGGTGCGGCTTCGGGGGCGGGCGCCGCGTCCAGGAGGACCCGCTCGCCCGCCGCGCGGTCTCCGGCCCAGACGACGATGTGGGACTCGGCGCTGTCCAGGGCGCGGTGGAAGGCGTCTACCCCGGCGTCCGTGGCCATCGGCAGGAAGCCGCCGCGCAGCCGCAGGGCCCGGCGCGTGTCCTCGTCCGCGCCCATGCCTCCGCCGTGCCACAGCGGCCAGGCGACGGACAGGGTGCGGCCCTTGCGCTCGCCCCTGGCGACGCGGGCGCCGCGGTGGTGTGCGAACGCGTCGAGGAAGGCGTTGGCGACGGCGTAGTCGCCCTGGCCCACGTTGCCGGTCGTGCCCATGACGGACGAGAACAGCGCGAAGAAGTCCAGGTCGAGGCCCTTGGTGGCCTCGTCGACGGCGCGGCACCCGGCGAGCTTGGGGGCGAGCACGCGGCGGAACTCCGCGTCGGTCTTGCGCTGGAGGAAGGCGTCGTGCAGGACTCCGGCGGCGTGCAGGACGCCGTGCAGCGCCTTGTGGCGCCGCGTCAGCTTGCGGACGAGGCGCTCGGTGGCGCGGCCGTCGGTGACGTCGAGGACGTGGTACTCGGGGCGGGCGCCCTCGGTGCGCAGCGCCGCGAGCTCCGCCTCGACCGCGGGGCCCAGCGGCGACCTGCCGGTCAGGCACAGGACGGCTCCGGGGGCGCGGCGGGCGATGTCCCTGGCGAAGATCCGGCCGAGGCCGCCCGCGCCGCCGGTGATGAGGTACACGCCGCCGGGCCGCCAGGGCACGGGCGGCGCGCCGGTCGTGGCCGTCTCGTCCAGAGGTTCCCAGGCGAGCACTTCGCGGGTGCCGTCGCCGTGGTGGATCCGCTGGTCGCCGGGGTGGCGGCTCTCCGCCTCCAGGGTCTCGGCGAGGTCTGCCGCCGTCGTGTCGGCGGGCACCGCGAGGACCTGGCCGAGGAGGGCGGGGTGCTCCAGGCGGGCCGTGCGCAGGAGTCCGGACAGGGCCTGGTGGAGCGCCTGCTCACCGTCGGCGTGGGTCAGGACCTGGAGGAGCACGGAGCCGGTCGGCCTGCCGATGAGCAGGCCCCGTATCGCACGCAGGAGTTCGACGGCGTGCTCGGCCACGGAGTCCGCCACCGGGCGACCTGCGGCCTGCTCGGGCGGCTCCAGAAACGTCACTTCCGGGGCGAGCGCGCGCAGTTCGTCGAGCCGGTCGTCGAAGCCGCAGGCGAGCACGAGCCGCGCGGTGTGCGTGGGGGCTTCGGGACGGGCCTGGAGGTCGGCCGCGCGCCACACCGGGCGGAACAGCGTCACGTCGTGCGTGGCCCCCGGCTCGGCGGCGGGCTCCGTGGTCTTGCGCATGGAGTAGCCGCGCAGCCGCGCGAAGATCCTTCCCTGGGGGTCACAGAGGTCGAGGTCCCAGCGCCGCACCTGGCGCGAGGCGGTGGGCACCGCGCGGACCCACGCGTACGCGGAGCGCGGCGTCGGCCCGTGGACGTCGATCCGGTCGAGGGCGAAGGGCAGCGCGAGGCCGCTCGGTCCGGCCGCGTGGGCGTCCGGCGCGAAGGCCGCCTGGAGCGCGCCGTCGAGCACGCTGGGGTGGAGCACGCAGGCGTCGAGGGTGGCCGCCACCTCGTCGGGCACGGTGAGCGCGGCGAGGATCTCGCCGTCGCCGAGGCGCAGTTCGCGCACCGCGCGGTGCGCGGGGCCGTAGTCGAGTCCCGTGGCGCGCAGGGTGGCGTAGAAGTCGTCGACGTCGACCGCGGCCGCGCCGGTGCGCGTCTTCAGCGCGTCGAGGTCGAGGGGCTCGGGCGGTGCCGTCCGTACCCGCGAGGCGACTCCACGCGCGTGGACGACGTCGGCGGCGCGGATCTCGAAGGCGACGGGGCCGGACCCCGAGGCCGGGGCGCCACTGTGCGCGCCCGCTGTCACCACCGTGCGGACCGTCCGCGTCCCTTCGCGTACGACGACGGGGCGCGACCACACCACGTTCTCCAGGCGGAGCACCTCGGCCGCGGCGGCCGGGCCGGAGTCCCTGCCCGCGGCGGGCAGTGTGCGGCTCGCGGCCTCGCGCGCCATCTCCAGGGAGGCGACGCCGGGCAGCACGGGATCGCCCGCCACCCGGTGGTCGCGCAGGAAGAAGTCCTCGGCACAGAAGGCGGATGCGAAGGAGGCGAGGGCGTCGCTGTCCTGGATCGCGCGCTGGAGCAGGAGGTGCCCGGGTGCGGCCGGGTCGGCGGACCGGTCCGTGGCGGGCGCCGCCGGTGGGGCCGGGCGGTCCGCCGCGCCGCGCGGCCGGTCGTCGGCGGGGCCGTCGGCGAGCCAGTAGTGGTCGCGGTCGAAGGCGTGCGTGGGCAGCGGGACGCGGCGCGGCCGGGCCCCGCCCGCGTGGCACGCCTCCCAGTCGACGCGGGCGCCGCGCACCCACGCGGCCAGGACGTCCTCGGCCGCCGCGCCGGGGGCGGCGGTGGGCGCGGCGTCCCGCTCGGCGCGTCCGCGCAGCACGGCGGGCGCCGTGTCGGCGCCCGCCACGAAGTCTTCGAGGAGCGCGCCGAGGGAGGCGACGCTCGTCACCGCGAGGCCGAGGCGCTCGGGCAGCTCCGCGCGGCCCACCTGCGTGGTGTACGCGATGTCCCGCAAGTCGGTGTCGGCCGGGCGCTCCTGCCGCAGGTGGTCGAGCAGACGCCGGGCCTGGCGCAGCAGTTGGGGCTCGCTGCGGGCGGACAGGACGACCATCGCGGGCTCTTGGGCACCGCCCCGGCCGGCGGAGGTGTCCGGTGCGGCCCCGGCGCGCGGGAACTCCTCGACGACGACGTGGGCGTTGCTGCCGCCCGAGCCGAAGCTGCTGATCCCGGCGCGGCGGAGGGGGCGCCCGTCGAGGTCCCAGTCGCGGAGCCGGGTCACGACGGAGAACGGCGAGGCGTCCAGGTCGATGTGCGGGTTGGGGCGCTCGTAGTGCAGCGAGGCGGGCAGCTGCCGGTGCTGGAGCGCGAGGACCGTCTTGAGCAGTCCGGTGATGCCCGCGGCGGCTTCGAGGTGGCCCAGGTTCGTCTTCACCGAGCCGAGCGCGCAGGGCGCGTCGCTGTCGGCGAACGCCTTGGTGAGTCCCTGGACTTCGATGGGGTCGCCGAGGGCGGTGCCGGTGCCGTGCGCCTCCACATAGCCGATGTCGCGCGCACTGAGGCCCGCGTCGGCGAGGGCGGCCTCGACGAGGCTCGCCTGGAGGGCGGCGCTGGGCACGGTCAGGCCGCCCGCCTGGCCGCCGTGGTTGGTGGCGCTGCCCTTGATGACGGCGTGCACGGGGTCGCCGTCGGCGAGCGCGGCGGCGAGCGGCTTCAGGAGCAGGGCGACGCCGCCCTCGGAGCGCACATAGCCGTTGGCGGACGCGTCGAAGGTCTTGCACTGTCCGTCGGGCGACAGCATGCCCGCCTGGTGGTAGGCGACGCTGTTGGCCGGGTGGGCCAGTACGTTGACGCCGGCGACCAGGGCGGTGTCGCACTCCCCCGCGCGCAGTGCGCGCAGGGCCGTGTGCACGGCGACAAGGGAGCTGGAGCAGGCCGTGTCGAGCTGGACGCTGGGGCCGCGCAGGTCGAAGAAGTACGAGACGCGGTTGGCGATGACGGCCATGGAGGTCGCAAGTCCGCTGTGGGCGCGCACGGGCAGGCCGCGGGTGTCCATGACGCGCTGGTAGTCCGAGCCGCTGGCGCCGACGAAGACGCCCGTGCGGGTGCCCGCGACGCCGCCCGGCGCGTATCCGGCGTCCTCCAGGCAGGCCCAGGCCAGCTCCAGCGTCCAGCGCTGCTGCGGGTCCATGTGCCGTGCCTCGTACGGGGTGACGCGGAACAGGGCCGCCTCGAAGGCCCCGGCGTCGGTGACGAAGCCGCCCCGGTCGATGCCGGGGTGGGTGTCGGGCCCGGTGCCGTCGGGCCATTGCCAACGCCCTTCGGGCAGGGTGCCGATCGCGCTGCTGCCGGAGGCGAGCAGCTCCCACAGTGCGGCGCGGTCCTCGATGCCGCCGGGCAGCCTGCACGCCGTCCCGATGACGGCCACGTCACGGGAGTCGTCGGCGCCCGGGGGCCGTGCGGCCGCGGCGGACGGCGAGGCGTCCGGTGTGTGGCCTGTTTCTCGCTCCCCGAGATCTTCCAGATAGGAAATGATCAAGGCACCGGTGTTGTGCTCGAAGAAGAAGAGGGGGGCGAGCGCAATTCCGTATCGGGACTCGATCTTTTCCTGAAGATCCAGAAGCCCGGCCGAGTCGAATCCCAGCTCGAAGAGAGGGCTTTCTAGCGGGTGCTCGATTCCCTCGTAGTCAACGCCGAGTATAACGTCGAAGAACTCCCGCATTTCCACGGCGAGTTGCCCGCGCGGCGGAATGGGCGCCGCCGCGGACTTCTCTCCTTCGCTTTGGAGAATTCGCACTCGTTCCTGACGGCCCGACAGATCGTAGACGACGAGTACGCCGTTTCCCTCGTTGACCAGATCCCCCGGGCGATAACCCGGGACGAGCGTGCGGATCTCGGCGCCGTGCAGCTGGTGCATGCGCAGGACGGTGTCGAGGCAGCGGCCCTGTGCGTTCGTCGCGCGGAGGTACGCGGCGACGTCCGGCTCCGAGTGCCTGCCGAAGTCCCGGAAGCGGGTAACCCCGACCGCCGTCCCGATGGACGCCTCATCTTCGGCGCAGGTCAGCAGGTGTTCCAGGAGCATGTCACCGAACCGGAAGCTTTGCTTCGAAGGGTCGACGTTCAGCGAGAGGACCTGGGCGACCGGGCCGTCGGGCCGGTGCAGGCGGTCGGCGGTGTCGAAGGTCGCCGTGAACACGTCGTCCGGACTCCCGATGCGCTGGGAGTAGATGACCGCGTGCACCGCGCCGTCGGACTCGACGACGAACTGACCGACGGGATAGGAGAAAAGGCGCCGTCGGATGACTTCTTCGGAGACCCGCAGTGGCTCGGCCCAGCACAGCTCCTCGAGTTCGAGAAGTCGGGGCATGTCGGAGAGGCGAGCATGACGAATGACATCGTTGCGCTGCTGAACCATGTGTACGTACGCCCCGTCCCCCGTGCCCGGCGTTTCCCAATCGTCGAGCAGTCGTCCTACTCGCCTACTCACTGACGACTGTCCCGCAACACTGCGTCACGAATGGGCCGACCGTCAAGCACCAATTTCCTGGCCGTACCCGCCCTCGCGAGTTCCGACTGTCCGGAATTCATGGTGGACCGAGGATGGAGGGGGTACGAGCTGCGGGGACGGAGTCACGGGCCGGTTGTCGCAGTGGCTCGAAATATACCTCAGCGCACCCGGCCCCCCTCCAGTGTCACGTCGGGGGCGCGGGGAGCTTAAGGTAGCCCTCGCCCGCGCACCACTCCCGCGCGAGCACCCCCCGCGGGACCGGGTACCACCCGGCTGACCTGCACCACCGGCACGAAGCGGAGAAGAGGCACCGTGGTGGCATCGACCGGCAGCGCCTGGGTCCGGCGGTTCCATCCGGCACCGCAGGCGGGCGCCCGCCTCGTCTGCTTCCCGCACGCGGGCGGCTCGGCGACGTACTACTTCCCGCTCTCCGCCGCGCTCCGCGAGGCCGCGGACGTGCTGGCCGTGCAGTACCCCGGTCGGCAGGACCGCCTCCAGGAACCGTGCATCACGGACATTTCAACCCTCGCTGACCGCCTGGCCGATGAGCTCATGCCCTGGGCGGACCGGCCGCTGACGTTCTTCGGGCACAGCATGGGCGCCACGGTCGCCTTCGAGGTGGCCCGGCGCCTGGAGGAAAGCGGTGTCATCCTGCGCGGCCTCTTCGCGTCCGGGCGCCGGGCGCCGTCGCGCCACCGCGAGGAGCAGGTGCACCTGCGCGACGACCAGGGGCTCGTCGAGGAGCTGCGGCGGCTGAGCGGCACCGACGCGGAGCTGCTCGCCGACGAGGCGGTCCTGCGGATGGTCCTGCCCGCCATGCGCGGCGACTACCGCGCCATCGAGACCTACCGCTACCGGCCGGGGCCGCCCCTGAACTGCCCGGTCGTCACGCTGACCGGCGACAGCGACCCGCTGGTCGACATCGCCGAGGCCAGGGCCTGGGCGCAGCACACCGTGGCGCCCTTCCGGCTGCGCGTCTTCACCGGCGGGCACTTCTTCCTGGGCGAGCACACCGAGTCCGTCGCCCGTGAGCTCGCCGACCACTTCGGCGCCGCGACTCCGGGCCGCTGAGCCTGCCGCGTACGCAAGCGCACACGACACAGACGACCGCAACGGGCAGAACGAGGAGCTGGGAGCGCTGGAGCTCGACGAGTACGCGTCCTTCGACGCGGTGGGCCTGCGTGAGCTGATCCGGACGCGCGAGGTGAGCGCGGCCGAGGTCGAGGCCTGCGCGCGGCGCGCCCTCGAACAGGCCGACGGCGAGCTGAACGCGCTGACGCAGCCGCTGTTCGACCCGTCCCTCGCCCATGAGCCCGAGGGCCCCTTCGGCGGGGTGCCGTTCGTCATCAAGGACAGCGGGCCCTTCGCGCAGGGCGTGCCGTTCACCCTCGGCAGCCGCTCCATCAAGGGCGCGTACGCCCTGGTCGACCACGATCTGATGGCCCGGTTCCGCGCCGCGGGTCTGGTGGCGCTCGGGCAGAGCACCGCGCCCGAGTTCGGCCTGAGCTTCGCCACCGAGTCGGTGCGCTACGGCCCGACGCGCAATCCCTGGAACCCGAAGCGCGGCGTGGGCGGGTCGAGCGGCGGGGCGGCCGCCCTGGTCGCGGCGGGTGCCGTGCCGTTGGCGCACGCGAACGACGCGGGCGGGTCCATTCGCGTCCCCGCGGCCTCGTGCGGCCTCGTCGGTCTCAAGCCCGGCCTGGGGCGCACGCCGTGCGGGCCGACCAGCGGTGAGATCGCCTTCGGACAGCTGGTGGAGTTCGCGGTCACGCGCACCGTGCGGGACACCGCCCATCTCCTGGACGCCGTCTGCGCGCCCGCCGTCGGCGACAAGTACCAGGCGCCGCCGCCGACGCGGCCGTACGCCGAGGCGATCCGCACCGACCCGGGGCGTCTGCGGATCGCCCTGACCACCGTGCCGTGGACGGGCGGCACCGTCGATCCCCAGGTCGCCGACGCGGCGGTCACCGCGGGCCAGGTCCTGGAGTGGATCGGCCACGCGGTGACCGAGGCCGGTCCCGACGTCGACGGCGGCGCCGTCGTCGAGGCCGCGATGCTGACAGTGGTCACCACCGGCGGCGCGGTGCTGCGCGGCGCGCCGCGCAGGCCCGACCCGGCGAAGCTGGAGGCGGTGTCGCGGCGCGTGCTCACCGAGACCGAGGGCTTCACGCTGCTCGACGTGATGGCCGCGACCGAGGCGCAGAACGTGGTGACGCGGGCGGTCGGCCGCTTCTTCCAGGAACACGACCTGCTTCTGACACCCACCCTCGGCCGGCTGCCCGCGCCGCACGGGACGCTCAACTACGACCACGAGGGGCACTCGGCACGCTCGTGGCTGCACCGCCTGTTCACGTACGGGCCGTTCACCGCCACGTTCAACGTGTCGGGCAACCCGGCGATCAGCCTGCCGCTCGGCCAGAGCCGCGAGGGCCTGCCCATCGGCGTGCAGCTGGTGGCCGCGCACGGCCGCGAGGACCTGCTGCTCCAGGTGGCCGCGCAGCTGGAGCAGGCCGTTCCGTGGCGGGACCGCACCCCTCAGGTCTCCGTCGGCTGAGCGGACGGGCGCTCCGGCAGGCGTGCGCCGCGGTCCTCGCTCTCGATGCGCCGCAACAGGGCCTGTACGGGAGCGACGGCGTCCTCGGTGGCGAGGTGGCCCGCCACCAGCTGGGCGCGCTCCCGGTGGCGGGGGTCGCCCGTCGCCCGGAGCAGCGCATGGGTGAGGCGCTCGGTGGTCAGCCGACGCAGGGGCAGCGGGTACGGGGCCGTGCCCAGGGCGGTGAGGCGGCCGGCCCAGAACATCTCGTCGAACTGAATGGGCACGGGCACGGCGGGAACGCCCGCGCGCAGGCCCGCGGCGGTGGTGCCCGCGCCGCAGTGGTGCACGACGGCTGCGGTGCGGGGGAAGAGCAGACGGTGCGGGACGTCGTCGATGGTGAGCATGTCGTCACCAGTGGCGGACAGGCCCGCCCAGCCGCGCTGGATCACGCCGCGCAGGCCCGCCGCGCGCAGGGCGCCGACGACCTGGCCGCACAGGCGCTCGGGGTCGGGGACGGTGGCGCTGCCGAGCCCGACGTAGACCGGGGCGGCGCCCGCGGCCAGGAAGTCCTCAAGGTCCGCGGGCAGTCGGTCCTGGAGGTCGTGCGGCCACCAGTAGCCGACGACGTCCAGGCCGGGGCGCCAGTCCGCGGGCCGGGGCACGACCCGGGGGCTGAAGCCGTACAGGACCGGCCAGTCCCGCTGTTCGCGGGCGCGGCGTGCGGCCGCGACGCCGAGCGGCGGCAGCCCCAGGCGGCGGCGCGCCTCGCGGGCGGCCCGGGTGAAGATCTGCTCGATGAGGGCGGTGACCGCGTGCCCGGTCAGGCGGTTGCCCGCCGGGCCGAAGGAGCGCACGGTGGCCAGCGGGGGCGCGAAGGCGCGGGTGGCGTGCATGGGCTGGAGGTTGAGGCCGACGCTCGGCAGCTTCAGGCCCTCGGCGACGGTGCAGCCGAGGGGAGCCACCACTCCGCTCAGGATCAGGACGTCGCTGTCCTTGGCGACCTCGATGAGGCTGTCGGTGAACTGCCCCACGACGGCTCTGCCCATCGCCATGGCCCGCAGCAGCTTGCCCGCGCCGGTGCCGCTGCGGTGCAGGCCCTGGCCGCGCTCGGAGTGCAGCTCCGCCCGCGGGTCGACGGGGAGCGGGTGGAAGCGGACGCCGGAGCCCCGCACCAGGGGCTCGAACAGGGCGTGCGTCACCAAGGTCACGTCGTGTCCGGCCCGGACGAGTCCGGCGCCGAGTCCGGTGAACGGGGCGACGTCACCCCGGGAGCCCGCTGTCATCATCGCAACCCGCACGGCGGACAGTATGGGTGCGCGGCGGCCCGTTCACCGGGCGAACGCGCGGAGAACGACGGAAAGGTGCCGGCGCGCGTCCGAGCCGCCGCGCCCCTCGTGGCGGGGCCCGGCGGCTCGGGCGGGCGTCAGCAGCTCAGGTTGTCGCCGGGGGTGGTGCCGAGGATCTGGACGAACTCCTTGTAGCGGTTGATCCGGCTCTGCACCTGGGCGGGGTTGCCGCCGTTGCACTCCAGGGTGCCGTTGATGCTGCGGATCGACTCGCCGAAGCCGTGGCCGTCGACGATGGCCTGGTGGCCCGTCACGGTGCCCGGGCCCTTCTGGGTGTTCCAGTACCACAGGCCGGTCTGCCAGGCGACGGCCGGATCCCGCTCGACCAGCCACGGGTTGTTCAGCAGGTCGATGCCGAGCGCGTCGCCCGCGGCCTTGTAGTTGAAGTTCCAGCTGAGCTGGATGGGGCCGCGGCCGTAGTAGGCGTCGTTGCCCGCGGGGCAGCCGTAGGGCTGGGTCTTGTCGCAGTAGTGCGGGTAGTTGGCCTGGTTCTGCTCGACGACGTGGACGAGCCCGCCGGTCTCGTGGCTGACGTTGGCGAGGAAGGCCGCGGCCTCCCGCTTGCGCACGGTGTCGCTGCCCGTCCGGGTGAACTCCGGGTAGGCCTTCAGCGCGTCGACCAGGCCCTGGTAGGTGTAGAAGGGCTTCCTGTTCGGGAACATCCGGTCGAACTGGGCCTGGCTCACGACGAAGCCGCTCGGGTCGGGGTTCCCGCCTCCGGTGCCGCACTCCCCCTTGTCCACCCAGACTCCCCACTCGCCGGTGGTACCGGGGGTCTCGCCCTTGGTCCACCACTTGGCCTGCCAGTTGCGCTGCCCGTGCGACACGGTGGAGCCGTTGGTGTAGACGGCGCCGGAGTCCCACGCGCCGGCGCAGGCGGGTGCCGCGGCCGGGGCGGCGGCGGCCGACGACGTGGGGATCAGGGTGGCCAGGAGGGCCGCGACGCCGGTGGCGGCCGACGCCGCGAGCAACGGCCGCAGCCGCCGCGCGCGTTCGCGGACCCGCGCGGCGGTGCCTGTCTTCGGCTTGCGCTCGTTCAATCTCATCACTCCTCGATGCGGCAGCGAGCCACGCTGGGGGGTCGAGACGGACTGGGGCGCAGTCAACCCGGCCTGGTCTATACCAGTCAAGGTGCAGACCAGTGGTAATTCTTTTAACTCCCCTTGGGGAAACCTTGGTTCGCGGTCAGGACCCCGTCGGTGGTGGTGACCACGGCACAGCGGCCCGCGGCCCAGCGCAGGGCCATCGCGTGGTCGTCGGCGGAGAAGTCGGCCACCGCGTCGGCCACCACGAAGGCCTGGATGTCGCGCATCCAGGCGTCGCACGCCGTCATCAGGACGCCGATGTGGGCGTACACGCCGACGATCACCAACTGGTCGCGGCCCTGGGCGCGGAGGTCGTCGGCCAGGGACGTACGGACGAACCCGCTGTACTTCCACTTCGTGAGGACCTGGTCGCCGGGGCCCGGGGCGACGGGCCCGGCGATGGCGGCGGCCTGCGGGTCGGCGGGCAGGCCCGGCCCCCAGAAGTCCTGCTGGAGGCCGCGTTCGACGGGGGTCTGGCCGCCGGGCTGCGCGGTGTAGACCACGGGGACGCCGAGGGCGGCCGCGCGCTCCTTCAAGGCGGCCACGTTGCGCAGCAGTTCGGGGACCGGTGCGGCCTCGGTGTCGTACGCGGACAGGAAGTAGTTCTGCAGGTCGTGCACGAGGAGCACGGCGCGGGCCGGGTCGACCGTCCAGTCGACGCGGTTGGCGGGCAGGTCCGCGGCGGCGGGCATGGGATAGGGGCTGATGCGGGGCAGAGCCATGGTGCGGTGCGTTCCGTCCGGGTGGGGTGCGAGTCGGTGGGTCGGGTGCGAGGGGCTCCGTCAGGGCGCGGCGGGCCGTTCGGCGGCGGCCGCCCTGAGGTCCTTCTTGGAGATCTTGCCGACGCCGGTCTGCGGGAAGGCGGTCACGAACTCGACGCGGTCGGGGACCTTGTACGCGGCGAGGCCCCGCTCGCGCACGAAGCGCTTCACGGCGACGGGCTTCAGCGGTTCCGCTCCGGGCCGCAGGATCACATAGGCACAGGTGCGCTCGCCGAGGTAGGGGTCGGGTTCGCCGACGACGTTGGCGTCGTGGACGGCGGGGTGCGCCAGGAGGTGGTTCTCGACCTCCTCGGCCGCGATCTTCTCGCCGCCGCGGTTGATCTGGTCCTTGGCGCGGCCCTCGACGACGAGGTGGCCGGTGTCGGTGAGCCGGACGATGTCCCCGGTGCGGTAGAAGCCGTCGGCGGTGAAGGAGCGGGCGTTGTGCTCGGGGGCGTTCCAGTAGCCGCGGATGGTGTACGGGCCGCGGGTCAGGAGGTGTCCGGTGGAGCCGGGCGGCAGGTCGTTGTCCTCGTCGTCGACGACGCGTATCTCGTCGTCGGGGGAGATCGGCCGGCCCTGGGTGGTGACGATCACCTCCTCGGGGTCGTCCAGGCGGGTGTAGTTGACCAGGCCCTCGGCCATGCCGAAGACCTGCTGGAGCGTGCAGCCGAGGGCCGGGCGGACGCGCCGGGCGGCCTCCTCGCTGAACTTGGCGCCGCCCACGAGGAGGACGTCGAGGCTGCTCAGGTCGTGGGCGGTGGTGGCGGCCGCCCGGGTCCACAGCAGGGCGAGCGGCGGCACGAGTCCGGTGAGGGTGACGCCTTCGGCCGCGATGAGCGAGAAGGCGGTCTCGGGGTCGGGGCGCGGGCTGAGGACGACGCGGGCTCCGGCGTACAGCGCGCCGAGCGTTCCGGGGGACGACAGCGGGAAGTTGTGGGCGGCGGGGAGCACGCACAGATAGACGCTGTGCTCGTCGACGCCGCACAGTTCGTTGGAGCCGCGCAGGGAGTAGAGGTAGTCGTCGTGGGTGCGCGGGATCAGCTTGGGCACGCCGGTGCTGCCGCCGGACAGCTGGAGGAAGGCCAGGTCCCGCGGTGCGGGCCCGGCCATGTCCAGGGGGCCGCCGGTGTCGTCGCGTACGTCGTCCAGGGGCGTGAACGGCCCCGGCTCGCCCTGGGCTACCCACACGTGTCGCAGCGTCGGCACCTCGGCGCGGACGGTGGCGGCGAGCGCGCGGTAGTCGTAGCCCTCGTTCTCGGCGGCGATGACGTAGGCGGCGGCCTCGGTGAAGCGGCAGAAGTAGGCGATCTCCGTCTCGCGGTGCGCGGGCAGCGCGAACACCGGAAGCGCGCCGATCCGGAAGAGGGCGAAGACGACCTCGAAGAACTCGGCGATGTTGGGGAGCTGGACGACGACGCGGTCGCCGGGCGCGATGCCGCGGGCGAGCATTCCGGCGGCGAGCCGGTCGGCGCGCGCGTCGAGCTCGCCGTACGTCCAGCGGCGGTCGGTGGCGGGGTCGACGATCGCGATCCGGTCCGGGTGGGCAGCGGCGCGCTCGCGCAGCATGCTCCCGAAGGTCTCGCCGCGCCACCAGCCCGCCGCGCGGTAGCGGGCGGCGAACTCCTCGGGCCAGGTGGGCGCGAGGGACCGGGCGGTCAGGGGCGTGTCGGTGCTCACAGCTCGGCTCCCACGGCGGCGAGGAACGTACGGAACTTCGCGGCGGTCTCCGCGGTCTCGGCCGCCGGCTCGGACGCGGCGACGACGCCCGCGCCCGCATACAGGCGCAGCGAGTTCCGCTCGGCCTCCGCGCAGCGGATGGTGACGACCCATTCACCGTCGCCCGAGGCGTCGCCCCAGCCGACCATGCCGGTGAAGAAGCCGCGGTCGAAGGGCTCGCTCTCGCGGATGACCTCGCGGGCGGTGGCGGTCGGCGTGCCGCACACGGCCGGGGTGGGATGCAGGGCGCAGGCGAGTTCGAGCGCGGAGGTCTCCGGCCTCGCGAGGGTGGCGGTGACGGTCGTCGACAGGTGCCACATGGCGGCGGTGCGGATCAGGGTGGGCGCGGCCGGGACCGTCAGGTCCGCGCAGTGGGGGGCGAGCGCCTGGTGGACGGCGTCGACGACGACGGCGTGTTCGTGCAGGTCCTTCGCGGACCGCAGCAGGGCCGCCGCGCGGCGCACGTCCTCCGCCAGGTCGTCGCTGCGCGGCACGGAGCCGGCGAGCGGGTTGGCGACGACCCGGCGGCCGCGCCGGGACACCAGGAGTTCGGGGCTGGCGCCGATGAGGGTGCGCTCGGGCCCGGTGGGCAGGGCGAAGGTGTAGCCACTGGGGTCGCGGCGGGCCAGGCGCTGGAGCATCGCGGCGACGTCGACCGGCTCCGCGCTGTCGAGGGCGTCGAGTTCGAGGGTGCGGGCGAGCACCACCTTGCTGAACTCGCCCCGCCACATGCGGTCGACGGCGGCGGCGACGGCCTTGCCGTAGTGCTCGGGCGCGGGCACCTGCCGGATGCGCCAGTCGGCGGCGGCCGGGGCCTGGGCGGGCAGGGCGACGAGCGGGTCGGCGGCCAGCGGCGACGCGCTGCGCAGGGCGGCGGGCACGGCGAGCGCCGCCGGGGCGTCCTGGTCGAAGGGCACGGCGCCGATGACGACCGGGGCGTCGACGCCCGCCTCCCGGGCGGCGGCCAGGGTGTGCGCGACGCGCGCGGCCAACGGTCTTCCGTCGTGCGGCACTTCGCTGTGGACGCCCTGTCCGAGCAGGGTCCGGGTGGGGGTGCCGAGGAAGCGGGCGCCCGGCGCGTAGTCGGCGAGGAGCGCGGTGGCGGCGCCCACGGCGGGGTGGTCCGGGTCGGCCTCCACCGCCCGGCGGGCCTGGTCCGCCGTCGCGGTGGGGGCGGCCGGGGCCGGGGCGTGCGGGGCGACATCGGGTGCCGTCGACACGAGGGTCTCCGTTTCTCTCACGGTCCGTGGGCGTGCGGGCGTACGGACGCGATGGGCGTGCGGGTGCGGGTGCGGCAGAAGAGCAAAAGGGTGTGGCAAAGGGGCGTTGCGGGCGGTGGCGCGTCAGCGGAGGGTGGCGCCGCCGTCGACGTAGAGCTCCTGCATGGTGATGTGGCGCGCCCGGTCGGAGACGAGGAAGACCACGGCGTCCGCGATGTCCCGGGGCTCGGCGATGCGGCCGAGCGGGATGCCGGTGCGGTAGGTGGCGGGGTCGCCGTCGATGACCCGCCGGGGGGCGCTCTCGTCGGTCCACAGGGCGCGTTGCATGGCGGTGTCGGTGGAGCCGGGGGCGACGACGTTGCACCGCACGCCGCTGCGGGCGAGCTCCAGGCCGAGGCATTTGGTGTACATGGCGGCCGCGGCCTTGGACGCGGCGTAGGCGGCCATGCCGGTGCGGGGCACTCCGGCGGCGTTGGAGCCGACGGTGACGACGCTGCCCCGGCCGCGCGCGGCCATGCGGGGCGTGACGGCGCGTGCGGTGTGGAGGACGCCGCTGGTGTTCACGGCGAAGGTGTCCGCCCAGTCGGCGTCGGTGAGTTCGGCGGCGGGTCCGGGGCGGAGGATTCCGGCCACGTTCACGAGGATGTCGAGCGGTCCGTGCGCGCGCTCGGTGTCGGCGACCACGGCTTCGACGGAAGCGGCGTCAGTGACGTCCATGACCTGGGCGGTGATGGTGCCCGCGCCCTCACCCCACCGGGCCGGGTCGGCGGCCCAGTCGGCGGCGAGTTCCTTGACGCCGTCGGCGTCGCGGTCGGTGGCCACCACCTGGGCGCCCTCGGCGGCCAGCGCCTCGGCGACCGCCGCGCCGATGCCCTGTCCCGCCCCGGTGACCAGGGCGGTCCTGTCGGCGAGCGCGGCGCGGGCGCCGGGTATGTGGTCAGGCATGGGCGACTCCCCCCGTATCGGTTAGGTAAGCCTAACCTAATGCAGTCGCAATGATCACCCAAGGCCCGCACATTCGGGGAACTTCTTTGGTAAGGCTAACCTCACTCACGGCGGGCTCGATGCGTGGGTGCTCTCCCCGGCCCCCACTGAAGAGCCCTTGGTCCGGGGGCAGTTCACGGACGGCCACCGCGACGCCTCCGCTCACACACTGGCCAGCCTGGGGTAGTGGCGTGTGAACGCCCCGGGTCCCGGGGCGACGCCGCCTCCCTCGACGAGCAGGGCCAGATGGCCGCGGGCCGCCTGCGGGGCGAAGTCCGGGCCCGCGTCGCGGTAGGCGGCGCAGGCGGCGGCGAACTCCTCGGCCGTGCCGATGACGATGTCCGCCAGATACGCCTCGCCGCCCTCCGGCGACAGCGGCTCGGCGCCGAGGCGAGCGACCGTCATCGCCCTCGTCCGCTCCAGGAGCGGGGCGAAGAAGTCGACGTACTCCTTGGCGCGGTGGGCGTCCGGCACGATGACGTGGACACCCGCGCCCCGGTGGACCGCGGGCCCGGCGTCCCGTGAACCGAGCGCGTACAGATGGCTCACCAGGAACAGCGCGGTCAGCTTGGCCTGGCCGCGCAGCCCGCGCACCGGTCTCTCGTCGCCCTCGCACAGGGCCAGCGCGGCCGCCACGACGGCCTCCTGGGGCGGCCGGGACAGGCTGATCAGACCGTAGGCGAGGGCGAAGGAACTGCGGCGCACGTCCGGGGAGAAGTCCTCGGCCGTGAGCGCCCGGGCGGGCCGGGAGGAGCGGAGGCAGGACACCCGCGCCGGGCCGAGCGCCACCCTGCGCCCGCCGAGCAGCGTCAGGAGCGCGTCGAGCGGGAACGGCCGGCTCACGTCGAGCAGCGTCGTCACGGCGACCAGGACCTCCCCCGACTCCCGCGCCGCGGCGGCGACGTCGGCGCCGACCGGGACGTCGTGCCAGGCGTGGGCGACCCCGCCGTCGTGCCGCACGTCGACGGAGATCCGGTCCCCGTCGAGCACGGCGGACAGGGCCGGGACCGCGGGCGGCCTCCGCGACGGGAAGTCCAGGACGAGGCCCAGCGACACGAAGGGGTCCAGCGTGGCCACGCGCCAGCCGCCGTCCCCCGCCCGGCGCAGCAGCGCGCGCTCGTACGACGGGTTCACCAGGAAGGTCGGCACTCCGCCCGGGGGCAGCAGGGTGCAGCCCGCCCGCCAGGACGGGAGCGGCCGCTCGGCGGACGTGCCGAGCGGGCGGTCCCGCCAGGCGGGGCGGCGGCAGCGCGGATGGTGCAGCGCGGCGGCGGCGACCGCGTCCTGCGCCTCCACTTCAAGGGCGGCCGCCGTCCACCGCCCCAGCGGCCGGCCGCAGCTCTGGCAGTCGACCGGCCACAGCTGCGCCTTGAGTTCGGCGATGACGGCCGGGCCGAGGCTGCCCTTCGTCACCGCGTCGGTCCGTAACCGGGAAACCACCATCGCTCCGCCCGCCCCATCTCGACGTCGTCGGTCGGCGCACGCGGGCGACGGAGCCGTGCGGCGGACGCCTGCCCCCCCCTCCGGCGAGCGTCCGCCGTCGGGCTCCGTTCCTCGTCCGGGTACGCCGTGGCAGTGTCCTGCGCGGGGTTCGGGAGGGGTCCCGCACGCGGCGGGGCGCGCGGGTCCGGCCGCCGGGCGGGCCTCAGCCGGCCATCGCCGGGCGCAGCACCAGCTCGCACCACGTGCGGAAGGTCGTCGGGCTCGCGGTCGCCGGGGTCCGGGGCACCCCGTCGTCGAGGCCCTCCTCCTTGGCGCGCTTCATCTCGATCAGGCCCTGGACGAACGCGTCGCCGAGGCCGTGGCCGGTGAGTTCGGCGGCGAGAGCCTCGTACGACCGGCGTTCATAGCGGACCGGTCGGCCGAGGGTCTCGGACATCACGCGGGCCATGTCGTTCGGCGAGAGGTCCTCCGGGCCGAGGACCGGCACCTCGCCGGTGCCCGACCAGGACCGGTCGAGCAGCAGGCGGACGGCAGCCGCCGCGATGTCCCGCGTGCTGGCCGAGGGGGCCTTGCGGTCGGCGGCGCAGGTGTCGGTGAACACCCCCTCGTCGCGCAGGGAGCCCACCTCGCCCAGCAGGTTCTCCATGAACGACGGGCAGGCGAGCGCCCGGTAGGCCACGCCCGTGCTCGCGATGAGGTCGTCCATGGCCAGCGACGCCGTGACCAGCCCGGCGCGCCCGGCCGGGGGCGTGCCGCCGCCGAGCGCCGAGACGCCGACCACGTGCCGCACGCCGTGGGCCGTGAACGCCCGCGCGGCGGCACGGGTGAACCCGCTGTACGCGGACTCCAGGGTCGGCGCCCCGGGGTCCGGCGGGACGATCCACAGCACCGCGTCCGCACCGGCGAAGGCCCGGTCGACGACCTCCGGGTCGCGGTGCGAGCCGGGCACGACGTCGACGCGGGCGCGCAGCGGGGCGGAGAGCCTGGTGGGGTCCCGTACGACGACGCGGAGTTCCTCGTCGTGCGCGGGATCCCCGTCGAGGAGGGTGCGCAGGACCTGGTTGCCGATGTTTCCCGTCGGGGCGGTGATGACGATCATGCGTCGAGTCTCGGGCGCCCCCGAACGCGCGGTCCAATACCTTCTGTTGACGATTGATACGCTCAGGGCATGGATCTTGACTTGCGCAAGCTCCGCTACTTCGTCGCCGTGGCGGACCACCGGCACTTCGGCCGGGCCGCCGAGCGGCTCCACATCGCCCAGCCCGTCCTCAGCCGCCAGATCCGCGCCTTCGAGAAGGAGTTGGGCTGCGCGCTCTTCGTCCGTACGACGCGCAGCGTGGAGCTGACCGCCGCGGGCCGGCAGCTCCACGAGGAGGCGCGCGGGCTCACCGCGTCCGTCGAGGCGGCGCTGCGGCGGGTGCGGGACGCCGACCGGGGCGTCCAGCGCCTGGTCATCGCCTTCTCGCCCGGACTGCACGTGTCCGAGGCGATCGTCGCGTTCACCGCGCG
Organism: Streptomyces sp. JLYT201; assembly: GCF_059448825.1. Taxonomy (NCBI): domain Bacteria; kingdom Bacillati; phylum Actinomycetota; class Actinomycetes; order Kitasatosporales; family Streptomycetaceae; genus Streptomyces; species Streptomyces sp. JLYT201. Next base: position 9,244,614 of record NZ_CM182551.1, on the reverse strand, counting down.
CCACGCGGACCTGGAGGTCGGCCTCGTCCCGTCGCGCTGGTGGGAGGGCGACGCCCCGCTGCGGGACGGCCGGGCCCACGTCGGCTATCTGCGCAGGCCGTTCGACACTGCGGGGCTGCGCGTCGTGCCCGTCGGACGCGAGCCCCGGGTCGCCTGCGTGCCCGTCACGCATCGCCTCGCCCGGCGCGCGGAGGTGGTCTCGGCGGACCTCGAAGGCGAGCCGGTCCTCGACGCTCAGCGGCGGCGGACGTCGTCGGTCGAGGAGAAGTTCGAGCTCATCGCCGCCGGGCACGGAGTGGCGCTCGTGCCGCTGAGCGTCGCGCGGTCCTACCCCCGGCCCGACCTCGTCCACGTGCCCGTGACGGACGCCCCGCCGGTCGAGACGTGCCTCGCCGTGCCGGAGGGCGGCTGCGAGGGGCCGGTGGCCGACTTCGTGGAGGTCGCCGCCACGGTGCTGCGGCAGCGTGCGGCGGCACACGCTCCCCGGCCCGCGCGCGAGCACCCTGGAGCCCCATGAGCACCCGTCCCGCCTCCGGCCACGGCCCCGGTGCCGTGGCGGCCCGGCTCACCGGACTGGCCGCGACCGCCGAGCGGCCGCTGTCGGGCGCGCTCACCGAAGTCGTCCTCGACGGCGGGCGGGTGGTCGTGGTCAAGCACGACGACGCGCCCGGCGCGCTGCGGGCCGAGGCGGCGGGCCTGCGCTGGCTCGCCGCCACCGGGACGGTCCGCGTGCCCGCCGTGCACGGGCGCGAGGGAGGGTGGCTGGTGATCGACCGCGTACCGACCGGCCCGGCGAGCGCCGACGCGGCGGCGCGGTTCGGCCGGGACCTGGCCGCCCTGCACGCCACCGGGGCGCCCGCTTTCGGCGCACCGCCGCCCGGCGGGCCCGAGGACGCGTACATCGGGCGCGCCCCCATGCGCAACGTTCCCGGCGACGACTGGCCGAGCTGGTACGCCGCGCACCGGGTGCTGCCCTATCTGCGCCGTGCCGTCGACGACGGCACGGTGCGGCCCGCCGAAGCCGCCGTGGTCGAGCGCGTCTGCGCGCGCCTTCCGGAGCTGGCCGGGCCCGCCGAACCGCCCGCCCGGCTGCACGGGGACCTGTGGAACGGCAACGTCCTGTGGGGCGCCGACGGACACGTCCGGCTGATCGACCCGGCCGCCCACGGCGGACACCGCGAGACCGACCTCGCGATGCTGGACCTCTTCGGCTGCCCGTGCCTGGAGCGCGTCCTCGACGGCTACCAGCGGGCGGCGCCGCTCGCCGACGGCTGGCGGGACCGCGTCGGCCTGCACCAGCTCTTCCCGCTGCTCGTCCACGCCGTGCTCTTCGGCCGCGGGTACGCGGAGCAGGCCCTGGCCTCGGCCCGGGCGGTCCTGGCGCGCTGAACCGCCCGTGCGGCGGCCGTACGGGATGCGGCTTCCGCTTCCTCCCCCGACTCCGGCGCGCCATACTGACGGCGTGGGCACTGGGGCGTCAGCCGATCCGCCGCGCCGAACCGAAAGCGGGTCCGAGCAGCGAGAACTACTCCTGCGCCAGCGCGAGGAGGCCGTCAGCGAACGGGAACGCGCCGCTGACGCGAGACAGTCCGCGGCCGACGCACGCGACGCCAGTGCGGAGGCACGTGAACACGACGCCGACGTGCGCGAGGAAGTCGCGAACACCCGCGAGGAAACCGCGAACACCCGCGAGGAAGCCGCCGATGCGCGCGACCACGTCGCGAACGAACGCGACCTCATTGCCAACGCGCGCGAGGCCGCAGCGGACGTACGGGAAGCCGCCGCGGACACGCGCGAAACGAAAGCGGACGCGCGCGAACGCGGCCTCGACGCCCGCGAAGCGAGAGCGGACCAGCACGGTCGCGCCCTGCGCCACGCGGTGCCCGGCGAGCGGCAGCGGTCCTACGAACACATCGCGCGGGCCCAGGAACTGATCGCCTCCAGCAAGGCGCGGCTGGACCGCAGCGAGGCGAGACTGCGCCGCGCGGACGCCCGTGACGCGCGCGAGCAGGAGGCGGTGGACCAGGAGGTCGCCGCCTCCACGCGCCAAGCCGGCGCCCAACGCCGTGCCGACCGGCCCGGGGACGCCGCGTCCCGACCCGACCAGCGCTAGACGGCCGTCGGCCCGCACCCTCTGCGGGGACCACCCGGCCGTGCTCATGGCAAAATCACCGGGTGCAGATCGGGATGCTGGGTCCATTGGAGGTTCGCACGGACGACGGCGTCTCGGCCGACGTGCCGGGCGCGCGGTTGCGCGGGCTGCTCATCGCCCTCGCGCTCACACCGGGGCAGGTGGTCCCGAAGGCGTCGCTCGTCGACTGGATCTGGGGGGAGCGCCCGCCCGCCGACGCGACGAACGCCCTGCAACGCCTGGTGTCCCGGCTGCGCAAGCTGCTGCCGGACGGGGTGGTCGAGGGGCAGCCCGACGGCTATCGGCTGCGCGTGGAGCCCGACGCCGTCGACGCCGTGCGGTTCGAACGCCTCCTCGGCGCGGGCCGGGCCCGCACCGAGGACGCCTCCCGGCGGGTACGGGTGCTGCGCGAGGCCCTCGGCCTGTGGCGCGGTGCGGCCCTGCAGGACGTCGGCCTCCAGGACAGCGAGGCGTGCGCCGCCGCGGCCGTCCGCCTCGAAGCACTGCGCCTGACCGCAACGGAAGAGCGCGTCGACGCGGAGATCGCCCTCGGACACGGCGCGGAGCTGGTCACGGAGCTGACCGACCTGGTCGCCGCGCACCCGGTGCGCGAACGGCTCGTCGCCGCGCTGATGCGCGCCCTGGTCGCGGCCGGTCGCGACAGCGAGGCCCTGCAGGTGTACCAGCACGCGCGGGAGGCCCTGGCCGACGCGCTCGGCGTCGACCCCTCGCCGGACCTCGCCGCGCTGCACGTCGCGCTGTTGCGGGGCGAGCTGGGGCGCGACGAACGGAAGCGGGAGCGGGCGGAAGCGGGCCGCAGGACCAATCTGCGCGCCGAGCTGACCACCTTCGTCGGGAAGGGCGACGACGTCGCCGCGGTCCGCGAACTCGTCGCCGAGCACCGGCTGACCACGCTGATCGGGCCGGGCGGCGCGGGCAAGACCCGGCTGGCCGCGGAGACCGCGCGCACGCTGCTCGGCGACGTACCGGACGGGGCCTGGCTGGTGGAGCTCGCCGCCATCGGCCCCGAGGGCGACGTGGCCCAGGCGACGCTCGCCGCGCTCGACCTGCGGGACACCCTGCTCGGCGAGGCCGCGAACGCGGAGCCGACGGACCGGCTCATCGCCGCGATCCGCGAGCGGGACGCCCTGCTGATCCTGGACAACTGCGAGCATCTGATCGAGTCCGCGGCGGTGTTCGCCCACCGGCTGCTCGGCGAGTGCCGACGGCTGCGGATCCTCGCGACGAGCCGGGAGCCGCTCGGCATCACCGGGGAGGCGCTGTGGCCGGTCGAACCGCTGGCCCTGCCCGAGCCGGACGCGGACCCGGGCGCGATCGCGTCCTCGCCCGCCGTCCAGTTGCTGCGGGACCGGGCCGGAGCCGTGCGCCGGGACCTCGCCGCCGACGCCGCCACGCTGGCGACCATGGTGCGGGTGTGCCGGGCCCTCGACGGGATGCCGCTGGCGATCGAACTGGCCGCGGCCCGTCTTCGCACCCTGTCCGTCGAGCAGCTCGCGCACCGGCTCGACGACCGGTTCCGCCTGCTGACCAGCGGCAGCCGCACCGCGCTTCCGCGGCACAAGACGCTGCGCGCGGTGGTCGACTGGAGCTGGGAGCTGCTCACCGAGGCCGAGCGGACGGTCCTGCGCAGACTGTCGGTGTTCGCGGGCGGGGCGAGTCTGGAGGCGGCCGAACGGGTCTGCGCGGACCACCCCGACACCGCCGCCGATGCCGGTGCCGCCGACGGTGGCGGTCCCGTCGCGCCGGAGCAGGTCCTGGAGCTGCTCACCTCGCTGACCGAGAAGTCGCTGCTGCGCGCCGGGGGCGAGGGCGCGCCGCGCTACCGCATGCTCGGCACCATCAAGGAGTACGCCGCACTCCGGCTCGCGGAGGCCGGTGAGACGGAGTCGGCACGCCGCGCGCACCTGGCCTACTGCACCGGACTCGCCGAGACCGCGGAGCCGCATCTGCGCCGCGCCGAGCAGTTGGAGTGGCTCGCCGTGCTGCGGGCCGAGCACGACGACATCGGTGCCGCGATGCGCGGCGCGCTCGCGGCGGGCGAGGCGCAGGCGGCGATGCGGCTCGCGGCGGGTGCGGGCTGGTACTGGTGGCTCAGCGGGCACAAGACCGAGGGCCTGGAGCTGATCACCGCGGCCACGGAGACGCCCGGCGAGGTCACCGACGCGTACCGCGCCACGGCGTACGCCCTGGGCTCGATGTTCGTGACCTCCGGCCTCGGCGACGAGCACCTGGCCGCGGAGTGGATCCACCAGGCGTACCGGTTCAGCCGAAGCGCCCCGCCCGGTGGGCACCGCCACCCGGCGATCGGGCTCGTCGCCCCGATGGAGCGTCTGTTGCGGGCGCCCGACGCGTTCCTGCCCGCGTGGGAGGCGCTGCTCGACGACGAGGATCCGTGGGTGCGCGCCCTCGCCCGGCTGCACCTGGGCAAGTTCCGGGTCGTGTTCGGCCACAAGGGGCAGGACGCGGACGCGTATCTGGAGCGGGCGCTCACCGAGTTCCGGGCGCTCGGCGAGCGGTTCGGGATCTCCTTCGCCCTCAGCGAGCTCGCGGAACGGATGGCCGTGCGCGGCGAGTTCACCACCGCGTGCGCGTACTACGAGGAGGCGATCGAGGTCGTCACCGAGGTCGGCGCCGGGGAGGACGTCATCCGGCTGCGGTCGCGCCAGGCCCAGCTGTACTGGCTGCTCGGCGACAAGGCCGCGGGCGCGGCCGCCCTCGCCGAGGCGCAGCGGTGCGCGGAGGGCGTCACCTGGCCGGGCGCGCTCGCCCTGCTGGCCCTCGCGAAGGCGGAACTCGCCCGGTGGGACGGCCGTGCCGAGGAGGCCCGGCGGCACCTGGACGCCGTGACGGCCGTGCTCGGCCGGGAGGCGGAGCAGGCGAGCATCCGCGCGGTGACGCACGACCTGCTCGCCTATCTGACCGACGACCTCGACGAGGCCAGGGCGCACCGCGCCGCGGCCTGCGCGGCGGCGTCCGAGTCGGGGCACGCGCCGCTGATCGCACAGGTGCTCGTCGGGGTCGCGGACCTGGCGCTGCGTCATGACGCGTACGCACAGGCGGCGCGCCTGCTCGCGGCGAGCGCGGAGGTGCGGGGCCTGCCGGACCGCTCCCACCCGGACGTCGTGCGGATCGAGCGGGCGGCGCGGAGCCGCCTCGGCGACGCGCGGTTCGCCGAGGCGGCCCAGGAGGCGGCGGGGACCGGCTGGTCCCGGTTGGTGGAGGTCACGCTCGCTTCTTGAAGGTGGCGAGGGCCCACGCGTACCCGACGAGGGCGAGGCCGAGGCACCAGGCGACGGCCGCGAGCGCGTCGCCGGTCGACGGGTCGCCCGCGAGGAGCCCGCGCAGCGTCTCGATGATCGGGGTGAAGGGCTGGTACTCGGCGAACTGCCGCACGCCCGCTCCCATCGTGTCCGCCGGAACGAACGCGCTGCTCAGGAACGGCAGCATGATCAGCGGCACGGTGGCGAGGCCCGCCGACTCCGCGCTCTTGGCGGCCAGGCCCAGGGCGACGGTGAGCCAGCTCGCCCCGAAGGTGAGCAGGACGACGAGGCCGAGCACGCCGAGCCAGTCGAGGGCGCTCGCGGCCGGGTCGAACCCCATGGCGAAGGCCACGCCGACGATGGCCGCGTTGGCCACCAGGCAGCGCACGGTGGTGACGACGACCTGGCCGGTGAGGACGGCGCCGCGGGAGACGTCCATGGCCTTGAAGCGGTTGATGATGCCCTTCGCCATGTCGTCGTGCACGGCGGCCGCGGTGGAGCCGAGGCCGTAGCTGACGGCCATCACGAGCATGCCCGGCGTCGCGTAGTCGACGTAGTCCTCGCCGACCGCGAACGCGCCGCCGAACACCTTGACGAACAACAGCATGATCACGATGGGGAACAGCACCGCGTTGAAGAGCACGAGCGGGTTCCGCAGGGTGTGCTTCAGATTGCGGCGCAGCATGATCGTCGAATCGGTCAGGGCCGTCGCGAGAGTACTCACAGGGCAGTCGCCTCCGTGCTCGGGCGCCCGGTCAGGGCGAGGAAGACATCGTCGAGGTCCGGCGTGTGCACGGAGAACTCCTGGGCGTTGATCGCGTGCTGGTCGAGCCGGTCGAGCAGGGCCCGCAGCGACTTCGACTCGCCGTCGCTCGGCACCCGCAGGATCAGCTCCTGTTCGTCCCGCGCGGCCCCGGCCAGGATCCGCGCCGCGGCGTCGAGACCGGACCGGTCGGCGAAGCGGAGGCGGACGTGGGTGCCGGGGACCTGGCGCTTGAGCTCCTCGGGGGTGCCCTGGGCGACCAGGCGGCCCTGGTCGAGCACGACGATCCGGTCGGCGAGCTGGTCGGCCTCTTCCAGGTACTGGGTGGTGAGGAAGAGGGTGGTGCCCTCGGCCACCAGCTCGCGGACGATCCCCCACATCGTGCGCCTGCTGCGCGGGTCGAGCCCCGTCGTCGGCTCGTCGAGGAAGATGATCCGCGGGCTGCCGACCAGGGTCATCGCCAGGTCCAGCTTCCTGCGCATGCCGCCGGAGTAGGTCGCGGCCAGCTTGTCCGCCGACTCCGCCAGGTCGAACCGGTCGAGCAGCTCCCCGACCACCCGGCGGCCGGAGCGCACGCGCTTCAGGTCCGCCATCATCCGCAGGTTCTCGCGGCCGGTGAGCAGCTCGTCGACGGCGGCGAACTGTCCGGTCACGCCGATGGCCGCGCGCACCTCCTTGGTCGCGGTCGCCACGTCGTGCCCGGCGACGCGGACCGTCCCGGCGTCGGGCTTGGCCAGCGTCGCCAGGACGTTCACCGTCGTGGTCTTGCCCGCCCCGTTCGGGCCGAGCATGGAGAAGACCGATCCCGCGGCGACGTCGAAGTCGATGCCGTCGAGCACGACCCTGTCGCCGTATGTCTTGCGCAGCCCCGAGACTGCGATTGCCGAACTCTTCATGCCCCTACCGTCGCGGCCGGTCCTGACACGCCCCTGTCACTGCCCTGACACGGCGGCTGACACGGATGACAGGGGGAGGAGTCGACAGCTGTCACGCGGGGCCGGAGTCGGCGACTGCCACGCGGGGGCCCGGGGGGGGGGACGGCTTCAGGAAGGGTCGGGTCGACCGCTCTACGAGGGGTCGGAGTCGGCGGCCGCCAGCACCTCCTTGACGACGGGCCCGGCGGAGGCCCCGCCCGTGCGGCCCTTCTCGACGACAGCGGCGATCGCGACGTTGCCGCGGTGGGCGACCATCCAGCCGTTGTTCGGGGTGTCCTCGGCGACCTCGGCGGTGCCGGTCTTGGCACCGACCGCGCCGGGCAGCCCGGCGAGGCCACGGGCGGTGCCGTCGGTGACGGTCGACCGCATCAGGGACCGCAGCGCGCCGACCACCTCGCGGGGCAGGGCCTTCGTCCTGGTCGCGTCCCGCTGCCCCGGGACGAGGGTGGGCTGGCGGAAGGTGCCGGAGGCGGCGGTGGCCGTCACCGACGCCATCACCAGCGGGTTGGCCAGGACCCGGCCCTGCCCGATCATGGCCGCGGCCTTCTCCGTCTCGTCCCGGGGCGCGGGCACGGCCCCGTCGAAGGACGGCACGCCGGTGCGCCAGCGCTGCCCGATGCCGAAGTACCGCTTCGCGACGTCGCCCAAGCCGTCGTCGGGGAGCTTGCCGCGCAGGCCGATGAAGGCGGTGTTGCAGGACTCGGCGAAGTCCTCGCGGAAGGTGGCGCCGCGGTGCTCGGACTTCTCCACGTTGTGAAACTGCTTGCCGACGGTGAGGTAGCGCGGGCAGTCCACCGTGTCGCCGGGTGCGACGGCGCCCTTGAGGAGCAGCGCGCCCGTGGTGACGACCTTGAAGGTGGAGCCGGGAGCATAGGTGCCGGACAGGGCGCGGTTGAAGCCGGTGGCCGGGGAGTTGGCCACGGCCAGGATCTCGCCGTTGTCGATCCGCAGGGCGACGAGGGCGGCGTCCTTGCCCTTGGCCCCGGCCGCGAGGGCCCGCTCGGCGGCGGACTGCCAGGCGGGGTCGATGGTGGTGGCGACCGGCTTCCCCGAGGTGCGGGCGCGGCGCGCCCCGAAGGTGGCCTCCGTGCCGGTGACGGCGCCACTGGTGCGGTCGACGCGGTGGATCGCACCCCGGGGCCCGGCTCCGGCGGCGCCGGACAGCTGCGCCAGGACGGGCGCCAGGGACGGGTGGGTGTCGCCGGAGAGCGCCGCGCCCTTGCGGTCGTTGACCCGGGCGGCGCCGGTGTCCTCGCGCTCCAGACGGAACTTCTGCGTGTCGCTCAGCTTCGGGTGCACGACGGACAGCTTCCAGTCCACGGCCCAGGTGCCGTCGTCCCGCTCGCGCAGCGGGAGGCGGGAGCGGTAGGTCCAGGTCCCGAGGCCGGTGACGGGCATCGTGGCGGTGAAGGGCACGGTCACGGTGCCGTCCTCGTCGGCGGTGGCCTCGCCCGCCCGCAGCGCGGGCTTGCCGATGTCGAGGCCGGTGGTGAAGTTGCGCAGCACGCGCTCCGCCTGTTCGGGGCTCGACGTGAGCCGGGCCGCCCGCGCCAGGCGGCCCGCCGACCAGTCGGCCAGGAACGCCCGCGCCTGCGCGGCGGCCTCGGGCGCGGCCTTCGGCGGCTTCGGCGCGAAGGGTCCGAGGTCGGTCGCGTACGCCGTACCGGCGGCGAGTGCGACGGCCACGCCCGCCGCGACGGCCGCGCGGGGCCCGCGGGCCCCGCGGGCAGCGGCTCCGCGGCCGTAGGTGGTGCCTTCGGTGTCGTTCATCAAGGGCTCCCTGGTGGCGGCTACGCCATCGAGTCGGCGACCACGGACGCGGCTTCGGCGATCAGCTTGTCGTCGGGGGTGGCGTCCTTGTCGCCGCGGTGCGACAGGATCGCCATGACGAGAGGAGCGGCGCCGGGCCGCCACACGACGGCGATGTCGTTGCGGGCGCCGTAGTAGCTGCCGGTCCCCGTCTTGTCGCCGACCACCCAGTTCTTGGGGACCCCGGCCTTGATGACGTGGTCCCCGGTGGTGTTGGTCTTCAGCCAGGTGGCGAGCTGGGCGCGCTCGGGCTCGGCGAGGACGTCACCGAGGACGTAGGCGCGCAGGTCCTTCGCCAGGGCGCGTGCCGTGCTCGTGTCCCGCTTCTCGCCCGGCACCCACCGGCTCAGGAAGGGCTCGACGCGCTCCATCCGGGTCACGTCGTCGCCGATCCGCTCCAGGGCGGCGTCCAGGCCCTTGGGGCCGCCGAGCTTGTCGAACAGCAGGTTGGCCGCGGTGTTGTCGCTGTAGCGGACGGCCGCGTCGCACAGGGCGCGCAGGGTCATGCCGGTGTCGACGTGCTTCTCGGTGATGGGCGAGTAGGTGACCAGGTCGTCCTTGGTGTACTTCACCACCTGGTCCATCTTGTCCGGCGCGTACGTGCGCAGCGTCTCCCCGGCGGCCAGGGCCTTGAAGGTGGAGTTGTACGCGAAGCGGCGTCCGTCGTGGTACGCCACCTCGCGGCCGGTGCCGGTGTCGACGGCGTACACGCCGAGCCGTGCGTCGAACTTGCGCTCCAGCTTCTTGAACGCGCGGGCGTACGACGCGACGTCCGCCCGCGCCGCGGGCTTGTCGGACCGCTGCGCGGACTTCTCGCTCCGGTCCGCGCCGGGCCGCTCGGCCGCCGCAGCCGGGGAGTCGCCCTGGCCGCAGGCCACGAGCGGCACGAGGACGAGGGTGGCGACGGCGCCGAGGGCGGCGCGCCGGACGCGGGAGTGCTGCATGGTCAACCTCCAAGGAGCCCCGCTCGCGGGGCACGGGGAACGGAGCGGCACGGCCCCGTTGCGTGTGGTGATCAGTGCCGGGACCACCCTCGCCCGGGGGTTCCCATGCGGTCCAATACGCTTGTGCGCGGTTCCATGCCGATCTGGCATAGGGTGCGGGCGTGGATCTCGTAGGAGCGTGCCGGGCGTTCGTCAGCGTCAGTGAGCGCGGCAGTTTCACCGTGGGAGCGGCGGCGGCCCGCATGTCCCAGTCGGTGGCCAGCCGCCGCGTCGCCGCGCTAGAGGAGCGCTTCGGCGAGCCGCTGTTCGAGCGGACCTCGCGGCGGGCCGTCCTCACGCCCTTCGGCCGGGACATGCTGCCGACCGCGAGGCAGCTGGTGCAGGCCGCGGACGTGCTGCTCGACGAGGCGGAGGCCGCACGGCGCAAGCCGTGGCGGCTCGCGGTGCCCGGGATCTGCCCCACCGCCGCCCTGGCCCGCCTCGTCGCCGAGGCGCGCGAGCACGAGGTGACGCTCGACCTGCGCGTGGCCCCGCCGGCGCAGCGCCGGGAGCTGCTCCACGCCCAGCAGGTGCGGGCCGCGCTGCTCGCGGTGCCCGCCGACGAGGCCACCTGGTCCGTGCCGCTCGGCGTCGCCACCGCCCACGACCCCGGCGTGCGGCGCGTCTACTTGGAGACGCTGCGGCTCGGCCGTGGTGCGACAGGACCGGCGCGCCGCGTCTGGATCCAGCCCGAGGACGACGTGCCGCACATCCGCGACCCGCTGACCCGGCTGCGCGACGCGCTGGGCCTGCGCCCCGCGCAGCTCGTCGCCGCGGCGGACCTGACGGGCGCCGCGGCCGAGGCCCTGGGCGGGCACGACCTGCTGCTCTGCTCCCCCGCACAGGCCGTCGAACTGGGCCTGGTCTGGCGGCCGATCGGCGAGCTCGCGCTCAGCCGGGGGTTCGCGCTCGCCGCCGCGGCGGACGGCAATCCGCAGCATCTCCGGGCCCGCCTCGGCGAAGCCATCACGCGCTGCCTCGGCGCCGCCGTCCAGGCGACCGCACCAGTGATCCAGACGATCGATGAGGGGATCCGGCCCCGCACCCCGGAAGGGAGGACCACGTGAACCCCGAGGCGCTCCTGCGCCGGCTGCGCCAAGAGCTGAGCGACGGCGGCCTGCACGGCTGCTTCCTGGTACGGGACCTGCACACCGGTGACGAGCTCGGCCTCGAACCCGACACGCAGCTCCCCGCCGCCTCCCTGGTCAAGATCCCGCTCGCCCTCGCGACGGCGGAGCGCATCCGGCGCGGCGAGCTCGACGGGGCGACGGCCCTGGACGTGCGGCCCGGCCGGATCACCACGCCCGGCCCGACCGGTGTGAGCCGCTTCCGTCACCCCGCCCGCATCGCGATCGACGACCTGCTGTACCTGAGCACGTCCGTGAGCGACGGGTCGGCCGCCGACGCGCTGTTCGACCTCACCCCGCCCGCCCGGGTCGCCGCCGTCCTCGACGACCTCGGCCTGCGCGGCTTCGCCGTCCGGCACGACACGCGCGAGCTGTCCGACACCCCCACGGAGCGCTTCGCCGCCGCGCAGGCCCACCTCGCCCACGCCCTGGCCATCGACGCGGGCACCAGCGGCCGCGGGCACCGCCTTCCGCAGCTCGACACCACCCGCGCCAACACCGGCAGCGCCCGCGCCTACGTCGACCTGCTCCAGGCCCTGTGGACGCCGTCGGCGATCCACCCCGAGGTGGCCGGGCGCGTGCGCGAGCTCATGGGCAACAACCTGATCCGGCACCGGCTCACCCCCGACTTCAGCTCCGACGCGACCACCTGGTCGTCGAAGACCGGCACCCTCCTCAACCTCCGCCACGAGGTCGGCGTGGTCGAGCACGCCGACGGCCAGACCTTCGCCGTCGCCGCCCTCACCGAGTCCCTGGTCCCGGCCTCCGCCCAGCCCGGCGCCGACGCCCTCATGGCCCAGGTCGCCCGCTCCCTGCGGGACCACCTGCGCCAGCTCTAGCGGCGTACGGCAGCGCGCCGCCGGTTCAGCCGACCTCGTACGGCGGCCACGGGGCCCGCGCCCCTGGCCGCCCTCACCACGGAGACGGCGCCCCACACCTTCTCCCGCCTTCCGGTGCGCACCGGCGAGAACGCCGTCGTCGTCCTCACGTCGTACGCGGACGAGGACGCCTGCCGACGCCACCGGGCCGCCGTACGGGCCGACCGGCTGGTGCGCGACGAGATCCTGCCGGGCGTCGAGCGGGAACAGACCGCTCCTGCGCGGCAGTTGCGGCTCGCGCCCACGGCCCGCTCGCTCATCGGGACCGCGCACTGAGGGGCGCCCGAACCGGGATCCCTCGAACTGGAGGCCCTCGAACTCAACTCGATCACCCCCGACGCGCCGCTATGCCCTGCGGACCACGTCACAGGGGTGGGACCGTGGGAGGCGGGTGGCAGGCCGTTCCGGGAGGCCTGCCGCCACCTCGACGGGAAGGTCGACCGCGGATGGGATTCGGCTTCACGCAGCGACGCGGCGGGCAACTGCCCGTGGAGCGGACGGGTTTCGTCGGGCGGTCCGACGACCTCGCCCGGGTCCAGGAGGCGTTCGCGCGGGCTCCGCTGGTCACCCTGGTGGGCCCCGGCGGCGTCGGCAAGAGCCGCACGGCGCTGCGCGTGGCCGCCGAGGTCACGGAGGACTTCCCCGACGGGGTGTGGCTCGCGGAGCTGTCCGGCCTGCGCGACCCCGAGCTCGTGCCCGCGACCCTGGCCGCCGTGCTCGACCTGCCCGAACAGCCGGGGATGGAGCCGCTGGACGCGGTGGTGGCGCATCTGCGGGCGCGTCGGCTGCTGCTCGTCCTCGACACCTGCGAGCACCTCGTGGACGCGTGCGCGCTGCTCTGTGACGTCCTGCTGCGGGAGGCCGCGGGCGTGGCGGTCCTGGCCACCAGCAGGCAGCCGCTGGACGTGCCCGGCGAGCGGTGTCTGCCGCTCGCGCCGCTCCCGGCCGACGACGCCCTGGAGCTGTTCGCGCAGCGCGCGGCCGCCGTCGTGCCGGACTTCACCGTCCACGACAGCAACCGGGCCCAGGTGGGGGCGCTCGTGGAGCGCCTCGACGGCATTCCCCTCGCCCTCGAACTGGCCGCCGTACGGCTGCGGGCCGTGCCGCTCGCCCAGCTCGTCGCGCGCCTCGACGAGCGCTTCGGGGTGCTCACCGGCGGGCGCCGCACGGAGCTGGCCCGGCACCAGACGCTGCGTACGGCGATCGACTGGTCGTACGAGCTGTGCTCGCCCGCGGAACGGCTGCTGTGGGCGCGCCTTTCGGTGTTCGCGGGCCCCTTCGAGCTGGCGACGGCGGAGCGGGTGTGCGCGGGCGGCGGCCTGGCGGCCCGGGACGTCCTGGAGGCGCTCGTCGGGCTCGTCGACAAGTCGGTGGTGCAGCACCTGGGCGGGAGCACGGGCCGCTACCGCCTCCTCGACACGATCCGCGCGTACGGCGGAGAACGGCTGGACGACCCCGACGGCAGGGGGCGCGCGGACGACGCGGTGAGCGTGCGGGAGCGGCACTTCGCGCACTACCAGGAACTGGGCCAACGGCTGTGGGACGAACTCCTGACCCCGGCGCAGGCCGCGCTGTACCGGGGGGCACGGGAGGCGGTCGCCGATCTGCGGGCGGCCCTGGGACACGCGTTCGCCGCCCCGGAGCGCGCCCCGCAAGGGCTGTGGCTCGCAGCGCAGTTGGCGCCGTTCTGGCGTGCGGTGGGGACGCTCTCGGAAGGGCGGTACTGGATCGACAAGGGGCTCGGCCTGGTGCCCGAGGAGCGTGCGGAGCGGGCCTGGGGCCTCTTCCTCTGCGGGGTGCTGGCCGTGTGGAGCGGCGACCTCATGGCGGCGCCCGGCCTCTTCGAGGAAGCACGTGAGGTGGCGGTGCGCTGCGGCGAGCCGCGCGTGGTGCTGTTCACGGAGCCGTATCTGGGGGCCATGCGGGCGCTGTGCGGCGAGGTCGACGAGGGCCTGGCCGAGCTGGAGCGGGGGCGGCGGCGGATCGTGGAGGCCGGGGACCTGCTCGGCATCGGCGTGGTCCACTACGAGGGCGCCCTCCTCCGGGCCGTCCTCGGCGACGTCGAGGGCGCCCTGGAGCTCTGCGCGACCGGGCTCGCCCACCTCAAGGACACCGGGGACCGGCAGCTCTACGCCTCGACGCTGATGGTGCAGGGCGTCGTCCTGTGGCTCGCCGGGCGGCCCGAGGAGAGCGCCCCGCCGCTGCGCCGGGCCCTCGACGCCGTGAGCGAGGTCGGGGACGTGCTGGTCGCCGCGCTGTGCTGTCTGGGGCTCGCCGGGCACTCCGCCCAGCAGGAACGGTACGCCCGCGCCGCCTGGCTGCTGGGGTACGCGGAGAGCGCGCGGCGCCTGACCGGGGATCCGGTGGCCATGCTGCCCTCGCTCCTGGACGAGCAGGAGGCGGTGCAGCGGACCGTGCGCGGCGCCCTCGGCGAAGCGGCGTTCGCGCGCTGGCACGGGCTCGGGGCGCGCCTCACGGGCACGGACGTCCTCGCGGCGGTGCGGGCCGACCTGGACGTGCCCGCGTCGGCGCGGTCCCTGCCGGGTGCCCGCCGGGGCCACGCGGCCGAGGCCCTCACCCCCCGCGAGCGCGAGGTCGCCGCGCTCGTCGCGCGGGGCCTGTCCAACCGGGAGATCGCCGAACGCCTGGTCATCTCCAAGCGCACCGCCGACACCCACGTCGAGCGCATCCTCGCCAAGCTGGACCTCACCTCGCGCGCCGACGTACCGGCGGCGCTGGAGGACTGATCCGCGGGCATACGTACGTACGCGGCAGCCGCCGGGGCGGCCGGGCCTTCGCCCTCACGCGCCGCGTACGTATACGGATCGTGGCAGGTCACGGATGCCGGGACGCCCCGGGGCGCGGGAGAGTGGGCAGAGCCAGCCGGGACGCGGTGCCGGACGCCGGCAGCGTCGGACGCACGCCTGCCAGGCACGGGCGCCCCGCACCGCTTCCCCCTCCACCGGGCTCGCCGTCCAGGCTTGCCGTCCGGGCCCGCCGTCCGGTGCCGGCCGGACGCCGCCCGCCGGTGAGACGCTCGGAAAATCCGGTGGAGCGGAACCGCCGTCCTGCCCTACCGTGCTGGCGCACCTAGTCGTCTGGGCAAGGACGTGCCGTTGTACACCGTGTGAGACCCCCCGAGAGCTGATCTGTCGCGCGTCGCGCCTGCGTGCCGTGCTCCTTTTTGCTGCGGACTTCTCACTGAAACCGGTGTACTTCTGTGCTCAATCGCTGGGTGGTCATGCCCACCTGCCTGCCGACCGTCCTCCGCCACTGCCCCGCGTGCCCGTCCGGCCGCTTCCGGGCGAACGGCAAATTCCGTGTCAACGCCCACCACAAGCTCCTCGACGCCTGGCTCCTCGTGCTCTGCGCGACCTGCGGGGACACGGCGAAACTCACCGTCCTGGAGCGGACGAACGTGCGCTCCATCCACCCCGGACTCCTGGACCGCATGCACGACAACGACCCGTCCCTGGCAGCCGAACTGCTACAGGATCCGGCCCTGCTGCGCCGCAACCGCGTCGCCCTCGACTGGGACGGGGCCTGGCGTCTGGACACCGGCGGATCGGACCACCTGGACCGCGAGGTACTGGACGTCTCGGTCCGCTTCGCGGCCCGGATCCCGGTCCGTCCGGCACGTCTGATCGCCGAGGGCTGCGGCCTTTCGCGGGCCGAGGTCGAACGGCTCGTCGCGGAGGGGAAGCTCGTCTCGGCGGTCCGGCTGAGCGGCAGGCAGTCCAGCGACTTCACCTTCACGCTGAAGCGCTGAGCCCTCCCCCGCGCCGGGGCCTGTCCGGCACGACCTGCGGACAGGCCCCGGCGGTCGCGGAGTTGCGGGGTCCCCGGGGCGCGCCATCCGTCTCACCCGCTCAGAAGACGGTGCCTCCGGCGTCGACGTGGAGCGTGGTGCCGGTGATGTAGCTCGCCCGGGGCGAGGCGAGGAAGCAGATCGCCTCGGCGATCTCCTGCGACCCGGCCGTGCGCTGGAGTCCCAGCTCCTCGGCCACGCCCTCGTTGCCCTCCTCGCCCCATGCGGCGAGGACGCCTTCGGTGCGGGTCGGGCCCGGGGCGACGCTGTTGACCCGTACGCCGCCCTCGGCGAACTCCGCCGCCCAGGTGCGGGTCAGCGAGTCCAGCGCGGCCTTGGAGGCGCTGTAGACCGAGGCGCCGGGGAACGCCTTGTGCGCCGCGAGCGAGGTGACGTTGACGATGCTGCCCCCGCCCCTTTCGAGCATGTGCGGCACGAGCGCGGCGACCAGGAAGTAGGCACCGCGCACATGGGTGTCGAAGACCCGCTCGTAGTCCGCCACGCTCTGCTCGACGGTGAGCGCGGTGGGGAAGACGCCCGCGTTGTTCACGAGGATGTCGACTGGACCGCTCCGGCTCGCCAGCTCCGCCACCGCGTCCAGGTCGGCCACGTCGGCAGGGACGAACCGGACCGCCCCGTCCTCCTGCGCGGCGTGCGCCGCGTTCTTGCCGCGCAGGGCGTCGCGGCCGGTGACGACCACGTCCGCTCCCGCACGGGCCAGCGACCGGGCCGCCGCCAGGCCGATGCCGGACGTGCCGCCGGTGACCAGCGCGGCCTTTCCCTTCAATTCCATGACGTGCGTCCTCTCCAAGACGTGTGCCCTCTCCGAATGCGTGAGGGGAGGAACGATTCAAGTGCGTTGACTGCGGCGGGAATGCGGCCACAATTCGCCATTCACGTCGGCCACTCAGGTCGGCGCTTCGGAATTACCGCCGTGTCAGCCCCTGGGGAATTCGCCGCCGTCCACGACGAGGCTGCTCCCCGTCAGCCAGCTCGCCCGGGCGGAGAGGAGGAACAGCACCGCGTCGGCGATGTCGTCGGGCGCGCCGTCACGCCCCAGCGGCGGGGTGGTGACGTCCTGGCCCGGCCCGTCCGACAGGCGCGCCCACTGCTCCCGGGTGCGCTCGCCGCCGGGGGTGGCGGTCCGGCCGGGCGACACCGTGTTGACGCGGACGCCGAACGGGGCCAACTCCTGGGCCAGCCCCCTGCTGTAGTTCTCCAGCGCCGCCTTCGCCGTCGTGTAGTGCAGGAACGGTGGCGCCACGGTGGGGACCGCGGCCGAGGAGACGTGCACGATCGCCCCGGAGCGCCGCTCCCGCATCTCCGGCGCCAGCAGCGCGTCCAGGCGTACCGCGGCCAGGAAGTTCAGGTCGAGCGCGTCCTGCCACTCCTCGTCGGGGATGGCGAGGGCGCCCCGGTGCGGCCCCGCCCCGCCCGCGTTGTGGACCAGCATGTCCACCCCGCCGAGGGCCTCCCGCGCGGCCGCGGCGAGTGCCTCGGCACCGGCCCGCGTGCGCACGTCGGCCTTCACGAACTCAGCCCCTTCGGGCACGGTGTCCGCCGTCGACCGGGCCGTCGTGATGACGTGGGCGCCCGCGTCCAGGAGCTGCCGCACCACGGCCGCTCCGATGCCGCGGGAACCGCCCGTGACCAGGGCCCGCTTTCCCACGAGTTCCCGCGTCACCGTTCCCGCTGTGTTCTCCATGGTGGTCATGGTCGACCGGTCCTCTCCCTGTGATTTCGACACGGCATGCCCGACGGAAGAAAGAGCGACGTACGTGGAGCGCGACCCTGCGGAGAATGCGCGGTAGGGGGCGCCTCGTCGAGCGGTTTCACCGTACGTACGGAAAGGAGCGAGGGGCAAAGACGAAATGTCAACAGGCGCTATAGGAAAGCCCTATGGCACCCTCGCCCGGCCCCTCGGGACGCCCGGGACCCCCGGTAACGGCTCCCGCCCTCGATCGGTGTTTCGGCCACTGATCGTCACGGGGCCGGGCCGCTCGCCGCACGGGTCGGTGCATCGCGCACACGGGCCGCGCCGCGGAACGGAGGGGAATCCACGCCGTCTCAAACACGTGTGTTCGAACCTCTGACGTTCGTCGTTGGGCCCGGCATCGCCAGTCCGGCCCCACCGCCGACCAGGAGGTGCGCAGTTGACAACGTCCGACTCCACGAGCGCCCGTAGCACCCCACCGCCCCCTCCCCCGCCCCCGGCCGATCTGCGGTTCGAGGCCACGGACGTGGCGAACCGGCTGGCCGGGATCACCGTGCGCACGGTGGTGCGCCGCCTTCCCGCGGCCGTGTGGTGGACCCTGAAGATGGCCTGGCGGGTCGACAGGACCGCCGTGCTCCTGCTGGTCGCGTGCCAGGTGGCGGCCGGGGTCTCCCAGGCGGTGACGCTGGCCGCCACCGCCCGCGCCATGGGCCCGCTGCTGGGCGGGGCGGACGCCGCCGCCCGCATCGAGGCCGCGCTCCCCGCCCTCGCGGTGATGGTCGCCGCCGCTGCCGTGGCCCGGGTGTTCACGGTCCTGGGGTCCTACGCCGCGGGCCGCGTCACGCCGAAGCTGACCACGGAGGCGGACACCCGGTTCGTGGAGGCGGTGTGCCGGGCGGAGCTCACGGCGATGGAGGAACCCGGCTTCCACGACGCCCAGACGGCGGCCAAGGCCGGGGTCCAGCGCACCGCCAACGTGGTCACCGACGTCCAGCGGTGCATGTCCGCGCTCATGCAGATCACCGGCGCCGTGGGCGCGCTCACCGTGCTCCACCCGGTGCTCCTCCCGCTCCTCGTCCTCGCGGTCGTCCCCGCCGGGGTGGGAGAGATCCTCGCCGCGCGGATCGCCTACCGGACGCACTACTTGAACATCGCCGACCAGAACGTCCGCCACATGGTGCGCTGGTGGGCCACCGCGCCCAAGCACGCCACCGAGGTCCGCGCGAACGGCATGACGGACTACATCCGGTACTGGTACGCCGCGATCTCCCGGCGCATGGACGCGCGCACCATCGCCGCGGCACCCCGCACAGCGCGTACCGTGCTGGCCGCTTCGGCGGTCGGCGGTCTCTTCCAGACGCTCATCTGGGGCGTGCTGGCCTATCTGGCGACCCACGGCCACATCGGTCTCGCCGTCGCCGCCACCGCGGTCGTCGGCCTCCGGGCCGTGCTCGCCTCCCTGGGGAACGCGGTCAGTTACGCCGCGAACGTCCTCAACACCGGCATGTACCTGGAGGACCTCCACGCCTTCCTCGACCGCGCCGGACGCGCCGCACAGGCGCGCGGCACCCGACTGCCCGACGCCCCCGCCGTGGTGCGGGTGGACAACGCCTCCTACACCTACCCGTCCAAGGACCGGCCCGCCGTGGACGGCCTGTCGCTGACCCTGACCCGCGGGGAGGTCGTCGCGGTCGTCGGGGTGAACGGGGCGGGCAAGTCCACCCTCATGAACCTGATCACCGCCGTCACGCTGCCCGACAAGGGCCGCGTCCTGTGGGACACGGCCGAGACCCGCGCCCTCGACGCGGACGGCGTGTGGCGGCACACCGGCGTGGTCACCCAGGACTTCGCCAAGTGGCCCCTGCGCGCACGCGAGAACGTCACCCAGGGCCAGCCCCGCACCCACCACGACGACCCGGTGTGGGAGGCCGTCGACCAGGTCGGCCTGCGCGAGGCGATCGACGAGCTGCCCCACGGCCTCGACACCCTCCTGGCCCGCGAGTGGTTCGGCGGCTCGGAGCTCTCCGGCGGCCAGTGGCAGCGCTTCGCCTGCGCCCGCGCCCTCTACCGCAGACCGGCCGTCCTCATCCTGGACGAGCCCACCAGCCAGCTCGACGCCCGCGGCGAGCACCGGATCTTCACCGCGCTGCGTCAGCTGCGCCGCGACCGGATCACGGTGATCGTCACCCACCGGCTCGACAACACCCGCCTCGCCGACCGCATCCTCGTCCTCGACCACGGCCGCATCGCCGAACAGGGCACCTTCGACGAACTGCGCGCCGCCCCCGGCTCCTTGTTCGCCGAGCTGTACGCCCTCTCCCAGGACCGGTAGCTCGGGGTGCATGGCGACGGGCGGGGCGGGCCAGGGCGCGTGCGGCGACTGTGGTGGTCCCGGGAAGGAGGGGGCAATAGGTTGCGTGATAGCTTCTAACTAAATCGCGAAGATATAGCCGTAGGGCGTGGAGGATGCGGGCCATGGCGAAGGCAGAGCCTGAAGCAGGGGCGAAGACCCCCAGGGAGCGCTACCGCGCCCAGGTGCGCGCGGAGGTCAAGGAGCACGCCTGGGAGCAGATCGCCACAGCGGGGGCCTCCGCACTCTCCCTCAACGCGATCGCCAAGCGGATGGGCATGAGCGGCCCCGCGCTCTACCGCTACTTCGCCAGCCGCGACGAGCTCATCACGGAGCTCGTCCGGGACGCGTACCGCAGCCTCGCCGACACCCTCCGCGCGGCCGCCGCCGACGGCGCCGACCTCGCCGGACTCGCCCACGCCCTGCGCGCGTGGGCCCTGGCGGACCCCCAGCGGTACTTCCTCGTCCACGGCACGCCCGTGCCCGGCTACCACGCGCCCCAGGACATCACCGGCATCGCCTCCGAGATCATGGCGACCCTGCTCGACGCCGGCGCGGCCCTCGCCCCGGACGGTTACCCGACGCCGTTCCGCACGCACCTGGAGGACCACCGGGCCTGGGCCGGGGACCACCCCGCCCCGCCCGCGGTCCTGCACCGCGCCCTGTCCTTCTGGTCCCGGCTGCACGGCGTCCTGTCGCTCGAACTCGCCGGGCACTTCACCGGCATGGGCTTCGACCCGGCCCTGTTCTTCGCGGCCGAGCTGGACGACCTGCTGTCCCAGGGGACGTGACCCGCCTCAGTCGGTGCGCGCCGCGTCCGCGAGGACCTCGGCGATGACGTGGTGTGCCACCGTCGCCATCCGCCGGTTCCTGTCCCGGTAGTAGCTCAGCTCCATCAGGGCGATCGACAGGGCCCAGCCGCGGCCCCGCGCCCAGGCGGCGTCGTCCGGCGGCAGCGCGGCCCGGAAGGCGTCGCGCACCTCGGCGGGCAGGACGTACCACGCCACGATGAGGTCGACGGCGGGATCCCCGAGGCCCAGGCACTCGAAGTCGATGACGGCGCTCAGCCGCCCCCGGTGGAGCAGCAGGTTCCCCGGTTGCAGGTCCGCGTGGATCCACACCGGCGGGCCGGACCGCTCGGGGGCGCGCAGGGCCGTCTCCCACGCGGCGGCCGCCGCGGCCGTGTCGATGACGCCGCGCAGGTCCGCGAGGGCGTCGCGGGTCTCTGCGTCCCGGTCCTTCAGGGACCCGCCGCGGTACGAGGGCGGCCCGCCCGCCGGGTCGACGCCCCGCAGCGCCAGGACGAACTCCGCCAGGTCGGTGGCGAGCGCGCCCGGTTCGGCGATCCGGCCGACGACCGGGTTCTCGCCCTCGATCCAGCGGTAGACGGCCCAGCGCCAGGGGTACCCCTCGGCCGGTGTCCCCTCCCCCAGCCGCACGGGCACCGGCACGGGCAGCGAGGGCGCGAGCCTCGGCAGCCACACGTCCTCCTTGGCGACCTCGTCGGCGGACCCCGACTCGCGCGGCAGCCGCACCACCAGGTCCTCGCCGAGCCGGTACATGACGTTGGACGTACCGGCGGAGTCCACCGCCTCGACGGGAAGGCCCGCCCACTGCGGGAACTGCGCGGCGATCAGCCGTCGTACGAGAGCCGCGTCGACGCGCGGGGTGCCGGAGCTCATGGATGCCTTTCCGAGGTGGGTTCCTCCACGTGCGCGGAGGTGTACGGGCGCGCAGGACATCCGAACGCTCCGGGGCCGGGCGCGTCAACCGAAATTCGCCGGGGGAGCGTGCGGTGTCAGCCGCGCAGCCGCGTGTTGAGTCGGGCCGCCTGGCGCGTGAGGTGGTCGCGTTCGGGGAGGGTGGGGGCCGAGCGGGCGGCTTCGGCGTAGAGCCGCGCGGCGGTCACCGGGTCGCCGTCGCGCTCGTGCAGGTACGCCGCGACGGCGGTGTGCCGGGGCAGGGCGGGGTCGAGCTCCGCCAGGGCGGCGAGGCCCGCCCGCGGGCCGTCGGCCTCGCCCACCGCGACGGCCCGGTTGAGGCGGACCACGGGACTGTCGGTGAGGCTCACCAGTTCGTCGTACCACTCGACGATCTGCACCCAGTCGGTCTCCTCGGCGGCCCGGGCGTCGGCGTGGAGCGCGGCGATGGCCGCCTGGGCCTGGAACTCGCCCAGGCGGTCGCGGGCGAGGGCCGCCTGGAGGATGTCGACGCCCTCGGCGATCAGCGAGGTGTCCCACCGGCCGCGGTCCTGCTCGGCGAGCGGTACGAGGCTGCCGTCGGGGCCGGTCCGCGCCGCGCGCCGGGCGTGGTGGAGCAGCATGAGCGCCAGCAGGCCCGCGGCCTCCTCGTGGTGGGTCCTGGCCGCCAGTTGGCGCGCGAGCCGGATCGCCTCGGCGGCGAGGTCGACGTCGCCTGAGTAGCCCTCGTTGAAGACCAGGTAGAGCACGCGCAGCACGGTGGCGACGTCGCCGGGCCTGTCGAAACGGACGCCGGAGACGGTCCGTTTGGCCCTGCTGATGCGCTGGGCCATGGTCGCCTCGGGCACCAGGTACGCGCGGGCGATCTGCCGGGTGGTGAGGCCGCCGACCGCGCGCAGTGTGAGCGCGACGGCCGAGGCCGGGGTCAGGGACGGGTGCGCGCACAGGAAGTACAACTGGAGCGTGTCGTCCACCCCCTCGCCCGGGCCGGGCGCGGGCTCGGCCTCGACGCGCTCCTCGCGCCGCCGCCGCGAGGTGTCGGCGCGGACGGCGTCGAGGAACTTCCGCCAGGCCACCGTGACCAGCCAGCCCTTGGGGTCCCGCGGCTCCGCGTCCGGCCACCCCCGCACGGCCTCGAGCAGGGCCTCCTGCACGGCGTCCTCGGCCGCCGCGAAGTCGGCCCCGCGGCGGACGAGGACACCGATCACCTCGGGCACGAGGTCGCGGAGCAGCGACTCGTTCACTCGGCGGTCGGGCAGTGCTCGCCGTAGACGGGGCGCAGCTCCAGCCACTCGTGGATCGGCTTGCCGCCCGCGCCCGGAGCGGCGGACAGCTCACCGGCCAGTTCGACCGCCCGGTCGTACGTTTCCACGTCGATCATCATCCACCCGGCGATCAGGTCCTTCGTCTCCGCGAACGGGCCGTCGGTGACAGGCGGGCGGCCCTCGCCGTCGTAGCGGACGAAGGTGCCCTGCGGGGAGAGCGCCTGGCTGTCGACGAACTCACCGGTCTTCTCCAGGCGGGCGGCGAAGTCGTTCATGTACCGCACGTGGGCCGTGACCTCTTCCGGCGCCCACTGGTCCATCGGCACGTCGTTGACCGACGCCGGGGCGCCCCGGTAGTGCTTGAGCAGCAGGTACTTCGCCATCGTGAGCTCCTAGGTGAGGTACGGCCCATTGTGGCCGTGTTCCGCTCCTGGGACGGAGCCGCGCACGGGTTCTCGACATCCCCCGCGAAGTTTTTCCGACGGATCTCGCGGCTTTCGCGAGCTAGCCGTGGAACGCCTTGCGCAGGGCTTCGCCGAACGCGCGGGGGTGCGTGGTCAGGCCCGTGTGCCCGCCGGGGAAGCGCAGCAGGTCGGTGCCCAGGCGCTCGGCCAGGCGGGCCGTCGCGCGGTGGGGCAGTTCGCCGTGGGAGTCCTGGCCGGCCGCGAGCACGAGGCGGTCCGCCAGCGTGCGCAGCCGCTCGACGTCCGGGGTGTGGGACATGAACGACGGCACGATGCGCGTCACGAAGTACGGCAGGTCGGCCATCGTCCGCTCGGCCCGCGCCGCAGCCCCGGGCGGCAGTGCGGGCGGCGCCTGGGGCACGGCCTCCGGCGCGGCGGTGGCGCCCTTCGTGAGCCCGGCGGCGAACACGGTCATGGCCGCCATCAGCCCCTCGGCGTGGAAGGTCTCCTGTACGCGGGCGACGAGGGCGCGGTGCTCGGCCGCGTCGGGCAGGAGCTCCACCAGCGGCGGCTCGTGGGCCACGAGGCGTGCGACGCGCTCGGGGTGGGTGCCGAGCAGGTGCAGGGCGGCGATCGCACCCGAGCTGGCGCCGAAGACCCGGGCGGGCCCGGCGGGCGAAAGGCGTTCGAGGAGCCGGTACGCGTCGTCGGCGTGCTCGGCCACGTGCTGCGCGGCGCCGGGATCGTCCAGCGGGCTGCGGGACATGCCGCGCGGGTCGTAGGTGGCGACGGTGTGGTCGGCGGCCAGATCGTCCGCTACGCCGTCGAAGGCGGCCGCGCCGCCCGTCCCGCCGGGTATGAGCAGCAGGAGCGGGCCCCGGCCGCGCACTTCGTAGTGCAGGGTCGCGCCGCGCACGCGCAGGCTGCCGGTGGTCGGTCCGGTCATCGGGGGTCTCCTTCTCGGGACGGGGGCCAGTGCTCCAGGAGGGTGTGCAGGGCGTCGAGGGCGCGCTCCCAGGTCCGCTGCGGCGACCGCTCGTGCGCGAAGGAGCCCGCGGCCTCCAGGGCGACGAAGCCGTGGAAGGTGCTGCGCAGCACCCGGACGGCGTCGGTCAGGTCGGGCTCGGCCAGGCCGTAGCCGCGCAGCATGCCGTACGTCAGCTCGACGGCTCGGCGCGGTCCCGCGGCCCGGGCGGCCAGTTCGGGGTCGATGGGGATCGGGGTCTGCGTCGCCGCGTAGCGGCCCGGGTGCGCGTGGGCGTAATCCCGCCAGGCGTTGGCGAACGCGACCAGCGCGTCCTTGCCGGACCGCCCCACTGTCGCCTCCGCGATGCGGAGGGTCTTCTCGTCCGCCGCGAGGAGCGCGATGCGGCCGCGCAGGTCCTCCAGGCCGCGGACGTGCCCGTACAGGCTCGCGTCCTTCACTCCGAGCCGCCGCGCGACCTGCGACATCGTCACGCGATCGAGGCCGACCTCGTCCGCGAGCTCCGCGCCCGCCCTCGTCACCGACTCCGCCGTGAGCCCGACCCGCACCATGCGCCCTCCCGCTTTCCTAGGGATCCTAGTTTTAACCTAGGGCCCCTAGGATGGCAAACGGAAAGCGCTCCCTTTCCGGCCCGCCTCGCACCGGCCCGGGGCGAGCGCGCGGCCGTCCGGCGATCCCGCCCCTTTCCGCGGGCAGCGCGGCGCACGCCCGGGCCGACGGGCGGGTGCGCGACGCCCACACCTGGTCGCGCCGCCTCACCGAGGCCGCGCACAGCTTCGTCGGGCACGCGGAGGTCGCCTTCGCCCCGCACCACCGGCCGTTGTGGAGCCGGGAGAGGATCACCGAGTTCCTGAGCGTCCAGCGCGACGTGCAGACGCGTACGCGTACCTGAACGACCAGGCCCCATGGCTGATCAACGGGGGCAGGAACGGCCCGGTCGGCCAGGACGCGAGGGCCGTCCACCAGCACTGCCTGGGCTGGTTCGACGGCAACCCGGCGCACCTGTGGACGTATCCGCAGGCTCGGCCCGGCGGATCAGCTGCCGTACGCGGAGGCGGTGTTCGCGTACGGCACGGCTCCGGACCCGGGGTTCCCGCTCGCGGCCCCGGCCGTGCCGCGTCAGGCCCCGGCCACCCCGAGGGCGGGCAGGAACTGGTCGTAGAAGTCCGTCTTGAGCCGCAGGGAGCGCTCCTCCACCTCCTGGAAGCCGTCGGACGAGGGCTCGCGGGCGAGCAGTTCGCTCAGGCGGCGGCCGAGACGGTCGGCGTGGGTGGTGGAGAGCAGGGAGACCCGGGCCAGCGGGTTGGCCTTCGCGTCGTGCGAGTGGTGCGGGTAGTAGAAGCGCGAGCGGTTCTCGCCGTCCCGGGTGAGCAGGGGCCCCATGCGTTCCCACAGGCGTCCGTACTCGACGGACACCAGGATCTCGCCCCAGAAGCGCAGGAGCGTCAGCATCCGCACGTCGGCGTCGGGCTCGGCGCCCGCCTCGGCGATCATTTCGAGGGAGTCGAGGATGACCTTCCGGGTGGTCGCGGAGGGCTTCGACGTGACGATTCTCCGCTGCGGGATGCCCAGTTGGCGCAGGTCCTCGGTCATGTCCTCGCGGTGCGAGCGGGTGTGGCCGTGGCTGTCGGGGTACTCCTCGCGCAGGATGACCCGGGCGATCCGCAGGCTCGCCTCGTCGCTGAGGAGGTCGATGGCCAGGTCGTAGCACGGGGTGAACGCGAGGGACACGAAGCGGCGTTGCAGCAGGACCTCGGCGAAGGCGTCGTCCGGCAGCAGCGCGATGTTCGCGAGCACCGGGTGCCGGTCGAACCGCTCGACCAAGGCGTCCTCGAAGGCGTCGAGGCGGTCGAGCCCGCCCGCTGCGCCCGGCGCGCCGAGCACGCCGGTCACGGCCGCCGCTCCGGCATGTCCTGCACGTCGGTCCGATCCGTTCTGTCGCTGCATGGCCGTGCTCTCTCTTCCCGGGTCACAGGTTGATCCTTCCGACGGATCCGCGCCAGTCGCTCATGTCCACGGCACAGCCGATGCTCCAGAGCGTGTCCACCTCCCGCTGCACCTCCCTGCCCAGCACGGTGGCGCAGCCCTCGATCTCCATCTGGGTGGAGCGGATCGCGAGCCGTCCGTGCAGGAACGAGCTCACCAGGTAGTGCTCGTCGGCTTTGTAGACGGCGACGGACGGCAGGGAGTTGTACACGCGCACTTCGAGGCGGGCGCGGTCCTCGTCGCCCGCGTCGTGCACCAGGGAGGCGAGGGTGGACAGGCACTGCTCGATGTTGGCCCTGACGTCGCCGTCGCGGGCGGGGTCCCGCACCGTGCGCAGGGCCTCGCTGCGCAACCCGGCCACCGGCGACGAGGGGTGCAGGAGCAGGACGCGCACCCGCACCTGGCGCTCCACGAGGGCCTTGCGCAGACCGCGGTCGAACTCGTCGAGGTTCGGTATCCACGTCTGCAGGATGGTCACCTCGCGCGTCGCGCCGTCCACGAGCGTGGCGAACCTGTCATCGGGGAACCGCTCGTGCACCCGCACCACACCGGCGTAGTGCCGCTGCCTCAACTCCTGCGCGAGGGCGTCGATGTCGAGCTTGGACAGCTGCGCGTGCACGTCGTCGAGCACCTTGAGCCGGTCGAACTCCAGGAGCAGGAAGAGCGTGACGGTGCTCAGAATGAGCAGGGTGACCTTGGGCAGGGTGCTCCCCGGCGCCAACTTGTCGAGCCAGCCCAGCAGATCGGCGAGCACCACCACGATGCCCGCCCCGGCCATCACGGCCAGCGCGATCCGCTCGGCCCGATAGCGCATACCGCCCCGCATCCCCCGCTCCCACCTGCCGATCGGCGCCGTCGGCGACGATGCTAGCCGGGGGGCGGGGGCCGCGGAGGACGTTCACGTAGTACGACGACCATCGAAGTTTGACAGTCGTCGTACTTTCGGCTTGGGTGATCCACGGTGCCGCACGGCGCGGCACCCCAACTGGGGGAAGGACGGCGCGTGATGGCCAGGACGGTGCGGTTCCACGAGTACGGCGGAGCTGATGTGCTGCGGATCGAGGACGTGGAGGTCGGCGCGCCCGGCGCCGGTGAGGTGCTGATCCGCGTGGACGCGATCGGGCTCAACCGCGCCGAGGTGCTGTTCCGCGGCGGCCACTACATCGAGTCGGCCAAGGAGTTCCCCGCGCGGCTCGGCGCGGAGGCGGCGGGAGTGGTCGAGGCCGTCGGCGCCGGGGTGACGGGCTTTCGGACCGGCGACGCGGTCAGCGTGGTGCCCGCCTTCTCGATGAACGACTACGCCGTCTACGCCGAGCGCGCGCTCGTCCCGGCGGCCGCGCTGCTGCACCGCCCCGAGGGCCTCGACGCGGTCGCGGGCGCGGCGGTGTGGATGCCCTATCTGACGGCGTACGGGGCCCTGGTGGAGATCGGGGGGATGCGCGCCGGGGACACCGTCGTCCTGACCGCGGCCTCCAGCAGCGTGGGCCTCGCCGCGATCCGGACAGCCCGCAGGGTGGGTGCCGTGCCCATCGCCACCACCCGCACCGGCGCCAAGAAGGAGGCACTCCTCAAGGCGGGCGCCGCGGCTGTCGTCGTCACCGAGGAGGAGGACGTCGTCGAGCGGGTGCGCGCCCTGACGGACGGCCGGGGCGCCGAGTTCGTCTTCGACGCCATCGCCGGTCCGGGAGTGGTGGACCTGGCGAAGGTCGTCGCCCCCGGCGGCACGCTCTTCCTGTACGGGGCGCTGAGCGGCGAGGTCACCCCGTATCCCGGCTTCGACCTCGGCATGCCCGCGCTGAACATCCGCACCTACACCCTGCACGAGCTGACCACCGTGCCCGAACGGCTCCGCCGCGCCGAGGCGTTCGTCGCCTCCGGCCTCGGCACGGGTGCCTTCGAGCCCGTCGTGGACCGCACCTTCCCGCTGGCGGAGATCGCCGACGCGCACCGCTACATGGAGGCGGGCCGCCAGGTGGGCAAGATCGTCGTAACCGTGGACGGGCACGAGGGCGACGGGGGCGCCACCGCTTAGCCGTTCCGGGCGGAGCCACCGGGCCGGGCCGCGGCCGGGGTGGCTCCGCCGGGAGGGGCTGGTAGCGCTCCGCCCGGAGGGGACGATGGCGCTCCGCCCTCCGGGGCCGTCCGGAAGTCCCCGGGCGTCCACCCCGTCGTGCGGTGGAAGAACTTCCCGAAGTTCGCCGCCTCGTCGAAGCCCAGGCGGCGCCCGATCGCGGCGGCGCTCAGATCGGTGTGGACCAGGAGCCGCTTGGCCTCCAGGGCCACCCGCGCGTCGATGACGGCCTTCGCGGGGCGCCCGGTCGCGGCGAGGCAGGCCCGCGTGAGCGTCTTGGGCGTGGTGGCGAGGCGGGCGGCGTACGCGGCGACGGAGCGTTCGGCGGCGAAGCCCTCCTCCACGGCCGCGCGGAAGCGGCCGAAGAGCTCGCCCGGGCCGACCGGGGCGGGCTCGCCCTCCGGCTCCGGCAGCAGCGCGATCCGCAGGAGCAGCGCCGCCAGGGTGTGGCGCAGCAGATCGGTGCCGAGGTCGCGCGCCCCCTTCTCGTAGGTGTCATGGGCGTCGGCCAGCAGCTCCGTGAGGCGCGTGAGGTCCCTGAGGTCGGTCCCCCGGGCGCGCCAGTGCGCGGGGGCGAAGGGGTCGTCGAGGAGCGGGCCGATCCGTAGGGGCGGCGGGAAGTCGGGCGTGAACAGCACGAGGCGGGCACGCAGACCCCGCTCACGGGCGTGGGCGTGGACCTGGCCGGGCCTGATCCACAGCAGGGTGCCGGGGCGGCAGTCGTGGCCGACGAAATCGACCATGTGGGTGCCGTGGCCCCGCGTGACCAGGACGAGCAGGTGGAAGTCCAGGCGCTGCGGCCCGGCGCCACCCTGTTCGGGCACGTTTTCGCGCTCCTCGGCGAGCGTCCGTACGTCGATGCCGAGGGCCGGGCAGTGCGGGTTGCGATAGCTGATGTCGCTGATCGGCGCCGCGGGCGGTTGTCCGTTTTTGACCATGTCTGCTCCCGAACATACCTCGTGTTCCGGGTGGGGCGCAGAGAGTGTGGAGGGGTGCCGGAAAGCCCTCCGGCCCCGCAACGGGAGGACGGCCGAACGCCTTCCCCCCTGGCATCGCCCACGGAGGCCGCGATGACCCTGACCTCGCTCTCTCCCTCCGCCCCGCCCCGGGCGCCCGCCGTACGCGGCCGTCTCCTGCTGGCGGCGCTCGGCGCGGCCCCGGCCGTCGTGCTGCGGCTCGGCGGGGCCGAGCCCGGCCCCGTCGTGGGCATGCTGGTCTTCGGCCTCGGCGTGCTCGCCGCCGCCGTGCTCCTGATGTGGGCCGCGGAGACCGCGCGCGCCGACATCTCCGGCGCGCTCGCCCTGGCGCTGCTCGCCTTCATCGCCGTCCTGCCGGAGTACGCCGTGGACCTGTACTTCGCGTACACCGGCGGCAGCGACCCCGCCAACGCGGCGTACGCGGCGGCGAACATGACCGGCGCCAACCGGCTCCTGATCGGCGTGGGCTGGCCCCTCGTCGCCCTCGCGGGCTATCTGGCGGCCCGCAGGAGCGGGGCCCGTCCGGCCGAGGCGAGCACCACGCTCGGCGCGCACCGGCGCGTGGACATCGGCTTCCTCGCCGTGGCCGCGGTGTTCGCCTTCGTGCTGCCCCTGACCCGGCAGATCGCCTGGTACGTGCCGCTGCTCATCATCCCCTGGTACGGCTTCTACCTGTGGCGCGTCGCCCGCTCGGGCCCCGGTGAGGACGAGGAGTTCACGGGCGTGCCGGCGCGGCTGGCCCGGCTCCCCCGGCGCCGGCGCAGGCTGACGACCACGGCGCTGTTCGCGGCGGCGGCCGCGGTCATCTTCGCCGCCGCCGAGCCCTTCGCGACCTCGCTGATCTCGGCGGGCGGTTCCCTGGGCGTCGACCGGTTCCTGCTGGTGCAGTGGGTCGCGCCGCTCGCCACCGAGGCGCCCGAGCTGATCGTCGCGGTCGTCTTCGCCTGGCGGCTGCGGGCGGACGACGGGCTCGGGGCGCTGCTCTCCAGCAAGGTGAACCAGTGGACGCTGCTTGTCGGGCTGCTGCCCGTGGCGTACCTCCTCGGCGGTGGCGGCTTCGGGATGCCGCTCGTGGGGCGCCAGGTGGACGAGGTCGCGCTGACGGCCGCGCAGACGGTGCTCGCCGTCGTCATCCTGCTGGACCTGCGCTTCCGGCTCTGGGAGGCGGCCACGCTGTTCGGCCTCTTCGCCGCCCAGTTCCTGCTTCCCGCGGAGAGCGCCCGCCTCGTCCTCACCTACGTCTACCTGGGCCTGGCCGCCGTCCTCCTCGTGCCACGGCTGCGGCACGCGGCGCCGTCGCTGCGGGCGATCGGCGGCCGGTGAGCGACCGCTGCCGCGGCGCACGCCGTTCCTGGAGGCCCTCACCCGTCCCGGAACACCCGCGCCGGATCGACCCGGGCCAGGGCCGCGGTCCTGTCCAGGCGCCAGCCGCGCTCGTACGCCTCGGCGAAGCGCTCGGCTCCGAGCTCCGCCCGGCCGCGGCCGCTCACCGCGCCGACCTGGGGGTCGGTGGGGTCGTGGGCGCCGCGCAGCCGGGCCGCCGCGCCGAGCAGGACGGCGGCCTCGTCGAAGCGGCCGCGCAGCACGGCGAGGCCCGCCACGGTCACCGCCACGATCGCCACGACCGGCATGTCCCGGCTGCTGACCGCCATGGCGTACGCCCGGCCCAGTGCCTCTTCGGCGCCCGGGCCGTCGCCGAGCGCGAGGCAGAGCGCGCCCCGCAGGGCACCGAGCACCGCCTGGCTGTGGTCACCGCCGAACAGGGCCCGCTCGGTGCGGGCGGCGTCGATCGACTCGACCAGGTCGCGCGCTCGGGGCAGCGCTCCGGTGCCCATCGACAGAGCGGCTTCCCACGCGTCGAGCAGCACGGCCGTCCCGGGCAGCGCCGAGCGCAGCACGCGCTCCCGGGCCGCGGCGATGGTCTCGGCCGCCCGCCCGGGCTCGTCGAGCCGCACGTACAGGTCGATCAGGCGCAGGTCGACGTAGACCTCGTCGGTGAGGCTGAGCGAACCGAACGCCCCGGCCAGCCGTTTGGCCTCGTTCAGGTCGGCCACGGCGCCGTCGAGGTCACCGTCGTACTGCCGCGTCAGCGCGTGCAGGGGCAGCGCCCTGGCCAGGCCCCAGCGGTCGCCCGCCCGGGTGAAGCACTCCAGGGCGGCCCGCACGTCGCCGCCCACTTCCTCGAAGCGGCCGTCGTTCTCGGCGAGATGGGCCCGCAGCAGACGGGCCATCCCGGCCGTCCACGCGTCGGGCGCGGCGGTCAGTTCCGCGAGGACCGTGGCGGGCACCTCGGTCCCGACGAGAGGGGCGAGGCCGACCACGGTCAGGACGCCGCAGAGGCCCGGCAGGTCCGGACGGCTCAGCAGCTCGGGGCGGCTCAGCAGGCGGCCGACGAGCGCCCGCAGTTCCTCGCGCCGCTCCTCGGGCCAGTGGCCGACCCGCTCCCCGCCCCGGGGGACGAGGGTGTTGAGCACCAGCAGCCCTTCGGCGACATCGCGCCGCACGTTCGGCCGCCGGACCGGCAGGGCGACCGCCTCGGCCAGCCAGTAGGCGGCGTCGGCGTGCCGCCCGAGCATCTGCCAGTACCAGCTCAGGTCCAGAGCGAGGGTGAGCGCGCCCGCGGCGTCGCCGGTGGCGCAGAGATGGCGCAGGGCGGCGAGCACGTGGGCGTACTCGGCGTGCAACTCGTGCAGCGCGTCGAGCTGCACGGGGCCGCGGAGCAGCGGGTCCTGGTGGGCGGTCCACGCGGCGAAGTGGCGCGCGGCGAGGTCGCGCACGCCGGTCAGCACGCCCTGCTCGGCCAGCCGCTCCTGGCCGTACTCGCGGAGGGTCTCCAGCATCCGGTAGCGGCCGGTGTCCGGCGCCAGGTGCAGCAACGACCGGTCGACCAGGGCGGCGAGCAGCTCCGGGACCTCGGCGGCGGGCACCGGGACGCCCGCGCAGACCGCGGCCGCCGAGGCCGGGGTGACGCCGCCGGGCAGGACCGAGACGCGCTCCGCGACCGCGCGGGCGTCAGGCCCGAGCAGGTCCCAGCTCCACGCGATGACCGCGCGCAGCGTGCGGTGCCGGGGCAGGGCGGTCCTGCTGCCGGTGGTGAGCAGCCGGAACCGGTCGGAGAGCCCGGCGGCCAGGCCGGTCAGGGACAGCGTGCGCAGCCGGGCCGCGGCCAGTTCGAGGGCGAGCGGCAGGCCGTCCAGGCCGCGGACGACGCGCAGCACGTCGTCGAGGTTGTCCTCATGGACGGCGAACCCGGGCCGCACGGCCGCCGCCCGCTCCGTGAACAGGCGCACCGACGGCGCCCGGCGGGCCTGCTCGGCCTCCGCGTGCGGCCCGGGCAGGGCGAGCGGGCCGAGCGGGACCAGCGCCTCGCCGTCGACCGCGAGGGGTGCGCGGCTCGTGGCCAGGACCCGCAGCGCGGCGCAGCGGGTCAGCAGCGCCGTGACCAGGTGCGCCACGGCGTCGATCAGGTGCTCGCAGTTGTCCACCACGAGCAGGCTCTCGCGGCCGTCCAACTGGTCGACCAGTACGTCGAGTTCGTCGACCCGGTGGCCGCGCGGCCCGGCCGGGGCCGCGAAGAGCGCCGAGCCGCGCAGCCCGGTCGCGGCCAGCAGGGCCGCGCCGACCTTGGCGGGCTCGGTGACGGCGGCGAGGTCGATCAGCCACACGCCGTCGGGATGGGCGTGCCGGTGGCGCCGGGCGGCCTCGACCGCCAGACGCGTCTTGCCCGCGCCGCCGGGGCCGACCACGGTCACCAGGCGCCCGGCGGCGAGCAGGGCGTCGATCCGGGCGAGGTCGTCGTCGCGGCCGATGAAGCTGGTCAGCGGCGCGGGCAGGTTGCCGCTCCTGATCCGGGTGGTGTCGGGGGCGGGCCGCTCGGCGCGCAGCAGCGACAGATGGCGTGCGCTCAACGCGGCGCCCGGCTCGGCGCCGAGGGCGTCGGCCAGGCTCTCGCGGACCCGCTCGTACAGGGCGAGGGCGTCGGCCTGGCGCCCCTGGGCGGCGAGCGCGTCCATGAGGAGCGCGGCGGCGCGCTCGTGGACGGGGTGTTCGGCGAGCAGCGCGGCGAGGCGGGCGGCGGCCGCGTCGGCACGGCCGAGGGCCAGCTCGGCGTCGGCGAGGTCGGTGACGGCCTCGACCGAGGCGTGGGCAAGGCAGACCGCGACGGCGGGCGCCACCGCGGCGACGGCCGCGGGTTCGGTGCCGGGTCGGTCGCCCCACAGCGCCACGGCCTCGCCGAGCAGGCCCGCCGCGCCGGGCAGGTCACCGGCGCGCAGACGGTCGCGGCCCGCAGCGGCGAGGTGTTCGAAGCGCAGCGCGTCCACGTCGGCCGCGTCCACGGCCAGGTGGTAGCCGCCCGCGAGCCGCGTGACGGCACCGGCCGAGCCGAGGGTCCGGCGCAGCCGCGACACCAGGGCCTGGAGGGCGTGGCCCGGACCGGACGGCGGATCCTCGGCCCAGATCGCGTCGATGAGGCCGCTCGCCCCGACCGCGTCGCCGCCCGCGAGGGCGAGCCGTGCGACCAGGGCCCGCGACCGGGCCGCGTCGCCGCGGCACACCTGGAAGGCGCCGAGCAGTGTGACACGCAGCCGTGTGCCGCTGACGGCGCGGACTGGCGAGCCCGTTGTGACACGAAGCCGCGTCCCCCCGTTCATCCTCCGATCCTCACACACGCGCGGGCGGTCCCTCACGTCAGGGCCGCGCCCCCGCGCGCGCTCGTCAGCACCGTGTGTGCCCCGTGTGAGGGGCCTTCAAGAGCCTTGGTACATCGCCGGAAACCGGCTTCGGACAGAGGAGTTTCGTCATGCACGAGGTGGTGATCGTGGGCGCGGGCCCGGTCGGCCTCTTCCTGGCCTGTGAACTGGGCCTCGCGGGCTGCTCCGTCCTCGTGCTCGAACGGGAGCCGGAGCCCGGCTCGCCGGGGCGGGCGTACCCGCTCGGGATGCGGGGCCTGTCCCCCGGGTCGGCCGAGGCCTTCCACCGCCGCGGCATGCTGCACCCCTTGCTGGCGGCGTCGGGCCTCCACGACACCGTCGGCCAGGACACCGATGCTGACGAGCCGTCACCTCCCCGTGGCGTGGGCCACTTCGCCGGCATGGTGCTCGATCCGGCCAAGGTCGACCTCGCCGCCCTGCCGTT
The DNA here is from genome assembly GCF_059448825.1 of Streptomyces sp. JLYT201. NCBI lineage: Bacteria > Bacillati > Actinomycetota > Actinomycetes > Kitasatosporales > Streptomycetaceae > Streptomyces > Streptomyces sp. JLYT201. Next base: position 9,210,311 of record NZ_CM182551.1, on the reverse strand, counting down.
CCGGTTCCCCGGCCCCGCGGCGGACGGCCTGCTCACGCACCTCGAAGCGGTCGAGGGGGTGCTGGCCGAGCGGGCGGACAAGCTCGGTGTGGAGATCAGGCGGGGCGTCACGGTCAAGGACGTCGTACAGGACGACGGGAGCGTGGTCGCGCACACCGACGAGCAGGCGTACGAAGCGCGCTGGCTCGTCGGCTGCGACGGCGGGCGCAGCGCGGTGCGCGGTGGCGCGGGCTTCGCGTTCGTGGGCACCGAACCGCAGTTCACCGGCTACGTCATGCTCGCCGATGTCAGCGACCCCGACGAGCTGGCCATGGGGATCCATCTGACGCCGCAGGGCATGTACCTCCGCTTGTCCGCCGGGCACATCGGCGTGCTGGACTGCGACGGCGGCGCGTACGACCGGACCCGGCAGCCGACCGCCGACCACCTCCAGGCCGTGCTGCGGCGCGTGTCCGGCACCGGTGTGACGCTGGGCGCCGTCCAGCGCGCCTCGACGTTCACCGACCGGGCGATGCAGGCGACGACGTACCGGCGCGGGCGCGTCCTGCTCGCGGGGGACTCCGCGCACATCCACTCCCCCACCGGTGGCCAGGGGCTCAACCTCGGCATCGGCGACGCCATGAACCTGGGCTGGAAGCTCGCGGCGACCGTGCGCGGCCACGCGCCGGACGGCCTCCTCGACACCTACACCCGCGAACGGCATCCGGTCGGCGCCCGGGTGCTCGACTGGACGCGCGCCCAGGCGGCGGTGATGAGGCCGGACCCCCACGGCTGGGCGCTCCGGGAGGTGCTGCGCGACCTGCTCGCGACCCGTGACGGCACGACTCGCGTGTTCGAGCGGGTGTCGGGGACGGCGATCCGCTACGACCTCGGCGACGAGCAGCCGCTGGTCGGCCGCAACGCCCCGGAGTTCCGTCTCGAGAACGGCACCCGCCTCGGCGAGTTGCTGCGGGACGGGCAGGGCGTCGTGCTCGATTTCAGCGCCGGCAGCCGTCTGCGGGACGCGACGGCGGGCCGACGGGACCGACTGCGGTACGCGGCCGGGGCCGCGCGGAACGACCTCGGTCTTGACGCCGTGCTCGTCCGGCCGGACGGCGTCATCGCCTGGGCGGGCGCTCGCGGCTTCGGCCCCGCGGACGTCGAAGGGTTCGAGCGGGCCGCCGACAGGTGGTTCGGCGCGTCGTGACGTCCACAGGCGGTACGGCACCCGACTGCCGGGCGCCGGGCCCGCGTTCGCCGGTCTCTGCGCGGCGAACGCACGGAGCACCGACCGGGTGAAGGACGGCGTGCGCCCGGCCCGTTCTCGCGGCGCCCACGGGCCCTTCAGAGAGCGATGAGCCCCGCGGGCGTGGGCCGGAACCCGCAGGCGTCGAAGTAGAACGGCCCCAGCTCGTCGTCGAAGTCGACGTGCAGCCACTCGCACCCGGCCGCCCGGGCGCGCCGCGCGGCCTCGGCGACGAGCCCGGCGCCGACCCCGGAGCGCCGCCGCCCCGTGGCGACGACCGTGTCCAGGACGAAGGCGTGCACGCCGCCGTCCCACGCCACGTTCACGAAGCCCACCAGGTCGTCGCCGTCGCGCGCGCAGACCCAGCCGAGGCTGTGGCGGCGCACCTGGCCGAGCCAGTCGAGGTCCAGGACCGGGTGGCCGAAGCCCTCCGCGTGCAGCGCGTTGACGGCCGCGTTGTCGAAGTCACCGCGCCATGCGTACGTGATCGTCATGGCGCCGAGGCTCTCACGCGCCGCCGGACGGCCCCACCGTGCCCCACCCCACCCCACCGTGCCGTGCCGTGCCGTGCCGCGTCTGCGAACCTCACCGTTCCCCCGCCGAAGCGCGACGCCCCTGACTAAAGTCAGAGAATGGCTGACGACGCACAGATCGCCCGGGTACGCCGCTTCAACCGCACCGTCACCGAACGCGTGGGCGTGCTCCACGACCACTACCTGGGCCTCGACCGGCCCATCGGAGAGGCCCGGCTGCTGTGGGAGATCGGTGAGGACGACGACGGGCGGGACGTACGACGGCTGCGGGAACGGCTCGGGCTCGACTCCGGGTACATGAGCCGGCTCCTTCGCGCCCTCGCGGCCGACGGGCTCGTGACCGTGCGGCCGAACCCGCGCGACCGGCGGGTCCGCACCGCCCGGCTCACCGCCGCGGGACGCGCCGAGCGCGCCCTGCTGGACCGCCACAGCGACACCCTGGCCGGGGCCCTCCTCGAACCGCTCAACTCCGCGCAGCGCGGCAGGCTCGTCGCCGCGATGGCCGAGGTGGAGCGTCTGCTCACCGCCGCGACGGTCGCGCTCGACGCCGTCGACCCCGGCCACCCGGACGCCCGCTCCTGTCTGACGTCGTACTTCGCCGAGATGCGGGAGAGCTTCGAGACGGGCTTCGACCCGGCGCTCAGCCTGCTGCCCGACGCGGGCGAACTCCGGCCGCCCCACGGCGTGTTCCTCGTCGCGCGGCTGCACGGCGAGCCCGTGGGCTGCGCCGGTCTGAAGCTGCCCGCCGACGCGCCCGCGGAGATCAAACGCATGTGGGTGGCGCCCCGGGTGCGCGGCCTCGGGCTCGCCCGCCGGTTCCTGGCCGAGCTGGAGGACCGTGCCGCGCGGCACGGCCACGACCGGGTGCGCCTGGACACCAACAAGGCCCTGACGACGGCGATCGGCCTGTACCGCGCCTACGGCTTCGAGGAGGTCGCCGCCTTCAACGACGAGCCGTACGCCCACCACTGGTTCGAGAAGCGGGTCACCGGGCGCGCCCCGGAGGAGGCTCCCGGGCGGCGGCTCACGTAGACCTGGCGAACGGGCGCGGCGACGGCCGGGCCGCCGCGGGCACCGGCGCGGACCGGAACAGCGGCATGGCGAGCGCCACCGGAGGGAACGCGCGCGGCTCCCCCGCGGACCGTCGCGGCGCCCCCGCGGGCCGGGCCCGGTCGCGCGGGCCCGGGCGGCCGTCGGCGTGGACCTGGAGGGCGCGGTCGGCCGCGTGCAGCACCTCGCAGTGGCGCTTGGCGCGCTTCCAGGCCTGGCACCACTGTTCCCACGCGCTGCCCGTCACGTCGCACACGTGCAGGAACGCGTAGAGCTGCTGGAGGTCGAACATGGACGTGCCCGCCAGCATGCGCCGCACCGTGCTGTGCGGCAGTTCGCCGTGGTCCCCCGCACGGTGCTCCATCTCGTCCATGGGCATCGCCCCGGCCTTGTAATAGAGCTGCTGCAGGGCGTGGATCAGCTCGCCCTTGTCGTACACGCGGTCAGGACGCGGCACGCGCGCGCCCGGGTTCCGATGCCGGTGCTCCGCGTAGCGGGCCGCGCGCCACAGCCTCCGGGCGTGGGTGACCGAGGCCCCGCAGGCCCGCGCGTACGCCTCCACCACCGGGAGGCGGGGGATCCGGGTCCCGGTGGTGGCCCGCGAGAACGTGGTGTCGCAGAAGGCGTGCGCGGCGCGTCCCGCCAGCTCCCGGTGGGTCAGGCCCGCGGCGTGCCGCTGGGCCCGCAGCCACTGGGCCAGCTCCTCCAGGCGCGCGTTGGCGGTGGCCACCGGCCGCTCCGGGCGTCCCACGGCCGCCCCTGTCACCGTTCGCCCGGCGCGAGCGGGGCGCGCCGGGCCAGCTGGGCGGCGACCAGGCCCGCGGCCGTCAGCGCTTCGGCGATCACGGCAGCGGGCAGTCCGGCGAGGGCGAGCGCGGCCCCGAGGACGAGCACCACGACGACGATGACGGTCTGCTCGCCGGTGGGCCGGGCCGGGGGCGTGGGGACGACACACGGCAGGCGTCGACGCGACTTGTCCATGAACTACCTCTGGATCTCGGAGTGCTGATGTTCCTGGGCCCCGCGCCACCCAGGGCGCGGGGCCGACCGGGCGACGGCGTACGCCCGTTGCGCAGCATGGTGGCACCGGATCCGGGCCCTCGCCGGAGTTGATGCATCCCCGCCCCGTCTGCGCGACGACCCCCTCGCCCGGCAGCCGCCGACGCGTCTGCCGGGCCCCGGACGACCTGCGCGGATGCCGGGGGCCGGAACGCCTGGGGCGTACGGCGGCGGAATTGATGCATCGAGGAGTACGTCGGCCTCCGCCGCCCCGGTCCGCTCCTTCAACCCTCCCCTTGGGTACGTCCCCGCTCACACCTGACCGTCGGATTTGATCCGCCGCCACAGCGCCGCCAGCGAGTCCTCGGTGTCCGCCTGGGTCACCGTCCGAGAGAGGGCCTGCTCGGTCCCGTGGAGCATGTCCCGCACCAGGTCGCCGCCCGCGTCGCAAGGGTCCTCGCCCGGAGCCGCGAGCGCTGCCCGCAGCTGGGTGAGGGCCTCGGCGTGGAGGCGGTCGACGCCCTGCGCCGTGAGGCCGAGCACACCCGCGATCTCGGCCCGCGTCAGACCTTCGTAGAAGAACAGCGTGACGACGGTCTTCTCGCGCTCCGGCAGCGCGTGGACAGCGTGCGCGAGCAGCCGGAGCAGCTCGTGGTCCTCGGCGGCCGCGCCGGAGTCTTCGGCCACGGCGCCCAGCAGGTCGTGTTCCTCGGCGCCGGAGTCAAGGAGTTCCTCCAGCGACGTGTCGCCCGCGGGCGACCACCGGCGCAGCCTCCGCAGTTCGTCGACCATCGCCCCGCGGATGTGGATGACCGCGTACGTCTCGAACCTGACCCCCTGGTCGGGGGTGAACCTCCGGACCGCGTCGAAGAGCCCCCACATCCCCGCGGAGACGAGGTCCGCCTGCTCCGCATGGACAGGCGCGCCGACGCTCACGCGGTCCACCACGTACCGCACCAACGGCATGTAGTGGTGCACCAGTTGGTCACGCAGGAGCCGTTCACCCGTCGCCTGGTACGCACGCCACAGCTCGTCCGGTGTCGTGGGCTCGGCGGGCCGTCCGGCGAGGCGAAGGTTGTGGCGGTGCGTCACTGCTCCCCACCTCGCTCCCCGTCAAGGAGGCCCGTGCGCCGCAGCTCCCGCGACAACGGCGCGAGCGTGCGCCGCGCCTGGCTCAGGAGGGCGCGTACGGTCGACTTCTCGATGCCCATCGTCCGGGCGATCTCGGCCGTGGGCAGGCCCGCGAGATGGCGCAGCGCCACGGCTTCGCGCTGCCGCAGCGGCAGGCGCGCGATCGCCCGGCACACCTTGAGGTAGCCCTCCTTCACATCCATGAGCGCGGCCGGCTCGGGGGCGCGAGCGGGGCGGTCGACGTCGTCGAGAGGGACGCTGCCCGAGTGGCGGCGGGACAAGCCGATCGCCTCACGGACCACCGTGGTGGTGAGCCAGGCGTCCCACGCGCGCACCGGCTCCGCGTCCGGGTCGTTCATGCGGCGCCAGCACTGGTAGAACGCTTCCTGGACGGCGTCGTGAGCCAGCGCGGGCATGCCCCCGCACACCAGGGCCGCCTTGCCGAGCAGCCTCGGCCGGAGGTCCCTGTACAGGGCGTCGAACGCGGCGCCGACGGACTGCCCTGGCTGACCGGGCATTCACCGGTGCTCCTCGTCGCGGACGGTGACGGCCCAGGAGACGCCGTCCTGTTCGGTCACCTCGGCGGAGCCGCCGCCGCGGGCGAGACCGTGCAGCATGGCCGCCATCGTGTCACGCCGCACCCGCTCGCGGACCCGGTACGCGTAGGCCCGCGCCACGATCCCGACCGCGGCGCTCGCGCCGGTCCCCAGGCACACCCACCCCCACACTGTGAGCACGGTGGTGTTCTCCTCTCCGCTCTTCCCGACTCGCCGGGAGACCCCGACACTGCGTAGAGCGGAGCGGCCTCGAAAGCGCTTAGGGGAGGCCCGGGAACCACCTGTCCGGGCGACGCGCGGAAAACCCGTGCGAGTCCGGCGATGAGTTTCGGGGGCGAGACGGGTCCAGAGAAGCACGGGCCGTTGCAGAGAGGAACCGATCATGTCGAGCGCGCAGACGCCGCGGAGTGCCGAGACCCCTGGTACGACATCGCCGACGGGCACGGAGCGGCAGACCGCCGCGGGGAAGGTGCTGTGGCACTTCACGATGTCCCTCGACGGGTTCGTGGCGGGGCCCGACCACAGCGTGGACTGGATGGAGGGGACCTCGTTGCGCCCCGGCCTCGTCGACGAGTACGCCGGGACGACGGGTGCCGTCCTCGGCGGCCGGGACGGCTGGGACGCCTTCCCCGACCCCGGCGGCCTCTACGGCGGCCGGTGGCGAGGGCCGGTGTTCGTCCTCACGAACCATCCGGAGGACGCGAAGCCCACCGACGGCGTCACGTTCCTGTGCTGCGACGTCGCCGAAGCGGTCCGCGTCGGCCTCGAAGCCGCCGGGGGCAAGAACCTGGAGGTCCTCTCCGCCTCGATCGGCCGCCAGCTCCTCCAGCGCGGCCTGATCGACGAGATCGCCCTGCACGTCGCGCCGGTGCTGCTCGGCGACGGGATCCGCCTCTTCGACAACCCCGGCGGCGCCCCCGTACGCCTCGAACTGCTCGGCGGCGACACCCCCTCGGCCGCGGTGGACGTGCGTTACCGCCCGGTCCCGGCCGGCTGAACTTCCCGCACGCGGCCGTGTACACCAGGGCTCCCCGGGTACCCGGCGGTCTCCCGGCTGCGAGTACGGCCCCAGTACACGACACGAGGGAGGACCGGCATGACCAGCGGCACCGAGACCGGTGACGTCACCGGCACGCGGGACAAGGACTACAACCTGGTCTGGTACGTCGAGGCGTGCCTGAGCAACGCCCTGCGGCTCGAGGCGTACGTCCAGGACGCGGAGCGCGCCAAGGACACCGAGGTCGCGGAGTTGTTCCGCAAGGCACAGGCCGACAGCCGCAAGGGCGCCGAGCTCGGCAAGAAACTGCTGCGCTCGCGCTTGCAGGAAGGCTGACGGACACGCGGAAGGCCTCCTCACCGTCTCGGTGAGGAGGCCTTCTCGCGGCCGGAGGGCCGCACCCGGCTGAACGCCGCACGAACGGACACCGGTCTCACGACACGTCAGGAACCTCCCGCTCCGCCGGCCCTATACGATCCCGATCACATGGGGGCTCCTGCGGGCCCCGACCACTTCGAGACGCAGGCAAACTGGGGGAATTCCCATGGTGAGAAGCGGGTTCGTCCGGACGGCCACGGTGGCCGTGACCGGTGTGATGCTGGCGGCGGGCACGGCCCAGGCGTCGGCCACCGACCGGGCCGAGCAGCCGGTGCCGGACGCGGCGGGGGTCCAGGCCGCCCTCGAACGCACCGTCGCGGCGGGCGCGCCCGGCGCGTTCGCGGTGATCCGGGACCACGACACCCCGGGCGTCGACCGGACCGTCGCCGTCGGCAAGGCGAACCTCGACGGCACGCCCATGAACGGCGAGTGGCGCTTCCGGGTGGGCAGCAACACCAAGATGTTCACCGCCGCCCTCGTGCTCCGCCTGGCCGACCAGGGCCGCATCGACCTGGACAAGCCGGTGCGCGAGTACCTCCCGGCCGACACCCTGCCCGCCGACTGGAACATGACCGTCCGCCAGGTGATGCAGCACCGCTCCGGCATCTACGACCACACCAACGACCTCCTGGAGCAGCCCGGCGAGGAGACCACCGACGCGTTCGAGAAGCGCATCCGCAACACCGTGTACGAGCCCGCCGACCTCGTGGCGCGCTCGGTCAAGCACGGCCCGCAGAGCGCCCCGGGCACGAAGTACTCGTACTCGAACACCAACTACGTCGTGCTGGGCCTGGCGATCGAGCACCTCACGGGCGACACGTACGCGAACGTGCTGCGCAAGGAGATCATCAAGCCGCTGGGCCTGAAGAAGACCTCCTACGTGGTCCCGAGGAAGACCATCTCCGGGGCGCACGTCACCGGCTATCTGACGAACGACGACCGCTCCAAGCCGCTGCTCGACTCCACGAAGCAGAACGGCTCCTGGGTGGGCAGCGCGGGCGCCGTCATCTCCTCGGCCGCCGACATGGACCGCTTCCTCACCGCGCTCCTCTCCGGCGACTCCGGTGAGCTGATCTCCGACAAGTCGCGGAGCGAGATGACGACCGTGCTGCCGACGCCGACGGCGAAGGTCAGCTACGGCCTCGGCCTGCGCGAGATCGCCCTGTCCTGCGGCAAGGTCTACGGCCACGGCGGCATCGTCCAGGGCTTCCAGACGCAGTCCTTCTCCACCCGCGAGGGCGACCGCACGGTCGTGGTCTTCGCCAACGCGTCCAACAACAGCGCGGTGACGCAGGGCCTGACGAACACCCTCGAACCGGCCTTCTGCGGCACCAAGCCGTCCCCGGCCGCCAAGAGTTCCCAGCGCGCCCCGCGCTCGGCGGACGTGAACGCCACCCCGCGGGTACCGGCCGTCGAGGACAGCCGGATCTGACGCCGCACCGGGTGAGCGGCCCGCGGGCGGGGGTGCCCCCCCGCCCGCGGGCCGAGCGGACGTCATGCCTCCGCCACGGCCTCCAGAGGGCCGAGGGCGGCCGCCCTGCGGGCCGGGACGGCGGCCGCCAGCGCACCCGCCGCCAGGGACAGCACGCAGATGAGGACCAGCGTCCCCCAGGGCAGCCGCAGGGAGTACTGCTCCAACGCGCCGTTGGCCAGTGAGCCGACCGCCCAGGCGCCGAACAGGCCGGCCGCGAGGCCGAGCGCCGTGCCGAACGCGGCGACGGTGACCGCCTCGACGCGGATCATCCGCCGGATTCCCGCGCGGTCCATGCCGAGGGCACGCAGCGCGCCGATCTCACGGGTGCGTTCGGTGACCGACATGGCCAGGGTGTTCACGATGCCGAGCGTGCCGATGACGACGCCGATGGCCAGCATCCCGTACACCACGTTCAGCAGGTCGGCCACGGGACCCGCGGCCTCACGGACGAGTTCCTTCCGGTTGTGCACGGTCAGCAGCGGGCTGTTGCCCACGGCGGTGCGCAGCCGCTCCTCCACGGTCTCGGAGACGGCGCCGCCGTCGGTGCGGACGAGGACGCGCTGGACGGAGCCGGGGACGAGGCCGTGCCGGGCCACCTCCGTGCGGACGCCGAGCGCGTCGCGGGCGACGGGGTTGTCCTGGTAGACGCCCACGACGGTGTACCGCTCGGTCCGGCGGCTCTGCCCCATGCGGAGGTCGATGCGGCTGCCCGCGCTCACTCCGCGTTCCCGGGCGAGGGTGCGGGAGAGGGCGACCCGGCCCGGCCCGAGGTCCTTGCCGGAGCCGCTGACGTAGGTGAGCTTCAGGACGTCGTGGACGGTGTGCGGGTCGACGCCGGAGATCTCCCGGACACCGCCGCCGACGAAGACGGTGGAGTCCGTCACGGGAGACGCGGTCCGCACCCCCGGGGACGCGGCCACGCGCCGTACGGCGGCCGGGTCGACGGCGGTCGTGGCGGTGCGGGAGCCGATCACGTAGTCGGCGCCGAGCCCGGCCGCGGCCTGCCGGTCGAGGGCCTGCCCGGTGGAGTGGCCGATGACGGCGAGCCCGGCGACAAGCGCGGTGCTGACCATGAGCGTCGCGGCGGTGGCCGCGGTGCGCCGGGGGTCGCGCAGGGCGTTCTCCCGGGCGAGCCGTCCGGGGACGCCGAAGCGGTCGGTGAGCCGCCCGGCCAGCCGGATCACGGGGGCGGCGAGCAGCGGTGCGAGCACCGTCAGGCCGACGACGAGCAGGGCGCAGCCGGTCAGCGCGCTCCGCACGTTGTCCTCCGACGCGTCCTTCGCCCCGGAGAGGGACACGAGCCAGCCCGCGCCGAGGGCGAGAAGCCCGAGTCCCACCGCGCCGCGGGCCTTGGACCGGGTGGCACAGGGCGGCTGTTCGGCCGTGCGCAGCGCCTCGACGGGGGCGACGCGCGCCGCCCTGCGGGAGGGCAGCCACGCGGCGAGCACGGTGACGCCGACGCCCACGCCGAGCGCCGCGACGACGGAGGCCGGGCCGATCACCAACGGACCGTGCGGCAGCCGGTCCCCGCCGGTGCTCAGCACGTCGGGCAGGAGGGAGGCGACGCCGAGGCCGAGGACGAAGCCCGCCGTGGACGCGACGAGACCGACCAGGAGCGCCTCCAGGAGGACGGAGCGGGCCACTTGGCGGCGGGAGGCACCGATCGCCCGCAGCAGCGCGATCTCCCGGGTGCGCCGCGTCACGAGCATGGTGAAGGTGTTGACGACGAGGAACGAGCCGACGAACAGCGAGACCCCCGCGAACACCAGCGGCAGCTTCGCGTACCCCCGCGTCAGGGTGTCGACGAGGACGGCCTGCTGTGCGGCCTGGGCGGCGCCGGTGGTGGCCTCGGCGCGGTCGGCGGGGAGGACGCCGGTGACGCGCCGGGCGAGGTCGGGCGCCGCGGTGCCGGGCGCCGCCGACAGGTCGATGCCGGTGTAGTGGCCCGGGGAGGCGAACAGTCTCTGGGCGGTGGCCTTGTCGAACAGAGCGAGGGTGCCGCCCGCGGTGACCCGGGTGTCCTGCGTGGTGACGATGCCGACGAGCCGCTTGGTCATGACCGGGCCGTCGGTGGCGAGGGTGACGGTGTCGCCGAGGCGCAGGTGCCCGGCTGCGGCGGTGCCCCGGTCGACGGCGAGTTCGCCGCCGTGCCGCGGGGCGTGGCCCTCGGTCAGGGGGTGGCGGCTGTCCTTGCCGTCCGCACCGGGCACGAAGGCGGCGGCCAGGTTCGCCCACGCCTTCCCGGCCCGCAGCGGGGTGCCGTCCGCCGCGTTCAGGGTGGCCGAGCCGTCGGCCGCCGGGCGCACCGCGGCGACACCGGGCACGCCCGCCAGCTTGCGGACGAGGGCGTCGTCGAGCGCGCTGGCGCCACGGTCCGCGGTGGCGCGGGGTGGGAAGGCCTTCGGGGTCACGGTGACCGCGATGTCGGCGAAGCTCTTCGACGCGGCGGCTCGGTGGGCGGCGGTGGTGGAGTCGGCGAAGACGAGGGCGCCGCTGACGAACGCGACGCTCAGGCAGACCGCGAGGACGGTCATGATCTGCCGGGCCTTGTGCGCGAGGGCGCCGCGCAGGGCTGTTCTCAACATGGGTGACTTCCGGGGAGGGCGGGGCCCGGGGGCCGCGAGCGGGTGGGGCGGGTTCGGTCCGGGACCGACCCGGTTCAGCCGGTGCGTGCGCCCGACGGCCGCGGCTTCCCCACGGCGGTGCGCGGCATCAGTTCCAGGATCCGCTGGGGAGTCGGGTGGGTCGTCTCGTCGACCAGGCGGCCGTCGGAGAGGAACACCACGCGGTCGGCGAACCCGGCGGCGACGGGGTCGTGGGTGACCATGACCACGGTCTGGCCGAGTTCGCGCACCGAGTCGCGCAGGAAGCCGAGGACCTCGCCGCCCGTGCGGGAGTCGAGGTTGCCGGTGGGCTCGTCGGCGAAGACGACCGCGGGCCGCGAGACCAGGGCGCGGGCGACCGCGACGCGCTGCTGCTGGCCGCCGGAGAGCTGCGCGGGCCGGTGGCCGAGGCGCTGGGAGAGGCCGACCATGGAGACGACGCGGTCCAGCCACTGCCCGTCGGGGCGGCGTCCGGCGATGCTCAGGGGCAGCGTGATGTTCTCCAGGGCGGTCAGCGTCGGCAGCAGGTTGAACGCCTGGAAGACGAAGCCGATCCGGTCACGCCGCAGCCTGGTGAGGCCGCGGTCGTCGAGCGTGCCCAGGTCGGTGGTGCCGACGCGGACGGAGCCGGAGGTGGGCGTGTCGAGCCCGGCGGCGCAGTGCAGCAGGGTGGACTTGCCGCAGCCGGAGGGCCCCATGATCGCGGTGAACTCGCCCTCGCGGAAGGCGATGCTGACCCGGTCGAGCGCGACGACCCGGGTGCCGCCGCTGCCGTAGGCCTTCGACAGGTCGGTGGTGGCGGCCGCGATTCCCGGCGTCGGGGGCGGGGCAAGGGCGTCGGCGGTCAACGGGGCTCCTCTTCGGGTGCGGGCGGGTGCACTTCGAAGGGTGTCCGGGGAACGTATCGGGGCCTGGGCCACCGTGTATCGGCGCCCGCGCCGGTGTGCGGCAGTTCTGTAGGGGCGGGCGGTGACGGCTCTGCTCTGGGGGCCGCGGCGGCGGTCAGTCCGGCAGCCGAAGCGTTGCCACGGCGCCGCCGTCCGGGGCGTTGTCCAGGAGCAGTTCGGCGCCGAGCAGCCGGGCCTGCCCCAGGGCGATGGTCAGGCCGAGGCCGTGACCACCGCCGCGTTCGGCCGCGCCGGTGTGGAAGCGGCGCGGGCCGTGGCGCAGCAGGTCCGCCGGGAAGCCGGGGCCGTGGTCGCGCACGACGACCGTACGGCCCTCGACGGTGACCCGCACCGGAGCGGCCCCGTGCCGGTGGGCGTTGATGACGAGGTTGCTGACGATGCGCTCCAGGCGGCGCGGGTCGGTCTCCACGGTCAAGTCCCCCGCCGCGCCCCGCGGACCGGCCGCGCCGGCGCCGACGACCTCGGTGGCGTGGCCGGTGCGCGTCACGGCCTCGGCGACGACGGCGCCGAGCGGCACCCGGGCTCGGACGGCCTGTTCGGCCCCGGCGTCGAGGCGGGAGACCTCCAGGAGGTCCTCGACCAGGCCGCGCAGGTCGCGCACCCGGGCGCGCAGCAGGTCCTCCGTCTCGCCTGGCGGCAGCAGGTCGACGGCGGCCAGGAGGCCGCCGACGGGGGTGCGCAGCTCGTGGGCCACGTCCGCGGTGAACCGGCGCTCGGTGCGCAGCCGTTCGCCGAGGGAGTCGGCCATCCGGTCGACGGTGGCGGCGATCTCGGCCACCTCGTCGCGGCCCTTGGTGGGCCCGGTGCGCGCGTCGAGGTCCCCGGCGGAGATGCGGCCCGCGGTCTCGGAGACCCGGCGCAGCCGCCGGGCGAGCAGCCCGGCGCCGTGGACGGCCAGCGGCGCGGCGGCGGCGAGCGCGATCAGCGAGGCGACCGCCATGGTGATATCGAGACGGCGCAGGGTGTGCAGCTCCGGGCCCAGGTTGACCCGCACGGCGAGCACGGGGCTGCCCGGGCCGCCGGTGCGCTGGGCGGCCCAGGCGCTGGGCCCCAGGTTGCCCTGGACGCTCCCGTCGTGGGCCGCGTGCCGGTCGCCGTCGGCGGGGTGGCGGAGCGCCGCGGGCAGGGCGGCCGGATCGAGTTCGGCGCCGTCCGCCAGGGTGCCGGTGCGGCGGTACACGTCCATGGCCGAGTAGAGCGTGTTGAGGGCCCGCGCCCGGGCCCGGTCGCGGATGTCGCCTTGCGTCCACACGTGGACGAGTACGCCCACCACGGCCACCACCAGGAAGGCGGTGGCCGCGGCGAGCGCCGCGATCTTCCAGCGCAGCGAGGTGCGGCCCCGCCGGGGCCGGGGACGCGGACGCACGGGGTCAGCGCCGCAGCTTGTAGCCGAAGCCGCGGACCGTCTCGATGCGGTCCCGGCCCAGCTTCCTGCGCAGCCGCTGTACGCACAGGTCCACGACCCGGCTGTCGCCGTCCCAGCCGTACTCCCACACGTCGCGCAGCAGGGTGTGCCGCTCCAGTACGACGCCGGGGCGCGCGGCGAACTCCAGGAGCAGCTTCAGCTCGGTCGGGGTCAGCGCCACCGGGCTGCCGGCGAGCGTCACTTCCATGCCCGCGGTGTCGATGGCCAGGTCGCCGAAGACCAGCGTGCGCCTTTCGGAGGGCCGCTCTTGTTCCGTGGCGGTCCCGGGGGCCGGGAGGGGCGCGTAGGTCGCCCGCCGCAGCAGGGAGCGGATGCGGGCCACGAGGACGTAGGTGTCCACGGGCTTGACCACGTAGTCGTCGGCCCCCGCTTCCAGACCGGCGACGACGTCGAGGCCGTCGCCGCGGGCGGACATCATCAGGACGGGCACCAGGCTGGTCTCGCGGACCCTGCGGCACAGTCCGATCCCGTCGAGGCCGGGCAGCATCACGTCCAGGACCAGCAGGTCGAAGCTCTCGTCGCGGAAGAGTTCGAGGCCCGTGAGGCCGTCGGGCGCGGCCCGCACCGCGTATCCGTAGCGCTCCAGGGCGAGGGCGAAGGAGCGGCGCATCAGGTCGTCGTCCTCCACCAGCAGTACGCGTACGGCGGGCGGAGCGGACGGGGACACGGGCGGGTGGCTCCTGTTCGTGGGCGGGGAGGCGACGGGGGTCCCGCGGCGGCTGCCCGGCCGGTGACCCGAAAGGAACGATACGGCAGACACCGGACACGGCGACCTCGTGGCGGCCGGGGCCCGGATCCGATGGACGATCAAGCGCTTCCTGATACGTGGCCGATACACAGCAGGCCCTCGGACCCGCCCGCGTGATCATCGTAGGATCGCGGTGAGCGGACCGCCCCGGTACCGGCGGGGCCCGTCCGAGGGGCACGGCGGTCGACACCTGCGGAGGCACGATGGACGAGCGCCGGGCGCTCCCCGACGACGCGCTGGCGGAGGCGGCGGACGCGTTCCAGCGGCTGCGGCCCCGGCTGTTCGGCATCGCCTACCGCATCCTGGGCAGCGTGAGCGAGGCCGAGGACGTGGTCCAGGACGCGTGGGTGCGCTGGCAGGGCACCGACCGGGACACGGTCGTCGCGCCGGGGGCGTTCCTCGCGAAGGTCACCACGCACCTGGCGATCAACGTGGCCCAGTCGGCGCGGGTGCGCCGCGAGGCGTATGTGGGGCCGTGGCTGCCGGAGCCCGTGGACACCAGCGTGGACCCGCAGGTCGGCGCGGAGCGCGGCGAGGCCGTCGAGCTGGCCGTGCTGCTGGTCCTGCAGCGGCTGAACCCCGTGGAGCGGGCGGCCTATGTGCTGCGGGAGGCGTTCGGCTACGCGTACGAAGAGATCGCGGACATGCTGGGGCTGAGCGGGGCCAACGCGCGGCAGGTCGTCAGCCGGGCCCGCAAGCACCTGGCCGCCGGGCGCCGCGCACCCGTCGACGCGGCCCAGCACCGGCGGCTCCTGGAAGCCTTCGTCGCCGCCGCGCGCGACGGTGACGTCGCCGCCCTGGAGGACGTCCTGTCGGCCGACGTCGTCGCCTACGCGGACGGCAACGGCATGCGGGGCGTGGCACGCCTTGAGGTCGTGGGCGCCGGGCGCGTGGCGCGGATCAGCGCCTTCGCCAAGAAGTTCTTCCCCGGTGCCGACTACGTCCTGGTCGAGGCCAACGGCCGTCCCAGCCTGCTCCTCGTCCAGGAGGGTGCCGCCGTCGCCCTGGTGAGCGTCACGGTGGGGCCCGACGGGATCAACGGGCTCTACTGGGTCCTGGCGCCCGACAAGCTGCGGGCGTACGAGCGGTCGGTCCGGGCGCGCACCGGCCGGCCGTAGCGCGGAGGCGGCGTCCGCCGG
This sequence comes from Streptomyces sp. JLYT201, assembly GCF_059448825.1. Lineage (NCBI taxonomy): Bacteria > Bacillati > Actinomycetota > Actinomycetes > Kitasatosporales > Streptomycetaceae > Streptomyces > Streptomyces sp. JLYT201. The sequence continues at coordinate 9,195,143 of NZ_CM182551.1, read as the reverse complement.
CGCCGGTCAGTGCTGCCGGAGCCAGTCCTCGTAGCGGGTGGTGGCGGTGTGTGCCGTGTCGTCGCCGGTGAGCACGTCGGGGAAGCCCGCGAACAGCCCGGCGCCCTCGTCGGTGACGACGGAGCGGCCGTCGGGCCTCACCGCGAGGGTGATCTCGCCGAGCCGGTCGAGCCGGTGGATTTCGGGGCCCGCGATGTCGCGCACGCCGTTCGAGGGCGCGCCCTGTGCCGCGTCGGCGACGGCGGCCGCGACGTCGGCGGAGGCGATCGGGCGCAGCGGGAGCGAGGGCAGGCGCACCTCGCCGCCCTGGGTGGACATGTCCATCACCGGGGCGACGAACTCGAAGAACTGGGTGGCGCGCACGATGCTGTACGGGACGCCGCCGCCGCGCACGGCTTCCTCCTGGGCGACCTTGGCCCGGTAGTAGCCGTAGTCGGGGACCTGGTCGACGCCGACGACGGAGAGCGCGACGTGGTGGCGGACGCCCGCCGCCCGCTCCGCCTCGGCCACGTTGCGAGCCGTGCGCGTGAAGAAGTCGAGCGCCGCCCCGGCCTCGAAGGACGGGGAGTTCGACACGTCCACGACCACGTCCGCGCCCTTGAGGGCGGGGGCGAGGCCCTCACCGGTGAGGGTGTCGACGCCCGTGGACGGGGAGGCCGCCACGGTCTCGTGTCCGCGCTCGCGCAGCCGCGCGACCACCTGGGAGCCGATGAGGCCCGTACCGCCGATGACCACGATCTTCATCACTGTCTCCGTTCGCTGCTCCGGCTCGTGCCCGACCGCGGGGTGCGGGTGGCACCGCTGCGGGCCCGGTGCGTCCGCGCGCACACCAACAGGACAGGACGGCGGCCGCATCTGTGACAGCCGGATACGGGCCCTTTCCGGAGGGCGGCGGCCGGGGTCCGGGGCGCCGGGCCGCACATCACGGCCGTCCGGATCGCAGCGCCTCCCCGGGACCCGCCAGGAGGTGAGACGGCCGTCACACGTGCGGATGTCACAGACGGCCGGGCCGTCTCGTCCAAGGGTGTGTCACCGCAACGACGACACAGGAGCACACGATGACCGCTCGCCTGAACTTCTTCACCAACACCGTCGCGACCGCGTTCGCCCGGCACCTCGTCGCGGCGGACCGGGCCCTGGCGGATTCGGGGCTCCCCGCCGCCACCCGGGAACTGGTGAAGCTGCGCGCCAGCCAGATCAACGGCTGCGGCTTCTGCGTGGACATGCACGCCAAGGACGCCGCGCACGCCGGGGAGAGCGCGACGCGCCTGAACCTGGTCGCGGTCTGGCGCGAGGCCACCGTGTTCACCGACGCCGAGCGGGCCGCCCTGGAGCTCGCGGAGCAGGGCACCCGCATCGCCGACGCTGCGGGCGGGGTCACCGACGAGGCCTGGGCCGACGCCGCCAAGCACTACGACGAGGATCAGCTCGCGGCCCTGGTGTGCGCCATCGCGCTCATCAACGCCTTCAACCGGGGGAACGTCATGGTGCAGCAGCCCGCCGGTGGCTACGAGCCCGGTCAGCGGCACTGAGACCGGTGACGCGCGGTCAGCCCGCGGCCTCCGTGCCGTCCCCGGCGGGGAAGCGGGCCCGCACCGCCGGGTCGTCGAGCAGCCGGGACGGGAAGCCGGGGCCGATGCGGACGGTCACGTCCTCGTGGTGGAGGGGTTCGTCGCAGGACGAGCAGACGACGCGGGCCCGGGTGTCGTGGCCGCAGGTCGTGTGGCGCAGGACCGTGGGCACGCCGTCCTCCCCCGACTGCCACCGGTCGCCCCAGGCGTTGATCGCCGCGAGCACGCCGAAGAAGTCGCGGCCCTTGTCCGTCGGCAGATACGCGTGGCGGACGGGGTCGCTCTGGTAGGCGCGGCGCTCCAGGAGGCCCGCGCTCTCCAAGCGCCGCAGGCGGTCGGTGAGGGTGTTGCGGGCGATGCCGAGCGTCCCGATGAAGCCGTCGAAGCGCGACTCCCCGTAGAAGACCTCGCGCAGCACCAGCAGCATCCAGCCGTCGCCGAGGATGTCGACGGTGCGGGCGATGGAGCAGGGCCAGCTGTCGAAAGAGGTCCGTCTCATCCGCCCAGCTTATCGGTTTCATGATGAGACCCACTTGTGAGCACGCCCGCGGGCGGCTACCTTCCAGTAGGTCTCATCATGCAACTTAACTGGAGGGCTGATGGGTTCCACGCCTGCGGACACGGCCGCGGTCACCGTCGAACGGGACGGGCACGTGCTGTTGATGGGCCTGAACCGCCCCGCGAAGCGCAACGCGTTCACCCGGCGCACGCTGACCGAACTGTCGCTCGCGTACGGCCTGTTGGAGCGGGACGACGACCTGTGGTGCGGAGTGCTCTTCGCCCACGGGGACCACTTCACCGGCGGCCTCGACATGCTCGACGTCGGCGCCGAGCTGGCCTCCGGGGAGTTCCCCGCGCCCGAGGGCGGCCGTGACCCGTGGCGCCTGGACGGGCCCTGGACCAAGCCCGTGGTGGCGGCCGCGCAGGGCTGGGTGATGACCCTCGGCATCGAACTGCTCCTTGCCGCCGACATCCGGGTCGCGGCCCGGGACGCGCGCTTCGCCCAGCTGGAGGTCCGCCGGGGCATCTACCCCTTCGGCGGGGCGACGTTCCGCCTGCCCCAGCAGGCGGGCTGGGGCAACGCCATGCGGTGGCTGCTCACCGGCGAGGAGTTCGACGCCACGGAGGCCCATCGCATCGGCCTGGTGCAGGAGGTCGTCGACGACGGTCCGGCCGCCCGCGCCCGTGCCGTCGAGCTCGCCGCCCTCATCGCGGCGAAGTCCGCGCCCCTGGGGGTCCGTACGACCCTGGAGTCCGCGCACCGGGCGCGCGAGCACGGCGACGCACGCGCCGTCGAGCGGCTGCGCCCCGACGTCGCACGGCTCGTCGCGTCCTCCGACGGGGCCGAGGGGGTCCGGTCCTTCGCCGAGCGGCGCGACGCCGTCTTCACCGGCACCTGACCGGTCGGCGGGTGGAACGGCGGGTGGTCACCCGCCGTTTCCCGGCTCCGGCAGCCGTCTGAGCTGCTGGGTCACCTTGAGGTGCCCCAGTCACCGAAAAGTGCATCCTTCCACGTCAGCGGCCACTCTCCTACGGTTCCCGAGTAACCGCTGGAGAGCACTCGCGTCTTGGTTTCGGAGGCATCATGGCCATCACCCTCGTCAACCCCGCCGGACTGCCGGAGGTCGACGCCTATCGACAGGTGTCGATCGCGTCGGGGTCGAAGCTGGTCTTCGTCGCCGGGCAGGTCGCCTGGGACGCCGCGGGCGTGACGGTCGGCGAGGGCGACCTCGCGGCCCAGGTCGAGCAGTGCTACCTCAATGTCGGCACCGCCCTCGCCGCGGCCGGCGCCACCTTCGCCGACGTGGCGAAGCTGACCGTCCACGTCGTCGACTGGGCACCGGACAAGATGCCCCTCCTCCTGGAAGGGATCGCCAGGGCCGCCGCGAAGCTGGGGGTGACACCGGTGGCGCCGGGCACGCTCCTGGGCGTCGCGGCCCTCGACGCGCCCGACCACCTGGTCGAGGTCGAGGCCACGGCCGTCATCGACTGACGAGGTGCCCGGACCGCCGTGGCCCCGCCCCCGGGACGGGGCCACGGCCCGCGCTAGTCGTTGCTGACAAGAACGTTGAGCCGGTAGTTCAGGGGATCCGACCACTCGATGTTGACCCAGATGACGTACTGGCCGTCCCTCGGCGCCACGTTGTGCACCGTCATGCGCGCGCTGCCGACGAAGGAGTCGCCGTTGGCGTCGACTTCGGTGATGGAGGCGACGATGGTGCTCCCCTTGAAGGCGACAGGCGAGTTGATGGGCTGCACGAAGCTGCCGCGTCCCCTGCCGTTGAATACCCGTCGGATAACCGTGCTCATGTCCCCTCTTTCCGCTGCTTGTGCCCTATCCGCTCCTGTGGTCCTGCCGCTCCCCGTGTCCGCGCGCCGAGGTCACACCGCCTCGTCCTCGGCGGCTTCGAGCACCGCGGGGGCCACCGCGCTCTCCGCGGCGTCCGCGGCCTGGTCCGCGCCCTCCGACAGGGCGCTGGGCGGGGCCACGCCCGGACCCGCGGGTTCGTCCTGGCCCGCTCCTGCCACTTGCGGCGCGGGCTCCCCTACGTGGCTGCCGCTCACACCGCTCCCCTTTCTCTAGTTCTGCGAATCCCCGCGGGCCTCCGCGGTGGTGCGGAACGTCCGCGGGACCCCTTCGCGTCCGGCGCCGGGCCCCCGGGGCGCGGGGCACCCGGTCCGAGGACGCGAAGGGGCGTAAGGAGTTGCTGGCGAGTCGCTACTGTCCCCCCGGCGCGGGGGCGTGTCCATCACCCACAAGGAGCACAAGGGGGTACGGGCCCACCAGTCTCGGACAAAAGCACTATGCCGCGCCGTCAGGGACCTGTCCGGATCCCGGGCCCTGCGTTCCGCGCCGACCGCCCGGGGCCGGACAGGGCAGCCCGCCGCGACCGGCCGCAGCAGGACGCCGGGCTCGACCTGGCCGCCGATCAAGCCCTGATCAGGCATTACGTGAGTCTTACGGATCCCGCCCCGGGGCCGGATCCGGGCCCGTGGTGCGGTGTGCTTGCGTCATGAAGCTCTCGCTGCGACGCCGTGTCGTCCTCCCCGTGCTGCTGGTCACCACCTTGGCGGTCGCCTTCGCGCTGTACTTCTTCCAGCCGTGGCGCGCCTTCACGAACACCACTGTCAACGAGGCCCTGCCCACGGCGATGGCCGGAGGCGAGGGCGCGGGCAGTGGCGGCTCCCCCGCCGCCGTCAAGGAGCTGGCCCGCGGCAGCCTCGTCGCACACGAGCACCCCACCAGCGGCACCGCCCGCGCCCTGCGGCTCGCCGACGGCCGCCAGCTGCTGCGCCTGGAGGACCTCAAGACGTCGGAGGGCCCTGACGTACGGGTCTATCTGTCCACGCGGCCCGCCTCGGAGGTCACCGACGGGCTCGGCGCGGGAGCCGTGCAGCTGGGCCGTCTCAAGGGCAATCTGGGCAACCAGAACTACACCGTGCCGGACGGCACCGACCCCGCCGGGTTCCGCAGCGCGGTCGTCTGGTGCGAGCGCTTCGGAGTCTCCTTCGGCGCCGCCGACCTCACCCCGTCACCCGCCGCGGCACCCTGATCGCACGGCCACCGCGCCCGGCGCCGCAGCGCGCCCCTTGCGCCCTGCCCATCCCTCTTCACACCTCACGGCTCTCGTGTCACGGAAGGAACCCTCGGGTACGCCACGTAGCGATCAATAGCGCCGAGTGACCACCTCGCGCTGTCACCCGAGAGGAACACTGATGCTCAAGCGTCTCGCTGCCGTCGTCGGCGGTCTCACCCTTGCCCTCGGCGGTGCCGTGGCCGTCGCACCCGCTGTCAACGCCACTCCGCAGGGCTGCTTCTACCAGGTCCTGGAGCAGCACCCCGAGGTGGACGCCGACGTGGTGGCGCACGCCTGCCTCACCGCTGCCGACGGCAGCTCCGAGAGCGTGCGGACCTGCTACGCCGAGCTGCGGCGGGAGTTCGTCCCCGCCCAACTGGCCCTGGAGGCCTGTCGACGCGCGTCGCAGGACTAGCGGCGGGCCTGGCTGCCGCCGGGCCGCGGGCGCTCCTTCCCGCGGTCCGGCCGACACGGCCGACCGGCGGCCGCACCCGTCACCGCGCCGTCCAGATCCAGCCCAGGCGGCGCAGTCCCAGGCGGCGTGCGACGGACTGGGAGGCGAGGTTGGTGTCGGTCGTGCTGTAGAAGAGCACCTCCTTGTTCCGGCGCTCGCGGTGCGACCAGGCCGCGACGCAGGCGGGGGCAAGGCCCCGGCCGCGGAAGTCAGGGCGGGTCCAGATGCCCGCCTCCGCGGCGGTGGCGCTCGCCGCCGGGGTGTGGCATATCGACACCGGCGCCCTCCCGTGGACGGCCATGGCCCACTCCCCCAGGCGGCCGCCGATCAGTTCGCCCCACTCGTCGGGCTGCCAGGCGTCGGGGCGGACGAACCGCTGGGCGGCGCGCCGCCCTTCGACGGTGGACACGACGACGGGCAAGGGGGCGGGCGGCACGTCGACGTGTGCCGGGAAGACCCAGCTGGGCCCGCCGTCGATGGCCGCCGTCCCGGCACGGCCCTTACGCGCCGCGCCGGTCCCGAGCGCCAGCAGCCGCGCCCGCGGCGACCAGGCCCACACGGCCAGCACCGTGGGGTCGCGGAGCACCGGGGGGCCGCCGGAGCCGGGCAGGAGCCCGTGGATCGCGTCGACCTCGGCCGCGAGGAGGCGCTTCTCGTCCCATTGCATGCGGTGAGGCTAACTGCCCTGTGCGGCCTGCCCGTTCGGGTATCGAAGGCCGCCTCTCTTTCCGGACACTGGGCCCCCGGCGCCGAGGCGGCGTTCGAGGGGAGTGCGGTAGCTGGGGGTGACGCGGGTGCCGTCGAGGAAGGCGGTCAGGCGACCGACGGCTTCCGCCACGGCCGTGCGGGCCTCGCGGCCGGGGTCGGTGAGGAGGTGGTGGCGCACGTGTCCTTCGGGCCCTTGGGACCAGGCGCCGATGACGCGGCCGCCCCACCAGACCGTGGGTCCGATGTTGCCGTTGCGGTCGAAGAGTTCGGGTGCGTATGCCGGGTCGAGGTACCAGTCGCGGTGGCGCCAGCCCATCGCGGTGGGGTCGAGGCCGGGCAGCAGCGCGGCTTCCGGTGCGGCGGCCGGGAGCGGGTCGACGTCCTCGGGCAGTACGTGGCCCGTGCCTTCGGCGAGCTCGACGGCCTGCGCGGCGGTGGCCGCGAGCGCGGCGCGCGTGGCGGTGAGCGTCCAGCCCGTCCACCACTTGAGGTCGTCGACGGTGACGGGCCCGAAGGCCGCCAGATAGCGCCGGGCCAGCTCGGCCCGCGCCTCGGCGGCGGGCAGCGGCGACTGCGGCCGCGCAGGGGCCCAGCGGAACTGCCCGGACGTCCACGAGCCCACGGGCCGGGCGCGCCGCACCCGCCCCTCGGCGGCCAGCAGGCCGAGCACCGGTGAGACGGCCCGCTGCCGTGACGCGTAGGGCTTCCCGGGGTTGACCACGAACTGTTCGCTCAAGTCCGGTACGTCGGCCGCCAGTTCGGCGGCGGTGGCCTCGCCGCGTGCCGCGAGGGCGTCGAGGAGGGCTCGCTCCACGGCGGCGCGGCGGCGCTCGTCCCAGCCCAGGGCGTCGCGCAGCTTCGCCGTGGCGTCGGCGCGGTGCGGGTCGTTGGTCTTGGCGGTCGCGTGCCAGACGGTCGGGACCAGCGCGGCCGGGACCACGAACAGGGTGCGGCGCATGCACCGTACGCGCGCCAGTTCCGGCTCGGCCCCGGGGCCCGTGTCGTGGAGCGCGGCGTCGATGGCGGCGACGGTGGGGGTCCGCATCCGGGCGGCCGCCGCGAGGAAGACCGTCGCCGGGTCGGTGGCGTGCAGTCCGGTCAGGGCGTGCGCGACCTCCTGGGCCGAGGTGACCCTGGTGGCGGCGGTGAGGAGATGCCGCCGGGCCAGGCGGGCGCGGCGTTCGGCGGCGGTGACGCCAGGCAGGGCGGTCATGCGGGTTCCCGGGGCTCGTGGTCGGTCGCGGAGGGGGTCAGCGGGCGCCGTGGACGCAGAAAGGCTGGCCCGACGGGTCGAGCAGGACGGTCCAGTCCGCGCCGCCGGGCTGGAACGCGGGCTTGGTCGCGCCGAGTTCGAGGAGGCGCTCTTCCGCTGCTCGCGCGTCGTCGAAGGCGAGGTCCATGTGGAAGGGCAGTGGGTCCTCGGGCCAGTTGGGGGCGGTGAAGTCCTCGCTCGTGCAGAAGAGGTACATGGCCGGGCCGACGTGGAACGCGAAGGCGACGTCGGTGCCGTGCTCGTCGGGGAAGGTGTCACTCACCTCGGTGCCGAGGGCGGCGGCGTAGAAGTCGGCCAGCTGCCGTCCGTCCTTGGCCCACAGCGCGTAGCAGATGACCTTGCCCGCCAACGGGGTGCCGGGTGTGTCGGTGCTCGTCATGGCGTGTCCTTGCGGTCGCGGGGGCGGCGGGCCGCTCAGCGCACGACCTTGATGCCGAAGTGGCCGCCGAACTGCTGGCCGAGGCCGAAGCCGATGGCGGAGTGCATGTGGGCGTACATCTCCATGCCGCGCGAGCAGACGAGGGGGCCGAGGTCGAGGACGTCGGTCCAGCCGTAGGACGCGAGCAGGTCGGTGACGGTCCGCTTGGCGTCGTCGTGGTCGGAGGCGACGAACATGGTGTGGTCGCCGTCGCCGACCGCCTTCGGGTTGACGACGGTGGACTGCTCCTGCGTGACGAAGCTCTTGACGACCTTCGCGTCCGGCAGGGCGCGCTGGATCCGCTCGCCGAGGCTGTCGGTGTCACAGGGGTCGAGCTTCGGCATGACGCCCCACGGCGTGGGCCAGGGGTGCTCCGACGCGTGCTGGTAGAGGTAGGGCACGGCGTAGTCGATGAGCGTCTTACCGCTCAGGCTGCCCGCGATGCCCGTGAGGGCGGCGACGGCGTTGTGCCCGTCGATGCCGTTGATGACGATCTCGTCGGCGGCCTCCGCGGCGTCACCGAAGGTCAGCAGGGTGACACCGGGGTGGTCGGCGAGCCACTGCCCGTAGGGCGCGTTGCCCATCATGTCGGGCTCGGTGCGGGCCAGGGTGGCCTCCGGGTCGCGGGTGCCGGCGAACACCTCGTGGCCGAGCTCGACGAGCTTGGCGGTGTGCTCACGGGCACCGCCGCCGGTGCCGAGAACCGCGATCTTCATGACGGAGCCTTTCGGTGCGGACGGGACCCTGGAGGCGAGCCCCGCACTTGATTAGTACATACGTACCGTACAACGACGCCGACAAGTTCACAATACGGACATTGCGCCTGCCTTACCCAGTCAAAGCCCGCCGGTCGGCGCACATCTAGCGCTGACGAAGCGCGCGACTCCCCGATTGGCGGTCGCGGCACTCACCCATCAGTACATACGTACTAGACAGCAGAGAGGCAGCCGCTCTCGGCGCAGAGTTGCCAGGGGCCCCACGGGCCGCCGGGGGATGTCTGCGTGATCTGCCAGTAGCGGTCCCTGTTCCACTCGCGGACCGAGACGGTCAGGCGGTCGTCGGCGAGCTGGGTGACCCGGTCGGGGTGGCTGAGGCCCACGTTCGGTTCGGGCAGGGGGCCGAGCGACTCCACCGGACCCCACATGTCGCCGGGGCTCAGCTGGCGGCGCAGCTCCAGGGAGCCGCCGCTCGACTGCGCCGACGCGAAGGCGTCGATGGTGCCGTCCCGTTCCGTGAAGAGCACGACACCCCCGTGGTACGGCATGGGGGCCAGGCCGAAGGGTCCCGGGGCCGTCCACGTGTGATCGCCCGGACGTTGCACGGAGTGGCAGAAGGCGCCGTACGTGGAGAAGAGGAGTTCCAGGCGTCCGTCGCCGTTCTCGACGGCGGTGACGTAGTGGCTCTTGGGCCCTACGGTGGCCGCGCTCACGCGTTCCCAGGGTCCGAACCGGCCTCCCGGCGCCTCCTGTTCGCGGTGCCATACGAAGGGGAGGCGGGCCGTCGCCGTCGTGTCGTAGAACTGCTGGAACTGTGCCACGCGCCCGTCGGACCGCGGTACGGAGACGAGGCTGTCCGGCACCGGGGCGCTCGCCAGGCCCTGGGCCCGGTCGTCGGCCGGGCAGGCGGCCGTGGCCGCGCGGGCGGGGGACGGGGCCGCGAGGCCGCCGCCCAGGGCGCCGAGCAGCAGCGCGGCCACGGCGAGCAGCGTGCGTAACGGAGAGGTTCGCGTCATCCGGGCATTGTCGTGGTGCGGCGGGGTGCGGGGTGGAGAGCGGTTCCGGTCACCACCGGTAGGAGAAGCGCAGGGCGCCGCCCTCCTCGCGGTAGCGGCCGCGGCCCCGCCTGCCGAAGGGGTTCGGGAGCATGCGGACGCTCACCCGCTCCGGCTCGCGGACCGAGGTGACCACCAGGAGCCGCCAGCGGTCGCCTGCCGCGTGCCGCTGGGCCGCGCGGACCTCGCTCTCGCCGAGCTCGAGGCGGCCGCCCTCGCCCTGGGTCGCCTTCACCTCGAACATCAGGGGCCGTGGGCCGGAGCCGACTGCGAAGTCGTAGCCGAGGCCGTCGTCGCCCGCCGGGCCGGGGAAGAGCCGCCTGCGGTTCGTGGACACCCAGCTCGTCTCGTCCGCGGCCTCGGGGTAGCCCCGGCACAGCCAGTGGTAGGCGTACCACTCCCCCATGTATCCGATGGCGTCGCGCTGGGCCGGGGAGAGCCCGGCGTCCGCGCCGCCGTGGCGGCCGCCGGGCCCGCGTCGGCCGCCGCCGGACGAGCGGCGGGCCGGTGGCAGCTCCTGGGGCCGGGTGAAGGCGACGCGGCCGCCGCCGAGGGCGGGGATGGCACCCCGGTCCAGGGCGCGCTGGAGTGCGGCGGTCAGGTCGGTGAGGTCGTCCGCGCGCAGGTCGATGTCCCTGCCGCCGACGGAGAGGGTGCGCCGGCGGCGCTCCTGTGCGCGGCGCTCGTGCTCCGCCGCGTGCCGCACCCGGTCCAGGGCGGTCGTGGTGAGCCCGTGGGCGTCGAGGTCGACGGTCGCGGGCATGCCGTCCGGCCAGTGGCCGAGCGCGGCGAGCCAGCCGACGACGTCGTCCGGGCCGAGGAGCCGGAAGTCCAGGGCTCCGGCCGCGTCGAGGAGGTCGGTGACGGCCTCGGCTGGGTTCGTGCCGCCCAGTGATTCGGGCAGAGGGCGCCGGGCCGCCTGCACCAGGGCCGCGAGGTCCGCGACGGCTTCGGCGACCGCGCGGCGGTTGCCGCTGCGGACCTGGTCGACCGGGGGCAGGTGGGCGCCCTCGCGGGGAGCGGGTGCCCCCAGACGCAGCGCGAGCTGGGCCTCGACGTGGGAGGCGATCAGCGGGGTGTCGGCGGTGTCCACGGTGTACTCCCACGACTTCGGGGCCGTGATCCAGTCCAGGGTGCGCAGCACCGGCCAGTCCGGCAGCGGCTCGCGCGCGTCGAAGGCGTCGAGGGCGGCCCGGCGCAGCCGGTTCACGAGGGACCTGCGGTGCAGGTCCAGATGCCCCCGCACCGCCTCTTCGTGGGCCTCGGCGTGGCTGATGCGGCCGGGGCGCGGCAGGGTGTCCAGGGTCTCGTTGAACGCGGCGAAGCCGATGTCCAGGAGCAGCCGCAGCTCGTCGAGGTCACGGGCCGTGCGGGCCAGGCGGATGAACTCCTCCGGCGGCAGCGGCAGTTCGTCGCCGCAGCCGTCGAGGGCGCTCTGGAACTCCCTGGTGTCGCGGGGCGGCGGCACGGTCAGCTCTGCGGCCGCGGCCGCGCCGAGGAAGTGGACGAGGAAGGGGAAGCAGCGCTCCAGGACCCCTCCGATGGCCCCGTCGATGCGGCGGCCCGTCTCCTCGACCTGGGAGCGCGTGACGCCGAGGGCGTCGGCGAGCTCGTCCGGCGCGGGCGCGCGCGGATCGGCGTGGCAGGCGGCGAGGTGGAGGGCCGCGAGGCGCAGCCGGATGCCGAAGTCGCGGTGCCCGAGCAGATCGGCGAGGGCGGGTGCGAGCCGGGCCGCCTCCGCCCAGCCCGGGTCGGCGTCCCGGGTGAGGAGCAGCGGGTGCTTGGGGTCGGGCAGGGGCAGGACCCCGCCGAGCCGGTCCGGCATGGTGACGGGCCTGCCGTCGAGCCCGATCTCCCAGGTGCGGTAGCGGTGCAGGCGGATCCGGCGGACCGCGGCGGTCAGCTCGGCCAGTTCGGCGTCGCTCGGCCGTGGCCCGTCCGCCACGTGGTCGGCGAGCACGCCCGCCGCGAGGGTGAGCCAGGGCAGCTCGTCGACGAGGGGCTCGCCGAGGGCGGCCGCGTTCACGACCTCGCCGTCCACGGTCACGGAGAACGCGGCGTCGTCGACGTGCCGGACCGCGTCCGGGCGGCCGAGGCGCGCGGCGGCCTCGGCGGCGACGCCGGGCACGACGAGCAGCGGCCGTCCCATCTCCCGTACGAGCCGCGCGGTGAGGCTTTCGCGCTCTCCGCTGACGTACAGCACGGAGTGCGGGCTGCCGGGGCCGGAAACCGAACCGCCCTGACCGGAGGGCGCGTTGCCGGGCGCGGCGGGCTCCTGTCCGGCCCCAAGGACCGCGTCGTCGCCCCCAAGGGCCGCGTCCTCGCCCCCGGGGATCGCGTCCTCGCCCCCGGTGGCCGCGCCGCCCAGTTCGGAGAGCCGCACCGCGATCAGCCGCTCCCCCGCCTCGGCGAGGACACACGCGTCGTCCGGCAGCGCGCCGGACGTCTGCTGGACGAGGTGCTTCCAGGCGCGTTCGTTGGCGCGCTGCGCGGCGGGCCGGTCCTCGCCGCCGACCTCGCCGTCGGCGACGAGCCGCCCCAGCGCGGCGACGAGCCGGGCGCTGTCGCGGGGGTCGTCCCACGTCGGAAGCCCCAGGGAGCGCAGCCGCGCGCCGGTCTGCTGCGGCTCGACGAGGGGGCGTACGCGCCGGTCGACACCCGGCGCGTACAGGGGCTCCTCGTCGAGTCCGGGCGGGCAGTACCAGGCGTCGGCGGGGCGTACGAACCGCACGGTCCTGCCGCGTCCGCGCACCGGGAGCCACGGCTGCTCCCTGAGGAAGGCGGCCAGCGGGGTCCGCACCCGCTCCCGGTCGTCCCTGCGGCTGCCCGCGCTGGACCACGTGCTGGTGAAGTACCGGTCCGTCCACTCGGCGAGGCCGTGCAGGACGAGTCGCGCGTACGCGAGGCGGGCGCTCTCACCGAGCCGTCCGACGACGTCCTGCCCCGGCAGCCAGAAGGCGGGGCTGCCCTCGTAGGGCGTCTGCGGGTACCAGGCGGTGGAGGCGGACCTGCCGATGTGCGGCTCCCACTGCGCGGCCACCCCCGAGGGCACGCCGGCCAGGCGCACCAGGCGGGCGGCGACCAGGTCCTGGCCGTATTCGCGGCGCACGGCGTTGGCGGCGTACACCGGCGAGAGGCCGTCGCCCACGCCCGCTTCGAGGAGGAACTCCCGCCACTCCTGGGCGGTTTCGCCGCGCCTGAGGAACGCCTCCGGCGGGGCGGTCAGGCGCCTGCCGATCCGCTTGAGGCTCGGGGAGGCCTCCTGGCCCGCTTCGACCACGACGACGAGGTCGTCCCCGCAGGTGCCGTCCCAGCCCCGGCCGAAGACCGCTTGGGCGGCCCTGATCGGCGTCCCGTCGGCGGAGGGCACGTAGAGGCCCAGGCCGCCGACGGCCATCCCGCTCGTCGAGCGGCGGGAGCGCCACAGCCGGAAGACGAAGCGCAGTGCCTGGTCGCGCAGCTTGCGGTCCTTGCTCTCCGCGAGGGCTCTGCGCACGTGTTCCAGCAGGCCCTTCACGTCGAAGGGGCGTACCAGACCGGCGTGTTCGAGGAAGAAGCGGGCGGGCTGGCGGCGGACGTGCCGCGCCGTGCCGGTCCAGGTCAGGCCGGGGTGCAGGGAGAACAGCCGCTTGCCGAGCACGGCGGGGACCGCGAGGGCGTCCGCCTCGCCGCCGAGGTCGCCGCGCACCGGCTGGAAGAAGGCCTCGCGCCGGGCCCGGCGCCCGCCGCGCCCCGCGGGCCGCACCTCGCCGTTGGCGTTGCGCAGCGTCCCGTCGTCGGCCAGGAGGATCCGCCGCCCGCGCAGGACGGTGCCGTCGTCCTGGAAGAGGGCCGCCAGGTCGTCGTACGCGTCGTCCCACGGCTCGACGGTGTCGCCGGGTCCGGGCAGCGGAAGCGTGGCGATCATGCGTTCCACGTGCTCGGCGAGCGCCTCGGGCGCGGGTTCCCAGGGGCAGCCGAGGGCCTTGCAGACGGCGGCCAGGCGCTTGAGCCGCTCGCCGCCGACGTCCGGGTCAGCGACCACGGCACCGGCGTCGCGGGCGCGCCGCGCGGTGAGGACGGCCAGGTCGTGGTCGGGCCACAGGGCGGCCTGCCGGGGCGCGGCCCAGGCGGTGTGCGGGGGCTCGCCGTCGGCGGCGAGCACGGGGACGAGCGGTACGTCGGCCAGTTCGCGGCCGTGCACGTGCCGGGCCGCCGTGAGGAGGAGACCGGCCTTGCGCCTGCCGGTCTCCCAGCTCACCAGGTCCACGGCGAGGCGGCGCAGACGCAGATCCGGTGCCGTGCGCAGGCGCTCGGCGGCTGCGAGGCAGGTCTCGGCGAGCGCGTCGAACAGCAGCGCGTTCAGGGGGTGTTCGGCGTCGAGGCCCGTCCGGTCCATCTTGGTGAAGAACGGCGCGTTGACGTGGGCGGCGAGGGGCGCGGTCGCGCCGTCCCCCAAGGGCAGGAACGTGTACGTCTGGCCGCGGCGCGCCTTGCCCGCGGCGAGCGGCACCGCGACCTCGATGACGGCGGGTTCGCTCCACTCCAGCCAGGCGTCGTCGAGGAGGCCGAGGCCGGTCGCCTCCGCGACGGTGCGTCGCAGGCGCTCGGGCGAGACCTGGCCGCGGGCGACGAGGAACTCCCCGGTGCCTTCCAGGGTGACCCGGGCGAGGGCGGCTTCGGGGCGGGCCTCGGCGGAGCGGGCCTCGGTGGGGTGGCCCTCGGCAGGGCGGGGCGGGATCGCTTCGGGCGCGGCGAGCCGGAGTGGCTCCCTTGACGGCAGAGGCTCCCCCGACGGGAGGGCGAACGGCTCCTCAGCGCGGGCCAGTTCATGGACCTGCCGCACCGCGCCGCCGCCCCGCCACTCCAGCGTCAGTCCGGCGAGCCGGTCGAGGAAGAGCATGACCGGCGTCTTGGCCTCGGCAAGCTCCCGCAGGCGCAGCCGCACCTCGTCGAGGGCTGCCTCGCCGCGCAGCGGAAGGCGGACCACGGTGACGTGCCCGAGGGCGGCCAGCTCGGCGCAGACGCCGGGCACCTCCGCGACGGGGAACGGGACCTGGAACGGGGGCAGTTCGTCATGGGCCTTGCGCGCCGTCCGCTCGTCCTGGAGCAGCTCCACCAGGTCGTCCCGGCGCGCGAAGCGGAAGCAGTAGCCGTCCAGCGGGCCGGGCTCCCGCCGGGCCGACGCGGCGCTGTAGATCTCCGGGGCCTCGGTGATCTGGAGGATGCTGCGGAACCCCACTCCCTTGTTGCCGATGCCCTCCCCGATCGGCTTGTCGCTGCGGGCGAACTTGCACACGGCCTCGACTCGGGACCAGGTGAACGGGGTGCCGCCGTTGGCGATGTAGAGCGTGCCCGCCTCCCCTTCGTCCTCGTCGAGCAGGACGTGCACCCGGCCGTCGCCGCGGTCCTTGGGGTGCGCGTCGTGGGCGTTCTGCAGCAGCTCCAGGAGGAAGCGCCCCGCGTAGTCCCGGGCGTTGCTCAGCGAGGCGGCGCGCAGTTGCAGACCGGGCTGCCAGGTCGGAGCCAGCTGCCATTCGTGCAGCACCTTGAGCGCGTAGTCCCGCAGCCGGGCCCCATACGCATGGTCCGTCATGGTCCCCCCCTAGGGCCTGTCCGCATGCTCGACGCAACGGTAGCGAGGTGACCGCGGGGAGGGAGCCGGGACCGACAGCGAGCAGGGACGCGCCCGTTCGGCTCGTTCGGCGCCTACCGGACGAGCAGCGGCAGCGGCCGGACGGGGCGCGTCAGTACATGATCTGGCCGGTACTCGCGTTCACACCCCTGAACTGCACATAGAACTGCTTCCCCGGGATCGCGTTGTGGGCGATCGTCACCCACACCTCCTTCGGGGCGTCCTTCCAGGCATTGCAACTGCTCGGGGTACAGACCCTCACCACCCGGTCGTAGTAGGTCATCAGGCCGATGTTCGTGCAGCCGTAGTTGACCTCGGCCCAGTGCCCCCTGATGGGCCAGTGCGCGTCGTCACCGGGTCCGGTGCCCGCCTCCGAGCGGTACGAGACCGCCTCGCACCCCTGGGCGGCGGCCGGGGCCGCCGCACCCGCCTCGGGGGCCGTGGCCAGCAGGGCCGAGCCCGTCAGCGCGAGCGCCGCCAGTCCAGGGACGAAAGCCTTCCGCATGAGCAAACCTCCGTGAGGGTCACCACCATTCGGGGCTCCGTCCGGCGACGCGGCCACGAACACCGCCCTAACGGGGGCTGCCATGCAGCCCCCCCTGCACCCGAACAAAAGTTCCCGAAACGACATTGCGCATTCTGTCGCGCGACGTGAGGGACGGCATGGACTTTCCGTGCTCATTACACAAAGGGCGGCGCGCGGCCCGAGCAGGGGGCAGAGCGCGCTCCTCAGCGCCGGGCGTGGCGGACCTTCAGCCGTCCGAACCCCATGGCCCCGCTGATCCGGATCGTCGGCCCGCCGGGGCCGGTGCGCCGCGGGGCCGTGTAGCGCGGCTCCTTCCACCCGGCCTGGAGCGCGCCGATGTCGACGATCGCGTCGCGCGGCACCGTGATCTTGGCCCTGCCCGAGCCGAGCGCCAGCTCGATGTCCACCACCGGATGCTCGAACACCGCCCGGGACAGGTCCAGGTGCACCTTGCCGAACGCCGACGCGACCTTGAGGGTCCTCGGCACCCGCCACGCGCCGCGCCGCTTGATCCGCCCGCTGCCGGCGGCGATCGTGGACGCGGGCTCCGCCTTCGGTTCGGGAAGCGAGGCCAGCGCCGCCGCCAGGTCCTCCCGCGTCCTGGCGGTGAGCGCCCGCTGGAGGCGGTCGTCCATCTCCTCGTGCGCGATGTATCCGCCGGCGTACGCCTCCTGGAGGCGCGTCGCCGCCGCCTCGCGGTCGTCATCGCCGATCAAAGTCGCCGGGCCCGTGGAGGAGTCCGCGGACAGGCCCGTGGAGGAGTCCGCGGGCAGGCCTGTCGGCGCGGCCGCCGATGCCTCTGCCGGTATGCCTGTCGACGGGTCGTTCGGGGGCGAAGTCACCGTTTCACCTTAGTGCCAAGCCAGTTGACGTCACCGTCATGCCCAAACGGGACGGCTCACGGGTCACGGGTCACGGGTCACGGGTCACGGCAGCCTCGTACTCCAGGAGCGTATCGACGAACATCCGCCGCCGATCCGGCGTCAGCGGAGCCGGTGCCGCGTGCCACGCGGCTGCCCCGGGGGGGGGGGGTAAGCCAGGCGGCGATCTCCAGCCGCGAGGCCAACGCGTTGACGGTCAGAGGTCCGTCGAAGAGCGGCCTTCGAGCCCGGCACCCGACCCACGCGGAAAAGGGTGCGGCCGGCCGAGTTCGTCGTCCTCCAGCACACGGCCTCCACGGCGGACTGACACCGGCACGCGCCCCGGCGGCCGACGTCCCCCTGCCGCCCGACCCGACAAGCCACTTGCCCGCCCCGCCCGCCCCTGACAAGGTCACGCCCATGCTTACGTTCTCCTCGTACGACGGAACCAAGATCGCGTACCACCTGTCCGGTGCCGGGGCGCCGCTGGTCTGCCTGCCCGGTGGCATGCGGGACTCCGTCTACCTCGGCGACCTCGGCGGGCTCTCCGCGCACCGGGAACTGGTCATGCTCGACCTGCGCGGCACCGGCAGGTCCGAGGTCCCGGCGGACCTCGGCAGCTGCCGCAGCGACCGGCTCGTCGCGGACGTGGAGGCGCTGCGCGAGCACCTCGGCCTGGAGACCATGGACCTGCTCGCGCACTGCGCGGGCGCGAACGTGGCGGTCCAGTACGCGAGCGAGCACCCGGACCGCGTCGGCACCCTCACCCTGATCACGCCGAGCGTCCTGGCCGTCGGCATCGAGATCAGCGCGGACGTGCGCCGCAGGACCGCGCGGCTGCGCGCCGACGAGCCCTGGTTCCCCGAGGCGTACGCGGCCCTGGAGGCGATCACGGCCGGGCGGGCGACGGGCGGCTCCTGGGAGGCCATCGCCCCCTTCCTGCACGGCCGGTGGGACGAGACCGCGCAGGCCCTCCAGGCCGCCGACGCGGAGCAGAAGAACAGCGAGGTCGTACGGGCCTTCAGCGCGGAGGGCGCCTTCCGTCCGGCCGAGACCCGCGAGGCACTCGCCCGCTTCACCGCGCCGGTCCTGCTGCTCGCCGGGGAGGTCGACCTCAACTCCCCGCCCCCGGCCATGGCCGAACTCGCCGCACTGTTCCCGCGCGCCGAGCTGGTGACGCAGCCGGGCGCGGGCCACCACCCGTGGCTCGACGACGCGCAGCGCTTCGTGAGCACCGTGACGTCGTTCCTGGACTGACCGACCACCCCTTGCCGTAAGTGTTCACCTCGACCTAGGGTCATTACATGTTGCGTATGCGCCAAGCAGTGGGGGACGACGTCCCGGAGCTCGTACGCCTACGGGCGCTGCTGTTCGAGACCCTCGGCGGCGAGTTCTTCAACCCCACGGCAGGGGACGAGGAGTGGCGGCACCACCTCGCCGCGGTCCTCAAGGAGCAGCTGGGTTCGGACACCGTACGCATCCTGGTCGTGGACGGCGACGACGGGCTCGCCGCCTGCGGCATCGGCACCGTCGAGCAGCGACTGCCGGGCCCGCACCTGCGCAACGGCCGGATCGGGTTCGTCCTCGGCGTGGTCACCGACCCCGCCCACCGGCGGCGCGGCCACAGCCGCGCGATCATGCGGGGGCTGCTCGACTGGTTCCGCGAGCAGGGTGCCGCCCGCGTCGACCTGCACGCCTCCCCCGACGGCGAACCCCTCTACCGCGACCTCGGGTTCACCGACCACCCGGACCCCGCGCTGTACTGGCGGCCGTGACGCGCCTCGGGGCCGGGGCTCGTCGACACCCCGCGGCCCGCGCACTTGTGACAGCGCGGAAAGCCGGGTAATCGATTCAACCGGGACGTAGCCGAGACGCGGAGGCGGCATGGACTGGGCCCGGTTCGCACAGCAGATGGCGGCCATGGCGCGGGACCTCCTGGCGCAGGCGTCGGTCGACGACACCCTGCGGCGGATCACCGCGTCGGCCACCGAGCTGGTGGAGGACTGCGACGCGGCGGGCATCCTCGTCCTGCACGGCAAGGACGTGGAGACGCTCGCGCCCACCCACCAGCTGGTCGTGGACAGCGATCGGCTCCAGGAGCGGGTGCGGGAAGGGCCGTGCTTCGACGCCGCCCGCAGCTCCCTCGGCGCCCAGGTCTTCCGCATCGCGGACTTCAGCCGGGAACAGCCGCGGTGGCCCGCCTACGCCCCGCGGGCCCACCGGCTCGGCGTGGGCAGCATGATGGGCTTCCTGCTGTTCACCGAGGACACGGACCTCGGCGCGCTGAACCTCTACTCCCACGAGCCCGGCGCCTTCACCGAGGCCAGCGAGCTGGCCGGGTGGCTCCTCGCCTCCCACGCGGCGGTGGCCCTCTCCAGCGCCCGTACGCACGCCCAGATGGAGCAGGCCGTCTCCACCCGCCACGTCATCGGCGAGGCCATGGGCATCCTCATGGGCAGCCACCACCTCACCGAGGAGCAGGCCTTCGACGTGCTGCGCCGCTACTCCCAGGAGAACAACGTCAAGCTCCGCGAGGTCGCCCGGCGCGTCTGCGAAGGGGGCAGCCTGTGACCCTCGGGCAACGGCTCCGCAGCGACGGCGCATGACCACTCCGGTACCGGGTACCCGCGGCGGGCGGTGACCTCCGGGTACCGAGCCCATCAGGGAATCCCACGCCCCCTGGGTACCCGTCGGGGAGTGCGTCCGCAGGCCGAGTGCGCCTGCGGACGCACGCGGCCGCCACCACCCCCGGTGACGGCCGCCGTCCCGTCGGCATCGCCTCCGTCCGGGACGCCCCGGGCAGCGCCTGCGGAGGCCTCGAGGGAGCCGTGGCCTCGGGCGGCACCGCCGGCCTCGGGCGCACACCGCGCCATGCCTCCGGTCTACTCCCCCGCGCCCGGCTCGGACAGGGGGCAACCGGCCTCCGGTGCGGCACGAGGGCGGCCCGGCGGCCGGGACGTCGCGGCGGGCAGGGCAACGCCGCTGGTCGGCGCGGCCGTCGTACCGCGTCGGCGGTCACGGTCTCCGCCCAGGTGCCCCTGGAGGCGACGGTGCAGTCATTCGAAGGACGTACCCGAAGGTCGTCCTCGGCGTCGATCCGATGCCGGGACCGTCGGCCGAGCATGAAAGTGCCCCCCGGACAAGGCGGTGACCCCTCATGCTCCGCGACGGACTCCCTTCCCCCTCCGATTCCCTCGATTTCCTCCTCTCCGAACTGGCCCGCGTCTCGACGCTTCCGCTGGAGCGCGGCGAGACCCTTCCGGCCCGCGCCTACACCAGTGACCGCTTCCACGAGTGGGAGCGGGAGCGCGTCTTCCGCGGCGACTGGCTGTGCGTCGGCCACGTCAGCCAGGTCGCGCGACCCGGTGACTATCTGCGTACGGACGTCCTCGGCGAACCCCTGGTGATCACGCGGGACGAGAGCGGCGGCCTGCACGCGCTCTCGCGGGTGTGCCGCCACCGCTTCATGGACGTGCTGCCCCCGGAGACCACCCCCGAGCAGGGCACGCTCAAGCGGCTCACCTGCCCGTACCACACGTGGACGTACCGGCTGAACGGCGAGTACGCCGGGCAGTTGGCCGGGGCGCCGCTGATGAACAAGGTCGACTTCGACCGTGCCGCGTGCCGGCTGCCCCGCCACCGCCTGGAGGTGTGGAACGGGCTGCTCATGGTCAACGCCGACCCCGACGCGCCGGCGCTCGGGCCGCGGCTCACCCGGCTCGACGCCGTGCTCGCGCCGTACCGCCTCGCGGATCTGGTCGTCGCGTACACGGCACGCTGGGAGAACGTCCCGGCGAACTGGAAGGTGGCCTTCGAGAACGGCTCGGAGAACTACCACCACATGGGCACGCACGCGGCCACCCTGGAGCCGGTCGTGCCCGGCAAGGACACCGTCGTCGAGGAGTGCGACGGGCGCGGCTTCAGCATGTTCACGCCGTTCGCCGCCGGGCCGGGCGCGGAGCCGGGCGCGGACGGCGCGCCGCAGGTCGGCACGCTCATCCCCGGGCTCGGCGCCCGGCAGTCGTCCGGGATGACCGTCGCGGGCGTCTTCCCGAACCTGGTCCTCGCCCTCGTACCGGACAGCGTCACGTTCCTGCGCTGGATTCCGACGGGCCCGGCCACCCATGACGCGCTCGCGACCGTGCTGGTCCCGGCCGACGCCGCCGACCGGCCGGGTTACGCGGCGTACCTGGCCGCGTCGCGGCAGCAGTTGGAGCTCATCCAGGAGGAGGACCTGGTGGCCGTCCGCGGCGTCCAGCGCGGCCTGGCCGCCGAACCGGCCCCGTCCGGCGGGCGGTTCTCGCATCTGGAGCGCCCACTGTGGCAGTTCCAGCGGTACTTGGCCGACCGGCTCCTGGGCCGCTCGGCGGCGTCGCCCCGGGCCGGTGCCACCGCTGTGGCGGAGCCGCGCGGAAAACAGTAGCCATGGACATAGTAGCCATGTACTCTATCTGTCATGAGCAAGGGTTCCCCGTGCCCCACGCCCGGCTTCCTGGTATGGCGGCTCGCCAACAAGTGGCGCGTCGCGGTCGATCGTGCGGTGGCCCCGCTGGGCCTCACGCACGCGCAGTACTCGCTGGTGGCGTCGCTGTACGGCATGCAGCTGGACGGTGAGCGGCCCAGTCAGCGGCGGCTCGCCGACCACACCGGCCTGGAGGCGCTGTACGTCTCGAAGCTGGCGCGCGCCCTGGAGTCGGCCGGGCTCGTCGAGCGCACCCGCGACCCCCGCGACCCGCGCGCCGTGCAGCTCGCCCTCACCGCGCACGGTCAGGCCGTCACCCGGGAGGCCATCGCGGTGGTCCAGGGGTTGCTCGGACAGCTCCTGGAACCGCTGGGCGGTCTCGACGCCCCGCGCACGCGGGAGTTCACCGCCGAGCTCAGCACCCTGCTCGACGCACCTCTCACTCCGGCCGCGCCACACGCTCCGGACGCACCGACCACACCGGCCGCGCCGCACACTCCGGTCACTCCGGCCACGACCGCCGTACCGAACGACGAGAGCACTCAGGGGAGAACGCCATGACCACCACCGCATCCACCACCGCGCCCCTCGCCGACGCCCGCGCCCTCGGCCTGGCGCACTACGCCGCGCGCGGCGTCCTGGAGCGCGTCCTGACCCGGCACGGCGTCACCTTCCAGCAGCAGATCGCCCTGCGCGCCGCCGTCACCGCCGACACCCCGCGGACCCCGGACGCCCTCGTCGCACAGGTCCGGGACATTCTCAAGGCCGATCCGGACGCCGTCCGCGCCACGCTCGACGAGCTGGTGGCCAAGGGACTGCTCGTCGCGGACGGCACGCACCTCCTCCCCACGGACGCGGGGCGCGAGCTGCTCGCCGCCGCGGGGGCGGAGA
This sequence comes from Streptomyces sp. JLYT201, assembly GCF_059448825.1. Lineage (NCBI taxonomy): Bacteria > Bacillati > Actinomycetota > Actinomycetes > Kitasatosporales > Streptomycetaceae > Streptomyces > Streptomyces sp. JLYT201. The sequence goes on along the minus strand of NZ_CM182551.1, from coordinate 9,173,017 downwards.
TCGCCCCCGTCAGCGCCCGCATCTGGGGCGGCATACCCACCGAGGACCTGGCCGCCGCCGGGCGCGTCCTCGCCCTGGTCGCCGAGCGCGCCAACGCGGAGCTGGCGGCGCTCGACGCCTGACGCCGTGGCGGGTGCCGTACGCCCCCGGCTAGCGCAGCTCGACCTGGGCCTCCTCGTGGGAGAGCGGCTGCGGCATCGGCAGGCCGCTCTTCGTGGACAGCTTCATCAGGTGGGCCCGCACGGTGGCCTCACCCCGCTCGTAGCGGGCACCGGTGCCCTTGCTGCTGTTGGTCCACTCGCGGACCTCGCCGTCGCAGACCGCGGCGGTGCCGCCGATGCCGGTGGACTCGTCGCCCTGGACGAGGGTGCTGCTGACGAACACCGGACCCGGGGAGCCGTCGGGCAGACAGCGGTACGTGCCGGAGAGCGTGATGGTGCCGTCGGCGGCGAGCGTGCCGGTGCCGTTGACGGTCAGGTCGTCGAACCGGCCCGCGTGGGCGGGCGTGGCCGCGGCGAGGCCCGCGATGAGCAGGGTGTTCGCGGCGGCACCGAGGGCGAGGCGGACGCGCATGACTGGCCTTTCGGGAAGTGGGGGGCGGTATTGCCGCCGCCAGGCATACCGGAACGCACCGTTCGTCGCTCGTAACCTCACTCGTTCGGGGACGAGTTGCGGGCCCGGGGGACGCATCCGGAGCCCACCGCTCACTCGCGCGCGGCGCACCCGGATGCCCGCCCTCGCCGTGTGCGGCGGCTCCCCACCGGGCCGCCGACCGCCTTCCGGCCTAGGCTGAAAGCCGTACCTGAGGGACGGGAGACCGAGGTGGCCCAGACGACGCCGACCGGGACGACGGTCACCGAAGTGATGGCCGAGCTGGCCGCGCTGGAGGACCCGAAGACGCGCGCGGTGAACGAGAAGCACGGCGACGACCACGGGGTGAACCTCGGCAGACTGCGCGCGCTCGCGAAGCGCCTGAAGACCCAGCAAGAACTCGCGGCCGGGCTCTGGGCCACGGACGACACCGCGGCGCGGCTGCTCGCGCTCCTGATCTGCCGCCCGAAGGCCTTCACCCGCGACGAGCTGGACGCCATGGTGCGCGCGGCGCGCACACCCAAGGTGCACGACTGGCTCGTGAACTACGTGGTGAAGAAGAACCCGCACGCCGAAGAGCTGCGGCTGGCCTGGTCCACCGACACCGACCCCGTGGTCGCGAGCGCGGGCTGGGCGCTGACCACCGAACGCGTGACGAAGAAGCCCGCGGGCCTCGACCTCGCGGGGCTCCTCGACGTCATCGAGGCGGAGATGAAGGACGCCCCCGACCGTCTGCAGTGGGCGATGAACCACTGCCTGGCGCAGATCGGCATCGAGCACCCCGAGCACCGCGCCCGCGCGATCGCCATCGGCGAGCGCCTGGGAGTGCTCAAGGACTACCCCACGTCCCCGGGGTGCACGTCTCCGTTCGCGCCCGTCTGGATCACCGAGATGGTCCGCCGGCGGCAGGACGAGCCGACGGCCTGATCAGCGCGGCTCCGCGCGGTGGACCGAGCACGGCCCCCTCGGCACCACAGAGTCCCAACTCCACTGTTTTCCAGCCACATTGGAGATACTCTACGTACCGATTCGGCTACTTGTCGCATGGGTGCTGTGGGGGGAAACGTGCGAGATGGACGGCTCGGTGGCGCATCGGATCAGCTGATCCCGCTGGATGTGGAGGGGCAGACGGTCTACATGGCCGTCAGCGAGCTCGACGGCCGGTACGGCGAGGAGCGGGAGGTTTCCGGCCGCGCCCGCCGCAGTCTGGACGAGGCCCTCGAAGGGCTGACGAGCACGGCCCGGGCAGTGGTGGCCCGGCTGCGGCAGATCGAGGCCACCCGCGTGCGGGTCCAGTTCGGCTGCGAGTTCGCCGTCGAGTCGGGCTCCGTCGTCGCCGTGGTCGGCAAGGCACGGACGTCCTCGGCCTTCGTGGTGGAGCTGGAATGGGAAAGGCCACCGGCCCCGTGATCCGGGCCGCCCCGACCGGCTGGGAAGGGCTTCTGAAAGCGGCGACCGTACGCCTCGAGCCGCCCTCCGGAGAGGTCGGCACCGGGTTCGTCGTGGCTCCCGGCCTGGTGGTGACCTGTGCACACGTCATCGCCGAGCGCGAGGAACTGCTCCCGGACCGCGTGCGGGGACGCGTCGTGGCCCTCGAACGCGAGCTCCGTCTGGAACCCGTGCGCGACTCCTACGTCCGGGACCGGGAGAGCGGCCTCGACCTGGTCCTGTTGCGGATCACCGACCGGCACCGCACGTCGGAGGCCACCCTCCCGCCGGTCCTGGCCTCAGGTGTCGTGGAGATCGGCGACGACCTGTGGACGTACGGCCATCCCGTCGGCAAGTTCCACCCGGGGCAGTCCACGAACCTGCGCTACCAGGGCACGGACCTGCACAGCGAGGAACCCGGCGCGCCCTGGCTCCCTCGCGTGGCGGGGCAGGTGGGCGCGGGCTGCAGCGGCAGCGCGGTGATCAATGTCCGGACCGGTGCCGTGTGCGGCATGGTGAGCACCTCCGACCTCTCGGGGAGCGCTCACCTGGTACCCGTGGACCAGATCCTGGCGCGCTGCCCCGCGGGCACCGAACGGGCGGCCCTGAGGGGTGAGTGGCCGCGCGTGCTGACCGAGAGCCAGCTCGAAGCCGCCGGCTGGCGGTATCTGACCCCACGGCTGCGGGAGTACCTCACGGCCGCCGCCGCCTCGGCCGACGCCCACCCCTACCCGTCGATCGAGGGCAAGGCCCCCTTGTCCCTTTCGATCGTGTACGTCCGCCGCTACGCCGACGAGACCTCGCGCGACGAGGAGCCGGAGCAGGCGGGCGCGGACGGGGCGGACCAGCGGTCGGCCGACGCAGGGCGGGAGAGCGAGGCACCGGGGCACGGCGGCACGAGCGGGACGTCCGAGGACCGGCGCCCGCGTCAGCAGGACGGCGAGCGGATCCTGGCCGAGGCGTTGTTCGAGCTCGACGAGGACGTGCTCCTCGTGGGCGCTCCCGGCGCGGGCAAGTCGAGCCTGCTGCGCCAGGCGGTGACGGACCTGGCCGGCCGCTGGGGCGAGGAGGACTCCCGGCCCGGAGTGATTCCGGTCCGGATGGACGCCAAGGAGTTCAAGGCCGACGTCCAGCCGCTCGCCGCGATCGCCGCGGCCGCGGACGGCGTCGCCGCCCCGTCGGCGGCGGGCTGGCCCGCCCATTGGTTCGACGGCCCCCCGCTCCCTGCGGTGCGCTGGCTGGTCCTCGTGGACGGGCTCGACGAGGCGGGCGGCCCTGAGGCCCGGGCGACGGTGCTGCGGAAGATCGGCGAGGTGCGGGCCGGTTCCATCGGCGACGACTACCGCTTCCTCGTGACGACCCGCCCCCTGCCGTCCGAGGGGAGAGACCCCGCGAACCTGCGCCGCTTCGATCTGCTGCCCCTGGACTCCGCCCAGCTGCCGGAGTTCGCAGGGCGGTGGTTCACGGCCTTGGAGCTGGACGAGCCCTGCTCGGTGAGGGACCGCTTCATGGACCGGCTGTCCGCCTCGGGGATGGCGGAGCCGGCCAGGACCCCGCTGATGGCCTCCATGCTGTGCCAGTTGTTCGCGATGGACCAGCGCAAGCCGTTGCCCCGCGGGCGCAGCGCCGTCTACCGCGCCTTCGTCGGGGCGATCCTGGACGACCCGCGCTGGGTCCGGAGCACGACCATGGCCCCGCGCATCGAGGAGGAGGCCGAGTCCCGCTGCGGCCCCCTGGGCGTCACCGCGCTCAAAGCCGTCCGTTCGGGACTGCCCGACGACATCGAACGCCTCGCCCTGGAGCGGTACGAGGGCGAGAGACGCCCGGCCGTGGACCTGTTGACCGAGTGGCACGCCACGCCCTGCCCGGCCGAGGCGGACCCGGGCCGGGGGAGGTGGGCCGGTCTGCTCGCCTACGCCCTCCCCGAATTCCTGCGCGACAGCGGACTGCTCGTGCAGCGACGGCAGGACTTCGTCTTCATCCACCAGACGTTCGCCGAGTTCCTCATCGCCAAGCGGATCGCCGACAGCGACGGCCGCAGCCACGCCGAGTTCCGCCGCCTGTTCGGCCACGGTCCCCGCTGGCCGGGCTGGGCCATGTGGCTGACCAGGACCGCGGAGCCTGCGGGCGACTCGATCGCCCGCTTCCTCATCGACGCCTGGGGGCACAAGCGACAGCGCGGGCTCCAGCAGGCCCTGTGCCATCTGGCCACCGGCCCGGGCGGGGCGAAACTCATCGCCACCCTGGTCGCGGACGGGGCGGAGGTCGATGCCGCCGCGCGGCAGTCCGCCACCGCCGTTCTGCACGGCAAGGCCCGCCTCGGCGACCATGAAGCCGCGGTGGCCCTGGCCCGGATGGGAGACGCCCGGGGCGTGCGGATCCTGACCGCCATGGCGGATCAGCCGAGCTACGACTCCGGCCGGCAGCTCAACGCGGCCACGGCCCTGGCCGATCTCGGCGATGCCCACGGTCCCCGGGTCATGTGCACCTTGGCAAAGGACCCCGCCCACCCCGACACCGTGCGGGCGGCCGAGGAACTCATCCGCCGGAACGACCCGCGCGGCGCGAGGGCCCTGCTCGCCCACGTGACACGCCCCGGAACTCCGTCGCAGGTGTGGAGCTCCGCGGCCTATGGGCTGGCCGATCTGCGGCATCCCGAGGGCATCGCGGCTCTCCAGGCGCGTATGGCGGACACCGGTGAACCCGCTGCGACGCGGATCGTACTGGCCCGCGTGCTGACCGACGTCTGTGCCCCGCGGGCCGCGGAGGCGATGGCGCAGCTCGTACGCGACGACCTGCAGCTCGATGTGCGGAGCGAGGCGCTCGGGGTGCTGACCTTCCTGGCCCGCACCACTCCACGGGCCGCTGCCCTGCTCGCGGGCGTGGCGGCGGAGCCCGGGCTTCCGGCGGAGTTGCGGATCGAGGCCGCCGGTCGCCTCCCGAACCGCGCAGAGCAGGAGCAGGTGCTTCTGGCCGCGGCCGAGGCCCCGGCGACGAGCGCCGACCTACGGCTGAAGGCCCTGAGCTGCGTGCAGGGCGCGGACGCACGGCGCGTCCGCATTTTGCTTCCCGTCATTGCTGACTCCACGGTTCCGGCCATGCTGCGGTACGACGCGGCGCAGCGGCTGCCGCCCTCACCCGCGCCTCGAAAGGAATGCCAGCGGGCGCTCTCCTCCCTGCTGACGGACCCTTCCCTGCCGCCCGATCGACGCGCGGCACTCATCCGGCATCTGGCCGTCTGGTGGACCGAACAGCCCCGCACCCCGCGGGAGGAGCGGCAGCCGTCGTCCTGGTGGTGCGACACGGTCTGCGCCCTGATCCTCGACGGAACGAGACCCGATGCCGAACGGCGTGGGCTGATCGAGGAGTTGACGTACGCGTGGGCGTGGAGGGCCCTCACCGCGCTGGCCTCGTCGGCGGCACTGCCCGGCGCACTGCGCCGCATGGCCGCGCGTGCGGCGCAGCAGACGCGCCCGGCTGACGACGTGCCCGACGCACGGCTGAAGCTGGTGCGGGACGCGACGGTGGAGCCGCGCCACCGCCTCGCGGCGCTCTTCGAGGCCCTGGGGGAGCGGGCCGTCCCCCTCGCGCTCGACCTGGCCCGCCTCCTGCGCGACCTCGCCGTCACGGTGGCGGAGGGCACCGAGCGGCTCCTGTACCGGCTCCTGCAAGTGGTCTTCGTCGCCCTGCTCGCCGCCTTGCCCGTCTTCGTCGCGGTCACGGCCAACGCGTTCTCGGCCGTGTGCGCGGCCGACCACCCGCCCGAGGACTGGAAGCTACGCGCCTACCTCCTGACCACGGCCCTGCTCGTCAGCACGGTGTACATCGGCGCGACCGCGGTCGCCGACACGGGCAGCACGGGCCGACAGGTCCTGCTGTGCGGCCTGCTGGCGGCCGTCGCGCTCGGCTTCCTGAGAGCGCCGCAGCTCCCGGCCCTCAACGCGATGGGCTCCTACCTCGCGGCCACCATTCCGTGGGACGGGGACCTGAGGGTCTGAGGGCGCCGCCCGTCGGGCGGGCGCTAGGGCAGCGCGGTCCACTGGGGCGCCGGTGTGGGTCCCGGTCGTGCGGTGATCTCCGCGCCCTTGGCCCAGTCCCGGTACTCCACGCGGAAGCCGTCGGTGCCGGAGCCCGACGGCACCTCGGTCTTCAGGGACTCGGGCAGGTCGCGCGCCGTCACGACGAGGGTGAAGCGGACTGCGCCGTCACGGCGGCCGGCCGCGTACGGGCGGTAGAGGCGGCCGACGGCCGGGTCCGCGGCGAGGGTGCGCAAGGGCGTGCTGCCGGTGAAGGTGCGCAGGCCCCGCGCGCGCCGCGTGGTCAGTTCGGTGGCGCCGTCGAGGAGCGCCGCGAGATGCGCGGGCTCGGCCAGCCACCGGGCCTCCAGGGCGTTGCGCAACGCGATGTCGTCCCGCGCCGCGGCGGTGGCGTCGGGCACGGTGCGGTACGCGCCCTGCGGGCCGTACTCGGGGCCGGTCATCTCCTTGTCGGGGGTGATGACGGCGCGGTTGCCGATCAGCACGATCTCCGGCGGGTACCAGGCGTGGCCTTCGCCCATGTCGTACAGGACGTGGGTCGCGGCCCGGGCGGGGGCGCCGTCGCGCAGCTCGAGGCGGGCCTGGCCGGTGAAGAAGTCGGGGTCGCCGCCCTCGCGGGCCAGGACGTCGACGCCGACCCGCCGCTGGGCCAGCATCGCGGCGCGTACGGCCTCGGCCCGGGAGGGGGCCCGGGCGGCGGCCGACGGCTGCGCCCGGCCGCCACCGCCGGAGTCGTCGTCGCCGGGCCACAGCAGATGGGCGCCCAGTCCCCCGGCGGTGCCCGCCAGCAGGCCGACCGCGACGGCCACGGCCAGCGCGCGGCGCCGCGGCCCCGCGGGCTTCGGAGAGATCCCTTGGTCGCGCACGGCCCAGCCCCTTCCGCACCGCCCCAGCACGCCGACGCGCGCCCGCGCCGACGAGAGGACTACACGGTAGGTGCGTACGCGACGGGCGTACGGCGCTTCTCCGGATTCCCGGCGGAAGGGGTGAACGGCCGCCGTCCCGAAGCGAGATCGTCCGTAACGCGCTCTCTCTTCCTTGTACCGCACACGGGGCGGGATTGACCGATTCGAGCTGGGCACCTCCCGCAATGGCCAAATCCGGAATATCTCCTTCTTATCTCCCCATGGAGGTGACCGTGTTGTACGCTCGCCGTGAGCCTGACGTCCGGCCGAGGGGTGGCATCTTGGGTGTGACGGAGGCGCTCACGCGCATGGCTGATTTTCCCCGTCGGCCCTAGCGCAGCCGGGGGCGGCCCGCATGGCCGGATACCGGCACGAAAACTCAGACCAGTGAGGGGTGCGCGTCGGACAACCCGCACGCGAACCTCCGCTGCGGCGCTTCGCACTCGCTCCGCACCGGTTCAGCATTGATCGCCCCGATGCCGTGAAGAACTGCGCTATGCCGACGGTTCATGGAAATGGCTCGCATTGCCGCCTTTCCCACCCAAAGCAACGGCAATTGCGACGCATTGACAGATCGGCACCATCTGACCTTATTCGATCTTGTGGCTGCTCCGACGCCCGGCCTCCACAGAGGCCCCGGACGGCCATACGGGGGAAAAGGAAGCCGCACATGGCTCAGATACGACTGCTGATCGCCGATGACCGCATCGTGACCCGATCCGGTCTCGTGGCGATGAGCAGGGAAGCTCCCGGACTCGATGTGGTCGGCGTGGCCCAGGACATGGCCGGCGTCGTGACCGCCGTCGACTGCCTGGACCCCGACATCGTCCTCCTCAATCTCCGCAAACTCTCGGGGGACGGCCTGCGCCGTCTCGCCCAACTCATCGGCGCGCACGTCTCGATCATCGTGCTCTGGTGTCATGACTCCGCCGTCACCGTCCAGGACGCGTTACGGGCCAAGGTCGCCGGATTCATGGCCCTGGAGATCCTGCAAGAGGAATTCGCCGGCGTGATCGCCCTGGTCGACCGCGGCTGCGCCGCCTATCTCTTTCCGCGCGAACGGATCCGCGATATCAGCGACGGCTGTTCGACGCCGGTGCCCTCGGGGGCGATGTCGACGCTCACGTCACGGGAGAGCGACGTACTGCATCTGCTCGCGGGCGGCATGACGAACAAACAGATCGGTTCCGCCCTGCATATCGCGGAGAACACGGTGAAGAAACACGTGCATCGCGCGATGGGAAAGATATCGGCCTCCAGTCGCGTGGAAGCCGCACTCCTGGTGTCCCGGCTCGGCCCGCTGGACGTGACGGCCCACGACCGCGCCGCCGCGGGTCAGCAGAAAAGCGATTTGAGCAGCACCTCATAGGTGCGTCCGGCGCCGACGACCGTCGCGGCGCCCTTCATCGCCACCTCGTGTCCGAGTGACGTCAGAGCGCCGAGCAGCACGAGCGCGAGCCGGCGGGACCCGTCGGCGCCCGCCTCCGCCGCGCCGGGGCAACCGCGCGCGAGGCGGGCCCGCTCCACCAGGCGGACCGTCGACGACAGCCACCACTGCTCGTCGATCCGGCGCCACCGCTCGTAGCCGAGGACCGCGGGCGCGTCGAGCAGGAGCACCCGGGCGACGGCCGGGTCGGCGCAGAAGCCGAGGAACTCCAGGCCGGATCGCAGGAGGAGCGGGACGGGCGCGCCCTCGACGGCGCGCCCCGCCCCACGCCCCTCGGCGGCACGGTCCGCCCCACGGCCCTCGGTAGCGCGGTCCGCCTCCCGGCTCTCGACGGCGCGACCCGCCCCGCCGCCCTCCGGCACTCGGTCCTCCATCGCGCCGGCCGACTCGCCGGACCGGATCCGGGCGGCCAGCTCCCGATGGATGTCGTGCACGACGTCCACCAGCAGCGCCTCCTTGCCCGGCCAGTGGTGGTACAGCGCCCCGGTCGTGAGCCCGGCACTCCGCGCGATCTCCGCGATGGTCGTGGCGGAGTACCCGCGGTCACCGAACAACTGACGTGCCGTACGGATGAGTTGGGCCCGGGTGGCCTCGGTGCGCTCTGCGTTGGATCTGCGCGGCGACATACCGAACGATGCTATGTTCCTTCGATGATGGATGTCGACGCGGCCCAAGCTGTCCTCGATAACAGCCCCTTCGGCCCCTGGTGGGGATTCAGGGTGGAAGCCGTCGCCAAGGGGCACGCCAGGGTCTCGCTGCCCCAGCGCCCCGAGCTCTTCCGCCCCGGCGGCGTCCTACAGGGCGGATGCGCCATGACGCTCGCCGACGTGACCTGCTGGATCGCGATCATGTCGCTGTTCGGCGAGGACGACCCGTCCGTCACCCAGCAGATGACGACGAGCTTCCTCGGCCCGGCCCGCACCGATCTGAGCTGCGAGTCCACCATCGTCAGGCCTGGCCGTCTGATCGTCTACGGCACGGCCGAGACGACCGACACGGCGGGCAAGCTCGTCTCCCACCACACCCTCACCTACATCCGGCCGCCGCGGCGCGAGGGCGCCTGAGGCCGGGCACTCCCCCGGCCCGCCGGGCGCCCGGCCGGACCCCGGAAAACGCCCGGAGTACCACCAAAGAGCCACCGGAATACCCCCATCGTGCCCCAGTGATATGGCCCCAACGTGGCCTGTCGACCTCGCGAGTCGGCCGGATAGTCTCCATTTCTCGGCTACCCGGAGGAGATTCGTATGGGAGACGTCTTTTCGGAGACTGTAAACCTGGAGAGTGTCGGTGAACTCCCCGAGGAATACCACGAGGTACTGACACATCAGATGCTCGCCAATGGTGAGGGCGAGCTGAGTGCAGGCGACACCTACGTCGATTCGTTCTACCCGCTCGCGCCCAATGCCGACGAGCGCTATGTGTGCCTCAAGTTCGGCATGGAAGAGGTGGACCATTTCCGCCGCTTCGCCAAGCTGCTCACGCCGCTCGGCATCGACACCTCGCACATGGTGAACCAGGCCGTGGCGGACCGGCGCTATTTCCCGGCCGAGAGCATGACCACCCAGGTCACCGTCTGGGAGGAGCGCGCCGCGTTCAGCTTCCTCTGCGAGCTGGAAGGGCACTTCCAGATCAAGGAGATGACCACGAGCACCTACGGGCCGCTGCGCGTCGAGGCCGACGCGATCCTCAAGGAGGAGGCCCGGCACTTCGGCTACGGCAAGCGCCTGATGCAGGAGGCGTACGACGCGGGCGGGCAGGCCCGTGACCGGGCGCAGAAGGCGCTGGACAAGTTCTACCCGATGGCGCTCGACATGTTCGGGCGGCCCGACTCCCGGCGCGGCCGCCTCGCCGTCAAGTGGGGTCTGCGCAAGCACGACAACGGCGAGCTGCGCGAGCTCTACAAGGCCGCGATCGCCCAGCACATCGAGAAGATCGGCTTCTCCGTGCCCAAGATCGACCCCTCCCAGCTGCAGTACGCCTGAGCGGCGTCGGCCCGCCCTCCCCGGCGCCTCCGCGCTTCCCCCCGGGCCCCACCCACCTCACCGGAGTAGGAATCGATGACGACGACCGACACGCTGATCGACCGGATCAAGACGCACCGCGTCTTCGACCACCCCCTCTACGACCACTGGGCCGCGCGGCCCCCGACGGCCGAGGTCTCGGGCGCCCTCTTCCACCAGGTGCAGTCGTTCTGCGCCTCCACCCGCCCCGGCGGCGACTTCCCCACCGCCCTGCGGGGCATCGGCTGGGACGAGCAGGCCGTCCTCATCGAGGAGATCGTCGACAGCGAGTCGGGCCACGGCCCCGAACTCGCGACGATGGCGGGCCACATCGTGAACCGCACCGGTTCGCCCGTCTTCGACGACGTGTACGACACCGAGCGGGTCGAGGCGTGGCTCAAGACGTCGTCGGACCGGCTGCTCGCCGGGCTGCCCGGCTACGACCGCGAGACCGGTCTGACGGCTCAGGCCACGGCCGCCATCGAGGTGTTCAAGCGCCGCTTCTCCTCCGACGCCGACACCACCGTGCGCAACCTGGGCACGGCCCTCGCCCTTGAGATCATCTCCAACCAGTCCCTGATCCCCGGTGAGAAGCGCGCCCTCATCGACTCCGGTCATTACAAGACCGACCTCGAAGAGCCGGAAATGCACTACATGGCGGAGCACTGGGGCGACGCGGGTGCCGAGCAGCAGCACGAGGCGAATGTGATCCAGGCCGTCTCGTCCGTCATGGACGCGTCGAACAGCGACCAGATCACCCAGGGCGTGGAGGACTTCCTGGAATCGCTCTGCGCGTTGTGGGACGTCCTGGACGCGGCCCTGCTCTCGTCAGGAATTCAGCCGACCGAATAGTTCACTGCCGGACGGGCCGGCGGTTCACGCCTGACGGCGGGGCCGCCGGTCCGGCCGTCACCGGACGGAATTCTGGGGTGGGTCATGAGTGTTTTCGACGAAATCGACGGCCACGAGCAAGTGCTTTTCAGCACCGGCCCCGGCGGGCTCCGGTGCGTCATCGCCATTCATTCGACGCTGTTGGGCCCCGCGCTCGGCGGCGTCCGTTTTCTTCCCTACCGTGACGACGACCAGGCGATCAGCGACGCGTTGCGCCTCTCCCGGGCCATGACGTACAAAGCGGCGTGCGCGGGACTCGACATCGGGGGCGGCAAAGCGGTCATCTTCGGCGGCCCCGGCGTGGAGAAGTCCGAGCCGCTGCTCCGCGCCTTCGGGCAGGCCGTCGAGAGTCTTTCCGGCCGATTCATCGCCGCCTGCGACATGGGCATCACCACCGCCGACCTCCGCGTCATGCGCAAGGAGTCCCAGTGGATCCGCGGCCTCGACGCCGAGGAGGGCGGCTCCGGCGAGTCGGGGGCGATGACCGCGTACGGCGTGAGCCTAGGCATCCGCGCGTGTCTGCGGCACCTCGACGGCGACGAGGGCCTGGAGGGCCGGCACGTCGCCATCGACGGCGTCGGCAAGGTGGGCGCCCGGCTCGCGACGCTCCTCGCGGAAGGGGGCGCGCGCCTGACGGTTGCCGACATCGACCAGGAGAAGGCCGAGCAGGTGGCCAGGGCGTGCGGGGCGGAGGTCGTGAGCCGGGAGAAGCTCTACCTGCTCGACGTGGACGTCCTCAGCCCGAACGCCATCGGCAACGTCATCGACGCCGACCTCGTGGACCGGCTCCGCTGCCGGGTCGTCGCGGGCGGGGCCAACAACCAGCTCACCGCGCCGATGGTCGCGGACCGGCTCGCGGCACGCGGCATCCTCTACGCGCCGGACTTCGTCATCAACGCGCTCGGCCTGATCCAGGTGGTCGACGAACTGCACCCCGCGGGCCACGACATGGACCGGGTCAGGCAGCGCGCCGAGCTCATCCCGGAACGCCTCGGCGAGATCTTCAACCGGTCCCGGCACCTGCGGATCAGCACCGCAGCCGCAGCGATCAGCATGGCCAGGGACCGCCTCGCGGCGGTGCGGACGGTGCGGTCGTTCTGGCTGCCGCCGCGCTGCGCCTGAGCCACCGCCCGCCGGTACGGACCGAAGCCCGGTCCCCGCCGGTACGGACCGAGACCCGCCCCCGACGAAAGGACGCCCGACCACCATGAGGAGCGACCGCTGATGGAGTTGGAAGCCGCGATACGCACGCGCCGCAGCCAGCACCGGCTGATCGACCCCGCCCCGAGCGACGAGGAGTTCGTCGATCTGCTCGGCTGGGCCGCGACCGCGCCGGATCACGGCCACCTCCGCCCCTGGCGGTGGATCCTCGTGCGCGGCGAGAGCCGGGCGGCGCTCGGCGCGGCCTTCGCGTCCGGCGCCGCCGACGCGGAGGCCGTCCAGCGCGAGGCGCGCAAGCCGCTGCGCGCCCCGCTCCTGGCCACCCTGGTGCTCGTCCCGCAGCGCAACCACCGCGTACCGGACTGGGAGCAGCTGGCCGCGAGCAGCGCCATGGTCAACTCGCTGATGCTGCTGCTCCACGACCGCGGCTTCGGCAGCATGTGGCGCACCGGCCCCTCGGTCGACTCCACAGGCCCCCGCCTGCTCCTCGACCTGGCCCCGCACGAACGCATCATCGGCTGGCTCTACGTGGGGACCCCGGACCCCACCCGCCGCTCCGTCCCCCGCACCCCGGTCCCGGTCGAGCACCGGGTCTCCCTGTTCACCCCGCCGCGGCCCGCGTCGGCGGGGGCCCGCCTCGCGGAGGGGGTCACCAGCGCCGTCCCGTAGCCGGGGCGGCTGCTCACCCGGCCCCCGCGCGGGGGAAATTGACTCGCCGCGCCGCCGGAGCGGATGACAGGGTGCGGCACATGTCGTCCCTTTACCAGATTCGTGCCGACTACGACGCGCGCACGATCGTGCTCTATCAGGCGTACTCACCCGCCATCGCCGACGCGGCGCTGCGGGCGGGCCGCTTCGTCGCGCCGTTCTCGTTCCACCGGATGACGTGGATCAAGCCCTCGTTCCTGTGGCTGATGCACCGCAGCAACTGGGCCCGCAAGTCCGGTCAGGAGCGCGTCCTCGCGGTACGCGTGAGCCGTGCGGGCTGGGAGGAGGCGCTGTCCCAGGCCGTCCTGACGACCTCGGATCCGGCGGCCGTGGCGCAGGCGGCCGTGCACGTGCAGTGGGACCCGGAGCGCTCGCCGCGCGGGGCGGCGCTGAACCACTACAGCATCCAGGTCGGCATCGGCCGCCAGCTGATCCGTACGTTCACCGACGACTGGATCGTCAGCCTCACCGACCTCACCCCGCAGGTCCGCAAGGCCGCCGCCCTCATCCAGAGCGGCCACGCCGCCAAGGCGCCGCGACTGTTCCCCGCGGAGCGCGTCTACCCGCTCCCCCGCGCCCTGGAAGACCGCCTCTGCCCGCGCAGGTGAGACCCTGGTGGTGCCCTCCGCACTCCCAGTCGGCGCGGACACTCCCCCACTGTGCACCGCGTCACCACTGGCTTTCGCGGATGCTCCCACGGGTACGACTAAGCCGTGTCGGGCCGATCAGGCCCGAGGGCAGGAGGAACAGGTGCGCAGGATCGCGATCGCGGGAGCGGGGCAGGCCGGGCTCCAGCTCGGCCTCGGGCTCCTCGGGGCCGGGTACGACGTCACGCTCGTCGCCGAGCGGCGGCCCGACGAGGTGCGCGGCGGGCGGGTCACCTCGACCCAGCTCATGTTCGGGCCCACGCTGGCGATCGAGCGAGCGGCGGGCCTCGCGTTCTGGGACGACACCGCGCCGGTGATGCCGGGCTTCGAGCTGAGCAACTGGGATCCGCACGGCGAGCCGGACGCTCCCGTGCGGCGGTTCACCGCGGCCTTCGACGACGAGGTGCGCTCGGTGGACCAGCGGGTGAAGCTCGCGGCCTGGCTGGAGCTGTTCGAAGAGCGCGGCGGGCGCGTGGAGTACCGCGCGGTCGGCCCCGCGGAGGTGGCCGCGCTCGCCGCGGCGCACGAGCTGACCGTGCTCGCCACCGGCCGCGGCGAGCTGTCGGCGCTCTTCGGCCGTGACGACGCCCGGTCCGTCTTCGACCGCCCGCAGCGCTCCCTCGCCTGCTTCTACGTGCACGGCGGCACCCACGAGGACGCCGACCCGGCGGCCGCCCACGTACGCAACACGGGTGTGCCCCCGACCGGTGACGTCATCATGCTGCGGGCGCTCACGGTCGGCGGGCCCTGCGACATCCTGCTGTTCGAGGGCCGGTGGGGCGGGGCCTACGACTGCTGGAGCGACCGGCCCGAGCCCGCCGACGGGCTGCGGCGGGCGCTCGGCCTGCTGCGGACGTACGCGCCCTGGGAGTACGAGCGCTTCCGCACGGCGGAGGTCACCGACCCGGGTGCCGCCCTGTACGGCGCGGTGACCCCGGTGGTCCGCCATCCGGTGGCGCGCCTCGACGGTGACCTGTGCGTCCTCGGCATGGCGGACGTCATCGCCGTGCACGACCCCATCACCGGGCAGGGGTCCAACAACGCGGCGCGGGCGGCGTCCCGTTACCTCGCGGCCATCGTGGAGCGGGGCGGGCGGCCGTTCGACGAGGAGTGGATGCGGGAGACGTTCGCCGCGTACTGGGAGACCGCCCGGCACACGCACGCCTTCACCGACATGATGCTGCGCGATCCGCAGCCCGAGCACGTGCGACGGGCCGTCGGGGCCGCCTTCGACCACGCGGAGACGGCCCACCGCTTCGCCAACGGCTATGCCGATCCGCTCACTTACCGCGACTGGCTGATGGACCCGGCCGGCGCGGAGGCCTATCTGGCCCGGCTCGACACATAGGCGCCGAGGCGGGCCAGAGCGGCCGCGGCCTCGCGGTCGTCGCCCGCGCTGAACACGTGCACCACCATGCCCGTGACCTCGGGAGCGGCCTGGACGTGCAGCGGCTCGAAGTCCAGTGTGAGCAGCCCGGCCACCGGGTGCCGCAGCCGCTTGCGGCCCGCCTCGCACATGACGACCTCGCCGCTGTCCCAGATGCGCGCGAAGTCGGCGCTCCGGTCGGTCAGTTCGGTGATGAGGGCGGCGAGTTCCGCGTCGTCGGGGTAGCGTCCGGCGGCGACGCGCAGCTGGCCCACGGCCTCCGCGGCCCGTGGCTCCCAGTCGGGGAAGACGTCCCGGGACGCGGGGTCGAAGAAGAGGAACCGGGCGTTGTTGGGGTCGCGGCGGCCGGGCTCGGCGAGGCCGCCGAGGAGTTCGGCGCCGAGCGCGTTCCACGCGACCACGTCCAGGCGGGGGTTCGTCGCGAAGGCCGGGAAGTGCGCCAGGGAGTCGAGCATGCCGCGCAGCAGCGGGCTGGCCCGGACGTCGGGCACGGGGCCGCGCCGGGCGTCGGCCAGGGTGACGAGGTGGGTGCGCTCGGCCGCGTCGAGCCCGAGGGCGCGGGCGAGCGCGTCGAGGACCTCGGGGGACGGCTGGGTGGCCCGGCCCTGTTCGAGGCGGACGTAGTAGTCCACACTGATGCCCGCGAGCTGGGCCAGTTCCTCGCGGCGCAGGCCCTGCACACGGCGGCGCCGCCCGCCGGTGAGCCCGACGTGCTCCGGCGCGACGCGCCCCCGCCGGGCGCGCAGGAAGCCGCCGAGGGCCCGCCCGGGGTCGCCGATGCGCTCCGCCGGGCCGCCCCCGGTGCCGGTGCCGTTCACGCGCTCGATGTGGTTCACGCCGCTCATGCGCTCCAGTATGCGTGGCCCTGCCAGTACCAGGATCGGCGATCCACTGGTTGAACAGGGTGCTGGCTGCCCGCGGCGGTGCGTACGACCGTAGAGGCATGAACACGATCACCCCGCAGCGGTCCAAGAAGATCCTCGTCGTCAGCGCCCACCCGGACGCCCGGTCCCTCAACGCCTCGCTCTCGTCCTTCGCGGTCGAGCACCTGCGTGCCGCAGGCCACGAGGTGCGGGACTCCGACCTGTACGCGATGAAGTGGAAGGCGACCGTCGACGCCGACGACTTCCCGGAGCACGGCCCGGACGAGCGCCTCCACGTCATGGACGCCTCCGAGCGGGCCACGCTCGCGGGCCGGCTGTCCGCGGACGTCGCGGCGGAGCAGGAGAAGCTGCTGTGGTCGGACGCGGTGATCCTGCAGTTCCCGGTGTGGTGGTTCTCGGCGCCCGCGATCCTGAAGGGCTGGATCGACCGGGTGTTCACCGCCGGGTTCGCGTACGGTCCCAAGGTGGCGCCGCCCTACAGCGAGGGACCGCTCGCGGGTCGGCGCGCCCTGCTGTCGGTGACGGCCGGGGCCAGGGAGACCTCGTTCTCCGACCGGGGCATCCACGGCCGCCTCGACGACGTCCTGCACCCGCTCCAGCACGGCCTGTTCTGGTTCACCGGGGTCCAGCCGCTCGCCCCGTTCGCGGTGTACGGCTCGAACGCCATGACCGAGGAGCAGTTCGCCGCGGCGCGGGAGGCGTACGGGCGGCGCCTCGACGGGCTGTTCACGGACGAGCCGGTCCCCTTCCGCACCCTTGTCGGCGGTGACTACGACCACGACATGCGGCTCCTGGACGGTGTGGAGGCGCCGGGGACGAGCGGGCTCGGCCTGCATGTCCGCCCGCGCGTCGGCCGGTAGCCCGCAGGCACGTACACCGGACTGTTCACCGGATTCCTCTCAACCCCTCAGGCCCTGTCCACGGTCTCGGTACACAAGCGGCCCTCGCGCACCTCGGGGAGCGACGCCCCCGGGGCGCCTGCCGGGTCGCGGAGTACGGACGTGCGCAGACGACCGCGAGGAGTGCGTGATGGCGTTACGGAAGAGCACGAAGGCCGGCGTGGTGGGAGTCGTGGCGGCCGCGCTGGCGGCCACCGCCTTCGTGGCACCCGCCGAGGCGAGACCGGACGGGCCGGGCCCGGCGGCCGGGCACAAGGCCACGCAGCGCGCGCTGGACGCGGCCGTGCGCGCGGGCATCCCCGGCGTCACGGCCCAGGCACACGACGGCCGCGGCATCTGGAAGGCGGCGTCGGGCGTCGGCGATCTGACGTCGGGCAAGCCGCGCGGCAAGAACGACAAGTTCCGCGCCGGCAGCATCACCAAGGCGTTCGTGTCGACCGTCCTGCTCCAGCTTGAGTCCGAGGGGAAGCTCAGCCTCGACGACACCGTCGAGCGCCGCCTGCCGGGCGTCGTGCGCGGCAACGGCAACGACGGCCGCAAGATCCGCGTCCGGCAGCTGCTCAACCACACCAGCGGCCTGTTCGACTATCTGGCCGATCCCGAGTACAGCAGGACGTACATGGAGGGCGACGGCTACCTCACCCATCGCTACGACACGCTGCCGCCCGAGAAGCACGTGCGCATCGCGCTCTCCCACAAGCCCCTGTTCAAACCCGGCGCCAAGCACTCGTACTCCAACACCAACTACGTCCTGGCCGGGCTGATCATCGAGAGGACCACCGGCAGGACGTACGAGGACGAGGTCCGCGACCGCATCATCGAGCCGCTGGGCCTGAAGGACACCTCCAACCCCGGCAACAGCATCCACCTCCCCCGGCCCAGCAGCCGCGGCTACTCCAAGCTGTTCCCTGCGACGCCCGACCGGATCGACGACATCACCGAGATGAACGGCTCGCAGGGCTGGGCCGACGGCGACATCATCTCCACCGCGGGCGACCTGAACCGGTTCTACCGCGCCCTGCTGCGCGGCAAGCTCCTGCCGCCGAAGCAGCTGAAGGAGATGAAGACCACCGTCGCCACCTCCGGATCGTCGTACACGAGGTACGGGCTCGGCATCTCCCGCCTCAGGACGAGCTGCGGCACCACGCTCTGGGGCCACGGCGGCGGCATGATCGGCTGGCTCTCCATGGTCGTGTCCACGGAGGACGGCGGCCATCAGCTCGCCTACAACTACAACGGGGACTGGGACACGTCACACATGCCGAAGATCGTCGACGCGGAGTTCTGCGGTACGTCACGCTGAGACACCCGGGGCCGGACCGCGGTGGAGCGTCCGGCCCCGGGCGCGCCGCGCCTCCGACATCGTTGTCGAAGGCGCGGCGTGCACGGTCGCGGCCTACGGGATGCGGACTGCCCCGAGGGGGCACCACAGGCCGGGGCGCGCGGTCGCCTTGCGGCGTGTGGTCGCCTTACGGCGTGTAGACGGCGTCACTGCCGTACAGCTCCCTGGTGAACGCGGAGACCTCGGCGCTGCGGTCGGTGCCGTTGAGGTTGTACGTCAGATAGACGCCATAACCCTCGCTGACCGTGCGGCGGGCGAGCGCGGCGGACGTGCTCGGCGAGGTCCGGCCGATCTCCACGGCCGCGGGCGAGAGCTTCGCCTTGGGCAGGGCGATGCCGGGGACCTGCCAGCTGCCGTAGTACGGGTTCCAGGCGTAGTCGAACTTGGACGAGATGTTGACGCCGCCGTAGGACAGGCGCGTGGCGGCCGGGCCGATGTTGTAGAGGCTTATGACCTTGTTCGGCATGTTCGCGCGCAGCGCCGTCACCAGGTGCACGAACGAACTGGCGTTGGGCTGGCCGGTGCCGTTGTTGCCGTACTCGGCGTACTCGTCGTCGAAGTCGATGCCGTCGAGCCCGTACTTGGTGACGGTGTCCGACAGCTGCTTGGCGAACGCCGAAGCCGCCTGCTGGTTGGGGAAGTTGGCGAAGCCGGCGCCCTGGTGGTTGCCGAGCACCGAGAGGACGACCTTGATGCCCTTCTGCTGCAACGGCCGTATCTGCGTGGCGGCGTTGTCGAGGACGCGCTGCACGTTCTCGTTGAAGTGCAGATACGCCGCCTTCTTGCCCGTGTCGTAGTTGATGTTCGCCGCGAAGATCACGGCGACGTCGAAGACGTTGGCGCCGCCCTTGGCGAGGGTGTACTTGCCGACGTTCAGCATGCTGTTGTCGTTCACCTCGACGTACGCCACCGAGGTCGGCCCCTGTTTCGCCGGAGCCGGGGCGGGGGCCGCCGCCGCGCCGGTCGAGGTGGTCGCACCGAAGGCGAGGGCCGCGACTGCCGAGAGCGCGAGCGCGGCCACCCGCACTCTGCTCCGTACCAGAGTGAACATCGTTGATCGGTCTCCCATCGCATGGGTCGGCGCCCGACCTGTTCGAAAGCGCCGAGTGAGCGCTCCGAGTTTTCCGCGCTGGTGAACGAATCCCAAGAATCGCACGCAATCTCTTCACGACCCCCACGCATCTCACGCAACAGATCAACACGTGCGAGCGCGGGAACCTGCCGCTCTCCTTGCGCGTTGACCCTGAAGGAATCCTTCTGGGGGAGGCACGTGTCGAGTTCGAGCTTTCCGCCGACGCGGGCGGTCGGACGCGGACCGGCTTGGTACCGCGGGGACTGCCATGTTCACTCCGTGCACTCGGACGGGGAGCTCACCCCTGAAGAGGTGGCCCTCCAGGCGCGCGGCGCCAGGCTCGACTTCATCGCGACCACGGAGCACAACTCCGCTGCGCCACCTGGCGCATGGGGGCATCTGGCTGCCGACGACTTCTTGATCGTGCTCGGTGAGGAAGTGACCACGGCGACCGGGCACTGGCTGGCGCTCGGGATCGACCCCGGCGAGGTCGTCGACTGGAACCACCAGGCCGGGGACGGGCTGGTCGATCAGCGACTGGACCAGGTCCATCGAGGAGGGGGCCTGTGCGTGGCCGCGCACCCGCATGCGCCCTATCCATCGGGCGACTTCATGTTTCCCTTCCGGGGCTTCGACGTGGTGGAGGTGTGGAACGGCCTGTGGACCTCGGACCGGCCCTGGAACGCTGACAACGAGGCCGCGCTGGCGGAGTGGGGGCGAAGCCTCGCAGCCGACATCCGGACGGGCTCGTGGCGACCGGCGATGGGCAACAGCGACACCCATGTGGAAGGGCAGATCGGCATCCCTCACACCGTCGTCTTCGCCGAGGAGTTGAGCACCGATGCGATCCTGGCCGGAATCCGGGCCGGACGCAGCTGGATCGCCGAGTCGGCGGACGTGGACGTCTCTCTCGGCGCCCATGCCCATGGCCGCGTCGCCGGGGTGGGAGAAGAGCTCGCGACTCATGGTGGGCAGGTCGAGGTGCAGGTGGCAGTACGAGGTGTGCCGGTGGGCACCGTCAGCTTCCACACCGATCGGGGGAAGGTCCATCGGGTGCCTCTCCCTGGCGAAGGGGCGGACACGGTGCAGTGGGCCACCACGGCTGAGGACTCGGCGTTCGTCCGCGTCGAGGTCCGCCATCCCGACGGGCACGTCGCCGCACTCACCAATCCGATCATCCTGACCTGACCGCTCACTTCACCGTGCGCCTTCGCCTACGGCCTCGCCGTGGTGGTGGGGCCTACTCGGTCACCAGTTCCAGGCCGTGCTTCTCGAGGTAGATGTCGAGGGGGGCGTACCAGCCGACGGAGGCGCAGTTGCGGTTCGTGTCGCCCTGGCAGCTGGCGGGGAATCCGGCCTTGTCGGAGGACGAGACGACGCCGTTGGCGTAGACGTCGGAGCCGTTGGGCTGGGAGATGGGGCCTCCGCTGTCGCCCGGGCCCCAGATCGGCTGACCGGCGGGCTTGCTGACCTTGATGGTGCGGTAGACCGTTCCGGAGTTGGTGTCGACGGTCTGCTCGGTGGCGTCGATCGTGATGTCGCAGATGTTCCCCGAGGCCGCCCCGGAGGAACACACCTTCTGGCCCACGTGGTTCTGGTGCAGCCCCTTGACCGGCCACGTCTGCTGATTGCCGCCGCCGTACGCCCAGGGGCCCCACCACATGCGGGACTGGAAGAAGCCCGGGTTGGACGACTGTTCCGGGTAGAGGAGGTTGACGTCCCGTTCCGTGTCTCGCTGCCCTATCCAGCCGAACGGCCGGCTGTCGGGGAACTCCGGGCTGTACGCCTTGACGTTCTGACCGCCGCAGTGCGCGGCGCTCGTCATCAGCCGGGCCGCGTTCGCCGGGTACCGGACGGCGAACCCGGTGGAACAGTTGTAGGTGCCGCCCGGCCCGGGGTAGACCCACCGGGCACCGCCGAACGCCTGCTCCCCGACCCTCCCCGCGGCACGCACCGCCCCCTTCGGGGACTTCCCGGTCGCGGCCTGCGGATGCTCGGTCCGTACGCGGGTGACGGCGATGCCACCGGTGATGTCCGCGACGCTGCGGGTGAGCGAGGCGGTCTTCCGGCCGGACAGGGCGGTCTTGCGGTCCGCCTCGGCGACACCGATGAGCAGCCCCTTGCCGTCCGCGCTGGGGCCGACGGAGGTGAGCCTTTCGGGGAGGTCCTCGCGCTGGGCGAAGACGCGGTCCCGGGCGGTGCGAAGCTGGCGCTGGGTATAGGGCGCTCGCTCCACGCTCACCTTCACCCGCCGGTCGCTGTCCGCGGCCTGGCGCACCGCCGCCGGGACCCGGCCCTTCCAGTACACCGTGATGCGGGACTTCTCCGGGGCGGTGACCAGACCGCCGTAGCCGCCCTGCTTCGGCAGGGTCCGCGAGGCGGCGACGATCGCGTCGGCCACGTCGCCGACCACCTTCTGCCGGGCCCAGAAGGCGGGGCCGGGGTTGTCGACCCCGGCGACGCTCGGACGGGTACTGGCTCTTTCCGCCGGACGGTCGCTCCCCGCGGCCCCGGCCGAGGCCGGAGAAGCGAGCGCGGTACCCGCTGTCAACGTGAGCAGGACGACAGAGGCGGCAGTGATGCGACGCACGAGATCCCTCGTTTCGCTTCGGCTCGACTGATGGCGAGGCGACGTTAGGGACCACTGGTCAACGGCCGGTCAACA
Organism: Streptomyces sp. JLYT201; assembly: GCF_059448825.1. Lineage (NCBI taxonomy): Bacteria > Bacillati > Actinomycetota > Actinomycetes > Kitasatosporales > Streptomycetaceae > Streptomyces > Streptomyces sp. JLYT201. The sequence continues at coordinate 9,150,953 of NZ_CM182551.1, read as the reverse complement.
GTGCTTGCGCACGCGGTCAACGCGCCTGGTTCCACACGGTGTTGGTGCGGCGTCGCCCCGGCACGGCGAAGGGGGTCGCGCGCCCGCACCGGCCCACGGCTGCGTCACCGGGCGGCGCGTCCCCGCAGGTCAGCGCATGCGATGTCCCGGGACGTCCCAACTCGGCCTGCTCGACTGGCCGTTGCGTCTCCTGCCCCGGCAGGGTCAGTGGTGTGCACCGGGCGGCGAGGTCCACTCCACGCCACCAGGGGCGCATCGCACCGCGGGCCGTCGGGGGACCCAAGGGGGGACCCGGCCCGTTCCTCCAGAAAGGACCGTGCGTCCATGACCACGATGACCATGCGTCAGCGCATCACGACCGGCCTCCTCTCCGCCGCGTTCCTCGGCGGGACCCTGGTCGCCGTCGCACCGGCGGCGAGCGCCGCACCGGCCACGGCGCCCGTCGCCTCGTCGGCAGGCGTCAGCGCCGCCCCCAACTGCCCCATGACCACGGGAGTCGGCTACTACTGCGGCTACTACAAGGGCACCGCGTACACCGACTTCGGCGACCGGGGCAACAAGGTGAAGGAGATCCAGGCCCTCATCAAGGCGTCGCACTACTCGGGCCGCCTCGCGATCGACGGCGACTTCGGCAACGACACCCTGAAGGCCGTCAAGTGGTACCAGAAGCGGTGGATGGGCGACAGCACTCCCGACGGCATCGTCGGACCCAACACCTGGCGGTCGCTGCGCTGGGACTGCGCCTGCTGAATCCGACGGCGGCCCGCCCTCCCCGGCGGGGGGCGGGCCGCCAGGCCTCTGCCGGGACCCGGCCCAGGTGACGGGGTCCGCTCGCCGGACCCGGACGGTCAAGTCAGGTCAGGTCGAGGAAGCTCCACCGGGCGTCCGGCCGGGCGCCGCTCAGCCACTTGCCGCAGTTCTGGAGCACGACCGGGCTCGACGTGATGTGCTGCGTGCCCGTCCCGAGGTCGCGCAGGAAGCGGTCGAGGGGGCCGCGGCGGATCGCCGCGGAACCGGCCCAGCGGTGCACGGTGCGGCCCACCTCATACGCGGTCGAGGTCGTGTGGTTCAGGACCAGACGGATCAGGGTGTCCTGCTCCGTGCTCGCCACCTCACCCCGGTCCAGGGTCACTTCGACGTCCCGCCAGACGTCGTACGCCCAGGCCCGGGCCGCCCTGAGCCCTGCCTCCGCCGTCGCGTACTCGGCGTGGAACTGGGAGGTGTCGACCGCGGCGCCCCGCGAACCGGTCCGCGCCGCGGCGACCCGCTTCAGCTCGTCCAGGAGCCGCCGGCCGACGCCGAGGGCCCAGCCCGTGTGCCCGATCGCCGACATGTTGACCAGGCCGAGGCGGTAGAGGGCGCCGCCGTTGACCGGGGTGTCCGTGGTGGCGACGTAGGTGTACTCGTGCGGTACGAACACGTCGTCGCAGTGGTAGTCGACGCTGTGGGTCGCGCGCAGCCCGAGCACGTCCCAGTTGCCGTCCAGGGTCACCTGCGACTTCGGCATCGCGAGGACCCGCAGCTCACCGGTGCCCTCGACCAGGATGGCGCTGTGGATGTGCGTGGCGTGTGCCATCCCGGAGGCGAACTGCCACTGGCCACTGACCCGGTAGCCGCCCGCCACGGGGACGGCCCGGCCGGGTCGGGTGCCGTGCCCGGAGAGCAGCGCGTACTTCCCGTTCGGCACGTCGGGGAACAGCTCGGCCGCCGCGTCCCGGGCGAGGTACGCCGCGGTGGTCCCGGTCATCATCTGCAGCGCGAACATGGTCCATCCGGCCGCGGCGTCGTGGTAGCTCGCCCGTTCCGCCACCTCGATCAGCTGCCGCGGTGCGAACTCGTATCCGCCCAGGCTCAGCGGGAGCTCGGCCCGTACGATCCCGGTGGCGAGCAGCGCCCGCGCCGTGTCCTCCGGCAGCCTCCCCAACTCGTCGGCGGCATCGGCCCGTTCGTCGAGCATCCCGCCGAGCGCGTCGATCCGCTCCAGCACCCCCGCCAGTTCCGCACTGACATGCAGCTGCCCCTCGCCCGCCATGACACCCCTCTCCTCGTGGCCCGAATCCAGATCGTCCCACGGGTGTCTCCCGCACCGCCCGGGGTTCCCCGGCAGGGCCGCCGCACCCCCGTCGCGGCGGCCCTTCCCGGCTCAGCGCAGCCGGGTCGCGGCGTACGCCTCGATGGCGTCCCGCTGGTATGCGGCCAGGCCTGGTGCGATCGCCTCGTACCAGGCGTACCAGTGCTCGTTCTCCACGCAGGTACGTCCGATCGCCCGGTACTCCTCGGCGGTGGCCGCCCGGATCCGGGCCAGCGTCCGGTACTGGGTGTCGATCTCGGCCTGCACCGCTTCGGCGTCGGCGGGCAGGCCCGCGGCCAGCAGCCCGGCAAGGCGGATCATCTGCGCCGTGCGCTCGCGCTCGTCGGCCTCCAGCTCGGCCTCGCTCAACGCCGAGCTGTGCCGTTCGACGGCCCCGGCCAGCTCCGGGGAACCGTGCAGGGCCTTCATGCACTGGGTGGACCGGATGCCCTCGAACAGGTTCTCCGGACGGATGGTGCTGATCATGTCTGTGCCGTCCTTCCTGGACTGCTCCAGTTCGGTGATCGTGTGGGCGACGGTGCCGGCCAGGGCGTTCAGACGGTCGCGTTCGGCGAGCAGCCGACGGTGATGGCCCCGCAGGGCCTCCACCTCGTCGACCTGCGCGGCCAGGATCCGGCCGATCTCGGGCAGGCCGAGGCCCAGCGCCCGCAGCACGAGGACCTGCTGCAGCCGCAGCAGTTGGCGCTCCTCGTAGTAGCGGTGGCCGTTGGACCCGATCCAGGCCGGTGGCAGCAGTCCGATCTCGTCGTAGTGCCGCAGGGTCCGGGCCGTCACACCCGACATCCGGGCGACCTCCGCGATCGGCCAGGCCATCGCCGCCTCCCTCACTCGTGCTTCACCGGGCCGGAACCTCCGGCCCTGCTCAGGACGGTAGGGGCTGCCGCTGCGGCAGCTTCAAGCCCGGCTCCCAGGCTGCCAGTTCGTGCACCGGTCCGGCGACCGCCCGGACCGTGATCACGACGAGGCCCAGGCCGTCGCGCCGCGCCTCGCCCTCCCGTGCGGGGCACCGGGCGCTCCCGCCGCGTACGCATAGTCCTCCACCACGGCACCGCAGGAAACCGATTGACGCCGGGTTTCCGTTCGTGAACCATTCCGGACCGTGACGACGCATATCGATCAGGACCTGTCGGCCCACGGTGGAGGCTCTTCGACGGACCGACCGCTCGCCCTGATCACCGGGGTGGGCCGCACCGTCGGGATCGGCGCGGGCATCGCCCGTCGGCTTGCCGCATCGGGCTGGGACATCGCCTTCACCTACTGGACCCCTTACGACGACCGCATGAGCTGGGGCAGGGAGTCCGGCGCGACCGAAGCGATCAGCCGGTCGCTGGCCGAACACGGCGCGTCCACCACCGCGGTCGAGGCCGATCTCGCCGACCCGGACGCCCCGGCGCGCGTCTTCGACGCGGTCGAGCGGCAGTTGGGCAGCGTCACCGCGCTGGTCATGAGCCACTGCGAGTCCGTCGACTCCGGGCTGCTGGACACCACCGTCGAGAGTTTCGACCGGCACTTCGCCGTCAACGCGCGTGCCACCTGGCTGCTCATCCGCGAGTTCGGACGCCGCTTCGCCGCGGAGCGGGGAACCGGCCGGATCGTCAGCCTCACCAGTGATCACACCGTCGGCAACCTGCCCTACGGGGCCAGCAAGGGAGCCATGGACCGGATCACCCTGGCCGCCGCCCACGAGCTCGCCCACCTCGGCGTGACCGCCAACGCGATCAACCCCGGGCCGGTCGACACCGGGTGGATGCCCGAGGAGGTCCGGGAAGAGTGCGTCCGCAGCACCCCGCTCGGCCGGTTGGGCACTCCGCAGGACACCGCGCACCTCGTGGACTTCCTGTGCTCCAGGGAGGGTCAGTGGATCAACGGTCAACTGCTGATGAGCAACGGCGGCATCGCATAGGCCCGGCATCGGCTTCCCACCGCCGCGCCCGCGCCCCTGCTCTCGCGACACCCAGGGCAACAGCCGCCGTCCTGGGGCCGGGTCCCGTCGTGGCCGCGGCTGCACGAGGACGGGCGGAGAAGTCGGCGGCGTCGGCTGCGGCTTCTGCCCGCACCACCCCTGGCATCGGCCCTGTTCAGTGGGCTATGTTAGGCCGCGATGACTACCGGGACGGCTCCGCGCCACACACAGATCGGTGACCCGGCGCTCCTCTGAGCGCCGTACGGGCCGATGCTGGCCCGCTGTGGGAACGAGGGTCCGGCGCCACCGCCCGGGCTCCCCCTCCTGTCGTGTTGATCTCAGCTCGACACGTCAACCACGACAGGAGAACCCATGCCCACCAAGACGCTGCACATACCCACCGCCGACGGCCTGGCCGACGCCTTCGCCGCCTTCCCCGACGGCGGTGGGCGGCACCCAGGGGTCCTGATGTACCCGGACGGCTTCGGCATCCGGCCCGTCCTGCGGGAGATGGCCTGCGAACTGGCCGGTCACGGGTACTACGTACTCGTCCCCAACTTCCTCTACCGGCACGGCCCGGCACCGGTGATCGAACTGCCCGAGCACATCGGAGAAGCCGCCCGGCCCGCGGTCTTCGCCCAGCTGATGCCCCTGATCGAGGCGCACACCGCCGAACGTGCCGTGCGTGACGCTGAGGCGTACCTCAAGTTCCTCACCACCCGGCCGGAGGTCGGTGCCGGGCCGGTCGCGGTGACCGGCTACTGCATCGGCGGTCTGCTGGCGCTGCGCACCGCCGTCGCCCATCCGGGCCAGGTGGCCGCCGTCGCCGGATTCCACTGCCCCGCGGGCGCCGACGGGACCGAAGGATTCGCCGCGCTGACCGCCCGGGTCCACCTCGGCCACGCCGAAGGCGACATGACGCCCGAGGCCCTCGGCGAACTCAACCAGGCCCTGGACGCCGCGGGGGTCGACCACACCTCCGAGATCTACCCCGGCACCGTCCACGGCTTCACCATGTCCGACACCGACGCCTTCGACCCCGGGGCACTACGCCGTCACTGGGACCGTCTGCTCCCCCTCCTCGACCGCACCCTGACCAACGGCTGAGGCTCCGCCGACGGTGCTCAGCGCGGCGCGCCGTCGGTCTTGCCCAGGGCGTCGGTCAGGGCGCGGCAGAAGGCCGGGAGGTCGTCGGGCTTGCGGCTGGTGACGAGGACGTTGCCGCCCGCGGTGCACACCTGCACCTCCTGGTCGACCCACTCGCCGCCCGCGTTGCGGATGTCGGTGCGCAGGCTGGGCCAGGAGGTGAGGGTGCGGCCGCGCACCACGTCGGCCTCGACGAGCGTCCACGGGGCGTGGCAGATCGCCGCGACCGGCTTCCCCGCGGTGAAGAAGTCCTTGACGAACGCCACCGCCTTGTCGTCCAGGCGCAGGGCGTCGGGGTTGGCTACGCCGCCGGGCAGGACCAGGGCCTCGAAGTCGGCGGCGGAGGCCTCGGCCACGACCTGGTCGACCGGGAAGGAGTCGGCCCTGTCCAGGTGGTCGAACCCCTGGACGCGGCCCGGCTCGGTCGACAGCAGGACGGGTTCGGCCCCGACGGCCTCGACGGCCCCCCACGGCTCGGTCAGTTCGATCTGCTCCACGCCTTCGGGCGCGGTGAGAAAGGCGACACGCATGGCGGTTCCTCTCGTGGTGGTGCTGATGGGGTCAGCTGTTCCCGGCCGCTTCCGCGGCCTCGCGTTCGGTGGCCTTCCCGCCGGTGGCGAGGGTGCCCTGGGCGCTCTCCAGGTGGGCCCGGACGAACCACTGGAACTGGTCCAGGTCCCGCACCTGCTCGATCAGGATGTCCTCGGTGGCCGGATCGAGCTTGCCGACCTCGTCGATGGCGGCGCGATAGGCCTCGATCACGCCGGTGTACACGAGGTCGAGCGCGCCCAGATGGGCGATGGCGTCTGCCCGGCCGATGCTGTAGTCGTCCCAGGTGCGCTCCGCCACCAGGGCGCCGGGCGTGCCGTGCGGCACGCCGCCGAGGGCGGAGATGCGCTCGGCCACGTCGTCGGCCATGGCACGGACGCGGTCGACCTGCGGGTCCAGCATCTCGTGCACCGCGATGAAGTGCGGGCCGACGACGTTCCAGTGCACGTGCTTGAGCGTGAGGTGCAGATCGTTCAGCGCGTGCAGACGCATGCTGAGCGCCGCGATGAGCTTGCCTCCGTCCTCGACGCTGATGCCGGGAACGGTGTAGCGCGGAGTGGTCGTACGAGCCATGGTTCGCTCCTCACAGGGGTCGGGCACCGACGCCTCCGGCGCGGGCCGTGGCATCGATACCGGAACTACGGGTACTGGGGACGACCGGGTCGTCGTCCTCCTCTGGCACGCCTTCCCCCGACCAGTGACACATAACGTGTGAAATGGATCAAAAGACGTAAAGCGATGCCGACACGGCAGGCGCAGGACATAGGGGAAGAAGGGGTGGACACCGTGTTGATGCCGGATCCCAAGACACTGAGAGTCATGCTCGCCCGTTATGCCGACCTGCGCATCGCGGCGCCGCCGACCGAGGCGGCCCGGCGCGCCCTGGAGGACGTGAGCTACACGCTGTGCGTGCTGACCGGGGCGACCCGGGTCGAGGACGCGCTCGACATCGCTGACGCGCTGCTCGCGGCGGCCGGAGGGGGGTCGGGGCGGCCGGGTGCCGCACCGCCTCGGGCCGGGGCGGAGCAGGCCCGTCCGGCACCGCCCCGGGCCGGGGCGCCGAGGGTGCACGGTACGCGGCCGGGCTCCCGGGCGGACGAGTTTCCGCTCCCCCGGCCCTCCACCGCTCCCGACTCACTTCCGCCCGCCGGGTCCGCCCCCGGCCCGGCGGACGACAGCCCGGGCGACGTGTCGCTGGCCGTCTGAGCCCTCCGGGCCGGGCCTCGGGAGGCGTGCGCGCGGTGCCCCACCGGGGCCGCGCGCCTGCGGTCCGCAGCGGCGGAGCCGGAGCCCCACCGTCGGCATCGGATGCCTCACCGGCGGCGTCGGGGCCTCACCGGCGGAAGGCGTCCTTCGCCTTCTCCTTCGCCTGCCGCAGGTCACCCTTGCCCTGCTCGGCGCGGCCCTCCGCCGTCAGACGCTCATTGCCCACGGCTCGGCCCGCCGCTTCCTTCAGCTTGCCCTTGGCCTGCTCGACCTTTCCCTTGGCCTTCTCGTCACCAGCCACAGTGCTCACTCCCGAATATCGACAACAGGTGTGTTCACACGCCTAACCGGACTTGCTCGCCGTAAACGCATGCGTCATGGCGGACACATCAACGCGTACGTCATGGCGTACGTCATGGCGAGCACGTCGAAAATGGCCCGGGCAGGCCTGTGTCACGCCGGGGATCGAGGGAACTCGCAGCACTGGAGGTGACGGACCATGGTGCCTTTGTTGCTTGTTCTTCTTATCGCCGTCGTGTTGTTCGGTGCGGGATTCGCCGTGAAATTCCTCTGGCTGCTCGCCGCCCTCGTGCTGCTGGCGTGGATACTCGGTTTCATCGTCCGCCCCGCGGGCACGGGTGGCCGCAGGAGTCGCTGGTACCGCTGGTGACGACGGTCGGTGTCACGGCCCGGCCGCCGCCTCGCGACGGGGTGTCCGGGCCGCCGCGACGGCCTCTGCGTGCCGTCCGTCGGGGATACGCCGCAGGCCACCCCTATCCGTTTCCGCGCCCGCATAGGGCACCGCATATGACATACGACCCATGCCTTGGCGTCGTTGAATTGTTCAGCGCTCGGCGAAGACCGGTCGAGCCGAAGTCACCGACAGCGTCCGTGGATTCACTGATGACCTCCGTGGATTCACCAGGAGACACACAGAGGAGGACAGCGTGAGCACGATCAAGGAAACAGTGGACGTACAGGTCCCGCTCAGCACGGCATACGACCACTGGACACAGTTCGAGGAGTTCCCGAAGTTTATGGAAGGCGTCGACGAGGTCCGGCAGATCGACGACGTGCACAACCACTGGACCACGAGCATCGGCGGCGTACGGCGCGAGTTCGACACCGAGATCGTCGACCAGATGCCGGACGACCGGATCACCTGGCGGACCATCGGCGGTGACACCCAGCAGCAGGGATCCGTGCGCTTCCGTCAGCTCGACGCGACACGGACCCGTGTGGAGCTGGTCATGGACGTCGAGCCCACCGGTGTCGCGGAGAAGGGCGCGGACGCGCTGGGCATGATCGAACGACGGGTGAAGGGTGATCTGCACCGGTTCAAGGACCACGTCGAGGGCTCCGGGGAGAGCGGCGCCTGGCGCGGCCGCATCCGGCCGGGCGACCCCGGTCCCAGCTCCGGACCCGGCCCTGTCCCTGGTCCCGGCCCCGGTGCCGGACCTGGCCCGATCCCCGGCACCGGCCCCAGCCCCGGCCCGGGCATGCCTCTCTGATGCGATCTGATCCGATCTGATCCGACGGCCCGAACCGTCGTGTCCCATCCCATGGGCCCCAGCGAGCCCATGGCCCCCTGCGAGAACGGGCAGGCACCGCCACGCGTGGCGGTGCCTGCCCGGGCCCACTCGGCCGCCCGGCCCCGGGCACTCAGCGGTCCCGGCGCGAAGCAACCGCGTTGCAGCGCAAGGCCGTCAGCGCAGGGCGCACGTGTTCCTCTCCTTCAGCCGGATGCGCCCGCCCACCGGCACCCGGCGTCTGACCGCCGCCCCCATCGCCGCGCGCACCTGCTCCGGGAGCCCTCCGCCGCGCGGCCAGCGCACGACGTGTTCCGCGATCTCCCGCAGCTTGGTGTTGGTGTGCTGGGAGACGTCCCGCAGTACTTCCCAGGCGGTTTCGGGTCGTACTCCGCTCCAGGCCATCACGACGCCAATGGCCTGGTCGACGACCGCGTGCGAGTCGACCGCACGCTGGAGCTGCGCGATCTCCTCACGGAGAGCGGCGACTCGGCTCGCGCGTTCTTCGTCTTCTGGCATCGTGAGCGGAACTCCCTGGTGAGACGGCCATGACGGTCACTGTGACGTCTGCCCGCGATCGGTGCCGGTGAGGGCGCGCAGAGCGAACACTTGAGGCCGCGTCTGTCCAGAAAGCGCAATGCCGGGCCGGGGACCGCCCCAGGCACTCCCGCGCGGCACGTAACGTCCTTCGAGCAGCCCGGTTCTCCACGGCGTGCCCTTCACGCCCGAGCACGGCCGACGGGCGGCAGGCGACAGGCGACGGGGGCGGCAACCGACTGGGAGCATGGTGACCTGACCCCGCCCGCTCCCCTCACCCGGAGGTGACGCCGTGAGTTCGGAGACGTTCGAGAGCGACGACCTGGCGGTGACGGAGGACTTCCTCTGCCGCGCCTACGCCAGGATGCGCATCGGCAGCGGAACGCCCGAGGCGAGCCGCGCGCGCATCCACCGCGACAGCACCGCGTCGATCAGCGTGGACGAGCTGGACCTGGACTTCGACATGTCCTACTCCGTGACCCCGCTGGGCAGGATCTGTCTGTGCGTCGTCCACGAGGGCACCGTCCGCGACCACGCCTTCCACGGCGTCCGGGACGACTTCGGCCCCGGGGACGTCGTGCTGTTCGCGCCCCCGGACCTGCCGTACGCGGGCCGCATCTGCGGCGCGCGCTACAACATCACGATGCTCGACCCGGGCCTGCTCGACCAGGTCGCGGCGACCGCGGGAAGGCCGCTGGGCGAGCCCGTGCGGCTGACCGGACACAGACCCTCGTCGGCCGCCGCGGCCGACTACCTCAAGAAGACCATCGTGCATCTGCGCGACGACGTCCTGGCCGACCCGGCCGTCGCGGCGCAGCCCCTGGTCGTCGCGGCGGGCCAGCAACTCCTGGCCGCGAGCGTCCTGGCGGCCTTTCCCAACACCGCGAGCGCCGACCCCAGCGCCCAGGACCGCACGGACGCGCACTCCACCACTCTGCGGCGTGCCGTCGCCTACATCGACGACCACGCGGACCAGCCCCTCACGGTCGCCGACGTCGCTGCCGCCGCCCACGTGACGATCCGCACCCTCCAGTACGCCTTCCGCCGTCACCTGGACACCACCCCGCTCGCCTATCTCCGCCGGGTCCGCCTCGCGCACGCGCACCGCGACCTGCTGAACGCCTCGCCGCAGGGCGGCGCCACCGTCGGAGGCATCGCCGCCCGCTGGGGGTTCCCGCACCCGGGACGCTTCGCCGCGCTGTACCGCTCGGTGTACGGCACCAGTCCCTCCCGCACCCTGCACACCTGAGGGCGCCACGCACGGCGGCCCCCCTCGGCGGTCGCCGAGGGGGGCCGCGCGGGCCGGGGTCAGTAGAGCTTGTTCACGGCCTTCTTGGCGGTGGTCTTGAAGCCGCTGACCGGCGCGTGCGACAGGTCGCCGAGCTGGCCCCAGCGGACGAGCGTCACCGTGCGCCCGTCACGGCCCACCGCGAAGAGGTTGGCGTCCGAGGCCCCCGAGTTCCAGGCGGTGTGCAGGCCGTAGACGTGGACGCCCTCCTCGACGTCCAGCTTGCCGTAGTACTTCTGCTTCGCCTTGACGTCCGGGTGCTCCCGCTCCAGGCGCGCGGCGCAGTCGTCGAGCTTCTTGCGCAGGAGCCCGGCGAAGTCCTTGGCCCGCTGGGTGCTCCGCTCCACCACGGTCACCTGAACGGCGTTGGTGTCGAGGTCGGTCCAGAAGGTGCGGTGCACCGACGTCGACGGCAGCGCCTCGCCCGCGCACACGGGCAGGGCGTCGGGCTGCCCCGCGGTCACCCGCCCGGCGTGCCACGCCGACGAGGGGTGCGGCGGCAGTTCACCGGCGCTGAGGAAGCGCGGCTCCCCACCGCCGGACGGGGCCGCCGCGGCGGGTGCCGCCACGGCCGCGGCCGTGGCGGCCACGCACACGCCGACCGTCATCGCGGCCAGGGCACCTCGGGTACGCATGGTCATCTGTCTCCCCCAACTCCGGCTGTTTCCGTGCCGATCGGCACTTCCACCCCGTTCGACCCGCCAGGACCGCGAGACGTTGCACGGCTGATCGTCACAGCCTCGTCGCGTATGTCACCGGACGGAAACAGGAGTTCGGGCGCGCCGGAGGGCGGGTCCGCAGGGTGCTCAGGCGTCCTGCTCGTAGTAGCGCAGCTCCACGGTGTTGCCGTCGGGGTCCTTCACGTACAGGGAGAGGCCGGTGCCGCGGGCGCCGAAGCGCTTGCCGGGGCCGTCCACGACGGTGAAGACGCCGGAGTCGATGACCTCCTGCCAGTCGAGCGGCTCGACCGCCAGGCAGATGTGGTCGACGTTGGCCCCGCGCGACTCCCCTTCGGGCCCCTTGAAGAGGTCGATGATGGTCGTGGGGCTCACCCGCACGGAGGGGAAGGAGACCTTGCCGGCGCGCCACTCCTCCACGCGCACCGGTTCGAGCCCCAGCGGGCCCGTGTAGAAGGCCAGCGAACGCTCGATGTCGGTGACGTTCAGGACGATGTGGTCGAGGGCGATCACGCGCATGGTGGTCTCCGCTGGATCGGGGCGCCGGGGCGCCGGTGGTGGTTGTACGACGGGACCGGTGCGCCCGGTCCCCGCGGGATCTCGCCGGGAACCGGGCGGTGGCCGACCGGTGATCCGTCACCGACCGCCGTGCCCCGCCGCTGACTTCATGATCACCCGGTGGACATTCATTAGTCCAACACATACTTGTCATTGATATCCATCGTGATTCACGCTGGATCCATGGACCTCCAGCAGATGCGCTACGTCCTCGCGGTGGCGGAGACCGCCAGCTTCACGCGCGCCGCCGAGCGGTGCCACGTCGTCCAGTCCGCGCTCAGCCACCAGGTGGCCCGGCTGGAGAAGGAACTGGGCGCCCGGCTCTTCGAGCGGACCAGCCGCCGGGTGCGGCTCACCGCCGCCGGAGAGGCGTTCCTGCCCGCCGCGCGCCAGGCCCTCGAAGCGGCCGAGCGGGCCCGCGCGGAGGTGGCGGCGGCCAGCGGCGAGGTGCGGGGCAAGCTGACCGTCGGGGCGATCCCCACGGTGACGGCGGTGGACCTCCCGGCGACGCTGCGGGACTACCGCCGGCGCTATCCCCAGGTGCGCATCAGCCTGCGCGCCGGCTCCAGCGAGCAGCTCGTCGAGCGGGTGCGCGACGGCCAGTTGGACGCGGCGTTCCTCGGCGTGCGGCCCGAGTTCCGGCCGCGGGGCGTCCACGACCGGGAGCTCGCCCACGGGCGGCACGTCGCCGTGGTCGCCCCCGACCATCCGCTCGCCGCGCACCGCGAGGTGGATCTGCGCCGGCTCGCCGACGAGGCCTTCGTCGACTTCGCCGAGGGCAGCGCCGCCCGCGCCCAGTCGGACCGGGCCTTCGCGGCGGCGGGGCTGCGGCGCGAGGTGGCCTTCGAGGTGTCCGGCGTCGAGCTGATGGCCCCCATGGTCCGCCAGGGCCTCGGCGTCGCCCTGCTGCCCGGGGCGTTCGCGGCCGCACTCCACGGCCTGCGGAGCGTGCGGGTCACCGACGGCCCGGTGCGGGTGGAGCGCCTCATCTGGAGCCGCTCCACCCCGACGCCCGCCGCGTCCGCGTTCCTCGCCCTGCTGGACACCGGCGACGGGGCGGCCGTGCCGCCGCCCCGCTGAAGCGGTCCCGCCGGGGCTAGCCGCGCGGCACGCCCAGGCTGTCGACGATCGCTTCGACGATCCTCATCAGCCGGTCCCCCGCCTGGTCGACGCTTCCGTTCTGCGTGCTGACCTGTGCGCCTTCGAGGACGAAGGTGATCTCGGCCGCGGCCTGTTCGGGGTCGGAAAGACCGGCCCGCGCGCACATGCCGACGAGCCTGCGCAGCTGGTGCGCCTTGTGCTGCTCGATCACCTGCCGTGCGGGATGGGAGCGGTCGGGCAGCTCGGCGAGGGAGTTGACGAACGGGCAGCCCCGGTGCGAGATGGCGGGCAGGCCGTCGGCGATGAAGCGGGCCAGGCCCAGGATCTGCTCCACCGGCCGGTCCGGGTGCTCGGCCTCGACGCGGTCGAAGGCCGCCTGGTAGTCGGCGGCGAGGATCCGCAGCCACTCCGCGACCAGCGCGTCCTTGGTGTCGAAGTGCCGGTAGATCGCCATCTTGGTGGTCCCGGCCCGCTCGGCGATCGCCTGGACGCCCACCCGCTGGATCCCCTCGCTCTGGAAGAGCTCCTCCGCCGCGTCGAGGATGCGCTCGCGCGGCGGCAGTTTCGCCACTCTGCCCGGCCTGCTGGCGGTCGATGCCATGACTTCTCCGTGACGTCCGAACGGTTGAGGGGTTCCCCCCTCCTGCTACGGTACCTCCCAGTTCCAGGCGATACCGCTCGGTATCATTCGGGACTCAACGGTACCGTTCTTTCCGCTGGGAGTGACAGTGAGAGTCAGCGAGTACGTGCACTACGACGCCGTCGGGCTCGCGGAGCTGGTGGCCGCGGGCGAGGTGACCCCCGCCGAACTGGAGGCGGTCGCACGCGAGGCCGCGGCGGCGGTCGAGCCGCGGATCAACGCCATCGTGGAGACGTGGCCGACCGACGACCGGCCCCTCCCCGGCAGCGCGCCGCTGGCCGGGGTGCCCTTCCTGATCAAGGACATCGGCGTCGCCATGGCCGGGAGGCGGATGGAGCTGGGCAGCCGCCTCGCCGCGGGCCACGTGTCCGGGGCCGACTCGACGCTGATGCGGCGCTTCCGCCGTGCCGGACTCGTGACGTTCGGGCGCACTACGACGCCGGAGCTCGCCTACAGCATGGTGACGGAGCCGGTGTTGTACGGCGCGACCCGCAACCCGTGGGATCCCCAGCGCAGCGCGGGCGGGTCCAGCGGGGGCGCGGGCGCGGCCGTCGCCGCCGGGGTGGTGCCGATGGCGCACGCCACCGACGCCGCGGGGTCGCTGCGCGTACCGGCCGCGCACAACGGCCTGTTCGGGCTCAAGCCCACCCGCGGCCGGGTCTCCATGGGACCGGACATCGACGAGATGTTCAACGGCCTGGTGGTGCACGGCAGCGTCAGCCGCACGGTGCGCGACAGCGCGGCCCTGCTCGACCTGATCCGCGGCCCGGAGCCGGGCGACCCCTACTTCGCGCAGGAACCGCCCCGGCCGTACGCGCAGGAGGTCACCCGGCCCCCGGGCACCTTGCGGATCGGTGTCCGCACGCACGCGTGGGGCGGCCGCCGCACCACGGCGCCGGTGGCCGCCGCCCTCTCCCGCACCGTCCTGCTGCTGGAGTCGCTCGGGCACGAGGTGACGGAGGCCGAGGCCGGTCTCGGGGTCGGCCAGGAGGAGTTCCTCCTGGCCAACGCCCGGCTGATCACGGCGAATCTCGCGGCTCTGGTCGACGGGCTCGCCGCCGCCCTCGGCAGGCCCGTCGACTCCTCGACCCTCGAACCGGTGACCCTTGCCGGTTACCACTACGGGCAGCGGGTCAGCGGCCCCCAGTTCGCCACCGCCTTCGAGGTGCGCAACCGGGTCGCCCGCGGCCTGGCACGGTCCTTCGACGCGTACGACGTGCTGCTCACGCCGACCCTGCCGGAGCTTCCGATGCCGCTGGGGACCTTCGCCGAGGGCGCTCAGGAGCTCGACGGCCTCGGCTGGATCGGCCGCCTGAACGAGCACTCTCCGTTCACCATGCCGTTCAACGTGGCGGGCACGCCCGCCATGTCCGTACCGGTGACGGCCGATCCCGGGACGGGGCTGCCCATCGGCATGCAGTTCGCCGCCGGTTACGGGCGCGAGGGTCTCCTCTTCCGCCTGGCCGGACAGCTCGAACAGGCCAGTCCGTGGGCGGGCCGAACCCCGGCGGTGTGGGCGGGGAGCCCTACGGACTCCTGAGCAGTACCCGTAAGGGCTCCTGAGGAGGACCGTAGGGGCCCGCTCACCAGCGGACGGCCGTGAAGTCGACGGGCTGCGGGCGCAACTGGCGTACGCGTTCGGTCAGGAGGCCGAGGCGTCGGGACATCTCGTCGGCGGGGAGGCGGCGGCGGTCCCCGTGCCCCGGCAGTACCCACTCGAACCGCAGGCGCCCGGCGGTCCGCGCCAGGGAGGCGGCAAGCTCCTCGATGGAGTACCAGGTCACGCTCTCCGCGACCTCCAGGTCCCCGGTGCCGCGGGACCAGTAGAAGCTGTCGCCGCTGAAGCAGTACCGGTCGTCGGCGAGGTAGAGCACGCTGCCCCGGGTGTGCCCGGGCAGCGGGTGGACGGTGACGCCCGCGCCGATCTCCACGGGGTCGAGGCCGCGGATGACCTGGTCCGCGTCCGGGGCCGCGTCGAGGTCGCCCTCGTGGATCCACAGCCGGGCCCCGAAGTGGTCGGCGTAGCGGCGGCCGTGCGCGGCGTGGTCGCGGTGGGTGAGCAGCACGTCGGTGACGGGGCCCCAGGCCGTGCAGCGTTCGGCGAGGTCGCGGCTCCAGCGGGGCGTGTCGATCAGCATGGTGGTGCCCGACGGCCGCCGGAGCAGATAGGAGTTGGCCCCGGCGGTCCGGGTCGCGTTGTGACCGCAGATCAGGACGCCGTCGTCGAGCGCCATCGGGAAGGGGTCGAGCGCCCGGTCCGGCTGCCCGGACGCCGGGCGGATCGACCGGGTGGGGCAGGCGAAGACGGCGGCGTGCAAGCGCCGGTTCTCCGCCGCGTCGCGCGGCGGCCGCAGGATCCGCGACTTCCCGTCGACCTCGCCGATCAGATCGGGCGCGAACTGCCGCGCGACGTCGCAGTTGGTGCAGCGGTCGTCCACGTACCATCCGTCCATGACGGGCTCCTTCGCGGGAAGAGGGCCCGGGCGGAGGGCTCCGCCCGGGGACCCTTCCAGGAATATCCCGCCCGTGAACGGAACCGGTAGGCCGTGCCGACCTTGTGTTTCGGGCCGCAGGGCCTTCTGACCGCCCGCCAAACGCGGAGGAATCATGACGCAGCGGTCAGGCGGCCGTCAGTCGAGGTAGCCGGAGTCCCCTCCCTGGAACCACAGTTCCCGGTCGAGGGTGCGCAGCGGCGCGCCGGTGCGGAAGCGCTCGACGAGGTCGGGGTTGCCCAGGTAGGCACGCCCGTAGCTGACCAGGTCCGCACCCCGGGCCAGCCAGTCCTCACCCTGCGCCCGGGTGCTCTCGTCCGGGCCGATCTGGCCGCCGGGGTTGATGATGAAGGCGGTCGGCCAGCTCTTGCGCAGACCGAGGAGGACGTCGTCGGGCGCGGTCGCGAGGACGTGGACGTAGGCGAGCCCCAGCGGGGCGAGGGCGTCGAACAGCGCGGCGTACAGGCCCGGCACGTCGTCCTCGACGATGTCCCAGACCTGGCCTCCGGGGGACAGGCGGATGCCGACGCGCTCGGCACCGATGGCGTCGGCGGTCGCCTCGACGGCCTCGACGGCGAAGCGGATGCGGCCCGCGACGGACCCGCCGTACGCGTCGGTGCGGCGGTTGGCGTTGGACGACAGGAACTGCTGGATCAAGTAGCCGTTCGCGCCGTGCAGTTCGACGCCGTCGAAGCCCGCGGCCACGGCGCGCCGGGCCGCGTCCGCGTACGCCGCCGCCTCTCCCCCGACCTCCTTCAGCGTCAGGGCGCGCGGCACGGGCGCGGGCTTGCGGCCGTCCTGTCCGCCGAATCCGACGAACACCTCGCCGCGCATCGCCACCGCCGAAGGCCCCACGGGGTGCTGCCCGGCGACGTCCGGGTGTCCCACGCGTCCGCCGTGCATGATCTGGGCGAAGATGCGCCCGCCGTTGGTGTGCACGGCGGAGGTGACGGGCCGCCAGGCGGCCACCTGGGCCTCGTCGTACAGGCCGGGCGTGTTCGGGTTCGACTGGCCGAGCAGGCTGGGCTGGACGCCTTCGCTGACGAGGAGCCCCGCGGTGGCGCGCCGGGCGTAGTAGGCGGCGGTCGACGCGGTCGGCAGCCCGGCCGCGCCCGACCTCGCCCGGGTCATGGGAGCCATCACGATGCGGTTCGGCAGGGCGAGTTCACCGAGGCGGAATCCTTCGAAAAGGCTGGTCATGGTGGTGCCTCTCAGGCCGCGGGAGCGCGGGCCGGGGGCTTCCGGCCCGTTCGTCGGCTACGCTAAAACCTGACATTGACGTCAGGGGCAAGGTGAGAGAGGCCACAGGGGGGCCACATGCGCATCGGCGAGCTCGCGACCCGCACCGGCGTGAGCGTGCGCTCACTGCGGTACTACGAGGAACAGGGCCTGCTCAGCGCCCGGCGCAGCCCGAGCGGCCAACGGCACTACGGCGCCCGCGCCGTGGACCGCGTCCAGCTGATCCAGCAGTTGTACGGCGCGGGGCTGCCGAGCAAGTCGATCCGCGAGGTCCTGCCGTGCGCAGCCACGGGCGAGGCGACACCGGAGCTGATCGCCTGGCTCGCGGGTGAGCGCGACCGGATCGACCAGCAGATCGACGGCCTCAAGGACACCCGGGACCGCCTCGACGACATCATCTCGACGGCGACCACCGCGCTGCGCACCGGGCAGCCCTGCACCGTGTCGTGACGTGCCGTCAGGGCACGGACCGGGCGGGGAGGGGCGCCGCGCCCCGCCCGTGAGGGCCGACCGTCGGCAGGGGGTCATTCCTCGTAGGTGATCCCGTGCGGGGCCGCGACGCGGTTGAGCGCGGCCGCGTCGAGCCTGCCGCCGACGCCGACCTCCGCACTGGCCTCGACCGTCGCCTCGACGAAGCGCTCCCAACCGCCGGGCGCCGAGATCTGGAGCACCCTGGGCGGCGGCGTCGAGCCCGGCCGCAAGGCGTGCGGGACGCCGTGCGGCAGCAGGACGAACTGCCCCTCGGCGGCGGTGTGCACGCGGCCGTCGAATTCGACGGCCAGCTCGCCTTCGAGGACGTAGATGGCCTCGTCGGCCTCGTGGTGGACGTGCCGGGGTATGTCCTGGGCGACGACGACCTCCAGGAGCGAGAAGCGGCCCTCGGTGTCCTCCGTACGGGCCTTCACGCAGAACGCGGGCGGCATCGCGACGCGCCCGGGGCGCGCCTGTCCCCGCTCCAGGACGAGGAACCGATCCGGGTCGCCGGACCCCTCGGCCGCACCGCCGCGGCGCGTCGGGGCCTCCCCCGGCACCGGCGCGCGCAGGAACTCCTCCCGCGCTCCCGGCGCTACGAGATACAGAGCACGCACCGGTGTGGCGGACGGGTCGTGCACGCGGTGACTCACCCCGCGCGGCAGCAGGGCGCACATGCCGGGGGTGAGCCGGTGCGCGACCCCGTCCCGGTCGACGACCAGCTCCCCTTCGAGGACGTGGACGAACACATCGCACCGCTCACGGTCGTACGACGGTACGGGGTGTCCGCTCCTGCCCTCCAGCAGGGTGAACCGGCCTTCGGTGTCGGCCGCTTCGGCCTTGACCAGGAGTGACGGCGGCGGTGGGGTGCGGCTGGGGCGGGACGCGTCGGCATCGAGCAGAATGAAGCGATCCTTGGACATGCGATACCCTTCCAAACGGAATCGGATTCCGCTTCCGATTCGGTTCGACTATGTAGAGGACCCCGCCCTCATGTCAACCCCGCCCCGGCGCCCGCGCGCCGACGCCGGACGCAACCGAACCCGCGTACTGGAAGCTGCCGTTGCGCTCTTCGCCGAGCGCGGCACGGAGGTGCAGATGGCCGAGGTGGCCAAGGCCGCCGGTGTCGGCGTCGGCACCGTCTACCGGCACTTCCCCACCCGGCTGGCCCTCGTCGAGGCGGTCGCCGAGCAACGCTTCGTGGAGATCCTCGCGTTCGCGCGGACCGCCTGCCCGTCGGCTCCGACGGCGCGTGCGGCCCTGGAGAGCCTCATGCTCCACATCGGCCGGGTCCACGAGCAGGGCCGTACGCTCTCGCTCGTGATCGAGTCGGCCCTGGGCGCCACGTCGCCGCGCGGCCAGGTCGGCGCCGAACTCAAGGACGTCGCCACCGAGATCCTCGACCGGGGCCGGGACGACGGCACCCTCCGCGCCGACGCCACGTTCGGCGACCTCTACATGATCGTGGGCGGGCTCGCAGCGGTGGCCCGTGCGGACCTGGGCGACTGGCGGCGGTTCGTCGACATCACGTTGACCGGCCTCGCGCCGCAGGAGGCGCCGCCGAGGCAGAGCACCGCTCGGCCGACGCCGTGAAGCCCCCGAACCCCCTTCTGGAGCAGGGATGTTGAGCGGCCGTTGAGCGGTCCTCCATCGGCAGCTGGACTACTGGGAGGGCCAGTTCCCCCTTCGCGGCCTTGGAGGTCATCCATGCTCAGGCAGGCAGTTCGATCAGCGGTCGGCTTGGCGGCGGCCCTGGTGCTCGGCGCCATGGGCGCGTCGGCCTACGCGGACTCGGCCCCTCGCGGCGCGGTGGAGGCCGCGAGCACGGTGACGCCGCTGGGCTGCGCCGGCAGCCCGTCGGGCTGCACGTGAGACGACCGGCCGGGACCCCCGGCAGGACCTCGTCAGGCCGGCCGCGGCCTCGCGGACGACCGCTGCCGCGCTACTCCGTGGTGCGCGGCGGCAGCTGCTGGGTGATCCGGTCGAACAGGTCCGTCAGCGGCTCGCTGATGTTCTTGCCGAACTCGGTCAGGCCGTAGGTGACTTGGGGCGGGGTCGTCGGCTCGACCTCCCGCCAGACCAGGCCGTCCTGGACCAGCACGCGCAGGGTCTGGGCGAGCATCTTCTCACTGATGCCCCGGATGCTGTCGCGCAGCTCGTAGAAGCGAAGGCTGCCGCTCCGCAAGGAGATCAGCACCCAGATGCCCCACCTGCTGGTCACGTGGTCGACCACGTCACGCGCGGGGCAGTCGGTGTGAAACACCTCATACCGAGGCGCCGCCTCGGCCTGTGTCACCTGCGCGCCTTCATTCATATCCGGAGCTTACCTCCGGGTATGTTCTTACGAAAGGTAAGCCCGGCTCCTAACGTCACGTGCCTTACCGCACAACGAACGAGGAGCTCGACATGATCGTGGTGACCGGCGCTACCGGCAATGTGGGACGACCCCTGACGCAGGCCCTGGCCGAGGCGGGCGAGCAGGTGACAGCGGTGTCACGGCGCGCGGCGGACGTACCCGACGGGGTCCGGCACGTCCAGGCCGACCTGTCCGAGGCCCAGGCCCTCGCCCCCGTCCTTGACGGGGCGAAGGCACTGTTCCTGCTGCTGTCCGGCGATCTGCACGCCCTCGACGCCAGGCCGGCCGACCTCATCGACCAGGCAGCGGCCGGCGGGGTCCGCAAGGTCGTCCTGCTCTCCTCGCAGGGCGTGGCGACCCGTCCGCATGGCCCCTCGCGGGTCGCGATGCGCGCGCTGGAGGACACCTTGCGCGGCTCCGGCCTGGACTGGGCCGTCGTGCGACCGGGCGGCTTCGCCTCCAACGCCCTGGCCTGGGCGGAGTCCGTCCGTACGCAAAGGACGGTCGCCGCGCCCTTCGGCGACACCGGAGTTCCGGTCGTCGACCCCGCCGACATCGCCGCGGTCGCGGCGGCCTGCCTGCTGGAGGACCGCCACACCGGTGGCATCTACGAGCTGACCGGCCCTGAGGTGATCACACCGCGCCAGCAGGCGGAGGCCATCGCCACCGCACTCGGCTCGCCCGTACGGTTCCACGAACTGACCCGCGCCGAGGCCAAGGCCGCAATGACCCGGGCCGTACCGGCGGAACTCGCCGACGACACCCTGGACATCATCGGCGCGCCCAACGCCGCCGAACTGCGCATCAGCCCGGACGTGGAACGCGTCCTCGGCCGCACGCCGAACTCCTTCGGCGACTGGGTCGACCGCAACATCGCCGCGTTCCGCTGAGATCGCCGCGGTCCGCTGGGGCGGACTCACGACGAGGCAGGTTCACGACGAGGGCGGCTCACGACGAGGGCGGCTTGATCTCCCCCGCGAAGACGATGATCTGGTCGATGAGGCTGCGCCGCAGATGGACGACGTCCGTTCCCGCGAGACGGGGGCCTCCGTCCGGTGTGGTGAACACCCACTGGTAGCGGGCCCACTCGTCCGGCATGTCCACCCCCGAGCAGCGCACCATGGTGCCGGTGCCCGCGGGGTGGCGGCGGATGTCGAGCACGAACCGCTCGACCGCCTCGATGCCCTCGCTGCGGCCCAGCGGCCCCCAGAACACCACGTCGGAGGTCAGTGCCTGGGCGAGCAGCGAGGTCACGTAGCCGTCGTTCGAGGCGTTGAAGGCGGAGATGAACGTGTCGATCGCGGACCGCGCGGTCTCTTCCTGCATGCACCAGTCATACCAGGCGCATCGCGGACCGCGCCCGCCGGTCCCGGGAGCCGCCCCGCTTCGCTCGCGGGCCCGGCCGCGGTGCACACGGCCTCGCGCCGGGCGCGCTCCAACAGCGCGACGCGGGAACCCCGTTCGAGCCGGACCGACCGACCTGCGAAGCGCGGGAGCCCCGGCTGGACGGGGGAGACCAGCCGGGGCCGTGGGTGGTGACTGCGGAGGGCGGTCGCCTCTCGGCGGAGGGCTCCACAGGGCTTCAGCCGAACGATCGTCCCTGTGGGCCATGGGTGAGGCCCGGGGACACTGTCCCCTCCGCGGTCACGTAGTGAAGAACGGCGAACGGCCGCCCGTTGTTCCAGCTCTTCCGGCGCTCGGCGGGTGAAGTGGAGCACACCCCGCCGGTCGGCGGGACCCGAGACACCCGGTCGGCCCACAGCACGTGCGTGCTCCCTATTCGGAAGCCTCCGACCGGGAACACGCTCTTCATGACGAAACAAGGTCCTCATCTGACCCGGCTCGGCCTTCCGGACACCGTCCGGGCCTGCCTCTTCGATCTCGACGGTGTGATCACCAAGACGGCCGTCGTCCACGCCGCCGCCTGGAAGGAGGCCTTCGACGCCTTCCTGCGCGCGCGGGAGGGCGACGGCTTCCGGCCGTTCGACCCGGTCGCCGAGTACGACGAGTACGTGGACGGCAGGCCGCGCGCCGACGGGGTGCGCTGCTTCCTCGCCTCCCGGGGCATCGACCTGCCCGAGGGCAGTCCCGACGACCCACCGGACCGGCCCACGGTCCACGGCGTGGGCAACCACAAGAACGCCCTGCTCCTGGAGAAGATCCGCACCGGCGGCGTCGAGGCCTACGACGGCACCCTGCGCTACGTCGAGGCCGCGCGCGCCGCGGGGCTGCGCACGGCGGTGGTCTCCTCCAGCGCCAACTGCCGCGACGTCCTGCGCTCGGTCGGGGCGGAGTCGCTGTTCGAGGTGCGCATCGACGGCGTGGTCGCCGCCGAGCGGAAGCTTCCGGGCAAGCCGCGGCCCGACACCTTCCTCGCGGCGGCGGGCGACCTCGGCGTCGAGCCCGCGCAGGCCGCGGTGTTCGAGGACGCGCTCGCCGGCATGGACGCGGGCCGCTCCGGCCACTTCGGCTACGTCGTCGGAGTGGACCGCGTCGGCCAGGCGGACGCCCTGCGGGCCCACGGCGCCGACCGGGTCGTGAGCGACCTCGCGGAACTCGGGGGCGCGGCATGATCACTCACGCTTCCTACGGCGTCGAGCCCTGGTGCCTGCGCGAGAACGTCCTGAACCTCGACGTCCTGCCGCAGAGCGAGTCGGTGTTCGCCCTGTCCAACGGCCACGTGGGCTGGCGCGGCAACCTGGACGAGGGCGAGCCGCACGGCCTGCCCGGCTCCTACCTCAACGGCGTCCACGAGACCCACCCGCTCCCCTACGCGGAGGCGGGCTACGGCTATCCGGAGTCCGGGCAGACGGTCATCAACGTGACCAACGGCAAGGTCATCCGTCTCCTGGTGGACGACGAGCCCTTCGACCTGCGCTACGGCCGCCTGGTCGCCCACGAGCGGGTCCTCGACCTGCGCGCGGGGGTACTGCGGCGCACCTGCGAGTGGACCTCCCCGGCCGGTCGCACCGTGCGGGTGCGCTCCACCCGTCTGGTGTCGTTCGCGCAGCGTTCGGTGGCCGCCGTCGCCTACGAGGTCCAGGCCGTGGACAGCCAGGTCCGCGTGGTGGTCCAGTCGGAGCTGGTGGCCAACGAACAGCTGCCGCGGCCCGCGAAGGACCCCCGCGCGTCGGCCGTCCTGGAGTCGCCGCTCGCACCGGAGGAGCACTTCGCGCGGGACGGGCGCCTGCGCCTGGTGCACCGCACCCGGCGCAGCGGGCTGCGGGTCGCCGCGGCCGCCGACCACACCGTCGACGGGCCCGACAGGACCCGGACCGGCAGCGAGTCCGGCGACGACGTCGCCCGGCTCACCGTCACCTCCGTCCTCGAACCGGGCCAGCGGCTGCGCCTGGAGAAGGTCGTGGCCTACGGCTGGTCGAGCACGCGGTCCCTGCCCGCCGTGAGCGACCAGGTCGACGCGGCGCTCGCGGCGGCCACCGACACCGGCTGGACGGGCCTCGCGGACGAGCAGCGGGCCTATCTGGACGCCTTCTGGGCGCACGCGGACGTCGAGGTCGACGGCGCGGAGGAGATCCAGCAGGCCGTCCGCTTCGCGCTCTTCCACGTCCTCCAGGCGGGGGCGCGGGCCGAGCAGCGCGCGATCCCGGCGAAGGGCCTGACCGGTTCCGGCTACGACGGCCACGCCTTCTGGGACACCGAGACGTTCGTCCTGCCGCTGTTGACGTACACCGCGCCGGACGCGGTCGCCGAGGCGCTGCGCTGGCGGCACTCCACGCTGCCCGCCGCGCGCGAGCGGGCCGCGCAGCTGGGGCTGCGGGGAGCGGCCTACCCCTGGCGCACGATCGAGGGGTCGGAGGGGTCCGCGTACTGGCCGGCCGGGACCGCGGCCTTCCACGTCAACGCCGACATCGCGGACGCCGTGGTGCGTTATGTGCACGCCACCGGCGACGGGCAGTTCGTCCGTGACACCGCGGTCGAACTCCTGGTGGAGACGGCCCGGCTGTGGCGGTCGCTGGGCCACCACGACGCGCACGGGGCGTTCCACATCGACGGCGTGACGGGCCCGGACGAGTACAGCGCGATCGCCGACGACAACACGTACACGAACCTGATGGCGCGCACCAATCTCCTCGCGGCGGCCGACTTCGCCGAGGCCCATCCCGAACCGGCCGCCGCGCTCGGCGTCGACGACGAGGAGAGCGCGGCCTGGCGGGACGCGGCGGAGGCCGTGCACATCCCGTACAACGCCGACCTCGGGGTGCACGAGCAGCACGCGGGGTTCACCCGCTACCAGCGCTGGGACTTCGCGGCCACCCGGCCCGACCAGTACCCGCTGATGCTGCACTTCCCCTACTTCGACCTCTACCGCAAGCAGGTCGTCAAACAGGCCGACCTCGTGCTCGCCATGTACACCTGCTCCGCCTTCTTCGACGAGGAGCACCTGGACCGCAACTTCGCCTACTACGAGCCGCTCACCGTCCGGGACTCCTCCTTGTCCGCGTGCAGCCAGGCGGTCATCGCGGCCCGCACCGGCCATCTGTCCCTCGCCTACGACTATCTGGTGGAGGCGGCGCTGATGGACCTGGAGGACCTGGAGAACAACACGCGCGACGGGCTGCACATCGCCTCCCTGGCCGGGACGTGGACGGCGCTCGTCGCGGGCTTCGGCGGGATGCGGCGCCACGGTGACACGCTGGAGTTCACCCCCCGGCTGCCCGAGCGGCTGAGCCGGGTCGCGTTCAAGCTCAGGCTGCTCGGCCGGTGCCTGCGCGTGGAGGTGCGCGCGACGGCGGTCACCTACACCGTCCTCAGCGGCCCGGAGCTGACGATCCACCACTACGGCGAGCCGCTCACCCTCAGCCCCGAGGAGCCGCGCAGCCGGGAGCTCCCGGACCTCAAGCCCCGGCCCGCCCCCGACCAGCCGCCCCACCGCCGCCCGCACGCCCACCCCTGAGCGGGGCGTCCGTCAGGGCGCCACGAGCGGCTCCGCCTCGTAGGCCTTGTGCAGCAGGTCCAGGAAGGCCGGGGCCTCGGGCAGCGGTGCGGAGCCGATGCGGTGGACGGGGACACCCGGTGTCCAGGAGTTCATGACGACGGCCCCGGCCAGCGCCGGCAGGTCGGCGAAGGTGATCTCCCGCTCGCGCTGCGGGACGCCGAGGCGCTCCAGCCTGCGGCGGACGATGCTCATCGTGGTGCCGGTGAGGACGTCGGCGACGGGCCAGAGCACGGTGGAGCCGTCCCAGAAGGCCAGGTTCCAGATCGTGGCCTCGCTGAGGCGGCCCCGGCGGTCGAGGAAGGCCGCGTCGTCGAAGCCCTCCGCGACGGCCTGGCGCAGGAGGTGCGTCTTGGCCACCTCGCCCACGTGCTTCACGCCGGGCAGGTCCCGCTCGTGCGCGACGGCGGCGAGGGACAGCGGGCCCTCGGGGCCGGTGGCGGGCGGGCCGGTGCGGACGAGCACGGCGGGCTCGGCGTCGGGCCCGGCGGCGGTGAACTCACCCACGCGTGAGTACACCGTCGCCGTCAGGGAGTGGTCCCCCGGCCCTTCCGCGATCGCCGCCCGCAGCAGGGCGCGCATCCGCTCGTCGGGCAGCGCCCGGCCGAACAGGACCTGCGAGGCGTGCCGCAACCGTCGGAGATGGAGGTCGAGTCCCCGCATCCGGCCGTCGCGCACCTGCGCGGCGGTGAAGTGGGCGAAGCCCGCGAAGGCGAGCGGTGCCAGCTCGTCGGCGGTGGCCGGGCGGCCGTCGATGTGAGTGACGAAAGAGGTCATGGCTGCGCTCCCGTGGTGTCGGTACCGGGCGTGGAATGCCGGATCACGGGGGGACGTTAAGGCTTCACATCGGTGACAAGGTCAAGAGCGGACGAGGCGGGAGCGGATGCTGATCGGGGAGTTGTCCGGGCGTACCGGCGTCAGTGCACGGCTGTTGCGGTACTACGAGGCCCAGGGCCTGCTCCAGGTGGAGCGCGGCCCGAACGGCTACCGCGAGTACGGCGAGGACGCGGTGCTCACCGTCCGCAAGGTGCGGGCCCTGCTGAACGCGGGCCTGACCACCGAGGTGATCCGTGAGGTGCTGCCCTGCACCCGGGGTGAGCAGCCCGGGTTCGACTGGTGCGCGGACCTGCGGGAGCTCCTCGACCGGGAGCTGGCGGCCATGGACGAGCGCATCGACGACCTCCGGCGCAGCCGGGGCGCGCTCGCGGGCTATCTGACGCAGCCCTGACCCGGCGGGCGGGCGCCGCGGGGCGCCCGCCCGGGGGGTCAGACGGTGGCCAGCAGGAGGTCTTCCCCGGTCGACGGGCGCAGGCCGTCGGCGCGGTCGGCGAAGTAGCGGGCGGCGAGCGTGTCGGCCGAGACGTGCTGGGCGTCGTCGAAGCCCGCCTCACGGGCGAGTTCGAGCATGTCCTGCGGGGCGTAGAAGCTGATGAACGGCGTGCCGGACGCGCGGGCGCCCTCCGTGCTCGCCCGCAGGCCGGGGCGGTCTGCGGGGTCGACGAGCTCGGCCGGCAGCATGAAGGTCATGGCGAGCGTGGTGCCGGGGGCGAACCCGGCGACCTCGCGCAGCGTCGCCGTGGTGGTCTCCTTGGTGAGGTACATGCTGACGCCGGTGGAGACCACGACCGCCGGTCGGCCGGGGTCGAAGCCCGCGGCGGCCAGCCGCTCGGGCCAGGGCTCGCCGGACTCGAAGTCGACCGGCACCAGGTGCAGCCACTCGGGGACGTCGTGGCCGAGGTCGGCCAGGCGGCGGCGCTTCCAGGCCTGGGTGCGCGGCTCGTCGACCTCGAAGACGCGCAGGCGCGCGGCCAGTTCGGGCCGCCGCTGGGCGAAGGTGTCCAGGCCCGCGCCCAGGATGACGTACTGGGCGACGCCGTGGGCGGCCCGCTCGGCGATGAGGTCCTCGATGAAGCGGGCGCGGGCGACGATGGCCGCGCGGAACCCGCTGGTGGTCCGCGGGTCCATGTCCGGCCGCTCGCGCCAGCCGTCGGCAGGGGCCGCGAGACGCAGGCCGACCTCGTCCTCCAGCACGTGCGGCGGTGCGTCGACCTCCAGGTGCAGGGCCCGCCACAGGGCGGTGCGCACCGCCGTGTTGTCCGGGGCCCCGGTCTGCTCGGCGGTCTGCTCGACTGACATGGTGCACCCTCTCGTCGTGGTCAACGGTCAGCTCTTGCCGGGGGCCTGGAGGCTCCACAGCCGCCCGTCGGGGTCGCGGACGGTCATCTCCCTGGTCCCGTAGTGGGTGTCCTCGAAGGGCGTGACCACCTCGACGGCGGAGTCGGCGGGGAACGCGTCCGCGTCCGGCACCTTCAGCACGAGCCGCGTCCGCGGCTCCTGGCTCTGGGGGACCTCGGTGATGAACACGTACGGCCCGTCGCCGTTGCGCAGCTGGCCGGAGTCGTGGTCGGTCGAGAACTCCAGTTCGTAGCCCAGTTCTTGGAAGAACTTCGCCGCCCTGCCCCAGTTGTGCGTCTCCAGGAAGACGGCTTCGATGCCTTCGGTCGCCATGTCAGGCCTTCCTCTCAGTCCGCCCCGCCCGATCGCTGCTCCCGCGCGTGGGCGTCGTCGAGGTAGGCGCGCAGCGCCTCGGCGGTCAACGCCGACAGCGACATGCCCGATTCGATGGCGCGGAACTTGACCTGCTTGATCAGCTCGAGCGGCAGATACACGTTGAACTGCTTGACGTCCTCATCACCCACGTCGGCGATGCTAGCATCCTAGCAAGCTAGCTCGCCAGGGCGTTCGATTGCGGGAGGCCGCGGGAGTCAGGGCGTCTCACACCCTGACGAAGAGGCGGCCGCCGAGGTCGATGCCGGTGACCGTGCCGTCGGCGGCGCGGGAGAAGCAGCCGCGCTCCCCCTTGAGGCCGCCTTCCAGGACGAGGTACTCGTCGCGACCGCCGGGGAGGAAGGCGATGGCCGCGGGCGGATAGCCGGGAGGCATCTCCTCGTCCGAGGCCGCACGGATCTCCGGCTTGATCTCGACGGCCAGGGTGAGACGCGTGCCGTCGGCGGCGACGTCCACGTACATGGCGTCGATGTCGTAGCGCCCGGCGACCTCCCGGGCCGGTGCGTCGTCGTACGGGAGCGGCTCCGGCTCCTTCTCGACGACGCCGAGGTAGTGCTCAAGGGCCCACTTCACCACGGACTGGTTGCAGGTATAGCCGTCCGGGCCGGCGTTCGACAGGGCGACCACCGCGACGTTCCGCTCGGGCACGATGAGCAGTTCGGCGAACTGCCCGTTGCCCGAGCCGCCGTGCCCGATCGCCCGGACGCCGTCCAGGTCGTGCAGGAACCAGCAGAGGCCGAAGCCGTCGCCGAGCGAGCTGGAGCGCAGGTCGACCGTGCGCTCACGCATGCGGTGCAGCGCATCGGCGGGCACCACGCCCTCGCCGTCGCCGAGTTGGAACCGGGCCCAGCGCAGCAGGTCGCTCGCCGAGGAGGCGAGGCCGCCGCCGGGGTTGTCGCCGCGCGCGCCCTCCCTGAAGGCCCCCCACGGCCGGGCGGGCCGCAACACGCCGTCCTCGCCCCGGTTGTGGCCCACGGCGAACTTGCGGACCATCACCTCGGCCAGGCCGTAGACGGTGTCCGGGAGGCCCACCGGCTCCAGGACGAGCGCGGCCACCGCCTGCTCGAAGGGGAGGTTCGTGACCTTCTCGACGATCCGCCCGAGCACGTTGTACCCGGCCTGGCTGTACGAGGCGCGGGTGCCGGGCGGCGCGATCAGCGGCAGCTCGTGCAGCTTCGCCACGAGCCCGGCCAGGGAGCGGTCGCCCCGGCCGTCGTCGATCAGGTTCCAGTCCAGGCCCGCGGTGTGGTTGAGCAGGTTCAGGACGGTGATCCGCTCCGCCGCGCCCTCGTCGGCGAGCCGCAGTTCGGGGACGTAGCGCCGCACCGGGGCGTCCAGGTCGACCTTCCCCTCGGCGACCAGGCGCATCAAGGCGGTCGCGGTGAACGTCTTGGACACCGACGCCAGGTGGAACAGCGTCTTCTCGTCGACCGGCGTCGGGTCGACGAGGCTCGTCACGCCGTGCGACGCGAAGATCTCCCGACCGTCCACCAGGATCCCCACGGACATCCCGGGAACCCCGAACTCCACGGCCCGCGCCTCGACCGTCTCGGCCAGCTCCTCCTGCGACATCGCTCCCCCTCCAGGCACTTGAACTAAGTACGAGTGGAGCGTAGACGCCTTCTTGAACTAAGTGCAAGAGGGGGCATGAACTAAGTGCAAGTAGGGTGGCCGCCATGGTGCGAGACACGCTCACCGCAGACCGGATCGTCCGTGCGGCCATCGAGCTCCTGGACGACGAGGGCCTCGACGGTCTGAACATGCGCAGCCTGGCCCGGCGGCTCGGTTCGGCCGCCACGGCCGTCTACTGGCACATCAAGACCAAGGACGAGCTGGTCCGGCTCGCCAGTGACGCGGTCTGGCAGGAGGTCGAGCTGCCGGACCCCGACACCACCGACTGGCGCACGGCCGCCACCGCCCAGGCCACCGCCATGCACGCGATGCTCACCCGGCACCCCTGGCTCGGCCAGGCGTTCGGCAGCCACCTCATGCACGGTCCGGGCCAGGCGCGCTTCGACGACCTCAGCCTCGCGGTCTACGAGAAGGCGGGCTTCGCCGCCGACGACGCGGACCGGGCCGCCGCCACGGTGTTCATCTTCGTCCTCGGCAGTGCGCTCGGGCCCGCTGCGGAGGTCTCGCTGAAGCGCCGCCTCGGCAAGAACGGCGCGGACGCCGAGCAGTTGATGGCCGACGCCATGACCCGGGCCGCCGAGGCCGCCGAGCCCTACCCGCGGCTGCGCGCACGCCTCGGCACCGCCTCCGCCGAGCAGTACACCGCCGCGCCCGACGGCAGCTTCGCGTTCGGACTGGAGGCCATCCTCGACGGCTTCGAGGCCCGGCTCCGAGCGAAGGGCGCGCCCGGCGCCGTGCGACGCGGGTGAACGCGAGCGGCAGCACAGCAGGAGCCCCGGGTCGGTGACCGACCCGGGGCCGGGTCCCGGCGTTCGCCCACGAGCCGGGGAGGCGGTGGCGAGGTCCGCGGGGATCCGTCAGAAGCGCACGTCGGAGCAGGCGTAGAAGGCGTTGCCCGTGTCGGCGATGGTCCAGACGCCGAGGATGAGGTGGCGGCCGGTCTTCTGGGGCAGGGTCCCGGCGTGGGTGACCGTGGAGCCGGGCAGACGGCCGCCGAAGGCGACCGTGAGGAACGGCTGCGGGTCAAGGTCGGCCCTGGTCAGAGGCTTGGTGGCGTCCCAGCCGTCCTTGGTGATGTAGTAGCGGAAGTCGGTGGTGGCGTGGCGGGCGGTGATCCGCCAGACGAAGGTGTGGCTCTGGCCCGCGGTCAGGCTGGTCGTCGGCCAGTTCCCGCCTCGCGGGTCGTCCAGTTCGTGGAAGCGCCCGATGCCGCCCGAGCAGATGTGCCCGTCGGCGGGCCCGCGCGCGGGGAAGCCCTTGGGCCCTTCCACGCTCGGCGGCTCCCACTGGATCTGCCCGCAGTTGCGGACGGTGCCGTTGCCGCACAGCTGCTGGCGGCTGACGGGCGAGTCGGTGTAGCCGTGGCCCTGGGCACTGCCGCTGGTGGCGAGCACGGCCGTGCCTGCGAGACCGAGGCCCAGGAGTAACGAGGTGAGCTTTCTGCGCATGCTGCGCTCCCGTGGTCCGAGGGTGCGGGTGGGGGCGGACGCGCACCCTCGGACGCACTGCCTGGTCGAACGGTGAGGGCAAGGCGGCAGCACGGAACAACCGGAGGGCACACGTCCGACGCGGTCTAGACCAAGTCCGAGACTAGCCCCAGGATTTGGGCATGTCCATACCAATGACAGCCCGTCAGAGCAAGCCGAGCGACCTGACCATCTCGCGCGTCGACCGTGCGCCGCCCCCTTCGTCGCCGCTGTGCGCGGCCGGGCTCAGCCCCAGGTCCGACCGGCCGGTTCCTTGATGGTGCGGTTGATCCGGTTGAAGAAGTTGGTCAGCGCGATCTCCAGGTTGAGCGCGCCGATCTGCTCCTCCGTGAAGTGGACGGTGGCCTCGTCCCAGATCGCGTCGGTGACGCCCTCCGCACCGTCCTGCAACCGGGTCGCGCCCTCGGCGAGGGCCAGTGCCGCGCGCTCGGCGTCGGTGTAGAACGGCGCCTCGCGCCACGCCGCCACGCCGTGCAGCCGCTCGTCGGTCTCCCCGGCCCTCTTCCCCGCGGTGACTCCGGCGTGGACGCACGCCGAGCAGCCATTGATCTGGCTGGCCCGCACATGGACCAGCGCGAGCAGCTTCGGGTCGACTCCCCCGGCCGCGATCGCCTTGTGGAGGTGCTGGATCGCGGTCCACACGTCCGGGTTGTTCGCCTTCTTGTTCTTGAGCCGGTTCTCCATGCGAGAGTGCACTCCTCCATCGGGTTACGTTGCCGGGCTCGTGCCCGTCACCCCTATGACGGAGCAGCTTCGAGAGAGGTAACACCATGTCCGGCACCCACCCCGCGGATCCCATCGCCGATGCCTTCGAGGCCCACCGCGAGCGCCTCCGGGCCGTCGCCCACCGCGTGCTCGGCTCGCACGCCGACGCGGAGGACGTGGTCCAGGAGGCGTGGCTGCGGCTGCGGCGCCAGGACGCCGGCACCATCGACAACCTCGGCGGCTGGCTGACCACCGTGGTCGGCCGCATCAGCCTCGACGTGCTGCGCTCGGGCCGGACCCGCCCCGACGTCCCCCTCGACGACCGGCTGCCCGAGTACACCGTGACGCTCGACGACGCTCCCGCTCCGGAAGAACTCGTGGCGCTCGGGGACTCCGTCGGCCTCGCGCTCCTCACGGTCCTCGACTCGCTGCGCCCGGACGAACGGCTCGCGTTCGTCCTGCACGACGTGTTCGCCGTGCCCCACGGGGAGATCGGCGCCATCCTCGGCAAGTCCGCGGACGCGACCAAGATGCTCACCAGCCGCGCCCGCAGGAAGGTCCGCGCGGCCCGGCAGCCGGAAGGCACCGCCCCGCGGCGGCGGGAGGTGGTCGGAGCCTTCCTGGCCGCGGCCCGTGAGGGGCAGTTCGAGCGGCTGTTGCAGGTCCTGCACCCCGAGGTGGAGTTCACCGTGCACACCCCGGGCGGCCGGTCCGTCACGATCGGAGCTACCGAGGTCGCCGCCCGCGCCCGGGTGGCGGGCAGCGCGGCTCGGGGACGTACGGCGACCGTCAACGGCCGCCCCGGCGTCATCTCCTGGAACCAGGACGGCACCCCGGCGTCCCTCCTCGTCTTCACCGTCACCGGCGGCCTCATCACCGCGATCACCGCCGTCGTCGACCCGGCCCGACTCGCGCTCATGGACCTGCCGGAGCCGGAGTGAGCCCCTCGCGGAGACGACGGCTCGCCCTCGTGGGGCGGCCCTGCGGGCACGGGGACGCCCCGTACGCATGACACATGTCATGCCGGACGCACGACAGCGGTCTCTGCCGCCCGGACGTGTGGCTCGGCCAGGCTGTTCCTGTCGCCGAAAGCGCGCCGTCCGACTTCGAAGGAGCCCGTTGTGAACAGCCGCCGTAGCCCGTTGTGGGAGAGCCTGACTCCGCTGATCGTGGACGCGGGCGCCCCGATGGCCGCGTACTACGCGCTCAAGGGCGCGGGCGTCGGCACGTTCACGGCGCTGGCGGTCAGCGGTGTGTTCCCCGCGGCGCGGACGGTGTGGGGCCTGGTGCGGGACCGGCGTCTGAACGCCTTCGCCGCGCTCGTCCTCGCGGTGAACGCGGTGGGCCTCGCCCTGTCGGCGGTCAGCGGCGACCCGCGGCTGATGCTGGCGAAGGACAGCGCGGTCAGCAGCGTGATCGGCGTCGGCATCCTGCTGTCGGTCGCTTGCGGCCGCCCCCTGATGACGACGGTGCTCAAGCCGTGGGTCACCAAGAACGGGCCGGACAGGACCGCGGCGTGGGACCGGCTGATGGCCGACGACCCCCGCTTCCGGCGCTACGAGACGCGGTTCTCCCTGGTCTGGGGCACGGCCCTCGTCACGGAGTGCGTGCTGCGCGTCATCGGCGCGTACACCGTGCCGGTGGACACGATGGTGGGCCTCGGCACCGTCGTCCTCGTGGTGACCCTGGCGGCCGCGGCCGCGGTCTCCGGTAGGTGGGCGGTCGGCCCCATGGAGGAGCTGGTGACCCGGCGCGCGCACCGGCCCTCGGCGGACCAGGACGTGGCGGCGCCCGCACCGGGCGGCCTCGCCCTCGCCACCGCGACGGCTCTCTCCGGCCGCTGAACCGGACGCACGAGGGGCCCCTCGCACCCGCGAGGGGCCCCTCGTGCGCCGAGCCGAGGAGGGGGGCGGGTCAGCCGCCCTGGCCCGCGCTGCCGATCGGGCCGACCGTCACCGGCGAACCGGAGCCGTCGGTGACGGGCAGGGTGCCCTTGCCCGGCCACTCGATGCTGAACGACTTCGTCTCGCCGGGCGGGGTCACCACAAGACCGGTGACGCGGACACCCGAGCCGCCCGAGTCGTTCACCGGGTAGTTGATGCCGAAGGACAGCGACTTCCCGGCCTTGAGGACCATCCGGTCGGCGGGCTGCCCCGTGCGCTCGGCGGACAGATTCCCCTCGCTGGTCTTCAGGTCGACGCCCGCGAACCCCGCCATCGTGCAGTCCCGGCCGCCGTTCTCCATCGTCACCGCGACGGAGGCTTCGGAGTCCCCGTCGACGGTGCTGTCCGACGCGGTGATGTTCAGGGCGTCCGTACGGCACTTGCCCCTCGTGCCGCTCGCGCCGGATCCGGCCCCGGACGTCGCGCCCTGGCCGCGCGAGCCCTTGCCCGCGGAGTCCTTTCCCGCGGACGCCTGCCCCCCGGAGTCCTTCCCGCCGCCCTGGTCCGACCCGCTCGATCCCGCACCGCCGGACGAGGACGACGCGGAGGACCCGGACGACGCGTCGCTCTCCCCCGAGTCGTCACCGTCGTCGCAGGCCGTGAGCGAGAGACCCGCGGCAACGGCCAGGGCGGCGAAGGTGAGCTTGTGAACACGCATCGTTTCTTCCTCAGGATCGGTGGGGAGTGTGCCTGCCGCCCGGCACGCATCGGTACGAGCGGGCAGTTCTGAGCAACAGGACCGGGCAGGACCGGCGCACCGTTCCGCCCAACCACCGGCTAATGCACCGCTGTTACACACCCAGCCAGGTCTCACCCGGACCGCCACCCCGGACACACCCCGCACGACGGGCCGGGGCGGCGGTTCCCGCTGCTTTCGCGCACCCGTTCGCGACAACCGCCCGCTGGGACGCACCCGTTGCCCGGCTCCCCTTGACCGCGGCGGAGCTACGGCGTCTCCGGCCGCTCCTGGGCGGCGTCCGCCGGGGCGGTGGCACGGGTGGCCGCGGACGGGTGCCGGGCGGCCCAGGCGGTGAGGCCGGTGAGCTGGGCGTACAGCTCACGCGCCTCCTCGGTCGCGGTGTACTCGACCTTGGGCGGCACCGTGGGATACACCGTGCGGGTCAGCAGTCCGTTGCCTTCGAGGTCGCGCAGCGTCAGGGTGAGGATCCGGCGGCTGATGCCGTTCAGCGAACGTTCGAGTTCGGCGAAGCGGACGGGCCCCCGCGTGGTCTCGCTCAGGACCCCGAGGCTCCACTTGCCGCTCACCCTGCCGAGCACGTCGAGGACGGTGCAGACCTCACGGCCCGCGGCCTCCGCTGCGGTGCACGCGTTCTTACGTGACATAAATGTGCCTTCTTCCGTTGGGCGCCGTGCTCTCCGAGGATGAGACGCACCCGCGAGAGACGGCCTCGGCCCCTCGCGGTGATCCACATGCTCGACGAGAGACGAGGAACGACCAGTGAACAACGCCCGGAAGACGGAAGAGCTTCCCGCGCCGGTGGCCCTCGACGCGGCGGTGAGGGAACTGCTCGACGGGCGGAACTTCGCCGTGGTGGCGACGCTCAACCCCGACGGCGGCCCCCAGACGTCCGTCGTCTGGGTCGGGAGGCAGCAGGACGCCGTGGTCTTCTCCACGACCGCGGGCCGGAAGAAGGCGCGCAACCTCGCGCGGGACCCGCGGATCAGCCTGACGGTGTACGACCTCGCGAACCCGTACCGGTCCGTGGAGATACGGGGAACGGCCGAGTTGCTGCCGGACCCGGACAAGGCGCTGCCGCGCGAGCTGTCGCAGCGGTACCTCGGCGAGGACCCCCCGGCAGAGCCGGATGACGTGGTCCGCCTTGTCGTGCGGATCACCGCGGCGAAGGTCATCGCGATAGCTCTCCAGTAGGCGCCGCGACAGGTCCGCCCCGTGACTGTCGGGCCGGGTCCGCCGCCCGTCCGGGCCGGTGCGCACGAGGCGGCGTATCCGGTCCGGCGCGCCGCTGGGCGACGGCCGTCGCCCAGGGAGCACGACGGCGCCACCCATTTACTTGTACGCTAACAATGATTTCACTCATACAAGTAAATCGGAGCTCCGTCATGCCCGACGCCCCCTCTCGGCGGCCCTGGCTCGTGCTCGCCATCTGCTGCATGAGCCTGCTGATCGTCAGCCTCGACAACACGATCCTGAACGTCGCCCTCCCCTCCATCCAACGCGATCTGCACACATCGGTGTCCGGGCTCCAGTGGACCGTCGACGCCTACACGCTGGTCCTGGCAAGCCTGTTGATGTTCTCCGGGTCGACCGGCGACCGGGTGGGCCGCCGCCGGGTCTTCCAGGTGGGGCTCGTCGTGTTCACCGCGGCCTCGCTCCTGTGCAGCCTCGCCCCCGGCCTCGGCTGGCTCGTCGTCGCGCGGATGCTCCAGGCGGTCGGTGGCTCGATGCTGAACCCGGTCGCCATGTCGATCATCACCAACACCTTCACCGACGCCCGGCAGCGCGCCCGCGCCATCGGGGTGTGGAGCGGTGTCGTGGGCATCAGCATGGCCGCGGGACCGATCGTCGGCGGAGCCCTGGTGGAGTCCGTCGGCTGGCGGTCCATCTTCTGGCTCAACGTGCCGATCGGCCTGGCCGCGCTGTTCCTGACGCGTCGGTACGTACCGGAGTCACGGGCCCCGCGGGCCCGGCGGATGGATCCGGTCGGCCAGGTCCTCATCGCCGTGCTCCTCACCTCGCTCACGTACGCGATCATCGAGTCGCCCGCGCGCGGCTGGACCTCGCCCCTCGTCCTCGGCTGCGCGGTGGCGGCGCTGTGCGCGCTGCTCGGTCTGCTGTGGTTCGAGCCCCGGCGCAGCGATCCCCTCATCGACCTGCGCTTCTTCCGTTCCGCGCCGTTCTCCGGAGCCACCGCGATCGCGGTCGTCACGTTCGCCGCGCTGGGCGGCTTCCTGTTCGTCAGCTCCCTGTACCTCCAGAACGTGCGGGGCTACGACGCCCTGCACGCCGGGCTCTTCATGCTGCCGATGGCGGTCATGGCGGTGCTGGCCGCGCCGGTGTCCGGCCGCCTCGTGGGCACGCGGGGGCCGCGCCGTCCGCTGCAACTCGCCGGGGCGGCGCTGTGCGCGAGCGCCGTGCTCCAGGCGCTCACCTACGCCGAGCGCCTGCCCACGTCCGTGCTCGTCGTCGCGTATCTGCTCTTCGGCACCGGCTTCGGCCTGGTCAACGCGCCCATCACCCATACCGCGGTGTCGGGGATGCCCCGCGCGCAGGCGGGTGTCGCGGCGGCCGTGGCGTCCACCAGCCGCCAGATCGGCCAGACCCTCGGCGTGGCCGTCATCGGCGCCCTCATGGCGGGCACGGCCCGCACGGACACGGGGGCCTTCGTCGAGGCGGGCCGGACCGCGTGGTGGATCGTCGCCGGGTGCGGCGCCGCCGTGCTGATCCTGGGTACCCTCACTACCGGCCGCTGGGGCCGGGCAACGGCGCAGCGCACCGCGCGGCAGTTCGCTGCCGGGGAGACCAAGGAGAAACTGAACGCCTGATGGAGCGCCTGCACGCCGACAAGGGCCCCGAGAAGGACGACGAGACCGCCAGGGCGGCAGCCCGCGCCTGGCAGGGGCTGCACACGCTCCTGCTGGAGCGCCACGACCTTCGCAAGGCCGTCTCCGAGGCCCTCGGCATGAGCTTCAGCCGGGTGCGGGCGCTGCGTCGCCTCGCCGCAGGGCCGATCAGCCTGCGGGAGCTGGCCGAGCGGCTCGGCGCGGACCCGCCCTACACCACGGTCATCGTCGACGACCTCGTGCGCCGCGGCCTGGCCGAACGCATCACCAACCCCACCGACCGCCGCTCCAAGCTGGTCCACCTCACCGAGGACGGCCAGGAGAAGGCCGACCTCGCCGTCGCCATGCTCACCACCCCGCCCGACGCGCTCCTCGCCCTGCCCCGGGAGGACATCGAGGCACTCGACCGCGTCGTGGCGAAGCTCCTGGACTGAGCCCTCGCGGCGGCACCCGGCCTCAGAAGTTGACGATCTGGAGGGCGAATCCGGTGTCGTCGGCGTAGTTGGCTCCGGAGACGTAGAGCGTCTCCTCGTCGGGCCCCACGGTCAGGCCGTACGCGCGCTCCACGTCGAAGTCGGTGACCGTCTCGTCGGTGACCTGGGTGTTGGTGTCCGTCGCGTAGGACAGCACCTTCGGCGCGCTGCGGTGGTCGTCCACGAGCACGTAGAAGCGGCTGCCGTCCTGGGTCACGGCCGGGCTGGAGACCGGGGAGAAATCCGACCGGAAGTCGATGGCGGTCAGGACGCTGTCGCGCGTGAGGTCGACGACGGCGGCGTGTCCGTCCGGCTTGGACAGCGCGTACAGACGGCGGCCGTCGGGGGTGAGCGCCAGCTCGTCGACGAAGCCGGTGGCCGCGACGGTGCGCACCACCTTCGGCACGCCCGCCGAGGCGTCCAGGTGGGTCAGGCCGGCGTCGCCGCTGACGTAGACGTCCTTGCCGTTCGGCCGTACGACGATGTCGCGCGGGCTGTCGCCGGGCAGCGGCACGGTCGCGGTGAACGCGCGCCGGGCCGTGGAGAACACCAGGAGGCGGGACGGGCCGACGCTCGGCCCTCCGTCGTGCGGGCCGCTCTGGTCCAGGTAGATCGTCGCCCCGTCCGGGCTGATGGCCATGCGGGACAGCGATCCGGGCCGGGAGCCGGGGGGCCGTGGCTGGTCGGGGACGGGAAGGGCGGCCCGCAGGGTGTGGGTGGCCGTGTCGATCACGTTGAGGGTGCCTTCGGTGACCAGGTAGATCAGTCGGCCGCGGGCGCCGAACACCATGGGCCCGGCCCACCCTCCGGTGCCCGTGGACACCTCCGCGGTGACCTCCCCGGCCTGGGTGTCGACGACGTACAGCTTGGTGCCGGTGGCCTCGGCCGCTCCGACGTACGCCCGGGTGCCGTCCGCGCTGACCAGCGGGGCGCGCGCGTGCCGGGCCGCCGGGAAGGGGATGAGGTTCTCCACGCCCGGGACCGGCTCCGGGTCCGCGGCGGCGACGCCCGCTCCGGTGACCGTCAGCACCCCGACGGCCACCAGCGACGTCAGCCAACGGGCCCTGAAAGCAAGGGACTTCATGCCACCCTCCCCCACGGAATCACCGCGCCCACGCGTCGGCGGGGCCAGGCTACGCCGACGCGCCCGGCGCGGTCCGGCTGCGGGCCGGGCCGCAGACGTCAACCGGTCACCCTAGGGCGCCCGGGGCCCGCCCACCGCCGCCACGCTCGCGCCCTCCTCGGTGCGGCCCCGCACGGCGACGCGCGCCCCCTCGGGGGCGCGGACGGCGAGGGTGTTGCCGTCCTCGGTGGCGCGGGCGTCCCCGGTGACGGTGAGCCTGCGGATGTCCCTGCTGCCCGCCGCGAGGACGTAGCGGCGCCCGGAGTCCGTCGTCCAGGCGGTGCTCGCCACGACGTGCTGGCCGAAGCGGCTGCAGGCGGCGGTGGACCGGTCGCGGGCGACGAGGCGGGCGGGCGCGGTGGCCGTGCGCGCGGGCGGGCGCAGGTGCACCTGGATGTCGCCGGGCCCGGCCCACGTGGAGACGCGGGTGCAGGACCAGACGGCGCGGCCGCCGCGCTCGGGCAGGTCCTGCTCGGCGAAGTCCCACAGGTTCACCGCGCGGACGCCGTCGTCGCGCAGGGCGCGCAGCTCGCACGCCGTGCGGGCCCAGGCCGTGAGCGCGGCGGGTCCGGTGGCCTCGCGCGGCTGCCGCGCGGGGGCACCGGAGTGCGGGGACGGGGTGTAGCTGAGGTGGGTGGGGGTGAGGCCGCCGAGGTCGGTGACGAGGAAGGCGTGCTTCTCCACGATCCGTACGGACGAGCGGAGTTGGAGGACCGGCAGGCCCGAGCACGTGCCCGCTGTTCCGGGGGTGTCCACGGGGTCGGTGACGCCGTCCTTCGTGGTGTGCAGCGGGCGTCCGGGGGTGTCGGGGCGCAGCAGGTCCCGGGTCTGCGCCTCGGCGATCCAGGGTGCGGTGAGGTAGCGCACGGCGCCGTCGTGGCGCGCGACGACGAGGGCGGCCGCGGTGGTGACTCCGGCCTCGTCGGTGCGCGCGACGACGAGCGACGGGCGGCCCGGGGAGTCGAGGGGTTCGCTGTACCGCACGACCCGGTCGCCGTCGTGGAGCAGGACCACGGCGCGGCCGTCGACGTCGCCCGCGTACAGGAGGCGGGCGCCGCGCGTGGGCGGCGCCGGGGCGGTGTCCCTCGTCGCGGCCACGGCGGTGCCGGGAGACGGCGCGGCCCAGGTGTCCAGGGCCCGGGCGAGGAGCGCGTCGTCGTCGGTGCGCCCGCCTCTGGCGGGCCAGGCGGTGAAGTCGACGCGCGCGGTGTCGGCCCAGGTGGCGGAGGAGGCGTGCAGGAGTTGGGCGGGGGTGACCCGCGGCGCCCTCACCGGGCGCGTCCGCGCGTCCTCGGGCGGGCCCGACGGGGAGGAGGAGACGGTGAGCACGGTGCCGCACGCCGTCACCGCCGCGACGAGGCAGCCGAGTCGGACGCGGTGCCTGCGGCGCAGCAGGTCGGTCGGGCGGGTGCGGACGGAGCAGGCGTCGAACTCCGCGGAGCCCAGTAGCGTCCGCGCGTCGGTGCCCGCCTGTGCGCGCAGGTCGTCGGCGGCGGCCAGGGCCGCGTCCGGGTCCTTCTCCCCGACGGCCAGGAGCAGTTCGCGCACGCGCTCGTCCGGCATGTCGCCGCCGCAGCGCAGGGCGAGGACGGCGCGCGCGGCGGGCGGGGCTTCGGCGAGCATCCGGCTGAGCGCGATCTCCTCGGCACCGCCCGCGTGCGGGGTGAGGCGCAGCCCCCATACCACCGGGAGGCGGGGCCGCAGTGCGCGCGGCGGCGGTACGCGCGCGGGCCAGCCGCGCGGGCGCCGGTCGTACGCGAGCGCCGAGCGCAGGACGCGGGCGTACAGCCAGTCGGCTTCGGCGGCCGCGCCGTCAGCGCGCTGCCGGGGCAGGAGCGCGGCCGCGGGCAGGCGCGGCAGCGCGCGCTGCACCAGCGCCTGCGCGACGAGTACCTTGCGGTGTCTGCCCAGTTCGGGAGGGAGCGTGAGGTAGGCCAGGCGCACCAGGTGCGCGTACCGGTCGACCAGCGTGGCCTCGGTCCGCTCCAGCCTGCCTGTGGGGGGTGGGGGTGCCGTACGTCGCCGAGCTGAGGACATTGATCACAAAGCCTTCCAACGGCTGTAGGCGGGTTGCTGTCACCCCCCTCCCAACGAGTGAATCTTGGGATGGTCACCACGATGCCCGTCCGCCGTGTTCACCCGTCGTACGACGCCGCGTCACGGCACGGTCAGTAGACGACGGTGCACCAGCGGTTGAAGGCGCACGCCTCGCCGTCGCCCTCCGTCCCGCGCCTCGCCTGCGCGGCGGTCGAGGACGTCGGATCACCGCCGGCGCTCCGCGGCCGGGGAGGGGGCACGGCGCCGAGGGGGCGGCGGGGCGCGGGGTCCGCGTGCGGTCCGTTGATCACATCTTTCGCAGGCATGCGTACTTCAACGACCGTGCGGAAAGCGAGGACACGCGCGCCGGGCCGTCGCCGCCGTGCGCTCCTGCCGTGCGGGGAGGGCGAGTTGGTCCGCGTGCGTCAGGCGGCAGCGCTCCCCGCCGTCACCGCCGCCTTCGCCGCGGCCACGAAGGCGGCGATCGCCGGATGGCCGGCGCTGCCCGCGCGGAAGGCGACCTTCGAGCGGCGGAACAGGGGCAGTTCGGTCAGGACCAGGCCCTCGGGCCCCTGCGCGGTGGCCGTTTCGGGTACGAGGCCGGCGCCCTGGCCGGTGGCGGCCAGGGCCAGGACCGTGCGGAAGTCGTTGACCTGGTGGCGGATGCGCGGCTGGAACCCGGCAGCCTGGCAGGCGCGCACGGCCATGGCGTGGCCGGTGGTGCCGTCCCGCGCGGTGATCCACGGGGCGTCGGCGTAGGGCCCGAGCAGCTCCGCCAGGGTCTCGCCGCGGCCGGCGGCCCGGGTCGCGGCGCTGGTGACGAGGTACATCGGCTCGTCGACCAGGGGGATCGCGTCGACCGTGGTGTCCGGTGCCGCGGGCACGAAGTCGTAGTCGTGGACGAGGGCCACGTCGAGCTCACCGGCCCGCAGGCCGTCGGAGACGCGCGCGGAGTCGATCTCCCGCACCATCGGCTCCAGCGCGGGATGCCGTCGGGCGAGCTCGGCCAGGGCCGGGGGCACGAGGGTGTGGCCGCCGGAGGGGAAGGTCCCGATGCGCAGCGGCCCGCCGACGCCCTCCCGCGCGCTGGCCAGCTCGGAGACCGCCACCTCAAGGCGTTGGAGCACGGCGTCGGCGTGGGTGACGAGGGTCCGGCCCGCGGGGGTGAGCACCACCCGCCTGCCGCTGCGTTCCAGCAGGGGCACGCCCGCCTCGCGCTCCAGGACGCCCAGTTGCTGGGAGACGGCGGACGCGGTGAAGGTCAGCGCCTCGGCCACGGCGGCGATGGTGCCCCGCCGGTCCAGTTCGCGCAGCAGGGAGAGACGACGCACATCAAGCATAAGTTCAGCTTAGGCATGGGGAGAGAAATCAGAAATGGATCTACCGGGTCCGGGTGCGCCAGGGTTGAGCCATGAAGCCCGAACCGAACTTCCACGGCCTGTACGTCCCCTTGGTGACTCCCTTCACCGACGACCTGCGCCTGGCTCCCGACGCGCTCGCCCGCCTCGCCGACGAGGCGCTCTCGGCCGGTGCCTCCGGGCTCGTCGCCCTCGGCACCACCGCGGAGGCGGCCACGCTGTCCGAGGCGGAGCGGCAGACGGTGGTGCGCGTCTGCGCGGCCGCCTGCCGGGCGCACGGCGTCCCGCTGATCGTCGGGGTCGGCACGGGCGACACCGCGGCCGCCATCGGATCGCTGCGCGCGCTCGCGGCCACCGGCGACGCGGCCGCTGCGCTGGTCCCCGCGCCGCCCTACGTCCGGCCCGGCGAGGCGGGGACGGTGGCGCACTTCACCGCGCTGGCCGCGGAGGGCGGCGTGCCGCTGGTCGTGTACGACATCCCGTACCGCACGGGGCAGCCCTTGAGCGCGGGCACGATCGCCGCACTCGGCAGGCTGCCGGGAGTCGTCGGGACCAAGCACGCGACCGGCGCGATCGACGCGGCGACGGTGGAGCTGCTGGGCTCTCCCCCGCCCGGCTTCGCCGTGCTCGGCGGGGACGACGCCGTCATCTCACCGCTCGTCGCGGCGGGCGCGCACGGCGGGATCCTCGCGTCGGCCAACCTCCGCACCGCCGAGTACGCCGAACTGATCGCGCTGTGGCGCCGCGGCGCCGCCGGGCCCGCTCGCGCGCTCGGGGCGGATCTGGCCCGGTTCTCCGCCGCCCTCTTCGCCGAGCCGAACCCGACCGTGATCAAGGGCGTGCTGCACGCCCAGGGGCGCATCCCCAGCGCGGCCGTCCGGCTGCCGCTGCTGCCCGCCTCCCCCGACGCGGTCCGCCGGGCCCGGGACCTCGCGCGCCACCTGCCCCGGCGCGATCCGGCCCTGGTGTGACGCACCGGCCGAGGGCGCTTCGGGCTGCGGGTGGAGGAACTCCCGGGCCTGGACCGCGGCGCGGGCGATGCCCTCGCTGACGAAGTCGGCGAAGCGGGCGATGCTCTCCAGGCGCGCGGCGGCCGGGGTGCCGGTGCCGAGGACGCCGATGCCCTGGCGTGCGGTCGTCCCGAGCTGGGCGGCGCTGCGCGCTCCGGCCATCGTCGACTGGTACCAGACGTCGTCGTCGACGACGTAGCGCTCGCGGCGGCGTTCGTCGCGCTCCCGGCGGACGAGGCCCTGGCTGTCGAGGAACGCGACCGCCTTGGACACGGACGCCGGGCTGACCTGGAGGCGCCGGACGAGTTCGGACGCGGTGAGGCTGCCCGTGTCGGCGAGGGTGAGGCAGGCCATCACCCGGGCCGTCATCGTGGGCATGCCCGCCGCCATGAGGACGGTGGTGAACATCTCCTCGTACGCGTGCACCGCCTCGGCGTCGCGTCCGTAGGGCTGCGGGGACACCTCCGCCCCGCGGGACGCGGTCTGTCTGCGCCGCCGGGCGCGGCGCTCGGTGGCGCGGTGGGCCAGGTCGGCGCGGTAGGTGGTGGGGCCGCCGTTGCGCATGACCTCGCGCGTGACGGTCGAGGTCGGGCGGTCGAGACGGCGGGCGATCTCCGCGTAGGCGAGGCCGTCGGCCAGTCCCAGCGCGATGTGCTGGCGCTCCCGCTGGGTGAGTCTGCCTCCCGGCATCGCGGTCTCCTTCGTGCTCCGTGGTGCCTCCACCGTAGAGTCCGCGTTCGTTCCAGTGCAACGATCAGGGCACTGTCGTTGCATGGGAAGTACGGGCATTGCAACGCGAGTTGGTCTCTAGCTGGGCAGATGGAAGCTCGATGCAACGAATGCGGCGGGGCGAGCCTTGAACACAACGTAGCGTTTCCAGATGAGGAAACAGGTGGGGAAACAACCGCCGAGGTCGCCTCCGCGGTCCGGCTCGCCGCCGGGCTCGCGGAGGACGGGGTGCCCGCGCGGACGGCGCGCGCCCGCCCCGTACGGACTCGTCAGACGACGTGTTCGGCGAAGACCCGCGGGTTGTCGAGCATGATGTTGTGCCCGGCGTCCGGGACGGTGACGACGCGGACCCCTGCGGCTTCCAGTTCGGCTCTGCCGGTGAGCGGCTGGGAGCGCGCGCCGAGCAGGACCGTGCGCGCGATCGTCAGCTCGGCCAGCAGGTCGCGGGCGCCGGGGGTGGTCCCCGCGCGCAGGCCGAAGGCGCTGCGGTGCAGGGCGACGGGGTCGGCCAGGCGCAGGGTCGCGGCCCACAGCGGTTCGACCCGCTCCAGGAACCGGGCCATCCCGCTGTCGGCGAACTCCCGCTCGGTGA
This sequence comes from Streptomyces sp. JLYT201, assembly GCF_059448825.1. NCBI lineage: Bacteria > Bacillati > Actinomycetota > Actinomycetes > Kitasatosporales > Streptomycetaceae > Streptomyces > Streptomyces sp. JLYT201. The sequence goes on along the minus strand of NZ_CM182551.1, from coordinate 9,107,015 downwards.
AGGCGGTGATGCCGAAGGCGCCGGGTGCGGGCGGAGGCACCGGGTCCAGGGCGGGTTCGGCCAGGACGAGGCGGGAGACCAGGTCCGGCCGCCGGGCCGCCAGCGCGATCGCGACGGCGCCGCCCATGCTGTGGGCGACGACCTCGGCGCCTTGGATGCCCGCGCCGTCCAGGGCCCGGGCCACGGCGTCGGCGTGGTCCTCAAGGCCGTAGCCGAAGTCCGCGGGCCGGTCGCTGAGGCCGAAGCCCAGCAGGTCCAGCATCAGGGTGCGCCGGCCGGTCAGCGGCGGCAGCGTCATCGCGTGGGTGAAGTAGGCCGCCGCCTGTCCGCCCGCACCGTGGAGGCAGACCCGGGCCGGTCCGTCCCCGGCGATCTCCACCCAACGGATACGGGCGCCGCTCGGTCCGGCTTGCGCGTCTCGCATGATTCCTCGCCTTCGGACGGGCCGCCTCGGCCCGGTGGGGTGTGCCGCGGCGACGGGTCCGCCCGCCGCCGTGGTCGGCGGACGGACCCGTCGCCGTCAGACCGGCTGGTAGCTCAGGTCCAGGACGCCGGTGGAGAAGGCCGTCGAGCGGGTGAGCCGGAGCGGCACCCTCTCGGAGCCCTCGGGGAAGAGCCGCGTCCCGGTCCCCAGCACGATCGGGTGGACCAGCAGGCGCAGTTCGTCGACGAGCCCGGCCGCGATCAGGGTGCGGGTCAGGCCTATGCTGCCGGTCAGGGTGATGTTCCCGCCCGGCTGCTGCTTGAGCTCCTTGACCGCGGTGACGACGTCGCCTTCGATGACTGCCGAGTTGTTCCAGTCGGCGCCGGTCATCGTGGTGGAGGCGACCAGCTTGCGGATGCCGTTGATGGCGTCGGCCAGCTCACCGGTCTGCTGCGGCCAGACGGCGGCGAACGACTCATAGGTCTTGCGGCCCAGGAGCAGGGTGTCGGCCCCGGCGTACATCTCGCCGACGGCGGCGTCCATCTCGTCGCTCATGTACGGGAAGTGCCAGGTCTCCGGCGCCTCCACGACGCCGTCGAGGGAGATGAACAGCCCGGTCACGATGGTGCGTTGTGCGGTCATGCGGTTCCTCCTGGTGGTGAGTCGTCCTTCGGGTCCCGCCGAGCCTCGTCGGGCGCGGGGCCCCGGTCCGGCGCGCCGGCCGCGCCCGGCCGGAGTGCCCCGGTCCGGCGGGTGGCTCAGCGAAGCTTGTGGTGGTGTGCCCAGGCGGTGACGGCGGCGGCGATCGCCTGAGGCTGGTCCTCCGGGGTGTGGTGACCGGCGACGGCGTCGCTGTGCTCGATCTCCAGGGCGGCGACGTTCTCCGCGCACCAGTCCACGAGCGCCGGGCCCATCATGGTGCCGGGCCCCGGCGCGAAGGTGATGAGGAGCTTGGGGACGTCCTGACTGGTCGCCAGCCAGCTGTCGTAGGCCTCGATCCTGGCCACGACGTCGGCGGGTTCACCGCCGAGCGGCATCGAGCGCGGCCACTGGAGCAGCGGCCGGCGGCTCTCCCGCGTGGGGTAGGGGCGGCGGTAGACGTCCAGGTCCGCCGGGGCGAGCGGGGTGGCGACGGTGCCGGGCAGCGCCTGCTCGATGAAGGCGTTGTCGTCGAGGATCATGGCCTCGCCGACCTGGGGCGTCTTGATCGCCTGGAACAGCGGGCGGCCGCCCTCGGGGAACTCCTCCCACGTCATGGGTTTGACGATGGTCTCGGTGAACGCGATGCCCCGCACGCGCCCGGGGTGGCGGGCGGCCCAGTCGAAGGCGAGGGCGCCGCCCCAGTCGTGGCCGACCAGGACCACCTGGTCGAGGCCGAGCGCGTCGCACCAGGCGTCCAGGTAACGGGCCTGGTCGGCGAAGGTGTAGGCGATGTCGGGCTTGCCGGACTCCCCCATGCCGATCAGGTCCGGGGCCAGGAGCCGGCCCGGTCCGCCGACGGCGGGCAGCACGTCCCGCCACAGGTGGGAGGAGGTGGGGTTGCCGTGCAGGAAGACCATGGGCGCACCGGCGCCGGGTTCGCCGAGTTCCCGGTGGAACATGGTGGAGTCGAGTACGGGCTGGACAGGCACGCGAGAGCCCTCTCCCTGGTCGTTGGTGGGCGTTCGTTGACGGCCGGTTCACCGGCGTGGCGAGGAGGTGACCCGGAGGTCGTCGAGGCAGCGGCGGGCCGTCAACTCGCCGCGCGACAGGTCTGCTTGGCACCGTGGCCGACCGGCTCGGACACGAGGCAGTGCGATGACGCGGGGTGAAGGCCCCCGCCCCCGGGCCAGTTCGCGGCCCGGGACGGAAAGCTATGTTGCGTTCACAGGCGAGTCAAACAATTGAACGCCCCTCTACGGCATTTCCCCAGGTAGAACGCCATTAACCGTTGCAACTGATGTGCCGGTGAACGCAATCGGACCGGCCGGGTTAGGCAATGACCTGACGATGAACGCACACCGACCCGCGCCCTGCCGCGAAGGACGGGACCCGCGCGATCAGTGCGCCTGGCGCAGGCCCGCGACGAGGAGTGCGACCAACTGGCGGGGGTCGTAGCGGGGGTCGTTCTCGGCGCCGATGCAGAGGTTCCCGATGCCGCGCATCAACGGGTAGGCGTCGAGGCCGGGCCGGATCTCGCCCGCGGCGGCGGCAGCGTCGAGGAGTTGGGCGCACACCGGCAGGAGGCGGTCGAGGAAGTAGGCGTGCAGCGCCTCGAAGCCGGCGCTGTCGTTCCGCATCGCGGCGGCCAGGCCGTGCTTGGTGACCAGGAAGTCGACGAACAGGTCGACCCATTTCCCGAGGGCGGCGTGCGGGGTGGGGCCCGCCGCCAGCAGGGCCGGGCCCGCCTCGGCGCAGGCGTCGACCTGATGGCGGTAGACGGCGATGATCAGGTCCGCCCTGGTCGGGAAGTGCCGGTAGATCGTGCCCATCCCGACCCCGGCCTCGGCTGCGATGTCGCGCACCGGGGCCTCCACCCCCGAGGCGACGAAGACGGCGGCCGCCGCGTCCAGCAGTGCCTGCTGGTTGCGCCGGGCGTCCTTGCGCTTGGGCCCCGCCGCGCCGCCCTCGTCCCGGCCGCTGTCGTTCACCGCGGACTCCTCTCGAACCGAACCGAACTCGAACCGAACCTTGCGAAGCGGAACAGCGCTCCGTATCGTTAGTGGAGCAACGTTCCGCTTTGTTCATGATGCCAGAGCGGGGGGGTGCGGCCCCGAGGGCCGCCGCGCGCCCCCCGTGCCCTCCGGCTCCTGCTCCCGCGCCGCCCCGGCACCCCCGCGTGCCGGGCGTACAGCGCCGCGTACACCGACACGTACACCGAACGGAAGCGCTCACCGACATGCCCCACGCACCCACCACACCCGTACAGAAGATCGCGCGCACACCCGCCACGGTGGTGTCCGCGAAGCCCGTCGTCCTGCCCGCCCCGGGCCGCGGCGAGGACCTCCAAGTCCGCGTGTCAGCCCCCGCGACGGGCGGTGACCTGCCCGTCGTCGTCTTCTCGCACGGCTTCGGCTGGTCGATGAACGGCTACGCACCGCTCGCCGACCACTGGGCCGCGCACGGCTTCGTGGTCGTCCAGCCCACCCATCTCGACTCCAGGACGCTCGGCATCCCCGCCGACGACCCCCGTACGCCACGGATCTGGCGCATCCGCGTCGAGGACCTCACGCGCGCCCTGGACGGACTCGACACGCTCGAAGCCGCCGCACCCGGCCTGAGCGGACGCGTCGACCACGACCGCGTCGCCGTGGCGGGCCACTCCTGGGGAGCGCAGACAGCGAGCACACTGCTGGGCGCGCGCGTCCTCGACGCCGACGGCACACCCGGCGAGGACCTGTCCGACCCCCGCGTCACGGCGGGGGTGCTGCTCGCGCTCACCGGGCTCGGCGACAGCCTGACCCCGTTCGCCGTCGAGCACCTCCCCTTCATGAGGCCGTCCTTCACCGACATGACCGCGCCCGCGCTCGTCGTCGCCGGGGACAGCGACGACTCCGCCCTGTCCACGCGCGGACCGGACTGGTTCACCGACGCCTACACGTACAGCCCGGGCGACAAGAGCCTGCTCACTCTGTTCGGGGCGGAGCACTCCCTCGGCGGCATTCCGGGTTACGAGGCCGCCGAGACGACCGACGAGAGCCCTGCACGGGTCGCCCTCCTCCAGCGGCTCACCACCGCCTTCTTGCGCGGCGCCCTCCACCCCGAGGACACCGTTTGGCGGGATGCGGTCACGGCACTGGAGAAAGACCCCGAACCGCTGGGGAAAGTACAGAGCAAGTGAGCCCGCTCCCGCCCCTCTCGCGCAGCGGCCGAAATGCCCCCAGGCGCTGCTGAATTGACCCACAAGGACCGGCACTCGGTGTTACGCTGAATCGGCAGAATCCCCATTTTGTGCGCCGCGCAGAGAAGGGCACCGCCCCATGGCTCACCAGGTCGATTCCACCGACACACTCCTCTCCTACGTCCGTGACGTATCTCTACGGGACGACGACATCCTCAGAGAGCTGCGGGAGGAGACGGCACTGCTGCCCGGTGGTGCGGCCCTGCAAGTCATGGCGGAGGAAGGCCAGTTACTGGGCCTGCTCGTCGGGCTCGTCGGCGCCCGGGCCGTGCTGGAGATCGGCACCTTCACCGGATACAGCACCCTGTGCGCGGCCCGGGCACTCCCCGCCGACGGCAAGGTCGTGACCTGCGACATCAGCGACCGATGGCCGGACGTCGGCATCCCGTACTGGAAGCGGGCCGGCGTCGACGACCGGATCGACCTGCGGGTCGGGGACGCGGTGGACACCCTGGACGGGCTACTCGCCGAGCGCGGTCCCGGCGCCTTCGACCTCGTCTTCATCGACGCCGACAAGGTCAACTACCGCACCTATTACGAGAAGTCGCTCGCCCTCACCCGGAGCGGCGGTCTCATCGTCATCGACAATACGCTGTTCTTCGGCCGGGTCGCCGACCCGGAATTCGACGACGCCGACACGGTGGCCATTCGTGAATTGAACGCGGCGCTCGCCGACGACACGCGTGTGGATATGTCGCTGCTCGTGATGGCGGACGGCATCACCCTCGCCCGTAAACGCTGAGGACACGGTCGACGGAATGGCCCGGTACGAGTGGCGCTCGTACCGGGCTTTCCCGTTTCCAAGTCACGTTCCAGCCCGGATATCCAGACCGGCCCTCCGGGATGGGTTTCCAGACCGGGTTTCCGGGACGGGTTTCCAGACCGGGTTTCCGGGACGGATCCTTCCTTCTAGCTCAGGTCCACCGCGTTCACCGTGATCGTCGTCGATGCCGGGCGCCGCTCGGGGCGCAGATGCAGGCGCTGGAGGTGCTCGTCCGGCGCCTGCGGGAGCGTCGCCACGCAGGAGCAGGGGTCGTCGTCCGCGAAGCCCGCGAAGCGGTAGGCGATCTCCATCATGCGGTTGCGGTCGGTGGGCCGGAAGTCGGCCACCAGATGGGTGCCCGCCCGGGCCGCCTCGTCGACCAGCCAGTTGAGGAGGGTGGCGCCCGCGCCGAAGGACACCACCCGGCAGGAGGTGGCGAGGAGCTTGAGGTGCCAGGCCTGCGGTCGGCGCTCCAGGAGCAGCACGCCGACCGCGCCGTGCGGGCCGAACCGGTCGGTGAGCGTGACCACCAGGACCTCGTGATCGGGGTCGGTGAGCAGCCGCCGCAGATCGGCGTCGGAGTAGTGCACACCGGTGGCGTTCATCTGGCTGGTGCGCAGGGTGAGTTCCTCGACCCGCGACAGCTCCTCGCCGGTGGCGCGGCTGATGCGCATGTCCAGGTCGAGGGAGCGCAGGAAGTCCTCGTCGGGCCCGGTGGCCTCGGCGCGGGCGGCCTCGCGGCGGAACCCCGCCTGGTACATCTCGCGCCGCCGCCGGGAGTCCACCGTCCGCAGGGTCGGGGTGAACTCCGGCAGGCCCGGCAGGTCCAGGGCCGCGTCGGCCGGGTAGCAGCGGACCTCGGGCAGGTGGTAGGTGACCTCGGCCCGCTCGGTGGGCTGGTCGTCGATGAAGGCGATGGCGCTGAGGGCGAAGTTGAGGGTGTCGGCTATCCGGCGCACGGACTGCGACTTGGGGCCCCAGCCGATCTGCGGCAGCACGAAGTACTCGGCGAGGCCGAGCTTCTCCAGGCGGGCCCACGCCGCCTCGTGGTCGTTCTTGCTCGCCACCGACTGCAGGACGCCGCGGGAGTCCAGCTCCACTATCACGTCCCGGACGGCGTCGGGCAGGGTCACCTCGCCGTCCTCCAGGAGGGTGCCCCGCCACAGGGTGTTGTCGAGGTCCCAGACCAGGCACTTCAGTACGGGAGCGGGGGGCGCGGCGGACGCGTCGCGCGTCCCCGTCGTCACCGCGGTCGTGTTCGCTCTGGTGGTCGTCACTCCGGTTCCCTTCACGCGCTGCTGAGGACGTGCCGCGCCAGCATGAGCTGGCACATCTCGTTGCTTCCTTCGATGATTTCCATCAGCTTGGCGTCGCGGTGGGCGCGGGCCACGGGGTGGCCGTCCTGGGCCCCGGCCGAGGCCAGGACCTGGACGGCGGTGGCCGCGCCGCGGGCCGCGTTGCCCGCGCTGACGTGCTTGGCCAGGACGGTGGCGACGACCTGGTCGGGCGAGCCCTCGTCCCAGCACCGCGAGGCGTGCTCGCAGGCCCGCGTCGCCGTCTGCTCGGCGGCGTACAGCTCGGCGAGATGGCGGGCCACGAGCTGGTGCTCGCCCAGCGGGGCGCCGAACTGCTCCCGGGTGGCCGCGTGCCGGGCCGCCGCCGTGAGACAGCCCCGCAGGATGCCCACGCACCCCCACGCCACGGACATGCGCCCGTACGCGAGGGCGGTGGTCACCAGGAGCGGCAGGGGCAGCGCCGCGCCGCCGAGCACATGCGTCGCGGGCACCCGCACCCCGTCCAGGGAGATGTCGGCGTGCCCGGCCGCGCGGCAGCCGAGCGGGTCGGCGACGCGGGTGACACGGACGCCGGGGGTGTCCGCGGGCACGACCACCGCCACGGCGTCGTCCCCACCGGCCGCCCCCGGGCCCGTGTCCGCGTGCCCTGCGTTCTCCGGGTGCTCAGTGTGCTCTGCATGCTCCGGGTGCTCTGGGTGCTCTGTGTACTTGCCGAACAGGACGAGGAGGTCGGCGTAGTGCGCGGCGGTGACCCAGACCTTGTGGCCGTCGAGGACGACCGTGTCGCCCTCCCGGCGGACCCGGGTGGTCATCGCGGAGAGGTCGCTGCCCGCTCCGCGCTCGCTGAAGCCCGCCGCGGCGAGCTCGCCGCCGGTGAGCCGGGGCAGGAACGCCGCCTGCTGCTCGGGGGTGCCGAAGCGCTCGATCGTCCAGGCGGCCATGCCCTGGGAGGTCATGACGCTCCGCACCGAACTGCACAGGCTGCCGACGTGCGCGGTGAACGCGCCCGCCGCCGCGCTGTCCAGGCCCCAACCGCCGTACGCCGCCGGGACCTGGGCGCACAGCCGTCCCTCGGCGCCGAGGCCGCGCAGCAGGTCGACGGGCAGCAGGCCCGCGCGGTCCCAGGCGTCGGCCTCGGCGGCTATCAGGCCGGTGACGGCGGCGCTGGCCTCGTGCAGAGCGGCCGGGGCGCCCGGGCCCGAGGGGGCGGTCATCGGGCGGTCACTCACCGGCTCCCCCGTCCGCCGCCCGGAGCCGGCCGACGAGCGCCGTCATCGACGCGACCGTACGGAAGTTGTCCAGGCGCAGATCGGCGCCGCGCACGGAGACGCCGAACGACTTCTCCAGGTGGACGACCAGCTCCATCGCGAACAGCGACGAGAGGCCGCCGGAGGCGAACAGATCGACGTCGGCCTCCCAGGAGCGCTTGGTGCGCGCCTCCAGGAAGCGCATGATCTCCTTCTCGGTGGCCCCGGTGTCGAAGCTGTTCATCAGTTCTCCTCCTGATACGCGTAGAATCCACGGCCGCTCTTGCGGCCGAGTTCGCCCCGGCGGACCTTGTCGAGCAGCAGGTCGCAGGGGCGGCAGCCGTCGTCTCCGGTGCGCTGGTGCAGGACTTTCAGGGAGTCCACCAAGTTGTCGATGCCGATGAGGTCGGCGGTGCGCAGCGGCCCGGTGGGATGGCCGAGGCAGCCCTCCATGAGGGCGTCGACGTCCTCGGCGGTCGCGGTGCCCTCCTGCACCACCCGGGCCGCGTCGTTGATCATCGGGTGCAGGACGCGGCTGGTGACGAAGCCGGGGGCGTCGCGCACGACGACCTGCTGCCGCCCCAGCGCGGTGAGCAGCGCGCCGGCGGCGGCCATGGTCGTGCCACCGGTCCGCGCGCCCCGGATGACCTCCACGGTCGGGATGAGGTACGGCGGGTTCATGAAGTGGGTGCCGATGACGTCCTGGGGGCGCTCGGCGTACCCGGCGAGTTCGTCGATGGGAATGGACGAGGTGTTGGAGATCAGCGGGGTGCCGGGGCGCACCCGTGCCGAGACCTCGGCGAGCGCCTTGGCCTTGAGTTCCGTGACCTCCGTGATGGCCTCGATGACGGCGGTGGCGTCGCCGACGCCGTCCGTGCCGACGGCCCGGGCCAGGGCTCCGGTGGCGGCGCCCGCCGGGAGCCGTCCCATGAGCTGGGCCATGCGCAGCTCGCGGTCGATGTCGTCCTGGGCCCGGTCGAGCCGCTCGGCGTCGACGTCGACGAGCAGGACCGGGACGCCGTGCCCGAGGGCGAGGGCGGTGATGCCCACGCCCATCACCCCGGCGCCGAGGACGGCGATCCGGTGCGGGCCGTGGCCGGTGTGCGGGTCGGGGGCGTGCGTCTCGGGGGCGGTGGGTGGCGCTTGCGTCATGCGCCTCTCCTAGGTCGCTGATGGGTGGTCAGGGCGTGGTGCGGGGTGGGAAGTCGACGGCCTCGGCGAGCCAGTCGGAGACGGCGTCCGCGGTGGTGGTGACGTGCTCCTCCATCAGGGAGAAGTGGTCGCCGGGCACGTCCACGACGGCCCGCGCGGTGGGCCAGGTGGCGCGCCAGTCACCCGCGTCGGGGTCCGGTTCGCCGAGCGGCTGCGAGGCGCGGACGAGCAGGGTGGGCGCCTGCACGGCCGGGGGTGTCCAGGTGTCGAGGAGGCGGAAGTAGCGGCCCATGGCGGTGAGCCGGGTGCCGTCCATGGGGGTGGCGCGCTCCTCGCGGGCGAACATCCCGCCGACCAGGACGTCGTTGAACTGCGTCATCCCGGCGTTGTCCGACAGATACGTGTCGAGGAGGACCACGGCGGCCGGGCCCGCGCCCAGCTCCTCCAGACGGGCCGCGACGCCGTGCGCGAGCGTGCCGCCGGAGGAGGAGCCCAGCAGGACGAGGGGCCGCCCGCCGAGCTCCGCGCGCAGGGTCCTGGCCTGGAAGTCGAGCAGCGCGGCCAGGTCGGCGGGGACCGGTTCGCCGGGCAGGAAGCCGGGGGCCGCGAGGGCGCTGACGCCGTACCGGCCGCGGAACCGCGCGGCGAAGCGGGCGTACTGGTGGGCGCCGCCGAGCGCGACGACGGAGCCGAAGCAGACCAGTTCCGGGGCGCCGTCGCGCGGGCACAGGCGGAGCAGTTCGGGCTTGGCCGGCGCCGCGAGGAGTTCGGCGCCGGTGCGGAAGTCGGGGCGCAGCGCGGCGGCGTTCTTCAGGAGGGCGATGCCCTCGTCGACGCGGCCGAGTTCGCAGGCCTGGCGGAAGAGGGTGCCGACGGGGTCCGTGGCCGGACCCGGCGCGGGTCCGTCGGCGGCGGCCGGTTCCGCTTCCTGCGCCAGGTCGCCGCGGAGCCGCTCGGCGAGACGGGCGGGGGTGCCACTGTCGAGGACCGTGGTGGGGCGCAGCCGCAGGCCGGTGCGGGCGGCGAGCCGGTTGCGCAGCTCGACGGCGGTGAGCGAGTCGAAGCCGACGGAGAGGAACGCGTCCTCGGCGCCCAGGGCCTCGGGCGTCGCGTGGCCGAGCACGTCGGCGGCCTGGGCCAGGACGAGGTCGAGGAGGATCCGCCCGTGCTCGTCCGGCGCCGCGGCGGCGAGGCGCTGCCGCAGCGGCGCGCTGTCGGCCGCGGGGCGGGGCCCGGTGGGAGCCGCCTTGACGAGGGCGCGCAGCAGCGGCGGCACGGCCTGGCCGCGGTAGGCGGCGAGGTCGAGGTGGACGGGGACGAGGACGGGCTCGTCCAGGGCGAGCGCGCGGTCGAACAGGGCGGCGCCCTCCTCGGCGGACAGGCCGCGCACGCCGCTGCGGCGCATGCGCCGCAGGTCGGTGTCGGACAGCTCGGCGGTCAGGCCGCTGCGCTGCTCCCACAGGCCCCAGGCCAGCGAGGTGGCGGGCAGGCCGAGGCGGTGGCGCTCCGTCATGAGGGCGTCGAGCGCGGCGTTGGCCGCGGCGTAGGTGGACTGGCCGGGGCTGCCGAAGACGCCCGCGGCGGACGAGTAGACGACGAAGGCCGTCAGGTCGGCGGCCCGGGTCAGGTCGTGCAGGTGCCGGGCCCCGTCCGCCTTGGGCCGCAGCACGGCGCTCAGCCGTCGGGGCGTCTGCGCGTCGAGCAGCCCGTCGTCGAGGACGCCCGCGGTGTGGACGACGGCCCGCAGCGGGTGCTCCGCGGGGATGGCGTCCAGGGCCTGGGCGAGGGCCGCGCGGTCGGCCACGTCGCAGGCCGTGACGGTGACGTGGGCGCCGGACTCCCCCAGTTCCCCGGCCAGTTCGGCCGTGCCCGGTGCCTCGGCGCCCCGGCGGCCGAGCAGCAACAGGTGGCGTACGCCGTGCCGGGTGACCAGGTGGCGGGCGACGATGCCCGCGAGGACGCCGCCCCCGCCGGTCAGCAGGACGGTGCCGTCCGGGTCGAAGGCGGGGCTCCCGGCGGCGGGGGCTACTGCCGCCCGCGCGAGTCTCGGCGCGTACAACATGCCCTTACGGAGCGCGAGTTGGGGCTCGTCAGTGGCCAGTGCCGCGTGCAGGGCGGCGGCCGTGGCGGCCGGGTCGTCGGTGTCCAGGAGGACGAAGCGCCCGGGGTGTTCCAGCTGGGCCGCGCGCAGCAGTCCCCAGACGGCCGCGCCCGGCACGTCCACGGGCTCGGTCCCGGGTCCGGCCGCGCCCCGGGTCAGGACCACGAGCGGAGCCGACGCGGCCGCGGGGTCCGCAAGGCGGGCGCGCAGCCGCTCCAGGACGCCCGCCGTTGCGGTGTGCACGGCCTCGGGCCCCTCGGCCCCGGCGCGGGGCGGGCAGGGCAGCAGGACCGCGTCGGCCTCGCCAGCGTGCGCCTGCGCGAAGTCGTCCGGCAGGAGCCGCGCGTCGCGCTCGCCGAAGAGCGCCCAACGCGCCCCGGGCGCGGGCGCGGCGGGCCGCTCGACCGGCGACCAGTCGACGCGGTACAGCGAGCGGTCGGCGACGCGCAGCCCGTCGTACGACGCCGCGCGCAGCGTCAACGCGCCGATGTCGGCGACGGTCCGGCCGTCCTCGGTGGTGACGCGCACCGTCACGGCGTCGTCGCCGTCGGGCCGCAGGGCCACGCGCAGGGTCCGTCCGGTGCCCGGGCCGAGGGTGACCCGGCTCCACGAGAACGGCAGCGGTACGGCGTCGCCGGTGGCCCCCGTGGTGCGCAGGCCGGTCGTCTGGAGGGCGGCGTCGAGGAGCGCCGGGTGGGCCACGGCGAACGTGTCGGGCGTTCCGTCGGGCAGGGTCACCTCCGCGTAGAGGTCGTCCCCGTGTCCCCAGGCGGCGCGCAGCCCGCGGAAGGCGGGCCCGTACGCGACACCTCGGGAGGCCATGGCCTCGTACAGGTCGTCGACGTTCAGGGGTGCCGCGCCCGCCGGGGGCCAGGCCGTCCGGCCGGGGGCCGCCCGCTGCGCCGGGGCGGGGGCGAGGGCGCCGCCCGCGTGCTGGGACCAGGGCTCGTCCGCCGCCGCGTCCTCGGCCCGGGAGTGGAAGGCGAGCGTGCGCCTGCCCTCGGTGTCGGCCGGGCCCACGGCGAGCCGGAGGTGGACGCCGCGGACCGCCTCGTCCCCGTCGGGCAGGAGCAGCGGCGCGGCCAGGGTCAGCTCCTCGACCTGGGCGCAGCCGAGCAGCGCGCCGGCGTGCGCGGCCATCTCCAGGAAGGCCACGCCGGGCAGCAGGACGGCACCGGCGACGGCGTGGTCGGCGAGCCAGGGGTGGGCGGCCACCGAGAGGCGGCCGGTGTAGAGGGTGCCGCCGTCCGGCAGGTCCACGGCCGCGCCGAGCAGGGGGTGCCCGGCGGCGCTCTGGCCCGTCGAGGCCGGGTCGCCGGAGGGGGCGGGCGCGTCCAGCCAGTAGCGCTGCCGCTGGAAGGCGTACGTGGGCAGGCCGACGCGGCGCGCGCCGGTGCCCTCGTAGGCGGGCCGCCAGTCGACGGGGAGCCCGGCCGCGTACGCCTCGCCCAGGGCGAGCAGCAGGCGGCGCGGGCCGCCGTCGTCGCGGCGCAGCGTGCCGATGACCTCGACGTCGGCGGTGTCCGCGTCCGCCGCCGTGTCCGCGATGCCGTAGGTGAGCGTGGGGTGCGGGCTCACCTCGACGAAGGTGCGGTGGCCGGCGTCGAGCAGGCGGCGCACGGCCGCGTGGAAGCGGACGGGCTCGCGCAGGTTGCGGAACCAGTACCCGGGGTCGAGGTCGTCGGCGGTGAGCCAGTCGGCGTCGACGGCGGAGAGCAGCGGGATCGCGGGCGTGCGCGGGGCGATGTCCGCGAGCGCGGCGTGCAGTTCGTCGCGCACGGCGTCGACGGCACCGGAGTGGGACGCGTAGTCGACCGGGATGTGGAAGGCCATGAGGCCCTGTCCGGTCAGGTCGGCGACGAGGTCGTGGACGGCGGCCGCGGAACCGGCGACGACCACGACGCGCGGGCCGTTGACGGCCGCGACCGACACCTCGCCGCCGCGCGCGGCGAGCAGTTCCTCGGCCTCGTCGCCGGACATCATCAGGGTGGCCATGCCGCCCCCGCCGGTGACACGGGCCAGGGCGCGGCTGCGCAGGGCGACCACCCGGGCGGCGTCCTGGAGGGTCAGGGCCCCGGCGACACAGGCCGCGGCGACCTCGCCCTGGCTGTGGCCGACGACCGCCGCGGGCTCGACGCCGTACGAGCGCCACACCTCGGCGAGGGAGACCATCACGGCGAACAGCGCGGGCTGGAGGACTTCCACGCCGTCGAGGAACGGCGCGTCGTCCTCGCCGCGCAGCACCCCGCCGAGCGACCAGTCCAGGTAGGGGGCGAAGGCCTGCTCGCACTCCGCCACGCGGGCGGCGAACACCGGGGAGGCGTCCAGGAGTTCAGCTGCCATGCCGGGCCACTGGGCGCCGAGCCCGGGGAAGACGAACACCGCTTTGCGGCCGCCGCGCGGGGCGGTGCCCGTCACGCCGTCGGTGAGCGGCTCGCCGCGCGCCAGCGCGCCGAGCCCGTCGAGGAGCGCGCCGCGGTCGGCGCCCACGACGACGGCGCGGTCGGCGAACCGGGAGCGCCCGGTGGCCAGGGAGAGGCCGATGTCGGCGGGGCGCAGGGCCGGGTCGGCCAGGACGTGGGCGTGCAGGGCGGCGGCCTGGCCGCGCAGGGCCGCCGGGCCCTTGGCGGACAGCGGCCAGGCGACGGGGCCCGCGGGCGCCGCGGGCTCGCCGTGCTCCTCCGCCGATTCCTCGGGCGCCTGTTCGAGGACGAGGTGGGCGTTGGTGCCGCTGGCCCCGAAGGAGGAGACCCCGGCGCGGCGGGGGCGGTCCGTCGCGGGCCACGGCGTGGCGGCGGTGAGCAGCGAGACGGCGCCCTCGGTCCAGTCGACCTGCGGGGTGGGCCGGTCGACGTGCAGCGTGCGCGGCAGCAGGCCGTGGCGCAGGGCGAGGACCGTCTTGATGACGCCGCCGACTCCGGCGGCGGCCTGGGTGTGGCTGAGGTTGGACTTGAGCGAGCCGACCCACAGGGGCCGCCCGGCGGGCCGGTCCTGGCCGTAGGTGGCGAGCAGGGCCTGCGCCTCGATGGGGTCGCCGAGGACGGTGCCGGTGCCGTGCGCCTCGACGGCGTCGACCTCGGCGGGGGCGAGTCCGGCGCTGTCCAGGGCCTGCCGGATGACGCGCTCCTGGGCGGGGCCGTTGGGGGCGGTCATGCCGTTGCTCGCGCCGTCCTGGTTGACGGCGGAGCCGCGGATGACGGCGAGCACGGGGTGGCCGTGCCGCCGGGCGTCGGAGAGGCGCTCCAGGAGGACCATGCCCGCGCCCTCGCCGAAGCCCGCGCCGTCGGCGGCGGCGGAGAAGGACTTGCTGCGCCCGTCGGGCGCCAGGCCGCGCTGCCTGCTGAAACCGACGTAGAGGCCGGGCGTGGCCATCACGGTCACGCCGCCCGCGAGGGCCAGCGTGGCGTCGCCGGAGCGCAGGGCCTGGCAGGCCAGGTGGATGGCGACCAGGGAGGAGGAGCAGGCGGTGTCGAGGGTGACCGCGGGGCCTTCGAGACCCAGGGTGTAGGCGACGCGGCCGGAGGCGACGCTGGCGATGGAGCCGGTGCCGAGGAAGGCCTCGAGTTCGTCGGGGACCCGGTCGAGGCGGGAGCCGTACTCGCTGTAGATGACGCCCGCGTAGACGCCGGTGCGGCTGCCCTTGAGGGAGCGCGGGTCGATCCCGGCGCGCTCGACGGCCTCCCAGGAGGTCTCCAGGAGGAGGCGCTGCTGGGGGTCCATGGCGAGGGCCTCGCGCGGCGAGATCCCGAAGAAGCCCGGGTCGAACGCGCAGGCGTCGTGCAGGAAGCCTCCTTCGCGGGTGTACGAGGTGCCGGGCGCGTCCGGGTCGTCGTCGTACACGCCGTCGAGGTCCCAGCCGCGGTCGGCGGGGAAGGCGGTGACGGCGTCGCGCTCCTTGACGAGCAGCTCCCACAGGTCCTCGGGCGAGCCGACGCCGCCGGGGTAGCGGCAGCTCATCGCCACGACGGCGACGGGTTCGCGGGAGGCGTCGGCGAGGCCGCGGATCTCCCGGCGCAGCCGCTGGTTGTCGAGGAGGGAGGCCCGCAGGGCCGCCACCACCTGGTCGTCGGTGGACATGTTCTTCCTTTCCTTGCGCGCCGGATCAGGCACGATCGCCGCCGCCCAGTGCCATGCGCACGAGGCCGTCCAGTTCCATCTCCCTGATCGCGGCGGGGTCGTCCGCCGGGTCCGCTCCCCCGCCGCCCGCGCCGGTCGGGTCCTGCGCCCCGGGTTCCGTGAGGCGCAGCAGGGCGTCCAGGAGCCCGGCCTCGCGCAGCCGTGCCACGGGGACGGCAGCGAGGCGGCGTTGGAGCTCCCGGTCGCCGTCCGGGTGCCGGGGGGCGGCGGGCGCGGCGGCCGGGGCGAGGCGCGCGGTCACGTACGCGGCCGCGGCGGCCGGGGTGGGGTGGTCGAAGACGAGGGTCGCGGGCAGGCGCAGACCGGTCGCCGCGTTGAGGCGGTTGCGCAGGTCGACGGCCGTCAGGGAGTCGAACCCGAGGTCCTTGAAGGCCTGTTCCGGGTCGATGGCGTCGGGGCCGCCGTGCCCGAGGACGTCGGCGACGCGGGCCCGCACCACCTCCTCGATCCGCTCCCGGCGCTCCTCGGCGCCCAGCCCGGCCAACTGCTCGCGCAGCGTAGCCACTTGGGCGGCGTCGGCGCCCGCGGCCGTGGGCCGGGCGGCGCGGACGAGGCCGCGCAGGAGCGGGGGCACGGTGCCGCTCGCGGCGCCCGCCCGCAGCCGGGCGGCGTCGAGGCGCACGGGCACGAGCAGGGCGTCGGCGCGGCGCAGCGCCGCGTCGAACAGCGCGAGTCCCTGGGCGTCGGTGAGCGCGGCGACACCGCCGCGGGTCATCCGCCGCAGCCCGGTGGCGTCCAGCGTGCCCGTCATGTCACCGGCCTGTTCCCACAGGCCCCAGGCCAGGGACTGGCCGGGGAGCCCGGCGGCGCGGCGGCGCTGGGCCAGGGCGTCCAGGTAGCCGTTGGCGGCGGCGTAGTTGGCCTGGCCCGCGTTGCCGATGACGCCCGCGGCGGAGGAGAAGAGGACGAACGCGGACAGCGGCAGGCCGCGGGTCGCCTCGTGCAGGGCGAGGGCCCCGTCGACCTTGGGCCGCAGGACGCGCTCCAGGCGCTCGGGCGTGAGCGAGGCGAGGACCCCGTCGTCGAGGACGCCCGCGGCGTGCACGACCGCGGTGAGCGGATGCGCGGCGGGCACGCCCGCGACGAGCCGCGCCACGGCGTCCGGCTCCGCGACGTCGCAGGCCGCGAACTCCGCCTGTGCGCCCAGGGCCCGCAGGTCGGCGAGCAGCGCCTCGGCGCCGGGGGTGCCGGCGCCGCGCCGTCCGGCCAGGAGCAGGCGGCGCACCCCGTGCCGGGCCGCGAGGTGCCGGGCCACGAGCCCGCCGAGCGCCCCGCCCGCGCCGGTGATCAGGACGGTGCCGTCCGGGTCGAGCGGCACGGGGCCTTCGTCGGCGCTGTCCGGCGCTTCCACCCGGGCGAGCCGGGCGACGCGCACCTCGTCCCCGCGTACGGCGATCTGGGGCTCGTCCAGGTCCAGGGCGCCGGGCAGCACGGCGAGCAGCGCGTCGTGGTCCGGCGCGTCGGCGAGGACGAAGCGGTCGGGGTGCTCGGACTGGGCCGAGCGCACCAGGCCGCGCAGCGCGGCGGCGGCCGGGGCGCTCACCGCGTCGTCCGGCCCGGCGCACACGGCCCCGCGGGTGAGGAACACCAGGCGGGCGTCCGCGAACCGGTCGTCGGCGAGCCAGTCCTGGAGGAGCGTGAGGGTGTCGCGTACGAGGGTGTGGACGGCGGCCGCGTCGTCCCCGGCGGCTTCGGCGCGGGGCACGAGGACCACGTCGGGCACGGGTGCGCCCCGGTCGACGGCCGCGGCGAGGTCCGCTAGGTCCGGGTAGGTGTCGGGCAGCGCCGTGCCGGGGCCGAGCGCGGCCCAGCGGGCGGGCGGCACGGGGCCCGCGGGCGCCGGGGCGGGCACGGCGGTCCACTCCAGGCGGTACAGGGAGTCGTGCGCCGCGGGTGCGGTGGCGCCGCGCAGGGCGGCGACGTCGACGGGGCGCACGGCGAGGCCGGTGACCGTGGCCACCGGGCGGCCGGAGGGGTCGCTCGCGGTGAGCGACACCGAGCCGTCGCCGCCCTGGGTCAGGCGCACCCGCAGCTCGGTGGCGCCGGAGGCGTGCAGGGTGACGCCGGTCCACGCGAACGGCAGCCGCGCGGTGCCCGGTTCGAGGTCCGGGCCGCTTCCGGTGCCGGGCGCGAGCCACAGGCCCTGGAGCGCGGCGTCGAGCAGGGCGGGGTGGATGCCGAAGGCGGCGGCCGCCGGGTGCTGGTCCTGGCCGAGGGACACCTCGGTGAACAGGTCGCCGCCGCGCCGCCAGGCGGTACGCAGCCCCTGGAAGGCCGGGCCGTAGCCGTAGCCGGACGCGGCGAAGCGCGCGTACAGGTCGCCGACGTCGACGGGCTCGGCACCGGCCGGGGGCCAGCTCCCGCCCGGCACCGGTGCGTCCTGCCCGGTCGCTTCGGCCAGGGTTCCGGTGGCGTGCGCCGTCCACGGGGCGTCGGTGGCGTCCTCCGGCCGTGCGTGCACGTCCAGGGTCCGGCGGCCGGTGGCGTCCGGGGCGCCCACCCGCACCTGGAGGCGGACGCCGCCCGACGCGGGAAGGACCAGCGGCGCCTGGAGGGTGAGTTCCTCCACGACGGGGCACCCGGCCTCGTCGCCCGCGCGCACCGCGAGGTCGACGAACGCGGCGCCGGGCAGCAGGACCACGCCGGACACGGCGTGGTCGGCGAGCCAGGGGTGGCTGCGCACCGAGATCCGGCCGCTGAGCAGGATCTCACCGGTCTCGGCGAGTTCGACGGCCGCCGCGAGCAGCGGGTGCCCGGTGCTGCCGAGGCCCGCGGCGGTGACGTCGCCGCCGCTCTCCGGGCCGGGCACCGCCCAGTACGCCTGGTGCTGGAAGGCGTACGTGGGCAGGTCGACGCGGCGGGCGCCGGTGCCCGCGAAGAGCGGCGACCAGTCGACGGGGACGCCGTGGGCCCAGGCCTCGCCGAGGGAGAGGAGCAGGCGTTCGGTGCCGCCCTCGCCGCGCCGCAGCGTCCCGAGCACGGCGGCGTCGGCACCGGCCGACTCCAGGGTCTCCGCTACCGCGGGGGTGAGCACCGGGTGCGGGCTGACCTCGATGTACGTGCGGTGTCCGGCAGCGGCGAGCGCGCGCACCGCGGACTCGAAGCCCACCGTGCGGCGGAGGTTGGCGTACCAGTAGCGGGCGTCCATCCGGGAGGTGTCCAGCCACTCGTCCGTCACCGTGGAGTACAGCGGGACGTCGGCGGTGACGGGTTCGATGTCCTTGAGCGCGCTGAGGAGTTCGGCTTCGAGGCTGTCCATGTGGGCGCAGTGCGAGGCGTACGTGACGTCGACGCGCCGGGCCCGTACGCCGTCCGCCGCGCAGGCCGCGAGGAGTTCGTCCAAGGCGTCGGCGTCGCCTGAGACCACCACGGCCGACGGGCCGTTGACGGCCGCGACGGACAGGCGTCCGGCCCAGGCGGCGATCCGGTCGGCGGCCCGCGGCGCGGGCAGCGCGAGCGAGACCATGCCGCCGTGCCCGGCGAGCCTGGCGATGGCGCGGCTGCGCAGGGCGACGACCTTCGCCCCGTCCTCCAGGGTGAGCGCGCCGGCCACCACGGCGGCGGCGATCTCGCCCTGGGAGTGTCCGACGACGGCGTCGGGGACCACGCCGTACGCGCGCCACAGCCGTGCCAGCGACACCATCACGGCGAACAGGACGGGCTGCACCACGTCGACGCGGTCCAGGCCGGTGCCGTCGCGCACCACGTCGAGCAGGGACCACTCGACGTGCGGGGCGAGCGCGTCCGCACACGCGTGCAGGGCCTCGGCGAACTCCGGCGCTTCATCGAGGAGTTGGCGGGCCATGCCGGTCCACTGCGAGCCCTGCCCCGGGAACATCAGGACGGTGCGCCCGTCGGTGTCCGCGAGGCCGCTGACATCGGGGTCCGCGCCCGCGACCCACTCCCGCAGGACGGGCAGGAGCCGGTCGTGGCCACCGACGAGGACGGCGCGGTGCGGGAAGGCGGTGCGGCCGGTGAGCGACAGGGCGACGTCCACCGGATCGGGCGTTGGCGCGCCCGCGCCCGTGTCGGTGTCCGTGCCCGCGCCCGTGTCCGTCTCCGTCTCCGTCTCCGTCTCCGTCTCCGTCACGGTGTACGCCGCTGTCGGCCCGCCCCCGCCCGTCAGGTGCTGGAGCAGGCGTCCGGCCTGGTCTCGCAGGGCGTCGGCCGACCTGGCCGACAGGACCCACGGCAGGGCGGGGGCGGTGCGGGTGCGCTCGGCCGCCGGCGCGGCGGGCTCCGGGGCCTGTTCGAGGACGACGTGGGCGTTGGTGCCGCTGAGCCCGAAGGAGGAGACGCCCGCGCGGCGGGGCCTGCCCGTGTCGGGCCACTCCTCGGCCTCGGTGACGAGCGCCACGTCGCCCGCGCTCCAGTCCACGTGGGTGGTGGGCTTCTCGGCGTGGAGCGTGGCGGGGACGGTGGCGTGGCGCAGGGCCAGGACCGTCTTCATGACGCCCGCGACGCCCGAAAGGGCCTGGGTGTGACCGATGTTGGACTTCAGGGAGCCGACGAGGAGGGGGCGTCCCTCGGGGCGGCCCTGGCCGTAGGTGGCGAGGAGCGCCTGTGCCTCGATGGGGTCGCCCAGGGTGGTGCCGGTGCCGTGCGCCTCCACCACGTCGACGTCCGCGCCGGAGAGTCCCGCGTCGGCGAGCGCGGCGCGGATGACGCGCTGCTGGCTGGGTCCGTTGGGGGCCGAGAGGCCGTTGCTGGCGCCGTCCTGGTTGACGGCGGAGCCACGCAGGACGGCGAGGACGGGGTGGCCGTTGCGCTGGGCGTCGGAGAGGCGCTCGACGAGGAGCACTCCGGCGCCCTCGCTCATGCCCATGCCGTCGGCGGTGTCCCCGAACGCCTTGCAGCGGCCGTCGGCGGCGAGGCCGCGCTGCCGCGAGAAGCTGACGAGGGCGCCGGGCGTCGCCATCACGGCGACTCCGCCGACCAGGGCGAGCGAGCAGTCCCCCGCGCGCAGCGCCCGGGCGGCCAGGTGCAGGGCGACCAGCGAGGAGGAGCAGGCGGTGTCGACGGTGACCGCGGGCCCCTCCAGGCCCAGGGTGTAGGCGACGCGGCCGGAGACCACGCTGGGCGCGCTGCCGGTGAGCAGGTGCCCCTCGCCTTCCGTGGAGCGGGCCACGGCGGAGGCGTAGTCGCTGTAGTTGACGCCGGTGAAGACGCCGGTGCGGCTGCCGCGCAGGGCCTGCGGGTCGAGGCCCGCGCGCTCCAGGGCCTCCCAGGAGGTCTCCAGGAGGAGGCGCTGCTGGGGGTCCATGGCGAGGGCCTCGCGCGGCGAGATGCCGAAGAACGCCGGGTCGAAGTCGGCGGCGTCGTGCAGGAATCCGCCGTGCCGGGTGGTGACGGTGCCCGGGTTCTCCGGGTCGGGGTCGTAGAGCGCGTCGAGGTCCCAGCCGCGGCCTGTGGGGAATCCGGTGACGGCGTCGCCGCGATCGGCCAGGAACCGCCACAGCTCGTCGGGCGTGGTGATGCCGCCGGGCAGGCGGCAGCCCATGGAGACGACGGCGAGCGGCTCGTCGGCGGCCCCGGGGGCGGGCTCCTGGGTCTCCCGCGCGGCTTCCTCCGCGCCGAGCAGACGGGTCCCCAGATGGTCGGCGAGGGCGGTGGCCGAGGGGTGGTCGAAGACGAGGGTCGACGGGAGGCGCAGGCCGGTCGCCCGGGTGAGGCGGTTGCGGAGTTCGACCGCGGTCAGGGACGCGAAGCCGAGCTCCTGGAAGGCCCTCCCGGGCGGCACGGCGTCGGCGGAGTCGTGGCCGAGCACGGCGGCGGCGTGCTCGCGGACGAGGCCGAGGAGCAGCCGGGACCGGTCAGCGGGCCGCCGCAGCGCGGCGAGGCGTCCGCGCAGCTCCGCGGCGGCCGGGGCCCGGTCGTCGCCGTCCTGCCCCGCGAGGGCGCGGCGGGCCTCGGCGACGCCCGTCAGGAGCGGGCTGGGGCGGCCGGAGGTGAACACCGGGGCGAACTGGGCCCAGTCGACGTCGGCGACGGTCACGAGCGTCTCGTCGTCGTCGAGGATGTGCTGGAGGGCGGCGAGGGCCCGCCCGGCGTCGATCCGGGGCAGTCCGTGTTCCTCCAGGTTGAACAGGTCGGCGTCCGCGCCGGTGGCGGGCGGCGCCCACGGGTTCTCGGCCCGCCAGATGCCCCAGTCGACGGTGGTCGCGGTCAGACCGCGGCCGCGCCGGTGCTGCGCCAGGGCGTCGAGGTGGGCGTTGGCCGCGGAGTACGCGCCGTGGTCGCCGCTGCCCCACACGCCGGCGATGGACGAGAAGAGGACGAACGCGTCCAGCTCGCGGTCGAGGAGCGCGTCGAGGTGGGCGGCGCCCGCGGCCTTGGCGGCGACGACGCGCTCGTACGCCTCGACGGGGATGGTGTCCAGCGGGGCGAGCGCGATGTACGCGGCGGCGTGCACGACGGCGGTGACGGGCGTGCCCTGGGCGTCGAGTTCGGCGAGGAGCCGCTCGACCTGGGCGCGGTCGGCCAGGTCGCAGCCGGGCATCGTGACCGTCGTGCCGAGCGCGGCCAGCTCGGCGGTGAGCTCGGCGGCCCCGGGGGCGTCCGCGCCGCGGCGCCCGGGCAGGACGAGGCGGTCGGCGCCGGCGCGCGCGAGCCAGCGGGCGAGGTGGGGGCCGAGGGCACCGGTGCCGCCGGTGAGCAGGACCGTGCCTCGGGGCCGCCAGGTGCGGCCGGGGCGGGCCGTGGGGCGGGGCGCGCGGACAAGCCGCCGGGCGTACAGGCCGCTCGCGCGCACGGCGAGCTGGTCCTCGCCGCCGACGCCGCCGAGCGCGGCGCACAGCCGTTCTCCGGCGCGGGCGTCGAGCGCCTCGGGCAGGTCGATCAACCCGCCCCAGCGGCGCGGGTGTTCGAGGGCGGCGACCATGCCGGTGCCCCACACCTGCGCTTGCGCGGGCGCGGTGAGCGGGTCGCCCGCCCCCGTGGAGACGGCTCCTCGGGTGGCACACCACAGCGGCACCGCGGCCCCGAGACCCCCGAGGTCCCCGAGGTCCCCGAGCGCCTGGACGAGGGCGAGGGTGAGGGCGGTGCCGGTGGGGAGCCCCGGGCGGCGGGGGTGCGGCCGGTCGTCGAGCCCGAGCAGGGAGAGGACTCCGGCGAGGGGGCGTCCGTCGGCGGCGGCCGTCAGGACCCCGGCGAGCCGGACGCGGTCGCTGCCGCCGTCGCCGGTCGCGGTGACCTCGGCCGTGAGGACCTCCGCCCCGTGCTCGCGCAGGGCGCGTGCCGTGTCGTTCGCCTCGTGCCCCTCGGGGGTCAGGACCAGCCACGTCCCGTCGAGCGCGGGGGCCGCCGGGTCGGGGACGGGCTGCCAGTCCACGCGGTAGCGCCAGCCGTCGTACGGGTCCTCGGCGGTGCGGCGCTCGGTGTCGGCGGCGGGCGCGGCGGGCGTGAGCCAGTGGCGGCGCTGCTGGAAGGGGTAGGTGGGCAGGTCGACGCGGCGGGCGCCGCGGCCCTCGTACACGCGGGGCCAGTCCACGGGGACGCCCCGGACCCACAGTTCGGCCGCGGAGCTGAGGGCGCGGCGCAGCCCGCCCTCGTCGCGGCGGAGGGTGCCGGTGACGACGGGGGCGACGGCGCCCGCGTCCTCGGCGGTGTCCTGGACGGGCCCGGTGAGGACCGGGTGCGGCGACGCTTCGAGGAACACGCCGTGGCCCTGCTCGGCGAGGGCGCGGACGGCGGGGGCGAAGCGCACGGTCCCGCGGAGGTTGCGGTACCAGTAGGCGGCGTCCATCGTCGTGGTGTCCAGCCACTCCCCCGTGACGGTGGAGAGGAGGGGGACCCGCGCGGCGGCCGGGGTGATCCCGGCGAGGGCCGTCAGGACCTCGTCCTCGACGCGCTCCACGTGGGCCGAGTGCGAGGCGTAGTCGACGGGGATCGTGCGGGCGCGCACGGCGTGTTCCGCACAGTGGGCCGTCAGTTCGGCGAGGGCGGCCGCGTCGCCGGAGACCACGACGGCGGCGGGCCCGTTGAGGGCGGCGACGGACAGGCGTCCGGCCCACGGGGCGATCAGTGCGTCGGCCCGTTCGCGCGGTACGGCGAGGGAGACCATGCCGCCGCCGCCCGCGAGCGCGGCGATGGCGCGGCTGCGCAGGGCGACGACCTTCGCCCCGTCCTCCAGGGACAGCGCACCGGCGACCACGGCCGCCGCGATCTCGCCCTGGGAGTGCCCCACCACGGCGTCCGGCACGACGCCCCAGGAGCGCCAGAGCGCGGCCAGGGACACCATCGTGGCGAACAGCGCGGGCTGGACGACGTCGACCCGGTCCAGCGGCGCCGCGCCCGGCGCGGCGCGGACGACGTCCCGCAGCGACCAGTCCACGTGCGGGGCGAGCGCGTCCTCGCAGGCGGCCATGGAGCGCGCGAACTCAGGTGCGGTGGCGAGGAGTTCGCGGCCCATGCCGGGCCATTGGGAGCCCTGCCCGGGGAAGACCAGGGCGATCCGGCCGGGCGCGGGTTCGGCGACGCCGGTGACGGCGGCCGGGGCGTTCTCCGGGTCCCGGGCCACCTCCGTGAGGAGGGAGAGGAGTTCGTCGCGGTCGGCGGCCGTCACGGCGGCCCGGTGCGTGAAGGCCGTGCGCGTGGTGGCGAGCGCGTGGCCGATGTCGACGGGGCGGGCCCGCGGGTCGGCGGCGACGCGCGCCTTGAGGCGTACGGCCTGGTCGCGCAGGGCGGCGGCGGTGCGCCCCGAGAGCAGGCACGGGACGGCGGGGGGAGCCTCCCGCGTGGGCCGGGGCTCGGGGTCCTGTTCGCGGGGCTCGGGGGCCTGTTCCAGGATGACGTGGGCGTTGGTGCCGCTCATGCCGAAGGACGAGACGCCCGCGCGCCGCGGTCTGTCCGTGGCGGGCCACTGCCGTGCCTCGGTCAGGAGGGCGACGGCGCCCGCGGCCCAGTCGGCGTGCGGCGTGGGCTCGGTGATGTGCAGGGAGCGGGGCAGGAGGCCGTGGCGCAGGGCCAGGACGGTCTTGATGACGCCCGCGACTCCGGCGGCGGCCTGGGTGTGGCCGATGTTGGACTTGAGCGAGCCGAGCCACAGGGGCCGTTCGGCGGGCCGCCCCCGGCCGTAGGTGGCGAGCAGCGCGTCGGCCTCGATGGGGTCGCCGAGGGTGGTGCCGGTGCCGTGGGCCTCGACGGCGTCGACGTCCTGTGCCGCGAGTCCGGCGTCGGCGAGCGCGGCCTGGATGACGCGCTGCTGGGAGGGTCCGTTGGGGGCGGTCAGGCCGTTGCTGGCGCCGTCCTGGTTGACGGCGGAGCCGCGCAGGACGGCGAGGACGGGGTGTCCGTTGCGGCGGGCGTCGGAGAGGCGTTCCAGGAGGAGCACGCCGACGCCCTCGCCCCAGCCGGTGCCGTCGGCGGCGGCGGAGAACGGCTTGCAGCGGCCGTCCCCGGACATCGCGCCCTGGCGGCTGAACTCGGTGAACACGGAGGGCCGCGACATCACCGTGACGCCGCCGGTCAGGGCCAGCGAGCACTCGTCGGCGCGCAGGGCCCGGGCCGCCTGGTGCAGGGCGACGAGCGAGGCGGAGCAGGCGGTGTCGACGGTGACGGCGGGCCCTTCGAGGCCGAGCGCGTAGGCGACGCGCCCCGACATGACGCTCATCGAGTTGCCGGTCATCAAGAAGCCCCGCACGGTGTCGGGTGCGCCCGTGCCCAGCTGGGCGTAGCCCTGGTCGATGGCGGCGGCGAACACTCCGGTGCGGCTTGCGCGCAGGGACGCCGGGTCGATGCCCGCGCGTTCGATCGCCTCCCAGGCGGCCTGGAGCAGCAGCCGCTGCTGCGGGTCCATGGCCACGGCCTCGTGCGGGGACACGGCGAAGAACTCGGCGTCGAAGTCGGCGGCGCCGTCGAGGAACGCGCCCCGGCAGGGCACGCCGTCCGCCGTGAGCAGCTCGGTGTCCCAGCCGCGGTCGCCGGGCACGGTCGTCACGGTGTCGCGGCCCGCGACGAGGAGGTCCCACAGCTCCTCGGGGGTGCGGACGCCGCCGGGGAAGCGGCAGCTCATCGAGACGACGGCGATCGGCTCGTGGCTCCTGGCCTCGGCCTCGCGCAGCCGTCGGCGGGTGTCGCGCAGGTCGATGGTGACGCGGTTGAGGTAGTCGCGCAGCTTCTGCTCGCCCTGCGGGCCCTGGACGGGACTCACGAGATGCCCAGCTCCTTGTCGATCAGGTCGAAGATCTCTTCGTTGGTGGCGGACTCGATGGCGTCGGCCGCGTCCGGTCCGTCCCGCTCCGTGCCGTCGGCGGCGGCCGGTTCGAGGCGGGCGAGGGCGCCGCGCAGCCGCCGCGCGAGGTCCGTGCGCCGTCGGTCGCCGTCGGGTCCGGCGGCGGCCAGTTCGCCGACGAGGGCGTCCAGGCGGTCGAGTTCGGCCGTCCCCGGGGGGCCGCCCTCGGGGCCGCCGGTGCCGGCGAGGAGCCGTTCGGCGAGGTGGCGGGCGAGCGCGTCGGGCGTGGGGTGGTCGAAGACGAGCGCGGCGGGCAGCCGCGTCCCGGTGCCGGAGGCCAGCCGGTTGCGGAGCTCGACGCCGGTGAGCGAGTCGAAGCCCAGGTCCTTGAACGGCCGCTCCCCGCCGATCAGTTCGGTGGAGGCGTGGCCGAGCACGGCGGCGGCGTGGCCGCGCACCAGGTCGAGCAGGACGCGGTGTGCCTCGGCGGGGGCCAGGTCCGCCAGCTGCGCGGCGAGCGAGGGCCCGGCCGGTGCGGCGGCCGCGCGCGGGGCGGGGGCGCGCCGGACGGCCGGCAGGAGTGCGCTGAGCAGCGGCGGCAGCGGGGTTCCGGTGGCGGCCGCCGCGCGCAGGGCCGCGGTGTCGACGGCGGCGGCCAGGACGTGCGGCTGTGCCGCGGTGAGGGCGGCGTCGAAGAGGGCGAGCGCCGCGTCGGTGGTGAGGGCCCCGACGCCGCTGCGCGCCATCTTGCGTACGTCGGCGTCGCTGAGGTGCGCGGTCAGGGCGCTGCGCTCCCGCCACATGCCCCAGGCGACGGACACGGCGGGCAGGCCTTCCGCGCGGCGGGCGGCGGCCAGGGCGTCGAGGGCGGCGTTGGCGGCGGCGTAGTTGGCCTGTCCGGCGCCGCCGAGCAGCGCGGCACCGGACGAGAACAGCACGAACGCGGCCAGGTCGTGGTCGCGGGTCAGCTCGTGCAGGGCGAGTGCGGCGTCCGCCTTGGGCGCGAGGACGCGGTCGAGCCGCTCGGGGGTGAGCGCGGCGACGGTGGCGTCGTCGAGGACTCCGGCGGCGTGGACGACCCCGGTCAGGGGGTGGGCGCCGGGGACGTCCGCGAGGAGCGCGGCCAGCGCGGCGCGGTCGCCCACGTCGCAGGCGGCGACGGTCACCTCGGCGCCCGCGTCGGTGAGGTCGCGCACCAGGTCCTCGGCGCCGTGGGCCGCCATGCCGCGGCGCCCCGTCAGGAGCAGATGGCGGACGCCGTGGGCGGTGGCCAGGTGGCGGGCGACGCGGCCGCCGAGGGTGCCGGTGCCGCCGGTGATCAGGACGGTGCCGTCGGGGTCGAGGGGCGCGGGCAGGGTCAGGACGTTCTTGCCGATGTGCCGGGCCTGGCTCAGGTGCCGGAAGGCCTGCGGGGCCTGCCGCAGGTCCCAGCAGGTGACGGGCAGCGGCGTGAGGACGCCCCGCTCGAACAGGGACAGGACCTCGGCGAGCATGGCGCCCACCCGTTCCGCGCCCGCCTCCATCAGGTCGAAGGCCCGGTAGCGCACGCCGGGGTGGTCGCGGGCCACCTCGTCGGCGTCGCGTACGTCGGTCTTGCCCATCTCCACGAAGCGTCCGCCGCGCGGCAGGAGCCGCAGGGAGGCGTCCACGAACTCCCGTGCCAGGCAGTCCAGTACGACGTCCACGCCGCGGCCGCCGCTGGCGTCGAGGAACCGCTCGGCGAAGTCCAGGGTGCGCGTGGAGGCGATGTGCGCGTCGTCCAGGCCCGAGCCGCGCAGCACGTCCCACTTGGCGGGGCTCGCCGTGCCGTACACCTCGGCCCCTGCGTGCCGGGCGAGCTGCACGGCGGCCATGCCGACGCCGCCGGCCGCCGCGTGCACCAGGACCGACTGGCCGTCGCGCAGGCCGCCGAGGTCGAACAGGCCGTAGTACGCGGTGAGGAAGACGATCGGTACCGAAGCGGCCTGCGCGAAGGTCCAGCCCGCGGGGATGCGGGCGAGGGTGCGCCGGTCGGCGACCGCCGTGGGCCCGAAGGCCCCGCCGAAGACGCCGAGGACGCGGTCGCCGGGCGCGAGGTCGGCGACGTCCGCGCCCACCTCCAGGACGACGCCCGCGCCCTCGCTGCCGAGGACCGCCTGGTCGGGGTCGAGGCCGAGCGACACCACCACGTCGTGGAAGTTGAGGCCGGCGGCCCGTACGGCGATCCGGACCTGGCCCGCGCCGAGGGGCGCGAGCGCGGCGGGGGCGGGGACGGCCGCGAGTGAGTCGACCGCGCCGTCACCGGCGAGCCCGACCGTCCAGGCGGTCTCGTCGCCCGCGGGCGGCACGAGGGTGTCCCGGCCGGGTCCCGCGGTGAGGCGCGGCACGAGCGCTTCGCCGTGCCGTACGGCCGTCTGCGGCTCGGCCCCGGCGAGCACGGTGGGCAGGGCGGCGCGGGACTCCGGCAGCCCGTCGAGGTCCACGAGCACGAACCGACCGGGGTGCTCGGTCTGTGCGGTCCGCAGCAGCCCCCACACTCCGGACTGGGCCAGGGCGGCCGCGCGGTCGCCGGGCCCGGTGCGCACCGCGCCCCGGGTGACGACGGCGAGGGTGGCGTCGGCGAACCGCTCGTCGGCCAGCCACTCCTGCACCAGGGCGAGGCCGTGGGCGGTGGCGGCGTGCAGCGAAGCGACCTCGTCCCCGGGGCCTTCGGCGCCGTCGGGCCACGGGCAGTCCGCGACGACCACGGCGGGCACGGCGGCGTCCGGGTCGGCGCGCAGGTCCTCCAGGAGGGCCCAACTTCCCTCCCCCAGCGTGACATCCGTGTCAGGCGCGGGCCCCCACTCCACGCGGTGCAGCCCGTCCCTGTCCTGTCCGGCCCGCCGCAGCCCGCCCGCGGCCAGGGGCCGCAGCGCGAGCGAACCGGCCGAGAGGACCTCCTGCCCCGCGAGGTCGTACACGGCGAGGGCGACGGCGTCGGGCCCGTCGGCGGTGAGCCGCACCCGGACGGCCGTGGCTCCCGTGGCGTGCGCGGTGACGTCGCTCCAGCTGAAGGGGAGGCGCGCGGTGTCGTCGCGGCCCGGCAGCAGCGCGGCCGTCTGGAGGGCGGCGTCGAGCAGCGCCGGGTGCACGGCGTAGGCGGGCGCGTCGGCGTGCTGCCGCTCGTCCAGGACGAGTTCGGCGCACACCTCGCCGTCCCGCGCCCAGGCGGCGCGGATGCCTTGGAACGTGGGCCCGTACGCGTATCCGGCGGCGGCGAACCGCTCGTACAGGCCCTCGACGTCCACGGCCTCGGCGCCGGGCGGCGGCCAGGCGATGAGCGCGGGCCCCGCGGGCCGCCCGGTGGGGGCGACGGTGCCGGAGGCGTGGGGCGTCCACGACGGCTGCCCGCCCTCGGCTGAGTGCTCGGCTCCGCGCTCGGCCCGCGCGTAGAGGTCGAGCGCGCGCCGCCCGTCCGCGTCGGGCGCGCCTAGCCGCACCTGTACGAGGACGGCGCCCTCCTCCGGCAGTACGAGCGGCGCGCCCAGGGTGAGTTCGTCCACCGAGGCGCATGCGGCCTCGGCGGCGGCGCGCAGGGCGAGTTCCAGCAAGGCGGTGCCGGGCAGCAGGGCGACACCCTGGACGGCGTGCTCGGCGAGCCACGGGTGCGTACGCCGTGAAAGCCGTCCGGTGCACAGGAGTTCGCCCGTGTCGGCAATCTCCACGGCGGCACCGAGCAGCGGGTGCCCGGTCGTCCCCAGGCCCGCCGAGGCGACGTCCCAGCTCGTCGTCGGAACGTCCAGCCAGAGGCGCCGCTCCTGGAAGGGGTAGGTGGGCAGCTCGACGCGGGTGGCACCGGTGCCCTCGAACAGCGGCGACCAGTCCACGGACAACCCCTGCACATGCGCCTGCCCGAGGGCGAGGAGCATGCGCTCCAAGCCGCCCTCGTCCCGGCGCAGGGTGCCCAGCACCACCGCGGTGCTCTCGGCCGACTCCAAGGTCGCCTCGACCGCCATCGTCAACACCGGGTGCGGACTGACCTCCACATACGCGCCGAAGCCCTCACCGGCCAGGGCACGGATGGCGGGCTCGAAGGCCACCGTGCGACGGAGGTTGGCGTACCAGTACCCGGCATCCATCACCGACGTGTCCAGCCACTCACCCGTCACCGTGGAGTACAGGGGGATGTCACCGGAAACCGGCTGGATCGTGTCCAGTGTCTCCAGGAGCTCTGTCTCGATGCGCTCCACATGAGCCGAGTGCGAGGCATAGTCCACGTCGATACGACGCGCCCGCACCCCCTGCGCCTCACACCCCTCCACCAACTCATCCAGAGCGTCGATATCACCCGACACCACCACCGCAGAGGGACCATTGACCGCAGCAACCGACAACCGCCCACCCCAAGCGGAAAGCAGCTCCGCCACCTCCCCCGACGACAAAGCCAGCGACACCATCCCGCCGCTCCCCGCAAGCCCCACAATCGCCCGGCTCCGCAACGCCACCACCCGCGCACCATCCGCAAGAGACAACCCACCCGCCACCACCGCCGCCGCGATCTCCCCCTGCGAATGCCCCACCACCGCATCCGCCACCACACCAAACACCCGCCACAACCGCGCCAACGACACCATCACCGCAAACAACACCGGCTGCACCACATCCACCCGCTCAAGTCCCACACCCGAACGCACCACCTCCACCAACGACCACTCCACATACCGCCCCAACGCCGCCTCGCACTCCCCCATCAACCCCGCAAACACCGACGACTCATCCAACAGCTCACGCGCCATCCCCACCCACTGCGCCCCCTGCCCCGGGAACACAAACACCGTCCCCCCACCCACCAACCCCCCACCCGACACCACACACCCCGACGGCTCACCCACCACCAACGCCCGCAACCCCGCAAGCAACTGCTCACGACCACCCACCACCACAGCCCGGTGCTCATGGAGTGCCCGGGTCTCGACCAGCGACAGCGCGACATCACCGACCCGCACGTCCTCCGCTCCGCACACCTCAAGAAGCCGCTCCGCCTGCGCCCACAACCCCTGCGGCGACCGCGCCGACACCACCCACACCACCGGCCCAACCACCCCGGAAACCCCGGCGACCACAGACTCCCGCGGCACCTCCTCCACGATCACATGCGCGTTCGTCCCGCTCACGCCGAACGACGAGACACCGGCTCGTCGCGGCCCGCCCCCGGTCTCCCAGGGGCGCGCCTCGGTGAGGAGCCGTACGTCGCCGGTCGACCAGTCGACTTGCGGGGTGGGTGCGTCGACGTGGAGGGTCTGCGGCAGCAGGCCGTGGCGCATCGCCAGGACCATCTTCATGACACCGGCGACACCGGCCGCCGCGGAGGTGTGGCCGATGTTGGACTTGAGGGAGCCCAGCCACAACGGCCGCTCCTCCACCCGCTCCTGACCGTACGTCGCCAGCAACGCCTGCGCCTCGATCGGATCACCCAGACGCGTGCCCGTGCCGTGCGCCTCCACCGCGTCCACGTCCTTCGCCGACAACCCCGCATCCGCGAGAGCCGCACGAATCACCCGCTGCTGCGAAGGACCGTTCGGAGCCGTCAGACCATTGCTCGCACCGTCCTGATTCACCGCACTGCCCCGCACCACCGCAAGCACCGGATGACCGTTGCGCCGGGCATCCGACAGACGCTCCAGGACGAGGATTCCGGCGCCTTCGCCGAAGCTGGTGCCGTCCGCGGCGGCCGCGAAGGACTTGCAGCGGCCGTCGGCGGCGAGGCCTCCCTGGCGGCTGAACTCCACGAAGAGTTCGGGGCTCGACATCACGGTGACACCGCCCGCGACGGCGAGGGCGCACTCTCCGCGGCGCAGCGACTGCACCGCGGTGTGCAGGGCGACGAGGGAGGAGGAGCAGGCCGTGTCGATGGTGAGGGCCGGGCCTTCGAGGCCGAAGGCGTAGGCGATGCGGCCGGAGACGACGCTGCCGGAGTTGCCGGTGCCGAGGAAGCCCTCGACGTCCTCGGGGATGTGCGGCAGGAGCCGTACCGCGTAGTCCTGCTGCATCAGGCCGACGAAGACGCCCGTGGGGGTTCCGCGCAGCGCGGCCGGGTCGATGCCCGCGCGTTCGAAGGCCTCCCAGGTGATGGTGAGCAGCAGGCGCTGCTGCGGGTCCATGGCGATGGCCTCGCGGGGCGAGATCCCGAAGAAGTCGGCGTCGAAGTCTCCGGCGCCGGTGAGGAACCCGCCTTCGCGCACGTACGAGGTGCCGGTGTGGCCGGGGTCGGGGTCGTAGAGGGCGTCGAGGTCCCAGCCCCGGTCCGTGGGGAAGTCACCGATGCCGTCGGCGCCGGAGGCGACGAGGCGCCACAGGTCGTCCGGGGTGCGGACCGAGCCGGGGAAGCGGCAGCCCATCGCGACGACGGCGACCGGCTCGTCCGCGGCGGACGCCACGGGCACGGGTGCGCTCGCCCCGGTGGCCGTCCCGGCCAGTTCGTCCCGCAGGAGCCCGGCGAGGGCTTCCGGGGACGGGTGGTCGAAGACCAGCGTGGCGGGCAGGCGCAGCCCGGTGGCGGCGCCCAGGCGGTTGCGGAGCTCCACGGAGGCGAGGGAGTCGAAGCCGAGGTCGCGGAAGGCCCGGGCGGGGGCCACCGCGCTGCCGGAGGTGTGCCCGAGGACCGCGGCGGCCTGCGCGCACACCAGTTGGACGAGGGTGCGCCGCTGTTCGGCCTCCGGCAGCGCGGCGAGGCGTTCGGCCAGGGAGGTGTCCGTGTCCGCGGTGGGCGCGGCGGCCGCGGCCCTGCGCACGGGGACGCGGACGAGCGCGCGCAGGAGCGGCGGCACCGGTTCGCCCTCCGCGGCCCGGGCGCGCAGGGCACGGCGGTCGAGCCGGAGCGGTACGAGCGCGGGCGCGTCGACGGTGAGGGCCGCGTCGAAGAGGGCGAGCCCCTGTTCGGTGGTGAGCGCGGGCATGCCGGAGCGGGCCAGGCGGCGCACGTCGGCGTCGTCGAGGTGCCCGGTGAGGGCGGAGCGCTGTTCCCACAGGGTCCAGGCGAGGGACTGCGCGGGCAGGCCGCGGGCGTGGCGCCACTGGGCGAGGGCGTCGACGTAGGCGTTGGCGGCGGCGTAGTTGCCCTGTCCGGGGCCGCCGAAGGTGCCCGCGGCCGAGGAGAAGACGACGAAGGCCTGCAGGTCGAGGTCCTGGGTGAGTTCGTGGAGGTGGAACGCGGCGTCGGCCTTGGGGCGCAGGACCGCGTCGAGGCGGTCGGGCGTGAGGGAGGTGACGACGCCGTCGTCGAGGGCGCCCGCGGCGTGCACCACGGCCGTCAGGGGGTGGTCGGCGGGAACGCCGTCGAGGAGGGCGGCGAGCGCGTCCCGGTCGGCGGCATCGCAGGCGGCGACGGTGACCTGGGCGCCGAGCGCACCGAGTTCCGTGACGGCCTCGGCGGCGCCCGGCGCGTCCGGTCCCGAGCGGCCCGCGAGCAGGAGGTGGCGCACGCCGTGGCGGGCCACGAGGTGGCGGGCCACGCGGGAGCCGAGCAGGCCGGTGCCGCCGGTGATCAGGACGGTGCCGTCCGGGTCGAGGGCGACCGGTGCCGGGGCGTCGGCGGGGACCTTGCCGAGGCGCGGGGCGAGGACGGCGTCGCCGCGCAGGGCCAGCTGCGGCTCGTCGGCAGCAACGGCCGCGAGCACGGCTTCCGTGTCCGCCGCCGCGTCCAGGTCCAGCAGGACGAAGCGGCCGGGGTGTTCGGACTGGGCGGAGCGCACCAGGCCCCACACGGCGGCGCGGGCCGGGTCGGCGGGGGCCTCGCCGGGGGCGGCGACCGCGCCGCGGGTGACGACGGCGAGGCGGGTGCCGGCGAGGCGCTCGTCGGTGAGCCAGGTCCGCAGGGCCGCCAGGGTCCGGTGGAGGGCGTGGCGCGCCGCGCCCGTGTCGGCGCTGCCCGTCCCGCCCTCGCCGCCGGGGAGTTCCGCCAGCAGGACCGTGCCGGGGGCGGGGGCGCCCGCGTCGAGGGCGGCGAGGAACGCGGGCAGGTCGGGGTGCGTGTGCGCCAGGCCGAAGGAGTGCGGGCCGACGGCCACGGGGCGGGTGTCCGTCCCGGTTTGCGGACGGGCGACGGGGGGCCACTCCACGCGGAACAGCGCGTCGTGGTGGGCGCGGCCCGCGCCGGGTGCGGGCGCGGCCGGGCGCAGGGTCAGGCACTCCACGGCGGCGAGGGGGCTGCCCGCGGCGTCGGTGACGTCGAGGGCGAGGGTGTCGGCGCCGGTCGCGGTCAGGCGCACGCGCAGGGCGGTGGCGCCCGAGGCGTGCAGGGCGGCCCCGGACCAGGCGAACGGCATCCGGCCGCCGTCGACGGCGGCGGCGGTGAGCCCGGTGGCGTGCAGGGCGGCGTCGAGCAGCGCCGGGTGCAGGGCGAACCGCGCGGCGTCCTGGCGGAGCCGGGCCGGGAGCTCGGCCTCGGCGTACAGGTCGTCGCCGAGCCGCCACGCCGCCGTGAGGCCCTGGAAGGCGGGGCCGTAGGCGAAGCCGCCCTCGGCGTAGCGGGCGTACATGCCGTCGAGGTCGAGGGGGGTGGCGCCGGGCGGGGGCCAGGCGGTGGGGGCGGCGGGGGCCGGGGCGGGAGCGCGCGGGGCGAGGACGCCGGTGGCGTGGCGGGTCCACTCCTCGTCCGTGTCGGGGTCGTCGGGCCTGGCGTGCAGGGCGAGGCCGCGGGTGCCGTCGGGGGCGGGCGCGCCGACGGAGAGGCGCAGGACCACACCGCCGTCCTGGGGAAGCGTCAGGGGCGCTTCGAGGGTGAGGTCGTCGACGCGGGGGCAGCCGGTGTGGTCGCCCGCGAGGACGGCGAGTTCCAGGAAGGCGGTGCCGGGCAGCAGGGCGGTGCCCTGCACGGCGTGGTCGGCGAGCCAGGGGTAGGTGCGCAGCGAGAGCCTGCCGGTGAGCAGCAGTCCTTCGCTGTCGGCGAGGGCGACGACGGCGCCGAGGAGCGGATGCCCGGAGGGGGTGAGCCCGACCGAGGCGGGGTCGCCCGCGGGCGCGCCGGAGTCCTCCAGCCAGTAGCGCTCCCGCTGGAAGGCGTAGGTGGGCAGGTCGACGCGGTGCGGCCGGTGCCCGGCGAGGGCCGCGTCCCAGTCGACGGACACGCCCCGTACGTGCAGTTCCGCGAGCGCGGTGAGCAGCCGTCGCGGGCCGCCGTCGTCGCGGCGCAGCGTGCCGAGGGCGAGCGCGTCGGTGCCGGCGGCGTCGGCGGTGTCCTGGAGCCCGGCGGTGAGCACGGGGTGCGCGCTGACCTCGACGAGGACGCGGTGTCCGTCGGCGAGCAGGGCGCGCGCGGCCTCGTCGAAGCGCACGGTGCGGCGCAGGTTCTCGTACCAGTAGGAGGCGTCGAGGCGTGCGGTGTCGAGGAGGCCGCCGGTGACGGTCGAGTAGAAGGGGACGTCGGCGGTGCGGGGCGCGATGCCCGCGAGCGCCTGGGTCAACTCGTCCTGGATCTCCTCGACATGGGGGCCGTGCGAGGCGTAGTCGACGGGGATGGAGCGGGCCCGTACGCCGTCGGCGTCGAGGGCGGCGAGGAGTTCGGTCAGGGCCTCGGGGTCGCCGGAGACGGCGACGGAGGAGGGGCCGTTCACGGCGGCGACGGCGATCCGCCCGCCCCAGGGCGCGATGCGCTCGCGGACCCGGTCGGCGGGGAGCGACACCGATGCCATGCCGCCGCGCCCGGCGAGGGCGCGCAGTGCCCTGGCGCGTACGGCGACGACCTTCGCGGCGTCGGCGAGGCCGAGTGCCCCGGCCACGCACGCGGCGGCCATCTCGCCCTGGCTGTGCCCGACGACGGCGGCGGGCTCGACGCCGTGGGCGCGCCACACCTGTGCCAGCGAGACCATCACCGCGAACAGGGCGGGCTGGACGACGTCCACGCGGTCGAGGGAGGGCGCGCCGGGGGCTTCGCGCAGGACGTCGAGGAGCGACCAGTCGGTGTGCGGGGCGAGGGCTTCGGCGCACTCGGCCAGGCGGGCGGCGAACACCGGTGAGGCGTCGAGGAGTTCGCGGGCCATGCCGGGCCACTGGGTGCCCTGCCCGGGGAAGACGAAGGCGACCGCCTCGCCGGTGCGGGCCGTGCCGCGCGGGCAGCCCGGCGGCAGCGGGTCCGTGTCGCGGGCGAGCGCGTCCAGGGCGTCGAGCAGCGCCGTCCGGTCGTCGGCGACGAGTGCGGCGCGCTCTTCGAGGGCGGCGCGGCCGGTCGCCAGGGTGTGGGCGACGTCCGCCGGGTGCAGCGCGGGGTGCCGCGTCAGATGGGCGTGCAGCGCGGCGGCCTGGGCGCGCAGGGCCTGGGGGTCGCGTGCGGAGACCAGCCAGGGCACGGGTCCGGTGCGGTCCCCCGCGGCGGCGGGCCCGGCGGCGGGCTCGGCCTGTTCGAGGACGACGTGGCCGTTGGTGCCGCTGACGCCGAAGGAGGAGACGGCGGCACGGCGCGGGCGCCCCGTGGCGGGCCACGGCGTGGCCTCGGTGACGAGCCGCAGCGTCCCCGGCGACCAGTCGACCTGGGGGGTGAGGTCGCCGCCGTGCAGGGACGGCGGCACCTCGCCGTGCCGCAGGGCGAGGATCATCTTGATGACGCCGCCGACCCCGGCGGCGGCCTGGGTGTGGCCGATGTTGGACTTCAGCGAGCCGAGCAGCAGCGGCTGTTCGGGGGTGTGCTCGCGCCCGTACGTGGCGAGCAGGGCCTGGGCCTCGATGGGGTCGCCGAGGGGGGTGCCGGTGCCGTGGGCCTCGACGACGTCGACGTCGGCCGGGGCGAGCCGGGCGTTCGCGAGGGCCTGGCGGATGACGCGCTGCTGGGAGGGGCCGTTGGGGGCGGTGAGGCGGCTGCTGGCGCCGTCCTGGTTGACGGCCGAGCCGCGGACCAGGGCGAGCACGGGGTGGCCGTGGCGGCGGGCGTCCGACAGGCGCTCCAGGAGGAGCATGCCGACGCCCTCGCCCCAGCCGGTGCCGTCGGCGGCCGCGGCGAAGGACTTGCACCGGCCGTCCGCCGCGAGGCCGTTCTGCCGGCTCATCTCGACGAACGGCACCGGCGTGGACATCACCATGGCGCCGCCCGCGAGGGCGAGCGCGCAGTCGCCCTGGCGCAGCGCCTGGCAGGCCAGGTGGAGGGCGACGAGCGAGGAGGAGCAGGCGGTGTCGACGGAGACGGCGGGGCCTTCGAGGCCGAAGGTGTAGGCGATGCGGCCGGAGGCGACGCTGTCGGAGCTGCCGTTGCCGAGGTAGCCCCGGACGTCGTCGGGCACCTGGCGCAGGCGCACCGCGTAGTCCTGGTACATCACCCCGGCGAAGACGCCGGTGCGGCTGCCGCGCAGGGAGTGCGGGTCGATCCCGGCGCGCTCGAAGGTCTCCCAGGTGGTCTCCAGGAGGAGCCGTTGCTGCGGGTCCATGGCGAGGGCCTCGCGCGGAGATATGCCGAAGAAGCCGGGGTCGAACGCGGCGGCGTCGTCGAGGAAGCCGCCCTCGGCGCTGTAGGTGCTGCCGGGCCGCTCCCCCGTCGGGTCGTGCAGGGCGGCCAGGTCCCAGCCGCGGTCGGCGGGGAAGGGCGTGATCGCGTCGGTGCCCGTGGAGACGAGCCGCCACAGGTCCTCGGGGGTGCGGACGCCGCCGGGGTAGCGGCAGCCCATCGCGACGACGGCGATCGGTTCCCGGTCCCTCGCCTCGGCCTCGCCGAGGCGCTGCTTGGTCCGGTGCAGGTCGGCGGCCACCCGCTTGAGATAGTCGCGCAGCTTGTCGTCATTCACCGTGCATCGTCACCTTCGGTACGCGGGGCGGTCGGAGGGAGGGCGTGGGGCGGCGGGGTGCCGTCATGGCCTGCCGAGTTCGTTGTCGATGAAGGCGAAGAGGTCGTCGTCGGTGGAGCCCATGCGGTCCTCCACGGCGTCCGCGTCCGGTCCGGTGCCGGGGCGGAGCGTCTCCAGGAGGTCCTGGAGGCGGGCCGTGAGGGCGGTGCGGGCGCCGTCGTCGGGCATGCCGTCGCGGACCGCGGCCTCCAGGCGTTCGAGTTCGGCGAGGGCGGCGGGGCCGGTCCCGGCCGTGCCGTCCTCGGGGGCGATCTCGTCGGCCAGGTGGCGGGCCACCGCGGCGGCCGTCGGGTGGTCGAAGAGCAGGGTCGCGGGCAGGTGCAGGCCGGTGGCGGCGCGCAGCCGGTTGCGCAGCTCCACTGCGGTCAGCGAGTCGAAGCCGAGGTCGAGCAGGGGCTGTTCGGTGCTGAGGGCCGCCGGGTCGGGGAAGCCGAGGACCAGGGCGGCGTGGGTGCGGACCACGTCGACGAGGACCCGGGCGCGCTGCGCCGGGGGCAGTCCCGCCAGGCGTCCGCGCAGGGCGTCCGCGGCGTCGGGCCCCGGCCCGACGCCCGCCGCACCCCGGCGCGCCGGGGTGCGGACGAGGCCGCGCAGGAAGGCCGGCACGCCACCGGCGGCGGCCTGGGCCGCCAGCGCCCCGGTGTCCAGGCGCAGGGGCAGCAGCGCGGGCGCGTCGAGGCCGGTGGCCGTGTCGAAGAGGGCGACGCCGTCGGCAGGGGTGAAGGCGACGATGCCGCCGCGGGCGATGCGGGCGAGGTCGGCCTCGCCGAGGTGTCCGGTCATGCCGCCGCCGGTGGCCCACAGGCCCCAGCCGAGCGAGGCGGCGGGCAGGCCCCGGGCGCGGCGCCGGTGGGCGAGGGCGTCCAGGAAGGCATTGGCCGCGGCGTAGTTGGCCTGGCCCATGCCGCCGAAGACACCGGCGATGGAGGAGAAGACGACGAACGCGGACAGGTCGAGGTCCGCGGTCAGCTCGTGCAGGTGGACGACGGCGTCCACCTTGGGGCGCAGCACCCGGTGGAGCTGGTGCGGGGTCATGTCGGCGACGACGCCGTCGTCGATGACGCCCGCGGTGTGCACGACGCCGCGCAGCGGGTGCTCCAGGGCGCCCAGGACCTTCGCCAGGGCCTCCCGGTCGGCGGCGTCGCAGGCGACGATCTCGGCGTCGGCGCCGAGGGCGGCAAGTTCGGCGCGGAGCGCGTCCGCGCCGTCGGCGGCGGGTCCGCTGCGGCTGGTGAGCAGCAGGTGCCGTACGCCGTGCTCGCCCGCGAGGTGACGGGCGATCAGGGCGCCGATGGAGCCGGTGCCGCCGGTGATCAGGACGGTGCCCTCGGGGTCCCAGCCGGGTGCGCGGGTGGGTGTGGAGCCGGGCACCCGGGCGAGGCGCGCGGTGTGCGGCTGCCCGGCGCGCAGGGCGAGTTGGGGCTCCCCCGTGCCGAGCGCCGTGGCGAGCACCGCGGCGAGGGCGGCGTCCGAGGCCGGTGCGCCGTCCGTGTCGAGCAGGACGAACCGGTCGGGGTTCTCGGTCTGCGCGGAGCGGACCAGGCCCCAGACGGCGGCCTGCGCGGGGTCGGTCACGTCGTCGTCGGGGCCGACGGGCACGGCCCCGGTGGTGACGAGGGCCAGCCTGGCGCCCGCGTACCGCTCGTCGGCGAGCCAGGCCCGCACCAGTTCCAGGACGCGTTCGGTGAGCCGGTGGACGGACGCGGCGAGCTCCCCGGTCGTCGGCGGCAGCGCGGTCACGACGAGGGCCGGTACCTCGGTGCCCGCCTCGATCGCCGCTCCCAGGGCGGCGAGGTCCGCGTGGGCGGGCGGGAGGCCGGGCAGGGCGGTGCCGAGCACGGCGCAGGACGCGGGGGCGGTGCCGGCCACCGCGAGGGCGGGCCACTCCAGGCGGAACATGTCCTCGTGGGTGCCGGCGCGGGACTCCTGGATGCGGTCGGCCGTCACGGGCCTGAGCACCAGGGAGCGGGCCGAGGCGACCGGGGCGCCCGTGGGGTCGGCCACCGTCCACGCGACGGCGTCGCGCCCGGCCGGTGTCATGCGCAGGCGCAGCGCGGTCGCGCCCGCGGCGTGCAGCCGTACCCCGCTCCAGGAGAACGGCAGCCAGCCCTGGTCGCTGCCTTCGAGGACGCCGAAGGCCAGCGAGTGCAGCACGCTGTCGAGGAGCGCGGGGTGGAGGCCGTAGCGTCCGGCGTCGGGTGCCTGCGCCTCGGGGAGGCGGGCCTCGGCGTAGACGGCGTCGCCCAGGCGCCAGGCGGCGCGCAGGCCCTGGAAGGCGGGGCCGTAGGCGAAGCCGCCGTCGGCGAGGCGGGCGTAGAGGCCGTCGACGTCGAGGGGTTCGGCTCCGGCGGGCGGCCAGGCCGTGAGGTCCTCGGGCGGTGTGGGCCCGCCCGGGCTCAGGCGGCCCGTGGCGTGCCGGGTCCAGGGCTCGTCCGGCGCGGCGTGTGCGGGCCTGGCGTGGAAGGCGAAGACGCGGCCGCCGCCCGCGTCGGGGGCCTGGACGGTGAGCTGGAGGGTGACAGCGCCCCGCTCCGGCAGGGTCAGGGGCGCTTCCAGGGTGAGTTCGTCGACCTCGGCGCAGCCCAGCTCGTCGCCCGCGTGGACGGCGAGTTCGAGGAAGGCCGTGGCGGGGAACAGCGCACCGCCGAGGACGGCGTGGTCGGCGAGCCAGGGGTGGTCGGCCACGGAGAGGCGGCCGGTGAAGAGGTGGCCGCCGGTGTCGGCGAGCGGGGCGCCCGCGCCGAGCAGCGGGTGTCCGGCGGGAAGCAGCCCCGCGGCGGGCATGTCGCCGGTGGGCGGGGTGGGCGGGAGCCAGTAGCGGGCGCGCTGGAAGGCGTACGTGGGCAGCTCGACGTGCCCGGCCGGGACCCGCGCGAACAGCGGCGCCCAGTCGACGCGCACGCCGTGGACGTGCAGGTGGGCCAGCGCCGCGGTGAACGCGGCCTCCTCCGGCGCGTCCTTGCGCAGCAGCGGCACCGCGGCGATGCCGTCGGCGGGGCCGGTCAGGCACTCCTGGCCGAGCGCGGTCAGGGAGCCGTCG
Organism: Streptomyces sp. JLYT201; assembly: GCF_059448825.1. Lineage (NCBI taxonomy): Bacteria > Bacillati > Actinomycetota > Actinomycetes > Kitasatosporales > Streptomycetaceae > Streptomyces > Streptomyces sp. JLYT201. The sequence continues at coordinate 9,067,022 of NZ_CM182551.1, read as the reverse complement.
GGGCCGAGTTCCACGTACGCGGTGGCGCCTTCGGCCTCCAGGGTCCGTACGGCGTCGAGGAAGCGGACGGTGGAGCGGACGTGGCGGACCCAGTGGCCGGGGTCGCGCAGCTCGTCGGCGGTGGCGACAGTGCCGGTCAGGTCGGAGACGACGGGGATGCGCGGCTCGTGGTAGGTGATCTGTTCGGCGACGGCGCGGAAGTCGTCCAGCATGCCGTCCATGTGCGGGGAGTGGAAGGCGTGGCTGACGGTGAGGCGCCGGGTCTTGTGGCCCTTCTCCCGCCAGTGGGCGGCGATCTCCTCGACGGCCGCCGCGTCGCCGGACAGGACGGTGGCGGCGGGCCCGTTGACGGCGGCCACCGCGATCTCGCCCTCGCGGCCCGCGAGGCGGGGCAGCAGGTCCGGTTCGGGGACGGTGAGGGAGACCATCGCGCCGCCGCCGGGCATGGCCTGCATCAGGCGGCCGCGCGCGGCCACGAGGGCGGCGGCGTCCGGCAGCGCGAGCACCCCGGCGACGTGCGCGGCGGCGAGCTGTCCCACGGAGTGCCCGGTGACGAGGTCGGGGCGCACCCCGAACGACTCCAGGAGCCGGTGCAGGGCGACGCCGACGGCGAACAGGGCGGGCTGGGTGTAGGCCGTGGTGTGGAGCAGGGCCGCGTCCGCGCTGCCCTCCGGCGCGGCGATCACGTCGCGCAGCGGGCGGTCGAGGAGCGGGTCGAGTTCCGCGCACACCGCGTCGAAGGCGTCGGCGAACGCCTCGAAGCGCTCGTACAGTTCCGTGCCCATGCGCAGGCGCTGGCTGCCCTGCCCGGGGAAGAGGAAGGCGGTCCTGCCCGCCCGGCCGGTGGCGCCTTGGACGACGTCCGTCGAGGGAGTGCCGTCGGCGAGCGCGGTCAGCGCGGCCAGGAGGCCTTCGCGGTCGGCGGCGACGAGGACGGCCCGGTGCTCGAAGGCGGTGCGGCCGGTGGCGAGGGCCTTGCCGACGGCGTCGGGGTGCTGCTCCGGCGCGGCGCTGACACGGTCGAGCAGGCGCCGGGCCTGGGCGCGCAGGGCGTCCTCGCCGCGGGCGGAGAGCAGCCAGGGCAGACGGCGGCCCGACGGTGGCGCCGCGACGGGCGGCGCGGGGTCGGGGACGTGCTCCAGGATGGTGTGCGCGTTGGTCCCGCTCACGCCGAAGGACGACACGCCGGCGCGGCGCGGGCGGTCCCCCTCGGGCCAGGCGGTGTGCTCGGTGACCACGCGTACACGGCCCGCGGACCAGTCCACGTAGGGCGTCGGCTCGTCCACGTGGAGGGTGGCGGGGAGCGCGCCGTGCCGCATGGCCAGGACCATCTTGATGATGCCCGCGATGCCCGCGGCGGCCTGGGCGTGGCCGATGTTGGACTTCAACGAGCCCAGGTACAGCGGTGTTTCGCGCTCCTGTCCGTACGTGGCGAGCAGGGCCTGGGCCTCGATGGGGTCGCCGAGGCGGGTGCCGGTGCCGTGGGCCTCGACGGCGTCCACGTCGCCGGGGGCGAGGCCCGCGCCCGCGAGGGCCTGGCGGATGACGCGCTGCTGGGAGGGGCCGTTGGGGGCGGTGAGGCCGTTGCTGGCGCCGTCCTGGTTGACGGCCGAGCCGCGGACCAGGGCGAGCACGGGGTGGCCGTGGCGGCGGGCGTCGGACAGGCGCTCCAGGAGCACCATGCCCGCGCCCTCGGCCCAGGCGGTGCCGTCGGCGGCTGCCGCGAACGGCTTGCAGCGGCCGTCGGCGGCGAGCCCGCGCTGGCGGGAGAACTCGACGAACGCACCGGGCGTGGCCATCACCGTGACGCCGCCCGCGAGCGCGAGGGAGCACTCGCCGGAGCGCAGCGCCTGCGCCGCCATGTGGACGGCGACCAGCGAGGAGGAGCAGGCCGTGTCCACGGTCACGGCCGGTCCCTCCAGGCCGAAGGTGTACGCGATGCGCCCGGAGGCCACGCTGCCCGCGCTGCCGATGCCGAGGTAGCCCTCGAACTCCTCGGACGGCTCGGTGACCCGGGAGCCGTAGTCGCGGTAGCTGGAGCCGACGAAGACGCCGCCGTCGCTGCCCTTGAGGGTCCGCGGGTCGATGCCCGCCCGCTCGAAGGCCTCCCAGGCGGTCTCCAGGAGGAGCCGCTGCTGGGGGTCGACGGCGAGGGCCTCGCGCGGCGAGATGCCGAAGAAGGCGGGGTCGAAGTGGTCGGCGTCGTAGAGGAATCCGCCCTCGCGGGCGTAGGTGCGGCCGACCTTCTCCGGGTCCGGGTCGTAGAGGCCCTCCAGGTCCCAGCCGCGGTCGGCGGGGAACGCGGAGATGGCGTCGGTGCCGTCGGCGAGGAGCCGCCAGAAGTCCTCGGGGGTGCGCACGCCGCCGGGGAAGCGGCAGCTCATGGCGACGATCGCGACGGGGTCGTCGTCGGTCGCGGCCGCCGCGGCGGGTGCGGGGGCCGTCGTGGGCGCGGGCGTCGCCGTGCCGAGCAGTTCCTCGCGCAGGTGGTCGACGAGCGCGGTGGTGGTGGGCCGGTCGAAGACGAGCGTGACGGGCAGGCGCAGGCCGGTGGCCTCGGCGACGCGGTTGCGCAGCTCCACGGCGGTCAGCGAGTCGAAGCCGAGGTCCTTGAAGGCGCGCTCCGGTGCGATCGCGGTGGGGTCGTCGTGCCCGAGCACGTCGGCTGCCAGGGCGCGCACCAGGTCCGCGAGTTCCTGGGTGCGTTCGGCATCGCCGAGGCCGGCGAGCCGTGCCACGAGGGCGTTCTCCGCGGCGCCCGGTGCGGCGGCGCGCTCGGCGAGGGCGCCGCGCGCCTCGGGCAGGTCGGCGATCAGGGCGCTGGGCCGCAGCGCGGTGTAGGCGCGTACGAAGCGGTCCCAGGCGAAGTCGGCGACGATCAGCCGGGTCTCGTCGTCGGCCAGGGCCTGCCAGAGGGCCTCGACGGCGAGTTCGGGGTCCATGGCGGGCAGGCCGTTGCGGACCAGGCGTTCGCCGGTGGCGCCCGCGGCCAGGCTGTCGCCGCCCCACAGGCCCCAGGCCACGGAGGTGGCGGGCAGGCCGTGGTCGCGGCGTGACTGCGCGAGGGCGTCGAGGAAGGCGTTGGCGGCGGCGTAGCTGCCCTGTCCGGTGCCGCCGAGGGTGCCGGCGAGGGAGGAGAAGAGCACGAAGGCCGTCAGGTCCGCGTCCCGGGTGAGTGCGTGGAGGTGGAGCGCGGCGTCCGCCTTGGGGCGCAGGACCCCGGCGGCGCGCTCGGGGGTGAGCGTGTCGAGGACGCCGTCGTCCAGGACGCCCGCGGCGTGGAACACGGCGCGCAGCGGGCGTTCGGCCGGGACGGCGCCGAGGAGCGCGGCGAGGTCGTCGCGGTCGGCGGCGTCGCAGGCCGCGATGGTGAACTCGGCGCCCAGGGCGGTGAGTTCGGTGGCCAGCGCGGCGGCGCCCGGGGCGTCCGGGCCGCGGCGGCCGGTCAGGAGCAGATGCGCGGTGCCGCTCCGGGCGAGCCTGCGGGCGAGCTGGGCGCCGAGGCCGCCGGTGCCGCCGGTGATCAGGACGGTGCCGTCGGGCGTCCAGCCGGGCCCTTCGGGCTCGGCCCTGGGCGCGGCGTGGGCGAGGCGGCGGCCGAACACGCCGGAGGCGCGGATCGCGAGCTGGTCCTCGCCGTCCGGGGCCGCGAGGACCGCGGCGAGCCGGGCGCGGGCCCGTGCGTCGAGGCGCTCGGGCAGATCGACGAGGCCGCCCCAGCGCTCGGGGTGCTCGACGGCGGCCACCCCGCCGAGGCCCCAGTGCAGGGCGCCCAGGGGCGCGTCGAGGCGGTCGGAGCGGCCCACGGCGACGGCCCCGCGGGTCGCGCACCACAGCGGTGCCCTCACCTCGGCGTCGCCGAGCGCCTGGAGCAGCACGGTGGTGAGCGCGAGGCCGACGGGCAGGGCGGTGCCGTCGGCGTACGGGGCGTCGGCGAGAGCGAGCAGGGACAGGACGCCGTCGGCCGGGAACTCCTGGGCGAGGGCGCGCAGGCGCCCGGCGAGCGGGCCGCGTCCGGTCTCCCCGGCGTCGTCCGCGCCGAGTTCCACGACGACGGGGTGCGCGCCGCGCTCACACAGGGTCTGGACGCAGGCGGCGACGGCCGGGTCCGCGGCGGCGGCCTCGGGCACGGCCACCCACCAGGTGCCGCCGAGGTCCGCCGTGCGCTCCTGGGGCAGGGGCTTCCAGGTGACGCGGTGGCGCCAGGAGTCGAGGGTGGTCCGGCCCCGGCGGCCGTGCAGCCACCGGGAGAGCGCGGGCACGACGGTGCTCATGGCCGCGCGTACGTCGTCGTCCTCGATGCGCAGGTGCCGGGCGAGGGCGTCGGGGTCCTGCCCGGCCACGGCGTCCCAGAAGCCCCGGTCGACGGGGTCCGTGCCGGCGGAGGCGGTGGCGGCGTCCCGGGGTGCGGGCCGCATCCAGTAGTGGCGCCGCTGGAACGCGTAGGTGGGCAGGTCGACGCGGCGGGCTCCGGTGCCGTCGAAGACGGCGTCCCAGTCCACGGGGTGGCCCAGGACGTGGAGTTCGGCGAGCGAGGCGAGCACGCGGTCCCGCCCGCCCTCGCCCCGGTGCAGGGTGCCGACGGCACCGCCGCTGCCGCCCGCGGCCTCCAGGGCCTCCTGGAGCCAGACGGTGAGGGCGGGGTGGGTGCTGGTCTCGACGAACAGGCGGTGTCCGTCGGCGATCAGGGCGCCCAGGGCCCGGTGGAAGTCGACGGGCTCGCGCAGGTTGCGGTACCAGTACGCGGCGTCCAGGGCGGTGGTGTCGAGGGCGGCGCCGGTGACGGTGGAGTAGAAGGGCACGCGGGACGGGCGCGGGGCGATCCCGGCGAGCAGGGTGCGCAGTTCGTCGTGGATCTCCTCGACCTGCGGCGAGTGCCCGGCGAAGTCGACGCCGGGCAGCGGCCAGCACAGCACGCCGTCGTCGGCGAGCGCGGCGTGCAGCTCGCCCAGGGCGTCGGGGTCGCCCGAGACGGTCACCGTGGTGGGCCCGTTGACGGCGGCGACGCTCAACCGGTCCGTCCAGGGCGCGAGTCGGGCCTCGACGCGCTCCGGGGGCAGCGGGATGTACAGCATGCCGCCGCGGCCGGTGAGCGCGCGCAGGGCCTTGCTGCGCAGGGCCACCACGCGGGCGGCGTCCTCCAGGGTGAGCGCCCCGGCCACGCAGGCCGCGGCGATCTCGCCCTGGGAGTGCCCCACCACGGCCGCGGGCTCGACACCGTACGAACGCCACACCTCGGCCAGCGACACCATGACGGCGAACAGGACCGGCTGCACCACGTCGACGCGCTCCAGCGACGGCGCCTCAGGAACCTCCCGCAGGACGTCCAGCAACGACCAGTCCGTGTGCGGGGCCAGCGCCTCGGCACACGCGGCGATCCGCGCGGCGAACTCCGGCGAACCGTCCAGGAGTTCACGCGCCATCCCCGGCCACTGCGAGCCCTGGCCGGGGAAGACGAACACGGCGCGCCGGTCCTGGGCGGCGGTGCCGCGCACGGCTCCGGGTCCGGTGCGGCCGTCGATCAGGGTGTCGAGCGCGGCGAGGAGGGTGTCCCGGTCGCGCCCGACGGCGGCGGCGCGGTGCTCGAAGGCGGCGCGCGTGGTGGCCAGGGAGTGTCCGACGTCGGCGGGGCGCAGGCCGGGCCGGGCCGCCACGTGGGCGCGCAAGCGTACGGCCTGCTCGTGCAGGGCTTCGGGGCTGCGCGCGGAGAGCACCCACGGCACGGCCGTGTCGGGGCGCTCGCCTTCGGTCCCGGCCGGTTCCTCGTCGGCGGGCGGCTGCTCGACGACGACGTGGGCGTTGGTGCCGCTGAGTCCGAAGGAGGAGATTCCGGCGCGCCGGGGGTGGCCGTTCGCGGGCCAGGGCGCGGCTTCGGTGAGCAGCGAGACGGCGCCCGCGGACCAGTCGACGTTGGGGGACGGCGCGTCGACGTGCAGGGTCGCGGGGAGCACCTCGTGGTGCAGGGCGAGGACCATCTTCATGATGCCCGCGACTCCGGCGGCGGCCTGACTGTGCCCGATGTTGGACTTCAACGAGCCCAGGAGCAGGGGCTTTTCGCGCTCCTGGCCGTAGGTGGCGAGCAGCGCGTCGGCCTCGATGGGGTCGCCGAGGGTGGTGCCGGTGCCGTGGGCCTCCACGGCGTCGACGTCGGCGGCGGACAGGCCCGCGTCGGCGAGCGCCTCGGTGATCACGCGCTGCTGGGCCAGGCCGCTGGGGGCGGTGAGGCCGTTGCTCGCGCCGTCCTGGTTGACGGCCGAGCCGCGCAGGACGGCGAGGACCGGATGGCCGTGGCGGCGGGCGTCGGACAGGCGCTCCAGGAGGAGCAGGCCGACGCCCTCGGCCATGCCGAAGCCGTCGGCGGCGGCCGCGAAGGACTTGCAGCGGCCGTCGGCGGCGAGGCCCCGCTGGCGGCTGAAGCCGGTGAAGGTGAGCGGGGAGCCGATGACGGTGGCGCCGCCCGCGAGGGCGAGCGAGCAGTCGCCGTTGCGCAGGGCCTGCGCGGCGGTGTGGACGGCGACGAGGGAGGAGGAGCAGGCCGTGTCGACGGTCACGGCGGGCCCTTCGAGGCCGAGCGTGTAGGCGACGCGGCCGGACAGGACGCTCGTGGAGATGCCCGCGACGAAGAGGCCCTCCAGCTCTTCCGGTACGTCGTCCATGCTGCCGCCGTAGCCCTGGTAGGCGGCGCCCGCGAAGACGCCGGTGCGGCTGCCGCGCAGGGTGTGCGGGTCGATCCCGGCGCGCTCCAGGGCCTCCCAGGAGGTCTCCAGGAGCAGGCGCTGCTGCGGGTCCATGGCGAGGGCCTCGCGCGGCGAGATGCCGAAGAAGTCCGCGTCGAAGCGGCCCGCGTCGTAGACGAAGCCGCCCGCCGCCGCGTAGCTGGTGCCGGGCCGGTCGGGGTCGGCGTCGTAGAGCGCGTCGAGGTCCCAGCCCCGGTCGGCGGGGAGTCCGGCGACCGCGTCGCGGCCCTCGGCGACGAGCTGCCACAGCTCGTCGGGGGTGTCGACGCCGCCCGGGTAGCGGCAGCTCATGGAGACGATGACGATCGGGTCGTCGTCGGCCGGGGCGGCGCGCACCACCGGCGCGGTGGCCGCCGGGGCCCGGTCGCCGAGGAGTTCGGCGCGCAGGTGACGGGCGAGCGCGCCGGGCGACGAGTAGTCGAAGACGAGGGTGACGGGCAGGCGCAGACCGGTGGCCGCGGCGAGCCGGTTGCGCATCTCCACGGCGGTCAGCGAGTCGAAGCCGAGGTCGCGGAAGGCGCGTTCGGGCGCGATCGCCTCGGGCGCGTCGTGGCCGAGCACGGCGGCGGCCTCGGTGAGCACCAGGTCGGACAGGGCGCGTTCGCGCTCGGGTCCGGTCAGGTCGCGCAGCAGGGCGCGCAGGCCGCCGGACGGGTCCTCGGCGGTGTCGCTGGCGGAGGGGTCCGGTGCGAGGGCGGCGCGGGCCTCGGGGACGGTGCCGATGAGGGGGCTGGGCCTGCTGGTGGTGAAGACGGTGGCGAAGCGGTCCCAGTCGATGTCGGCGACCAGGACGAGGGTCTCGTCGTGGTCGAGCACCTGCTTCAGGGCGGTGACGCAGGTGGCGGGCGGCATGAAGAGCACGCCCTGGGCGCGGAGTTGGTCCTCGGCGAGGTTCGCGGCCATGCCGCCGCCGTCCTCGGGGCTCCAGATGCCCCACACCACGGAGGTGGCGGCCAGGCCCCGGGCTCTGCGGTTCTCGGCGAGCGCGTCCAGGTGGGCGTTGGCGGCGGCGTAGGCACCGTGGATCGCGCTGCCCCAGACGCCGGAGATGGAGGAGAACAGCACGAAGGCGTCGAGCGTGTCCCGGTCGAACAGGGCGTCCAGGTGGTCCGCGCCGAGGGCCTTGGCGTGCAGCGTGTCGGCGAACTCGCCCGCGTCCGTGTCGTCGAGCGCCACGAGGGAGCCCCCGGCGGCGGCGTGCAGCACCGACCGGATCTCGCAGCCGTCGGCCACCAGGCCCGCGACGAGGGCGGCGAGGGCGTCCCGGTCGGTGATGTCGCACGCGACGACGGTGGTGCGGGCACCCAACTCCGTCAGCTCGGCGGCGAGTTCGGCCGCGCCGGGGGCGTCGACGCCGCGGCGGCTGATCAGGACGAGGTGTTCGGCGCCCTCGCGGGCGAGCCAGCGGGCGATGTACGCGCCGAGGCCGCCGGTGCCGCCGGTGATCAGCGTGGTGCCGCGCGGGGTCCAGGCGCGGCGGGGCGCGGCGCCGCCGAGCGGGGCCCGGACGAGCCTGCGGCCGTGGACTCCCGTGCCGCGCACGGCGAGCTGGTCCTCGTCGCCGGGCGCGGCGAGCACCGCGCACAGCCGGGACGCGGCGCGGGCGTCGAGCTCGGGCGGCAGGTCGACGAGCCCGCCCCAGCGGCGCGGGTGCTCCAGGGCGGCACACCGGCCGAGGCCCCAGACCGCGTGCTGCGCGGGCCGCACGGGCGGGTCGGCGGGGCCGACGGCGACGGCGCCGCGCGTGGCCCACCACAGCGGCGCGTCGACGCCCGCGTCGCCGAGGGCCTGTACGAGGGCGAGGCTCAGGGCGGTGCCGACGGACACGGCGGGGTGGCGCGGGTGCGGCCGTTCGTCGGTGGCGAGCAGGGACAGGACCCCCGCGGGCGCCTCCCCGGCGTCGGCGAGGGCGTCGCGGAGGACGTCGGCGAGCCGGTCGCGGAGCGGGCCCCGCTCGGGGTCGGCCACGTCCAGGGCGGCGCACACCACGGTGGCCCCGGCGTCCTGGAGGGCGCGGACGCAGGCGAGGGGCTGCGGGTCGAGGGCGAGCGGCGCGGGCAGCAGCACGAGCCAGGTGCCGCGGAGCCGGGCGGCGGCGGGCTCGGGCAGCGGCTGCCAGTCGGGCCGGTAGCGCCAGGACTCGACGGTGGCGAGCGCGGCGCGCCGTTCGCGCCAGGCGGCGAGCGCGGGCAGGACGGCGCTGAGCGGCTCCTCGGGCCCGACGCCGAGGGTGGCGGTCAGCTCCGGCAGGTCACCGGCGCGCACGGCCTCCCAGAAGCGGTCCGCCACGGGGTCGGCGGGCGGCGCGGCCGCGGGGGCGGGGGCGGACTCCAGCTCCAGCCAGTACGGGCGGCGCCGGAAGGCGTAGGTGGGCAGGCCGGTCGCGGCCGTGTGCCCGGCGAACACCCGGGACCAGTCCGGGGACAGGCCCCGGGTGTGGGCCTGGGCGAGGGCGAGCAGGAAGCGCGCGCGGCCGCCCTCGTCGCGGCGGAGGGTGCCGAGCACGGCGACGGGCCGCTCCAGGTCGGCGGCCTCGGCGGTCTGCTCCACGCCGAGGGTGAGCACCGGGTGGGCGCTGGCCTCGACGAAGTGGGCGTAGCCCTGGTCGAGGAGGCCGCGTACGGCCTCTTCGAAACACACGGTCCGCCGCAGGTTGCGGTACCAGTACGCGGCGTCGAGGGCGGCTTCGCCGTCCAGCCAGGCGGCGTCGACGGTGGAGTAGAAGGGCACGTCGGCGGGGCGGGGCGCGAGGTCCGCGAGCGCGGTCAGGAGGCGCTCCTCGATCTCCTCGACGTGGGCGGAGTGCGAGGCGTAGTCGACGGGGATGACGCGGGCCCGCACGTCCTGGGCGACGAGGGCGGCGACGACGCCCTGGACGGCCTCGGGGTCGCCCGACAGGACCGTGGTCGCGGGCCCGTTGACGGCCGCGACGGACAGCCGGTCGCCCCAGGGCTCCAGGTGCGGGCCGAGGTCCGCGGCGGGCAGCGGCACGGACGCCATGCCGCCGCGCCCGGCCAGGTCCGCGAGGGCCCGGCTGCGCAGGGCGACGACCTTGGCCGCGTCGTCCAGGGACAGCGCGCCCGCGACGCAGGCGGCCGCGATCTCGCCCTGGGAGTGCCCGACCACGGCGTCCGGCTCGATGCCGTACGACCGCCACAGCTCCGCCAGGGACACCATCACCGCGAACAGGGCGGGCTGGACCACGTCGACGCGGTCCAGGGACGGCGCGCCGTCGGCGCCGCGCAGCACGGACTCCAACGACCAGTCCACGTACGGGGCGAGGGCCCGCTCGCACGCGGCGGCGCGCGCGGCGAACACCGGCTCCGCGTCCAGGAGCCCCACCGCCATGCCGGGCCACTGGGAGCCCTGTCCGGGGAAGACGAACGCGGTCTTGCCGTCGGGTCCCGTGGTGCCCCGGACGAGGTGCGGTGCGGCGCCGCCGGAGGCGAGCGCGGTCAGGCCGTCGACGAAGCCCGCCCGGTCGTCGGCGACGACGGCGGCGCGGTGCTCGAAGGCGGTACGGGTGGTGGCCAGGGCCCGGCCGATCGCACCGGCCGTGGTGTTCTCGCCGGTGCCGATGCCGGTGTCGGTGTCCTCGCCGGTGCCGGTTTCCTCGATGTGCGCAAGCAGGCGCGTGGCCTGGGCCCGCAGGGCGTCCTCGTCGCGGGCGGAGAGCACCCAGGGCAGCGGGCCCGCGGCGGGCTCGGGCGCGGTGGCCTCCGGCGCCGGGTCGGTGAGGTCCTGCGGGGTGTCCTCCTCCAGGACTAGGTGCGCGTTCGTGCCGCTCACGCCGAAGGCCGACACCCCGGCCCGGCGCGGGCGCCCCGGCGCCTCCCAGGGGCGGGGCTCGGCCAGGACCCGTACGGCACCCTCCGACCAGTCGACGAACGGCGTCGGCTCGTCGACGTGGAGGGTGCGGGGCAGCCGCCCGTGGCGCAGCGCCATGACCGTCTTGATGACGCCGCCGACACCGGCGGCGCCGGAGGTGTGGCCGATGTTCGACTTCAACGAGCCGATCCACAGCGGCCGTTCGGCGGGCCGGTGCTTGCCGTACGTGGCGAGCAGGGCCTGGGCCTCGATGGGGTCGCCGAGGCGGGTGCCGGTGCCGTGGGCCTCCACGGCGTCCACGTCGCCGGGGGCGATCCTGGCGTCGGCGAGGGCGTCGGTGATGACGCGCTCCTGCGCGGGACCGTTGGGCGCGGTCAGGCCGTTGCTGGCCCCGTCCTGGTTGACGGCGGAGCCGCGGATGACGGCGAGGACCTGGTGGTCGTTGCGGCGGGCGTCGGCGAGGCGCTCCAGGACGAGGACGCCGACGCCTTCGGACCAGCCGGTGCCGTCGGCGGCGGCCGCGAAGGCCTTGCAGCGCCCGTCGGCGGACAGGGCGCGCTGGCGGCTGAAGGCGACGAACGCGTCCGGCGTCGCCATCACGGCGACGCCGCCCGCGAGGGCGAGGGAGCACTCTCCCGAACGCAGCGAGCGCACCGCGAGGTGCACGGCCACCAGGGACGAGGAGCAGGCGGTGTCGACGGTGAGCGCGGGCCCTTCGAGGCCGAGGGTGTAGGCGACGCGCCCGGAGACGACGCTGGCGGCCGTGCCGGTGTCGAGGAGCCCCTGGAGTTCGGGGACGTGCCGCGAGGTGCTGCCGTAGTCGTTGCGCATCGCGCCGACGAACACGCCGGTCCTGGTGGCGCGCAGCGCGTCCGGGTCGATGGCGGCGCGCTCGACGGCCTCCCAGGCGGTCTCAAGGACGAGGCGCTGCTGGGGGTCCATGGCGAGGGCCTCGCGCGGCGAGATCCCGAAGAAGCCCGCGTCGAAGTCCCCGGCCCGGTGCAGGAATCCGCCGTGCCGCGTGAAGGAGGTGCCGGGGTGGTCGGGGTCGGGGTGGTAGAGCGCCTCGGTGTCCCAGCCGCGCCCCGCGGGCCACTCGGTGATGGCGTCGGTGCCGCTGTCGACGAGGTCCCACAGGGCTTCGGGGGTGTCGGCGCCGCCGGGGTAGCGGCAGCTCATGGAGACGATGGCCACGGGGTCGTGGCGGGCGTCCTCCGCCTCGCGCAGTCGGCGGCGGGCGTCTCCCAGGTCGGCGGTGGCGCGCCTGAGGTATTCGAGGAGCTTGTCGTTGTCCGGCATGGGTGTTCTCGCTTCTCCCTCAGGCCCCGTAGTTGTTGTCGAGCAGTTCGAAGAGTTCGTCGGCCGTGGCGGTGTCGACGGCGGGTGCGCCGTCGACACCGCCACCGTCCTGCGGCACCCGGTCGTTCCAGGCGCGCAGCAGGTCCCGCAGCCGGGCGCCGATCGTGTCGGCTCCCGGTGTGTCGGGCCCGGTGGCGGCCAGCGCGGCGGCGAGCCCGTCCAGGTGTTCGTGGACGGGGCGGTCCGGCCGGTCCGGCGCGGAGGCCGCGCACAGCCGCTCGTGCAGGTGGTCGGCGAGCGCGGCGGGCGTGGGGTGGTCGAAGACCGCGGTGGGCGAGATCCGCAGCCCGGTCGCCTCCCCGAGCCGGTTGCGGAACGTCACGGCGAGCATCGAGTCGAACCCCGCGGCGGTGAACGGCCGCCGTGCCTCCACGGCCGCGCCGCCGGAGTGGCCGAGCACGGCGGCGGCGTGCGCGGTGACCAGGTCGAGGACGGCGCGGCGCCGGTCGGCCCCGGTCAAGGGGGCGAGCCGGGCCGCGAGTTCGGCCGCGGGGTCGCCGTTCGGCACGGGCGCGGGGGCCTGCGCGGGTGCGGTGGCGGCGACGGCAGCGGCGGCGGTCCGGCCCGGTGTCGCCAGCCAGTAGCGCTCGTGCTGGAAGGCGTAGGTGGGCAGGGGCACGTGGGTGTGGGCGGGCCGGGGCAGGGCGGTGGCCCAGTCCAGGGGCGCGCCGTGGGTCCAGGCCTCGGCGAGCGCGGTGAGCAGCCGGTCGGTGCCGCCGTCGTCGCGGCGCAGGGTGCCGACGGCGGCGACGGGCCGCTCCGCGCGCTCGGCGGTCCCGCTGAGGGCGGCGGTCAGGACGGGGTGCGGGCTCGTCTCGACGAACAGGTCGTGGCCCGCGGCGAGCAGGGCCTCGGTGGTGCGGGCGAACTCGACCGGCTCGCGCAGATTGCGGTACCAGTAGGAGGCGTCGAGGGCGGTGCCGTCGATGACGTCGCCGGTCACGGTGGAGTAGAGCGGAACGCGCGAGGGCCGGGGCCGCACTCCGGCGAGGGCGGTGCGCAGCGCGTCGCCCACGTCGGAGACCTGGGCGGAGTGCGCCGCGTAGTCGACGGGCAGCCGTCGGGCCCGTACGCCCGCCCGCTCGCAGTCGGCCTGGAGGCCGGTCAGCGCGTCGGGCGCGCCCGCGACGACGACGGCCCCCGGTCCGTTGACGGCGGCCACGCCGATCCGCCCGTCGTAGGGCAGCAGCAGTTCCCGTACGTGCTCTTCGGGGGCGGCGAGCGAGACCATGCCGCCGCGGCCGGCGAGCCGCCGCAGCTCCCGGCTGCGCAGGGCGACGACCAGGGCGGCGTCCTCCAGGGTGAGCGCCCCGGCCACGCAGGCCGCGGCGATCTCGCCCTGGGAGTGCCCCACCACGGCCACGGGCTCGACGCCGTACGAACGCCACACCTCCGCCAGCGACACCATCACCGCGAACAACACCGGCTGCACCACGTCCACGCGCTCCAGCGACGGCGCCTCAGGAACCTCCCGCAGCACATCCAGCAACGACCAGTCCGTGTGCGGGGCCAGCGCCTCGGCACACGCGGCGAGCCGCGCGGCGAACTCCGGCGAACCGTCCAGGAGTTCACGCGCCATCCCCGGCCACTGCGAGCCCTGGCCGGGGAAGACGAACACGGTCCTGGCCTCTCCGGCGCGGCCGGTGGCGGCGCCGGGCGCGGGTTCCCCGTCGGCCAGTGCCGCGAGCGCGGCGAGGAGTTCGTCCCGGGTGCGCCCGGTCACGGCGGCGCGGTGCGGGAACGCGGTGCGCGTGGTGGCGAGCGCGTGGGCGAGGTCCGCGAGGGGCAGGTCCTGGGCGGCTTCGGCGTGCTCGCGCAGGCGGCGGGCCTGGGCGCGCAGGGCGGGCGCGGAGGCGGCCGACAGGGGCAGCGCGACGGTGTCCGTGGCGATCGGGTCGACGGCGGGGGCCGGGGCGGCGGGCTGCGGCGCCGGCGGCTCGTCCGGGGCCTGTTCGAGCACCGCGTGGGCGTTGGTGCCGCTCATGCCGAAGGAGGACACGCCCGCGCGGCGGGGGCGGCCGGTGTCGTCCCACGGGCGGGCCTCGGTGAGCAGGCGCACCGCTCCCTTGGACCAGTCGGCCTCGGTGGTGGGCGTGTCCACGTGGAGGGTGCGGGGCAGCAGGCCGTGGCGCAGGGCCATGACCGCCTTGATGACCCCGGCGACGCCCGCGGCGGCCTGGGTGTGGCCGATGTTGGACTTGAGCGAGCCGAGCCACAACGGCCGTTCGGTGGGCCGGTCCTGGCCGTAGACGGCGATCAGGGACTGCGCCTCGATGGGGTCGCCGAGGACGGTGCCGGTGCCGTGCGCCTCGACGAGGTCGACATCGGCTCCGGTGAGACCGGCGGCGGCGAGCGCCCGCCGCAGGACGCGCTCCTGCGCGGGTCCGCTCGGCGCGGTCAGGCCGTTGCTCGCGCCGTCCTGGTTGACCGCCGAGCCCCGGACCACGGCGAGCACGGGGTGGCCCCGGCGGCGGGCCTCCGAGAGCCGCTCGACCACGAGCATGCCCACGCCCTCGCCCCAGCCGGTGCCGTCGGCGGCGGCGGCGAAGGACTTGCAGCGGCCGTCGGGCGCGAGGCCGCGCTGGCGGCTGAACTCCACGAACACGTCGGGCGACGCCATCACGGCCGCGCCGCCGACGAGCGCGAAGGAGCACTCCCCCGCGCGCAGCGCCTGCCCGGCCAGGTGCAGGGCGACCAGGGACGAGGAGCAGGCGGTCTCGACGGTGACGGCCGGGCCCTCGGTGCCGAGGGTGTAGGCGATGCGGCCGGAGGCGACGCTCGTGACCGTGCCGCTGAGCAGATGCCCCTCGACGGCGGCGGCCGGGTCCTGCGGCCCGGTGCCGTACCCCTGGGCGGCCACGCCGAGGTAGACGCCGCCCTGGCTGCCGCGGACCGAGCCCGGGTCGATGCCCGCGCGCTCCAGGGCCTCCCAGGCGGTCTCCAGGAGGAGGCGCTGCTGCGGGTCCATGGCGAGGGCCTCGCGCGGCGAGATGCCGAAGAAGTCCGCGTCGAAGTCCCCGGCGCCGTCGAGGAAACCGCCGCCGGTCGTGTAGAAGGTGCCCTCGCGCTCGGGGTCCGGGTCGTAGAGGTCCTCCAGCGGCCAGCCCCGGTCGGCGGGCAGCGGGCCGACGGCGTCGCGCTCGCCCGCGACGAGGTCCCACAGGTCCTCCGGGCCGCGGACGCCGCCCGGGAAGCGGCACGCCATCCCGACGACCGCCAACGGCTCGTCGGTGGTGGCGGGCCGCGTGGGCCCGTCCTGCGGTGCGGGGGTGGCGCCGGTCAGTTCGGCGTGCAGATGGCCGCCGAGCGCGGTGGCCGTGGGATGGTCGAAGACGGTGCTCGCGGGCAGGGTCAGACCGGTGGCGGCGGCCAGCCGGTTGCGCAGTTCGACAGCGGTGAGCGAGTCGAAGCCGATGTCGTGGAAGGGCCGGGCGGCTTCGACGGCGACCGCCGAGTCGTGGCCGAGGACGGCGGCGGCCTCGGCGCGCACGAGGTCGGTGAGGGCCCGCGGTCGCTCGGCGCGGGGCAGCGCGGCGAGCCGGTCGCGCCAGCGGGCCGCGGCGCCGGACGCCGCGTCGTCCGGTTCCCGGTCCGGGTCCGCGGCGGCGTCGGGGAGTTCGGCGAGCAGCGCGCTGTCGCGCCCCGAGCGGAAGGCCGGGGCGAAGCGCGGCCAGTCCATGTCCGCGACGACGGTGCCGCTGTCGTCGCCCTCCAGGGCCCGCCACAGCGCGTCGAGCGCCACTTCAGGCGCCATCGGGACCAGGCCGAGGCGGCGCAGGCCCGCGCCGGTCGCCCCGTGCGCCATGCCCGCCCCCGCCCAGGGTCCCCAGGCCACGCAGACCGCCGCGCGGCCGTCGGCGCGGCGCCGCTCGGCGAGGGCGTCCAGGTGGGCGTTGGCGGCGGCGTAGGTGGCCTGGCCCGCACTGCCCCAGGTGGCGGAGACCGACGAGAACAGCACGAACGCGTCAGGCCCTTCGCCCAGGAGGCCGTCCAGGTGGTCGGCGCCGCGCACCTTGGCCGCCGTCTCCTCGGCGAGCAGCGCGGGCGTGCAGTCCGCGACGCGGGTGTCGGAGGTGACGCCCGCGGCGTGGAAGACGGCCCGTACGGCGTCGCCGTCGGCGGCGAGCCGGTCGAGGAGCGCCGCGAGCGCGTCCCGGTCGGCCACGTCGCAGGCCGCCACGGTGACCCGGGCCCCCAAGGCCTGGAGTTCCGCGGCGAGTTCGGTGGCGCCGGGCGCGTCCGGGCCGCGGCGGCTCGTCAGGACGAGGTGTTCGGCGCCGTCGCGGGCGAGCCGCCGCGCCACGTGGGCGCCGAGTCCGCCGGTGCCGCCGGTGACGAGGACGGTGCCGCGTGCGGACCACCCGGGCTCGCCGCTTCCTGTCGTACGAGTGTCATCGGCTGCCGTACGAGAGCCGTACGCCGGTGTCGGCGCGGCCCTCAGGAGGCGGCGTCCGTACAGGCCGTCCGCGCGGAGGGCGACCTGGTCCTCGGCGCAGCCGCCATCGGTCCGTACGGATCCGGACAGCAGGGCGCACAGGCGGCGCAGCGACGCGGCGTCGGGCCGCTCCGCCAGGTCCGCCAGCCCGCCCCAGCGGCCCGGGTGTTCGAGCGCCGCGACCCGGCCGAGCCCCCACACCTGGGCCTGCTCGGGGCGGACCGGGCCCCGGCCGCCCACGGCGACGGCGCCGGTGGTGACGCACCACAGCGGGGCGTCACCGCCCGCGTCGCCGAGGGCCTGGACGAGCAGCAGGGTGGCCTCGGTGCCACCGGCGGGAGCGGTGGCGAGCAGCGACAGGACGCCGCTCGCTCCCGGCGGTACGAGCGCGGCGAGCCCGGCCCGGTCCGTGCCGTGGGGGACGGTGAGGACGGACACGGCGGCGCCGTGCTCGGCGAGCGCGGTCCGGCAGGCGTCGGCGAGCGCCGTGCTCGCGGCGGCCTCGGGCACGACGAGCAGCCAGGTGCCGGTGAGCGTGGGCGTGGCGGCCGGTTCGGGCAGGGCGCGCCAGGCCACGCGGTAGGTCCGGGCGTCCGCCGCGTCGACGGCCTCGGCGGGGCGCGGCGTCGGCCAGTACCTGCGGTGCCGGAACGGGTAGGTGGGCAGGTCGTCGATGCGGGGCAGCCGGTCAGGGCAGCCCACGGACCAGTCGACGGCCGTGCCCCGCACGTGCAGCGCGGCGAGGGCGCCCGTGAACGCCTCTGTCTCGGTCCTGCCGTCGCGCAGCAGCGGCACCGCGCGGCAGGCGTCGCCGTCGGTCCCGCACGCCTCGACGAGGCCGGACAGGACGCCGCCCGTGCCGAGTTCGAGGCAGCTGGTGGCGGACTCGGCGAGCAGGGTGCGGGCGCCGTCGAGGAAGCGGACGGTGCCGCGCACGTGCCGCACCCAGTACTCCGGGTCGCACAGTTCGTCGGCGGTGGCGCGCGCCCCGGTGAGGTTCGAGATCACGGGGATGCGCGGCGGCGCGTACGTCATCTGCCGGGCCACGGCCCGGAAGGCGTCGAGCATGCCGTCCACGCGCGCCGAGTGGAAGGCGTGGCTGACGGCGAGCTCCTTGGTGCGGCGGCCGCGCGCCCGGAAGGCCTCGGCCAGGCGCAGCACGGGGGCGCGGTCGCCGGACAGGACGGTGGCGCGCGGCCCGTTGACGGCCGCGACGCAGACGCCCGGCTCCCCGGCTTCGGCGAGCAGGGCGCGCACCTCGTCCTCGTCGGCCTCCACGGCGGCCATGGCGCCGCCGCCGGGCAGCGCGTCCATGAGCCGGCCGCGCGCGGCGACCAGGGCGCAGGCGTCGGGCAGGTCGAGGACCCCGGCCACGTGCGCGGCGGCGAGTTCGCCGATGGAGTGGCCGAGCAGCAGGTCGGGCCGTACGCCCCAGTGCTCCGTGAGCCGGAACAGCGCGACCTGGAGGGCGAACAGCGCGGGCTGGGTGCAGCCGGTGCGGTCGAGGAGCGCCGCCGCGTCGGTGCCGGGCGCGGCGAACATGACGTCGCGCAGCGGCCGTTCCAGATCCGGCGAGAGGTGGGGGGCCAGGTGCGTGAGGACGGCGTCGAGCGCGTCGGCGAAGACCGGTTCGCACCGGTACAGCTCGGCGCCCGCGCCCGCCCGCTGGCTGCCCTGCCCCGGGAAGAGGAAGGCCGTGCGCCCTGCCGCGCCCGCGTGACCGGTGACGAGGCGCCCGGAGGAGTTCCCCTCGGCCAGCGCGGCGAGGGCGGCGAGCACGGCGTCGGGGTCCCGGCCGAGGACGGCGGCGCGGTGGTCGAGCGCGGCGCGCCGGGTGGCGAGGGCGTGGGCCGTGTCGGCGAGGGCGCCGGGGGCGGGCCCGTCGTCCGGCGGCCGGTGGCCCGTCTGGTGGCCGCCGAGATACGTACGCAGCTGTGCGCCCTGCGCGCGCAGGGCGTCCGGCGTACGGGCGGAAAGGAGCAGCGGGACGGCGATTCCGGTGCGGGAGGCGTCGGAGGGCGAGGCTTCGGCGCCGGGGCCGGGCGGCTCCGGGCGGGAGGCTTCGGCGGCGGGGCCGGGCAGGTCGGCGCGGGAGGCTTGGGCGGCGGGGACGTCCGGCGTGCCCGCCGCCTCCGGGGTGTCGGCGGGCGGTGCCTGTTCCACGATCACGTGGGCGTTGGTGCCGCTGATGCCGAACGAGGAGACCCCGGCCCGGCGCGGCTCGCCCGTCTCCGGCCACGGGGTGCGCCCGGTCAGGAGGCGCACGTCGCCCGTGGCCCAGTCGACGTGCGGGTTGGGCTCCTCGGCATGGAGCGTGCCGGGCAGTTCCCCGGCCTGGAGGGCGAGCACCATCTTCATCAGCCCGGCCACTCCGGCGGCGGCCTGGGTGTGCCCGATGTTGGACTTGACCGAGCCGAGCCACAGCGGCCGTTCGGCGGGCCGCCCCGCGTGGACGGCCTGGAGCGCCTGGGCCTCGATCGGGTCGCCGAGCACGGTGCCTGTGCCGTGTGCCTCCACGGCGTCCACCTGGTCGGCGCGGAGCCCCGCGTCGGCGAGCGCGGCCCGGATGACGTCCTGCTGGGCGGGGCCGTTCGGGGCGGTCAGGCCGTTGCTGGCGCCGTCCTGGTTGACGGCGGAGCCGCGCAGCACGGCGTGGACGGGGTGGCCGTTGCGGCGGGCGTCGGAGAGGCGTTCCAGGAGCAGGACTCCGGCGCCCTCGCCCCAGGAGGTGCCGTCGGCGCCCGCCCCGAAGGCCTTGCAGCGGCCGTCGCGGGCGAGGCCGCGCTGACGGCTGAACTCGACGAAGAGCCGGGGCGTGCTCATCACCGTGACGCCGCCCGCGAAGGCCTGGTCGCAGTCGCCGCGCCGCAGCGCCTGCGCGGCGAGGTGCACGGCGACGAGCGACGAGGAGCAGGCCGTGTCCACGGTGAGGGCGGGGCCTTCGAGGCCGAGGACGTAGGCGACGCGGCCGGACAGCACGCTGGCCGTGTTCCCTGTGAGGAGGTGGCCCTCGGACACCTCGGGGTCGGCTCCGGCGAGGGCCATGTAGTCCTGCCCGTTGGTGCCCACGAACACGCCGACGCGGCGGCCCCGGAGCGCCTCGGGGTCCTGTCCCGCGCGCTCCAGGGCCTCCCAGGAGGTCTCCAGGAGGAGGCGCTGCTGCGGGTCCATGGCGAGGGCCTCGCGCGGCGAGATCCCGAAGAACTCGGCGTCGAACCCGGCGGCGTCCGTGACGAACGCGCCCCGCGTGCAGTAGGTGGTGCCCGCCCGGTCCGGGTCCGGGTCGTAGAGCCCGGCGGCGTCCCAGCCCCGGTCCGCGGGCCAGTCCGTGACCGCGTCCCGGCCCTCGGCGAGCAGCCGCCACAGATCGGCGGGGCGCTCGACACCGCCGGGGAACCGGCAGCCCATGCCGACGACCGCGATGGGCTCCGCGTCGTACGCGGACGGCGCGGAGCCCGGCTCCCGGGCGCCGTCGGCCCCGCTTCCCGCGTCCGCCTCGCCGAGTTCGCCCAGGAGGTGGGCGGCGAGGACCGCCGGCGTCGGCCGGTCGAAGAGCACGGTGGCGGGCAGGCGCACACCGGTGGCGGCCGCCAGGCGGTTGCGCAGCTCGACCGCCGTGAGGGAGTCGAACCCCATGTCGTTGAAGGCCCGTTCGGGCCGTACGGCGTCGGGGGTGGGGTGCCGCAGGACCGCCGCGGCATGCGTACGGACGAGGTCGGTGACGAACCTCTCGCGCTCCGCGGCGGGCACGGCGGCGAGCCGGTCGCGCAGCGTCCCTTCCGGTGAGCCGGGCGCGCGCTCGCCGCCGTCGCCGTCCCGGCCGGTGTACGCGGCGAGCAGCGCGGTCGCACGCGGCCCCGTGGCGGCGGCGAAGCGCCGCCAGTCCGCGTCGGCGACGACCACGTGCCCGTCGCCCTCGGCGAGGGCGCGGCCGATGGCCGTCACGGCCGCCGCGGGGTCCATGGAGGGCAGGCCCCGGTCGCGCAGGCGTCCGGCGACGTCGTCGTCGAGCATGCCCTCGCCCGCGGCCCAGGCGCCCCAGGCGAGGGCCGTGCCGGGCAGTCCGGCGGCGCGCCGGGCGGCGACGAGGGACTCCAACGCCGCGTTCGCCGCCGCGTAGTTGCCCTGCCCGGCGTTGCCGACGACGCCCATGACGGAGGTGAAGACGACGAAGGCGGAGAGGTCCAGGCCCGCGGTCGCCTCGTGCAGGACGCGGGCGGCGGTCGTCTTGGCGCGCAGCGACACGGCGAGCCGCGCCGGGGTGAGGGCGTCGACCGTGCCGTCGTCGAGGACGCCCGCCGCGTGCACGACCGCGGTCAGCGGGCGGTCCCGCGGCAGCGCGTCGAGCAGCGCCGCCACCTGGCCGGGGTCCGCGACGTCGCACGCCGCGACCGTCACCGCGGCGCCCGCGTCGGCCAGTTCGGCCCGCAGTGCGGCGGCCCCGGGCGCCCGCGGCCCGCGCCTGCTGACGAGCAGCAGCTGTCCGGCGCCCTGTGCGGCCAGCCAGCGCGCCACATGGGCGCCGACGCCTCCGGTGCCTCCGGTGATCAGTACGGTGCCGGTCCCGAAGCCCTCCTCGACGGCGGGGGTGCCGCCGCGCGTGACGGGCGCGGGCACCAGCCGACGGCCGAGCACCCCGGTCGAGCGGACCGCGACCTGGTCCTCGTCGGTCACCGATGCCAGGACCGCGCACAGCCGTAGCAGGGCCCGCTCGTCCGGCTCGGCGGGCAGGTCGGCCGACCCGCCCCAGCGGTCGGGGTGTTCGAGGGCGACGCACCGGCCGAGACCGGCGACGGCCGCGTGGACGGACGGCCCAGGGCGCTCCCCCGCGCCGACCACGGCCGCGCCCCGGGTCACGCACCACAGCGGCGCGTCGATCCCGGTGTCGCCGAGGGCCTGCACGAGCGCGAGGGTCAGGGCGAGCCCGCCGGGCAGGTCGGCATGGTCGGGGTGCGGGCGGTGCTCGTCCGCGAGCAGAGACAGGACTCCGGCGACGGGCCGCTCCGCCACGGCGTCCGCGAGCGCGGCGGCCAGCCCCGCGCGGTCCTCCCCGGGCCCTTGGGCGGTGACCACGGCGAGGTCGAGCCCGAGCGCGCGGAGCCCGCGCACGACGGCGTCGGCGGCCCCTGCTTCGGAGGCTGCCGCTCCTTCCGCGTAGGCGGCCTCTTCGGGGAGCACGGCTTCGGGACGCACACCTTCGGGGCGCACGGCTTCGGGGCACACGGCTTCGGGGCACACCGCGAGCCACCGCCCCTCGGGCACCGAGCCGGGCGGCAGTTCGAGCGGCTGCCACGCGACACGGTGGCGCCACGCGTCGACGCTCCGCTCCCGCGCACGCTCGGCACGCCACGCCGAGAGCGCGGGCAACACCTCGTCCAGGGCCTGCGGGGTCACCTTCAACGTCTCCGCGAGCCGGGCGGGCTCCTCGCGTACGAGGGCTTCCCAGAGGCCGTCCGTGTCGGGCGCCGGGGCCGCACTTTCCTGAGGGCCCAGCCAGTAGCGTTCGCGCTGGAAGGGGTAGGTGGGCAGCTCGACGCGGGTGGCACCGGTGCCCTCGAACAGCGGCGACCAGTCCACGGGCAACCCCTGCACATGCGCCTGCCCGAGCGCAAGGAGCATGCGCTCCAAGCCACCCTCGTCCCGGCGCAGGGTGCCCAGCACCACCGCGGTGCTCTCGGCCGACTCCAAGGTCGCCTCGACCGCCATCGTCAACACCGGATGCGGACTGACCTCCACATACGCACCGAAACCCTCCTCCGCCAGGGCACGGATAGCGGGCTCGAAGGCCACCGTGCGACGGAGGTTGGCGTACCAGTACCCGGCATCCATCACCGACGTGTCCAGCCACTCACCCGTCACCGTGGAGAACAGCGGCACCTCTGACGAGGACGGTGAGATCCCCTTCAAGGCCTCCAGGAGCTCTGTCTCGATGCGCTCCACATGAGCCGAGTGCGAGGCATAGTCC
Organism: Streptomyces sp. JLYT201; assembly: GCF_059448825.1. Taxonomy (NCBI): domain Bacteria; kingdom Bacillati; phylum Actinomycetota; class Actinomycetes; order Kitasatosporales; family Streptomycetaceae; genus Streptomyces; species Streptomyces sp. JLYT201. Next base: position 9,044,698 of record NZ_CM182551.1, on the reverse strand, counting down.
ACGTCGATACGACGCGCCCGCACCCCCTGCGCCTCACAACCCTCCACCAACTCATCCAGAGCATCGATATCACCCGACACCACCACCGCAGAGGGACCATTGACAGCCGCGACCGATAACCGGCCACCCCACACAGCCAGCCGCTCCGCCACCTCATCCGAAGACAGAGCGAGTGACACCATCCCGCCACTGCCCGCAAGCCCCACAATCGCCCGGCTCCGCAACGCCACCACCCGCGCACCATCCGCAAGAGACAACCCACCCGCCACCACCGCCGCCGCGATCTCCCCCTGCGAATGCCCCACCACCGCATCCGCCACCACACCAAACACCCGCCACAACCGCGCCAACGACACCATCACCGCAAACAACACCGGCTGCACCACATCCACCCGCTCAAGCCCCACACCCGAACGCACCACCTCCACCAACGACCACTCCACATACGGCCCCAACGCCGCCTCGCACTCCCCCATCAACCCCGCAAACACCGACGACTCATCCAACAGCTCACGCGCCATCCCCACCCACTGCGCCCCCTGCCCCGGGAACACAAACACCGTCCCCCCACCTACCGACACCCCACCCGACACCACACACGACAACGGCTCACCCACCACCAACGCCCGCAACCCCGCACGGAGTTGCTCACGACCACCAGCCACCACAACGGCTCTGCTCTCGAACCGCGAGCGGGTCATGGCCAGCGACAGCGCGACATCACCGACCCGCACGTCCTGCTTGCCGCACACCTCAAGAAGCCGCTCCGCCTGCGCCCGCAACCCCTGCGGCGACCGCGCCGACACCACCCACACCACCGGCCCAACCACCCCGGAAACCCCCGCGACCACAGACTCCCGCGGCACCTCCTCCACGATCACATGCGCGTTCGTCCCGCTGATGCCGAAGCCGGACACTCCGGCCCGCCGCGGCCGGTCGCTCTCGGGCCAGGGTGTCGGTTCGGCGAGGAGGCGGATGTCGCCCGCGTTCCAGTCCACGTACGGTGTCGGCTCGGTGAGGTGGAGGGTCCGGGGCAGCAGGCCGTGGCGCATCGCCAGGACCATCTTCATGACGCCGCCGACACCTGCGGCGGCCTGAGTGTGGCCGATGTTGGACTTGAGGGAGCCCAGCCACAACGGCCGCTCCTCCACACGTCCCTGACCGTACGTCGCCAGCAACGCCTGCGCCTCGATCGGATCACCCAGACGCGTGCCCGTGCCGTGCGCCTCCACCGCGTCCACGTCCTTCGCCGACAACCCCGCATCCGCGAGAGCCGCACGAATCACCCGCTGCTGCGAAGGACCGTTCGGAGCCGTCAGACCATTGCTCGCACCGTCCTGATTCACCGCACTGCCCCGCACCACCGCAAGCACCGGATGACCGTTGCGCCGGGCATCCGACAGACGCTCCAGGAGCAGTACGCCGACGCCCTCGGCGAGGCCGAAGCCGTCGGCCTGTGCCGAGAACGCCTTGCAGCGGCCGTCGGGGGCCAGGCCGCCCTGGCTGCTGAACTCCACGAACATGCCGGGCGTCGGCATCACCGTCGCTCCGCCCGCGAGCGCGAGCGCGCACTCGCCGCGCCGCAGTGCCTGCACGGCGAGGTGCAGGGCCACCAGGGAGGAGGAGCAGGCCGTGTCGACGGTGACCGCGGCACCCTCCAGGCCGAGGGCGTAGGCGATGCGGCCGGAGGCGACGCTGCCGGTGTTGCCGGTGAGGAGGTGGCCGTTGCCGTCCGTCGCCTCGTGCAGGCGGGGGCCGTAGTCCATGGTCATCGCGCCGACGTAGACAGCAGTGCGGCTGCCCCGCAGCGTGTGCGGGTCGAGCCCCGCGCGCTCAAGGGTCTCCCAGGAGGTCTCCAGGAGGAGCCGCTGCTGCGGGTCCATGACGAGCGCCTCACGGGGCGAGATGCCGAAGAACTCGGCGTCGAAGCGGTCGGCGTCGTGCAGGAAGCCCGCCTCCCGCTGGTAGTGGCGGCCCGGCCCGGTGTCCTCGGGCGTGCAGGCGCCCGCGGTGCTCCAGCCCCGGTCGCCGGGGAAGTCCGTCACGGCGTCGGTGCCGTCGGCGAGGAGGCGCCACAGCCGCTCGGGGGTGTCGGCGCCGCCGGGAAAGCGGCAGCCCATCGCGACGATCGCCACGGGGTCTTCGTACGCGGCCGTCGCGGGCGCCTCGGCGGGTGCTTCCTGCAGGGTGTCGCCGAGGAGTTCGTCCCGCAGCGCCTCGGCGAGCGCGCGCGGCGTCGGATGGTCGAAGACGGCCGTCACGGGCAGCGACGCGGCGCCCGTGGCGGTGGCGACGCGGTTGCGGATCTCCACGGCGGTGACGGAGTCCAGGCCGAGGCCGGTGAAGGTGGCGTCGGGGTCGACGGGGCCCGGTTCGCCGAGCACGGCGGCGACCTCGTGGCCCACCAGACGCAGCAGCCGTTCGCGCTGCCCCGGCGCGGTGAGGGGGGCCAGTTCGTCGCGGAGGGCCGTGCGCGGGTCCTCGGTGCCGGTGTCGTCGTCCGCCTCCAGCAGTTCCGCGGGGAGGTCCGTGGGCTGGGCGTCGAGCCCTTCGTAGAGGGCTTCGGGGCCGGGGGTCGCGCCGCCGTGGACGTACGCCTCGGCGAGTGCGGTGAGGAATTGGGTGCGGTCGCCGTGGTCGCGGCGGAGGGTGGCGCCGACGTGGGCGGTGACGCCGTGCTCGGCGGCGATCGCCTGGAGCGCGGTGGTGAGGACCGGGTGCGGGCTGATCTCCAGGAGGGTGTGGTGGCCGTCCCTGAGCAGGGCGGCCGCGGCCCGGTCGAACCGGACGGTGCGGCGCAGGTTGCGGGCCCAGTAGGCGGCGTCCAGGGCCGGTTCGGGGAGGAGGTCGCCGGTCAGGCCCGAGTAGTACGGCAGGTGGGCGGTGAGCGGCCGGACGGGGGCGAGGTCGGCGTGGAGGCGGGGCACGATGGCGTCGATGTGCGGGGAGTGGGCGGCGAGCCCGACGGCGATGCGGCGCGCGTGCAGGCCCGCGGCGGTGAGCCGGGCGGTCAGCTCGGTGGCGGCGTCGGTGTCGCCGGACACGATCACGGAGCGCGGGCCGTTGACGGCGGCGACCCCCAACTTCCCTTCATGGTGGCCTAGTTGGGCTTCCACGTCGGCGAGGGGTGCCATCACGGAGACCATGTCGCCGTGCCCGGACAGGGTCGCCTGGGCCTGGCTCCACAGGGCGACGACTCGGGCGCCGTCGTCCAGGGAGAGGGCGCCGCCGACGACGGCCGCGGAGATCTCGCCGCAGCTGTGGCCGAGCACCGCGGTGGGCTCCACGCCGTGGTCGCGCCAGAGTCCGGCCAGGCCGACGCCGACGGCGAACAGGGCGGGCTGGACGACGTCGGGCCGCTCCAGCGGGGGCGCGCCGTCGGCCGCGCGCAGCACGTCCATGAGGGACCAGTCGACGAAGGGTTCGAGGGCCTGCGCGCAGGCGTCCACGCGCGCTCTGAACCGGGGTGCGGAGTCGAGGAGCCGTGCGGCCATGGCGGGCCACTGGGAGCCCTGTCCGGGGAAGACGAAGGCGATGCCGCCGCCGGGTCCGGCGGGCCCTTCGGTGAGGCCGGGGGCGCCGCGCCCGTCGGCGAGGGCGTCGAGGCGCTCCAGGAGCGCGTCGCGGTCACCCGCCACCAGGGCGGCGCGATGCCCGGTGGCGGTCGCGGCGCGGGCGAGGGTGAGGCCGACGTCCGCCGGGCTCCACTCCGGCAGGGCGCGCAGGTGGTCGCGCAACCGCCGCGCCTGTGCCGTCAGGGCGCCCCGCCGTGCGGCGGACAGGGTCCACAGGAGGGGGGTCCCGGCAGGGGACTCGGGCACGTTCACGCCATGGCTCCTCAGGACGTACGGGACAGGGACGGCGGGTCAGGACGTACGGGACGGGGAAGGAGGGCGCGCGCCGGTGCGGCACGGCCGTGCAGGGCCCGCCGGGGCGCGGTGGATCCGCACGCGGGTACGGGCACGGCGCGCGGGCACCTCAGTGGACCCGGGCGGGGTGACGGGGTGGGGGTCGGTCGGGGCGCTGCGTCAGTACAGGCCCTCGGGGGCGGAGTTGGTGACCTGGAGCGGACGGACGTCGGCGACGCCGTCGCAGGGCCACTGGCTGTCGATGTGCCGGACGGCCTGGTCGCGTTCCAGGACGTTCGGCAGGAAGAGGTCGTCGTGCAGGACGGTCAGGCGGACCTGTCCGCCCGCACCGGGTGCGACGACGGCCCGCCAGTCGTCCTTGCGCACGACGGCCATCGTCACCTGCGGGTAGTTCGGCATGTACGGGATCGTGCCGCCGTCGTCCGGCACGCCGAGGCAGGCGGCGTTGCCGAGGGTGTTGCCGTAACTGATGCCGCAGAGGCCGCCGTTGAGGGCGGTGCGGAAGTCGCGGTACATGGCGGTGTTGATCTGGGTGCCGCTCAGACGCACTCCGGCGAGGGCGCCGACGCGCTCAGGGGCGCGCCGGCACAGGGCCGCGAAGAGTGCGGGGGTGGTGTTCACGTAGTCGACGGCGCCTTGGTCCAGGGCGTCCACGACCTGGTCGAGGAGGTGGTCGGTGTACTGCTGGACGTCGGCCATGCGGCCTTCGCGGATGAGGCGTTTCACCCAGCGGGGGTCCATGTCGATGGCGTACACCCGGCCCGCGTACAGGTCGGCGACCTCCCAGACGCCGTGCCCGATGAGGTGCGGCCCGGTGGGTGTCGCCTGGAGCCAGGCGCGGCCGGGCGCGAAGCCTTCGTGGACGAAGGACCAGCGGCGCCAGAGCGCGCGGTGGCGGATCATGGCGGGGGTGTAGAAGACGCGGCAGGGTGTGCCGGTGGTGCCGCCGGTGTCCCAGACGCGCCCGGCGAGCGGCCGGGGCACGGACCGCGGCACGAGGTCCGCGGGGTCCAGGGTGCGCAGTTCCGCCAGCGGGAAGGGGCCGAAGGCCGTGAGGTCCGCGTAGCGCGTGATGTCGAGCGGCTCGAAGTCGAGCCGCTCACGGCGGCGCAGCCAGTACGGGCTGCCGTGGTCGGGGTGGAAGGTTCGCCGGACGACCCTGCGGGTCCATTCGTCCATGTCGATGCCGAGCCACTCCTGGACGACTAAGTCGGGGTCGACTTCGCACGGTTGTTCCCGCACGCCTCCTTGTACGGCCGTCCACATATCAGACTCCCTGCATGCCGGAGTCGGCGAAGGAGAAGTCGATCCCCAAGTCGTAGGCCTGGCTGACGGCGAGTCGAATGTGCTCCGTTGAATCCACGTGAACGACAGGGAACGGGAAGGCGAGGATGCCTTCAGGAATGGACGGGCCCACTACGATGCCCAGGCGCACATCGCGCTCCCGCATACCCTCGTAGACGTCGACGAGGCTGATCGGGTCCGTGGAATTCCGCTCGAACATGTGCCGCACGTCGTCCGCTGTTCTCAGCTCCCGGCGCTCCAGACAGGAGAGCAGGGGAATTCTGGGGGCGGTGAACGGCAGCTCCGCCAGATAGGGCGCGATGAAGTCGCGGAACGGCCGGCGCAGCGGGGAGTGCACGCCGATGGCGCGGTCGGGCAGCGGCACGATCGTGCCGGGCGGAGCGTCGGCGGCCAGTTCCTCGATGGCCGTGCGGTGCCCGGCGAGCATCATGATGCGCTGCGACCCGTCGGCGACGGGGCCGAAGTCACCGGCGAGGTGGAGGTGGGCGCGCCCGTGCCAGGGCCGCGCGGACTCCGCGTCCTCGGTGGGCACGAAGGCGAGAGCCATGCCCTCTTCGGGGTCCGAGGGACGTGGACCTGGGGCGTTCGCCGTCCGGGCCAGCATCGTGAACAGGGACCTGCGGTCCAGGCCCCCGGCCAGGCAGCTGGCCGTCATGGCTCCCAGGCTCAGGCCTCCGACCACGTCCGGGCGCAGTCCGGCCGCCGCGAGCAGATCGTGCACGGCGACGGCGAGCGCCGCTTCGCGGATCGTCCCCGCGCTCTGCCGCCGCTCGCGCCCCTCGGGCAGTTCCGCGCGCAGGATCTGCTCGGGGGTCAGTCCGGTCCACTCGGATATCTCTTCGTACAACGTCCGCACAGGAGCTGACGACTCATACAGCTCGATCCCCTGCGGTTCGGAACCCACACCGCCACCGAATAAGTACCCCAGAGCCATGCTCACTCCTGTTGCGCTTTGAACATCTCTTGCCGCAGGTGCCGCACGAAATCAGCACCGACTTCCTCCGTCGCCATGACCCTCGCAGACCCGGGGGAGGAAATCCACAACACCCAAGAAATAAGGCACACGCCACCATCAAGTGGCTTGATCTTCAAAATTTGAGAAACGAACCACTTTGGAGACGGGCGGGTTGAAAGCCCTTACCAAGAAATCGAGGGCCGCCCCGACGGGGGCTGGTTTCACAGGATCGCGATTAACGTTTGAGGCAGCGACTTTAACACCGGGGCCACGGCGTCGAAAGGGTGCCTTTCAGATCCGGCCACAGCGTGCTTTTGACGCCTCTCGGCAATGCGATGCGACAAACAAGCCAGCGCCCCGCGTTCCACACGCCACCGCGCGCACTCACCCGCCGCTGAAACACCGGGCTCCGCGGCATTCGGGGCCCTCGTCCGGGAGGCCGAAACCCGCCTCTGGCATGTGCTGCGCACAGTTGCCGAGTGTGCCTCGCGACGCCCATCGAGACCGCTGGTCTATACCCACCGTCTTCGCGAGGTGACGCAAAGCCACTTGCCCCCGGCCCGGCGGGACGTCCGCACCCACCCTCGCCTTCGAACAGGGGGCCGCATCGTCGACGCGCTCACATCGTGGTGCCAGGGGCGTCAGCGGAACATCAGCCGGACGTGAGCGGCGGGCTCCAACCTGGTGGGCGACACCACGTGGCGCCGCTTGGTGCGCGAACGCGGCAGCTGCTTACCTGACAGCGGAGGAGCGAGCGGTGGACGCAGGTGGCTCCCGCCACCGTCGCACCTCTGGACCACCGTGGAACCTGGAGGTGCTCTAGCCCATGCAGCCACCCGTTGAGAGCGTTCCCATGACACGGCCGGTGCTGGTCACCGTGCACGCGTCGGACCCGATCTCCCAGGCCGGGGTGGTGAGCCAGCTCCGGCAGTGCACGGAGATCGCGTTGACGGACGGCACGCAGCACGACCGGGGCCACGTCGCCCTGCTCGTCGTCGGCGCCGTGGACGAAGCGACGCTGGTGAGTCTGCGCAGACTCGTGCACGCGCAGAGCGCCCGGGTGGTCCTGGTGGTGGACCGGATGCGCGGGGCGGACGTGCTGGACGTCGCGGGCTGCGGTGTCACCTCGATCGTGCGGCGGCGGGAGGCCACACCGGCGCGGCTGCTGCGGGCGGTCCTCGCGGCCCACCGCGGCCACGGTCACTTGCCGCCCGATCTGTTAGGCAGGCTCATCGCCCAGATGGGACGGCTCCAGAGCACCGCGCAGGGCCCCGCGCACCTCACCCCGGCGGAGATGACACCGCGGGAGGTCGACATCCTCCGCCTGGTGGCGGACGGCCTCGACACCGCCGAGGTCGCCGCCGAACTCGCGTACTCCGAGCGGACCGTGAAGAACGACCTGCAGAATCTGACCTCGCGACTGGGGCTGCGCAACCGGACCCACGCGGTGGCCTACGCGCTGCGCGCGGGCTACATCTGAGGCCCCGGTCCGCGCCCGAGGCCGAACGGGGGCCGGACGACTCGCTCGTCCGGCCCCCGCTCCCGTTCCCCCGCTCCGCTAGCCGACGGCCACGGCCCCGCGCAGCGCCTCGCCCACCACCGCGATCACCTCCGGCGCGCGCGAGCTGAGGTAGAAGTGGCCGCCGCGGAACTCCCGCAGCCGGAACGCGGCCGTGGTGTGGGCGCGCCACGCGTCGGCTTCCCCGACCGTCGACTTCGGGTCGTCGTCGCCCACCAGGGCGGTGATCGGGCAGCCGAGCACCGCGTCCACCGGGCCGTACGTCTCGATGGCCCGGTAGTCGCTGCGGATGGCGGGCAGCACCATGCGCAGCAGTTCCTCGTCGCCGAGCACCTTCACGTCGGTGCCGCTCAGGGCCTTCACATCGGCCAGGAGCCCGTCGTCGTCCCGCTGGTGGACGTTCTCCACGCGCCGCGTCGACGGTGCCCGCCGGCCGGAGGCGAACAGCATCGCGAGCGTGTGCCCGTCCTCCTCCAGCCTGCGGGCGACCTCGAACGCGAGGATCGCGCCCATGCTGTGGCCGAAGAACACCACGGGCCGGTCGAACAGCGGTGCCACCACGGGCGCCATCCGGTCCGCCAGTACGCCGATGTCGTCCACGTTCGGTTCGTTGCGCCGGTCCTGGCGGCCCGGGTACTGGAGGGCCACCACGTCGCCGCCGCTCGCGAGCGCGGCCGAGACGGGGTGGTAGAAGCTCGCCGAGCCGCCCGCGTGCGGGAAGCAGACGAGCCGGGCCGGGGCGTCCGGTGCGGGGTGGAACCGGCGGAGCCAGAGGTCGCTGCCGTCGGTGGGTGTCATGTGCGTCGTCCGTTCTGCCGTGGTGGTCGGAGTCGAGTGCTGCCGTCGTGCTCGGAGTCGCGTACTGCTGCCGTGGTCGAGTCGAGCTGCCGTCGTGGGCGGGGCTGCGTACTGCTGTCGTGGTCGGGGCTGCGTACTGCTGTCGTGCTCAGGGCTGCGAACTGCTGTCGTGCTCGGGGCTGCGAACTGCTGTCGTGCTCGGGGCCGCGTCGGACGCGGGCCGGTTCGGTCGCGTCCGACGCGGCTCGGGCCGGGTTCGCCGGGTGTGCGGGCGCCGACGGTTCAGCTGGGGGTGTCGAACCGGGCGTCGTCCAGCCAGGCCCGCACGGCCAGCGCCGTCGACTCGGAGTGCACGTCCATGATCGTGAAGTGGTCGCCGGGGACGTCGGCGTCCTCGTGGCGGTGCGGCCACTGGGGCTGCCAGGCGTCCTCGGTCTCCAGCGCCTCCGTCTCCCCGGGCGGGAACGTGGCGTGCACGAACAGCGTGGGGGCCCCGACCGGTTCAGGCTTCCAGTCGTCGAACACGCGCACGTAGCCGCTCTGTCCGGTCATCTGCGCGCCGGTCAGCAGGTCGAACGCCTGGCTGGTGGACATGCGCTCCGACAGGGCCGCTTCGAGCCGCTTCTCGAACGAGTTGGTCGCGATGTACGTGTCGAGGAGCACCACCGCTGCCGGTGCGCGGCCCTGCCGCTCCAGGAGCGCGGCGACCGCGTTGGCCATCCAGCCGCCCGAGGAGTAGCCGAGGAGCACGAACGGCCGGTCGCCCGCCTGCCGCTCGACGGCCTCGGCCTGGAAGCGGACCACCGCCTCCCGGGTCGCGGGCAGCGGCTCCCCCGCGCCGAAGCCGGGGTGGGGCAGCAGGGTCACGTCCCGGTGCCCCGCGAAGACAGGGGCGAAGCGGGAGAAGTAGTGCGGCCCCGAGGGTGCCATGGTCGGCGGGAAGCACAGCAGCGGGATGCCCGGGCCGGTGGCCAGCGGGACCGGCGGCAGCGCGGCCACCTCGTCGGCCTTCTCGAACACCGGCCGCAGCCGTGCGGCCGCGTCCACCATCAGCCAGCCCTCCTTGGCGAGGCCGAGGTCGTAGGACTGGCGGACCAGGCCGACGAGGGTGTCCTCGACGGCGAGGGCGGCGGGCGCGGCGGGCGTGTCCCCGGCTGTCGCGGCGAGTTCGCGCCGCAGGTATCCGGCGAGCGCCGGGCCCGTCCGCTGGTCGAACACGACGGTGGTGGGCAGGCGCAGACCGGTGGCGCCCGCGAGCTCGTTGCGCAGTTGCAGCGAGGTCAGGGAGTCGAGGCCGAGCTGGGTCAGGGCGCCGGAGACGTCGAGCTCGTCCGGCGCGTAGCCGAGTACGGCCGCCGTGCGGTCCCGGACCAGGTTAAGGAGTGCGCTCTCCTGCTCCTCCTGCGTCAGCCCGGCGAGGCGCCGGGCCAGCGGCTCCTCGGCGGCGCCCGCCGCCCGGGCGGTCCGGGGGCGCACCAGGCCGCGCAGCAGCGCGTGCACCTGGTCGGGTCCGCCGCGCAGGCTGCCCGTGTCGAGCCGCATCGGCACGACGACCGCGTCGCCCGCCGCGCAGCCGAGGTCGAACAGGGCGAGACCCTCCTCCTCGGTCAGGCCCGTGACGCCGGCGCGGGACATCCGCGCCACGTCGCTGTCGGCCATGGCGCCGGTCATCGTGCCGGCCGCCTCCCACAGGCCCCACGCCAGCGACGTGGCGGGCAGGCCCGCCGCCCTGCGGTGGTGGGCGAGCGCGTCGAGGAACGCGTTGGCGGCCGCGTAGTTGCCCTGGCCGGGGTTGCCGAACGTACCGGCGGCGGAGGAGAACAGGACGAACGCCGACAGGTCGAGATCGCGGGTCAGCTCGTGCAGGTGCCAGGCCGCGTCGACCTTGGGCCGGAACACCGTGTCGATCCGCTCGGGCGTCAGCGAGGCGAGCACGCCGTCGTCGAGGACGCCCGCCGAGTGCACCACGCCGGTCAGCGGGTGGTCCGCGGACACCTCGGCCAGGAGCTTGCCCAGCGCGGCGGGGTCCGTGACGTCGCAGGCGGCGAGGGTGACCCGCGCGCCGAGTGCGGCCAGCTCCGCGCGGAGCGCGTCGGCGCCGGGCGCGGCGGGGCCCCTGCGGCTGGCGAGGACGAGGTGCCGGACCCCGTGCTCCGTGACGAGGCGGCGGGTGACGAGGCCGCCGATCAGGCCGGTGGCCCCGGTCATCAGGACGGTGCCGCCGGGCGCGAAGGCGATCGGGGACTGCGGCGCGGACGGTCCGAACCGGGCGAGGCGCGGCGCCCTCGGGTCACCGGCGCGCACCGCCACCTGCGGCTCGGCACCGGCGAGGACACCGGGCAGGGCCGCCCAGGACGCGTCGTGCCCGTCCACGTCGACGAGGACGAACCGGCCGGGGTTCTCGGACTGGGCCGCCCGGATCAGGCCCCACACCGCCGCGTCGGCGACGTCGGGCACGTCCTCGCCGGGACCGGCCGCGACGGCCCCGCGGGTCACGAAGACGAGGCGGGAGTCGAGGAACCGGTCGTCGGCCAGCCACTCCTGGGCCAGGCGCAGCGCGCGGAACGCGGCGGCGCGGGCGGCGGCGACCGGCTCCGGGCCGTCCTCGGCGAAGGGGGCGACGACGAGGCCGGGCACCCCGGCCGCGGCGAGGGCCGCGAGGTCGTGGTGCTCCTCGACGGCGATCCCGGACGCGGCGAGGCCCGCGCGGGCCTTCAGGCCGTCCGGGCCGATCACAGCGCAACCGCGGGCGGGAGCGGGGGCGGCCGCACGGGTCGGTGCGGCCACCCACTCCAGCCGGAACAGCGCGTCGCGGTGGCGCGCACCCCAGTGCTCCGCGGCGATCGGCCGCAGGACGAGGGATGCGACCGTCGCCAGGGGTAGCCCCTGTGCGTCGGCCAGCTCCAGGGAGACGGCGTCGGGTCCGGCCGGTGCGAGCCGGACCCGCGCCGTGGTGGCGCCGGTCGCGTGCCACCGGACTCCGTTCCAGGTGAACGGCAGCCGGGGCCGGCCGGCGTCCTCGACGAGGCCGCCGAGCGTGCAGGCGTGCAGCGCGGCGTCGAGCAGCGCCGGGTGGAGCCCGAACGCCGCGGCGTCCCGGTGCTGGTCCTCGTCGAGCGCGATCTCGGCGTACACGGCGCCGTCGCCGCGCCACGCCGACCGCAGGCCCTGGAAGGCGGGTCCGTAGCCGAACCCGGCTTCTTCCAGGCCGTCGTAGAGGCCGTCGAGGTCGACGCGCGCGGCGTCGGCGGGCGGCCACTGGGTGAGCGCCGCGGGGGCGGCGGGCGCTCCCGCGGTGAGGAAGCCGGTGGCGTGCCGGGTCCAGTCGGCGGCGTCCGGTTCTTCCGGGCAGGAGTCGACGTGCAGCGCCCGGCGGCCGGAGCCGTCGTCGGCGCCGACCGTCACCCGCAGGCGTACGCCGCCGCGTTCGGGCAGCACCAGCGGTGCGGCGAGGGTCAGCCCCTCCACCTCGTCCAGGCCGAGCCTGCCGCCCGCGGCGAGGGCGATGTCCGCGAAGGCCGTGCCGGGCAGCAGGACCGTCTGCGCGACGGCGTGGTCGGCGAGCCACGGGTGGGTGTCCGTGCCGAGCCTTCCGGTGCACACCAGGCCCTGCCCGTCGGCGAGTTCGACGGCGGCGCCGAGCAGCGGATGGCCCGTGCCCGCGAGGCCCAGCCCCCCGGCCGCTTCCTCGACGCTCAGGTCGCGGGGCGCGTCCAGCCAGTAGCGCTGGTGCTGGAAGGGGTAGGTCGGCAGGTCCACGTGCTGCCCGGCGGGCACCGCGGCCCGCCAGTCGAAGGGCAGGCCCTCCACGTACGCCTCGGCCGCCGACAGCAGGAACCGGTCGAGGTCACCGTCGGTGCGGCGCAGCGTGCCCACCACGACCGCCTCGGCGTCGACTGCCTCCAGGGTCTCGCGCACACCGAAGGTGAGCACGGGGTGCGGGCTGCACTCCACGAAGACGCCCACGCCCCGGTCGAGGAGGCCACGCGTGCCTTCCTCGAAGCGCACGGTGTTGCGCAGGTTCTGGTACCAGTACTCGGCCCCGACCTCGGTCCCGGTCAGCCACTCCCCCGTGACCGTGGACAGCATCGGCACCCCCGCGGGCTTGCCCTCGACCCCGGCCAGCAGGGTCGTGAGCTCCTCCCGGACGGGCTCTACGTGCGGCGAGTGCGAGGCGTAGTCGATGAGGACCCGGCGGGCCCACACGTCGTCGGCGGCGCACGCCTCCAGCAACTCGTCCAGCGCGTCGACGTCACCCGCCACCACGACCGAACGGGGGCCGTTGACGGCGGCGACGGTGATCCGCCCCTGCCAGCGGGCGATCCGCTCACGTGCCGCGTCGAGCGTCGCCGCCAGGGACACCAGCCCGCTCTGTCCCGAAAGCACCAGTGCCGCCTTGCTGCGCAGCGCCACCACCTTGGCGGCGTCGGCGAGGGACAGCGCGCCCGCCACGTGCGCGGCGGCGATCTCCCCCTGGCTGTGGCCGACGACCGCGTCCGGCTCCACGCCGTACGAACGCCACAGCGCGGCCAGCGACACCATCACCGCGAACAGCGCGGGCTGGACGACATCGGAACGCTCCAGCGCGGCGGCATCGTTCAGGACGTCGTACAACGACCAGTCCACATACGGCGCCAACGCCTGAGCACACGCGTCGAGCGAAGCACGGAACACCGGCGACGACTGCGCCAGTTCCGCCCCCATGCCCAGCCACTGCGACCCCTGACCGGGAAACACGAACGCCACCTTGCCCACCGGCCGCGCGACACCGACCGCCACCCGAGCGGACTCCACCCCCTGAGCCACCGCCGCCAGCGCGTCGGCGCCGCCCCCGACGACGACGGCCCGGTGCTCGAACACCGACCGTGTAAGGAGGGCGGCCGCCACGTCCGATGCGCCTGTCTCCCCTACGAGGGGCGCGAGTTGGGCGGCGTGGGCGCGCAGGGCGTCGTGCGTGCGGGCGGAGAGGACCAGCGGGGCGTGGTCCGGGGCCGACGGCTCGTGGGCCGGGGTCTCGTCGGGCGCCTGCTCCAGGACGACGTGCGCGTTGGTGCCGCTCACGCCGAACGACGACACGCCCGCGCGGGACGGGCGGCCCGTCTCGGGCCACGACCGGGCCTCCGTCAGGAGGTCCACGGCGCCCGCGGACCAGTCGACGTGCGGGGAGCGCTCGGAGACGTGCAGGGTGCGCGGGAGCGTGCCGTGGCGCATCGCCATGACCATCTTGATGACGCCGCCGACACCGGCGGCGGCCTGGGTGTGGCCGATGTTGGACTTCAGCGAGCCCAGCCACAGGGGCCGGTCCTCGGCGCGGTCCTGGCCGTAGGTGGCGAGGAGCGCCTGGGCCTCGATGGGGTCGCCGAGGGTGGTGCCGGTGCCGTGGGCCTCGACCGCGTCCACGTCGGACGTGGTCAGGCCCGCGTTGGCGAGGGCCTGGCGGATGACGCGCTGCTGGGAGGGGCCGTTGGGCGCGGTCAGGCCGTTGGACGCGCCGTCCTGGTTGACCGCCGAGCCGCGTACGACGGCGAGGACCCGGTGGCCGTTGCGCCGGGCGTCGGACAGCCGCTCCAGGACGAGCATGCCGACGCCCTCGCCCCATCCCGTGCCGTCCGCGTCGGCGGAGAAGGCCTTGCAGCGGCCGTCCGGGGCGAGCCCCCGCTGACGGCTGAACTCCACGAACGTCGCCGGGCTCGCCATCACGGTGACGCCGCCCGCGAGCGCGAGGGTGCACTCGCCGGAGCGCAGCGCCTGCGCGGCGAGGTGCAGCGCCACGAGGGACGACGAGCACGCGGTGTCCACGGTCATCGCGGGGCCTTCGAGGCCGAACACGTACGAGATCCGGCCGGAGGCGACGCTGCCGGAGCTGCCGACGCCGAGCTGGCCCTCGAAGCCTTCGGGAGCGCGGCGGAGCCGGGAGGCGTAGTCGTTGTACATCACGCCCGCGAACACGCCGGTGGGGCTGCCGCGCAGCGCCTTCGGGTCGAGGCCCGCGCTCTCCATCGCCTCCCACGACGTTTCGAGGAGCAGTCGCTGCTGGGGGTCGACCGCGAGGGCCTCGCGCGGCGACATGCCGAAGAACACGGGGTCGAACTCGGCGGCGTCGTGGAGGAAGCCGCCGCTGCGGACGCTGCTGGTGCCGGTGTGGTCGGGGTCGGGGTCGTAGAGCGCGGCCACGTCCCAGCCCCGGTCGTCCGGGAAGTCGGAGACGGCGTCGCGGCCCTCGGCGACCAGGCGCCACAGGTCTTCGGGCGAGCGGACGCCGCCGGGGTAGCGGCAGCTCATGCCGACGATGGCGATCGGCTCGTCGTCGGCGGCGGCCGTGCGGAGGGTCGCTGTCCCCGCCGCTTCGCCGCCGAGCAGTTCGGCGCGCAGATGGCCCGCGAGCACCAGGGGCGTCGGGTAGTCGAAGACGAGGGTCGCGGGCAGGCGCAGGCCGGTGGCCGCGTCGAGCCGGTTGCGCAGCTCGACCGCCGTGAGCGAGTCGAAGCCGAGCTCCTCGAAGGCCCGCTCGGGCTCCACCCCGGCGGCGGAGGCGTGGCCGAGCACGGCGGCGACGGACGTGCGCACGAGGTCGAGCAGCGCCGGCAGGCGCTGCTCGACCTCCGGCAGTGCGGAGATCCGTGCCGCGAGGCTCCCGGTGGCCTTGGCGGCCTCGGGGCGCGCCGTGCGCACCAGGGCGCGCAGCAGCGCCGGGACGGCCTCGGGGTGCGCCCGCAGCGGCGCCAGGTCGAGGCGCGTGGGCACGGCCACGGCCGACGGCAGCGCGAGGGCGGCGTCGAACAGGCGCAGCCCCTCCTGCGGGGTGAGGCCCGCGGCCCCGGTCCGGGCCATCCGCGCGCCCATGCCGTCCTCACCGGTCCACAGGCCCCACGCGAGCGAGGTCGCGGGCAGGCCTGTGGCGCGGCGGTGCTGGGCCAGGGCGTCGAGGAACGCGTTGGCGGCCGCGTAGTTGCCCTGGCCGGGGTTGCCGAACGTACCGGCGGCGGAGGAGAACAGGACGAACGCGGACAGGTCGAGGCCGCGGGTCAGCTCGTGCAGATGCCGGGCACCGTCCACCTTCGGGCGGAAGACCGTGTCGATCCGCTCCGGAGTGAGCGAGCCGATCGTGCCGTCGTCCAGGACGCCCGCCGTGTGCACCACGGCGGTCACCGGGTGCTCGGCAAGCAGCGCCGCCACCGCGTCCCGCTCGGCCACATCACACGCCACGACAGCGACCTCGGCACCGAGCCCGGTCAACTCACCGTACAGCGAGCCCACTTGGCCGCGCCGACTCGCCAGCACCAACCGCCGCACCCCATGGCGCACCACCAAGTGCCGCGCGACCAGACCGCCGAGCATCCCGCCGGCGCCGGTCACCAGCACCGCGCCCTCACCGAAGCCCGACCCCTCGGACTCCGCGGGGCGGGCGCGGACGAGCCTGGGCGCGAACCAGTCGCCGTCCCGCAGGGCGAGTTGGGGCTCGTCCGGCAGGTCCTGAAGCACCGCGGCCGACCGGTCGTCGGCGTCCACGAGCGCGAACCGGCCCGGGTGCTCGGTCTGTGCCGCGCGTACGAAGCCCCACACCGGCGCGCCGTTCAGGTCAGGGACGTCCTCGTCGGGGACCGCCGCCACCGCGCCGGTGGTGACGAACACCAGCCGTGCCGCGTCGAACCGGTCGTCGGCGAGCCAGGCCTGCGCGAGGGACAGCGCCCAGTGCGTCACCTCCGCGGGGCCTGCGGCCGCGGGTACAGGGGCGAACACGAGGTCGGGCACCTCGTCGTCCGCGAGGGCGGCCAGGTCCGGGTACGTGCGGGCCTCTCCGGAGAGCGCGAGGCCGTCGCCGAGCACCGCCCGGCGGGCCGGGGCGGAGGCGTCGGGCCGCACCCGCGTCCAGTCCACCCGGAACAGCGAGTCGAGCCGGTCCCCGGCCAGGCCGTCCGCCGTCAGGGGCCGCAGCGACAGCGCCTCGACCGAGGCGACGGGGGCGCCCGTGCCGTCGGCCAGGGCGATCGCGACGCCCGCGGCGCCCGCCGGGGACAGCCGCCCGCGCAGCACGGACGCGCCGCTGCTGTGCAGCCGCACCCCGCGCCAGGAGTACGGCAGGTGCAGCCGTTCCGCGTCGGCGACGAAGTCGCCGAGCCCGATGGCGTGCAGCGCGGAGTCGAGCAGCGCCGGGTGCAGGCCGAAGGAGCCCGCGGCGTCCTCGTCGGCGAGCTCCACCTCGACGAACACCTCGGCGCCCCGCCGCCAGGCCGTGCGCAGGCCGCGGAACGCGGGCCCGTAGCCGAGCCCCGCCGCGGCGAGGTCGTCGTAGCGGCCCGCGATGTCGAGCGGCTCGGCGCCCTCGGGCGGCCAGGCCTCCCCGAGGGCGGCCGGGGCCCGGTCACCGGCCGCGAGCGTGCCGAAGGCGTGCCGCGTCCAGGGGTGGTCGTCGGGCGCGTCGTCGGCCCGTGCGTACGCGCTCAGGGCGCGGCGCCCGGTGGCGTCCGGCGCGCCGACGGACACCTGGAGCCGCACCGCGCCGTCCTCCGGCAGGACCAGGGGCGCGGCGAGGGTCAGCTCCTCGACGAGGTCGAGTCCGACCTGGTCGCCGGCCCTGATCGCCAGCTCCACGAGGGCGGCGCCGGGCACGAGGACCACGCCGCCGACGGTGTGGTCGGCGAGCCACGGGTGGGTGGCCAGGGAGAGCCTGCCGGTGAGCAGGGCGCCTTCCTCGTCCGCGAGGGTGACCGCGGCGCCGAGCAGCGGGTGGTCGGCGGGCCGCAGGCCCACCGACGCCATGTCGCCGGCGGGCACGCCCGTGTCCAGCCAGAACCTGGTGCGCTGGAAGGGGTAGGTGGGCAGGTCGACACGCCGGGCGTCGCGGCCCGCGAACACGGCGTGCCAGTCCAGGGCGACGCCCCGCACGTGCAGGGCCGCGACCGCCGACGTCAGCGCGGTGCCCTCGGGCCTGTTCGCCCGCGCGGCGGCCACGAGGAGCGCGCCCTCGTCGACGCAGTCGCGTCCCGCCGCGGCCAGGACCGCGTCGGGGCCGAGCTCCAGGAAGTTCGCCGCGCCCTGCTCGCGCAGGCACCGCATGGCGTCGAGGAAGCGCACGGCCTCGCGGGCGTGCCGCACCCAGTGCTCGGGGTCGCGCGCCTGCTCCGGGGTCAGGACGGCGCCGGTCAGGGTGGACACGATCGGGATGGTCGGCGTCCCGTAGCTGACGTCGCGGGCGACGGCGCGGAAGTCGTCGAGGACGGCGTCCACGTGCGGCGAGTGGAACGCGTGGCTGACCCGCAGGTACCGGGTCTTCCCGCCGCGCTCCCGCCAGGCCCGGTCGATGGCGGCCACGGCGTCGGCGTCGCCCGCGACCACGGTGGACTCGGGGCCGTTGACCGCGGCGACGTCCACCGCGCCGCGGCCGTGCTCGGCGAGCAGGCGCCGGACGGTGGGCTCGTCGGCGCGCAGCGACAGCATCGCCCCGCCCTCGGGCAGCGCCCCCATCAGCCTGCCGCGGGCCGCGACCAGCGC
The DNA here is from genome assembly GCF_059448825.1 of Streptomyces sp. JLYT201. Lineage (NCBI taxonomy): Bacteria > Bacillati > Actinomycetota > Actinomycetes > Kitasatosporales > Streptomycetaceae > Streptomyces > Streptomyces sp. JLYT201. The sequence continues at coordinate 9,026,760 of NZ_CM182551.1, read as the reverse complement.
GCACGCGCCGGTGAGGGAGAACACGCCCGACACGTGGGCCGCCGCGAGCTCGCCGATGGAGTGGCCCGCGAGGAACTGCGGGGCGAGGCCCCACGCCGTGACGAGGCGGAACAGCGCCACCTCGATCGCGAACAGCGCGGGCTGCGTGTACGTGGTCAGGTCCAGCAGGGCGGCGGCCTCGGTGTCGGGCTCCGCGAAGAGCACCTCCCGCAAAGGCCGGTCCAGATGCGGGTCCAGGCCGGCGCAGACCTCGTCGAGGGCCCGCGCGAACACGGGGAACTCGCCGTACAGCGCGCGGCCCATGCCCGCCCGCTGGCTGCCCTGGCCGCTGAACAGGAAGGCGAGCCTGCCGCGGGTGCCCACGGTGCCGCGCACGAGGTGGGGCGCTTCGCCGCCGGTGGCCAGGGCCTCGACGCCGCGCAGGAGTTCCGCGCGGTCCGTGCCGACGACGGCGGCCCGGTGCTCCAGGGCGGTCCGGCTCAGGGCGAGGGCGTGGCCGACGTCCACCGCCCGGGCGTCGCGGCCGTCCAGGTGGCGCAGCAGGGCGGCGGCGCGCTCGCGCAGCGCGACGGGGTCGTTGCCGGAGAGGACCCACGGCACCGCCTCGGTCAGGACCGGCTCGACGGGCTCTTCCACGACGTCGTCGGCGTCCTCGGCCGGGGCCTGTTCGAGGACGACGTGGGCGTTGGTGCCGCTGATCCCGAACGACGACACCGCCGTCCGGCGCGGCTGCCCGGTCCGCGGCCACGGCCGCGCGTCGGTCAGCAGCTCGACGGCACCTTCCGACCAGTCGACGTGCCGGGAGCGCTCGCCGACGTGCAGGGTGGGCGGCAGGACGCCGTGGCGCAGGGCCATGACCATCTTGATCACGCCCGCCACGCCGGCGGCCGCCTGGGTGTGGCCGATGTTGGACTTCACGGACCCCAGCCACAGCGGCTGTCCCGCGGGGCGCTCCTGGCCGTAGGTGGCGAGGAGCGCCTGGGCCTCGATGGGGTCGCCGAGGGTGGTGCCGGTGCCGTGCGCCTCGACGGCGTCGACCTGGGCCGCGGTCAGCCCCGCGCTGTCCAGGGCCTGGCGGATGACGCGCTGCTGGGAGGGGCCGTTGGGCGCGGTCAGGCCGTTGGACGCGCCGTCCTGGTTCACCGCCGAGCCGCGCACGACGGCCAGGACTTGGTGGCCGTTGCGCCGCGCGTCGGACAGCCGCTCCAGGAGCAGCATGCCGGCGCCCTCGCCCCATCCGGTGCCGTCGGCGTCGTCGGAGAACGACTTGCACCGGCCGTCCGCGGCGAGGCCGCGCTGCTTGCTGAAGCCGACGAACGTGTGCGGGGTCGTCATCACCGTGACGCCGCCCGCGAGCGCGAGGGTGCACTCGCCGGAGCGCAGCGCCTGCGCCGCCAGGTGCAGTGTGACCAGGGACGACGAGCAGGCGGTGTCCACCGTGACGGCGGGCCCCTCCAGCGCGAACGTGTACGACACGCGCCCGGAGGCGACGCTGCCGAGCCCGCCGGTGCCCAGGAAGCCCTCCAGGCCCTCGGGCACCGACCGCAGCCGTGCGGTGTAGTCGTGGTACATCACGCCCGCGAACACGCCCGTCCTGCTGCCGCGCAGTGACGACGCGTCGATCCCGGCCCGCTCGAACGCCTCCCAGGACGTTTCGAGCAGCAGCCGCTGCTGCGGGTCCATGGCGAGCGCCTCGCGGGGCGAGATCCCGAACACGCCGGGGTCGAAGTCGCCCGCGTCGTGCAGGAATCCGCCCTCGGTGCGGAACACCCGGTCGGGGTCCTCGGGGTCGGACAGCTCGACGTCCCCCCAGCCCCGGTCGGCGGGGAAGGGCGTCACGCCGTCGCGGCCTTCGGCGACGAGCTGCCACAGGTCCTCCGGGGAGCGCACGTCTCCCGGGTAGCGGCAGCTCATGCCGATGATGGCGATCGGTTCCTGCTCACCGGCCTCGACCTCGCGCAGCCGCCGCCGCGTCTCGCGCAGATCGCCGGTGACCCGCTTGAGGAAATAGCGGAGCTTGTCCTCGTTTTCCATGCTGTCTCTACTCCAGGGAACGTCGAGCGAGTGGGGTGACCGGACGGGTCAGGAGATGCCGAACTCTTTGCCGAGCAGGTCGAACACCTCGTCGTCCGTGGCGGCGTCGAGGTCGTCGGCCGTCCGCGGGGCGGCGTCGGCGCGGCTGTCGCGCCACGCGGTCAGGAGGGCCGACAGCCGGGCGCCGACCCGGTCGTCCTCGTCGTCGCCGGGCTTGACCGCGGCGAGGCTCGCCTCGATGCGGCTCAGCTCGGCGAGCAGCGGCGCCACCCCGCCCGGTTCGTCGGCGGCGAGCGCTTCGGTGAGGTGACCCACCAGGTCGAGCAGGGTCGGATAGTCGAAGACGAGCGTGGCGGGCAGGCGGAGCCCGGTGGCCGCGTTGAGCCGGTTGCGCAGGTCGACGGCGGTCAGCGAGTCGAAGCCGAGCTCGGTGAACGCGCGCCGCTCGTCGACCGCCTCGGGGCCGGAGAACGCGAGCACGGCCGCGACCTGCGCGCACACCAGGTCCGTCAGGGCGGACGTCCGCTCGCCCGGCGTCAGCGCGGCCAGGCGTTCCCGCAGCGCGGCGGCGGGGTCGCCTCCGGCCCGGGCCGCCCTGCGGGACGTCGTGCGCACGAGGCCGCTGAGGACGGGCGGCACCACGGGGAGTTCCCGTACGGCCCGCAGGTCGAGGCGCATCGGCACGACGACCGGGTCGGCCCCGAGGGCCACCGCGTCGAACAGCTCAAGGCCCTGTTCGGCACTCAGGCCCGCGGCTCCGGTCCGGGCCATCCGCGCGCCCATGCCGTCCTCCGTGGCCCACAGGCCCCACGCGAGCGAGGTCGCGGGCAGGCCCTGGGCCCGGCGGTGCCGGGCGAGGGCGTCGAGGAACGCGTTGGCCGCCGCGTAGTTGGCCTGGCCGGGCGAGCCCAGGGTGCCCGTCACCGAGGAGAACAGGACGAACGCGGACAGGTCGAGATCGCGGGTCAGCTCGTGCAGATGCCGGGCGCCGTCCACCTTCGGGCGGAAGACCGTGTCGAAGCGCTCCTCGGTCAGTGCCCCGATCACACCGTCGTCCAGGACGCCCGCCGTGTGCACCACGGCGGTCACCGGGTGCTCGGCAAGCAGCGCCGCCACCGCGTCCCGCTCGGCCACATCACACGCCACGACAGCGACCTCGGCACCGAGCCCGGTCAACTCACCGTACAGCGAGCCCACTTGGCCGCGCCGACTCGCCAGCACCAACCGCCGCACCCCATGGCGCACCACCAAGTGCCGCGCGACCAGACCGCCGAGCATCCCGCCGGCGCCGGTCACCAGCACCGCGCCCTCACCGAAGCCCGACCCCTCCGACTCAGCTGTCTCGGCCGTCTCGGCCGGGCGGGCGCGGACGAGCCGCGGCGCGAACACGTCGCCCGCACGCACGGCCAGTTCGGGCTCCGGGCTTCCGACGGCCGCCTTCCAGCCGTCCGCGTCGTCGACGTCCACGAGGACGACGCGGTCCGGGTTCTCCGCCCGTGCCGTGCGCACCAGGCCCCACACGGCGGCCGCCGCCAGGTCCGGTACGTCGTCCTCGGCCGCGACGGCCACCGCGCCGCGGGTCACCAGGACGAGGCGCGACGCCGCGCACCGCTCGTCGGCCAGCCAGCCCCGCACCAGCTCCAGAGCGGCGTGCACCTGCTGCCGCACCGCGTCCGTGCCGCGGGACTCCGCGCAGTGGACCACGGCGTTCTCCGGCAGGGCCTCCCCTGCTTCCAGGGCCGAGCGCAGCGCGGCCCAGTCCGCGAACTCCGCGACCGACCGGGCGCTTCCGGACGGCGCCGCGGCCGACACCCAGTCGAGTCGGAACAGCGACTCCCAGGCCTGCCGCGACACCGTTCCCGACACCGGGCGCAGGACCAGCGAGTCGATCGTGGCCACGGGCGCGCCCGTGCCGTCGGCGATGGTCAGGGACACGGCGTCCGAGCCCGTGGGCGCCAGACGCACCCGCAGGACCGTCGCGCCCGAGGCGTGCAACCGCACGCCCGACCACGAGAACGGCAGCCTGCCGGGCCCGTCGGCGTCGCCCATCAGGCCGATGGCGTGCAGCGCCGCGTCGAGGAGCGCCGGGTGCAGACCGAAGCCGTCCGCGTCCACGCCGTCCGGCAGAGCGACCTCGGCGAACACGGCGTCGCCCGCGCGCCAGGCCGACCTCAGGCCCTGGAACAGCGGCCCGTAGCCGAACCCGCCGTCGGCCATGCGGTCGTAGAGCCCGTCGAGGTCCACGGCCTCCGCGGCCGCGGGCGGCCAGGCGGCGGAGTCGGCCGACGGCGCGTCAGGGGCGGCCACGAGCGCGCCGCTCGCGTGCCGGACCCACACGTCCTCGTCGTCGCCGCGCGCGTGCACCGTCACCGTGCGGCGGCCGGAGTCGTCCGCGCCGCCGACCCGCACCTGGACGCGTACGCCGCCGCGTTCGGGCACCACCAGGGGCGCCTCCAGCGTCAGTTCCTCCACCGCGGCGCAGCCGACCTGGTCACCGGCGTGGACCGCAAGGTCGATGAAGGCCGTGCCGGGCAGCAGGATCGAGCCCTGGATCACGTGCTCGGCCAGCCACGGGTGGGACTCCAGGGACAGCCGGCCGGTGAAGAGCTCCTCGTCGGAGTCGGCCGTGTCGATGAGCGCGCCGAGCAGCGGGTGGCCTGCCGGGCCGAGCCCGGCGGCGTTCAGGTCGCCCGCGCCCGTCCCGGCGTCCAGCCAGTAGCGCCGGTGCTGGAAGGCGTACGTGGGCAGGTCCACGCGGCGCGCGCCGCGGCCGGCGAAGAAGGCCTCCCAGTCCGGCCGTACGCCGCGCGTCCACAGCTGTGCCAGCGCGGACGTCAGCGCGGACTCCTCGGTCCTGTCGGCCCGCAGCACCGGTACGAACCCGGCCTCCGGCGCGGACTCCTGCCCCAGGGCCGCCAGCGTGCCGCCCGGGCCGATCTCGACGAACGTGGTCAGGCCCTCGTCGACGAGCGCGCCGACGGCGTCGGCGAAGCGCACGGACTCGCGTACGTGGCTCACCCAGTACTCCGGCGAGGCCAGTTCCTCGGCGGTCGCCCGCACGCCCGTGAGCGTCGACACGATCGGGATCGCGGGCGCCGCGTACGACACGCCGTCCAAGGCCGTACGGAACTCATCGAGCATCGGGTCCATCAGCGGCGAGTGGAACGCATGGCTCACCCGTAGCTCGGTGACCTTGCGGCCCACTTCACGCCAGCGTCCGGCCACCGCCTCGACGTCGGCGGCGACGCCGGAGACGACCACGGACGACGGCCCGTTGACCGCCGCGACTCCGACGGTCTGCGGCAGCTCGGGCGCGACCTCGGCCTCCGTGGCCCGGATCGCGACCATCGCGCCGCCCGGCGGCAGCGCCTGCATGAGTCCGGCACGCGCCGACACGACCTTCGCGGCGTCCGCGAGCGACCACACCCCCGCGACGTGCGCGGCGGCCAGCTCGCCGATCGAATGACCGGCCAGGGCGTCGGGGCGGATCCCCCAGAACTCAAGGAGGCGGAACAGCGCGACCTCGACCGCGAACAGCGCGGGCTGGGTCACCCCCGTCTGGTTCAGGGCGTCGGCGTCCTCGCCGAACAGGACCTCGCGGACCTGGGGATCGAACTGCTCAAGGACCTGGTCCAGGGCGTCGGCGAACACCGCGTAACGGTCCGCCAGTGCACGCCCCATGCCCAGGCGCTGCGAGCCCTGGCCCGAGAACAGGAAGCCCACCCCGCCGACGGCGACGGAGCCCGCGACCAGGCCGGGTGACTGCCGCCCCTCGGCCAGCGCGGTCAGGCCGTCGAGGAGCGCCGCGTGGTCGTCGCCCACGGCGACAGCCCGGTGTTCGAAGGCCGAGCGCGTGGTCGCCAGCGAGTAGCCAACGTCCGGCAGGCCGAGCCGCGGCTCGGCGGCGACGCGCTCGCGCAGCCGGGCCGCCTGCTCCCGCAGCGCCTCCTCGCTCCGGGCCGAGAGGACCCAGGGCACCACGCCGTCGGCCGGGGCCGGGGCGTGGTCGTCGTCCGGCGCGTACTCGATGATGGTGTGCGCGTTCGTGCCGCTCACGCCGAACGACGACACGCCCGCCCGCCGCAGTCGGCCGGTCTCCGGCCACGGCCGGGGCTCCGTGAGGAGTTCCACCTCGCCCGCGGACCAGTCGACCTTCGACGAGGGCTCGTCGACGTGCAGGGTGCGCGGGAGGGTGCCGTGGCGCATCGCCATGACCATCTTGATGACACCGGCGACACCGGCGGCGGCCTGGGTGTGGCCGAGGTTCGACTTGATCGAGCCGAGCCACAGCGGCTGTCCGGCGGGGCGGTCCTGGCCGTAGGTGGCGAGGACGGCCTGGGCCTCGATGGGGTCGCCGAGGGTGGTGCCGGTGCCGTGGGCCTCGACCGCGTCCACGTCGGACGTGGTGAGGCCCGCGCTCGCCAGGGCCTGGCGGATCACCCGCTGCTGGGAGGGGCCGTTGGGCGCGGTCAGGCCGTTGGACGCGCCGTCCTGGTTCACCGCCGAGCCACGGACGACGGCGAGGACCCGGTGGCCGTTGCGCCGGGCGTCGGAGAGGCGCTCGACGAGGAGCATGCCGACGCCCTCGCCCCATCCGGTGCCGTCGGCGCTGTCGGAGAACGACTTGCACCGGCCGTCGGAGGAGAGGCCGCGCTGGCGGCTGAAGTCGACGAACGTGCTGGGGGTGGCCATCACGGCGACACCACCGGCCAGCGCCATCGTGCACTCCCCCTTGTGCAGCGCCTGGATCGCCCAGTGCAGGGCGACGAGCGACGAGGAGCACGCGGTGTCGACGGTGACGGCGGGCCCTTCCAGGCCCAGCGCGTAGGCGACGCGGCCGGAGGCGACGCTGCCGGACCCGCCGGTGCCGAGGTAGCCCTCGACGTCCTCCGGGACGGAGCGGAGCCGCGACACGTAGTCGTGGTACATGACGCCCGCGAACACGCCCACGGCCTTGCCCCGGGCCGAGTTCGGGTCGATGCCCGCGCGTTCGAAGGCCTCCCAGGAGGTTTCGAGCAGGAGGCGCTGCTGCGGGTCCATGGCCAGGGCCTCGCGCGGGCTGATCCCGAAGAACGCCGGGTCGAACAGGTCGGCGTCGTGCAGGAAGCCCCCCTCGCGGGTGTACGAGGTGCCGGTGCGCTCGGGATCCGGGTCGTACAGGGCGTCCACGTCCCAGCCCCGGTTGGCGGGGAACTCGCTGATGGCGTCGGTGCCGTCAAGGACGAGCCGCCACAGGTCCTCGGGGGACGCGACCCCGCCGGGGAACCGGCAGCTCATGCCGACGATCGCGATCGGCTCGTCGGTCACCGCCACCGCCGTGGGCGCGGGCGCGGCCACGGCCGGGGCGCCCGCGAGCTCGGCGCCGATGAACGCGGCGAGCGCGGCGGGGTTCGGGTGGTCGAAGACGAGCGTGGCGGGCAGCCGCAGCTCGGTGGCCGCGTTGAGGTGGTTGCGCAGCTCGACGGAGCTGAGCGAGTCGAAGCCCAGCTCCCGGAAGGCCCGGTCGGGTTCGACGGCGTGAGCCGAGCTGTGGCCGAGCACCGCCGCCGCGTGGGTGCGGACGAGGTCGAGCAGCGCCTTCTCCCGCTCGCTCTCGGCCAGGCCCGCGAGGGACTGCGCGAGCGCGGACCGGCTCGCGGGGTCGGCGGTCCTGCGCGCGGTGTTGCGCACCAGGCCGCGCAGGAGGTGGAACACGGGCTGGGTGCGCGCCTGCCGCCGCAGCACGGCGAAGTCCATCGGCACGGGCGCGAGCAGCGCCCGCCCCGTGGAGCCCGCGGCGTCGAACAGGGCCAGGCCCTCGGCCGGGCCGATGGGGATGGCGCCGCCGCTGGTGATGCGGCGTACGTCGGTGTCGTCGAGGCTGCCCGCCATGCCGCCCGCCGTCTCCCACAGGCCCCAGGCGAGGGAGGTCGCGGGCAGGCCCTGGGCGCGCCGGTGCTGGGCGAGCGCGTCGAGAAAGGTGTTGGCCGCCGCGTAGTTGCCCTGGCCGGGGCCGCCGAAGACACCGGCTGCGGAGGAGAACACCACGAAGGCCGACAGGCCCGCGTCCCGGGTCAGGTCGTGCAGGTGCCAGGCCGCGTCGACCTTCGGCCGGAACACCGCGTCGATCCGTTCGGGCGTCAGCGAGCCGATCGTGGCGTCGTCGAGCACACCGGCGGTGTGGACGACGGCGGACACCCGGTGCCGGGCCAGGAGCGCGGCCAGCGCCTCGCGGTCGGCCACGTCACACGCCGCGAGGACGACGTCGGCGCCCTGCGCGGTGAGTTCCTCGCGCAGCGCCTCGGCGCCCTGGGCGGCGGCGCCGCGCCTGCTGACCAGGAGCAGGCTGCGCACGCCGCGCTCCGCGACCAGGTGCCGGGCGACCAGACCGCCGAGGGTGCCCGTCGCGCCGGTGACGAGCACCGCGTCCGAGCCGAAGCCGGGGTCGTCCACCACGGATCGCCGCGCCCTGGCCAGGCGCGGGGCGCTCGCGGCCCCCGAGCGCACGGCGAGCTGCGGCTCGCCCGTCGCGAGGGCAGACGGCAGCGCGTCGGCCGAGGCCGCCTCCTCGTCGAGGTCGACCAGGACGATCCGGTCGGGGTTCTCGGACTGGGCGGACCGCACCAGGCCCCAGACGGCGGCGTGCGCGAGGTTCGGCACGTCCTCGCCGTCGGCGGGGGCGACCGCGCGCCGCGTCACGACGGCCAGGCGTGCCGTGCCGAACCGCTCGTCGGCCAACCAGGTCTGCACCGCGGCCAGGGCCCAGGCAGCGGCCTGGTGGGCGCCCGCGGCCGGGTCCTCGGTAGCTGCGACCGGGCACGCCAGGGCGACGAAGCCGGACAGGTCGGCGGCGGCCGACCGCGCCAGGCCCGCCAGGCCGGTGGTCCACTCCACGGCCGGGGCCCCGTCGTCGGACAGCGGCACCGGCACCCAGTCGACGCCGAACAGCGCGTCGTCGCGGTCGTCGGCGGCGGCCCGGGCCGGGGCGGCCGGGCGCAGCACCAGGGAGTCGACGGTGGCCACCGGGGCGCCGGAGCCGTCCGCGACCGTCAGGGACACCCCGTCGGGGCCCGTGGGCGCGAGGCGCACCCGCAGTGCCGTGGCGCCGGCGGCGTGCAGGCGCACACCGGACCAGGAGAACGGCAGCTTGCCGGTGGCATCGGCCGCGCCCGTGAGCCCGGTGGCGTGCAGCGCCGCGTCGAGGAGCGCCGGGTGCAGGCCGAAGCCGTCCGCCTTGACGCCCTCGGGCAGCGCGACCTCGGCGCACACCTCGCCGCCCGCGCGCCACGCGGCCCGCAGCCCCTGGAACACGGGGCCGTAGCCGAAGCCGCCGTCGGCCATGGCCTCGTAGAACCCGTCCAGGTCCACGGCCTCGGCCCCGGCGGGCGGCCACGCGACCAGCGCGTCGCCCTCGGACCGGCCGCCCGCGCGCAGCACACCGGTGGCGTGCCGGGTCCACGCTTGCCTTTCGTCCATGTCACCGGTGCTGGAGTGGAAGGTCAGCTCGCGCCTGCCGGACACGTCCTCGGCGCCGACCCACACCTGGACCCGTACCGCACCGCTCTCGGGGAGCACGAGCGGAGCCTCCAGCGTCAGCTCCTCCACCAGGTCGCAGCCGACCTGGTCACCCGCGCGGATCGCCAGGTCGAGGAACGCCGTGCCGGGCAGCAGCACCGAGCCCATGACCGCGTGGTCGGCCAGCCACGGGTGCGTCTGGACCGACAACCGGCCCGTCAGGAGCGCCCCGTCGGTACCGGCGAGGGCGACGCTCGCCCCCAGGAGCGGATGCTCGGCCGCCCCGAGCCCGGCCGCCGATACGTCACCGAACAGCGGCAGCACGTCGGGCCAGTACCGCTCGCGCTGGAACGCGTACGTCGGCAGGTCCACGCGGCGCGTGCCCCGGCCGGAGAAGAAGACCTCCCAGTCGACGCGCACACCGCGAAGGTGCAGCTGCCCGGCGGCCGTCGTGATGGCCACGGCTTCGGGCCGGTCGCCGCGCAGCACCGGCACGAAGACCGCGTCCGGCGCGGACTCCTGACCGAGCGCCGACAGCGTCCCGCCGGGGCCGACCTCGACGAACGTACCCACACCCTCGCCCACCAGCGTGCTCACGGCGTCGGCGAACCGCACGGACTCGCGTACGTGCCTCACCCAGTACTCCGGCGACGCCAACTCCTCAGCGCTGGCCCGCACACCTGTCAGCGTCGAGACGATCGGGATCTCGGGCTCGCCGAACGACACTGCCTCCAGGACCTGTCGGAAGCCGTCCAGCATCGGGTCCATCAACGGCGAGTGGAACGCGTGACTGACCTTGAGCCGGGTCACCTTGCAGCCCGCCGCACGCCAGCGCTCACCCACCGCCTCAGCGTCAGCAGCGACACTCGAAATCACCACCGAGGACGGGCCGTTCACCGCCGCGATACCCACCGTCTCCGGCAGATCCGCAGCGACCTCCTCCTCCGTCGCCTGGATCGCCACCATGGCACCGCCTGCGGGCAACGCCTGCATCAACCCCGCACGCGCCGACACGACCTTCACCGCATCCGCCAGCGACCACACACCCGCAACGTGCGCGGCGGCCAACTCGCCGATCGAGTGACCGGCCAGCACGTCCGGACGTACACCCCACGACTCCAGAAGACGGAACAGCGCCACCTCGACCGCGAACAACGCGGGCTGGGTCACCCCCGTCTGGTTCAGGGCATCCGCGTCATCCCCGAACAGCACCTCGCGGACCTCGGGAGCCAGGAGAGCCAGGACCTCGTCGAGGGCTTCGGCGAACACCGGGTACTGGTCGGCCAGTTCACGGCCCATGCCCAGGCGCTGCGAGCCCTGTCCGGAGAACAGGAAGCCCACCCGGCCGGGCTCGTCGGCCGTGCCGGAGACCACGCCGCCCGATGCGCGGCCCTCGGCCAGTGCCTCCAGCGCGGCCAGCAGTTCGTCCCGCTCGGCGCCGACCACCACCGCGCGGTGCTCCAACAGCGCGCGCGAGGACACCAGTGAACGCCCCACATCCGTCAGGGACAGCTCGGCCGACGCCTCCACGAAGGACCGGAGGCGCGCCGCCTGGTCCCGCAGCGCCTCCACGCTCCGTGCCGAGAGGAGCCACGGCACCAACCCGCCGTCGTCGTAGGCGGGTTCCGGGGCGGTCTCCTGCTCCGCCTCGGGGGCCTGCTCCACGATGACGTGCGCGTTCGTACCGCTGAATCCGAACGAGGACACGCCCGCGCGCCACGGCCGGTCGACGGCGGGCCACCGCCGGTCGTCGGTGAGCAGTTCCACCGCGCCCGCCGACCAGTCCACGTGCGGCGACGGCTCGTCCACGTGCAGGGTGCGCGGCAGCACGCCGTGGCGCATCGCCAGGACCATCTTCATGACACCGGCGACACCGGCGGCGGCCTGGGTGTGGCCGATGTTCGACTTCACCGAGCCCAGCCACAGCGGGCGGTCCTCGGGGCGGCCCTGGCCGTAGGTGGCCAGGAGGGCCTGGGCCTCGATGGGGTCGCCGAGCTTCGTGCCGGTGCCGTGCGCCTCGACCGCGTCCACGTCGGAGGGGGTGAGGCCCGCGCTCGCCAGGGCCTGGCGGATCACCCGCTGCTGGGAGGGGCCGTTGGGCGCGGTCAGACCGTTGGACGCGCCGTCCTGGTTCACCGCCGAACCACGGATCACGGCGAGCACCTCGTGGCCGTTGCGCCGGGCGTCCGACAGGCGCTCCACGAACAGCATGCCGACGCCCTCGCCCCAACCGGTGCCGTCCGCGCCCGCGCCGAAGGCCTTGCAGCGTCCGTCCTCGGCGAGGCCGCGCTGGCGGCTGAACTCGATGAACGAGCTGGGCGTCGACATCACGGTGACGCCGCCCGCGAGGGCCATCGCGCACTCGCCCTTGTGCAGCGCCTGCACCGCCAGGTGCAGCGCCACGAGGGACGACGAGCACGCCGTGTCCACCGTGACGGCGGGACCTTCGAGGCCGAAGGTGTACGACAGGCGACCCGAGGCGACGCTGGCCGCGTTGCCGGTCGCCGCGTAGCCGCCCACGTCCTCGGTGGCACCGGCGAGGACCCACCCGTAGTCCTGCATGTTCGAGCCGACGAACACGCCGACCCGCTCGCCGCGCAGGGAGTCCGGGGCGATGCCCGCCCGCTCGAAGGCCTCCCAGGAGGTTTCGAGGAGGAGGCGCTGCTGCGGGTCCATCGCCAGGGCCTCACGCGGCGAGATGCCGAAGAAGCCCGCGTCGAAGGCGCTCACGCCGGAGAGGAACGCGCCCGACCGGGAGTAGGAGGTGCCCACGGAGTCCGGGTCGGGGTCGTAGAGGCCCTCCAGGTCCCAGCCGCGGTCGGTCGGGAAGTCCGACACCGCGTCCCCGCCCGCCAGGAGCACCCGCCACAGGTCCTCCGGGCTCGTCACGCCGCCGGGGAACCGGCACGCCATCCCGACGATCGCGATCGGCTCGTCGGACACGCCCGCCACGGCGGGCGCGGCGGGCGCGGCCGGGGCGGCGCCGCAGAGCTCGTCCCGCAGATGGGCAGCCAGCGCAGCCGCGTTCGGGTAGTCGAAGACGAGGGTCGTGGGCAGGGCCGCCCCGGTGGCCTCGTTGAGCCGGGCGCGCAGCTCCACCGCCGTGAGCGAGTCGAAGCCCAGCTCCCTGAAGGCGCGCGTCGCCGGGAGCGCGTCGCCGGAGGCGTGTCCGAGGACGGCGGCCGCCTCGAAGCGGACGAGGTCGGTGAGCTGCCGCTCCTGCTCGGCCTCGTCGAGACCGGCGAGCCGCTGCGCCAGGGCCGACGAGCCCTGCTCCACCGCGGCGGTCTCGAACGCGGCCCGCACCTGCGGCAGTTCGCTCAGCAGGGGGCTCGGGCGCTGCGCCATGAACGTGCCCGCGAACCGCTCCCAGTCCACGTCGGCGACGGCCACGTTGCCGTCGCCGTTTTCGAGGGCCGTGGCCAGGCCCGCGATCGCGACGGCCGGAGCCATCGAGGGCAGGCCCCGGCGCCGCAGCTGTGCGGCGGCGTCCCGGCCCGCGTCGGCGACCATGCCGCCGTCGGCCCACGGGCCCCAGGCCACCGCCGTGGCGGGCAGACCCGTGGCCCTGCGGTGCTCGGCCAGCGCGTCCAGGTAGGCGTTCGCCGCGCCGTAGGCGGCCTGGGCGCCGCTGCCCCACACGCCGGAGATCGACGAGAACAGCACGAACGCGTCCAGCGGTGTGTCCGCGAGCAGTTCGTGCAGGTGCCTGGCGCCGACGGCCTTGGCCGCCAGCACGTCGGCGAACCCGTCCAGATCGGCCGGGTCGACGTCCGCGAGGAGGGCGGAACGCTCGATGCCCGCCGCGTGCACGACCGCGTCGAGCGCGGGAACACCGTCCAGCAGCGCCGCCACCGACGCGCGGTCCGTCATGTCGCAGGCGGCGAACGTCACCCGGGCGCCCGACTCCACGAGTGCGGCTTCCAGTTCCGCGGCGCCCTCGGCTTCGGTGCCGCGGCGGCTCGCGAGCACCAGGTGCTCGGCGCCGTGGGCCGCCAGCCAGCGCGCCACGTGCCCGCCCAGGGCGCCGAGGCCGCCGGTGACGAGGACCGTCCCGCGCGGCGTCCAGCCCGCCCCGGACGCCCGGCCCAGCGGCGCGGGCACCAGCCTGCGGCCGAGGATCCGCTCGCCCCGCACGGCGACCTGGTCCTCACCGCCCGTGCCGGCGAGCACCGAGGCCAGCAGGTCACCGGTCGTCTCGTCGGTCTCGTCGGTTGCCTCCGGTACGTCGACGAGACCGCCCCAGCGTCCGGGCTGCTCCAACGCTGCCGCCCGGCCCAGGCCCCACACCATCGACTGCTCGAACCCGGCCACGGCGTCGGCCGGGCCCGCCGCCACCGCGCCCGACGTGACGCACCACAGCGGAGCCGGGGCGTCGTAGGCACCGAGCGCCCGCAGCAGTCCGACCGTGGCGCCGACCCCCGCGGGCACCACCGACGCGCCCGCGTCCGCGAGCGCGAGGAGCGAGACCACGCCGCTCGGCGCGGGCGCCTCGGCGAGGCACTCCGCCCAGTCGACGGCCTCCGGGTCCACTCGCAGGATCCGCGCCTCGGCGCCGTTGCGCGTCAGCGCGTCCCGCACCCACTCGGCCCGGTCCTCGCCCGTCGGCGCCACGACCAGCCACGTGCCGTCGAGGCGCCGGGAGCCGACGGCCACCGGCCGCCACTCGACGCGGTACCGCCAGCCCTCCACGGCGGTCCGCCCTTGCTGCTCCCTGCGCCACGCGGAGAGCCGGGGAAGGACCGCGCTCAGTGGAGCCTCGGACGACACGTCCAACGTACGGGCGAGGTCGGCGATGTCTCCGTCCTCGACGACGCCCCAGAACCGCGCCTCCACCGGGGACAGGGCCTCCACGGCCGCGTCGGCGGGCACGGCGTCCAGCCAGTACCGCTCGCGCTGGAAGGGGTACGTCGGCAGGTCCACGGGCCGTGTGCCCCGACCGGTGAAGAAGACCTCCCAGTCCACCCGGACGCCACGCACGTGGAGCTGCCCGGCGGCCGTCGTGACGGCCACGGCTTCGGGCCGGTCGCCGCGCAGCACCGGCACGAAGACGGCCTCCGGCGCGGACTCCCGCCCCAGAGCCGACAGCGTCCCGCCGGGGCCGACCTCGACGAACGTACCCACACCCTCACCCGCGAGCGTGCTCACGGCGTCGGCGAACCGCACGGACTCGCGTACGTGCCTCACCCAGTACTCCGGCGACGCCAACTCCTCGGCACTGGCCCGCGCACCGGTCAGCGTCGAGACGATGGGGATCGCGGGCGCCGCGTACGACACGCTCTCCAGGACCGTACGGAAGTCATCCAGCATCGGGTCCATCAGCGGCGAGTGGAACGCGTGACTGACCTTGAGCCGGGTCACCTTACGGCCCGCCGCACGCCAGCGCTCGCCCACCGCCTCCGCGTCGGCGGCGGCACCTGAAATGACCACCGAGGTGGGCCCGTTGACCGCCGCAATGCCCACGGTCTCCGGCAGGTCCGCAGCGACCTCGGTCTCCGTCGCCTGGATCGCCACCATGGCACCGCCTGCGGGCAACGCCTGCATCAACCCCGCACGCGCCGACACCACCTTCTCCGCGTCCACGAGCGACCACACACCCGCGACGTGCGCGGCAGCCAGCTCACCGATGGAGTGACCGGCCAAGACGTCGGGGCGGATCCCCCACGACTCAAGGAGGCGGACCAGCGCGACCTCGACCGCGAACAGCGCGGGCTGGGTCACCCCCGTCTGGTTCAACGCCTCGACGTCGTCCCCGAGTAACACCTCGCGCACGGACGGGTCGAACTCCGCGAGCACCTGGTCCAGGGCCTCGGCGAACACCGGGTACCGGGCCGCCAGTTCACGGCCCATGCCCAGGCGCTGCGAACCCTGCCCGGAGAACAGGAAACCCACCCGGCCGGGCTCGTCCGCCACGCCCGAGACCACGCCGCCAGGCGTCCGGCCCTCGGCCAGTGCCTCCAGCGCGGCG
Source organism: Streptomyces sp. JLYT201 (assembly GCF_059448825.1). Taxonomy (NCBI): domain Bacteria; kingdom Bacillati; phylum Actinomycetota; class Actinomycetes; order Kitasatosporales; family Streptomycetaceae; genus Streptomyces; species Streptomyces sp. JLYT201. The sequence goes on along the minus strand of NZ_CM182551.1, from coordinate 9,011,264 downwards.
AGCAGCTCGTCCCGCCCGGCGCCGACCACCACCGCGCGGTGCTCCAACACCGCACGGGAGGACACCAGCGAACGCCCCACGTCCGCCGCCGACAGATCCGCGGCCCCCTCCGCGAAGGAGCGGAGCAGTGCGGCCTGCGCCCGGAGCGCCTCCGCGCTCCGGGCCGACAACACCCACGGGACCAACCCGCCGTCGTACGCGGGCTCCGAGGCGGTCCCCTGCGCCGCCTCGGGGGCCTGCTCCACGATGACGTGCGCGTTCGTGCCGCTCACGCCGAACGAGGACACACCGGCGCGCCACGGCTGATCGGTCTGCGGCCACGGCCGGGACTCCGTGAGGAGTTCCACCGCACCGGCGGACCAGTTCACGTGCGAGGAGGGCGCGTCGACGTGCAGGGTGCGCGGCAGCACGCCGTGGCGCATGGCCATGACCATCTTGATGACACCGGCGACGCCGGCGGCGGCCTGGGTGTGGCCGATGTTCGACTTGATCGAGCCGAGCCACAGGGGGCGCCCCGCGGGGCGGCCCTGGCCGTAGGTGGCCAGGAGGGCCTGGGCCTCGATGGGGTCGCCGAGCTTCGTGCCGGTGCCGTGCGCCTCGACCGCGTCCACCTGGGCCGCGGAGAGCCGCGCGCCGGCGAGCGCCTGACGGATGACGCGCTGCTGGGAGGGGCCGTTGGGGGCGGTCAGGCCGTTGGACGCGCCGTCCTGGTTCACGGCCGAGCCCCGGATCACGGCGAGCACCTGGTGGCCGTTGCGCTGGGCGTCGGAGAGGCGCTCCAGGAGCAGCAGGCCGACGCCTTCGCCCCATCCTGTGCCGTCGGCGCCGTCGGCGAACGCCTTGACGCGGCCGTCCGCGGCCAGGCCCCGCTGGCGGCTGAAGTCGATGAACACGCCCGGCGTCGACATCACGGTGACGCCGCCCGCGAGGGCGAGGGGGCACTCGCCGTGCCGCAGGGCGTGCACGGCGAGGTGCAGGGCGACCAGGGACGACGAGCAGGCGGTGTCGATGGTCAGCGCGGGGCCTTCGAAGCCGAAGCTGTAGGCGACGCGGCCCGACAGGACGCTCGCCGCGTTGCCCGTGCCGAGGTAGCCCTCGTAGCCCTCCGGGGCGCCGGTCGCCATGCGGGCCAGGTAGTCCTGGCCGTTGGTGCCGACGAACACGCCCGAGCGGCTGCCCCGCAGCGCGTTCGGGTCGATCCCGGCCCGCTCGAAGGCCTCCCAGGAGGTTTCGAGGAGGAGGCGCTGCTGCGGGTCCATCGCCGCGGCCTCGCGCGGCGAGATGCCGAAGAAGCCGGGGTCGAAGTCCGCCGCGTCGTGGAGGAACGCGCCCTCGCGGGTGTAGCAGGTCCCCTGCCGGTCGGGGTCGTCGTCGAAGAGGGACTCCAGGTCCCAGCCGCGGTCGGTGGGGAACGCGGAGACGGCGTCGCGGCCGTCGAGGAGGAGGCGCCACAGGTCCTCCGGCGACCGCACGCCGCCGGGGAACCGGCAGCTCATGCCGACGATCGCGATCGGCTCGACCTCGCGCTCCTCGGCCTCGCGCAGCTTGCCGCGCACCTCCTGGAGGTCCACGGAGGCCCGCCGGAGGTAGTCGAGGTACTTCTCCTCGTTGGACATGTGTTCGGACCCTTCAGGTGTGTTCATCAGCTCAGGACCTACCGAGTTGTTCGTCGAGCAGCGAGAGCAGCTCGTCCGCCGTGGCCGTGCGCGCGTCCGTGGCGGACTCGGCGGGTTCCGTGCGGGTGTGCGCCTCGTCCCACAGGGACAGCAGCGCACGGAGGCGGGCACTGACGGCGGCGCTCTGTTCGTCGTCCGGCGTCAGGAGGGACAGTGCGGACTCCAGGCGGTCCAGCTCGGCGTCGATGGTCGGCGCCCCGCCGCCCGGGAGTTCGTCGAGGACGTGTGCGGCGAGCGCGGACGGCGTGGGGTGATCGAAGATGAGCGTCGCGGGCAGGCTCAGACCGGTGTGGGAGTTGAGGAGGTTGCGGAACTCGACCGCGGTGAGCGAGTCGAAGCCCAGCTCCTGGAAGGCCCGGCCTGGCTCCACCAGTTTGGTGCCGTCGTGGCCGAGGACGGCGGCGGCCTGCTCCCGCACCAGGTCGAGGACGGCGCGCTCGCGCTCGGGTCCGGGCAGGGAGGTGAGCCGGGCCGCCGTGTCGACGGGCGCGGCCGTCTCTGCGGCGGCCTGGGCGCGCTGCCCCGCGGACAGTTCCGCCAGGAGCGGGCTCGGCCGCACCGACGTGAAGCCCGCGGCGAAGACGTCCCAGTCGATGTCCGCCACCATCGCCGTCGGGTCGCCCTGGCGGACGGCCCGGTCGAGGGCGGCGATGGCCTGCCCGGGCTCCATGGGGGGCATGCCGCGGCGGCGCAGCTGGTCGCCGAGCGGCCCCTCGGCCATGCCGCCGCCGCCCCAGGGCCCCCACGCGACGGCGGTGGCGGGCAAGCCCGCTGCCGCGCGCCGGTCCGCGAGCGCCTCCAGGAAGGTGTTGGCGGCCGCGTAGTTGGCCTGCCCGGGGCCGCCGAGCGCGCCGGACGTCGAGGAGAACATGACGAACGTCGACAGGTCGTGCGCCCGGGTCAGTTCGTCCAGGTTCACCGCGGCGTCGACCTTCGGTCGCAGTACGGCGTGCAGGCGGTCCTCGGTGAGCGCGGACAGGACGCCGTCGTCCAGGACGCCCGCCGCGTGCACGACCCCGGTGAGCGGGTACTCGGCGGGCACCGAGGCCAGCAGGTCCGCCAGCGCGTCGCGGTCGGCCACGTCGCACGCGGCGATCGTGACGCGGGCGCCCAGCGCGGTCAGTTCCGCGCGCAGCTCCTCGGCTCCGTCGGCCTTCGGCCCGCGCCTGCTGGTGAGGAGCAGGTGCTCGGCGCCGTGCGCGATCAGCCACTTGGCGATGTGCGCGCCGAGGGCGCCGGTGCCGCCGGTGATCAGGACGGTGCCGGTGGGCGCCCAGTCCTTGGCGCGCCCTGCGGGCGCCCGCACGATCCTCCGGGCCACCACTCCGCTCGCGCGCAGCGCGACCTGGTCCTCTCCGGTGTCGCCGGACAGGACGCCCGCGAGGCGGGCCCCGGCGCGCTCGTCCAGGGTGTCGGGCAGGTCGACCAGGCCGCCCCAGCGCTCGGGGTGTTCCAGGCCGACGACCCGGCCGAGGCCCCACACCATCGCCTGGTCGGGGTGGACGGTCGTGTCGGAGGCACTGGTGGCGGCGCCGCCCCGCGTCGCGCACCACAGGGGTGCGGCGAGGCCGGTGTCGCCGAGGGCCTGGACCAGGGCGAGGGTCGCGGCGAGGCCGCCGGAGGGCAGCGCGGGGTCGAGCGCGAACAGCGACAGGACGCCCGCGACGGGCTCGCCGGTCGCCGTCCGGGCCGCGAGGGAGTCCCGGTCGACGGCCTCGCCGGTCCTGACCGGTACGACCTTCGCGCCGTGCCTGCTCAGCGCGGCGGCGACGGGTTCCTCACCGGCGCCTTCCCGGCTGACCAGGAGCCAGGTGCCCGTGAGGGCCGCGGTGGGTTCGCTCACCGGCCGCCAGGCGACGCGGTAGCGCATCCGGTCGACCGCGGAGTTCGCGGCCTGCTCGCGCCGCCACGACGAGAGCCGGGGCAGCACGTCCCCGATCGGGTCGTCGGGGGATACGGCCAGCTCGTCGGCGAGCTCACCGAGGTCTCCGTCCGCCACGGCGGCCCAGAACCGCGCGTCGACGGTACCGGTGACGTCCCCCGAGGGGGCGGCGGCCGGGGCGGGCCAGAACCGCCGGCGCCGGAAGGCGTAGGTGGGCAGGTCGACGTGCGTGCCGCCGGCGGTGAGTTCGGCCCAGTCGACGGGGGTGCCGAGGACGTGCAGCCTGCCTGCCGCCGTCACCAGTTCGGTCGCCTCGGGCCGGTCGCTGCGCAGCGCGGGCACGAACACGGCGTCGGCCGCGGTCTCCTGGCCGAGGGCGGTGAGCACCCCGCCAGGACCGACCTCCAGGAACACGTCCGCGCCCTGTGCCCGCAGCGTGCCGACGGCGTCGGCGAACCGCACGGACTCCCGTACGTGCCGCACCCAGTACTCCACGGATCCCAGTTCCGCCGCGGAGGCCTGGCCGCCCGTCAGCGTGGACACGATCGGGATCGTCGGCGCCTGGAAGTCCACGCCTTCCAGTACGCACCGGAAGTCGTCGAGCATCGGCTCCATGAGCGGCGAGTGGAACGCGTGACTGACCTTGAGCCGGGTCACCTTGCGGCCCGCCTCGCGCCAGCGCTCACCCACCGCCTCCACGTCAGCAGCGACACCCGAAATCACCACCGAGGACGGGCCGTTGACCGCCGCGATGCCCACCGTCTCCGGCAGGTCCGCAGCGACCTCCTCCTCCGTCGCCTGGACCGCGACCATCGCGCCGCCCTCGGGCAGCGCCTGCATCAGGCGGCCCCGGGCCGACACCACCGCGGCGGCGTCCGCCAGTGACCACACGCCGGCCACGTGGGCGGCGGCCAGCTCACCGATCGAGTGCCCCGCAAGCAGGTCGGGGCGCACCCCCCAGGACTCCAGGAGGCGGAACAGCGCCACTTCGACCGCGAACAGCGCGGGCTGCGTCACCCCGGTCTCGTTCAGCGCGTCGGCGTCGTCGCCGAACAGCACGTCCAGGAGCGGCTGTTCGGAGTGCGCGTCGAGGTGGCGGCGGGCCTCGTCGAGCGCGTCGGCGAACACCGGGAAGCGCCCGTACAGTTCGCGCCCCATGCCCAGGCGCTGCGCGCCCTGCCCGGCGAACAGGAACGCCAGGCGGTGCCCCGCCGCGACGCCGGAGACCAGGCCGTTCGCGGCCCGCCCCTCGGCGAGCGCCTTGAGTGCCGTGAGCAGGCCTTCGCGGTCCTGTCCGACGACGACCGCCCGGTGGTCGAGGGCGGCCCGGGACCCCGCGAGCGTGGTGGCCACGTCGGGCAGGTCCAGCTCCGGGTGCGCCACGAGGTGGGCGCGCAGCCGCTCGGCCTGCGCCCGCAGCGCGTCGTCGCCGCGCCCGGAGAGGAGCACCGGCAGCGCGGACGTGTCCGGCGCGGGCCCGCTCGCCGGCGTGCCGGGCGCGGCGGCCTCCGTGCCGGGCGCCTGCTCGATCACGGCGTGCGCGTTGGTGCCGCTGAACCCGAAGGAGGACACGCCGAACCGGCGCGGCCTCGCGGCGTCCGGCCAGGGGCGGGCCTCGGTGAGGAGCTCCACGTCTCCGGTCGACCAGTCGACCTGCGGGGTCGGCTCGGCGACGTGCAGCGTCTTCGGCAGGACGCCGTGGCGCATCGCCATGACCATTTTGATGATGCCGCCGACACCGGCCGCGGCCTGGGTGTGACCGATGTTCGACTTCAGTGAGCCCAGCCACAGCGGCCGGTCCTCGGGCCGGTCCTGGCCGTAGGTGGCGAGGATCGCCTGCGCCTCGATGGGGTCGCCCAGCATCGTGCCGGTGCCGTGGGCCTCCATGGCGTCCACGTCGGACGCGGTCAGGCCAGCGCCCGCCAGGGCCTGCCGGATCACGCGCTGCTGCGAGGGGCCGTTGGGCGCGGTCAGGCCGTTGGACGCGCCGTCCTGGTTCACCGCGGAGCCGCGCACCACCGCCAGTACCTGGTGGCCGTTGCGCCGCGCGTCGGAGAGCCGCTCCAGGACGAGCATGCCGACGCCCTCGCCCCAGCCGGTGCCGTCCGCGTCCGACGAGAACGGCTTGCACCGGCCGTCGGCGGACAGGCCGCGCTGGCGGCTGAAGTCCAGGAACGCGCCCGGCGTCGACATCACCGCCACGCCGCCCGCGAGGGCCATCGCGCACTCCCCCCGGCGCAGCGCCTGCGCGGCCAGGTGCAGGGCCACGAGCGACGACGAGCACGCGGTGTCCACCGTCACCGCCGGGCCCTCCAGGCCGAAGGTGTAGGACAGCCGGCCGGCCATGACGCTCGCCGCGTTGCCCGTGCCGATGTATCCCTCGACGCTCTCCCCGCTCGCCACCAGCGCCGTGACGTAGTCCTGGATGCTGGTGCCCGCGAAGACGCCGATGTCGCGCCCCCGCACCGAGTTCGGGTCGATTCCGGCCCGCTCGAAGGCCTCCCACGACGTCTCCAGGAGCAGTCGCTGCTGGGGGTCCATGGCGAGGGCCTCGCGCGGCGAGATCCCGAAGAACGCCGCGTCGAACTGGTCGACGTCGTGCAGGAACCCGCCCTCGCGGGTGTACGTGGTGCCCAGGTGGTCGGGGTCCGGGTCGTACAGCGCGTCCAGGTCCCAGCCGCGGTTGCCGGGGAACTCGCTGATGGCGTCGGTGCCGTCCAGGACGAGCCGCCACAGGTCCTCGGGCGAGTCGACCCCGCCGGGGTAGCGGCAGCTCATGCCGACGATCGCGATCGGCTCGTCCGTCACGTGCGCGACGGCGTGGGTGGGCGCTGCCGCGACGGGCGCGCCCGCCAGCTCGGCGCCGATGTACGCCACGAGCGCGTCGGGGGTCGGGTAGTCGAAGACGAGCGTGGCGGGCAGCCGCAGCTCGGTGGCCGCGTTGAGCCGGTCCCGGAACTCGACGGCGGTCAGCGAGTCGAAGCCCAGCTCCTTGAACGCCCGCTCGGGCGAGATGACTTGGGCGGAGCTGTGGCCCAGCACGGCGGCCACGTGGCCGAGCACCAGGTCGAGGAGTGCCTTGTCGCGCTCGGCTTCGGTGAGGCCCGCGAGGGACTGCGCGAGCGCGGAGCGGGCGGCCTCGGGTGCGGCGGTCCTGCGTGCCGTACCGCGTACGAGACCGCGCAGGAGGTGCGGCACCGGCTGGGTACGCGCCTGGCGGCGCAGGGCCGACAGGTCCAGCGGCAGCGGCGCGACCGTGGCCCGCCCCGTGGAGCCCGCCGCGTCGAACAGCGCCAGGCCCTCCGCCGGGCCGATCGGGAGGGCACCGTTGACCGTCGGTCGTACGTCGGTGCCTTCGGGGCTCTCGCCCGTACCGTCCTGGGCGGCCCACGGGCCCCAGGCAAGGGAGGTCGCGGGCAGCCCCTGGGCACGCCGGTGCTCGGCGAGCGCGTCGAGGAAGGTGCTGGCCGCCGCGCGGTCGCCCTGGCCGGGGGTTCCGAAGACACCCGAGGCCGGGGAGAAGAGGACGAACGCGGAGAGATCCAGGCCGGAGGTCAGCTCGTGCAGGTGCCAGGCTGCGTCGACCTTCGGCCGGAACACCGCGTCGATCCGCTCCGGCGTCAGCGAAGCGATCGTGGCGTCGTCCAGCACGCCCGCCGTGTGCACCACGGCGGTCACCTCGTGCTCAGCGAGCAGAGCCGCCACCGCGTGCCGGTCGGCCATGTCGCAGGCGGCGAGCACGACTTCGGCGCCCTGCGCGGTGAGTTCGTTCCGCAGGTCCTCGGCGGCCGTGCCGTGGCCGCCCACCAGGAGCAGGCTTCGCACGCCGCGCTCGGCGACCAGGTGGCGGGCGACCAGGCCGCCCAGCGTGCCCGTCGCCCCGGTGACCAGGACCGTCCCCTCACCGAAGCCGGGGTCGTCCACGACGGGCTGCGTGACGCGGGCCAGCCGGGGTATTCGGGCTTCGCCGGAACGCACCGCGAGCTGCGGCTCCCCCGTGGCCAGCACGGAAGGCAACGCCTCCAGCGAAGCAGCCTCGTCGTCCAGGTCGGCCAGCACGATCCGGTCGGGGTTCTCCGACTGCGCCGACCGCACCAGACCCCACACCGCAGCCTGCGCGAGATCCCGCACACCCTCATCGGGAGTGCTGCTCACAGCGCCGTTGGTCACAACCACCAGGCGCGCCGCTGAGAACCGCGCATCCGCGAGCCACGCCTGGACAGCGTTCAGCGCCCAGTACGCGACCTCACGCGCACCCACCACCGGATCGGACGCGGAGTCCACCGGGCAGGACAGCACGACGAAGTCCGCCAGCTCCCCGTCCCGCGCCCCCGCCAACGCCTCCAGATCGGACCACTGAGCCGTCGGTACGTCTCCGTCGGGCAGAGCGACAGGCGCCCAGTCGACACCGAACAGCGCGTCGCTCGGCTCGTTGCCCACGGCCTGGTCGGGCGCGGCCGGGCGCAGGACGAGCGAGTCGACCGTGGCGACGGGAACACCCGCCCCATCAGCGACCGCCAGCGACACCGCATCCGCCCCGGTGGACGCCAGCCGTACCCGCAGGACCGTCGCCCCGGCAGCGTGCAGGCGCACACCCGACCATGAGAACGGCAGCCTGCCCGCCCCATCGGCCTCACCCATCAGCCCAATGGCATGCAGCGCCGCGTCGAGGAGCGCCGGATGCAGGCCGTAGCCCTCCGTCTTCACGCCCTCTTCCGGCAGCGCGACTTCGGCGAACACCTCGTCCCCGGCGCGCCAGGCGGCCCGCAGCCCCTGGAACACCGGCCCGTAGCCGAAACCTCCGTCGGCCATGCGGTCGTAGAACCCGTCCAGATCCACGGCCTCCGCCCCGGCGGGCGGCCACGCGACCAGGGAGACCCCACCGGCAGGCCGACCCTCACGCAGCACGCCGCTGGCATGCCGGGTCCACGCGCGCGCCTCGTCCACCTCGCCGGTGCTGGAGTAGAGGGTCAACTCGCGCCTGCCCGACTCATCCTGGGCGCCCACCCACACCTGCACCCGCACCGCACCGCTCTCGGGCAGCAGGAGAGGTGCCTCCAGCGTCAGCTCCTCCACCAGGTCACACCCGACCTGGTCCCCCGCACGCACCGCCAGCTCCACGAAGGCCGAACCCGGCAGCACCACCGACCCCATGACCTCGTGATCAGCCAGCCACGGATGCGACTGCACCGACAACCGGCCCGTCAGCAACACACCATCCGTACCAGCCAGCGTCACACTCGCACCCAGCAGCGGATGCTCCGCAGCACCCAGCCCGGCCGCCGACACATCCCCCGCCGACGACACCACGTCCAGCCAGAAGCGCTCCCGCTCGAACGCATACGTCGGCAGGTTCACCCTCCGGCCACCACGACCGGCGAAGAACACCTCCCAGTCCACCCGTACGCCCCGAGCGCACAGCTGCGCCACCGCCGACACCAGCGCGGACTCCTCAGGACGATCGCCACGCAACACCGGTACGAACCCGGCCTCCGGCGCGGACTCCCGCCCCAGAGCCGACAGCGTCCCGCCGGGGCCGACCTCGACGAAGGTGCCCACGTCCTCGCCCACCAGTGCGCTCACGGCATCGGCGAACCGCACTGACTCGCGTACGTGCCGCACCCAGTACTCCGGCGACGCCAACTCCTCGGCACTCGCCCGCACACCGGTCAGCGTCGAGACGATGGGGATCGCGGGCTCGCCGAACGACACCGCTTCCAGCACCTGTCGGAAGCCGTCCAGCATCGGGTCCATCAACGGCGAGTGGAACGCGTGAGAGACCTTGAGCCGGGTGACCTTGCGGCCCGCCGCACGCCAGCGCTCACCCACCGCCTCCGCGTCAGCGCCGACACCCGAAATGACCACCGAGGACGGGCCGTTCACCGCCGCGATGCCCACCGTCTCCGGCAAGTCCGCAGCGACCTCTTCCTCCGTCGCCTGAATTGCCACCATCGCGCCACCCGACGGCAGCGCCTGCATCAACCCCGCACGCGCCGACACCACCCTCACCGCATCCGCCAACGACCACACACCCGACACATGCGCGGCAGCCAACTCACCGATGGAGTGACCCGCCAGCATGTCAGGGCACACACCCCACGACTCCAGAAGACGGAACAACGCCACCTCGACCGCGAACAACGCAGGCTGCGTCACCCCCGTCTCGTTCAACGCGTCCGCGTCCTCACCGAACAGAACCTCGCGGACCTCGGGAGCCAGGAGAGCCAGGACCTCGTCGAGGGCCTCGGCGAACACCGGGAAGCGGCTTGCCAGTTCGCGGCCCATGCCCAGACGCTGCGAACCCTGGCCCGAGAACAGGAAGCCCACCCGGCCGGGCTCGTCGCCGACGCCCGCAACCGCAGCACCGGTCGTCCGCCCCTCGGCCACGGCCTCCAGCGCAGCCAGGAACTCCGACCGGTCCGCAGCGACCACCACCGCACGGTGCTCCAGCAGGGCGCGCGAGAACACCAGCGCGCGGCCCACGCCCGCCACCGGCAGGTCCGAAGAGTCCTCCACAAAGGACTTCAGCCGTGCCGCCTGCTCCCTCAGTGCCACCGGGCTCTTCGCCGACAGCACCCACGGCACCATCGCGCCATCGGGCAGCGGCTCCGGGGCCTCCTCCCGCTCGATGACGGGGGCCTGCTCGATGACGGCGTGCGCGTTCGTACCACTGAACCCGAACGACGACACACCAGCCCGCCACGGCCGACCCACCACAGGCCACGCACGCTCACCCGTCAACAACTCCACCGCACCCGCCGACCAGTCCACGTGCGAAGACGGCTCATCCACGTGCAGCGTGCGCGGCAGCACACCATGGCGCATCGCCAGCACCATCTTGATCACACCCGCCACACCAGCGGCGGCCTGCGTGTGACCGATGTTCGACTTCACCGACCCCAACCACAACGGCCGGTCAGCAGGACGATCCTGGCCGTACGTCGCAAGCAGCGCCTGCGCCTCGATCGGGTCACCCAACTTCGTCCCCGTGCCGTGCGCCTCCACCGCGTCCACGTCGGACGGGTTCAGACCCGCACTCGCCAGCGCCTGACGAATCACCCGCTGCTGAGAGGGACCATTCGGAGCCGTCAGACCATTGGACGCACCATCCTGGTTCACCGCCGAACCACGAACGACTGCCAGAACCTCATGCCCATTGCGCTGAGCATCCGACAGGCGCTCCACCACCAGCATCCCGACGCCCTCACCCCAGCCGGTGCCATCCGCACCATCGGAGAACGCCTTGCACCGGCCATCCACCGAAAGCCCCCGCTGACGGCTGAACTCGATGAAGGCACCCGGCGTCGACATCACCGTCACACCGCCCGCGAGTGCCAACTCGCACTCGCCCGACCGCAGCGCCTGCACCGCCAGGTGCAGGGCCACCAGGGACGACGAGCACGCCGTGTCCACCGTGACGGCCGGACCCTCGAAACCGAAGTTGTAGGCCAGGCGGCCGGAGATCACGCTCGCCGAGATGCCGGTACCTGCGTACCCCTCGACGGTCTCCCGCGCGGCCATCAACAACGCCGCGTAGTCCTGGCCGTTCGTACCGACGAACACGCCCGAGCGACTGCCCCGCAGTGCGTTCGGGTCGATCCCGGCCCGCTCGAAGGCCTCCCACGACGTCTCCAGGAGCAGTCGCTGCTGGGGGTCCATCGCCAGGGCCTCACGCGGTGAGATCCCGAAGAACGCCGGGTCGAAGTCCGCCACGCGGTCGAGGAAGGCACCCCTGCGGGAGTACGACGTGCCCGTGCCGTCGGGGTCGGGGTCGTAGAGCGCCTCCAGGTCCCAGCCCCGGTCGGCCGGGAACTCCGACACGGCGTCGCCGCCCTCGGCGATCAGGCGCCACAGGTCCTCCGGGGACTCGACCCCGCCGGGGAAACGGCAGCTCATCGCGACGATCGCGATCGGCTCATCGGTCACGCCCTGCGCCGCCGGTCCGCCGGACACGACGTCGACGACTCCGCCAAGCAGCTCGGCGCCCAGGTGTGCCGCGAGGGCGGCAGGCGTCGGGTGGTCGAAGACCAGTGTGGCGGGCAGCGCGAGCTCCGTCGCCGCGCCGAGGCGGTTGCGCAGCTCGACGGAGCTGAGCGAGTCGAAGCCGAGCTCCTTGAAGGCGCGTTCGGGCGCGATCGACTGGGCGGAGCTGTGCCCGAGCACCATGGCCACATGCCCGCTGACGAGGTCGAGGAGTGTCTTCTCCCGCTCGGCGGCGCTCAGGCCCACCAGGGACTGGGCCAGCGCGGACCGGGCGGCGGCGGGAGCGGCGGTCCTGCGTGCCGTACCGCGTACGAGACCGCGCAGGAGGTGCGGCACCGGCTGGGTACGCGCCTGGCGGTGCAGCACCGGCAGGTCCAGCGGCACCGGCGCGAGCAGAGGCCGCCCCGTGGAGCCCGCCGCATCGAACAGCGCCAGGCCGTCGGCCACGCCGAGCGGAAGCACTCCGCCCCTGGCCATGCGTCGCACGTCGGCGTCGCCGACGCTGCCCGCCATGCCGTCGGCCGTCTCCCACAGGCCCCAGGCCAGGGAGGTCGCGGGCAGTCCCTGGGCACGCCGGTGCTCGGCGAGGGCGTCCAGGAAGGAGTTGGCGGCCGCGTAGTTGCCCTGACCGGGGCCGCCGAACACCCCGGCCGCGGAGGAGAAGAGGACGAACGCGGAGAGGTCCAGGCCGGAGGTCAGCTCGTGCAGGTGCCAGGCCGCGTCGACCTTCGGCCGGAACACCGCGTCGATCCGCTCCGGCGTCAGCGAAGTGATCGTGGCGTCGTCCAGCACGCCTGCCGTGTGCACCACGGCGGTCACCTCGTGCTCAGCGAGCAGAGCCGCCACCGCGTGCCGGTCGGCCATGTCGCAGGCGGCGAGTACGACCTCCGCGCCCTGCGCGGCGAGTTCGTTCCGCAGGTCCTCGGCGCCCTCGGCCGCCGCGCCACGACGGCTCACCAGGAGCAGGCTCCGTACACCGCGCTCCGCGACCAGGTGGCGGGCCACCAGGCCGCCCAGCGTGCCCGTCGCCCCGGTGACCAGAACCGTGCCCGCGCCGAAGCCGGGGTCGTCCACCGCCGACTGCGCCGCCCTGACCAGGCGAGGTGCACGAGCCTCGCCGGAACGCACCGCGAGCTGCGGCTCCCCCGTGGCCAGCACGGAAGGCAACACCTCCAGCGAAGCAGCCTTGTCGTCCAGGTCGACCAGCACGATCCGGCCCGGATTCTCCGACTGTGCCGACCGCACCAGACCCCACACCGCAGCCTGCGCCAGATCCCCCACGCCCTCATCAGGTGTGCCGCTGACAGCCCCCTTGGTGACGAGGACCAGACGCGCCGCTGCGAACCGCTCGTCGGTGAGCCACGTCTGCACCGCGTTCAGCGCCCAGTACGCCGCCTCACGCGCACCCGACACCGGATCGGACGCGGAGTCCACCGGGCAGGACAGCACGACGAAGTCCGCCAACTCGCCATCTCGCGGCCCCGCCAACGCCTCCAGCTCCGACCACTCAACCCTCGGAGCATCACCGTCAGACACGGGGACCGACACCCAGTCGACGCCGAACAGCGCGTCCCGGTCCTGCCGCGTCAGCGTCTCCGGCACCGGGCCCAGTACCAGCGATTCGACTTCGGCGACCGGAGCGCCCGCCCCGTCGGCGACCGTCAGCGACATCGCGTCCGGCCCTGCGGGCGCCAACCGCACTCGCAGGGCTGTCGCCCCCGCCGCGTGCAGCCGCACACCCGACCACGAGACCGGCGACCGGGCCGTGTCACCGTCGCCGTCCGCCACGCCTACCGCGTGCAGTGCCGCGTCGAGGAGCGCCGGGTGCAGACCGTAGCCCTCGGTCTTCGCGCCCTCCGGCAGTGCGACCTCGGCGAACACCTCGTCGCCCGTGCGCCACGCGGCCCGCAGCCCCTGGAAGACCGGCCCATAGCCGAAACCTCCGTCGGCCATGCGGTCGTAGAACCCGTCCAGGTCCACGGCCTCCGCCCCGGCAGGCGGCCACGCGACCAGGGAAGCCCCAGCGGAGCGCCCGCCCTCCCTCAGCACGCCCCCGGCATGCCGGGTCCACGAACGCCCCTCGTCCAGCTCGCCCGTGCTGGAGTGGAGAGTGAGCTCGCGCCTGCCCGAGGTGTCCTGAGCGCCGACCCACACCTGCACCCGCACCGCACCGCTCTCGGGCAGCAGGAGAGGTGCCTCCAGCGTCAGCTCCTCCACCAGGTCACACCCGACCTGGTCCCCCGCGCGCACCGCCAGCTCCACAAAGGCCGAGCCCGGCAGGACCGCCGACCCCATGACCTGGTGGTCGGCCAGCCAGGGGTGGCTCTGGAGCGACAACCGGCCCGTGAGGAGCACACCATCCGTACCGGCCAGGGCGACACTCGCGCCCAGCAGCGGATGCTCCGCGGCACCCAGCCCGGCCGCCGACACATCCCCCGCCGACGGCAGCACGTCCAGCCAGAAGCGCTCCCGCTGGAACGCGTACGTCGGCAGGTCCACGCGCCGCCCGCCCCGACCGGCGAAGAAGGCTTCCCAGTCGAGTCGTACGCCCCGCGTGTACAGCTGTGCCACGGCCGACACCAGCGCGGGTTCCTCGGCCCGGTCGGCCCGCAGCACCGGTACGAACCCGGCCTCCGGCGCGGAGTCCTGACCGAGGGCCGACAGCGTCCCGCCGGGGCCGACCTCGACGAACGCACCCACACCCTCGTCCACCAACGTGGCTACGGCATCGGCGAACCGTACGGACTCGCGTACGTGCCGAACCCAGTACTCCGGTGAGGCGAGGTCCTCGGTGCTCGCCACCCTGCCGGTGAGGGTCGACACGATCGGGATCGCGGGCGCCGCGTACGACACGCTCTCCAGGACCCGGCGGAAGTCATCCAGCATCGGGTCCATCAGCGGCGAGTGGAACGCATGGCTGACGCGGAGCTTGGTGACCTTGCGGCCCGCCGCACGCCAGCGCTCACCCACCGCCTCCGCGTCAGCGGCGACACCCGAAATGACCACCGAGGACGGGCCGTTCACCGCCGCGATGCCCACCGTCTCCGGCAGGTCCGCAGCGACCTCTTCCTCCGTCGCCTGAATTGCCACCATCGCGCCACCCGACGGCAGCGCCTGCATCAACCCCGCACGCGCCGACACCACCTTCACCGCGTCCGCCAGCGACCACACACCCGACACATGCGCGGCAGCAAGCTCGCCGATCGAGTGACCCGCCAGGAAGTCGGGGTGCACCCCCCACGACTCAAGGAGACGGAACAGCGCCACCTCGACCGCGAACAACGCGGGCTGCGTCACCCCCGTCGCGTGCAGCGCGTCCGCGTCCTCGCCGAACAGGACCTCGCGGACCTGCGGTGCGAACTCCGCGAGCACCTGGTCCAGCGTCTCGGCGAACACCGGGAACCGAGCGGCCAACTCCCGCCCCATGCCCAGGCGTTGCGAGCCCTGGCCTGAGAACAGGAAGGCCAGCAGGCCTGTGGCGACGGTGCCCGTGATGGCGCCCGCCGTCCGTGTGCCCTCGGCCAGAGCGGTCAGAGCGGTCAGCCGGGTTCCCGGGTCGTCCGCGATGACGACCGCGCGGTGGTCGAAGGACGCTCGCGTCGTGGCGAGGGAGAGACCGACGTCCACGGGGTTCAGGCCGGTCACACCCGAGCGGAGCCGCTCGGCCTGCTCCCGCAACGCCTCGGCGCTCCGGGCCGAGAGCACCCACGGCACCACGCCGGCCGCCGGACCGGGCGCCCCATCGGGAGCGGGCTCCTCGATGGCGGGGGCCTGCTCGATGATGGTGTGCGCGTTCGTGCCGCTCACGCCGAACGACGACACGCCCGCGCGCCGCGGACGGCCCGTCTGCGGCCACGCCTTGGCCTCCGTCAGGAGCTCCACGGCACCCGCGGACCAGTCCACGTGCGAGGACGGCTCACTCACGTGCAGGGTGCGCGGAAGCACGCCGTGCCGCATCGCCATGACCATCTTGATGACACCGGCGACACCGGCGGCGGCCTGGGTGTGACCGAGGTTGGACTTCACGGAGCCGAGCCACAGCGGGTGTTCGGTCCGGTCCTGACCGTAGGTGGCCAGGAGCGCCTGGGCCTCGATGGGGTCGCCGAGGGTGGTGCCGGTGCCGTGGGCCTCGACCGCGTCGACATCGGTGGCGGTCAGGCCTCCGCTCGCCAGGGCCTGGCGGATGACGCGCTGCTGGGAGGGGCCGTTGGGCGCGGTCAGGCCGTTGGACGCGCCGTCCTGGTTCACCGCTGAACCGCGGACGACGGCGAGGACCTGGTGGCCGTTGCGCTGCGCGTCCGACAGACGTTCGACC
The DNA here is from genome assembly GCF_059448825.1 of Streptomyces sp. JLYT201. Classification (NCBI taxonomy): domain Bacteria; kingdom Bacillati; phylum Actinomycetota; class Actinomycetes; order Kitasatosporales; family Streptomycetaceae; genus Streptomyces; species Streptomyces sp. JLYT201. The sequence goes on along the minus strand of NZ_CM182551.1, from coordinate 8,995,408 downwards.
AGGAGCATGCCGACGCCCTCGCCCCAGCCGGTGCCGTCGGCGCTCTCGGAGAACGCCTTGCACCGGCCGTCGGGAGCAAGGCCCCGCTGGCGGCTGAACTCGATGAAGGCACCGGGCGTCGACATCACCGTCACACCACCCGCGAGCGCGAGTTCACACTCACCCGAACGCAGCGCCTGCACCGCCAGGTGCAGCGCGACCAGGGACGACGAGCACGCCGTGTCCACCGTGACGGCCGGACCCTCGAAACCGAACGTGTACGACAGGCGGCCGGAGATGACGCTCGCCGAGATGCCCGTTCCGGCGTAGCCCTCGACGGTCTCCTGTGCGGCCATCAGCAAGGCCGCGTAGTCCTGGCCGTTCGTACCGACGAACACGCCCGAGCGGCTGCCCCGTAACGCGTTCGGGTCGATGCCCGCCCGCTCGAAGACCTCCCAGGAGGTTTCGAGGAGGAGGCGCTGCTGCGGGTCCATGGCGAGGGCCTCGCGCGGGGAGATGCCGAAGAAGCCCGCGTCGAACCGCATCGCCTCGTGCAGGAATCCCCCCTCGCGTGCGTAGGTGGTGCCCGAGCGGTCGGGGTCGGCGTCGTACAGCGACTCCAGGTCCCAGCCCCGGTCGGCCGGGAACCCGGACACCGCGTCCGCCCCGGACTCGACGAGGCGCCACAGGTCGTCCGGCGACTCGATCCCGCCGGGGAAGCGGCAGCTCATGCCGACGATCGCGATCGGCTCGCTGTCCTTCTCCTCGGCCTCGCGGAGCCGTTGCTTGGTCTGCCTCAGGTCCGCGGTCAGGCGCTTCAGGTAGTCGAGGACTTTGTCGTCGGTCGACATGTGCTTGCTGCCCCTTTGGGTGAGTGTCCGTACCCGTGCTGATGAGGGTCCGTGCCGGATGATCTTGCTGACAGTCCGAGAACCGGCTGGTCAGGCCTTTCCGAGCTCCTCGTCGATGATGTCGAAGACGTCGTCGAGGGTCGCCGAGGTCAGATCGTCCGCCTCGGCCTCGGGCTCCTTGTCGTCCCAGGTGGACAGGAGCGACCGGAGCCGGAGCCGGATGTCTCCGGCGAGTTCGTCGTCCGGGTCGAGCTTGGAGATGGTGACCGACAGTTTGTTGAGTTCGCTGAGCACTCCGGCGGCGGCCGTGCCGCCGCCGACGAGCACCGCCGTCCGCAGGTGGGCGGCGAGCGCCGCCGGGTTCGGGTGGTCGAACACCAGGGTGGCGGGCAGTCGCGCGTCCACCTCGGCGTCGAGCCGGTTGCGCAGCTCCACTCCGGTCAGCGAGTCGAAGCCGAGTTCCTTGAACGCCCGGTCGGCCTCGACGGCGTCCGGTCCCGCGAAGCCGAGCACGGCCGCGGTGTGGGTGCGTACGAGGTGCACGAGCGCCCGGTCCTGCTCCGCCTCGGTGAGCCCGGCGAGCCGCTGGGCCAGCGGCACCGTGCCGGAGCCGGAGCCGGACCGCGCGGCCCGGCGCGCGGGGGTGGGCACCAGACCGCGCAGCAGCGGCCCCACCCGCTCGGGGTGGGCCCGCAGCGCGGCCAGGTCGATCGCGGCGGGCACCGCGGTCGCGGCGCCGCTCGCGCGGGCCGCGTCGAACAGGGCCATGCCGTCCTCGGAGGACAGGGGGACCATGCCGCCCCTCGCCATCCGCTGGACGTCGGCGTCGTCGAGGTGCCCGGTGATGCCGCTGGCCTCGGCCCACAGGCCCCAGGCCAGCGAGGTCGCGGGCAGGCCCTGGGCCCTGCGGTGCTGGGCGAGCGCGTCGAGGTAGGCGTTGGCGGCCGCGTAGTTGCCCTGGCCGGGTCCGCCGAACACCCCGGCGACGGCGGAGAACAGGACGAACGCCGTGAGGTCCGTCCCGAGGGTCAGCTCGTGCAGGTGGTGCGCGGCGTCGGCCTTGGGGCGCAGCACCGTGTCGACGTGCTCCGGGGTCAGGGACCCGATCACGCCGTCGTCCAGTACGCCCGCGGTGTGCACGACGGCGCTCACGGGGTGCTCGGCGAGGAGGGCGGCGACCGCGGTGCGGTCGCTCACGTCGCACGCCACGACCGCGACCCGCGCGCCGAGTTCCTCCAGCTCCCGGCGCAGCTCATCGGCGCCCGGCGTGGCCGCGCCGCGCCTGCCGGTGAGGACCAGGTCACGGACGCCGTGGCGGGTCACGAGGTGCCGCGCGGTCACGCCGCCGAGCACGCCGAGACCACCGGTGATCAGCACCGCGCCGTCGGAGGCGAACGCCACCGGCTCGGGCGCGTCGGCGGGCACGGCGAGCCGGGCGAGCCTGGCCACCGTGGCGGTGCCGTTCCTGACGGCGATCTGGGGCTCCCCGGTCGCCACGGCTGCGGGCAGCCTGGTCAGCGACCTCTCGTGCGCGTCGACGTCGACGAGCACGAAGCGCCCGGGGTGCTCGGACTGGGCCGCCCGCACCAGGCCCCACACCGGGGCGCGCACCAGGTCCGGGACGTCCTCGTCCGGTCCGGCCGCGACCGCGCCGCTGGTCAGCAGCACGAGCCGGGACTCGCCGAACCGGTCGTCCGCGAGCCACTGCTGGAGCAGGCCGAGGGTGAGGCTCGTCGCCTCGCGGGGGGTCGTCGCGCCCTCGCCGGGCCGCACGGCCACGCACCGGGGCACGGGCGCACCGGTGTCGACCGCGGCGATGAGCTCGGCCAGGTCGCCGTACTCGTCGACGGGTTCCCCGGCCGCGGTGAGCGCGTGGGCGGGCCCGGCGGTGTCGCCGCCGAGCACGGCCCAGGTGCCGCTTTCGGGAGCGGCGTCCGGCATGGGGACCCACGTGACCTCGAACAGCGAGTCGCGGTGGGCGGACCGGGCGAGGTTGAGCTGGTCGGCCGAGAGGGGCCGCAGGCTCAGCTCGTCGACGGCGGCGACCGGCTCGCCGGTGCCGTCGGCGACGAGGACCGCCACGGCGTCCACGCCGACCGGCGTCAGCCGGACCCGCAGCGTCGTCGCGCCGGTGGCGAGGAGCCGTGTTCCGGCCCACGAGAACGGCAGGCCGTGCGCGCTCACTCCGAGGCCGACGGCGTGCAGCGCGCCGTCGAGGAGGGCCGGGTGCAGGCCGTAGCCGTCGGCGGCGACGCCGTCGGGCAGCGCCACCTCGGCGAACACCTCGTCGCCCTTGCGCCAGGCCGTGCGCAGGCCCTGGAAGGCAGGACCGTGGTCGACGCCGGAGGCGGCGGCGACGGTGGCGTAGTGGTCGTCGAGGTCGACCGGTTCGGCCTCGCTCGGCGGCCAGGCGACGAGGTCGTCGGTGACGGGCTCCGCCCCGGCCGCGAGGGCTCCGGTGGCGTGGCGGGTCCAGTCCCCGCCTCCGTCCCCGCGCGAGTCCACGGTGAACGCCCGCCTGCCCGACGCGTCCGGCCCGTCGAGGCTCAGCCGCACCTGGACGCCGTCCCGCTCGGGCAGCACCAGGGGCGCTTCGAGGACCAGGTCGTCCAGGGACGCGCAGCCGACGTGGTCACCGGCGCGCAGCGCGAGGTCCACGTAGGCCGCACCGGGCAGCAGCGCGGTGCCCAGGACGCGGTGGTCGGCGAGCCACGGGTGGGTGCGCAGGGACAGCCTGCCGCTGAAGACGAGGCCTTCGGAGTCCGCGAGTTCGGTGACGGCCACGAGGACGGGGTGGTCCACGCGCCCCAGGCCCGCCGAGGTCACGTCACCGGAGCCGGCGTGCGAGGCGGTGGGCCAGAACCGCTCGCGCTGGAACGGGTACGTGGGCAGGTCGACGCTTCGCGCGCCGGGCAGTGGCCAGTCGACCCGGCTGCCGCGCACGAACAGGCCGCTCGCCGAGGTCAGCAGGCGGGCCGGGCCGCCGTCGCCGCGCCGCAGCGATCCGACCACCACGCCGTCGGGGCCGACCAGTTCGCCCAGGCCGGCCGCGAGCACCGGGTGCGGGCTCGCCTCGACGAAGGTCGTGTAGCCCTCCGCCACCAGGGCGGAGACGGAGTCCGCGAACTCCACCGTCCGCCGCAGGCTCCGGTACCAGTACGCGGCGTCCATGTCCCGGGTGTCCAGCCAGCCGCCGGTGAGCGGGGAGAAGTACGGCACGTCGGCGGAGCGCGGGGCCACGTCCGCGAGGCCCGCGAGGAGTTCCGCCTCGACCCGCTCGACGTGGTGGGAGTGCGGGGCGTAGTCCGCCAGGACCCGCCGCGCCCACACGCCCTGGTCGGCGCAGGCCTGCACGAGTTCGTCGAGGGCGTCGGCGTCGCCGGACACGACCACCGAGGCGGGGCCGTTGACGACGCCCACGGCGAGCCGCCCCTCCCAGGGTTCCAGGAGTTCCCGTACGGCGTCGACGCCGAGCGCGACCGACACCATGCCGCCGCGACCGGCGAGGACGGTCAGCGCCTTGCTCCGCACGACGGCGAGGCGCGCCGCGTCCTCCAGGGACAGGGCGCCCGCGACGCACGCCGCCGCGATCTCGCCCTGGGAGTGTCCGAGGACGGCGCTCGGTTCGACGCCCCACGACCGCCAGGTGGCGGCGAGGGACACCATGACCGCGAACAGGGCGGGCTGGACGACGTCAAGCCGCTCCATCAGCTCGGGGTCCCGGATCGCGGCGAGCAGCGACCAGTCGACGTGCTCTTCCAGCGCCCGCGCGCACTCCTCCATCCGCGCGCGGAACACCGGTGAGGACGCGAGCAGTTCCAGCGCCATGCCGACCCACTGAGAGCCGTGGCCGGGGAACACGAACACCACACCGGAACCGCGGTCCCCCGCCACACCGGTCACGACGTTCGGTGCCTCGCGGCCGTCGGCAAGGGCGCTGAGGCCGGAGAGGAACTCCTCCCGGTCCAGGCCCACCAGGACGGCCCGGTGGTCGAACGTGGACCGGGCGCGCAGCGAGTGCGCGACGTCGGCGACCGAGACGTCCTTCTCCTGCTCGATCCGCTCCCGCAGCCGGTTCGCCTGCTCCCGCAGTGCCTCGCCGGAGCGGGCCGACAGCAGCCACGGCACGACACCGTGCTCCACCGGTTCGGCGTCGACGGACGTCACCTCGGGGGCCTGCTCGATGACGGCGTGCGCGTTCGTACCACTGAACCCGAACGACGACACACCAGCCCGCCACGGCCGATCCACCACAGGCCACGCACGCTCACCCGTCAACAACTCCACCGCACCCGCCGACCAGTCCACGTGCGAAGACGGCTCATCCACGTGCAGCGTGCGCGGCAGCACACCATGGCGCATCGCCAGCACCATCTTGATCACACCCGCCACACCAGCGGCGGCCTGCGTGTGACCGATGTTCGACTTCACCGACCCCAACCACAACGGCCGGTCAGCAGGACGATCCTGGCCGTACGTCGCAAGCAGCGCCTGCGCCTCGATCGGGTCACCCAACTTCGTCCCCGTGCCGTGCGCCTCCACCGCGTCCACGTCGGACGGGTTCAGACCCGCACTCGCCAGCGCCTGACGAATCACCCGCTGCTGAGAGGGACCATTCGGAGCCGTCAGACCATTGGACGCACCATCCTGGTTCACCGCCGAACCACGAACGACCGCCAAAACCTCATGCCCATTGCGCCGGGCATCCGACAGGCGCTCCACCACCAGCATCCCGACGCCCTCACCCCAGCCAGTGCCATCCGCACCATCGGAGAACGCCTTGCACCGGCCATCCACCGAAAGCCCCCGCTGACGGCTGAACTCGATGAAGGCACCCGGCGTCGACATCACCGTCACACCGCCCGCGAGTGCCAACTCGCACTCGCCCGACCGCAGCGCCTGCACCGCCAGGTGCAGGGCCACCAGGGACGACGAGCACGCCGTGTCCACCGTGACGGCCGGACCCTCGAAACCGAAGTTGTAGGCCAGGCGGCCGGACATGACGCTTGCCGCGCTGCCCGTCGCCACGTGTCCGCCCACGTCCTCGGCGGCCCCGTCGAGGACCATTCCGTAGTCCTGGACGTTCGAGCCGACGAAAACGCCCACGCGCTCGCCGCGGATGGTGTTCGGGTCGATGCCCGCCCGCTCGATCACCTCCCAGGAGGTTTCGAGGAGGAGGCGCTGCTGCGGGTCCATCGCCAGGGCCTCACGCGGACTGATCCCGAAGAAGCCCGCGTCGAACTCCGCCACGCGGTCGAGGAAGGCACCCCTGCGCGAGTACGTCGTGCCGACGCCCTCGGGGTCGGGGTCGTAGAGCGCCTCCAGGTCCCAGCCCCGGTCGGCCGGGAACTCCGTCACCGCGTCCCCGCCCGCGAGGAGTACGTCCCACAGTTCCTCCGGGCTGGTCACGCCGCCGGGGAACCGGCAGGCCATCGACACGATCGCGATCGGCTCGTCGGTCTTGCCCGTCACGACGGTGTCCCGCACCGGGTGCGGGCCGCCCTGCGGTTCCACGACCTCCGTCAGGAGGTGCTCGGCCAGTGCCGCGGGGCTGGGGTAGTCGAAGACCACGGTCGCGGGCAGGGCCAGACCGGAGGCGGCCGTCAGCCGGTTGCGCAGCTCGATGGCGGTCAGCGAGTCGAAGCCCAGCTCGCGGAAGGCCCGGTCGGGTTCGACCGCGCCGGCCGAGGCGTGCCCCAGGACGGCGGCGGCCTGCGCCACCACGAGGGCACGCACCAGCTCCCGCTGCTTCGCCGCGTCCAGGCCGGTGAGGCGGCGGCGCAGCTCAGCGCCCTCCTCGTCCTGCTCCTGGGACCCGGCGGTCCGGTCCGCGACCGCGGCGCGCGCCTCGGCCACGCCGTCGAGCAGCGGGCTGGGCCTGCCGATCGTGAACGCGGGGGCGAACCGCTCCCAGTCGACGTTCGCCACGACCGTGCTCGCCGTGCCGCTGCCGACCGCGTCGGCGATGGCGCCCACCGCGAGCTCGGGCGGCAGCGCCTGGAGTCCGCGCCGGGACAGCTGCCGCTGCGCCTCGCCGTCGGCCATGCCGCCTCCGGCCCAGGGGCCCCAGGCCACCGCGGTCCCCGGCAGGCCGTGCGCGGTGCGGTGCTCGGCGAGCGCGTCGAGGTAGGCGTTCGCGGCGCTGTAGGCCACCTGGCCGCCGCTGCCCCACGTACCGGCGATCGAGGAGTACGACAGGAATGCGTCGAGGGGCGTGTCGGCGAGGAGTTCGTGCAGGTGCGCGGCGCCCGCCACCTTGGCGGCGACCACGTCCGCGAAGCCCGCGAGGTCGGTCTCCGCGACGGGAACGCTGTCGTTGGCACCGGCGGTGTGGACGACGGCACGGACCGGGTCACCGGCGGCCGCCAGGCCGTCGAGCAGGGCGGCGAGCCCGTCCCGGTCGGCGATGTCGACGGCCGCGACGGTGACGCGCGCGCCCAGCTCGACGAGTTCGGCCCGCACCTCCGCGGCGCCTTCGGCCGTTTCGCCCCGGCGGCTCGCCAGGACGACGTGTTCGGCACCGTTCGCCGCCAGCCACCGCGCGGCCCGGGCGCCCAGGGGACCGAGCCCGCCGGTCACCAGGACCGTGCCGCCCGGCGTCCAGCCGGAGCCCGCGGCGGCCCGTTCGGCCCGCCGGAGCCTGCGCGCGAACACTCCGGTCTCGCGCACGGCGACCTGGTCCTCCGCTCCGCCCAGCAGAGCGCACAGCCGTGCGGCCGCCCGGTCGTCCACGGTCTCCGGCAGGTCGACGAGGCCGCCCCAGCGGCCGGGGTGCTCCAGCGCCACGGTCCTGCCGAGGCCCCACACCATGGACTGCCCGAAGCCCGCGACCGTGTCGTCGGCGACGGCCGAGACCGCGCCCGAGGTCACGCACCACAGGGGCGCGGACACGTCCGCGTCACCGAGGGCCTGGGCCAGCGCGAGGGTGGCCGCGACACCGTTCGGTACGGCGGGGTGGCCGGGGTGCGCCGACTCGTCGAACGCCAGCAGCGACAGGACTCCGCTGATCTCCTCTCGTACCTGTCCTCGCGCGAGGGCGGCGCGCAGTGCGTCGGCCAGTTCCGCGCGGTCCGTCGCACCGGTCGCGACCGTGACGAGCGTCAGGCCACAGGCTTCGAGGAGCTCGCCGAGCGCGTCGGCACGCTCGTCACCCTGGGGCGTCACGACCAGCCACGTGCCCGAGGGAGGTGTGGTCGCCGGGTGGCCGAGGGCCTTCCAGCCGACGGTGTAACGCCACTTGTCCACAGCGGACTTCTCGCGGCTCTGGCGCCGCCACGACGACAGCAGCGGCAGTACGGCGCGCAGCGAGTCGCTCGCGCCGTCGTCGGTGATGCCCAGGGACGACGCGAGGGCGGTCGCCTCCTCGCTGTCCACCGCGGCCCAGAACCGCGCCTCGTCCTCGTCGAGGACGGCCTCGCCCGCGCCGGGCCGGGCATCCAGCCAGTAGCGCTGGTGCTGGAAGGCGTACGTCGGCAGGTCCACGCGCCGTGCGCCGCTGCCCGTGAAGTAGGCGCTCCAGTCGACGGCCACGCCCCGGGCGTGCAGCGCACCGACCGTGGTGACGAGGGCGGCCTCCTCCGGCCGGTCGCTCCGCAGCACCGGCACGAAGGCCGCGTCCGGCGCGGACTCCTGACCGAGCGCCGACAGCGTCCCGCCAGGGCCGACCTCGACGAACGTACCCACACCCTCGTCCGCGAGCGTGCTCACAGCGTCGGCGAACCGTACGGACTCGCGTACGTGGCGCACCCAGTACTCCGGCGACGCCAACTCCTCGGCACTCGCCCGCACACCCGTGAGCGTCGAGACGATCGGGATCGCGGGCGCTCCGTACGAGACGCCTTCCAGGACCGTACGGAACTCGTCCAGCATCGGGTCCATCAGCGGCGAGTGGAACGCGTGACTGACCTTGAGCCGGGTCACCTTACGGCCCGCCGCACGCCAACGCTCACCCACCGCCTCCGCGTCAGCAGCGACACCCGAAATCACCACCGAGGTGGGCCCGTTGACCGCCGCTATGCCCACGGTCTCCGGCAGGTCCTCCGTGATCTCGGCCTCCGTCGCCTGGATCGCCACCATCGCGCCACCCGACGGCAGCGCCTGCATCAACCCCGCACGCGCCGACACCACCTTCACCGCGTCCGCGAGCGACCACACACCCGCGACGTGCGCGGCGGCAAGTTCACCGATGGAGTGACCGGCCAGCGCATCGGCACGGATGCCCCACGCCTCAAGGAGACGGAACAGCGCCACCTCGACCGCGAACAACGCGGGCTGGGTCACCCCCGTCTGGTTCAACGCCTCGACGTCGTCCCCGAACAGCACCTCACGCACCGACGCGTCGAACTCACCCAGCACGGCATCCAGCGCCTCCGCGAACACCGGGAACCGCTCAGCCAACTCGCGCCCCATGCCGAGCCGCTGCGAGCCCTGACCCGAGAACAAGAAGCCCACCCGGCCGGACGCATCCCCCGCACCCGTGACCACAGCGCCGCTGGCCTGGCCCTCGGCCACAGCCGTCAGAGCGGCAACCAGCTCGGACCGGTCGGCGCCGACCACCACCGCGCGGCGCTCCAGAGCCGACCGTGACGTCGCGAGCGAGTAGCCGACGTCAACGGGCGCGTGCTCGTCCACCACGGACAACAGCCGCTGGGCCTGGCCGCGCAGCGCGGCCACGTCGCCCGCCGACAGCACCCACGGAACAAGGCCCTCGTACGCAGGTTCCGTTGCCGGTTCCTGCTCAGAGGCCTGCACCGGGGCCTGCTCGATGACGGTGTGCGCGTTCGTACCGCTGAACCCGAACGACGAGACACCAGCCCGCCACGGCCGACCCACCTCAGGCCACGCACGCTCACCCGTGAGCAGTTCCACCGCACCCGCCGACCAGTCCACCTGCGAGGACGGCTCGTCCACGTGCAGCGTGCGCGGCAGCACACCATGGCGCATCGCCATGACCATCTTGATCACGCCCGCCACACCGGCCGCGGCCTGCGTGTGACCGATGTTCGACTTGATCGAACCAAGCAGCAGCGGCTGGCCCTCAGGCCTGCCCTGGCCGTAGGTGGCAAGCAGCGCCTGCGCCTCGATCGGGTCACCCAGTTTCGTGCCCGTGCCGTGGGCCTCCACCGCATCCACATCCGAGGGCGACAGACCCGCACTCGCCAGGGCCTGACGAATCACCCGCTGCTGGGAGGGACCATTCGGAGCCGTCAGACCATTGGACGCACCATCCTGGTTCACCGCAGAACCGCGGACGACGGCGAGGATCTGGTGGCCGTTGCGCTGCGCGTCCGACAGTCGTTCGACCAGGAGCATGCCGACGCCTTCGCCCCAGCTGGTGCCGTCGGCGCTGTCGGAGAACGCCTTGCACCGGCCGTCGGGAGCAAGGCCCCGCTGGCGGCTGAACTCGATGAAGGCACCGGGTGTCGACATCACCGTCACACCACCCGCGAGCGCGAGTTCACACTCGCCCGAACGCAGCGCCTGCACCGCCAGGTGCAGCGCGACCAGGGACGACGAGCACGCCGTGTCCACCGTGACGGCCGGACCCTCGAAACCGAACGTGTACGACAGGCGGCCCGAGGCCACGCTGGCCGCGTTGCCGGTCGCCATGTAACCGCCCACGTCCTCGGCGGCGCCGCCCACCACGAGCCCGTAGTCCTGCGCGTTCGAGCCCACGAAGACGCCGACGCGCTCGCCGCGCAGCGACGCCGAGTCGACCCCGGCCCGCTCCAGGAGTTCCCAGGAGGTTTCGAGGAGGAGGCGCTGCTGCGGGTCCATGGCGAGGGCCTCGCGCGGCGAGATCCCGAAGAAGCCCGCGTCGAACCCGGAGACGTCCGACAGGAAGGCGCCCGATCGCAGGTACGTGGTCCCCACCGCGTCCGGATCCGGGTCGTAGAGCGCCTCCACGTCCCAGCCACGGTCGGTCGGGAACTCCGACACGGCGTCGCCGCCCTCGGTCACCAGGCGCCACAGGTCCTCAGGCGACTCGACCCCACCGGGGAAACGGCAGCTCATCGCGACGATCGCGATCGGGTCGTCGGTCGCGGCCACGACGGGTCCGCCGGCCGTGACGTCGAGGGCCCCGCCCAGCAGCTCGGCACGCAGGTGTGCCGCGAGGGCGGCAGGCGTCGGGAAGTCGAAGACCAGTGTGGAGGGCAGGGCCAACTCGGTGGCCGCATTGAGGTGGTTTCGCAGCTCGACGGAGCTGAGCGAGTCGAAGCCGAGCTCCTTGAAAGCGCGTTCGGGCGCGATCGACTGGGCGGAGCTGTGCCCGAGCACTGCGGCCACGTGGCCGAGCACCAGGTCAAGGAGTGCCTTGTCGCGCTCGGCTTCGGTGAGGCCCGCGAGGGACTGCGCGAGCGCGGAGCGGGCGGCCTCGGGTGCGGCGGTCCTGCGTGCCGTACCGCGTACGAGACCGCGCAGGAGGTGTGGCACCGGCTGGGTACGGGCCTGGCGGCGCAGGGCCGACAGGTCCAGTGGCATCGGCGCGACCGTGGCCCGCCCCGTGGAGCCCGCCGCGTCGAACAGCGCCAGGCCCTCCGCCGGGCCGATCGGGAGAGCGCCGCCGCTGGTGATGCGGCGTACGTCGTTCTCATCGAGGCTGCCCGCCATGCCCTCGGCCGTCTCCCACAGGCCCCAGGCCAGGGAGGTCGCGGGCAGCCCCTGGGCACGCCGGTGCTCGGCGAGGGCGTCCAGGAAGGTGTTCGCCGCCGCGTAGTTGCCTTGGCCGGGGGTTCCGAAGACACCCGAGGCCGAGGAGAAGAGGACGAACGCGGAGAGGTCCAGTTCGGCGGTCAGCTCGTGCAGGTGCCAGGCCGCGTCGACCTTCGGCCGGAACACCGCGTCGATCCGCTCCGGCGTCAGCGAAGCGATCGTGGCGTCGTCCAGCACGCCCGCTGTGTGCACCACGGCAGAGACCGGGTGCTCGGCCAGCAGGGCCACCACCGCGTCCCGATCCGCGACGTCGCAGGCGGCGAGTACGACCTCCGCGCCCTGCGCGGCGAGTTCGTTCCGCAGGTCCTCGGCGCCCTCGGCCGCCGCGCCACGACGGCTCACCAGGAGCAGGCTCCGTACGCCGCGCTCGGCGACCAGGTGGCGGGCGACCAGGCCGCCCAGCGTGCCCGTCGCGCCGGTGACCAGGACCGTCCCCTCACCGAAGCCGGGGTCGTCCGCAACGGGCTGCGTGACGCGGGCCAGCCGGGGTATTCGGGCTTCGCCGGAACGCACCGCGAGCTGCGGCTCCCCCGTGGCCAGCACGGAAGGCAACGCCTCCAGCGAAGCAGCCTCGTCGTCCAGGTCGGCCAGCACGATCCGGTCGGGGTTCTCCGACTGCGCCGACCGCACCAGACCCCACACCGCAGCCTGCGCGAGATCCCGCACACCCTCATCGGGAGTGCTGCTCACAGCGCCGTTGGTCACAACCACCAGGCGCGCCGCTGAGAACCGCGCATCCGCGAGCCACGCCTGGACAGCGTTCAGCGCCCAGTACGCGACCTCACGCGCACCCACCACCGGATCGGACGCGGAGTCCACCGGGCAGGACAGCACGACGAAGTCCGCCAGCTCCCCGTCCCGCGCCCCCGCCAACGCCTCCAGATCGGACCACTGAGCCGTCGGAACATCGCCGTCGGGCAGGGCAACCGGCGCCCAGTCGACACCGAAGAGCGAGTCACCGCGATCGTCCCCGGCGAACTGGTCCAGCGACACCGGGCGCAGGACCAGCGAGTCAACCGTGGCGACGGGAGCACCCGCCCCATCAGCGACCACCAGAGACACCCCGTCTGCGCCGTGGGGCGCCAGCCTCACCCGCAGCACAGCCGCCCCGGCAGCGTGCAAGCGCACGCCCGACCACGAGAACGGCAGCCTGCCCGCCCCATCGGCCTCACCCATCAGCCCAATGGCATGCAGCGCCGCATCGAGGAGCGCCGGATGCAGGCCAAACCCCCCTGTGTCCACGTCTTCCGGCAGTACGACCTCGGCGAACACCTCGTCGCCCGCGCGCCACGCGGCCCGCAGCCCCCGGAACACCGGCCCATAAGCGAAGTCGGGGTCGGCCACGCGGTCGTAGAACCCGTCGACATCCACGGCCTCCGCGTCGGCGGGCGGCCATGCGACCAGGGCGGTCCCGGCCGAGCGGCCGCCTTCGCGCAGCACACCCACGGCGTGCCGGGTCCAGGAAGACGCCTCCTCCACCTCGCCGGTGCTGGAGTAGAAGGTCACCTCACGCCCGCCCGAGGCGTCCTGGGCGCCGACCGACACCTGCACCCGCACCGCACCGCTCTCGGGCAGCAGGAGAGGTGCCTCCAGCGTCAGCTCCTCCACCAGGTCACACCCGACCTGGTCCCCCGCGCGCACCGCCAGCTCCACGAAGGCCGAGCCCGGCAGCACCACCGACCCCATGACCTCGTGATCAGCCAGCCACGGATGCGACTGCACCGACAACCGGCCCGTCAGCAACACACCATCCGTACCGGCCAGCGTCACACTCGCGCCCAGCAGCGGATGCTCCGCAGCACCCAGCCCGGCCGCCGACACATCCCCCACCGACGACACCACGTCCAGCCAGAAGCGCTCCCGCTGGAACGCGTATGTCGGCAGGTCCACCAGCGGCGCCCCGCTGCCCGCGAAGTAGGCGCTCCAGTCGATCGCCACGCCCCACGCGTGCAGCGCACCGACCGTGGTGACGAGGGCGACCTCCTCCGGCCGGTCGCTCCGCAGCGCGGGCAGGAACACCGCGTCGGGCGCGCTGCCGCCACCGAGCGCGGACAGCGTTCCACCCGGACCGACCTCGACGAACGTGCCCACACCCTCGCCCACCAGCGCACTCACGGCATCGGCGAACCGCACCGACTCGCGTACGTGGCGCACCCAGTACTCCGGCGACGCCAACTCCTCGGCACTCGCCCGCACACCGGTCAGCGTCGACACGATCGGAATCTCGGGCTCGCCGAACGACACCGCCTCCAGCACCTGTCGGAAGCCGTCCAGCATCGGGTCCATCAGCGGCGAGTGGAACGCATGGCTCACCCGCAGCCGAGTCACCTTCCGCCCCGCCGCACGCCACCGCCCCGCCACTACCTCAACATCAGCGTCGGCGCCCGAAATCACCACCGCCGACGGGCCGTTCACCGCCGCGATGTCCACCGTCTCCGGCAGGTCCGCAGCGACCTCTTCCTCCGTCGCCTGGATCGCCACCATCGCGCCGCCCGACGGCAGCGCCTGCATCAACCCCGCACGCGCCGACACCACCTTCACCGCGTCCACGAGCGACCACACACCCGCGACGTGCGCGGCAGCCAGCTCGCCGATCGAGTGACCCGCCAGGAAGTCGGGGTGCACCCCCCACGACTCAAGGAGACGGAACAGCGCCACCTCGACCGCGAACAACGCAGGCTGCGTCACCCCCGTCTCGTTCAACGCCTCGACGTCATCCCCGAACAGCACCTCACGCACCGACGCGTCGAACTCACCCAGCACGGGATCCAGCGCCTCCACGAACACCGGGAACCGCTCAGCCAACTCGCGCCCCATACTGAGCCGCTGCGAACCCTGGCCCGAGAACAGGAAGGCCAGTCGGCCGGACTCGTCGGCCACGCCGGCGGCCGCCGCCCCGCTGGCCCGCCCCTCAGCCACAGCCACAGCCTCCAGGGCAGCAAGCAGCTCGGACGAGTCGGCGCCGACCACCACCGCGCGGTGCTCCAGCGCCGCCCGCGAGAACACCAGCGCGCGGCCCACGTCCGCCACCGACAGGTCCGAAGAGTTCTCCACAAAGGTCTTCAGCCGTGCGGCCTGCTCCCGCAGTGCCTCGCCGGAGCGCGCAGACAGGACCCACGGCACCACCGCACCGGCAGGCAGCGGCTCCGGAGCTTCCTCCCGCTCGATGACGGGGGCCTGCTCGATGACGGCGTGCGCGTTCGTACCGCTGAACCCGAACGACGAGACGCCGGCCCGCCACGGCCGACCCACCACAGGCCACGCACGCTCACCCGTCAACAACTCCACCGCACCCGCCGACCAGTCCACGTGCGAAGACGGCTCATCCACGTGCAGCGTGCGCGGCAGCACACCATGGCGCATCGCCATGACCATCTTGATCACGCCCGCCACACCGGCCGCGGCCTGCGTGTGACCGATGTTCGACTTGATCGAGCCGAGCAGCAGCGGCTGGCCCTCAGGCCTGCCCTGGCCGTAGGTGGCAAGCAGCGCCTGCGCCTCGATCGGGTCACCCAGTTTCGTACCCGTACCGTGCGCCTCCACCGCATCCACATCCGAGGGCGACAGACCCGCACTCACCAGCGCCTGACGAATCACCCGCTGCTGGGAGGGACCATTCGGAGCCGTCAGACCATTGGACGCACCATCCTGGTTCACCGCAGAACCACGAACGACGGCGAGGACCTGGTGCCCGTTGCGCTGCGCGTCCGACAGGCGCTCGACCAGGAGCATGCCGACGCCCTCGCCCCAGCCGGTGCCGTCCGCGTCGTCGGAGAACGCCTTGCACCGGCCGTCCACCGAAAGCCCGCGCTGGCGGCTGAACTCCACGAACGCGGCGGGCGTGGACATCACCGTCACACCACCCGCGAGCGCGAGTTCACACTCGCCCGAACGCAGCGCCTGCACCGCCAGGTGCAGGGCCACCAGGGACGACGAGCACGCCGTGTCCACCGTGACGGCCGGACCCTCGAAACCGAACGTGTACGACAGACGGCCGGAGATCACGCTCGCCGCGCTGCCGGTGCCCAGGTAGCCCTCGACGGTCTCCGGCGCGGCCATCATCAGTGTCGTGTAGTCCTGGCCGTTGGTGCCGACGAAGACGCCGGACCGGCTGCCCCGCAGTGCGTTCGGGTCGATGCCCGCGCGCTCGAAGGCCTCCCAGGAGGTTTCGAGGAGGAGGCGCTGCTGCGGGTCCATCGCCAGGGCCTCACGCGGACTGATCCCGAAGAAGTCCGCGTCGAAGTCAGCGACGCGGTCGAGGAAGGCGCCCCTGCGGGAGTACGACGTACCGACACCGGCGGTGTCCGGGTCGGGGGCGTAGAGCCCCTCCAGGTCCCAGCCGCGGTCGGCCGGGAACTCCGTGACCGCGTCCTCGCCCGCCAGGAGTGCGTCCCACAGGCCTTCCGGGCTGGTCACGCCGCCGGGGAACCGGCAGGCCATCGCTACGATCGCGATCGGCTCGTCGGTCGCTCCGGAGACGGAGACGGCGAGGGGCGCGGCGGCCGCGGGGGCCGCACCGGACAGTCCGGTCCGCAGATGGGCGGCCAGGGCGGCGGCCGTCGGATAGTCGAAGACCACGGACGCGGGCAGAGTGAGACCGGTCGCCTCGCTGAGCCGGGCGCGCAGCTCCACCGCCGTGAGGGAGTCGAAGCCCAGCTCCCTGAAGGCACGCGTCGGGGAGAAGGCGTCGCCGGAGACGTGCCCGAGCACGGTGGCGGCCTCGTAGCGGACCAGCTCGGTCAGCTGCCGCTCCTGCTCGGCCTCGGTCAGACCTGCCAGGCGCCGCGCGAGCGCCGAGGTGCCGTCCTGCTCCGCGGGGGACGCGTCGAACTCGGCGCGGGCCTGCGGCAGTTCGCGCAGGAGCGGGCTGGGCCGCTGTGCCGTGAAGGTGTCCACGAACCGGGCCCAGTCGACGTCGGCGATGGTGATCTGCCCGTCGCCGTGGTCCAGGGCGGTTCCGAGACCGGCGAGGGCCGCGTCGGGGGCCATGACGGCGAGTCCCGCGCGCCGGAGGTGTCCGGCCTGCCCCGAGTCCGCGACCATGCCGCCGCCGTCCCACGGCCCCCACGCGACGGCGGTGGCGGGCAGGCCCGCCGCCCTGCGGTGGGCGGCGAGGGCGTCCAGATAGGCGTTGGCCGCGCCGTAGGCGGCCTGGCCGCCGCTGCCCCACACTCCGGCGATGGACGAGAACAGCACGAACGCGTCCAGCGGCTCGTCGGCCAGGAGTTCGTGCAGGATCCTCGCGCTGTCGGCCTTGGCCGCCAGTACGTCGGCGAACGCGGTGAGGTCGTCCGGGTCGAGGTCGGCGAGCGCGGCCGGGCGCTCGACGCCCGCCGTGTGGACGACGGCGGTGAGCGAGGGGACGCGTTCCAGGAGCGCCGCGACGGCGTCCCTGTCCGCCGCGTCGCAGGCGGCGATGGTGACGCGCGCGCCGAGACCGACGAGTTCGGCCTCCAGCTCGGCCGCGCCCTCGGCCGCGGCGCCGCGGCGGCTCACCAGGACGAGGTGCTCGGCTCCGCGCTCCGCCAGCCAGCGCGCCACGCGGCCGCCCAGGGCACCGGTGCCGCCGGTGACCAGGACGGTGCCGCGCGGCGACCAGCCGCCGCCGGGAGCGTCGCCCAGGGGTGCGGGCAGCAGCCTGCGGCCGAGGATCCGCTCGCCGCGCAGGGCGAGCTGGTCCTCTCCGGTCGTCCCTGCGAGGGCCGATGCGAGGAGGTCCCCGGTCGTCTCGTCCCGCGCCTCGGGCAGGTCGATCAGGCCGCCCCAGCGTCCGGGGTGCTCCAGCGCGGCCACCCGGCCCAGGCCCCACAGCGTCGACTGGGCGAACCCGGTCACCTCGTCGCCGTCGGCCGCCGCCACCGCGCCCGAGGTCACGCACCACAGCGGCGCGGGCACGTCCGCGTCACCGAGCGCCCGCAACAGGCCGATGGTGGCCGCGACACCCGCGGGCACGGTCGGCCCGTCCGCTGCGGCGAGCCCCAGCAGCGAGACCACTCCGTCGGGGGCGGGCACGCCACCGAGCCGCTCCGCCCAGTCGGCCGCCGCCGGGTCCACGTACAGGACGTGCGCCGCGGCGCCGTTCCGGGTCAGCGCGTCGCCGACCCACTCGGCGCGGCTCTCCCCGGCCGGTGCCACGACCAGCCAGGTGCCGTCGATTCGCCGGGGTCCGGCGGCGACCGGCCGCCAGTCGATCCGGTACCGCCAGGCGTCGGCGGTGGAGCGGTTCCGCTGCTTGCTGCGCCAGGCGGAGAGGCGGGGAAGGACCGCGCTCAGCGGGTCGTCGGACGACACGCCCAGCGTCCGGGCGAGATCGGCGGGGTCGCCTTCCTCCACGGCCTCCCAGAACTTCGCCTCGGCCGGGGACGTCCGCTCGACTGCCTCGCCGGCGGCCGGGGCGTCCAGCCAGTAGTGCTCACGCTGGAACGCGTACGTCGGCAGGTCCACCCGCCGGGCGCCGCTGCCGTCGAAGCAGGCGGCCAGGTTCACCGCGGCACCGCGCACGTGCAGCTGGCCCACGGCGGTGGTCAGCGCGACGAGTTCGGGGCGGTCGCCGCGCAGGGCGGGCACGAAGGCGGCCTCCGGGGCGGCGGACTGTCCGAGACCGGACAGCACACCACCGGGGCCGACCTCCAGGAAGACGTCCACGCCCTGCTCCCGCAGCGCCGTGACCGCGCCGTGGAACCGTACGGACTCCCGTACGTGCCGGACCCAGTACTCCGGCGACGCCAACTCCTCAGCACTGGCCCGCACACCGGTCAGCGTCGAGACGATGGGGATCTCCGGAGCGGCGTACGACACGCTCTCCAGCACCCGGCGGAAGTCATCCAGCATCGGGTCCATCAACGGCGAGTGGAACGCGTGACTGACCTTGAGCCGGGTCACCTTGCGGCCCGCCGCACGCCAGCGCTCACCCACCGCCTCCGCATCGGCGGCGACACCCGAAATCACCACCGACGTGGGCCCGTTGACCGCCGCTATGCCCACGGTCTCCGGCAAGTCCGCAGCGACCTCTTCCTCCGTCGCCTGGATCGCCACCATCGCGCCACCAGACGGCAGCGCCTGCATCAACCCCGCACGCGCCGACACCACCCTCACCGCATCCGCCAACGACCACACACCCGCAACGTACGCGGCAGCCAGCTCACCGATGGAGTGACCCGCCAGCACGTCAGCGCGTACACCCCACGACTCCAGAAGACGGAACAACGCCACCTCGACCGCGAACAACGCGGGCTGGGTCACCCCGGTCTGGTTCAACGCCTCGACGTCGTCCCCGAACAGCACCTCACGCACCGACGCGTCGAACTCACCCAGCACGGCATCCAGCGCCTCCGCGAACACCGGGAACCGCTGGGCCAGTTCACGGCCCATGCCGAGCCGCTGCGAACCCTGACCCGAGAACAGGAAGGCCAGTCGGTGCGGCTCCGCCTCGCCGAGCACGAGGCCGGGGGCGCCGCGGCCCTCGGCGAGCGCGGTCAGCCGGTCCGTGGTGGTGGTCCGGTCCTCGGCCAGCACCACGGCGCGGTGTTCGAACGCCGTCCGGGTCGTGGCCAGCGAGAAGCCGACGTCCGCCGGGTCGAATCCGGCGGCTCCCGTCACGGTGGACAGCAGGCGCCGGGCCTGTGCGCGCAGGGCGTCGGGGGTGCGGCCGGACAGCGCCCACGGCACGACGGGCGCGGCGGGCAGGTCGGCGGCGGCCGGGGGCACCGGCTCGGCGGCGGGTGCCTCCTCCAGGATGACGTGGGCGTTCGTGCCGCTGACGCCGAACGAGGACACGCCGGCGCGGCGCGGTTCGTCGGCCTCCGGCCACGGCTGCCGCTCGGTGAGGAGCGCCACGGTGCCCGCGGACCAGTCGACGTGGCTGCTCGGCTCGTCGATGTGCAGGGTGCGCGGGAGCACGCCGTGCCGCATCGCGAGGACCATCTTGATGATGCCGCCGACACCGGCGGCCGCCTGGGCGTGGCCGATGTTCGACTTCAGCGAGCCCAGCCACAGGGGCCGGTCCTCGGGCCGGTCCTGGCCGTACGTGGCGATGAGGGCCTGGGCTTCGATGGGGTCCCCGAGGGTGGTGCCGGTGCCGTGGGCCTCGACCGCGTCGACCTGCTCCGGGGTGAGCCGCGCGTTCGCCAGGGCCTGGGTGATGACCGCCTGCTGGGAGGGGCCGTTGGGGGCCGTCAGGCCGTGGGAGGCGCCGTCCTGGTTCACCGCGGAGCCGCGGACCACCGCGAGGACGGGGTGGCCGTTGCGGCGGGCGTCGGAGAGGCGCTCGACGAGGAGCATGCCGACGCCCTCGCCCCATCCTGTGCCGTCGGCGCTGTCGGAGAACGCCTTGCACCGGCCGTCCTGTGCGAGGCCGCGCTGGCGGCTGAAGTCGACGAACGTGCGCGGCGTGGACATGAACGTGGCGCCGCCCGCGAGCGCGAGGGAGCACTCCTCGCGGCGCAGGGCCACCATCGCCAGGTGCAGGGCCACGAGGGACGACGAGCACGCCGTGTCGACCGTCACCGCGGGCCCGACGAGGCCGAGGGTGTAGGCGATGCGGCCGGAGGCGATGCTGCCCGCGCTGCCGTTGGCGAGGAAGCCCTCGAACCCTTCGGGTGCCTGCGGGAGCCGCGCCGCGTAGTCGTTGTACATCACGCCCGCGAACACGCCGGTCCGGGTGTCCCTGGCCTGCTCGGGGTCGATGCCCGCGCGTTCGAAGGCCTCCCAGGAGGTTTCGAGGAGGAGGCGCTGCTGCGGGTCCATCGCCAGGGCCTCGCGCGGGCTGATCCCGAAGAACGCCGGGTCGAAGCCGGTGGCGCCCTGGAGGAAGCCGCCGTGCCGGGTGATCGAGGTGCCCGCGTGGTCGGGGTCGGGGTCGTAGAGCGCCTCGACGTCCCAGCCGCGGTCGGCCGGGAACTCCACCACGGCGTCCCCGTCGTCGGCGAGCAGCCGCCACAGGTCCTCGGGCGACTCGACGCCGCCGGGGTAGCGGCAGCTCATGCCGATGATGGCGATCGGCTCGTTGTCGCGCTCCTCGACCTCGCGCAGGCGCCGGCGTGCGCTGCGCAGGTCGGTGGTGGCCCGCTTGAGGTAGTCGCGGAGCTTGTCCTCGTTCTCCATCTGGCGTGTGCTCCTTACAGCGGTGCGGACGGGATCGACGCGGTCCGACCTGGTCACGAGGTCTCGAGTTCGTTGTCGAGGTAGCCGAAGAGTTCGTCGTCGGTGGCGGTGGAGACGTCGGACTCGATGTCCGCGTCGTCGTCCGCGTCACCGGCCCGCGCGTCGCTCCACTTGGCGAGCAGGGCCCGCAGCCGCAGGTCGACCTTCGTGGCGGTGCCGTCGTCGGCGAGGGCGAGCAGCGCGCTCTCCAGGCGGTCGAGCTGGTCGAGCACACCGGTCTCCGGCTCGGGCTCGGTGCGCGGGAGCAGGGTGAGGACGTGCCGGGTGATCGCGGCGGCCGACCGGTGGTCGAACACGAGCGTCGAGGGCAGTCGCAGGCCGGTTGCCGTGGTGAGCCGGTTGCGCAGCTCGACCGAGGTCAGCGAGTCGAAGCCGAGGTCCTGCAGTCCGCGGCCGGGATCGATGTGGGTGGCCGCGGAGTGGCCGAGCACCGCCGCGACCTGCGCGCAGACGAGGTCGAGCACGGTCTGCTCGCGCTCCGCCGCGGACTGGCCCGCGATGACGTCGGCGAACGCCGTGGTCGCGGCGGCGGGAGCCGTCGTGGCGCGGCGCGCGGGAGTGCGGACCAGGCCCCGCAGCATCGGGGGCAGGGTGCCGTCGGCCGCCCGGCCGCGCAGGGCCGCGGTGTCGAGGAGGACCGGCACCAGTTCGGCGCGGTCGTCCCGCGTCCCGGCGTCGAGCAGCGCGAGCGCGTCCTCGGTGGGCAGTTCGAGGATGCCGGAGCGGCCGAGCCGGGCCCGGTCGCCCCCGTCGAGCCCCGCCGTCATGCCGCTGGCGGCGGCCCACATGCCCCACGCGAGGGAGACGCCGGGCAGGCCGAGCGCGTGGCGGCGGCGCACGAGGGCGTCGAGCGCCGCGTTCGCGGCCGCGTAGCTCGCCTGGCCCGCGCTGCCGAGGATCCCGGCGGCCGAGGAGAAGACGACGAACGCGGACAGGTCGGCGTCCCTGGTCAGTTCGTCCAGGTGCAGCAGCCCGTCGACCTTCGGGCCGAACACGCGGTGGATCCGCTCGGGCGTCAGGGACTCCAGTACGCCGTCGTCGACGACGCCCGCCGCGTGCACGACCGCGCCGAGCGGCCGGTCGAGGGAGGCGAGGAGCGCCGCCAGGGACGCGCGGTCGGCCACGTCGCACGCCGCCACGGTCACCTCGGCGCCGAGCGCGGCGAGGTCGTCCCGCAGCTCGGGCGCGCCGTCGGTCGCGAGCCCCTTGCGTCCCGCGAGGACGAGCCTGCGGACGCCCCGGTCGGTGACCAGGTGCCGGGCCACGAGGGCGCCGAGCGTGCCGAGGCCGCCGGTGACCAGGACCGGGCGGTCCGGGTCGAGCGGAGCGGGCACGGTCAGCACGGCCTTCGCCGCGGCCGGGTCCTGGCCGAGCAGGCGGAACGCCTCGGGTGCGCGGCGCACGTCCCAGGTGCGGACGGGCAGGGGGCTCAGGGCTCCCGCCTCGAAGAGGGCGAGGACCTCGGTCAGGATCTCCTGGAAGCGGTCGGGGTCCGGCCGGGCGCCGTCGTAGGCGAACTCCAGCGGATCCAGGGGGGCTTCGGCTGCCGCCGTCGGCGGGGTGAGCACGACGTCGGCGGCGTGGCCGCCGGTGCCGGTGGTGTGCACCCGCGCGCCCCAGTGCCGGGCGAGCTGCACGGCCGCCGTGCCGATGTCACCGGCCGCCGCGGGCACGAGGACGGGCTGTCCCCGGCGCAGCCCCGCCAGGTCGTGCAGGGCATGGTAGGCGGTCACGAAGGTCTGCGGCAGGGCGGCGGCGCGTGCGAAGGTCAAGGCCGCGGGCATCGGGGCGAGAAGCCTGCGGTCGGTGACCGCGAGCGGCCCGAAGGCGTGGGTGGCGGCGCCGAGCACGCGGTCGCCGACCGCCAGGTCGGTGACGTCCGTGCCGACCTCGGTCACCACGCCCGCGACCTCGCTGCCGAGTGCCGCGTCGGCCTCGGTACCGAGGGCGGTGCGTACGTCACCGGGGTTCAGGCCCGCCGCGCGGACGGCGACGCGGACCTCGCCGGGCGCGAGGGGCGCGGCGGCGTCGGGGTGCGGCACCAGGGCGAGGTCGTCGGGGGAGCCGCCGGTCGTGGCGCCGAGCCGCCAGGGGCCGTCGGCGGGCGGGGTGAGCAGGCCGTCGGTGGTGGCACGGGTGAGCCTGGGTGCGTCGACGCGTCCCGCCCGTACGACCGTCTGGGGCTCGTCGGAGGCCAGCGCGGCGGGCAGGGCGAGCGCGGAGTCGTCGGTGTCGTCGAGGTCGACCAGGGCGAAGCGGCCGGGGTTCTCGGTCTGCGCCGAGCGCACCAGGCCCCACACGGCGGCCTGCGCGGGGTCGGGCGAGGTGGTGGCGACGGCGCCGCGGGTCACGAACACCAGGCGGGTGTGGGCGGTCCGCTCGTCGGCGAGCCACTCCTGGGCGAGGGCCAGCGCCCACGCCACCGTTTCCCGCACCGTAAGCGCGTCCGCGGCGGACGGCCGGGGGCAGGGCGCGAGCAGGTCGGTCACGCCGTCGAGGGCGCCGAAGTCGGCCACGGTCGGCGCGTAGGCGCCGAGGTCGTCGGTGCCGAGGACGGCCAGCCCGGCCGGGCTGGCGCCGGAGGCCTCGACGGGCACCCACTCCAGGGCGAGCAGGGCGTCCGAGGCCGGGGACGCGGCCTTGCGGAGGTCCGCGGGGCGCATCACCAGCGACTCGACGGTCGCCACCGGCCGGCCCGCCGGGTCCGCGACGGCCAGCGCCATCGTGTCCTGCCCGGTGGGCGTCCAGCGCACCCGCAGCGTCGAGGCGCCGACGGCGTGCAGGCGTACGCCCGTGAAGCCGAAGGGCAGGCGGGGGCCGCTGCCGGTCTCGTCCAGGGCGCGCAGGACGGGTGCGTGCAGCGCGGCGTCGAGCAGGGCGGGGTGCACGCTGAAGCCCTCGCCGCCCGCCGGGTCCTCCAGGGCCACCTCGACGTACACGTCGCCGCCGAGGCGCCAGGCGGCGCGCAGGGCGCGGAACACGGGCCCGTAGTCGTAGCCGAGTGCGGTGAGGCGGTCGTAGACGTCGTCGACGTCCATGGGCGTCGCGCCCTCCGGGGGCCAGGCCGCGAGGTCGGTGGCCGGGGCGTCGCCCGTGGTGAGCCTGCCGGAGGCGTGCTCGGTCCACGGCGCGTCCCGGTCGGCGTCCTCGGCGCGGGCGTGCACCCGGATGCTCCGGCCGTCGTCGGTCTGCGCGCCGACGGCGACCCGCAGGGCGACGCCGCCGCGTTGGGGCAGGACGAGGGGGACGTGCAGGGTCAGTTCCTCGACGGTGTCGAGGCCGCAGTGACCCGCGGCGTGCAGGGCGAGGTCGAGGAAGCCCGTGCCGGGGAACAGGACGCGGTCACCGACGCCGTGGTCGGCGAGCCACGGCTGGGTCCGCGTGGACAGCCTGCCGGTGAACACCACGCCGTCGGAGTCGGGCAGGGCGACCGCGGCACGGAGCAGCGGGTGGTCGCCCGTGGCGACGCCGAGGGCCGCCGTCGCTCCGTCGCCCGCGGGCGCCACGGCCGCGGTGAGCCAGTACCGCTCGTGCTGGAACGCGTAGGTGGGCAGGTCGACGCGGGCGCCGCGGCCGCCGAGGGCGGCGGCCAGGTCGAAGCGGGCGCCGCGGGCGTGGAGGTGCGCGGCGGCGCGGGTGAGGGCGTCCGCTTCGGGCCTGTCGGAGCGCAGCGTCGGGACGAACACGGTGTCGGGGGCGCTGTCCTGGCCCATCGTGGCGAGGGCGCCGCCGGGCCCGCACTCCAGCATCGTCGTCACGCCCTGCGCGACGAGCGCCGTGATGCCGTCGGCGAACCGTACGGGCCGGCGCACGTGCCGCACCCAGTGGTCCGGGGACGCCAGTTCCTCGGCGTCGACGGGCGTGCCGGTGAGCGTGGACACGATCGGCACCTGGGGCGCCGCGAACGACACGCCCTCCAGGACCCGGCGGAACGCGTCGAGCATCGGCTCCATCAGCGGCGAGTGGAAGGCGTGGCTGACCCGCAGGCCCGTCACCTTGCGTCCCTGGGCCTTGAGGCGGTCGGCGAGGGCGAGCACTTCGAGGTCGCTGCCGGACAGGACGAGGGAGTTGGGGCCGTTGATGGCGGCGATGCCGACGTGCTCGGAGCACTCCGGGGCGATCTCGTCCTCGGTGGCCTGTACGGCGACCATGACGCCACCGGTGGGCAGCGCCTGCATGAGCGCGCCGCGCGCGGCGACGATCGCGCAGGCGTCGGCCAGCGAGAACACGCCCGCGACGTGCGCGGCGGCCAGTTCGCCGATGGAGTGCCCGGCCAGCGCGTCGGGCCGCAGGCCCCAGGACGTCCACAGCCGGTACAGGGCGACCTCGACGGCGAACAGCGCGGGCTGGGCGTACTCGGTGCGGTCGAGGACGGCCTGGTCGTCGCCGAACACCACGTCGCGCAGCGGCAGGTCGAGCAGCGGGTCGAGGTGGGCGAACACCTCGTCGAGGGCGTCGGCGAACACGGGGTGCGCCTCGTACAGGCCGCGGCCCATGCCGACGCGCTGGGACCCCTGGCCGGAGAAGAGCACGGCGAACGTGCCGCCGTCGGGGGCGCCGCGTACCACCGCCGGGTGGTCGGCGCCTTCGGCAAGCGCGTCCAGACCGGCCTGGAGCGCGGGCGCGTCGGTGCCGAGGACGACCGCGCGCCGGTCGAGCGCGGCCCGTCCGGCCGCGAGCGTCGCGGCGACGTCCACCGGCGACAGGCCGGGCCGCTCGTCCACGGCGGCCGCGAGGCGGACGGCCTGCTCGCGCAGCGCGGCGGTGTCGCGGGCGGACAGCGGCCAGGCAAGGAGTCGGCCGTCGGGCTCGGCCGCCGGGGCCGGGGCTGCGGGTTCGGCCTGTTCGAGGATGACGTGGCCGTTGGTGCCGCTGACGCCGAACGCGGAGACGGCGGCCCGCCTCGGCCTGCCGGACTCCGGCCACGGCCGCTGCTCCGCGAGGAGTTCCACGGCGCCGGTCGTCCAGTCGACGTGCTGGGAGGGGCGGTCGAGGTGCAGGGTGCGCGGCAGCACGCCGTGCCGGAGCGCCTGCACCATCTTGATGACGCCCGCGATGCCGGAGGCGGCCTGCGTGTGGCCGATGTTCGACTTCAGGGCGCCGAGCAGCAGCGGGCGCTGCGCGGGGCGGTCCTGGCCGTAGGTGGCGAGGAGCGCCTGGGCCTCGATGGGGTCGCCGAGGCGGGTGCCCGTGCCGTGGCCTTCGACGGCGTCCACGTCGGCGGTCGTCAGGCCCGCGTTGGCGAGCGCCGCGCGGATGACGCGCTGCTGGGCGGGGCCGTTGGGTGCGGAGAGGCCGTTCGACGCGCCGTCCTGGTTGGTGGCGGAGCCCCGGACGACGGCGAGGACCTCGTGGCCGTTGGCGCGGGCGTCGGAGAGCCGCTCCAGCAGGATCAGGCCCGCGCCCTCGCCCCAGCCGACGCCGTCGGCCGCGTCGGCGAACGGCTTGCACCGGCCGTCGGGGGCGAGGCCGCCCTGGAGGCTGAACTCGGCGAAGGCCGTCGGGGTCACCATGACGGCGGCGCCGCCCGCCAGGGCCATCGAGCACTCCCCGGACCGCAGTGACTGCACCGCGAGGTGCAGGGCGACCAGCGCCGACGAGCACGCGGTGTCCACGGTGACGGCGGGCCCGCGCAGGCCGAGGGCGTAGGCGACGCGGCCCGACACGACGCTCAGCGCGTCGCCGGTCAGCCGGTAGCCGTCCATCTCGGGGGCCGCCTGCTCCAGGGTGCCCGCGTAGCTCTGCGGTGAGGCGCCGACGAACACGCCGGTGAGGCTGTCGCGCACCGAGGACGGGTCGATGCCCGCCCGTTCGAAGGCCTCCCAGGCCAGTTCGAGCACCTGCCGCTGCTGGGGGTCCATGGCCAGGGCCTCGCGCGGGGCGATGCCGAAGAAGCCTGCGTCGAAGCCGCCCGCGTCGTAGACGAAGGCGCCCTCCAGGGTGCGGCTGCGGCCGTGGGCCTCCGCGTCGGCCGGGTACAGCCGGTCGGTGTCCCAGCCCCGGTCGTCCGGGAAGGGCCCGACGGCGTCGCGCCCGGCGAGGACGAGGTCCCACAGGTCCTCGGGTCCGCCGACGCCGCCGGGGAAGCGGCAGCTCATCGCCACCACCGCGATCGGCTCGTCCGCGTCGCGGGCGGCGGTCAGGACCGTCGCGGCGGTGTGCCGCTCGCCGAGCACCACGGTGTGCAGGTGCTGGGCGAGGGCCGTGGGCGTGGGGTGGTCGAACACGACGGTCGTGGGCAGCCGTACGCCGGTGGCCGTGGTGAGGCGCTTGCGGAGCTCGATGGCGGTGAGGGAGTCGAAGCCCAGCTCGCGGAACGCCCGGTCGGGGGTGACGGTGTCGGCGCCGTCGTGGCCGAGGACGGCGGCCGCGTGGCCGCGCACCAGGTCGAGCAGGAGCCGGTCGCTCTCGGCTTCGGTGAGCCCGGCGAGCCGGTCGGCGAGGGCCCCTCCGGCGGCGGGCTGTTCCGCCGCGTCCTGCGCGGCCAGCGCGACGACGTCGGGTATCTCGCCGATGAGCGGGCGCGAGCGGGCCGCGGTGAAGCCGGGGGCGAAGCGGGCCCAGTCGACGTCCGCGACCGTGAGGGTCGTCTCGCCCGCCGCGAGGGCGGTGGCGAGCGCGCCGACGGCGAGCTCCGGCCGCATGGGGCGCATGCCCCTGCGGCGCAGCTGGTCGTCCAGGTCGCCGGTCACCATGCCGCCGCCCGCCCACATGCCCCAGGAGACCGAGGTGGCGGGCAGGCCGTCGGCGCGGCGGCGCTGCGCGAGTCCGTCGAGGAAGGCGTTGGCCGCTCCGTACGCGCCCAGTTCGCCGCTGCCCCACACGGCGGAGCCGGAGGAGAACAGGACGAACGCGTCGAGGTCGCGCCCGGCGCACAGCTCGTCGAGGTGGGTCGCGCCCGCGGCCTTCGCCGCGAGGGCGTACGCGAGGTCGGAGGTCTCGGTGTCGGCCAGCGGCAGGGACGGGACGGTGCCCGCCGCGTGGAAGACCGAGCGGACGGGTGTGCCGTCGGCGTCGAGCCGGGCGAACAGCTCGGCCAGGGCGGTGCGGTCGGCGGCGTCGCAGGCGGCGACGGTGGTCCGGACCCCGAGCGCGGTCAGCTCGGCCGCCAGCTCGGGTGCGCCGGGTGCGTCGGCGCCGCGGCGGCTGGTCAGCACGAGGTGCTCGGCGCCGTTGCCCGCGAGCCAGCGGGCGACGTGGCCGCCGATGGCGCCGGTGCCGCCGGTGATGAGTACGGTGCCCGCGGCCCGCCAGGCGGGTGCCGCCGCCGGCGCGGGGGCCGGTGTGAGGCGTCGTACGGACACGCCGGAGGCGCGGATCGCCAGCTGGTCCTCGTCCGCCCGACCGGCCAGGGCGGCGGCGAGCCGCGTCGTGGTCCGGGCGTCGGGGGTCACGGGCAGGTCGACGAGTCCGCCCCAGCGGTCGGGGTGTTCGAGGCCGACGGTGAGGCCGAGGCCCCACACCTGGCTCTGCGCCGGGTGGGTCAGCGGGTCGGACCGGCCGACGGACACCGCGCCCGTCGTGGCCAGCCACAGCGGCGCGCCGATCCCGGCGTCGCCGAGCGCCCGTACGAGCGCCAGCGTGCCGGAGAGGCCGCTCGGGACGACGGGCGCCGCCGGGTCGGGCCGTTCGTCGAGGGCCAGCAGCGACAGGACGCCGCTGGGTACGGCGTCCACGGCGCGCAGCGACTCGGGCGAGCCGTCGACCTCCAGGACATCGGCGCCGTGGGCGCGCAGCGCCTCGACGGCCGCCGTGTGCCAGGGGTGTTCCGCCTCGGCCCGCGAGCCGACCACGAGCCAGGTGCCGGTGAGGGCGGGCGCGGGGGCGGCGGCGAGGGGGCGCCAGGTGATCCGGTGGCGCCACGCGTCGGCGGCGGACCGCTCCTGGCTGCGCCGCCGCCAGTCGGCCAGGCTGGGCAGGACGTCGGTCAGGGGGGCGTCGGCGGGCACGTCGAGGGTCGCGGCGAGGTCGCCGCGCTCCACCGCGGACCAGAACTCGGCGACGGCGGGGTCGTCGCCCGCCGTCGTACGAGCGGTCTCCTCCAGCCAGAACCGCCTGCGCTGGAAGGGGTAGGTCGGCAGGTCCACGTGCTGCCCGGCGGGCACCGCGGCCCGCCAGTCGAAGGGCAGGCCCTCCACGTACGCTTCGGCCGCCGACAGCAGGAACCGGTCGAGGTCACCGTCGGTGCGGCGCAGCGTGCCCACCACGACCGCCTCGGTATCGGCCGCTTCCAGGGTCTCGCGCACGCCGAAGGTGAGCACGGGGTGTGGGCTGCACTCCACGAACACACTCACGCCCCGGTCGAGCAGACCGCGGGTGCCCTCCTCGAAGCGCACGGTGTTGCGCAGGTTCTGGTACCAGTACTCGGCCCCGACCTCGGTCCCGGTCAGCCACTCCCCCGTGACCGTGGACAGCATCGGCACCCCCGCGGGCACGGGCTCCAACCCGGCCAGCGCCCCTGCCAGTTCCTCCTGGATGCGCTCGACGTGCGGCGAGTGCGAGGCGTAGTCGACCGGGACCCGGCGGGCCCGTACGTCGTCGGCGGCGCACGCCTCCATCAGCTCGTCGAGGGCGTCCGCGTCGCCCGCCACGACCACCGAGCCGGGGCCGTTGACCGCGGCGACGGAGATCCGGCCGTCCCAGCGCGCGATCCGCTCACGCGCGGCCTCGACCGGCACCGCGAGCGACACCATGCCGCCCTGCCCGGAGAGCGCCAGGATCGCCTTGCTGCGCAGCGCCACGACCTTGGCCGCGTCCGTGAGGGACAGCGCGCCCGCCACGTGCGCGGCGGCGATCTCCCCCTGGCTGTGCCCGACGACCGCGTCCGGCTCCACGCCGTACGAACGCCACAGCGCGGCCAGCGACACCATCACGGCCCACAGCGCGGGCTGCACGACGTCCACGCGCTCCAGTGCGGCCGCGTCGTTCAGGACGTCGTACAACGACCAGTCCACATACGGCGCCAACGCCTGAGCACACGCGTCGAGCGAAGCACGGAACACCGGCGAGGACTCCGCCAGTTCCGCCCCCATGCCCAGCCACTGCGACCCCTGACCGGGAAACACGAACGCCACCTTGCCCACCGGCCGCGCGACACCGACCGCCACCCGAGCGGACTCCACCCCCTGAGCCACCGCCGCCAGCGCGTCGGCGCCGCCCCCGACGACGACGGCCCGGTGCTCGAACACCGACCGGGAGAGCAGGGTGTCCGCCACGTCGACGGGCGCGTACTCCTCGGCGGCGACGGCGAGTTGGGCGGCGTGCGCGCGCAGGGCGTCCTCGGTGCGCGCGGAGAGCACGAAGGGCACCGGTGTGGACGCCGACGGCGGGTCGGCCGGAGTCTCCGGGGCGGCCGGGACGTCGTCGGGCGCCTGCTCGAGGACGGCGTGGGCGTTGGTGCCGCTGATGCCGAACGAGGACACGGCGGCCCGCCGGGGCCGCGCGACCTCCGGCCACGGCGTGGTCTCGGTGACCAGCGACACCGCGCCCGACGACCAGTCGACGTGCGGTGTGGGCTCGGTGATGTGCAGGCTCCTGGGCAGTACGCCGTGGCGCAGCGCGAGGACCATCTTGATCAGGCCCGCGACGCCGGAGGCCGCCTGGGTGTGGCCGATGTTGGACTTCACCGAGCCGAGCAGGAGCGGGCGGTCCGCCGGGTGCTCCTGGCCGTACGTGGCGAGCAGCGCGTCCGCCTCGATGGGGTCGCCGAGGCGGGTGCCGGTGCCGTGCGCCTCCACGGCGTCGACCTCGGCGGCGGACACGCCCGCGGCGGCGAGCGCCTGCCGGATCACCCGGCGCTGCGCGGGGCCGCTGGGGGCGGTGAGGCCGTTGGACGCGCCGTCCTGGTTGATGGCGGTGCCCTTGATCAGGGCGAGGACGGGGTGGCCGTTGCGCCGTGCGTCGGAGAGCCGCTCCAGGAGCACCATCGTGGCGCCCTCGGCGAGGCCGAAGCCGTCCGCGCTCGCCGAGAACGCCTTGCACCGGCCGTCCGGGGCCAGCGCGCGCTGCCTGCTGAACTCCACGAACATGCCCTGCGACGGCATGACCGTGACGCCGCCCGCGAGAGCGAGGGGGCACTCGCCGCGCCGCAGCGACTGCACGGCGACGTGCAGGGCGGTCAGCGACGACGAGCACGCCGTGTCCACGGTGACGGCCGGTCCCGCGAACCCGAAGGTGTAGGAGAGCCTGCCGGACGCGACGCTCGCGGTGTTGCCGGTGAGGAGGTAGCCCTCCAGGTCGGCGGGCGCCTCGTGCAGGCGGGGGCCGTAGTCCATCGTCATGGCGCCCACGAACACGCCCGTCCGGCTGCCCCGGACCTGGGCCGCGTCGATGCCCGCCCGCTCCAGGGCCTCCCAGGAGATCTCCAGGAGCAGCCGCTGCTGGGGGTCCATCGCCAGGGCCTCGCGCGGCGAGATGCCGAAGAACTCCGGGTCGAACTGGGGGGCCTCGTGCAGGAATCCGGCCTCGCGCTGGTAGTAGCCGCCCGCCCGTTCGGCGTCCTCGTCGTAGCGTCCGTCGAGGTCCCAGCCACGGTCCGCGGGGAAGGCGGTGAGGCCGTCGCCGCCCTCCGACAGCAGCGTCCACAGGTCCTCGGGGCTGCGTACGCCGCCGGGGAGGCGGCAGCTCATCGCCACGACGGCGATCGGCTCGTCGTCCTCGACCGCCGCGAGGGCCAGCGGCTCGTCGTCCTCGGTGGGGGCGCCGAGGACGACCTGGCGGATGTGCTCGGCGAGGCCGCGGCACGTGGGGTGGTCGAAGACCGCGGAGACGGGCAGGTGCAGGCCGGTGGCCGCGTTGAGCAGGTTGCGCAGGGTCACCGCGCCGGCCGAGTCGAGGCCGAGTTCCAGCAGCGGCGCGTCCACGTCGGCGGCGGTGCCGAGGGGCCCGACGACGGCGGCCAACTGGGTGCGGACCAGGTCGAGCAGGAGTTCCGGGCGGTCGGGGGCGTCCGCGAGCCGGTCGGCGAGCGAGGGCGCGGGGGCGGCCTCGGGCACCGTGTGCAGGGGGTAGGCGGGCAGGGGCACGGCGCGGGCGTCCCGGCCCGCGAACACCGCCTCCCAGTCGGGGTGTACGCCGTGCGCGTGCAGCGCGGCGAGCGCGGCGGCCAGGTGGTCGGCGCTGCCCTTGCCCCGGCGCAGCGTGCCGACGACGGCGGCCTCGACGGCGGCGTCCTCGATGGTCTCCTGCACGGCCCGGGTCAGGACGGGGTGGGGGCTCGACTCCAGGAGCAGCCGGTGTCCGGCGGCGAGCGCGGCGCGGGTGGCGCTCTGGAAGTCGGCGGTGCCGCGCAGGTTGCGGCACCAGTGGTCCGCGGTGAGCGTGAGCGGGTCGACCCGGGCGCCCGTGGTGGCCGTGTAGATCGGCACGTCCGTCGGGCGGGGGGTGAGGGGGGCCAGGTCGGTGCCCACCAGGTCGAGGACCGCGTCGACCTGGCGGCCGTGGGCCGCGAGGCGGATGTCGATGCTCCTGGCCCTGATGCCGTCGGCGGCGAGTTCGGCGAGGAGGGCGGTGGCCGCGTCCTCGGCGCCGGAGACCAGGACCGAGCCGGGGGCGTGCACGGCGGCCAGGTCGAGGCCCTCGTAGCAGGTGAGGCGCTCGCGCACCTCGTCGGCGGAGGCGAGGACCGAGACCATCACGCCGCGTTCGAGGAGGTGCACCTGGGCCTGGCTGAACAGGGCCACGGCCCGTGCGCCGTCCTCCAGGGACAGCGCGCCCGCGACCGTCGCGGCCGGGATCTCGCCGACGCTGGAGCCGATGACGGCGCCGGGCCGCACGCCCCAGGACCGCCACAGCGCGGACAGGGACACCATCATCGCCCAGAGCGCGGGCTGCCCCACGTCCGGCCGGTCGAGGGAGGGTGTGTCCGTGGTGCCGCGCAGGACGTCGAGGACGGGCCAGTCCACGTACGGCGTGAGGGCGTCCGCGCAGGCGTGCAGCTGCTCGGCGAACACCGGGTGGGTGGCGAGGAGTTCGTCGGCCATGCCCAGCCACTGCGGGCCGTGCCCGGGGAAGACGAAGGCGATGCTGTCGGTGGGGTCGGCGGCCGGGAGTGCCGACGCCGTTAACGCGGGGCCCGGCACGGCTAAGCGGCCCTCGCTGAGGGCGAGCAGCTCGTCGGTGAGCCGTGCGCGGTCGCCGCCGGTGAGCGCGGCGCGGCGGGCGAGCGCGGGCCGGGTCGTGGCGAGGGAGTAGGCGAGGTCGACGACGGGCAGGTCGGGCTCGGCGGTGAGCAGCGCGTGCAGATCGGCGGCCCGTGCGCGCAGGGCGGCCGGGCTGTGCGCCGACAGGGCGAGCGGGACGGCGGGTCCGTCGGGGGCGGTGCGCCCTGCCCCGGGGCGGCCCGCGCGCAGGGCGGCCTCGACGAGGGCGGGGACCGAGTCGGGCCACGCCTGGTCGGCGTCGAGCCGGTAGGCGAAGGCCGCGGTCCGGGCGTCGTCCCTGCGGCGGAGCACGACGAAGGCGCCGTCGGCCCCGACCAGGGCCGTGTCGCACGCGCCGGACAGGAGGGCGGCGACCGCTCGGGCGAGGGGGGCGTGGCCGGTGCGGCGGGGGTTCGCCGGGGCGGGGAGGCCGAGGATCCGCGCCAACTCGCTGGCGCCGTCCTTGCCCGCGTCCTCCGCGCCCGTCTCCTCCACAGCCGCGCCCGTCTCCTCCACGGCCGCGCCGGTCGCGCCCGCTTCGGTCACGGCCGCGTCGTCGGCCGCGAGGAAGACATCGATGTCGGTACGGTCGCGGGTGCCGAGGCCCGCGTCCTCACAGGCCGTCCACGCCGATTCCGCTTCGGCCGCCCGGTCCGCGGGCAACGGCACACCGGTCAGCTCGGCCAGTACCCCGGGATCCTGCTGCGTCCGCCCCGGTGCCGCGGGTGCGGCACCGATGACGGCGACAGTGCTGGTGTCCACTCGTACCGATTCGCACATGGCGGTCTCGCCCCCGTGAGTCATCCATTAGTACTGAACTGATGGTTGCTCGGCCCGGATTGGATCGAGCCTTTCTCAGCCAATCCTCCGCGACAACGAGTGCAAGTCAAAACCAGCGCTTCGAAAAATGTCAACCGCCGAACATTTTCGGCCTGGGGCGTGAACGCCGCCGTTTACACCCTCCTTACAAGGCGTTTACGAGCGGCGCCCGGGCGGGAATGGCCGTAGCCTCGCGGACTTGCGGAATTCACGGTGCGGACTTCCGTAATCCGCGCGCGGCCGCAGCGGTCGCAGAGGAGATGGGCGACCCCCTCCCGTGCCCCATGGCGCAGCAAGGCTTGCCCTTTCGGGCAGAAAGCGACTGGTGTTCCGGATGGCTGGAAAGCCCACGTCAGCGGCGTGTTTCGGAGCCCGTCGACCGCGCAGCACCCCATTCAGGCCAGCAAGGTCACATTATCGCGCCAACCCCTAAATCATTACTGGCCCGGGGCGTGGACGATGGGCGGGACCGCGGCGCTTGCGCGGCGGTGATGTTCCCGGGTACTCGTTGCCCTGTCGGCCGGGACGGAGCGCGGCCACGCGGGGAGCGCCTCGGGCCGCGACGCTCACGCCTCCGAGAACCCGCACGTCCAAGGGCCATCGCGGGGCTGCCGAGCGCGGGGCGCACGGCGGGCTCGGGGCAGGCCGGTGGCCCGCGCCGCCCTCCGGGAGAGCACTTCGCGCCACCGCGGGACGGTCGGCCGGGGCGGCCGGGCGGCCCCATGCGTCACAGCGGCAGGAAAAAGAGAGGGAAGTTGGCCCGATTAGCGCGCACCAAGCAAAAGAGCGGCAAGCAAACCACCATTAGCCCCGACCAAAGACAGGCCGGGGAATGGCGGTGATATGGGAGCCGCATTTCATAGAGGCGCGCTCAATCCGCCCCGCCCTTCAAGGGCAACCGGGACGGCACATAGGGGAAGGCCAACACTTATACGGTCGACTGCCGGGCTCGGGCGTCTTTTTCGCATGCCCCTGTGTGAGCACCGGCCTTAAGAGAGATGTTCCGGCAAGGCGATCCACCGGGAAGTCCAATGGGATCCGCAGCCGGATCGTGCGAGGTCAGAGGATTACGTTATCCGAACTCTCGTGCTGGAACCAACCATATCCCCGCGGGCGCTGCCCGCACCAGCCTCTCTTTTTGTGGCTGTGGCGAGCGAAAACAACACTCCCCCGCCACCCTTCGGGGGTGGCACCGGAAGTCGTTTACGCGCTGACAAATATGCGGCAGCGAATCATCAGCACCCACTCCACCTGGTGTTACTCTGCGTAATTTTGCGACCGCGATAGATGACTCTGGCATATGCGCACCGCCCTGCTCGGCTCCCGAGGGCCGCGCCACCGCACGACACCCCTGCCCGTTCGGCCACCATCGGGCTCCGTTTCCCGCCCGTTTCGGGCCTCCACACCCACCCTCCGTGGCCCACCTCACACTCTCCGCGCTGCCCGGCGACGGGCGGCAGGGGCGCGGGCGCCTCGCCGGAGCCACCGTCACGACCGGGCCCGCCACCGGGCCGTTCACCCGGGCCGCGCGGTCCAGGTGAACGGTGGGCCGATGGCAACCGTCCACGCGATGAAGCCGGACCCGACCTTCACCGGCACCGCGTTTCCGCAGGTCACAGGCGTGAGGCCGAAGCGCCCCGGAGGGCACGCACCCCGGCCGCCCGGTGCAGCACGCGGTGCCCGAAGGTCGGGAAGGTCATGCACGTTCGGGCGGCGGTCGCCTCCTCGGCACGGGCGGCGCCCACGCGCTCACGACCGCGCCCGCCTCACCGGCCACGCCCTCCGCCCGGCCTCAGCAGACCGCCCCTGCGCCTCGCCCGCCCCGTCGGCCGGTCCGGCGCGCCCGCAGCGGGGCCCGCCCAGGCACCGCCGGGGCCGGCCGCATTCCCTCACCCACCGTCACGCGTGTGCGGCGGTTCCATGCGGGAGAGCCAGGTCGTGAGCAGTGCTTCGAGCGACGCCGCTTCCTCGGGGGTCAGGAGGCCCACCAACTGGCGTTCGTTGCGCATGTGGTCGGTGAACGCCTCGTCGATCAGTTCGCGTCCGGGACCGGTGAGCGCGACGATGCGGCCGCGCTGGTCGTCGCCGGAGCGGCGCCGGGTGACGAGTCCGGCCCGCTCAAGGCGGTCGATCCGCTTCGTCATCGCCCCGGTGGTGACCATGGTGTGCGCGGCCAGTTCGCCGGGCGCCCGCTCGTAGGGCGCTCCGGCCCGGCGCAGCGCGCACAGCACGTCGAACTCGCCCTCGCCGAGACCGTACTGCCCATAGACGAGGCAGAGCTGCTCGGTGAGCCGGTCGGCCAGGCGGTGCAGCCGGCCGATCACCCCCTGCGGGGTGACGTCGACATCGGGGCGCTCGCGGCGCCAGTCGGCCTGGATGCGGGCCACGCGGTCCCGTGGCTGCTGGTCTTCCCTGCGCACGTCGTCCATCCGCACATACTAGCTTCCCAGGAAGCTATATTGGCTTCCATGGAAGCCAATGCGCGATGGGTGGCACTGACCGCGGTCGCTCCGGTGGCCTGGGGCACGAACTACTTCGTCACGCACGAGTACCTCCCCGCGGACCGCCCGCTCTCGGGGGCCGCGCTGCGCGCGCTGCCCGCGGGCCTCCTGCTCCTCGCCGTGCGCGGGCAGCGGCCGCGCGGCGCGTGGTGGTGGCGCTCCGCCGTGCTCGGCCTGCTCAACGTGAGCGTGTTCTTCGTCCTCGTCTACGTCGCCTCGCAGCTGCTGCCGACGAGCGTCGCCGCCACGGTCATGGCGGTGTCCCCGCTGACGATGATGCTGATCGCCTGGCTCCTGGTGTCCGAGCGCCCCAGCGCCACCCATCTGTCGGGCGCGGCCGTCGGCCTCGCCGGGGTCTGCCTCATGCTGCTCACGGGGGTGGAAGGGGTGAGCGTGCCGGGCGTCCTCACCTCGGCCGCCGCCATGCTGATGTCGTCCTTCGGCTATGTCCTGGCCAAGCGCTGGAGCGCCGACGCCGACGTGCTCGCCTCGACCGCCTGGCAGCTCACCGCCGGAGGCCTCTTCCTGCTCCCGGCGGCCGCCGTCGCGGAGGGCCCGCCCGCCGCGCTCTCCCTTTCGGAGGTCCTCGCGTTCGCCTACGTCGGCCTGATCGCCACGGCCCTGGCCTTCGTCGCCTGGTTCACGGGGCTGCGCCATCTGCCCGCGGGGACGGTGGGCCTGATCGGACTGCTCAACCCCTTCACGGGCGTGCTGCTCGGCACGGCGGTCGCCGCGGAGGTCCTGACCGCGCGGCAACTGGGCGGGCTGGCCCTGGTGCTGGTGGGCGTCGTCCTCGGCAGGCCCGCACGCGCGGGGCGGCGCGACGGCGGCCGGACACGCACGCGCGCCGTCACCGACGAGCGGCCCGGCTCCGGCGAGGACTCCGCGCGCGCTCCCTCTCGGTGCCGCCCCGAGTGAAGGCCGCACCCAGGTCCCCCAGGTCACGCGGTCGGGACGGCGCCCCGTCCGTCGAGGCCGGTGCCGCCGAGGCGGGTCAGCGCGGCGGACAGGGAGGCGACGTCCTCCGTCGCCCACGCGGGCGGGGCGAAGACGTCGGCGGCGACCCGCTCGGCCGTGGCGAGCATCTCCGCCAGGCGTTCGCGGCCCGTGTCGGTCAGCGCGGCGTACGCCACCCGGGCGTCGCGGGCGTTCGCCTCGCGGGTGACGAGGCCGATGCGCTCCAGCGGGGCGAGGCCCCGGGTCACTCCGGACGCGGTCAGGCCGAGCGCCTCGGCCAGGTCCACCCGGCGCATGCGGTCGCCGGGCGCCTGCCCCAGGCGCAGGAGCAGGGTGAAGTCGGCCAGGCTCACGCCGTGCAGGCCGCCCAGGGCCGCGTCGAACCGCTTCACCAGGGCGGTCTGGGCCCGTACGAGACGCAGCGACGCGTCGAGGGCATCAGTCATTGCTTCCTCCTTGACTGCTCAAGCTTAAGGCAAAGCTTGAGCAGTCAAGGATCGGAGCCGGGTCAGGTGCGCTTCTGGGCGGCGGCCCGGCGCTGCCGCTTGCCGAGCGGTGCCTGAGAGAGGTCCTCGGCCTGGGACCGGAGGTTCTTGTAGCCGTAGCCGCGCCGCGCGAGCCACACCTTCGCGGCCGCCTCGGCCTGGTCCGCCGCCTCCAGGATGTCTTCCTCTTCCTCCCCCTCGGCCTGGAAGCGGAAGGTGAAGGCGGGCCGGGCGGCGATGTCGTAGCTGAGGTGCCCCTCGGGCGTGAAGGCGGCGCGCAGCACGTCGTGCTCCGCGGCCCGGGCCAGCAGCTCGGCCCGCTGGCCGGGCGTCAGTCCGTCGAAGACACCACGCACGGTGATGCGAAAGGTACGAGTACTCATCCGGCGACCCTAACCAGCGGGGACGGAGGCGCTCCACCGCGTTTCGGGCGGAGCGACCAGCTCCACCCGGGCGGTCACTCGCCGCCGGAGCTCCGGGCGGTCACGCGTCGCCGGAGCCCCCCGCCGCCTCCATCCGGCGGCGCACCTGGTCCTCCTGGGCCAGGCGCCGCAGGAGTTCGAGTACGGGACCGGAGAGGGCGAGGACGACCACGGCCTGCTCGGCGAGGGCGGGCGAGTCGTCGAAGTCCGCCGCGCGTTCGAGGTCGAGGCGGGCGATCGACCGGGCCAGCTCCCCATAGGCGGCGAGCCGGTCCAGGCGGTAGTTGGCGTCGAGGCGTCTGAGCTCCCGCAGGACCGTCGTCAGCCCCTGGACGTGCGGGGAGTCGTCGGGGAC
Source organism: Streptomyces sp. JLYT201 (assembly GCF_059448825.1). Classification (NCBI taxonomy): domain Bacteria; kingdom Bacillati; phylum Actinomycetota; class Actinomycetes; order Kitasatosporales; family Streptomycetaceae; genus Streptomyces; species Streptomyces sp. JLYT201. The sequence goes on along the minus strand of NZ_CM182551.1, from coordinate 8,957,024 downwards.
CTGCCAGTCCATGGCGGCGATCAGCTCCGCGGCGTCCGCCTCCGCGGCGGCCTCGGCCGCCGCCTCCCGCTCCTCGTCCCCGGCCGGGGCCTGCGCGACGGGCACCGGGAGGGCGTAGCTGATCGCCTTGAGCGTGCCGTCGGTGCTGTCGGCCCGGTCGACCGCCGCGAGGACGTCGCCGGTGGCGGCGATGGACAGGCCGCCGAGCGTGGTGAGCGCCTTGATCAGGCGCAGCCGCTGGACGTGCTCCTCGCCGTACTCGGCCAGCGTCGCGGCCGTCGCACGGCCCGCGGGCAGCAGCCCCTGGCGCCGGAAGTACTTGATGCTGGCGACCGGTACGCCGGTCCTCTGGCTGAGCTCGGAGATTTTCACGCGGCTTCCTCGACGACGGGGGACGCGTCCCGGCAGCCCCTCACGGCAATTGGACACCACCAACTCGATACTGTCACTATCTAGAGCTGGATACCTCAAGTATCTAGTTACGTAGCGTCAGTGCACTGGAGCGTCCATGCCTTCCCCTCAGCCCTCGTCCGCGCTCCGCAGCCCCCGGCTGTGGATCGGCACGGGCATCATCGTCGCGGTGGTCTCCACCTTGTTCGCCCTGCTCTATGTGGGCGGCAACGTGAACCCCAAGGGCAACCTGCGCGACCTGCCCGTCGCGCTGGTCAACAACGACCGCGGCGCGGGCACGGGCAAGCAGCACCTCAACATCGGCGACCAGGTCGTCTCCGGCATCAAGAAGGCCGCCGCGGACAACGACAGCATCGACTGGCAGGTCCTCAGCCAGGCCGAGGCCGACAAGCGCCTCGGTCAGGGCAAGGTCTACGGCGCGCTCGTCGTGCCCAAGGACTTCACCGCCACGGTCGGCGGGCTCAGCAGCGCGCAGCAGAAGGACCCCGCCGCGCCGACCCTGACCGTCCTGACCAACCAGGCGGCCGGAAGCTTCGGCTCCTCCATGGCGAGCCAGGCCACGCAGAAGGCCGCCCACGCCGCGTCCGCGCAGCTCGGCAAGGAGCTCCTTAGCCGCGCGAGCGAGCAGAAGGCGCCGCTCGCCCCCGCCGCCCGGCTGATGCTCACCGACCCCGTGACCGTCCAGGTCGCCGACGGCCACCCGCTGGAGACGCACAGCGCCATGGGCCTGAGCGCCTTCTACTACGCCCTGGTCCTGCTGGTCTCCGGCATGCTCGCCGCCAACGTGATCCACTCCCAGGTCGACACGGCGCTCGGCTATCTGCACTCCGACTTCGGCCCGTTCCGCCAGCGCAACCCCCTGCGCCGCACCAGCCGCGTGCGCACCCTGGCCATCAACTCGGCCCTGATGCTGGGCCTCTCCGTGGTCATGGGCTCCCTCGTGGAGCTCGCCACGGTCGGCGTCCTCGGCATGGACGCGGACCACCTCGGCCTGCTCTGGCTCTACTCCGTGGGCACCATCGCCGTCGTCGGCCTCAGCGCCCTGGCGCTGCTCGCCGTCTTCGGCACCCCCGGCATGCTGCTCTCGACCATCGTCTTCGTCGCCATGGCCGTCCCGTCCTCCGGCGCCACGGTGCCGCTGGAGGCGCTGCCCGGGTTCTTCCGCGCGCTCGCCGAGTTCGAGCCGCTGCGCCAGCTCACCGGGGGCCTGCGCGCCATCCTGTACTTCGGCGCCCAGGGCGACGCCGGACTGACCCGGGCCTGGATCTCCATGGGCGTCGCCCTGGTCGTCTCCCTGCTCTTCGGCTTCGGCGTGACCCGCCTGTACGACCGCAAGGGCCTGCACCGGGTGCCCGCCGAGCCCGCCAAGGCCACCGAGCCCGCGCCGGAGCCCGCGCCGGCCTGATACCCACCCCACCCACGGCCGGGCCGCGACGGTATGCACCGTCGCGGCCCGGCCTTCGTCATGTCATGCCCGGCGTTCGGCGATCTCCAGGCGCGGCCAGTCCGCGAGGTCCCGCAGGAGCCGGCGGTCGTGCGTGGCGACGACGACGGCCGCGCTCGTCCCCCGGACGGCGTCGGTCAACTCGTCGACCAGCGCCGCCGACAGATGGTTGGTCGGCTCGTCGAACAGCAGCAGACCCGGCCGCGCGGCCAGCGCGAGGGCCAGGTCGAGGCGCCGCCGCTGCCCCTGCGACATCCGCCCGACCGGGGTGCGCAGCGCCTCGGCGTCCAGCAGGCCGAGCGCCTGGAGCGGGACGGCGTCGGCGTCGCGCAGCGTCCCGCCCGCCACGAGCCGCCCCATGTGCCGGGCGTACGCCTCGTGGGCGGTGAGCGCGGGGTCCCGCCCCGCCGTCTCCTGGGTGAGCCGCACGACCCGCGCGCCCCGGGCCGTCCGGACGTACCCCTCCGTGGGCGCGAGCGCACCGGCGAGCACCGCGAGCAGCGTGGACTTCCCTGCGCCGTTCGGCCCGGTGACGAGCAGCCGGTCGCCGCCGTCGACGCTGAGGCCGACCGGGCCCGCGAGCCGTCCTTCGACCGCGACGCCGTGCGCCCGCAGCTGCGGCGCCCCCGGCCGGACGCCCGGGTCGGGCCAGCGCAGCGCCGCGGGCGGCTCCGGTACGTCGATCCGGTGCGCCTCCAGGGCGTCCTGCTGCCGCTTCAGGGCCTGGACGACGCCCGGCGCGCGGGACTGGCGCTGGTGCTTGCCGGTCCCCTTCTCCGGCCGCCAGCCGGTGGAGAGCCGGTCGCGGGCCCTCGACACCGCGTCCTTCAGGCGCCGGTGCTCGGCCTGCTGCTCCTGGTGGTCCTGCTCCCAGCTCTCGCGCTCCCGGCGCCGTGCGCCCTGCCAGGCGTCGTAGCCACCGGCGTACAGGCGCGGCCTCGCGTCCCGGGTCGCGTCGAGGTCGAGGAAGCGGTCGGCGACGTCGCGCAGCAGCGCCCGGTCGTGGCTGACGACGGCGAGGCCCCCGGCGTGCTCGCGCAGCCTGCGGGTCAGGAAGTCCAGGCCGTCGGCGTCGAGGTGGTTGGTCGGCTCGTCGAGGAGCAGGACGTCGTGGTGTGCGCCGAGCAGACAGGCCAGCCGGACCCGGTGGCGCTGCCCGACGGAGAGGGTCGCCAGGGGGCGCTCGCGGTCGGCGGGGGCGCCGAGGGCCTCCAGGGCGACGTCGACGCGGCGTTCGGCGTCCCAGGCGTCGAGCCGGGTGGCGGCGTCGAGCGCGGCGGCGTAGCGGTCGTCGGCGCCGGGGCGGCCCTCGGCCAGGGCATGGGTCGCCCCGTCCAGGGCGGCGAGGGCCGCGAGCGAGGCGGCGAGCGCCTCGGACGTCAGGGTGCCCACGGTCGCGCCGTCGGGTACGGCGAGCTCCTGGCGGGCCAGGCCGATGGTGCCGGCCCGGTGCACGGTGCCCTCGTCGGGCGCGATCAGTCCGGCGAGGACGTGGAGGAGCGTCGTCTTGCCGCGGCCGTTCTCGCCGACGACGGCGAGCCGCGCACGGGCGGGGACGGTGACCGAGACGCCGTGCAGGACGCGCCGGGAGCCGCGCGTGACGGTGACGCCTTCGGCGCGGACGTGTGCGCTGCCGCCCGCCTCGACGGGCAGGGACGGGGTTTCGGGGGTGGGCGTGAGGTTCACGGGGTGCTCCGCAGCTCGCAGGGAGCCGGGCAGCGCACAGCGGCCGCCCGGCGGGAACCGGGACGGCGAGCGCGGATTCAGCAGGAGGAAGGCGCCGCCGTCAGCGGGCGGAGCGGACCTTCTGCGACCAGATGCCTCGTGCCATGTCGATCACGGTAGCAAGGGCGGCGCTCCGGTTCATCCGAGTTTCCGCCGGTCGTGGCGCGACCCTCGCGGCCACGCCGCACAAAACCGGTGAACGGCTGTGGTGGGGCGGGCCCACCGCCCTGCACCCTGGTCGCTGGATCGCCGCACCGGGACGGCGGCAGGCGGAGAGGCAGGCACATGGGGCAGGCATTCGGTTCCTACCAGAACGAGATCTACCTCGAGGGGCTCGGCGGGGTCGTCCCGCGCTTCCCGATGGACTTCGCCGGGTGGGAGGCCAGGGCCCGGGCGGCGCTGCCGCCTTCCGTGTGGTCGTACGTCGCGGGTGGGGCGGGGGACGAGCGCACCCAGCGCGTCAACGTCACCGCGTTCGACGGCTGGGGGCTCGTCCCGCGCATGCTCGTCGGCGCCGCGGAGCGCGATCTGTCCGTCGAGTTGTTCGGGACGACGCTGCCCTCGCCCGCGCTCATGGCGCCCATAGGCGTGCTCGGTCTGTGCGCGCAGGACGGGCACGGTGACGTGGCCACCGCACGGGCGTCCGCCCGCACCGGCGTGCCGATGATCGCCTCGACGCTGTCCGTCGACCCCATGGAGGACGTGGCCGCCGCGCTCGGGGACACGCCCGGCTTCTTCCAGCTCTACACGCCGAGCGACCGGGACCTGGCGGAGAGCCTGGTCCGCCGCGCGGAGTCGGCCGGGTTCCAGGGCATCGTGGTCACCCTCGACACCTGGGTGACGGGCTGGCGTCCGCGCGACCTGAGCGTCAGCAACTTCCCCCAGCTGCGCGGCCACTGCCTCGCCAACTACTTCTCGGACCCGGTCTTCCGCGCGCAGCTGAAGCGGCCGCCGGAGGAGGCCCCGCAGGAGGCCGTCCTCAACTGGGTGCGCGTCTTCCCCCATCCGCTCACCTGGGCGGACCTGCCGTGGCTGCGTTCGCTGACCGAGCTGCCGCTGATCCTCAAGGGCCTCTGCCACCCCGACGACGTGCGCCGGGCCAAGGACGGCGGGGCGGACGCCGTCTACTGTTCCAACCACGGCGGCCGCCAGGCCAACGGCGGGCTGCCCGCCCTGGACGCGCTGCCCGGCGTGGTGGAGGCCGCCGACGGACTGCCGGTGCTCTTCGACTCCGGCGTCCGCAGCGGCGCGGACATCGTCAAGGCGCTCGCCCTGGGCGCCACCGCCGTCGGCATCGGCCGCCCCTACGCCTACGGGCTCGCCCTCGGCGGCACCGACGGCATCGTCCACGTGCTCCGCTCGCTCCTCGCCGAGACCGATCTGATCATGGCCGTCGACGGCTATCCGACGCTCGGCGACCTCACGCCGCAAGCGCTCCACCGCGTGGCGTGACGCGACCGCGTGTCGAGCCGGGGAAGCGGGGTACTGGGGTTCTCACGCCGTCTCGACGACGAAACCGCGGTCGCGTCGAGCAAGGCGGCTCCACGTCCGGCGGCCCGCGCCGCCGGACGCCCTTCCCCGACGACACAGCCAGTACGCCGCCCCCGGACCAGCCGGTACGGCACCACACCGACGGGCGCATACTGGGACATATCCGCACATTGGAGGACCCAATGATCGCGATCGGCCTCGTTCTGCTCGTCATCGGCCTGGTGACCGGCGTCTCGATCCTCTGGACGCTCGGCGTCGTCCTCGTCGCCGTAGGCGCCGTTCTCTGGCTCCTCGGCGCCGTCGGACACGCGGTGGGCGGACGACGTCACTACTGGTAGCAGCGCACCGCACGGCCGCCGCGCGCTCCCCCGGGCCGCGGCGGCGCCCGCCCCGGCCCCCGAGGGAACCGTCATGCAGCGCACCGCAGTCGTCGACGAGTCGTACTGGCTGACCACGACACCCGAGACCCGCTACCCGGCCCCCGACACCGATCTGACGGCGGACGTCGCGGTCGTCGGCGGCGGCATCGCCGGGCTCTGCACGGCGTGGGAGCTCACCCGCTCCGGCCTCGACGTGGTCCTCCTGGAGGCGGACCGCATCGCCGCGGGCGTGAGCGGGCACACGACCGCCAAGCTCAGCGCCGCGCACGGCCTGCGCTACGCGCGCCTGGAGGCCGAGCACAGCGCCGACGACGCCCGCCTCTACGCCCTCTCCCAGCAGGAAGCCGTCGAGCGGACCGCCGCCCTGTGCGCGGACCTCGGCATCGACGCGGACCTGGAAGGCGCCCCCGCCTTCACCTATCTGCGCGACCCCGAGCGCGTCCACGAGCTCCGCGAGGAGGCCGCCGCGGCGCGGCGGGCCGGGCTCGACGCCTCCTTCGTGACCGACACCGAACTGCCCTTCGCCATCGCGGGCGCGGTCCGCGTCGAGGGCCAACTCCAGTTCCATCCGCGGAAGTTCCTCCTCGCCCTGGCCGAGCACCTCACCGGGGCCGGCGGCCGCGTCTTCGAGCGCGCCCGGGTCACCGGCCTCCACGACGGCCACCGGTGCCGCCTGACCACCGAGGCCGGCGGCACCGTGCGGGCGCGCGACGTGGTCATCGCCACGCACTACCCGGTCTTCGACCGCACCCTGCTCTTCACCCGGCTCACCCCCCGCCGGGAGCTGGTGCTCGCCGCACCCGTGCCGTCGGCCGCGGCCCCCACGGGCATGTACCTCACGCCGGAGGACGGGGTCCGCTCACTGCGCAGCGCGCCGTACGACCAGGAGCGGCGCCTGGCCATCGTCACCGGGGAGTCCTTCACGCCGGGAACGGGCGACGTGCGGGAGCGGTACGCCCGGCTCGACGCCTGGGCCCGCGCCCACGTGCCGCACTTCGCCCGGGCGGACACCGGCTACCGCTGGGCGGCGCAGGACAACGACTCGCTGGACCACCTGCCCTACGTCGGCCACGCCCATCCCGGCACCCAGCACGTCTACGTGGCCACCGGCTTCGGCGGCTGGGGCATGAGCAACGGCGTCATGGCGGGCGGGCTGCTCACGGCCCACATCACCGGCGGGCCCCGCCCCGCCTGGACCGACCTGTACGACCCGCGCCGGCTGCCGGCGGTCCGCGACACGGGCAGGCTCGCCGCCCAGCAGGCGGCCGTGGCCAAGCACTTCGTCGGGGACCGGCTGCACACCGCACACGTCGACTCGATCGCGGACATCCCGCCCGGCAGCGGAGCCGTCGTACGCCTGGACGGCCACCGGTGCGCCGTCCACCGCGACGCGAGCGGACAGGTCAGCGCGGTCTCCGCGCGCTGCACCCACCTCGGCTGCCTGGTGCACTTCAACAACGCGGAACAGGCCTGGGAATGCCCCTGCCACGGCTCCCGCTTCGCGACGGACGGCTCGGTCCTGCACGGCCCCGCCACCCGCCCCCTCGAACCGCGCGGGATTCCGGGCCCGCCCGCCTGACGGCCCTCGCCCGGAGTCCGGGCCGCTCGCACGCCGTCCCGGCGAAAGGTTGTACGCGACGCACGTGGCGATCACCACGGTGATGAAGATGCGGTGAAGACCGTAAGGTCACTTCGTTCACATCTATCGCCGGGCAGCGCTCGCGTCCCGGCACCATCCGTGGGGGACTTGTCATGCAACACCGCACTCGCATCGCCGTGTTCGGCTCCGTGCTCGCCGCGGCCGCCGTGGGCTTCACCGCCCCCGGGGCCCTCGCCGCCGCCCCCGAGGGCATCTCGATCACGAACGTCACGGTGAACGACGGCAAGCCGGTCGTGCTCGGCACCACCGCCGGCAAGACCTTCAAGGTCTCGGTGACGGCGAGCACCGACTCCGCGATCACCGAGTCCGACATCACCCTGTTCGGCCCGAACTCGAACGTGGCGCAGCCGCAGACCACCCCCAAGTGCACCACCGAGGGCACGAAGGCGACCTGCACGGGGACGTTCACGATCGACCCCGACGTCGACTTCTACGACAACACGCCCGCGGGCACGTGGTACGTCAACCCGCTGCTGGTCTCCGACACCGACAGCATCTACGCGGAGAAGGCCGGGAAGTTCAAGCTCCAGCGCGAGTCGAAGCTGACGGTCGACGCCTCGCCCGAGCCGATCAAGAAGGGCAAGACGCTGACCGTGACCGGCGCCCTGACCCGCGCCAACTGGGAGACCCACAAGTACTCCGGCTACAGCGGCCAGTCGGTGACCCTGGAGTACAAGAAGAAGGGCGCCAGCGCCTACTCCGCGGTGAAGACCGTCAAGACCGACAACAAGGGCAACCTGAAGACCACGGTCAAGGCCTCGGCCGACGGCTACTACCGCTACAGCTTCGCGGGGACCTCCACCGCCGGCTCCGTCGCGGCCGCCGGTGACTACGTCGACGTGCGCTGATCACTTCGCCGTGATCGCCGTGCCCTGAGCACGGGGTGAGCGGCGGGCGCGCGGGGCACGCCGCGCGCCCGCCGCGCCGTTTCACAGGGTCGGCCGCTCCTGAGCCCACGGAGCGGCCGATTCCAGTTGTCCGGCGAGCGCGAGCAGCAGCCCCTCGCTGCCGAGCGGCCCGCCGAACTGCACCCCCAGGGGCAGGCCCTCGGGCGTGCGGTACAGCGGGACCGACATGGCGGGGCGGCCCGTGACGTTGGCGAGCTGGGTGAAGGGGTTGGGCGCGAGGTTCTGGACGACGGCCTGCTTCCACAGCCTGGTCTTGCTGAGCCTGCCCGCCACCCCCGCCTTGAGCAGCGCCTTGCCGACCTGCCGGGTCAGCCAGGGCGTGTCGAGCTCGCCGATCCGCACCGGCGGCCGGGCGAGCGTCGGCGTGAGCAGCACGTCGTACGTCTCGTGGAACGCGGTCAGTTGACGGGCGTAGGTGTTCCAGCGGGCGTGCCGCACCGAGTGCTCGACGGCGCCGACCGCGCGGCCCGCGGCCGCGAGGAGGTGGGTGTCGAGCTCGAACCGGTCGTCGCCCGCGCCGGTGTGGTGCTTCAGCTCCGCCAGCGTCGCGGCGTTCTCCACCGCGTACATGGTCATGAAGTCGTCGGCCATGCGCAGGCCGTCGACGGCGGGCTCCGCCTCCTCCACGTCGTGGCCGAGTGCGGTCAGGAGCTTGACCGCCACGTCGACGGCTTCGACCGCCTCGCGCGCCACGGGGGTCCCGATCGGCGAGCGGGTGCTCACACCGACGCGCAGCTTCGGCGGTGTGCGCCGGGCCAGTTCGGCGTACGGCGCCTCGGGGCGGGCCGCGAGATAGGGGCCGCCCGGGTCGGGGAGGGCGGTGAGCACGTCGAGCAGGGCCGCGCTGTCGCGCACCGTGCGGGAGACGACGCCGTCGCTGGCCGCGCCCGCGAGCAGCTCCCCGTGCGCGGGACCTGCGGGCACCAGGCCACGCCCCGGCTTGAGGCCGAAGAGGCCGCAGCACGCTGCGGGTATGCGGATCGAGCCGCCGCCGTCGTTGGCGCCCGCGGCCGGGACGATGCCCGCGGCGACGGCGGCCGCGGAGCCGCCGGACGAGCCGCCCGGGGTGTGGCCGAGGTTCCACGGGTTGCGGGTCGCGCCGCCCGCCTCGGGTTCGGTGATGCTCTTGATGCCGAACTCGGGGGTGTTCGTCTGCCCGAACACGACGAGCCCGGCGTCGAGCCACCGCCGCACGGCCTCGCTGTGGCGCGCCGCGACGAGCCCCGCGGCCGCGCGGGAGCCGCGCCCCGTGGGCCGCCCTTCGTAGTCCTGCATCAAGTCCTTGATCAGGAACGGGACTCCGGCGAAGGGGCCCGTGAGCTCGCCCGCGGCGCGCTCGCGCGCGATGCTCAGCATCGGGCGGACGATGGCGTTGATCTTCCCGTTGACGGCCTCGGCGCGCGCGAGTGCCGCGTCGAGGAGCTCGGCCGGTGACGCGTCGCCCCGCGCCACCACCTCGGCGAGCCCGACCGCGTCGTACTGCTTGTAGTCCTCGTAGTCCACCGCGCACCCCACCTGACTCGGCGTCATAGATCCCCGGGAGGTTAGATCGTCCGCGCCGTGGGCGGCAACGGGGCCCCGCAGGCCCCGGCACGAAGGCGGTGGCTCCGCGCGTCAGCCGGGCACGCCCATGCGCTGCGTGCCGATCACCGAGAGCAGCCGCAGCGCCTCCTCCGACGGCGAGCCGGGGACGGCACTGTAGACGAGGACCCGCTGGTCCCGGTCGGTGAGGTCCAGGACGTCGCCGCGTACGGGGACGGGCCCGACGAGGGGGTGTGCGAAGGTCCCGCAGAACGTGGGCCGGTCGGCCACGTCGTGCGCGGCCCACAGGCGGGCGAACTCCTCGCTGCCCGCGAGGAGTTCGTCGACCAGGCCCCGCACCTCGGCGTCGTCGGGGTAGCGGGCCGCGGCGGCGCGCAGGTGCCGGGCCGCGGTCCGGGCGAAGTCGTCCGCGTCCGAGAGGCCGTACAGCCTGCGGCCGTGCCGGTGCGGGCCGAGGTAGGCGCGCCGGACGAGGTTCCGGTCCCGGCGCGGGAGCGCGGAGAAGTCCTCCATCAGGGCGGCCGCGAGGTCGTTCCAGGCGAGGACCTCGTACGTCGCCGACAGGACGACCGCCGCCGCGTCCGGCATCCGCCGCAGCAGGTCGACGATGCTCGGCCGCACCTCCCGCGACGGCCCCGGCGGCTCCGGCGGGGCCCCGGCGAGCCGCAGCAGGTGGTCGCGCTCGGCCTCCGTCAGCCGCAGCGCGCGGGTGAGTTGGGCGAGGACCTCCCGCGACGGGTGCGGGGCGCGGCCCTGTTCGAGGCGCGCGTAGTACTCGGCCGAGATGAACGCGAGCTGCGCCACCTCCTCGCGGCGCAGCCCCGGGGTGCGGCGGCGCGGCCCCGCGGGCAGCCCCACGTCGGCGGGGGTGATGCGCTCCCGCCTGCTGCGCAGGAAGTCGGCGAGCTCTCGTCGTTCACGTTGATCCACACGTCCAGTGTGGACGGTCGGCCAGGTGCTCATCCAGGCACTGTCAGTGCCTGGATGAGCGGGACGGGCGGCAGCAGGCTCGTCGGCATGAACGACACATCGATGACCTCCACCACCACCGCGGGCCTGCTCACCGGCAAGGTCGCCCTCGTCACCGGCGCCGGGCGCGGCATCGGCGCCGCGGCGGCCCGTCTCTTCGCCCGGGAGGGCGCCCGGGTGGTCCTCGCGGCCCGCACGGAGACCGAGCTGAAGGCGGTGACCGAGGAGATCGTGGCGGCCGGCGGCACCGCGGCGCACGTGGTGTGCGACCTGGTGGACCCGGCGAGCGTCCGCGCCGCCGTCGACCGGTGCGTGGAGCTGTACGGCCGGCTCGACGCGGCCTTCAACAACGGCGCGGCGGGGCAGCGGCCCGGCCCGATGGACCAGCTCCCTCAGGCCGACTTCGACCACGTCTGCGCCGTGAACCTCAAGGGCCCGTGGCTGGCCATGAACGCCGAGATCGCCGCCATCCGCGCCACCGCGGGGCGCGGCGCCGTCGTCAACACCTCCAGCGTCGGCAGCCTGATGGCCAACCCCGCGCTGCCCGTGTACGCCGCGACGAAGGGCGCCCTCAACAGCCTGACCGCGTCGGCGGCCGCCACGTACGGCCCCGAGGGCATCCGCGTCAACGCCATCGCGCCCGGCACCACGCTCACCGAGATGCTCCTGGAGTGGGACGCGGAGTCCCCCGGCACCATCGAGCAGCTCAACGCCGCGACCCCGCTGGGCCGTGCCGCCGCCCCGGAGGAGATCGCCGAGGCCGCCGCCTGGCTCCTCAGCGACCGCTCCTCCTACGTCACCGGCACGGTCCTGCGGGTCGACGGCGGCATGCGGGCCTGAACCACCGCCCGCCCGGGGCGGCTACGCGCGGTCCGCCGCGGCCCGGGGGCCGTGGTCGCGCCTGCCGCGCCGGTGGGCGATCTCGCCCAGGAGGACGTCGACCGCGATGAACGCGGCCAGCGGGATGCCGAGCAGCGGCACGAAGTAGCCGAGCACCGCGATCGCCGCCATCAGCGGGACCAGGACGTACGCCGGGACGTGCTGCCAGGCGCCGCGCGGCAGCGGGCGGCCGAACGCATGGCCGCTGCCGCGCAGCCACCACATCCGGTAGCCCCACACGATCAGCAGGACCAGGGCGAGGGCGAGGACGGCGAGGGCGATCTGGTTCGCGAGGCCGAAGAGGGTGCCGGAGTGCGCGTCGATGCCCCAGCGGGTCAGCTTGGCGAGGACCGGGAAGTCGTCGAACCGCAGCACGTCGGTGACCTCACCGGTCTTCGCGTCGACGGCGACGGAGTCCTGCTTCTCGGGCCAGCTGCGCTGGATCTGCTTGACGACGTAGCCGGAGGAGGCGTCGGCGGGCGGGACGATCTCCACCGGGTCGGTGAGGCCCTCGGCACGGGCGGCCTTCAGGACGGTGTCGAGCCCGATGTCGCCGGCGCCGCCGGACCCGCCGGTCGCGCCGCTGCCGCCGCCGTGTCCGGCGTGCTCGCCGGCTCCCGCCCCGGCCGCGCTCGCCGACACCGCGGGCGTCGTCTGGCCGAGGGCCTCGCGCAGGTCACCGATGCTCTCACCCGCGTACGTCGACCAGGTCAGGCCCGTGGCGGACAGGAAGAAGAGGCCTCCGGCCGCCCACACGCCCACCGAGCCGTGCAGCGAGAGCAGGCGCCGACGGCCCGTCGTGCCCCGCAGCCCGCGCCGGGCCCGGCGGCGCCCGAACCACAGCACGACGCCGCCGCCCGCGATCACCCACAGCCAGCTCGCGGCGAGTTCGCTGTACAGCCGGCCGGTCTCGCCCAGGTGCAGATCGCGGTGGAGACCGGAGATCCAGGTGCGCAGCGGCAGCGAGCCGCTGGAGCCGTAGCTCTCCTCGGCGCCGCGCACCTCGCCGTTGTACGGGTTGACGAACACGGCGAGGGTGCGGTCCTCGGCGACGCCCGGCACCCCGGAGAGCAGCACGCGGGTCGTCGCGCCGTCCTCCGCCGAGGGCCGCACCGCGGCGACCGTCCCCTCGGGGTGGGCCTTGCGGGCCGCGGCGACCTGCCGCTCGATGGGCAGCTCCCGGTCCCCCACGGGCACCGTCAGCTGATCGGCGTACACGACCTTCTCCGCCGTGTACGAGGCGGCGTACAGGAATCCCGTCGCGGCGGCCACGAGCAGGAAGGGGGCGATGAGCACCCCGGCGTAGAAGTGCAGCCGCAGGACCAGCGGGCGCAGCGTGGACCACACGGACGGCCGCGGGGCGGGCGCCGCCGTGGCGGCGGGCCGCCCGTCGGGCGGTGCGGGGGCAGGGGGTCGGGCGGACATGTCGTGCTCTCCTGGTGCCGGTCGGTGGTACGAGGTGCTCCGGTGCTGACCGGACCGGTCCATGGGTCGAGCGGCGTGCAGGGCGAGTTCCCGGATGCCTATGTGATCTATGACACTCCCGTGCGGTTCTGCGGTACGACAACACCGCACGTCATCGGCACGGGCGGGTGACACGGTCCCTCCCCTTCCGCTCGACCGGGAGGCGCCCATACCCTTGCTGACCTCAGGCGCGAGCGCGGGCCCGGCCCTCCGCAGGGAATCAGCTTGTGAACAGGGGTGGTTCGCAGGGTGAAATCCGCGCGACGATGGGGCGCATGACGGCGGCGCAACGTGCCATGACCCAGCTGGAGTCATGGCCGAACCTCGTGAGCGGCTCCCCTCGGTGCGCGGTGGGACGTTCCTTCGGCACACCGGGCACACCCGCGCGAGCGGGCTACGAACTGGTCCACTTCCACTGCGACGACGCCGCGGACGTCTGCCTCACCCGCGCCGCCGTCGACCGGCTGCGGCCACAGCTGAGACACAGCTCCGCGATCCGGGTGCGGCCCGGGGCGTCGTGGATCACGGTGCTGCTCGACTGCGACATGGACATCGCGCTCCTGCTCACGCTGGTCAGCGTCGGGCTCAAGGCGCACGACGACGCGCTGGCCGTGCTCCGGGGACAGGAGCAGCGGGGCCGGTCGGCCGACTGCCCCTCTCCCCCGTGCGACTGGGAGGCCCGCGCCCAGCCCGTGGCCCACGCCCCGCTCGCGCCGGTGGCGGCCCCGCCGCCCGTCGAGAGCCGCCGCGGCCTGCGCGCGACGTGGCGGGCGGTCGGGCGGCTCATCCCGCACGGCCACTGAGCCGCGCGGCGTCGCCCTACGCGTTCTCCTTCTTCTCCTTCTTCTCCTTCCGTGCCCGCCACGCGGGCGCGAGCACCGACCAGATCTCCTCGTCGTGCCGCACGCCCCGGTACAGATAGCTCTCCTTGAGCACGCCGTCGCGCGTCATGCCGAGCCGCCGTGCCACGGCGATGCTCGGCGCGTTGCCGGACGAGACCCACCACTCCACGCGGTGGATGCCGCGCTCCTCCACGGCCCAGTCGATGAGGACGCGCGCGGCGCGGGTCACCAGGCCCTTGCCCGCCGCCGACGGCTCCAGCCAGCAGCCCGCCTCCGCGGTGCCCTGCCCGACGTCCATCCGGCGCAGGATGACGGCGCCGACGAGCCTGCCGTCCCAGTGGATGCCGCAGATCCGCCCGGCGTCGGCGGCGGCCTTGTCCGCGTACGCCTGGAGGTAGGCACGGCTCGACGCGAGGTCGGTGATGATGTCCGGCAGGCCGTTGTGCCGCCCGATGAACTCCCGTCCCCGGTCCACGTGCGCCAGGAACTCCTCGGCCTGCCAAGGCTCCAGCGGGCGCAGCTCCGCGCCGTCGTCGCCCAGGGATATCGCGTACATCGTCATCTTCTGCCTCCGGTGGTGAGGAGCGAGAGGTCCAGCGCGTCCGCGATGGCCTCGAAGCCCGCGTCGTTGACGTGCAGGCCGTCGCCGCTGCCCAGGTCCGGGTGGATGCGCTCCGGGTCCCGCGGGTCGGCGACCGCGGCCGCGGTGTCGACGTAGGCGTCGTAGGGGCTGTCCGCGCCGCGGATCCAGGCGTTGACCTCGCGGGCGACGGCCTGGCCCGCCGGGCTGTCGTAGCCGTCGAAGATCGTGCCCTTGTAGGGGCCGATGGTGGTGGCGATCGCGGTGAGCCCCGCCGCGTGCAGCCGGTCGGCGAGGGTCGTCAGGCCCGCGATGAGTTCGTCGGCGGTGGGCGGGGCCGCGGGCTCGGGGTGGGCGAGCTGGCCGGGCGTGCCCAGGTCGTTCACGCCGAGGTGGACCAGGACGCGGGTGACCCCGGGCACGGAGAGCACGTCGCGCTCGAGGCGGTTCAGGGCGCTGTCGCCGACCTCGTCGGTGAGCAGGCGGTTGGCGGACAGGCCTTGGTTGACCACCCAGCCCGCGCCCTCCGGGAGCCGCGCGTTCAGCAGGTCGGTGAGGCGGCGGTCGGTGTCGGGCGTGCTGCCGAAGCCCTCGATCCAGGAGTCGCCGAACGCCACGGTGACGGGCGTCCCGGCCGGGGCGAGGACGTCGACGCCGGTGAGGTAGTGCCGGGTCACCAGGAGTTCCAGGCCCTCGGCGCTGTCGAGGGACGCGGTGGCCAGGGCGTTCCCGGGGACGGCGTAGCCGGTGGTGTTGGGGACGGCCGCGTAGGTGCTCGGGCCGGTCTCCTCGGGCAGATACAGGCTCAGTGCCCACTCTTCGCCCGCGTGCACCGCGCGCTCGACGGCGTCGCTGATCACTTCCGCGCCCGGCGCGACGACGACCTCGGTGGCGCCGTCGAACAGCACGGGGGTGTCGGTCGCGGTGTCGACGGCGCTGTGCCGGGTGCGCCGCGCGAGGCGGGCGCCCGCGACGCGCAGCGGGGTCGTGCCGTACTGGTTGCTCAGGCGTATGCGCAGGGCGCTGCCGCCACCGGCGACACGGATGACCTGACGGACGGTCTGGTCGGCGAAACCACGGCGTTCGAAGAGCTCGATGGACTCGTAGGGGCTGAGGACCGCGGAGCGGAAGGCGGCGGTCCAGGCCGTCTGCGAGGCGGACGGGGCGAGCGGGGCGGGCGTGTGTGCCGTGGATCGGGGGGTGTGCGGTGCCGGTCTCTCTGCGTTCATGATCGACTGAACCGGAGGGGGCGGGGAGATATTTCCGGCCACGCCACGTGTCCGCTGCTCGTGCGGCTCGCACCCCTGGTAGCGCTCGAACCGGGAAAGGCTCGCCCCCTTCCCCGCAGGCCTCCGTCCACACAACCCGTTCGTATGATCGTCGGTGACTCCTTGATCCGTCCGGCTGTTGGGTACGACGAGGGGGCCGGAGCAGCCGGTCCGCCGGGTCGGTTGGGTCCCCTCGGCCGGACGAGGCAAGGAGCAGGTTGTGAACGGCAGTCGCGTGAGGAAACTGTCCCGCTGGACGCTGGTGGCCGCGGTCGCCGTCGGGCCGGTCATCGTGTCGGCCGGTGCGGCGCACGCCGACGAGACGCACCGCGACTCGCACAACGCGCCGGTGGTGGCACTGGTCAACACCGGTCAGATCGACGACCCGATGGAGGACGTCCTGGAGCACACCCTGAACTTCGGGGACGGCTACAGGTGGGACTGACGCCTCACGAGCAGCGCCCCGCAGGGGCGCGGGGAACCGCGCGACCGGCCACGACGGGCCCGCGGACGCCCGGCAGCACGGTGCGGCGGATCCAGCGAAGCGCCTAGGTGACGCGCTGCGCGTCAGGGCCGGACGGCAACGCCGTCCGGCCTCCGCGTTCCCCGGCGGCGTCACGGGCGGCCCGCCCCGTCGTCGGCGCCGTCCGGTGGGCCCGCTCCACCGCCTGCCCCCAGTACGTGCCCACGACCATCAGCCCCGCGCCGAGCGCGGCGAACGGAGTGAAGCGCTCGCCCCCGAGGCCGATGCCGACCGCGACGGCCCACACCGGCTCGGTGCCGAGCAGCAGACTGGCCCGGCTCGCCGAGCTGTGCTGCACCGCCCACGTCTGCGCGAGGAACGCGAACACGCTGCAGAACAGGGCGAGATACACCAGCTGCCCCCACACGGCGGCGTCCGCCGAGCCCAGCGCGGGCAGCCCGGGCACGGCGGGCACCGCGAACACCGCGGAGCCGACGACGGTCTGGACCGCGGTGAGGTGCAGCGGCCGCACCGCGCGGCCCGCCGTCAACCGCCCCACCAGAGCCACGTGCGCCGCCCGCACCACCGCGGCCGCCAGCATCAACAGGTCGCCGCCGCGCAGCCCGTGGAAGCCGCTGCCGGACATCAGAAGCCCGACGGCCACCAGGCACACCCCGGCTGCGGCGAAGAAGCGCGGCGGCAGCCGCCCCGCGCCCGACGCGCGGTCGAGGAACGGCGTGAGCACGATGGTGAGGCTGATGATCAGGCCCGCGTTGGCCGCGCTGGTGTGCGCGACGCCGTACGTCTCCAGGAGCAGGACGGCCGCCTGGGTGAGCCCGAGGAGCCCGCCGGCCGTCCACTCGTCCCGGGTGAAGCGCCGGTCCCGGCGCCGCACGGCGACCAGCGTCAGGCAGACGGTCGCGGACAGCGCGTACCGCGCGCACAGCACCACCAGGACGGGCAGCACGTCGACGGCCGTCTTGGCGGCGAGGTAGCTGGAGCCCCACACGAGGGCGACGAGCAGCAGGACGGCGTCGGCGCGACGGGCCGGGAAACCGGGGTTCTGGGACACCCCGCACACGCTGCCCGCTCGTGATGTTGAAGCCAAGAGCGTGCTTCTTCAGCAACAGTGAAGCATCGCTACATCGTTGCCTACGATGGGCCGATGAACGAGCGGCAGCTACGGATCCTGCGGGAACTCGGCGAGCTCGGCAGCGTCACCGCGGCCGCCGAGGCGCTCCTGATGACGCCCTCGGCGGTGTCCCAGCAACTGCGTCTGCTCCAGCGCGCGATCCCCGTGCCCCTCACCGAACGCGCCGGGCGGCGCCTCGTCCTCACCGACGCCGGGCAGGCCCTGGCCGACGCGGCGGCCGGCGTGGAGAGCGCGCTCGCCCACGCCCGGCACACCATCGACGCGTTCCTCAACGAGCCGGACGGGCCGGTGTCCGTGGCCGCCTTCCACAGCGCGGCCGGGGCGCTCTTCCCGCTGCTGCTGCGCGATCTGGCGGGCCCCGGCAGCCCCCGGCTCGCCCTCGCCGACGAGGACGTGGCGCAGGACCGCTTCCCGCTGCTCACCCGGGACTACGACCTCGTCCTCGCCCACCGCCTCGACCCCGCACCGCCGTGGCCGCGCTCGGTCACCGCCACCACGCTGCTGCGCGAACCCCTGGACGTGGCCCTGCCGGTGGACCATCCGCTGGCCGCCAAGCGCCGCCTCACGCCGCACGACGTGGCGGACCAGCCCTGGATCACGGTGCACGACGGCTTCCCGCTGCTCGCCACCATCGACGCCATCGCCACGGCCGCCAACCGGCGCCTCGACATCGTGCACCGGGTCAACGAGTTCACGGTGGTCGCCGAGGCCGTCGCCGCGGGCGGCGGCCTGGCCCTGATGCCCCGCTGGACCACGCGCCCGCACCCGACGCTGACCCTCAAACCGCTCAGCGGCGTCCATGCCCGGCGCCACATCGACGTGCTCCACCGGCCCGAACGCGCGGCGCGCGGTGCCGTGCGCACGGTGCTCGCCGCGCTGCGCCGCGCCGCCGCGACCGTCCGCGACCGCGACGCCGCGCGGGCTCCCCACCGGCCCGCGCACGGTCCGGCCGGGTCCGGCGAATCCCCGTAAGCGGCACGATCTTGGCTGATATACGCTGCCGCTACTTTCATGGCAGCCATCCCGGGGGGGAACTTTTCCATGACTCTGCAGTCCCGCGCGCTTCTGGGGAGCGCGCTCGCACCCGTACTCGCCCTCGCCGTCGCCGCGCCGAGCGCGCACGCGGCGCCGCCGCAGGCGGCACCCAAGGCCGCCGAGGCCGCTCCGCGCGGGCTCGTGGGCCCCTGGACGGCGCCCGTGGCCCTGCCCGGCGTCTCCCAGGTCCACGACCTCAAGACGAACCGCGGCGGCACCGTCGTCGGCCTGTTCACCCAGGACGGCAAGCGCGTGGTCGCCCTCAGACCCGCGGGCAGCACGGTCTGGCAGCCCGCCCGGCCCGCGGAGAAGGGCTCACTGCACCGCACCGACGATGGCGCGATCTCGCTCCTGACGTGGGAGGAGCCCGGTGCCGACGGCCCCGGCGGGCTGCGCGTCTCCCGGCTCGGCCCGGACGCCACCGCCTTCGGCCCGGCCGAGACCGTGCCGACCGGCGGCCCGGCGCACTCCCCCGTCGCGGCCGCCAACGCGGCGGGCCGCGCGGCCGTCGCGTGGATGGACGGCGACCGCCGCCTGACGGTCGTGGAGCGGTCGGGCCCGGGCGGACAGTGGACCGCTCCGGTCACCCTCGACCAGCTGCCCGAGCCGATCGAGCGGCCGGACAACTCCTACGACTACCGGGTGCGCGACCTGCGCCTCGCCGTGGCCGACGACGGTGCCGTCGGGGTGGTCTGGGGCGGCAACAGCTTCTACGACGGCGACGGCGTCGACCACGACCCGACCGCGCACAAGTGGCACTACAAGTACCTGGAGAAGCCCGCGGGGTCCGGCTCCTGGAGCGCGCCGCGCGATCTGCCGCAGCTCGGCGAGCACCCCGACCAGGTCACGTTCGCCGCCCACCCCAAGGGCGGCTTCCACCTGTTGTCCCACGGCGCGTACGCCCGCAAGCCCGCCGGAGCGGACTGGGGCACCACCCAGGCCACCGGGGTCGGCGGGGACCCCACTCGCCCGGCCGAGGCGTACACGGCCCCGAACGGTGACGTCACCGTCGTCGGCGGCGGTCCCCGCGTGGCGACGCTGCGCGCCGCCACGGGCCGGTGGACCGAACCACGCCTGCTCGACAGCAACGTGGCCGACGACTCGGTGAGCAGCGCCCGGACCGCGACCGGCGCGCTCGTCATCACGTACGCGCGCAAGCGGTACGCCTCCGGCTCCGTGGCCCGTGTGGACTTCGTCGCGCAGACCTTCGGCGACCACGGCGTCTCCAAGCCGCGGATCCTGAGCGGGACCGCCGACGGCCGCTCCAGCAGCGGGCGCGTGACCGCCGACGGCCAGGGCCGCCCCGTGGCCGTGTGGACCGAGGCCCAGGGCCGCGACGGCCGGCAGACGTTCACCGCCACCACGGGCGAGCGCGCCCGGCCCCTGTGGCACGACTACGCCGACGACGCCAAGGCGGACCTGATCGGCCTGTCCACCACCGGCGCGCTCAACCTGTTCACTCAGGACGGCTCGCCGCGCCCCTTCCAGCTGCGGACCTGGCCGGAGAAGACCCGCCTCGTGCCCTTCGGCGACTTCGACGGCGACCGCTGCAACGACGTGGTCGCCCGGATGCCCGACGGCGAGACCCGGCTCTACACCCCGGTCTGCGGCGGCATGCCGCTGCCCGAGTCGCCGTACAAGAAGCTCGCGCGCGACTGGAGCACGTACGACACGCTCCTCGCCTCCGGCGACCAGACCGGTGACGGGCGCCCGGACCTGCTGGCCCGCGACAAGGCCACCGGGCACGTCTACCTGTACGCGCACGACGGCCGGGACGGCTTCGCGCCGCGGGTGAAGATCCGCTCGTCGTGGACCGGCTACCGGCGCCTCATCGGCGCGGGCGACCTGGGCGGCGACGGCATCGGCGACGTCCTCGCCCTCGACGGGTCCGGTGCGCTGTGGCGCTACGACGGCACCCGCACCGGCCGCCTCGAGGACCGCGTCCGGGTCTTCAAGGACTGGGGCGCCTCCTACAAGGACGTCATCGGCGCCGGTGACGTCAACGGCGACGGCAAGCACGACCTGGTCTCCCGCGACACGTCCCACCGCCTGTGGCTGAACGCGGGCAACGGCAGGGGTTCCTTCGCCAACCGCACCCGGATCGGCGACAAGCCGTACTGGAAGCAGTGGGCGTCGATCGGCTAGGCGCGCGCCGCCCGGGCCCCCGGCGGGACGCTACCGCGCTCCCTTCCAGCCGTACGCGTACGCGGCGACCCAGGTGATCTCCAGCTGGGCGCTGCTGCCGGGGGCCGCCGGCGGGCCCTCCAGGGCGCTCTCGTTCTGGAGCACCCAGGACAGCGGGCGGTC
Organism: Streptomyces sp. JLYT201; assembly: GCF_059448825.1. Classification (NCBI taxonomy): domain Bacteria; kingdom Bacillati; phylum Actinomycetota; class Actinomycetes; order Kitasatosporales; family Streptomycetaceae; genus Streptomyces; species Streptomyces sp. JLYT201. The sequence goes on along the minus strand of NZ_CM182551.1, from coordinate 8,936,503 downwards.
CGGCACGTTCCGGGTGTCGCGGCCCACTTGGCGGCCGTCGACGAAGAAGCGGACCTGGCCGGGCGTCCACTCCGTCGACACGGTGTGCCACCGCGTCCAGTCGTCGGCCCCGTGGTACGTGCCCTGTTCACCGCCGCCGCAGGGGTGGTGGAAGGCGGTCAGGGAGCCCGTCCACTCGCCCTCGGGATGGTCCATCTCGCAGCCGCCGCCGTAGTGCAGCCACGCCGACTTGTACCCGGGGGCGGGCTTGGTCACCTTGATGCGGGCGCTGTACTTGCCGTACTTCATCTGCATCACGGCGCGCGGGACCACCGCCGCGGCGTGCACGGGCCCGCCGTCGGCGGGCCGCCACATCCGGATGCGCATGCGGCCGTCCCCGTCCGCGGCGGGGCCGACGCTCACGGTGTCCTCCGGGTGGTAGACCCCCGCCACGCTCCGGCCCCGCTGCCGCTCGTTGGCCGTGTCACGCCAACCGGTCGGGTACGCCCACCAGTTGTTCCGGTACGCGCCCCGCAGCCCGCCGCAATAGGCGGCCGAGGTGTCGACGTGGTGGGCGCAGTCGCTGAACGCGCCGAGCGGCACCCGGTCGCCGTTGAAGTCCTCCGCCAGGACCTGCCAGTACGGGCCGCAGTCGCCGCGCGGCATGGTGGCACCTGCCGTGCGGCAGGCGTCGGCGGACCGGGGCGCCCCGTCCGCGCGCGGGAGGCCGAGCAGTCCGGCCAGCAGGGCGACGCCCGCGGCCGCGAACAGCGCGGGCCTGCGGCGCCGGTGCGGTGCTGCGTGTGTCCCCATGACAGTGCGCTTCCTCCCGGGCACGGGATGCGGCTCCGGCGCGGTGGTGTCGGTGGTGCGCCGGGGAGAAGGGCATCTTCGCCGGACGGGAGGGAGAGCGCCATCCCCCGAGACGGCTCATTTCACGCCTTGTGCCGCCGCCCATTTCAGGTGCGGGATACACGCGTCACTCGGGTGCGGACACGGGTGCCGGGCCGCGACCGCGGCCAACTCGTGGTCGTCGGCGCCCCCATGCACCAGCTCTTCCACCACCGCGGGGGCACCCGGCGGACCCGCCTGCGAGACACCGTCCGGCGCGGCGGGCCGCTGCCCGTACGCAGGGCGTACAGCCGCCGTCGACACCGTCGGCGTAGCCCGGTCCCCGCGCCGCGCCCGGCCTCGTCCGCACCGGGCCACCGGTCCCCGGCCTCCCCCGCCGCCGTCCGCCGGTCCCGTCGACGGCGTACCCGTCGTGGTCGTCACCGCCGACGCGCGCCGCCTTCCTTCACGGTGTGTCCCCGCGCCAGTCCCACAGGTGCTGCGAACCGGCGCGCGGTCCGTACTCGGCGCGTCCGCCCGGACCGTACCGGCCGATCTCGGTGTCGAGCAGCGCGCCCTCGGCGAGCCGCCCCGCGGTCCATCCGGTGACGTCGAGGAGCAGGCCGTCGAGCGGGCCGCCGACGAGCTCGCGGTAGTCGTGGCCCGGCTGCGGGCCGGGGTCCGGTGCATCGTGGTCCGTGCCGTACACGCGGCGACGGCGTATCACCTCGTCCATGCCCCGAGCCTCGCATCCCGCACTGACAATCGCCCGGCCGGGGAGGCGAGGACCCGCACGCCGTGGCCGCCTGTGGGTCAGATCACGGTGACCTGCGGGACGCCCGCTCCTACGATGCGTGGCCAAGGCACCTATCCCCGCGCCCTCCCGCCCCGCCAAGGAGATGCATCCCGTGACCACCGGCGACGTCGCACGCGAGAGCTACTACGAGCGGACGGGCGAGGACCTCTACAAGCCCACCGCTCACGCGGGCGGCGCGTGGAGTGCCGGCGAACAGCACTTCAGCCCGCTCGCGGGGCTCATCGCGCACGCGATCGACCGGCACATCGCGCGGGACACGGCGGCCGCGGCGCGGCCCGCGCCGCCGGCCCTCGCGCGGATCAGCTACGACATCCTCGGCCGCATCGCCCTCGACGAGTGCCGGGTGACCGTGGAGACCGTGCGCCCCGGCCGGACCGTCGAACTCCTCGAAGCGACCGTGGTCATCGGCGACCGCCCGGTCGTCCGGGCCCGCGCCTGGCTCCTCGCGTCCCTGGACACCTCGGCCGTGGCCGACAGCCCGCACGACCGGATGCCCGCACCGGAGGCGCTCGCTCCGTGGGCGATGGAGGAGAAGTGGCACGGCGGCTACATCTCGTCCGTCGACGTCCGCCGGACGCCTCCGTCCCGCAGGGGCCGCGCGGCCGCCTGGGTGTCCTCGCGCCTCGACCTGGTCGCGGACGAGCCGAGCAGCACCCTGGCCGCGTACCTCGCGCTCGTGGACACGGCGAACGGGATCGCCGTGCAGCAGGACCCCGCCGCGTGGATGTTCCCGAACCTCGACCTGACGATCCATCTGCACCGGCAGCCGCGGGGGCCGTGGACCGGCCTGGACACGACCGTCACGTTCGGCCCGTCGGGGCAGGGGCTCACCAGCAGCGTCCTGCACGACCTCCACGGGCCCGTCGGCCACGCCGAGCAGATCCTCACCGTCCGCCCGCTGGCCGACGGCTGAGGAGACCACACACATCGGGTGGACCGGGCGCGGGCGCGGAACCTACACTCACGGCGCTGCGGGAACAACCGTGCCGGTACGGCGCGTCGGCTCCCGGAGCCACCCGTACCAGGGGCGCCCGACGCCGTGCGGCCGCCCCGTGCGCACAGAGGAGGAGGTGTCGCCGTGAAGCGGCGAACCTAGCCGCCCGCCCGGAAGGCCCGGGAGCCCGGGCGGCGGTTCCGATGGGAACACGATGTCCCGCACGGACAAGACCAAACCCCTCTGGGTGCGCCACGAGGAGCACCGCCCCCGGCCGGTCCACGACCACCGCCACGGCCCCTGCGACCTCCCGCCGCGACCCACGCGCGAGGACCCTGAGGGCGCGGACACCCGTTGCCGGTGGGAGCACCCCGGCGCGCTGCTGTTCGGCCACACCTGCTGCTCGGGGTGCGCCCGGCGCGGCTGCGTCACGGAGCGCCGGCGGGAGGCCAGGGCCGACCGCCGCAAGGAACGCCGCGCGGGCCGGCGCGAGGCCCGCCGCGCCGCCGGGGACGACACCGCCTGAGCACCGGGCCGTCCGCCCGCCGTGCCGGGCACGGTACGGCGGGCGGACGGCCCGGGCGGGGCCCGTGGACGCGGGCCCCGCCCGGGCCGTCCGCCGCACTCACCTATCGTGAACGCATGATCGATCTGCCCCTCTCCGCCCTCGAGGTCTCCATCGTCGAGGAAGGCGCCACGCCCGCCGACGCGCTGCGCAACTGTCAGTCCGTCGCCGGGGAGTTGGCGCGGCTCGGCTATCACCGGCTGTGGTTCGCCGAGCACCACCACTCCCCCGCCATCGGCGCGTTCCCGCCCGTGCTGCTCGCCGCGGACACCGCCGCGACCACCGCCGCGATGCGGGTCGGCTCGGGCGGCGTGCTCGCCCCCAACCACGCCCCGCTCACCGTCGCCGAGCAGTTCGCCACCCTCGCGGCGCTGCACCCGGGCCGGGTCGACCTCGGCATCGGCCGGGGCCCCGGCACCTTCCACGAGCCGACGGCCCGCGCGCTGCGCCGGGGCGCCGAGCCCGCCACCGACGCGGAGTACCGCGCGGACGTCGAGGCGATCCTCGGCTTCCTCGGCGAGGAGAACTTCGGCGAGCTGCCCGAGCCGTGGCTCCTCGCCTCCAGCGACGCCGGGGCCGAGCTCGCGGCGGACCTGGGGCTGCCGGTCGCCTTCGCCCACCACATCCGCCCCGACAACACCCTGCGGGCGCTGGAGCGTTACCGGTCCGGCTTCCGCCCGTCCCGCTGGAGCGCCGGGCCGCGGGTCCTCGTGTGCGTCGAGGCCGTGTGCGCCGACACCGAGGAGCGGGCCGCCGAGCTCGCGCGGCCCATGGACGTCATCAAGGCGGGGCTGCTCAACGGGCTCGCCGAGACGCCCTTCCCGACGCCCGCCGCCGCGGCCCGCCACGAGCTCGGCGAGCGGGACCGCGAGGCCGTGGCGGGGTTCGTCGCGCAGCAGGCCCGCGGCACCAAGGAGTCGATCGCCCCGCAGCTCACCCGGATCGCCGCGGCCACGGGCGCCGACGAGCTGATGCTGGTCACCCCGGTCTTCGACCCGGCCGCCCGGATCCGCTCCTTCGAGCTCATAGGAGAGCTGTGCACGCGTGGCGCGCGTCAGCCCGCCTGAGTACGCAGGCGGGCTGACGCGCTTGACCGGTGGCGGGACCCGGGGCGCCCGGGTCCCGTCACCGGAGTCGTCATCAGAAGTGGACCTCGACACAGGCGCGGCCGCGGGACTCCATGCGGTCGCCCACGTGCTCCCAGCCCTCGGCGCACAGCACGGCGCCGTTGGGCAGATCACGGTGGACGGGCACCGTGAACTTCTGGTGGTGGCCCCAGAAGCCGGTGGCGCTGTTCTGGTCGATGCCACCGCCCCAGATGTGGAAGTGCCCGGTGAAGTCACCGTTCCACGTGGTCGCCGCCTGCACCGTCTCCACACGCAGGCCGCTGCCGTCCACGCTGATGCAGGTCCGCTGGTTGCACCCCGAAGCCCCGGCGAACGCCGACGGCGCGGTGGCTGTCACAGCCACCCCCAGGCAGACGAACGTCGTCACCGTCCGTACCAGCCACCGCGCCTTCGCACCCATTCCGTTCACGTGCCACCTCTCTGGAGTCGTCAGCCATGTCGAAAAGGCGTGACGATCTTGGCAGTGACGGCGGGCCCGACCGGCGCTCCCGCGCGCCGGTCCACCCTGACGGGGGATCAGGGGCGCTCCGGGTGACTACTGCGGCACGTTGAGGACGAAGTCGAACTCGGCCTCCTTCGTGTTGCCGACGTCCCGTACGTTCATGAGCAGACGGGAGTCGAAGATGGGGTCGGTGTTGTTGCGGGGTTCGTTGGGGAAGTAGAGCTGGGTCGTGAGCACGGGGCGGCCGGGGGCCTGGAGCTTCACGTGGATGTGGCGGGTGCGCCCCGGGTACAGGCCGGGGAACACCGTGGTGAGGGTGAAGGCTCCCTGCGCGTTGGTGAACTGGTGCCCGCGGAACTTGAAGCCCCTGTTGTCGTACGCGCCCCTGCTGTCGGCCTGCCAGAAGTCGAGGAGCACGTTCCCGATCGGCTTGCACCTGCGGCCGAAGACATAGCCGGTGACGGTCAGGCGTATGCCCTGGGTGCCGGGCTCGATGAGGTTCGTCCGCAGCGGGGAGTTGGGCTTGAAGTACGGCCCCTCGGTCTGCGGCGGGGTCGGGTCGTCGCCGTCGTCACAGGGCGGGGTCAGCTCCAGGGGCGCGCTGGTGCCCGCCTTGGAGCGGGCGAGGGCGGGGGCCGCCCCCATCGCCACCGGTACCGCGATGCCCGCGGCCAGGGCCGCGCGCAGCACCGTCTTGCGGCTCGGGCCCGGGCGGGGGGTGTCCGCGGCGGTGCCGAAGCCTTCGCCGTCCCTGGGCTCGTCCGCGTCGTGCCCGTTCACGTGGGTCTCGCCGGCCATCGCTCCTCCTGGGGGTGGGGGGATCGGATCGGCTATGAAGCTATGCGGAGGACCGGGCCCGGGCGATGGACGGAAGTCGGTGGTCGTGGTGAATATCACCACCACCGCGGCGGAAGTCGCCGGGGCTCGTCCCGGTCTCGCGGCGGAAGAACCGGCAGAAGTAGGCGGGGTCGGTGAACCCCACCCGGTGCGCGACCTGCCGCACCGTCAGCTCGGTGCGGGCGAGGAGCCGCTTGGCCTCGTGGGCGCGGGCCTGCCGCAGGAGTTCGCCCGGGGTGCGGCCCATGGCCGTCTTCACCGCCTCGTTGAGGTAGCTCACGGAGACGCCCAGCCGGGTGGCGCATTCGCGCACCGACCACAGCGGCGTTTCGGCCATGTCCACGAGCGTGACGAAGTCGGCGGCGACGGAGGCGGGGCGGGCGGGCGCCGCCTGGCGGGCGGCCCGTTCGGGGGTGAGGAGCCGGGCGGCGCGTACGACGAGGACGTGCAGCAGCGCCTGCAACACGCTGGGGAAGTCCTCGGCCCCCGTCCGGTACTCGTGGTCGAGGTCGCCCACGAGGTGGTGCGCCCAGGCGGCCTCCGTGTCGGAGAGTTCGAGCCAGGAGCGGCGGCCGAGTCTGCGCAGGGTCTCCTGGTCCCCCGGGTTCTCCAGGAGGAAGTCGTCGGTGAACAGGATCAGACAGCCTTCGAGGTCCCGGACGCCGTCCCAGTAGTGCACCTGGCCCGGGGTGATGAAGCACAGGTGGGGCGGGCGCAGCGTGAACCGGGCCAGGTCGACGACGTGGCTGCCGGTGCCGCCGGTGACGTACACGATCTCGTGGAAGGTGTGCCGGTGCGGGAAGGAGGCGCGCGACATGGGGCCGATGGTGTCGAAGGTGCCGATCGCGAAGGGCAGTGCGTTCGGTCTCGGCACCTCGAGCCGGTGGATCGGCAGCCCTCCCCTCTCCGGTTCGCTGCCGTTCGCCCGCCCGCCGGGCAAGATGGTGGTCCCGCGCATGCGTACGCTCCTCACCCTGACGCGGCCCGTCGCGATCACACGACCCTTGTCAGGTCCAGACCAATCGATGGGTCCACGATGACACGCGGGACGGAGCGTCTCCCACGCATCTCAGGCCAATTTGCGGTTCAACGAGCTTGACTGCCGCGGCCACGGCCGTACCCCCGTACCGGTCGTGGCCGCAAGCAGCCGCCCGTGTCCGCGCGGTCGGCGCGACGGAATCAGTGCCGTCGCGGGGACCGCGCGGGGTCTCAGTGCCCCATGCCCGCGCCGCCGTCCACCGGGATGACGGCCCCGGTGATGTACGCGGCGTCCGGCGAGGCCACGAACGCCACGGCGGCCGCGACCTCCTCGGGGCGGGCGAGGCGGCCCAGCGGGATCTGCCGCACCAGGGCCTCGCGCTGCTCCTGGGTCAGGGCCTCGCTCATGGCGGTCTCGGTGAGCCCCGGCGCCACCACGTTCACCGTGATGGAGCGCGAGCCCAGCTCCCGGGCCAGGGAGCGGGCGAAGCCGACGAGGCCCGCCTTGGACGCGGCGTAGTTGGCCTGGCCCGCCTCGCCGCGCAGGCCCACGGCCGAGGAGATCACCACGATGCGGCCGCTGCGGGCGCGCAGCATGCCGCGGGTGGCCCGCTTCGCGACGCGGAAGACCCCGGTGAGGTTCGTGTCGAGGACGGAGGTGAAGTCCTCCTCCGTCATCCGCATGAGGAGCTTGTCGTTGGCCACGCCCGCGCAGGCCACCAGGACCTCGACAGGACCCTGCTCCTCCTCGACCCGCTGGAACGCCAGGTCGACCTGGTCGGCGTCCGTGACGTCGCAGCGCACCGCGAGCAGGCCCTCGGGGGGCTCGCCCGAACGGTAGGTGACGGCGACGCGGTCACCGGCGGCCTGCATCGCGCGGGCGATGGCCAGGCCGATGCCGCGGCTGCCGCCGGTGATCAGTACGGAGCGGGACACGGAGTACCTCTCTGGTCGTGGTGGGGGGACGTGCGGTGGGCGACGGCGTCACGTGGGGCGGACACCGGCCGCGGATCAGCCCGCGTGCCGGACCCGGGTCCGGGTGAGCAGGCCGCTCATGGAGGCCGCCGTGTCCATCACCGCATGGACACAGCGGGTGCGGGTGACCGCGCCGCGCAGCTGCCGCCGCGGTGCGACCAGGGCCACGGCCCCGGCGAGCACGGAGCCGCGCCACACGGGGGCGGCTATCGACTCCCACTCCGGGAGCGGCGAAGGGCCCACCGCGTGACCTTGCTCACGGATGCGGTCGAGCGGCACACCCGGCGACGAGGTGCCGTCGAGACAGGCCAGGATGGCCAGGCCCGCGGCATCGGCGTCCAGGGGCGCGCTCCACAGGCGCCGCAGCGCCGACCGGGGCGCCGCCTCCAGCGCCGCGGCGTGCGCACCGACCGCCCGGTCGATGCAGAACCGCAGTGCGGCGCCCACCAGCAACGGAGCGTACAGGAGCGATACTTGCCCGGTGCGTGACTGTAGAGTGACGAGTTCAGCACGCAACGCAGGCGAGGTCTGACCGACTTTAGTATCCGTGACCTCATCGACGAGGTGGGTGGATCGGTGCGGTGTCTCCGTCAGCGCGTAGTGGCCCCGAGGACCGCGCTGCTCGACGGCCCCTTCCCTGGCGAGGGCCCGCACATAGCGGTGGGCGGTGGGCGCGGGCAGCTCCGCGCGCGCGGCGACGACCGCCAACGGATGCGCTCCCGGGCCCAGTTCCCGCAGTGCGCGGAGCACGGCAAGCGTGCGGGCCACCGCACTGCCGGCGGGTTCCCGCACCGCCGTGGTGGCCACCGGTCGCAGCACCGCGCCGTCCTCCTCACTGGCACGGCTCGTCGCCACGCCCCGCCTGTTCAGGTCCTGACGCCATTCTCGTGGCAGGACCGGGAGGATCACCAGGCCGTGATTTTTCCGGTCCGCATTTTTCAGGAAGTTCAACTTCCGATGAAAATGTTTCCTACGGAACGGTGCGAGCGACCACCCCGCACAGCGCGGAGAAAGGTTGGAAATTGAACAACAAGGAGGCGCTGCAGCAATTGCTGCAGTTCAAGCGCAGCCAGATCAGCCCCACCGAGCTGGGCTCGCCGCGGCGCACCGGGCGCGGCCGGCGCTCGCACGGACTCTCGCAGGCCAGGGTGGCGCAGGAGCTGTTCGTCTCCGAGCGGACGTACGCGCTCCTGGAGCGCGGAGAGATGGCGCAGCCGTCGGCCGAGTTCCTCGACAACGTGGCCACGGTGCTGCGGATGGAAGAGCCCGAACGCACGGCGCTGTATGTCTACGCGCTCGGATATGAGCCGCCCTTCCCGATGGACCCGTTGGCGGGCACGCACGTGGGCCCCGCGTGGCTGACGGCGGTGAATCGGGTCAAGGGCCAGCCGTGTTACATCAACGACGTGGCCTGGAACGTCCTGGCGTGCAACGACGACTTCATCCGCATGTTCCCCCAGGTTCCCGGGACGACGCCCCAGCTGCCCGAGCGCAATCTGATGCGGTGGATGCTGCTGTGCGAGGCGGCACGGGAGTGTCACCTCGTCGACTGGGAGGAGAACTGGGCGGTCAAGGTGTCGGCCCAGCTGCGCACCGCGATCGCCGCGCACCCGCACAACAAGGACCTCCAGCAGATCGACGAGGAGGTCAACGACGACCCCGTCGCGGGTCCCATCTACCGTCGGCACGACGTGGCCTACGTCCACCCCGACGGGGACGCGCGCCCCATGCGGCACGCGGGCATAGCGTCGCTCGGCGTCGACCGGGGCGACGCCAGCCGGTGCTGCGCCCGGCACGAGCCGTCGGTCCTCGGCTCGGTGACGATGTGCACCGCCCAGCCGTTGAAGTCGCCCGGGTCCCGCTTCTTCTTCCTGGTCTTCGCGCCCACGCTGCCGGGTGAGAATGCATGACCATGGAATCCGATCCGCGCCTCGTCCCCCTGGCCACCGGCGTCCACGTGTGGTCGCCCGACGCGGCCGGCGCCTGGGGGCTCGCCAACTGCGGCCTGCTCACGGCCGCCGGAGAAGCGGCCCTGGTGGACACGCCGTACACCCTGGACCGCACCGACGACTTCCTCGCCGCGGCGCGCGAGGCCACCGGGCCGGGCACCCGGATCTCCACCGTGTTCACCACGCACGGCAACGGCGACCACGGCTGGGGCAACCAGCGGGTGACCGGCGCGGAGATCGTCTCCACCCGGCGCACCCTGGAGCACCAGTGCTTCGAGCCGACGCCCGAGCAGCTGCGCTTCCTGGTGGAGGACACGGATCCGGGCGAGCCGCTCGGCTGGTACTTCCGGCGCCACTTCGGCCGGTTCGACTTCCGGGGCATCACCGTCCAGGAGCCCACGCGGACCTTCGAGGGGCGCCTCGACCTCCGCGTCGGTGACATGCCGGTGGAGCTGCACGACGTGGGCCCGGCGCACACCGTCGGCGACATGGTCGTGCACCTGCCCGAGGAGCGCATCGTCTTCGCCGGTGACGTGGTGTTCGCCGGTGACCACGCGTGCCACTGGGCCGGTCCGCTGGAGCGGGTCGTCCTGGCCTGTGAGCGCGTGCTCGGCTGGAACCCCGAGCTCGTCGTCCCGGGCCACGGTCCGGTACTCGACCAGGAAGGCCTGCGGGGGCACGTCGCCTATCTGCGGGACCTGGCCGAGCAGGCGCGGTCCCTGCACGCGCGCGGCCTCACGCCGACCGAGGCCGCGCGGCACCTCATCGCGGAGGACCGCTATCCGGATCTGCATCTGCCCGAGCGCCTGGTGATCACCCTGGCCTCGGAGTTCCGGCATCTGGACCGGGCCGACGCGGAGCCCGACATCCTGGCCCTGATGACCGACTGCTCACGGATCGCCTGGCAGCGGCACAGCGGCGAGCAGGCCCTGTCCGCCGCCCCGGCGGGCTGACGTCGTACGGCGGCGGACGCGCCGCGGGAGGGCCCCTGGATTCCGGCTGCCGGAATCCAGGGGCCCTCCCTTTCGCCACGTGAAACGCGCGGGTCTCCGGCGGGGCCGGAGTGTTGCGCGGCGGCGCGATGCGGGATGGGGTGAGCCTGTCGGCAGGCCGCTACAGGTTCCAGCGGGCGCCGACCGGCACACCGGGCAACGGTTCTCCCCCACGTTCGGTGTGCGCAGGGGCGGCGGGACGCCGTCGGCCCTGCGTGAGAATGCCGTCGCCGATCCCCCGGCGGCGGCATTCGTGCGTACCGGCACGTGCCCGTCCCCCTCTCCCGCGGGAGAGGGGGACGGGCTGTCAGGCCGCGCGCTGGTTCACCGGCCCGTCGCGGGCCGCACCACTGACCGGAGTGCCGGGCGCCGCCCCGACCCCCGGGGGTCGGGTGCGGTGCGCTCCAGGTGTCGGATTCGATGGCGGGACAGGATCCGGTCGGCTCGGGCCTCTCCCTGGCACGGGGTGGCACCCCCGTGCGCGCCGCTCAACAGGCGGCCGTGCGACGGTGGCTCACACCTCGACTTCGAGGCAGACCAGTCGCTTCTCCCTGCGGGCGGTCAGTGCGGCCTCCCACATGGGTTTGACGAACGGCGAGACCAGCGACGCGTCGACGCGCTGGGGCGGGGCGAAGCGGTAGCAGACGTCCCCGTCCTCGCACGGGGTGAGGGCGCGCCGTTGTTCGGCGTCCACCTCGCCCGCGTCGAAGATGTAGCAGACACGGGGCATGGGACCGCCGGAGTCGACCCAGGCGACCACGAGCAGGTCCCCCATCGTCACGTCCAGGCCCAGCTCCGCGCGGATCTCACGAGCGCACGCGGCGCTCGGATCCTCCCCTCCCTCGACATGCCCCCCGGGCAGATTCCAGTACGCCGTGTAGAGCGGCTTCACCATCAGCACATCACCGTGCTCATCGGTGATGATGGCCCCGGCCGATGCGGCCAGGGTCGTAGCAGTAGCATCCATGGCATCTTCCTGAATTAGCCCCGTCATGATCTGAGCACCGGCTCATCAGGAACGGGCAGCTCGGCGAGCGGAGTCCCCAACTCCCCCCGACGGGTACGCGCACAGTCGTCGCGTGCACCCCCCGGCAGCGGCTCGGCTCTCCGGGCCAAGGCGCCCCCGCGCCCCGGAGGGAACCATGACCGCGGCCGTATCCAAGGCCGTACTGCCAAGGAGCGCGCCGGCGGTAAGCGGTGTCGCCACCAGTCCATCGCTCCTCCCCTGCACCGCCGCGGTCCGGTTCGGGCCGCGACAGCCCCTGGCATCACCTGATAGAACGCTCGTTCCATTCGCAGGGGCCAACCAGTCCCCGGGGATCGACTCCGCGGCGCCGGGCGGGCAACCCGTGGCCACCGCGGGGCGGCATCGCTGCCTTCCGGGGCATGAGCAGGACCGTCGGCCGCTCGCCGAGCACTCCCGCCCCCACGGGAGAAGTCACGACAACGACCATACGGACGAATGGAACATCCGGGCAGGTTTCCTTCCCCGTCAGAGCCAACCTGCCCCCGGCTCTGGCGTAGACAGATCCTGATGCACTATCACAGGCGGTGTCAACGATTGAGAACGACGCATGTCATGGCGCCGGCGACTGCGGCAAGTCGGTACAGAGCACCGCACAGTGTTCGGTGCGGAGCACCGCACGGTGTACGGTGCCGCACGGCAACGCGCGTAGCGTCCCGCCCGGCGAACTCCGCCCCGGCCCGGGCGAGCCCGTCGCATGGACCCGGGCGAGCCCGTCGAGTGGACCTACACGGATCCGTCGTCCGGGCCGACGCCCTCGCCGGGCTTCCGCTCCTGAACCGCCCTGACCAGTTCGTCCAGGGCGGGCAGCAGGTCCCGCAGCGTGTCGATCTGCGCCCCGTCCGCGGTGCTGCGCAGGGCGACCGAGCGGGCACCGAGCTCCTGGAGCACCGCGTGCGTCGCCAGCTTGGGCAGGTCCTCGTGCACCATGCGCCTTAAGTAGGCGACCAGGGCGGCGCCTTCGGTGCGGGAGCAGAAGCCCTCCGGGACCTGGAAGAACAGTTCGAGGCGGGCGGCGTGGTCGTGGTTCGCGCCGCGCTCGCCGTTCAGGAGGTTGGACACGTGCTGGGCGGAGATGCCGGTCGCGCGCGAGATCTCCCTGAGGCCGTACGGCTCCTTGCCCGCCGGGGTCTCCTTGAGCCGGGTGCGCTGGAGGAACCGCAGCCGCTGCTGGAAGAGCGCCTTGCGGAACGTCTCGCGCGCGTACTTCTCGCGCGGCTCGTCCTCGGGGGGCTCGCCGTTCAACAGGGCCCGCACCCGCTCGGGTTCGATCCCCGTGGCGCGGGAGATGAGCGTGAGGTCCAGCAGCCGCCCGCGCGTGGTCCCCAGGCGCGCGGCATAGGCGTCGACGTCATCGAGGAGACGGGCGATCACGTGTCCGGGCGCCGCTTGGTGGTCGGCTGCGTTCACCTGAAGGTCTCCATGGGCCACGGAACTCGTTGGGCGCCCTGAGAGTATCCGTCCGAACCATCCCCGGCCAGCACTGTCTTCAATTGTTGACACCATAACCGGCCGTAAAGCGTTCGACTTTCGGTCAAAACTGGCGGTCGAGCGGCAGCGGCTTCCGTTTCATGCTCTCCGCCGTGTCCTGCCGGCCGTACAAACGGGCGCCCGGCACGCGTCGCCGCGCGGCCGATACCCACCAGCGCACTCGCTACTCAACTCACCTGCGCACCAAGGGAAAACACCACACTCGCACGGTCACAACGCGAGCCGACGCCGCCGTACGAATTCAGCCTGATAATGTCCCAGCGCAGGTCAGCGGGCACACGTCTGTCACAGGGGCGGAACGGGGAGTGTGAAGGGCCGATGAGAACCGCCAGTGCACGGGCGCCGCGCCCGGGTCTCGCGACGCACTCACGAAGAACCGTGCCGGGGCCGGGAACCGGCGCCGTGCCGCTCCCCTCACGGCCGACCCGGGAGAGCTGACCCGTGCTGTTCGCGGGCGCCTCCGCATCCTGGCGCCACACCGGCGAGGCCCGCGTCACCGACGCCCCGGCCCGCATCCTCGACGCCGTCCGCAGGCGCCGCGCCTGGGGCCGCGCACGGCGGCGGGCCGTCCGCATCATCCACGACGACCTCGGACTGCGGCCCGGCCAGGGCCTGCAGGAGCTCCTTCAGGCCGTCGTCCGGCGGCGCCGCAGACCCCTCACCGTCCTGCGGGTGCCCCTGCCCCCGCACGTCAGCGGCTTCTGCGTGCGCGGCGACGTGGAGGACACCATCGTCGTCACCGCCCACACCAGTGAGCGGCAAGGGCTGCACGTCCTGCTCCACGAGCTCTACCACCTGCTGTGCGGCCGGCCACCCGCCCCGAGCCCGTACGCCGTCGCGGCCTGCGACCCGCCCGATCTGGGCGCCGTGAGCGCGCAGATGCCCTCCCTGCCTCCCGCCGTGGTCGAGGAGGTGCTCCTCCGGCCCGCCCGGCCGCGCGCCGGGGCCCCGGCGCGCGCGGACGCCGCGGTGCCCGCGGAGCAGGGGGAGGACGAGGAGTGGGCCGCCGAAGTCTTCGCCACCGTGGGCCTGTTGATGCTCTGCCTCGACCCCGCGGTCAGCTACACCGGCGCCCTGACCTCGTCCTTCGCCCACCGGCGCGCCGACGTCTGATGTGGCACGCGCTGCTGGCCTCGGTCAGCCTCACCGTCGCCGCCGTCAGCCTGGCCCTCGGCACCGTCAAGGCGCTCGCGGCCCGGCGCGAACCGGCCCTGGTCCTCAAGCTCACCGCGTCGTCCCTGTTCCATTCGGCGGTGCTCTTCCTGCTCGTCACGCCCGCCGTCTACCACGCGGTCGGCGAGCTCACCGGCGTGCCCCATCTGGCCGCCCTGCTCATCGACTGCGCGGCCCTGCTGCGCGTCGGCCACGCCCATCTCCTGGCGCACCTGTGGCATCCGCCGGACCATGGCGGCGTACCGCTGCGGCGCACGGTGCGGGCCTGGGCGCCGCTGTACGGCGGCACGCTCGTCGTCCTCGCGGCCCTGTTCGCCCTGACGGACTTCGACGGGCCCGCCCGCCCCTTGCTGTTAGCCACCGACCACGCGCGCGTGCCCCAGATCGTGGCACTGCACGTGCTGTACTTCCTCGCCCTGTCGACGGCCGTGACCGCCACCGTGCTCAAGTGCCGCTCACTGCTGGCCCTCGCCGCCCCCGGGCTCACGCCCGAACTCGACCGGTCCGTACGGGGCTTCGCGGTGGCCGTCGCCCTGGACCTGGTGCACGCCGTCTGTCTCCTCGTGGCCATGGCGGGCGCCGCGCACGGCCGCGGTCTCGACGCGCTCGCCGAGGGCGCCTGGCTGACCACGGCGGCCAGCGCGCTCGTCGCCACCCACAGCCTCGTACGCCTCTCGGTGCACGCCCGCCGCCAGGAGCGGCGCGACTACTTCGCGCTGCGGCCGCTGTGGCAGACCGTGGTGTGCGGCGATCCCCGTCTCGTGCTCACCCCCGGCCTCGCGTGGGACCGCTGGGACACGCGCATCGCCCTGTCCCGCAGGCTCGTCGAGATCCGGGACGGCGCCCGCGGCCTCCGGCCGTGGATGACCGCGGCGCCCGCCCACGCCGTGGCCCAGCTGGCCCGCGGGGGCGCCCACCCCGGCGTCGACGTCGTCGCGGCGCAGGCGGCCGCCACGCTCCTGCACGCCGCCGGGCGGCGCGGCGCGGGCAGGCCGCCCGCCCCGGCCGACTCCGGCTTCCCCGGGCTGCCGGGCGAGGACGTCCCGGCCGCCGGGGAGCGCGCCCATCTCGTCCTGGTCGCCCGGTACCTCGACCATCCGATCGTCCAGGAGGCCCTGACGCTGCCGTGCCGTCGGCCCCGGGCGATGTGCGAGAGCGGGCACGCGTAGACGGCCGTCTCACGTCCCTTCGGCGACCGCCGCGTCGAGGAGCGGGCCGAGTTCGGCGACCGCCGCTGTCAGGGCCCGCGCGTCCCGTTCGGCGCGGGCGATGAGCAGGGCGCCCTCCAGGGTGCTGATCATGAGGGTCGCAAGGGGCTCGGCGCGCGCCGCGGGTACGCCCATGTCCACGAGCGCCCCGGCCACCGCCCCGCTCCAGCGGCCGAACGCGGCCGCGGCGGCGGCCCGGGTGGACTCCGTGGAGCCCCCGCGGTCGACGACGGCCGCGGCGACCGGGCAGCCGGTGGCCTCCGGGGCGGACTCCAGCTCATCGGTCCACTGGCGGACCATCGCGGCGAACAGGCCGCTGGGCGAGGGTTCGGCGAGTCCGGCGACGAACCGCCGCACGCGCCCCGCCGCATAGCCCCCGCCCCAGGCGACGGCCTCGTTGACCAACTGCTCCTTGCCGCCGGGGAAGTAGTGCTGGAGCGAGCCGCGCGGCGCGTTCGCGCGCGCGGCGACGTCCCGCATCCCGGCGGCGGCGACGCCACCGCAGCGCATCAGTTGGGCCGCGCCGAACACCATCCGCTCGCGCGGCCCCCGCTCGGACCCCATCGCCGCTCCCTTCTTCCCGTGCCGCCTGCCGACCGCCCCCGCGCGGGACTACTATGACAGCCGTCATAGCTATGACGGCTGTCATAACCGCGGCCGCGAGGCCGGAGTACGGGGGTGCGCGCGTGGACGTGGGATTCGTGGGACTCGGCGTCATGGGGCAGCCCATGGCCCTCCGCCTCGCCGGTTCCGGCGCCGAGCTGATCGTGTGGAGCCGCACCGCCGCGAAGTGCGAGCCGCTGCGCGCCGCCGGGGCGCACGTCGCGGCGGACCCCGACGAGGTCTTCCGGAAGGCGCCCGTCGTGATCCTGATGCTCGCGAACGGCGACGCGATCGACGCCGTCCTCGGGCGGGGCGCTCCGGACTTCGCCGCGCGCGTCGCGGACCGGACCGTCGTCCACATGGGCACGACGTCGCCCGAGTACTCCCAGGGCCTGGCAGCCGACATCCGTGCTGCGGGCGGGCGCTACGTGGAGGCCCCGGTGTCCGGCTCCCGCGAGCCCGCCGAGGCCGGGCGGCTCGTGGCGATGCTCGCGGGCGAACCGACCGACGTGGAGCGGGTGCGTCCGCTGCTTGCGCCCCTGTGCCACGAGGCGTTCGCGTGCGGCCCCGTCCCGAACGCGCTGGTGATGAAGCTGTCGGTGAACCTCTTCCTGATCACCACGGTCACCGGGCTGGCCGAGTCCTTCCACTTCGCCGAGCGGCACGGTCTGGACACCCGGCAGTTCCTGGAGGTCCTCGACGCCGGGCCGATGGCCAGCGGCGTCTCGCGGATGAAGGCGCCCAAGCTGCTCGCCCGGGACTTCGGCGTCCAGGCGGCGGCGCTCGACGTCCTGAAGAACAACCAGCTCGTCGCGGCCGCCGCCCGCGCGACCGGCGTGGCCTCGCCGCTCCTCGACGTCTGCCACGAGCTGTACGCGGACACCGTGGCGCTGGGCCACGGGGGCGCCGACATGGTGGCCGTCCTGCGCGCCATCGAAGCCCGGACCGGGACCGAGGCACGGACCGGGCACGAGGCACGGCCCGAGCAAGTCGCGGCCGTACCGCTCCCGGACCGGCGCCGGGCCGCGTCCTGAACGTATAAGAGTTGCCTTATATAAGGCAGGGGTGGCATGCTGGGGCCGTGCACGCATTCGACGTGCTGGGCGATCCGGTCCGGCGCCGCATCCTGGAACTGCTCGCCGAGGGCGAGCGGAGCTCCGGCGCGGTGACCGCCGCGATCCGGGAGGAGTTCTCGATCTCCCAGCCCGCCGTGTCCCAGCATCTGCGCGTCCTGCGCGAGAGCGGGTTCGCCACGGTGCGCGCCGACGGCGCCCGCCGGCTCTACGCCGTGGACGCGGCGCCGCTGCGCGAGGTGGACGCCTGGCTCGGGCGCTTCCGCGGCTTCTGGGAACAGCGCCTGGACGCGCTCGGCACGGAACTGGCCCGGGGCAAGCGGGCCCGGCGCTCGCACGACAGCACACCAGGGGGTGGTGAGCGCGGTACGCGACCTCGTACCGCCACGGAAGAGAACGAGGAGACCTCCGATGGCTGACATCGCCGACCTGATCAACGCCATGCACCGCCAGGTGCGCGACACCGAGACCCCCCAGGGGACCGGCCGCAGCGTCGTCATGCGCCGCACGTACGACGCCCCCGTCCACGACGTGTGGGAGGCGTGCACCGACGCGGAGCGCCTGGGGCGCTGGTTCCTGCCCGTCACGGGCGAGCTGAAGCCCGGCGGGCACTACCAGCTGGAGGGCAACGCGGGCGGCGAGGTGCTGCGCTGCGAACCGCCCCGCCTGCTGCGGGTCAGCTGGATCTTCGGCGAGCCGCAGGAGGGCGGTTTCAGCGAGGTCGAGGTGCGCCTGGCGCCCGAGGGCCAGGAGCGCACCCGCTTCGAGCTGGAGCACGTGGCCGTCGTCGACCCCGCGTTCTGGGGCACCTACGGCCCCGGCGCCACCGGCGTCGGCTGGGACCTCGGCCTGGTCGGCCTCGGGCTGTACCTCGCCGAGGGCGAGGCCTTCGACCGCGAGGCGACGCAGGCCTGGAGCGAGTCCGACGAGGCGCGCACGTTCCTGACGGCCAGCAGCGAGGCCTGGGGCAGGGCGAACGCGGCCTACGGCACGCCCGCCGCGACCGTCGCGGCGATGACGTCGGCCACCACGGACTTCTACGTGCCGCCCGCCTCCGGTTCCTGAGCGCGCCGCGGGATCAGTACGGCCGGTCGCCCGCGATCGCCACGCGCTCGGCGACCCGGCGGGCGGCCCCGTAGTCGGCGACGGCGTAGTGCTGGGTGGCGCGGTTGTCCCAGAACGCGACGTCGCCCGCCTGCCAGCGGAACCGCACCTGGTACTCGGGCACATGGGCCTGCTGGCACAGCAGCCGCAGCAGCCGGTCGCTCTCCGCCCGCTCCACACCGAGGATCCGGGTGGTGAAGGAGGCGTTCACGAACAGCGTGCGCCGGCCCGTCCCCGGGTGCCTGCGCACGACCGGGTGGCGCACGGGCGGGAAGGCCTCCTGCCACCGGGCGAGCCGCTCGGGCCCGTAGAACCGCCGGAAGCCGGGCAGGAAGTCGTGCTCGGCGACGGCGCCCTCGACGCGCTCCTTCACCTCGTCCGCGAGGTTGTCGTACGCGGCGGCCATGTCGGCCCACAGGGTGTCGCCGCCGGACGGCGGGACCTCGCGCAGCTGGAGCACCGCGCCCAGTGCGGGACGTTCCCGGAAGGTCACGTCCGCGTGCCAGACGTTCTCGAAGGTGGGCACGGACGAGGCGCCCTTGTCGAACCGCGCCACCTCGTCGCTGTCGCCGCGCTCCAGCAGCGGATTGGTCTCCAACTCGCCCCAGTGGCGGGCGAACGCGCGCTGCCGCTCGCCGCTCAGGTGCTGCCCCCGGAAGAACAGCACCTTCCATTCGAGCAGGGCCCGGTCCACCTCCTCGCGCAGGGCGGGCGACAGCGGCCGGGCGAGGTCGACACCGCGGACCTCGGCGCCGATGGTGGCGGCCCGGGGGACGACCTCGAACAGCTCGTAGGGCCGGTCCTGCCAGCCCTGCGGGGTGCGGCGCAGCACGCGCGGCCCCTCGTACAGGCCGTCGGCGGGAATCCGCGCGGGGCGCAGCGGACCGGGGTCGGCGGGGTGCGGGGCTTCCGCGACGGACATGGGGCACCTCCGGAGCACAGGGGGCAGGCGTAGGACGCGGTGCGGCCCGGGCCGCACGGCGGACGGCGCACGGGGACGAGCGGCGAGGGACCCGGGGTCCGCTACAAGCCGCCGCGCGCGCAGCCACATCGGTCCGGCACGGTGGCCGTCCCGAACGCGTGGGCGCGGTGCGTGAACATGCCCTCATCATGCGCCCCGTGGATCACCGGATCAAGGCCGGGACCCGTGGGAGCGCGGCTGCGCGGACGCGCCGTCAGCGGACCAGGGTGCCCAGGACCGCCACGCCCTCGCGGATGTCCGTCGGCGTGCTCGCCGCGTAGCCGAGGACGAGGCCCGGCGGCTGCGGGCGCTGGGCGTGCCAGGACAGGGGCTGCACCTTCACGCCCCGCTCCAGGGCCGCCGCGGCGAGCTCGGTGTCGGAGCGCTCCGCGGCCCCGTGCGCGAAGGTCACCATCAGGTGCAGGCCCGCGGCGGCGCCGTGCACGACGGCGCCCGGCAGATGCGTGCGGATGGCCTCGATCATGGCGTCGCGGCGGGCGCGGTGCCGTCTGCGCAGCAGCCGCAGATGGCGCTCCAGGTCCCCGGACTCCATCAGCCGGGCGAGGACCAGCTGCGGCAGCGCCGCGTTGCCGAGGTCCGCGAAGCGCTTGGCGTCCACGAGCGCGGCGTGGTGCGCCCGGGGCGCGAGCAGCCAGCCCACGCGCAGGGCGGGCGCGAGGAGCTTGGACACGCTGCCCGCGTACGCGACGCGGTCGGGGAGCGTGGCCCGCAGGGCCGGGACGGGCGGGCGGTCGTAGCGGTGCTCGGCGTCGTAGTCGTCCTCGATGATCAGCCCGCCGTCGCGGGTCCACCGCGCGAGTTCACGCCGCCGTACGCCGTCGAGGACCACGCCGGTGGGGAACTGGTGGGCCGGGGTCAGCAGGACGGCCGGGGCGCCGGTGTCCCGCAGCGCGTCCACGCGGATGCCGTCGGCGTCCACAGGCACCGGCGGCGCCTGGAGGCCGGAGACGCGCAGGTGCTGGCGCAGCCCGAGCGAGCAGGGGTCCTCCACCGCGACGCGGGAGATCCCCACGCCCTGGAGCACGGTGGCGAGCAGGCCGAGCGCCTGGGCGGTGCCCGCGACGACGAGCACCTCGTCCGGGTCGGCCGCGATGCCCCGGTTGCGGGCCAGCCAGCGGGCCACGGCGCGGCGCAGGGCCGGGGTGCCGCGGGGGTCGCCGTAGCCGAAGTCCGAGGGCACGAGCCCGGCGAGCACGGACCGCTCGGCGCGCAGCCAGGCGGCGCGCGGGAACGCGGCGAGGTCCGGCAGGCCGGGTGACAGGTCGACCCGGGCGGGCGCGGCGCGCAGCGCGTCGAAGACGTCGGTTCCGGGCGGCGTCCGGAACAGCGGGGAGCTGCCTGACGGCACGTCAGGCACCGTGGCGCCGGGGGCCGTCGGCGGGGTCGGCGGCGGGGCCGGCGGCGGGGCCGGCGGCGGGGCCGGCGGCGGGGCCGGCGGCGGGGCCGGCGGCGGGGCCGGCGGCGCGGACACGACCACGGTGCCGCCCCTCCCCCGCCCGGCCACGTGCCCGTCCTCCGTCAGCCTGCGGTACGCCTCCGTGATCACGCCGCGGGAGACGCCGAGCTCCGCGGCGAGCACCCGGGTCGCGGGCAGCCTGCTGCCGACCGGCAGCAGGCCGTCGGCGACCGCGCGCCGGACCTGGCGGGCCAGCCAGTCGGCCATGCCGCCCCGCGGGGCCTCGGCGGTGTTCAGCTGGAGGAAGTCGGAGGCGGCGGGGAGCGCGGGCCCGCCGACCGCTTTGGACCTGTTGGAAGGAGATCCTTTGGACCTGTTCACCGAACCATTGTGACGACAGAGTCAAGCCATGGAATTTCTGCTCACCACGCTCGTGATGACGGTGACGCCGGGCACCGGGGTCCTCTACACCGTCTCGGCGGGCCTCTCGCGCGGCCCGCGCGCCAGTGTCGTCGCAGCCGTCGGCTGCACCCTGGGCATCGTTCCGCACGTGCTGGCGGCGATCACGGGCCTGGCCGCGCTCCTGCACACCAGCGCCCTCGCGTTCCAGACGCTCAAGTACCTCGGTGTCGCCTACCTCCTCCACATGGCCTGGAAGACGCTCCGCGACCGGAGCGCGCTCACCGCGGACCTCGACGTCGCGCCGCGCTCCTCGGCCCGGGTGATCGTCGACGCCGTGCTGCTCAACCTCCTGAACCCCAAGCTCACCCTGTTCTTCTTCGCGTTCCTGCCGCAGTTCGTGCCCGACGACCATCCGCACGCGGTGCTCCGCATGCTCGAACTCAGCGGCTACTTCATGCTCCTGACGTTCGTCGTGTTCGCCGCGTACGGGCGGTTCGCGGCGGCCATGCGCGACCACGTGATCGCGCGGCCCGCGGTGGTGACGTGGCTGCGGCGCGTCTTCGCGGGCGCCTTCGCCGCGCTGGGCGCGAAGCTCGCGCTCTCGTAACGGCCCCTCACAGGCTCCGCCCTCGCCCCCCTCCCCCTCTACCGATGGGAATCCCCCGTGCACTTCCAGCATGAGCCCGCCCTGTGGCGGGACTTCCCGGCCCTGGTCCCCGGCGTCCTCCACGTCCGTGGCATCACGCCGGACGCCCCGGTCGACGCGCCGGTCGCCCGGTACGCGGCAGCGGCGGCCGAACGGCTCGCCGCCGCTCCGGAGAGCCGGTTCCCCGAAGTTCAGGCCTGGCGGCGGGCGTTCTCCACGCTCGGGATCAAGCCCACCCAGTACCGCTCCGCTTCGGAGTCCCTGCTGCGGCGCTTCCGCAAGGACGGCTCGCTGCCGCGCATCCACCCGCTCATCGACCTGTGCAACGCCGTGTCCCTCGCGTACGGCATCCCGGTCGGCGTCTTCGACCTCTCCCGTATCGGCGGGGACCTCGAAGTCCGGTACGCCACGGGGGACGAGGCCTACGAGACGTTCTCCGGCGGCGTGGAGCGGCCCGACGCGGGCGAGGTCGTCTTCGCCGACGACCGGGGCCGGGCCCACGCCCGCCGCTGGACCAACCGCCAGAGCGGCCACTCGGCCGTGCGGGCCACCACGTCCGACGTCCTGATCATCGCGGAGGCCCTGCACGACACCGCTCCCCAGGACGTGCCGAAGCTGGTCTCCTCGCTCGCCGACGAACTGCGCACGGTGTGGTCGGTCGAGCCGACGACGGGGGTGCTGACGCGGGAGGCTCCCGGGTTCACCTGCTGAACCCCACCGTGGCCCCGGTGCGGCGACGCTCGCCGCCACCGACCTGGAGCACCGCCCCTTTCACAGAGCGGCCTCCGCCGTCATCAACAGCGTGCTCGGCCGCACGGTGGCGCGTGCCTCGGGGCGCACGTGTTGGCCGGGGACGAGGCGCAGGCGCCACATCCGTGTCAGCGTGGCGAGGGCGGTGGCCATCTCGGTCATCGCGAAGTGGTCGCCGATGCACTTGTGCTTGCCCGCGCCGAAGGGCAGGAAGGCCCCGTGCGGCAGGCCCTCGCGCCAGGCGGTGGCGCGCCACCGGTCGGGGTCGAAGCGCAGCGGGTCCGGGAAGAGGGCGGCGTCCCGGTGCAGGGCGTGCTGGCAGTACGCCAGCTCCGTACCGGCCGGGATCTCCCAGCCGCCGAGGCGGACGGTGCCGAGGGTGCGCCGGGTGACGAGCCACCCCGTGTGGTGCAGGCGCAGAGCCTCGGTGATCACGTCGTGGAGGTAGGTGAGCTCGGGGAGGTCCTCGAAGGTGACGGGGCGGTCCCCGAGGACCTCGCCGAGTTCGGCGCGCAGCCGCTCGTCGACCTCGGGGTTGCGGGCGAGTTCGTAGAGCACCCAGGACAGGACCGAGGCCGTGGTCTCCGTACCGGCCACGGCCAGGGTGAGGACTTCCGAGCAGATCTGGTGGCCGCTCATGGGACGGCCGGTCTCCTCGTCCTCGGCCCGCAGGAACAGGGAGAGCATGTCGCCCGTGTCGTGGCCACCGGCGCGCAAGGAGTCCACAGCCCCGCCGATGACGTTCCGCACCGCCGCCCGGGAGGCGTTGAATCGCCAGTTGGAGGGCAGCGGCAGCCGCTCCACCCAGTCCGGCAGCATGACGCGTGCGCCGACGCCGTTCATCACGACCGACAGATCGCGACGCAGCCGACGGAAGGCCTGCTCGTCGAGGCTGGAGGCGAACACGGTGGCGGCAAGCATGTCCAGCGCGAGCTTGACCATGGTCTCGCGCACGTCCAGGGTCTGCCCCGGCTGCCAGGACGAGGCCGCACGGACGGCTTCCTCACGCATCAGGTCCACGTACCGGGCGATCTCGTCGTGCCGGAAGGCAGGCTGCAGTTGGCGCCGCTTGCGCACGTGGTCGGTGCCCGCGGCGGTCACCACGCTGTCCCCGCCGAGGACCTGGCCCATCTTCTCGAAGAACCGCCCCTTGTCGAGCCCGGGGGCGAGGTCCACCAGCATGGTCCGGATCAGGGCCGGCTCGTTCACGACGACCGTCGGCCTACGGGGCTGGAGGTGGATCCTCACCAACGGCCCATAGGCACGCAGCGATGCGATGAAGGACAAGTTGTCGCGCAACAGAGGTATCGCGTGGCCGAGGAGCGGCAGTGCTCCTTGTGCGGTGGGGATGGGGGGTGTCGCAACGGTCGTCACGTGAACTCAGCGCTCCTGCGGGGCGGTAGGGGCAGTTCCGCTCACGCTTCCCATGGGACTGGAGCCGCAATCCGTCACCTGTTGTGCACACTGTGAGAGTTGGCGAGATCACAGCATGGATCGATTCCGGACCGGGCAGCCTGGCAGCGCAGCTCGATACATGGGCATGCCATGCGTCCGCTCGTGGGGCGCCGGGGGAGCCGTACGAGCACACCCCTAGGAGTTCGGAAATGCCGCAGGACGTCCGGTTCGACATCCCCTTCGCCACCCCCGTCAGTGAGCATCTCGCCTATGCCGAGGACCGGCACCTGCGCTGGGTGCGGGACATGGAGCTCGTCCGCAGCCAGGAGGGTTTCGACGAATACGTGACCTGGGACCTGCCCCAGGCCGCGATACGCACCTATCCGTACGCCTCGGCCGAGGACATGGTCATGCTCATGAACTGGTTCTCGCTGGCCTTCCTCTTCGACGACCAGTTCGACACCGGAAAGCCCGGCCGCGCCGACCGCATCGCGGAGGTCGCCCGGGAGCTCGTCGTCACCACGTTGCGCCCCGCGGGCAGCCGCCCCCGGGTCGTCTGCCCCATCACCCTGGCGTGGGCACAGGTCTGGGAGCACCTCGCGGACGGCATGTCGCTCCCCTGGCGCACGCGGTTCTCGGCGTCCTGGGGGAGATTCCTGGTCGCGCACTCCGAGGAGATCGACGTCGCCGCCCGGGGCGTGGTCCTCGGTCTCGACGAGTACACGGCGTTCCGCCGCCGCACGGTGGGCATCCACCACAGCATCGACGCGGGCGAGCGCAGCCGCCGCTTCGAGGTGCCCGCGCAGGCCCAGGCACACCCGGTGATGATCCGGCTGCGGGACGCGGCGGCGGACACCATCGGGTTCATGAACGACATTCACTCCTTCGAGCGCGAGGCGCGGCGCGGCGACGGCCACAACCTCATCACCGTGCTCCAACGGGCGCACGGGTGCAGCCGGGAGGACGCGACTGCCGAGGCGATCCGGCGGACCCAGGACCGTCTCACGGACTATCTGCGCCTCGAGTCGCACGTGCCGCAGATGTGCCACGAGCTCCGCCTCGGCGACGACGAGCGCGCCCGCGTGCACATGGGCGTGGACGCCATCCGGCACTGGATCAGCGGCAACTACCAGTGGGCGCTCACCTCGGGCCGCTACACGGCGGCGAAGGACGGTCCGGCAGCCCGGGCGGAGAAGCGCGGGCACGGATCGGTGGACGACCTGCTGACGGTGTGAGAGGCACGGCGGCGGAGGCCGTCGCACACGGCGAAGGCCCCTCACCCTGGTGGTGAGGGGCCTTCTCTCCGTGGAGCGCCCGGCAGGCCTTGCACCTGCATTTCCCATCGGATGATGGACGTCTTTCCTTGGACCACAGACGCGCGACTCCCGTACTGTGCACCGAAGTTGTACCCGAACGATACACGGCTCGCGGGTGCCGGCTGTCACGGTCCGGGTGGGCGCACACGGCCCGAGGGCCCTCAGGTGTGGTGCGGGGTGAACTCCACCGGCAGCCTGTCCAGGCGTACCTCCCAGCTGGAGGCCGTGGAGGTGAGTTCCTCGGGAGCGACGGCGAGGCGCAGGCCGTGCAGGCGGTGCAACAGGACGCCGACAGCCGTCTCGATGATGGCTTGGCCCACGTCCTGGCCGGGACACTCGTGGGAGCCTCCGCTGAAGGCGAGGTGCGCCTTGTTGCCGTGCAGCGCCGCCGTGGCGCCCGGCCGCACGCCCGGGTCGCGGTTGCCGGCTGCCAGGCCCAGGAGCAGCAGGTCGCCCGTCTTCACCTGGTGCCCGCCGAGCTCCACGTCCGCCGTGGCGAACCGGCCCGGCAGGACGGCGAGCGGCGGCTTGTCCCACATCACCTCTTCCACCACCGCCGAGACGTTCAACTGCCCGCTGACGAGGCCCGCCAGGTGCGGAGGATGGGTGAGCACCAGCTGGAGAACCCGGGCCAGCAGGTTGCTGGTGGTGGTATGCGCGGCGATCAGGACGAGCCGCAGGTGGCTGAGCACCTCGCCGTCGTCCAGGTCCGCCCGGTGCTCCAGGAGGCCGGTGGTGAAGTCCGCGCCCGGCTCGTCACGCTTGCGCTCGGCGAGCTCGCCGAGGATCTTCATGATGCGGTCGTTGTGCGCGAGGGCCTCCTCGCCGCCCTTGATGACCTGGGCGCAGGAGACCGCCAGTTGCCGCCCTTCGCTCTCCGCGAGGCCGAACACCCGGGTCAGCACGAGCATCGGCAGGTACTCGGCGAACTGGCTCACGAGGTCGGCGTGGCCGTCCGGCGCGAACGCGTCGATCTGCTTGGTGGCGAAGTGCGTGACGTGGCGGCGGATGCCGCGGCCCGCGATGGCCTGGATGCTGTCGGTGACCGCGGCACGCAGCCGTCGGTGCGGCTGGCCCTCCTGGGAGACGCAGTCGGGACGCCAGCCCACCATCTGGATCAGCGGTGACGTTTCGTCTACGCGGCCCTCCTTCCAGCTCCGCCAGATGCGGGAGTCGCGGGTGAACTGCCGCGGGTTCTCCAGGACCCGGCGGTTCTCGCGGTAGCCGAGGACCAGCCAGGCGGGCACGTCGCCTTCGAGGAGGACGGGCGCCACCGCACCGTACCGCTCGCGCAGGCGGGCGTAGATGGCGTACGGATCGCTCGCCGCGCTCTCGCCGTACAGGCGCGTCACGCTGTCGGGCCCGCCGTGCGCGACGGGGCAGCCGGAGACGGCCTCCCCCGCGACGTGGGCATCGGACGGAGTCGGGGCGTTCATCGGGGCTCCACGGCGGCGGCCGAGCGTTCCTTGAGGTGGCGGATCAGGGCGATGAGGACGTCGCGGCTGGACGCGCGGTCGCGGGCGTCGCAGCTGACGATCGGGGTGTGCGGGGGAACGTCGAGCGCTTCCCGCACTTCTTCGACGGGGTGTTCCTTGGAGTCGGGGAAGACGTTCAGGGCGATGACGAACGGCACGTTCTGCCGCTCCATCTCCTCGATGGCCCGGAAGCTGGACGCGAGGCGGCGCGTGTCGACCAGGACCACCGCTCCCAGGGCGCCCTTGAACAGGCCGTTCCACAGGAACCAGAACCGCTCCTGGCCCGGTGTGCCGAAGAGGTAGAGGACCAGGCGGTCGTTGAGGCCGATGCGGCCGAAGTCGAGGCTGACCGTGGTCTCTTGCTTGTCCGCGACGCCGATGAGGTGGTCGACGTCGGCGCTGGCCTGGGTGAGGGTCTCCTCGGTGGTGAGCGGTCTGATGTCGCTCACGGAACGCACCATCGTGGTCTTGCCGGTGCCGAAGCCTCCGGCGATCATCACTTTGACTGAGCGGGTGCCCGCGGGCAGCACACCCTCGGCCGCCGCC
Source organism: Streptomyces sp. JLYT201 (assembly GCF_059448825.1). Lineage (NCBI taxonomy): Bacteria > Bacillati > Actinomycetota > Actinomycetes > Kitasatosporales > Streptomycetaceae > Streptomyces > Streptomyces sp. JLYT201. Next base: position 8,909,493 of record NZ_CM182551.1, on the reverse strand, counting down.
TGGTACGGCCGGTCAAAGCCTTTCGAGTCCACTGAGTACCTCCTCGAGGAGCGCGATGTCCGGCCCTCGGCCGGCCGCGGAAGAAACCGGGATGGGGTCACGGGCCTCCACCCGGCCCGCCTCCAGCAGGTCGGTCACCAGCACCGCGAGGATGTTGAACGGCAGCCCGAGGTGGGCGCCGAGCTCGGCCACCGCCAGCGGGTCGCGGCACCGGCGCACGATCTCCTCGTGCTCGGCCTGCGAGCCGGGCGCGGGCACGGTGCGCGATTCGGTCCGGGAAACGATGAGCGTCGCCACGTCGAGCCCTGCCGCCGGTCCACCCGGCCCGCTGCGGCCGCCGGTGAGGACGTAGTAGCGCTCGAGACCGGACGGGTCCGTGGGCCGGTGGGGACGGCTCATCCAGGCTGCTCCTCCCGGCGCGGCGTCGTGCCGAGGAGCTCTCCCATCCGGCGGGACAGGTCCCGCATCTGGTGGCCGAGCAGCCCTTGGTCGAGCCCCTCCTTGGCCAGGACGCCGAGATACGTCTCCACCCCGGCGCGCACCACGAAGAGGTGCCCGCCGTCCACCTCGATCATGGCGAGGCGCAGTTGGCCCCCGTACTTGGGGAACTGCTCGGCCACGGGCTGGGCGAGGGCCTGGAGCCCGGCGACCACCGCGGCGAAGCGGTCGACGTCGTCCGGGTCCTCGGCCCCGTAGGAGGTGATGGCCTTGCCGTCGCTGGAGGCCACCAGGGCGAAGCGGATCTCCTGGATGCTCTCCGTCAGGTCGCGCAGGGCCCAGCTCACATCGGTCTCGTGCTGCGTCATGCGGCTAGTCCCTCTCTTCCGTGCGGTCGGTGCCGCGGGGCTCATCGGTCTCGCGCCCGGCGGTCGCGAAGGCCGCGAGGCCGGTGAAGGACGCGTCCGGCGGTACGACGGGCCGCGCGGGGGCCACCTCATCGACCGGGCGCACGGCGACGGCCCCGGCCGCCTCGGTTTCCCGGGAGCCGCGCGCCCCGCTCCGGCGCCGCTTGGGAAGACCGCCCGCCGTGGTGTCCGGCTCCGGCGTGGTGGCGGCGCGCGCGACGGGCGGCGCGGTCGCCTGCCCGGCGGCGGGCACGACGGCGGCCGGGCGCGGCTCGGCGACGGGCGCGGCCGGCAGCGCGCTGAAGTACTTGTGCGGGACGACCACGACGACCGAGGTGCCGAGCCACGGAGAGTCCGCGAAGGTCACGCGGATGCCGTACTTGCGGCTGAGAGTGCCCACCACCCGCAGGCCGAGGTGGGCGTCCTCGGACAGGCCACCGAGGCCGGGGCCCGCGGCGACGCCGTCGAGCGAGGCGAGGGCCTGCTGCTTCTTCTCGTCGCTCAGGCCCTTGCCCGCGTCCTGGATCTCGATGCCCACGCCGTTGGGCACCTCCTTGCCGGTGACGATCACCGGCTCGGTGGGCGGCGAGTAGCGGGCCGCGTTGTCCAGGAGGTGGGCGCAGATCAGCGTGAGGTGGTCCACCAGACCTCCGTCGACGCCGAGTTCGGGAAGCTGGCGCACCTGGACGCGGTCGTAGTCCTTGATGCGGCCGATGCCTCCGCGCACCACGCTGAGCAGGCGCTGCGGCTCCTGCCACTGGCGTCCGGGCCTGTCGGAGCCGCCGAGGACGCCGATGCTGGCGGCGAGACAGTCGGCGGGGCCGATCGCCTGGTCGAGCTCCATGAGGCCCTGGGCGACGGCGGGCAGTCGGCCGTGCTCGCCTTGCATCTCGTGCAGTCGGCCACGGATCTTGCCGGTGAGGACGTGCAAGCGGCTGCCGATGCTGATGACGGCCTGCTCCGCGGAGGTGCTGCGGTCGAGCTCCTCCTCGACGGCGATCAGGCCGGTCCGCAGGACCTTGCGCAGCTCCTTCCTGAACTCCGGCGACACATCGGTCTCCTGAGCCAGGGACGGCAGCACGTCGTCGATGGCCTCGCCCGCCCGCAGTCCACGCAGGGCGGTGGGCAGGAAGTCGTCGCCGAGCTCGGCGACCAGCTCCTGCTGGCGGTTGAGGCGCCACTGCCAGGCCTTGACCTCGTCGGCGAGACGGGCCTCCAGGGCGGTCCGCTCGGCGGCGTGCCGCTGCTCCATCGCGGCCACGTGCTGCTGCCACTGCTGGGTCTGCTCGATCCTCGCGGTGTGCACCTCGGCGGTGGCCCGGCCCAGTTCCGCTCGCGAACGCAGCAGCAGCCGTACGCACAGCGAGGCGGTCAGCGTCACGCCGGCTCCCACCAGGGCCGCGGGGATGCGCGCCGGGTCCGATGCGGCCACCGCGGCGGCGACCGTGCCCGCCCCCGTGCCGAACGGCAGGAGCCACCAGGCGTACAAGCCCTTTGATCCTCGGGCCTCCGCCGGTGGCGGAGTGGCAAGTTCCATCTGCATCCTCAAACCAACGCGGTCGAACAGGGGACAACCATCCGGATGGCCGCGCTCGTCGCCGGAAGCGCGCCGCGGCGCGACAACCTCCAGGCCATCTGCGAGATCCCCCCATGCAACGGCGCGCCAGCACGGCCCGACGCGACGGAAAGCGATCGCGTCAACACGCCACGCTGCGACGGAGCTTATCGGGTGAACGGGGATGTGGATCAACCCCGTCCGGTAGGGACTACCCGTCGGTAGGCGTACTTTCGGCCGAGATCGTTCGGTGGCTCCCGCCGCACCGAAGGCCCTCATGGATGGCATGCACACACGGCGGCCAGGCGTGTACGACCGTGGCGAGAGCGCGCCGGGCGGGCCGGTGAATCCATGGGAGATGCGTTTCCCCGATCTGTGTGCGTCCGCAAGCTTGGCCAGTTCCCGGTGGTCGCCCGGGGTGGGCCGACAGGGCCCGGGGCCACGCGGATGGCAGGCCCGCAAGTGCCGGGTGTCCCGCGGGTGTCGGGCAGGCGGACAGTCGGACACGCCTCGGCCCGACGCCCCCCGGTCAGCCGCCGTACTCGACCAGTTCGGTCGCGAGTACCACTCGGCGCGGGGCCGGGGGCGGGCCTGTCGTCGGAGCGTGGTCTCGCGTGCGGGCGCGCAGCAACCGGCCCGCCTCGCGGCCCAGTTCGTCGCTGTCGTAGGTGACCAGGGTGAGGGGCAGGCCGAGGGCGTCGGCGAGTTCGAAGTCGTCGAAGCCCGCGAGGGCGGTGTCGGTGCGGCTCGCGCGAAGGGCCCGGAACGCCCCTATGGTGTTGCGGTTGTTGGAGCAGAACAGGGCCGTGGGCGGGTCGGGCAGGCCCAGGAGTGCGGTGGCCGCGCGCTCGGCCTGGCCGGGGCGGGTCTGGCCCTGGCGGACGTAGCGCTCGTCGGCGGGCAGGCCCGCGTCCGCGAGGGCGGCGCGGTAGCCGCGCAGCCGCTCGGTGCCGGTGTAGACGGTCGGCGGCGAGCCGAGGAAGCCGATGCGGCGGTGGCCGCGGGCGATCAGGCGCGCGGTGGCGGCGCGGGCACCGCCGAAGTCGTCGACCAGGACGCAGTCCGCGGCGAAGCCCTCGGGCGGGCGGCTGGCGAGGACCACGGGGACGCCCTCGGCGGCCGCGGCGGCGAGGTGGCGCTGGTCGTCCCCCGCGGGCACGGCGATGATGCCGTCCACGCGGCGGCCCACCAGGTCCTCGACCAGGTCCCGTTCGGCGTCCAGGTCCTGCCCGGTGTTGCCTATCACCGTCTTGAGGCCGTCGGCGGCGAGCACGGAGTCGACGCCGAGGGCGAGCCGGGAGTAGAAGGGGTTGGCGAGGTTGGTGACCACCAGGCCGACGAGGCCCGTGCCCCGGCCGAGGCGCAGTCGGCGGGCCAGTTCGTTGGGCCGGTAGCCGAGCGCGACGGCGGCCGCGCGGACCCGGTCGCGGGTGGCCGGGTGGACCCGGGGGTCGTCGCGCAGCACCCGCGACGCGGTCATCGCGCTCACCTCGGCGCGCTCGGCGACGTCCCGGAGGGTGGCCTTGCCGCTCCTGGACTCGCGCGGGGCGGGGCCGCGCGCGGGCGCTCCCGGCCCGCCCTCGGGCTCGGGCTCATGCGGAGTTCCGGGCATCCGGGCCTTCCTTTCCGTTTCCCCGCCGCACGGTGTCCCCTGTGCCGCACGGTGTCTCCTGCCGCCGCGCGGTGTGCCCGTCGCGGCGGGGCTTCCCCCGCCGGCTCGCCTAGCGCGGCCGCGCGTACAGCGCCGCTCCCACCAGCGCCGCGTCCCCGCCGAGCGCGGCCGCGCGCAGCGCGACCGGGGTGTCCCCCAGGCCGTCGCGCAGCGCGGGGCCGACGAGGTCCCAGGACGCGGCCATGCCGCCGCCCACGATAAGCGCCGTGGCCCCGAAGTCCCGCACGTACGGTGCGAGGACGGCGCCGAGGGGGCGCAGGGACTCGTACAGGACGCGGGCGGCGTGGCCTTCGCCCGCGCGGGCGCGGGCGGCGATGTCCCGCACGTCCGCGGCGCGGTCGCCGTAGCGGGCGACGACGGCCCGGCGCGAGACGGTGTCCTCCAGCGGGCGGCCCTCGGCCCGGGTCAGGTCGACGCGGCCCAGCGGCGGCACGCCGGGGCCGTCGCGGCACACGGCGCCGTCGGCGAGGAAGGCCGAGCCGACGCCCGTGCCGAGGGTGACGCCGACGCATCTGCGGTGGCCGCGCGCGGCGCCCGCGTGCCACTCGCCGAGCGCGAAGGCGTGCGCGTCGTTGAGGAACGCCACGCCCGCGGGCCGGGGCCAGACGCCGTCGAGCAGGACGGAGCCCACGTCGATCCCGTACAGGTCGTCGAACTTGCCGACGCCCTCGTAGCGGGCCACGCCCTTGTCGTAGTCGAAGGGGCCCGGCAGGGCGACGCCCCACACCTCGCCCGGGGGCGCGTCGAGGGCGGTGGCGCAGCGCACCACGGCGCCGAGGACGTGCTCGGCGCTGCCGCGCGCCTCGACGCCGCGGCGCACCCGGCGCACGACGCGGGCGGCCTCCACGAGGGCTGCCGTCACATGGGTGCCGCCCAGCTCCAGGACGGCTCTCATGAGCGGCCCGCGGCGGGCGCGCGGACCAGCGCCTTGACGACCCGCACGGGGCCGCCGCGCGCGGCGATGCGGTACGGGCCGACGGCGGCGGGCACCGTCAGGGTCTCCGCGTACGCCAGCGGATGCGAGGCGCCCGCCGCCGTGTGGAGCTCCACGCCTTCGCCCTCCACGACGTTGAGGACGTGGAAGCGCCCCGCGGTGTCGTCGGTGGCCTCGGCGCCGGCGTCCAGGGTGAAGCGCCGCACCTCGTAGAACATCTCGTCGAGGGCGCCGATGAGGTCCTCGCGCCAGCCCGGGCCCGTGCGCAGGGCGCGCGGCTCCTGGACGAGGTCGCGGGCGACGGCCTCGCCGCGCCGGTCGGTGTCCAGGTTCGCCAGGCCGTGTGCGTAGGGCAGCGCGCGCGGCCTGCCGTCGGCGTCGGGGCGCAGCCAGTCGTAGAAGCGCAGGCTGTACAGGTACGGGGTGGCGCTGATCTCCAGGACGAGGTTGCCCGCGCCGCTGGCGTGCGGGGTGCCCGCGGGGATGAGGAAGAGCCGGCCCTGCTCGGCGGGGAAGGTGAGGACGTGGTCCTCGGGGTCCATGGGCACGCCGTCCGCGGCGGACTCCTCGACCTCCTTGCGGAACAGGTCGAGGTCGGCGTCCTCGCGCAGGCCGAGGAAGACGCGCCGGTCGGGGCCGCCGAGCGTCAGGTAGTACGACTCGTGCTGGGTGTAGGGCCAGCCGAACCGCTCCCGCATGTACCGCTCGCGCGGGTGGCAGTGCACGGACAGGTTGCCGCCGCCGACGGTGTCCAGGTAGTCGAAGCGGATCGGGAAGGAGGTGCCGAAGCGGGCGTGCGCGTCGGCGCCGAGCATCTCTTCCGGGTGCAGGACGCACAGCAGCTGGAAGGGCACCTCGGCCTGGCGGTCGGGGCCGGTCCCGATGAGGACGCCGGATTCGGGGGCGATGAGTTCGTAGCCCAGCGCCGTGTTGCGGCCGCCCCCGGCGAAGCCGAGCCGCCGCGCCCACTGTCCGCCCCAGGGCGTGGAGTTGAAGTACGGGCGGGTGCGCACAGGACCGCGCGCGAGGCGGGCCAGGGTGGCGCGCAGGCCGTCGCCGTCGAGGTGGACGGGCCGGTCGGGATCCTGGACGTCGAGCCAGGCGTCGACGCGCGGGGCGAGCGCGTCGCGGTGCCGGTCGAGCATGGGCCAGTCGACGTAGAAGAGCCGCCGCAGGTCGCCCGGTTCGTGCGGCAGGCCCAGGTTGCGGCCGGTGCCCGCGGCGACGGCGGCCTCCGCGTACCGCTTGGGCACGTCGGCGTACCACAGGACGTCGTGCGGGACGAGGGACGCGCCGGGGCCAAGGACGAGGCACAGGGCGTCCGGCGCCCCGGCCGCGCGCGGCAGTTCGTCGAAGAGGTCGCTGAGGGGGTTGGCGGCGAGCTTGCAGTAGTACGGGTCGCCGGTGCCGTCCTCGGTGCGCTCGCGCACCGAGGACGGCGGCGCGTAGTGCGCGCGCACGTCCAGGGTCCGCACGGGCGCGGCGAGGTGCGCGGCGAGCCGGGCGGCGAGGCGGTCGAAGTCCACGGACGGGGGCCCCTCCACGGCCACCGTCCGCGGACCGCCGGGCAGTCGTGCGGCCACGGCGGGCCAGCCGGTGGCCAGGACGGCCCCGGGCGCGGGGCCGTAACGCGGGTCGAGCCGGTACACACCATCTCCTTACCGCCGAGGCAGCGACGGGCCGGCTCTCACCGGCGCACGAACAGGACCGCCGCCGTGCCGAGGGCGGGCACGTCGACGCTCACCTCCCCGTCCTCCAGGGGGAGTTCGGCTCCTCTGCCGCCCAGGTAGCCCGCCCGGTGGGCGGCGCGCGCGGCGAAGCCGATCCGCACCCGGCACGCCACCGGCTCCTCGGCGAAGGACTGCAGCCGCAGCAGCGTCTCGCCCGCCCGGGGCGTGGTGGCGCCGACCAGGCGCACCCGCGGGTCGTCCAGGGCGGCGAAGCAGTGCGTGGCCGGGGCGTCCCCCGTCGCGCCCCGGGCCCGCACCGCCCGCAGCGGCCTGCTCCACGCCGCCGCCGTCCGGGTCCCGAGCCCGGTCGCCGTCGGACCGCAGGCGACGCTGTAGCGGAAGGTGAACGCGAAGCCCTGCTCGCTGGGGAAGTTGGTGTCCCACAGGTTGTTGTGGATCCAGGAGAAGACGGTGGCGGGCTCGTCGTGCCCGAGCGTCTTGGGGAACGGCGCGTACGGCAGCGCGATGTTGCCGAACTGCACCAGCGGCGCGTCCTGCGTGGACCAGGCGACCGCGAGCCCGTCGTCGGCGAGGGTCACCCAGCGGCGCACGGCCCGCATGTGCCGCGCCGAGCCCGGCACCACCGGCAGGCCGGTGCCGGTGGCGCCGCCGGAGGCCTCCATGCGGACGACGGGGTGGTCGAAGGCGAAGGGGAAGGCGAAGTAGGCGCTCTCCTTGCTGAGGGTCCGGTCCTTGTCGAGGCGGTTCTCGACGTCGAGCCGGGGCACGCCGCGCGGCAGCGTGAGCGTGACCCGCAGGCGGTTCGCGCCCGCGGGACGGGTCTCGTACGTGATCGACTCCGCGGTCGCCGTGGAGGTGCGGCCGACGAGCGCGGCGGGCGGGGCGACGGCGCGCCGCCCCAGGTGCTCCAGGCGCTCGGACGCCGTGGTGCGGCTGGAGTTGTGGTTGAAGGCCCCGGCGGTGGTGTAGCTGTCGTGGACGTATCCGTTGAAGCCGACGATCGCGTCGGCGCGCACCAGCTCGCGGCCGGTCGACTTGTCGATGACGGAGGCCACGCAGGCCCGGGCCAGGTCGACGCGGACGGCCAGGTACTCGTTCTCCAGGAGCGTCGGGTCGGGGTGGGCCGCGGCGCGTGCGGCGCTCTCGGCGGGGTCCTCGCGCTCGGTGCCGCCGGTGGGGTTCCAGCCGGTGGCGGCCTTCACGACGGGGGGCGCGTCGCCTCGCCCGGCCCGTCCGGCGTCGGCCCGCACGTCGAGGCGCACCGAACCGGCGGACGGCACCTCGTCCACGCGGACCAGCAGGAAGCGGCCCGCGTCGCGGTGGTCGTCGTTGGTCTGGGGCCGCTCCTCGTGCGTCAGGGTGCGGCCGTCGCGGGCGTCGTGGACGGTGACCCGCTGGTCGAGCGGCACCGTGCTCTCCGGCAGGAAGATCCGTACGACGTCGGTGCGCGGCCAGGAGCAGGTGTTCACCACGTGGTACGAGGCCAGGGCGCCGGGCTCAGCGGCGAGCCGCTGGCCGAGCCGGGCCGCGGCCCGGCGCAGCAGCGAGGCGCCGTCGTCGTGGGCGCGCAGGGCCTGTCCGTACTTCCAGTGCCACTGGTGCTCGCCGGAGTGGCCGCCCTCGTCGCCGTGCGTCCACGGGTCGCCGGCGCCCCAGGTGTGCTCGTCGAAGAGCGACACCGCCTCGTACACCCCGGCGGCGTCACGCGTGTCGTCCTCGGCCCCCGTGGCGTCGAGGAGGGAGGCGAACGTGCCGATGGTCTGGGCGTCGGCGACCGTGGACTGGGCGGTGCGGGCGAGCGACAGCGGGCGCGCGCCTGCGCCCACGCCGTCCACCCACCAGTCGGTCCAGTCGCCCTCGAAGGTGCGGATCCCGTCGCCGATCCTGGCCTCGGCGTCACGGAAGAAGTCCTCGTTGCGGGAGAGCCTGAGGCGCGGGTACGCCCAGGTCTCGTTCCAGCGGCGCACGGTGTCGGCGATGACGCGGCGCGGCGGCGCGTTGTCGCCGAACTTGCCCTGCACGCGCAGGTGGAGCACGTCCCACGGGTACGGTTCGCGCTTGACGTCCACGTGGTCCATGGCCCAGCCGAAGATGCCGCCCCGGTAGGGGTAGGGGTGGGTCGCCAGCGAGGTGAGGTAGGCGGGCAGCAGGTCGTCGACGTCCGCGTACGCGGTGTCGAAGCCGAGCAGCGGGCCCTCCATGTAGGCGAGGCCGTGCGGGGTGTCGGTGACCCACACCAGGACGCTCGCGCCGCTCGGGGCGCGCCAGCGGAAGAGGCGGGGCAACAGCTCGCCGCCGACGAGGTGCGGCACGGAGCGGCCCGCCCAGTTGTGCGCGACGGACAGATAGCGGACGCCCGCCTGGGCCAGGGCGTCGACGAGGCCGACGACCGCGCCCGGCACGTCGGTCTGCATCGCGGAGGTGAGGGTGACGCCGTGGCGCTCGCGCAGCTCGTGGGCGGGGCGCAGCAGTTCGTGCAGCTCGTCCGTGGAGCAGGTCTCGGTGTGCAGGTTGAACGGCATCGCCGTCAGCTCGATGCGGCCCTCCCGCACGCGGCGCATCAGCTCCTCGACCTGCTCGGCGGGCCGGGCACCGGCCCACTGCCCCAGCGACCACAGGGACTCCACGCACCAGCGGAAGCGGGATTCGGAGGGCCAGTCGTCGGTCGCCCGGGTCAGCTCCAGACAGGAGTCGAGGAACGACAGGTGTTCGTTCAGGACCTGGCCCTGGGGGTCGGTGTAGCCGATGTCGAGGTGCGAGTGGTGCACCAGGTGGATGGTCCAGCGGCGCTGCGGGGTCAGCTGGACGGTGATGCCGTCGGCCTCCTGCGGCAGCCCCACCGTGAGGCGCGTCGCCGTGTCCACGGCGGGCACCAGGAGCCGGGCGCCGCCGCCGGGCCCGGCCACGCGCGCCGCCCGCACCGCCGTGTCCGAGGCGGTGCGCACGGCCAGTTCGGCGGGGACCCGGGAGCCGCCCACGGGGTCGATCCGCAGCGACTGGAGCAGGGTGCCGTCGGCCGCCTCCCGCAGCAGGGGTTCCTCGCTGAGCCGCAGCGCGGCGCCGTCGAGGGTGCCCTCGGCGCCGACCACGCCGGAGCGCAGGCTGGCGCGGACGCGGTCGTTGTCCCAGTCGGCGGTGCGGACCAGGGCCCGTGTGGTCATGCGGATCTCCCCGGGTGGCGGGCGGTCAGCGGACGGACGCGGCCATGCCGCGCAGGAACAGGCCGCGGAACACGAGGAACAGCAGCAGCGTGGGCACGGACACGAGGAGGGCGCCCGCGAGGATCACGGGCGGCCCGCTGGCGGCGTAGGTGGCGCGGAGGGTGGCGAGCGACGCCATGACCGGCTGCACGTCGCGGCTGCGGCTGAGGGTGAGCCCGAGCAGCAGGTCGTTCCAGACGGCGGTGAACTGGAAGAGGAAGGCGGCGCCGAGCCCGGACCGCATCAGCGGCACGTGGATGCGCCAGAAGACGCGGGTGAAGGAGGCCCCGTCGATGAGGGCCGCCTCCGTCAACTCGGGCGGCATAGTGGTCATCTGATTGCGGATCAGGAAGAAGGCGAACGGCACCGCCCACGCGACGTACACGAGCATCAGGCCGAGCCGGGTGTCGTACAGATCGGCGTCCGCGTACAGGCCGAACAACGGCGCGAGGAAGATTTGCAACGGGAACAGCGTCCCGGAGTAGATCAGCCAGAACCAGAAGGCGGGCCGCGGGATCGGCAGGACGACCACCGCGAACGCCGCCATGGCCGCGACGAGCACGGCGAGGAGGCCGCACACGACGGCGTACAGGAGCGAGGCCTGGAAGCTGTCGCCGATGCCCGCCTCGTCCCAGGCGGTCTTCACGTTGTCCGCGAGCGCGAAGCCCTGGAAGGTCCAGTCGGGCTTGCCCTCGTACGCGGCCACGGGGGTCAGCGCGTTGACGACGAGCAGGTACAGCGGGAGCAGCCAGAGCGCGACGCACCCGGCGACGAAGGCGTGCAGTCCTATGCGGCTAAACCGCCGCCGCTCTCGCGGACCCCACTCCCGCCATCGTGGTTCCTCAATTGATGGTTGCGGCGCATCCGCCATGAAAAATCCCTCCCTCAGGCCCTCGACCAACCCGTGTCGGGCATCTGGCGGCTCAGATAGAGCCAGGACGAGGCGACGACGACCACGGAGAGCACCAGGGCGATCGCCGAGCCGTAGCCGACGTGGAAGAGGCGGAACGTCTCGCGGTACATGGTCAGGGCGAGCGTCTCGGAGGAGCGGGACGGGCCGCCCTGGGTGAGGATCCAGATCATGTCGAAGGCCTTCAGACTGTTGACGATGGCCATGCCGACCACGACGACGGTCACGGCGCGCAGCTGCGGCACGGTGATGTACCGGAACATGCGCCAGCCGCTCGCGCCGTCCAGCTGGGCCGCCTCGACGGTGTCCCGGGGGATGGCGCGCAGGCCGATGGCGAAGAGCACCACGTTGAGGCCGGTCGCCTGCCAGGTGCTCGCGACGATCAGCGCCAGGGTGTTCTGCGGCCACTCCAGGAGCCAGGTCTGCGCCCACGCGTCGAGGCCGACGGCGCGCAGGGCCTGGTTGACGGCGCCGTCGGAGGTCAGCATGAAGTACCACAGGGCCGCGGTGGCGGTCCCGGAGATCGCGAAGGGCAGCACGATCACCAGCTGGGCGACGCCGCCCCAGCGGAGGCGGTGCGTGGCCAGGGCGATGACGAGCCCGGCGAGCACCGGCAGGAGCAGCGTCCCGGCCACCCACATCAGGGTGTTGAGCAGGGAGCGGCCGAAGACGGGGTCGTCGGCGAGCCGGGTGTAGTTGTCGAGCCCGGTGTAGCTGCTCGTGAAGCCGTTGTCCTCGAAGAAGCTCCCGTACACGCTGCGCAGGAACGGGTAGACGAGCAGCACGCCCACGAACGCGAAGGCGGGCAGGGCCCAGGGCAGCGCGGTCAGCGGCCCGCCGAGCCGGGCGCCGGGGCGCGCGGCGCGGTGCGGGGTGCGCAGGGGCACGCGGCGCCGGACGCGGCGCCCGCGGGCGCCGGACGCGGGCGTCCCGGTGGAGGTCACGGTCCCGGTCATGTCTCGCCCGCCTGCCGCCACACCTTCCAGGCCTCGTCGGCGCGGCCTTGCATGGTGCGCAGGACCTTCCGGTACGAGGAGGGGTCGAGCAGGAACCCGGCGAGGTCGTCGACGGTGGCCTCGACGAGTTCGGGCGGGCCCTGCTCCCAGAAGCGGTTGAGCAGCCACAGGCGGTCGCCGCGCACCTTCTTCTGGAGCGCGGCGATCACCGGGTTGGCGGGCGTGACCCGGGGGTTGGGGCAGCCGTCCTGGAGGGTGTGCGAGAAGGCCCTCATCACGGCCGGGTGCAGCCAGGCGCCGGTCGCCCGCACGGCCTCGTCGTGGTCGGGCCCCTTGACGGTGGCGACGAGGGCGCTGGACTCGAAGACGACGCTGGGGCGGGCCCCGGGCTCGGCCATGGGCAGGACGAAGGCGCTCATGTTCCTGCCGGGCTCGGCGCCCGCGGCCACGAGCGTGGAGCCGAGCCAGGTGCCGCAGGGCACCATGCCGACCCTGCCGTGCACGAGCGCCGCGGCGGCGTCGACGTGGTTCATGTCCATCGGCGTGAACCAGTCCCGGTCGAAGAAGGAGACCAGGGTGCGCAGGGCGCGCTCGGCGCGCGGGTCGGTGTAGCGCGCGCGGCCGTTCATCAAGTCGTCGTAGAAGCGCGGGTCCTGGCGGCTGAGGACCTCCTGGAACCAGATGAAGGCGGGCCAGCGGCCGTCGGCGGTGCCGTGCAGCGGCGTCACCTCGTTGCGCTTGAGCCGGGCGCAGGCGGCGAGGAAGTCGTCCCAGGTGCGCGGCGGCTTCAGGCCGTGCTCGGCGAACACCTCGGGGTTGTGGAACACCACCCAGTACGCGAGGTTCATCGGCAGGCCGTAGACGCGCCCCCGCTCGGTGAACGCGGAGCGCAGCGAGGGCTCGGCCCAACCCTTGCGCTCGGCGCGGTCCCACGCCGCGGAGAGGTCGACGACGCCGCCGGTGCGGGCCAGGTCCTTGAGGCGGTAGCCGGACCAGTACTTGAGCAGGTCCGGGGTCTTGCGGGTGCGCAGCGAGGACTTGACGACCTGCTCGAAGGATTCGAGGAGCGGGTTGACCTCGGGGACGAGCCGCAGCCCCGCGACGTCCTGCATGGCCTTGCCAGCGGCCGTCATCGGAGCGGCCCAGGCGGCGCTGTCCCCGAACACGCCCACCTTGCCCCGGGGTTGGCCCGTCGCGGTGCCGCAGGCCGTGGCGAGGGCTCCGGCGGCGGCCGCGGCGGCGCCGGTGATCAGCGTGCGACGTGCCGGAGCGGGTGGCGCGGTGGGCGTGGTGCCTGACATGGGCGGCCCCCAGGTGGGTCCCGTGCGTCCCGGGTCGTCGCCCGGGTCGTACCGGCGTGTACCGAGCGGCACCGGGTGCGCCCGGGGCGTGCCCCGGCCCGGTGTTAGCGTTAACACGAGCGAGTTGGAGCGTCGCGGCGGCCGGGGCGGATGTCAAGGCCCCGCGCACCGTTCAGGCCATGCGGAGGCCGTCGGCACGCCGGCCCGAGGGGCCGCGCCGGGGCGTGAACCGCGCCACGTCCGGTCCGTCGCTGAACCTCGGCCCTCCGTGCCCCGTCTGCCAGACGGGACGGCACTTGATGTGGGTGAGGAGCACGTGTGGACGTCCGTACGCTCGCCGCCCTGGCGGAGGCCGGCGGCTCTCCCCTGCGGCTGCACGCCGTGCCCGCGGCACCGGCCGCCTTCGTCACCGAGGTGCTGCTGCACGACGCGCACGCGCCGCTCCCGCACACACCCGGGGCGCTCCTGCTCGCGGTCGGCGTGCGGGCGGCCGCGGCCGGGCCACTGGTGCGGGCCGCGGCCGAGGCCGGTCCGGCCGGGGTCGTGGTGCGGGGCGGGGGCGGGCCGGTCGAGGAGGCCGAGGCGCACGGCGTGGCCTTGCTCGCGGTCGACGAGGGGGCGTCCTGGCACCGGGTGCATCTGGCCCTGGCCTCGGCGATCGGCGCACGGCCCGCCTCCGACGGCGGCACGGGCGACCTGTTCGCCCTCGCCGCCGCGATCGCGGCGGCGACCGGCGGGGCGACGGCCGTGGAGGACCCGCGCCAGCGGGTCCTCGCCCACTCCACCGTGCCCGGTCAGCCGGTCGACGAGGACCGCAGGCAGAGCATCCTCGGCCGTCAGGTCCCGGACGGCGTGGCCAACGCGGAGCAGGTCCGCCTCGTGTACGGCTCGGCCGGGCCGGTGCGGCTCCCCCCGCTCGCCGCTGGCGCCCTGCCGCGGCTCGCGGTGGCGGTGCGGGCCGGGGGCGAGTCCCTCGGCGCGATCTGGGTGGTCGACAGCGGCTCCCTCGCCGAGGACGCGGAGGCGACCCTGGCCCAGGGGGCGGCCACGGCCGCGCTGTTGCTGCTGCGCGCCCGCGTGGCCCGGGAACAGGCCCGCGACCGGCACACCGAGCTGGCGCGCCGTCTGCTCGACGGTGCGCCGGACGCGGCGACGGCGGCGCGCCGCCGGGGGTGGGACGCGCTCCGCGTGGCCGCGTTCGTCCTGGATGCCGCGGCGAGCGTGCCGGACGCCGAGCGGACCTCGCTCCGCCTCCTCGACGTCGTACGCCTGCAGTGCGAGGCCCGCTACGGGCAGCACGCGTGCGTGCTCCTGGACGGGGCGGTGTACGCGCTGCTGCCCGCGCCCGGTGCGCGCGGCGGGGTGTCCGGGACCGCCGGGCGGCAGCACCGCTCGTCCTCCGCCATGTCCCGCGCCTCGCTCGCCGTGTCGCCCCACGCCCTGTGCCACGTTCTGTCCCACGCCCTGTCCCACGTCGCATGAAGTCTCCCTCCCTTCCGCGCGGTTACTTGTGGTGCAACCGGTCACGCCCAGCGTCGGGCCCGGCCCTGCCGGGGGCATGCGGCGGCCGTCCAGGGATTCCGCGCGCGGTTTGTGCGCTCGGCCAACAGGCTGTCGCAATCGGTCTGCTAGACGGCCGGGCGGCGGGTGGACGGCCGTACGGCTGGGGGGGCGAAAACCGGTTGCCCGGCCCCCCGCCGGGGCCGCAAGCTCGGCGCATGTCCTTCGCATCCACACCCACGTTGCCGCCCGCCCCCGCCGACCGTCCGGCGCGTGGTCAGCAGCAGCCCGGCTGTCCGTGGAGGTCCGCGCCGCCGCTCCGGTGAGCGGGCACCTGGTCGCGGGGCTCGTCGCCGGGTACGGCATCGCCATGCCGGTGGGGGCGGTCGCGTTGTATCTGGTGGGGCTCACCGCCCGGACGTCGTGGCGGGTGGGGGCGTGCGCCGCCCTAGGGGTGGCGACGGCCGACGGACTGTACGCCCTGGTCGCCACCCTCGCGGGGGCCGCCGCGGCCCCTGTCGTCGCACCGGTGATGGGCCCGCTGCGCTGGATCTCCGCCTGCGTCCTGGTCGCCCTCGCGGCGCGCGCGGCCGCGACGGCCGTCCGACAGCACCGCGCCCCGCGCATGGCCGCGCCCCGCGACGACGGCCCGCCGAGCCCGGCTCGCGCGTACGCCGTCTTCCTCGGGATCACCCTGCTCAACCCCACCACCGTCGTGTACTTCGCAGCGCTCGTGGTGGGCAGCGGGTCCGGCGCGGACACGGATCGCCCCGGGCAGGCGGTGTTCACGCTCGCCGCCTTCGCGGCGTCCGCGAGCTGGCAACTGCTGCTCGCCGGGGGTGGGGCGCTCCTGGGCCGCGCCCTGACGGGCCGCCGGGGCCGCCTCGTCACGGCGCTGACGTCCAGCGCGGTGATCACGGCGTTGGCGGTGCGTCTGGTGGTGGCGAGTTGAGTCGTCCGCCCGCCCGCGGGCTCGAGGCCCGTCACGGCCGGGCGGGGCCGGATCGTGTACCTACTAGTATGTACGCGATCCGGCCCCGCCCGGGGCGCACCGCACCTCCAGAAGGAGTCCCGCCATGCCCCTCGTCCGCATAGACGCCCTGCGTGCCGACGGGGCGCGCCTCGACGCGCTCGGGCGGGCCGTCCACGACGCGCTGGTGGAAACCATCGGCATTCCGCGCGACGACCACTTCCAGATCCTGACCAGCCACGACGGCACCGACAGCACGCTGCGGCACGGGACGTATCTGGGTGTGCGTCGTGACGACGGGATCGTCTACGTCGTGATCACCATGCGGGCCGGACGTACGCCCGACCAGAAGCGCGCCCTGTACCGGCGGATCGCCGAACTCGCCGAGGAGTACGCGGGCACCGAGCCGCGGAACGTGTTCATCACCGTGCTGGAGAACGGGTCGGCCGACTGGTCGCTCGGCCACGGCGAAGCCCAGTACGCCCCGGCCGAGTAGCCCCGGGGCACCCCGCCTCACCAGAACCGCGCCGACGCGCCGCCGTACACCAACACCTGGAGCAGCGGGGGCAGTTCCTGGTGGGACTGGGCGAGCCGGGCCCGGCGCCGGGCGACGGCCTGCTCGGCCTTCCCCACGCGCATGAGCGGCCCGCCGCTCCACCACCGCGTCGACGTACACGCTGACGGCGGCCTCCCTCTGGCTGCGCTCGGCGGGCGGGAAAGCCCGTACGGAGACGGGGCGCGCGGGGCGGGGCCGCCCCGGGTGGCGCCGGGTCAGTGGACGCGACCGGCGCCCCGGTGCGTCGGGCCGTGGCCGCTCGGGCAGTGCGGGGCGACGGAGGCGGGCGGCGTCGCGGCTGCGGCCGGGTCCTCGTGGTCGATCTGGAGCGTGGTGTGCGTGAGCCCGTACGCGTCGGCGAGGCGCTTGTCCAGCTCGCGCCGCACGGCGTGGCAGTCGCCGCCGGGGTGGACGAGCACGTGGGCCGACAGGGCGGGTTCACCGGACGTGATGGTCCAGATGTGCAGGTCGTGGACCTCAGCGACGGAGGGCATCCCGGCGAGTTCGCCCCCGATCGCGTCCGGGTCGAGGCCCGCGGGCGCCGCTTCCAAAAGGATGCGGCCGGAGTCGCGGAGCAGCCCGCAGCCCGCCTTGACCATGAGGGCGACGACGAAGAGCGTGGCGATGGTGTCGGCGCGGGCGAAGCCCGTGGTCATGACGATGACGCCCGCGACGGCCGTGCCGATGAAGGCGTACAGGTCGTTGAGGATGTGCTGGTAGGCGCCCTCGACGTTCAGCGAGGAGCGGTTGGCCTTGGACAGGCACCAGGTCGCGGCGAGGTTGACGGCCACGCCGGAGAGCGCGGTGGCGAGCACCATCCAGCCGGTGACCTCCGGCGGGTGCAGCAGCCGCTGCACGGCCTCGAAGCCGAGCCAGGCGGCGGCGAGCAGCAGCGTGAGCCCGTTGGCCTGGGCGGAGAGTATCTCCGCCCGCTTCAGGCCGAAGGTGTACGTGCCCTTGGCGGGCCGCGCGGCGAGCCGCATCGCGACGAGCGCGAGCACGATGGAGAAGGCGTCCGTGAGCATGTGGACGGCGTCGGATATCAGCGCGAGGGAACCGGCCATGAAAGCGATGACCGTCTCGGCGGCAATGAAAACGCCAATCAATACGAGGGCGAGCGAAAGCCATCGCCGGTCGGCGTCGGCGGAGACGCCATGACTGTGCCCGGCGTGACCTCCGCCCTCGTGGGCGTGTGTGTGCTGATCCGTATGAGCGTGCCCCACGGAGTTTCCCCCCACGTGTGCCGACGAAGGCTGCCGCTGGGGAGTCAAGCGCAATTCCGTCAGCACCGCAAAGGCTGCATCGGTGACCGTTTTCAATTCCGGTCCGCGGCCTGCTTCTTGGCACCCAGTGTCCGGAATTGCGGGCCGGGGTCGGCTCAATTCAGCACGTTTGGCCGCGCGGACGGCGTGTGCGGCACGACCCTCCACCCCTTCGTCACCCACCCTTCCCCGGCGTGCCGTCTGGACTTCGGGCGGGCCCCGCGCTCCAGCTGGAGCGAAAGTAGGGCAAAAATACTCACAAGACTTGAAGAGGTGAAAGCGTCCCTAAACGCCCCACTCACCCCCATCGCGCCCCTCAACTTGTGACTCACACCACTCAGGATGAGCAAAGGATCTTGTTCCGCGTATCCACATGGCGGGATCCCGTGTGCCACGATGCCACCGTGTTGCTCGACCACTCAGGAAATCGCCACTGAATCAGTGGCGACTCCACTGATGACTTCTTGAACGTTCGGCTGGCCGTCATACGGGGGACGAGAATGCCGACCATGATCGTTATCGGGTATCGGGACGACCTCCATCGGGCGTTGCGGCGCCGGGGCCTCGATCCCTTCTACATCGTGCAGCAGCCGACGCATGCGCTCCGCGGCGTCGACTTCACTCGTGTCACCGATATCGAGAACGCCCAGGAAATCCTGCGGGCGGTGCTCTCCGCGCGCATCCGTGATGCCGCGGGAGTGCTCACCGTCCATGAAATGGGCGTCTTCGGAGCCGCCTTTCTGCGGCAGCAGTTGAACCTTCCCGGAAACACGGACTTGAGGACGGTCCCCTACTTCCGGGACAAGTACCTGCAGAAGAGCAGGCTGCCCGCGGGCATCGCGCGGGCGCGCTGTCGATACGCCACCCCGGACACCACGTTCGCCGATCTCGTCGACGATCTGGGCGGCACCTTCGTCGTCAAACCCGCGACCGGAGCCGGGTCCCTGCGCACCAGCGTCGTCCGCTCTCCCGAGGAGTACGCACGCGCCCTGGAACCGCTTCCCGGAGACTCGGACGTCGCCGTCGTCGCCGAATCGTTCATCACGGCGCCGGAAGTCTATATCGACGGCATCTGGGAGAACGGCGACCTTCGGTGGTCGTCGATGACGCGCTATCACGACTCGCCGCTGCGCGCCGCGCAAGGCGGCGTCCTGGCCGCGCACCTCCTGGACAAGAGGCGGCACGAAACGCTGTTCTCCCAGGCCGAGACGCTCGCCCGGCAGGTGCTCGGCCACCTCGACGCGCCTTCCTGCGTGTTCCATCTGGAGGCGTTCGTCCAGGATTCGGGGCTGACGTTCGGCGAGTGCGCCATCCGCCTCCCGGGGGCGCTCTCCCCGCAGATCAACCAATTGACCTACGGCGTCGACCTCTTCGACGTCGAAATCAGCCTCGCGCTCGGGGAAGGAGTCACGCAGACCCTCGACGACCGTACGCCGGATCGCTTTCACGGCTATCTGCTGCTGCGCCGCCCGAAGCGGGGAAGACTCACCCGCGAGGACTTCGAGCGGAGCTTCCTCTTCGACGAGATCGAGTACTCTTCCGCGCCCGATACGCCACTCGGACCGTACGGCAAAGTGGGCCATGCGATCGTGTCCGACCACGATGAGCTGAAACTGCGGCAGACGATCGAGGAAATCGTCCACTTCAACGAGGGCGACTGACACCGTCCCGCTCCGCGGCCTCGGCATCACGGGCTCTTCTGTGGGCACCCCAGCGCACCCCGGCCACGTCCCACGTGCGGGGCAGTCGCGGCTTCGCCCTCCCCTCTTTTCCTTCTCACCTTTCCGTCTCATCGCAGGCGCTCACGGCTCTTCCGCGCTGTTTTTGGCTGGAGGTTCGTTCCGATGCCGGATCACCGTTCTTCTTTGACTGCTCCGTATGTGACTGTTGCTCATGTGCTCGAGCGTGCGGCTCATGACACGACTCGTGGTGTCACCTTCGTCGGCGGCTCCTTCCTCTCCTACGCCGAACTGTGGGAGTCAGGACGCCGGATCGCGCGGGGGCTGCGCGGCTTCGGCGCCGCCCCGGGCGACCGGGCGCTGATCGCCGCCCAGGACCCGGAGGGCTTCGTCCGCGCCTTCTGGGGGTGCGTGCTCAGCGGTGTCGTGCCGTGCCCGGTCGCGCCGCCCGCCGACCCCGCACTCCGGCACGCGCGCCTGGCGCAGCTGCGCGCGCTCCTGGGCGACCCGCTGTTCCTCGTGCCCAAGGCCGCGCACGGGGACCTGCCCGAGACCGGCCTGCGGACCGTCACCGTGGAGGAGCTGAGCCAGGCCTCCCCCGAGGACGACCACATGCACGCCCCCGCCCCCGACGACCTCGCCCTGCTGATGCTCACCTCCGGGTCCACCGGCGCGAGCAAGGCGGTCGAGCTCACCCACGCCAACCTCCTCGCTGCGGTGGCGGGCAAGGCCGGGGCGCTCGGCCTCGGGCCCGACGACACGATGATGAACTGGATCTCGGCCGACCACATCGCCGCGGTCGAGGCGCACCTGCTGCCGATGTCCCAGGGCGCGGAGCAGGTCATCGCGCCACCGGAGACGGTCCTCGCCGACCCGGTGGAGTTCCTCAGGCTGCTCACGGCACACCGGGTGCGCGTGGCCTTCACTCCCAACTTCCTGTTCGGGCAGATCAATCAGGCGCTCGCCCAGGGGCCCGCCGGGCTGCGGGACATCGACCTGTCACAGGTGCGGCACATCATTTCCGGCGGCGAGGCGACGGTGACCGCCACCGTGCGGACCTTCCTGGACGCCCTCGCCCGGCACGGGCTGCGCGAGGACGTCGTCGTGCCCGCGTTCGGCATGACGGAGACCTGCGCGGGCAGCGTGTTCAACCGTGGCTTCGCCGCCCGCGACGGGGAGCCGGAGTTCCCTCCGCTCGGCCGTCCGGTACGGGGGCTGCGCATACGGATCGTGGACGGTGACGGCACGGTGCTCGCCGCCACCGCCGAGGAAGCCACCGCCGAGGAAGCCACCGCCGACGAAGCCACCGTCCAGGAAGCCACCGCCGGAGAAGCCTCCGAACCCGGTGAAGTGCAGCTGCGCGGCACCATGGTCACCTCGGGCTACTTCGGCAACGAGCAGGCCACCGCGCGGGCGTTCACCACCGACGGCTGGTTCCGCACCGGCGACCTGGGGTACCTCGACGCCGAAGGACGGCTGACGCTGGTCGGCCGCGCCAAGGACTCCATCATCGTCAACGGCGTCAACTACTACAGCCACGACCTGGAAGCGGTCCTGGACGAGCTCGGCGAGGTGCGGCGCGGCCAGGTCGCCGCCTTCCCGGTACGGCCCGAGGGGGCGGACTCCGAGCAGCTGGCCGTCGCGTTCGTACCGGCCGGGGCCCCCGTCGACGAGGCGGCCGACGCCGCCCTGTACCGGGCGATCGTGGCGATCCGCAGCTCCACCGTGCTGCACTGGGGGTTCCGCCCCCAGCTGATCCTCCCCGTCACCGCGGCCGACCTCCCGCGCGGCAACCTCGGCAAGGTCCAGCGCTCACGGCTGCGCGCGGCCGTCGAGGCCGGGGACCTGGACGGCGCGGCCCGCCGGGCCGAGGAGGTCAGCACCCGCTTCCTCGGCGCCCACGCGGCCCCGAAGGGAGCGGCCGAGTCGACGCTCGCCGCCCTCTACGCCCGCGTCCTCAACACCCGCGAGGTGTCCGTGACCGCGAGCTTCTTCGACCTGGGCGGCACCTCCCTCGACGTGCTGCGCCTCAAGCTGGAGATCCAGACCGCGTTCGGCATCGACGACGTACCGATGGCGACGCTCCTCCAGGCCCCGACCGTACG
Organism: Streptomyces sp. JLYT201; assembly: GCF_059448825.1. Lineage (NCBI taxonomy): Bacteria > Bacillati > Actinomycetota > Actinomycetes > Kitasatosporales > Streptomycetaceae > Streptomyces > Streptomyces sp. JLYT201. The sequence continues at coordinate 8,888,357 of NZ_CM182551.1, read as the reverse complement.
GGCCCTCGCCGCGCGCCTGGCCGCTGGGCGGGGCGGCGGCGACGCGGCCTACGACCCGCTGGTGCCGCTCCAGGTGACCGGGGACGGCACCCCGCTGTTCTGTGTGCACCCCGGCCTCGGCGAGGTCCTGGTGTTCGTCAACCTCGCCAAGTACTTCACAGGCGAGCGGCCCTTCTACGCGCTGCGGGCGCGCGGGTTCGGGCAGGGCGAGACCCACTTCGCGTCGTTCGCCGAGATGGTCTCCGCCTATGTGGCGGCGATCCGGCGGGCCCAGCCGCGCGGGCCGTACGCCGTCGCGGGCTACTCCTACGGCGGCGCGGTCGCCTTCGAGATCGCCAAGCGCCTCGAGGCCGAGGGCGACGAGGTCGGCTTCGTGGGCGTCTTCAATCTGCCGCCGCGCATCTCCGCCCGCATGAACGAGATCACCTTCACCGACGGCGCGATCAACCTGGCGCTCTTCCTCGAACTGATCGGCGCCGCCGACGTGGAGCGGCTCACCGCGACCCTCCGCCCCCTGCCCGAGGCCGACCAGCTCGCCTACCTCGTCGCGCACGCGCCGCGGCGCCGGCTGACCGAACTCGACCTCACCGTCGAGCGGTTCACGGCGTGGGTGCACCTCGCCCAGAGCATGGTGCGCCTCGGCCGTACCTACGAGCCGTCGGGGTCGGTCGGACAGGTGCGGGTCTTCTACTGCACCCCGCTGCGCGGCACCACCCAGGAGTGGCTCGACGGCCAGCTGCGCCACTGGGACGCGTTCACCCGCGGCCCCAACCGGTACGTCGAGGTCGCCGGGGAGCACTACACCCTGATGGGCCCGCAGCACGTGCGGACCTTCCAGGCGACCTTGCGGCAGGAACTGACCCGCGCGCTCGGCCGATGAGCCCGGCCCCGACCCCCGCCACCGCCGACACGAGCAGGAGCCGCTGACCATGCGAGGCAAAAAGATCCTCATCACCGGCGGGACCGGGCAGGTCGCCCGGCCCGTCGCCGAGGCGCTCGCCCCCGACAACGAGGTGTGGTGCCTGGGCCGCTTCGGCGACCGGGCCGCCCGCGCGGCGCTGGAGGAGCGGGGCGCCCGCACCTTCACCTGGGACATGGACTCCGGTGGCCTGGACGGCCTGCCGCGCGACTTCACCCACGTCCTGCACTCGGCGGTGCACCGCGGCGACAGCGGCGACTTCGACGCGGCGGTGCGCGTCAACTCCGTCGGCACCGCGCGCCTGATGACGCACTGCTCGGCCGCGGCGGCGTTCCTGTACGTGTCGTCCGGAGTGGTCTACGACCGGGCGGACCCCGCCCACCGCTACCGCGAGGACGACCCCCTCGGCGTGGGCGCGCCGTGGCTGCCGACCTACCCCGTCGCCAAGCTCGCCACCGAAGGCGTGGTGCGCGGCCTGGCCGAGGCGCTCGCGCTGCCCACGGTCATCGCCCGGCTCAACATCGCCTACGGCCCGTACGGGCACGGCGGCGTACCCATGATCATGTTCCGGGAGATGCTGCGGGGCCTGCCGTGCGCGGTGCCGCGCGAGGGCCAGAACTACTGCAACCCGGTGCACACCGACGACGTCGTGCGCCAGGTCCCGCTGCTGTGGGAGACGGCGCGGACACGCGCGCGGGTCGTCAACTGGGGCGGCGACGAGGAGGTCGGCATGACCGACCTCCTGGAGTACATGTCCGCGCTCACCGGCGTGCCGGTCACGCTGGAGCGCGGCGACCGCAGCCGGGGCACGGCGGTCTTCGACCACACGCTGCGCCGCAGTCTCATCGGCGACTGCGCGGTCGGCTGGAAGGCGGGCATCGCGCGCACCCTGGCCGAGCTGTTCGGGGAGTACCGCGACCGCATCGACGCGTACGTCGGCCCGGGCGCGGCCCGGTGAACGGATCCGGGGCGCCCCGGCAGCCGGGACGCCGGGGCGGGCGGGAGAACCACGTGTCCCCTGTGACGAAGAGGAGTGCCTAGCGTGCGCAGGACCGCAGACATCGACGCGCTTCAGGACGTGCTGTGCGCCGCCCTCGGCTCCCGCGAGCCCGTGTGTTCGCTGGGGCATCTCGCCCAGGACACCGCCGCGTTCGCCACCCTGGACCCGGCGGTCGTGGAGCGCCCCACCCTGATCAGCGGCGGGGTGCCGTACGCCCCGACCGGCCCGGTGCCCGCGCCTGCCGCGCTCGACGAGCTGCTCGGGCGGGCCGAGGCGCTGGGCGTGCCCCAGGTCCTCGTGCCCCAGGTGCGCCGCAGCGACGACACGGGCGTGCTGCGCCGGGCCGGTTTCGTCCCCGTCGCCGTGGACCCCGAGTGCGTGTTCCGCCTCGCCGGGGACGTGGACGAGGCGCTGCGGACCCGCGTCGGCGCCGACCGGCTCGCCGAGCTGCGCCGCCGCCACGCCGAGGCGGCCCGCGAGGTCCGCTGGGAGCGGGTGCCGCTGCGGGAGCTCGACGGGCGTGCCGGGGTGCGCGAGGCCTTCGTGGCGCTGCACGAGGACTCCGCCCTGTACACCGCCGACGCCCTCGACGCGCTGGCCCGCGGCCCGTTGGCGGAGCGCACCGAGATGCTCGTGGCCCGCCGCGGGAGCGCGGTCGTCCAGGCCGGTCTCCTGACGCGGTCCCACAACGGCCGGGGCGTCTACTGCCTGGCCCTGGCCACGCGCGACGACGGTCCCGGTGCGGCCCGCGACCTCCAGGAGGCGGGCCTGTACGGGGTGTACCTCGACGCCCAGCGGTCCGGCCTGGCCTGGGTGCACCTCGGCCGGGGCGACGCCGGCCGCGGGCGCGGTCTCGGGGCCGATCTGTTCGTGCCCGTCGACCACTGGCTGCGGGCCCCCGGCCTCGCCCCCGCCGAGGCGGACCCGGGCGAAGCGGTCCTTTCGGCCTTCGCGGCGCCGCCGGTCGCCGCGGTGCCGGTGCCGGGCCCGGCCCGGTTCCGGCGTCAGCCGCGGTTCGACGTGGTCGACCTGTCGAGCAACACCAATCCGTTCCTGGGGGCCGCGAGCCACTACCCCGAGCTCGACACGGCGGAGCTGGCCCGGACGTATCTGTCGACGGTGGCGCGGCTGCCCGGCCACGCGGGGGTCGGCGCGCTCACCGCGGACCACGTGCTGTTCACCAGCGGGGCGGTCGACGGCGCCCTGCTGCTCCTCTCCGCGCTCGCCTCGCCCGGCGAGCGCGTCTGCGTCACGTCGCCGACGTTCCCGCTCTACGACCACTTCGCGCGCGTGCTGCGGCTGCCGGTCGTCGACGTGCCGTTGCGCGGCGGGGATCTGGACGACCTGGACGTCGAGCGGATCCTGGCGGCGGAGCCGCGGGTGACCCTCCTGTGCGACCCGAACAACCCGGTCGGGACCAGGCTCGACCCGGCGCGGGTGCACGCCCTGGTGGCGGCCGGCCGAGGGCTCGTGGTGATCGACGAGGCGTACGTCGAGTTCAGCGAGAGGCCCTCGTACGCCGGACTCGTCGCGCGCTACGACAACCTCGTCGTGCTCAGGACGCTGTCGAAGGCGTGGGGTCTCGCCAGTGCGCGCTGCGGCGTCGTCCTGGCCCGGCCGGGCGTCGTCGACGCACTGCGGCGGGTGCAGGTGCCCTTCGGGTTCACCGACGCGTCGCAGCGGGCGGTGCGGGACCGGCTGACGGACGCGCCGCGCGTGCTCCGCAGCGTCCGGCGCGTGCGCGCCGAGCGGGAGTGGATGGCGGCCGCCCTGGCCGGCCATCCCGCGGTGGAGCGCGTCTTCCCTTCGGAGACCAACTTCCTGCTGGTCCGGCTGCACAAGCACGAGCGCGTCATGGACCGGCTGCGCGACGCGGGAATTCTCGTCGCGGACACCGGGCGCGTCATTCCCGATACCTGTCGCGTCTCCATCGGCGAACGGCGTGCGAACCATTCCCTGCTCGCCGCGCTCACCGCCGCTGTGTGAATCAGTCCCGCGGGGCCCCGGTGAATTCCAGGGGTGCGTTGGGGCCGTCCTTTTCCTCTATCACCAGGAAGGAGAGGACTTCCTCGCCGATATTCCTCATGTCGTGGAGGTGGAACGCGCCTTCGGCGATACGGAAACGCTGGGTGTGGCCGCGTTCGTACGTGATCTCGCGGCTGGACCCGTCGCCCAGGTGCTGACGGGCCCGGCCGCTGGTCAGGGCTATCCAGACGTAGTCGAGGACGTGCCGGTGGACGGGGATCCGCTCGCCGGGGCCGAGGCGGGTCTCCCAGATGCGTACGGATGCGGTCTCGGCCAGGAGCGAGGAGCCGACGCGGCCGTTGTGGGCGTTCTTTTCGAAGTCCTCGTGCAGCGGCGGACTCCAGCGGTCGAACGCCTCGGCCACCACGGTGCTGACCAGCGGGAGAACGGCGGGATTTCCTTGACCCATGAACCGGACCCTTTCGGTTTCGGGCGTGCGCCGGTGTCCCGGGAACGGGCGGCCGACGATCCGGCCCAGGCTATCCCCGGCGGAATTGCGGCGACAAGAATCAGTCAGGGAATACGTAGAGGACCTGGGGTTCACCCCAGGCCACGAAGTGGTCGGCGGGGGTGGCGCCCAGGCTGTCCAGAAGGTGGCGGGAGCGGGTGTTGGCGCGCTGGGTGACGGCGACCACGCCGGGGATGGCGGAACGTATCGCCTGCCGGGCCCAGCCGACGACCGCGTGGACCGCCTCGCGGGCGTAGCCCTGGCCCCAGTGCTCGGGCAGGAGCTGGTAGGAGACCTCGGTGCGGCCGTCGTGGCCGTCGGGCTCGGCCACGACCAGGCCGAGCACCGCGCCGTCGTGCCGCTCGACGGCGAACGCCCCGGGCACGCCCACGCAGTGCTGCTCGCGGGCGCGGACGACGTCGGCGGTCACGGGCCCGCCGAGGTGCCGCCGGACCTGCGGGTCCGTCCACAGCCTGACGGCGTGCGGCACGTCCGGCTCCGCGACCGGGCGCAGGGTCAGGCGCTCGGTCGCGAGCGTCGTCGGCCAGTCGAGCACCGGGCGCTCCGGGGCCTCCTCCGGTGCTGTGGGTCGTTCCGCTGTCGTGCCCCCATCGGATGTCATGGGCCCATCGAAGCAGAGGCAAGATCGTGGTTCACAGGGGCGGTGTCGCCGGGGCCGGGCCGAGCGTGGTCGTCCCGGGTGCGGCCCGGTGGCCGAGGCCCGTGCGGTAGGCGTCGAGGGCGGCCTCGACGCGCCCGGTGCGCCGCAGCAGGTCGCCGAGCAGCCGGCACAGGTCGGCCAGGTCACCGGCCGCGCTGGAGCGCTCCAGGAGGGACAGGGCCGCGCAGTAGTGCTCTTCGGCGGACTCGGTGTCGCCGCGCTCCTCCGCGATCAGGCCGAGCAGGCGGTGCGCGCCGCCCGCGTGCACGGCGCCGCGCTCGGCGCCCAGCGGCCCGGGGTCGGAGCCGTCCGCGCCGGAGACGAGCAGCGGCCGCAGCAGGGCCTCCGCCTCGTCCGCCCGGCCGCGCCGCCGCAGCACGTCGGCGAGCTCGACCTCGACCTGCTCGGTGAAGAGGGCGGCCCGCTTGGAGGCGAGCATGTCGCGGGCCGTGCGCAGCTCGCTCTCGGCGCGTTCGAGATCGCCGTCCTGGGCGTGGACGTAGCCGCGCATCCAGTGGCAGTGGGCGAGTTCGGTGCGGATGTGCAGCTGGCGGTAGAGCTCCTGCGCCTTGGCGAGGGACGCGTCGGCCTCGGCGGTGCGGCCCTCGGCGATGAGCGTACGGGCGACGCCGCGGTGCATGTGGGCGACGAGCGCGGGGTCGCTGACGCTCGGGGCGAGGGCGAGGGCCAGCTCGGCGGCGTGGGCGGCGCGGGCGTGCGCGCCCATGTCCATGTACGGCGCGATGGACGCCGTGTACAGGAGCAGCAGCGCGTCGGGGTCGTGCAGGCCCGCGGCGTTGAGCTCGTCGAGGGTGCTCTCCAGGAGGTAGCAGGCGTAGCGCAGTTCGCCGGTGAGCAGGTGCGCGGTGGCACGGCCGCGGATGGCGGGCACGCGGCGCGGCAGCGGCTCGTCGGCGAGCAGGCGCTCCACGGCGGCGAAGCAGTCGCGGGCGTCGGTCAGCTCGCCGGACTCCAGGAGGCAGTCGCCGAGGCCCTGGAGGGCGGCGGCCTGCTCGGACGGCAGGGCGTGGGCGACGGCTTCCTCGTGCAGGGCGCGGAAGACGGCGGCGGCGTCCTCGGGTGCGCCGGTGGCGAGGGCGCGCCGGGCGTCGGTGAGCCGCAGCCGCAGATCGGTGGCCAGGCGGGCGGGCCGCCCGGTGGCCAGCTCCTCGTAGCCGACGCCGAGGCGGCCCGCGAGGTGTCTGAGGGCCGCTTCGGAGGGCCGCACCTTGCCGGACTCCAGGGTGGAGACGTACGCGGGCGTGTAGGCCGGTTCGGCCAGCTGCCGCTGGGTGAGCCCCCGTTCGGTGCGCAGCCGCAGCACGCGGCGGCCGATCTCGGCCGGGTCGTCGAGCCGCGCCCCCTCGGGGCTGTTTTCCGCCACCTCTCCCCCTCCGTGGACCCTCCGTGGGTCCGTGACCTGAGCTAAGTCGATGGGCGCGGGGTTGGATAGGGGCCGGACGGGTTTGCCCGGTGGCGTGAAGTCACCCTCAACTCATGTGCCTCAAGTGAAACTTCACGTACTCATTGCCTCTTCCGTCGCGGCCCCCTACGTTGAGCGGCGCGTTAATCCTACTTAACTCGCCGCTTAATGCGCGGCCTTGAGGAGGCCCCCACATGACCAGCGACATATCAGGCATACCGACCCGCACCAGACGGAAGCGTCTCCGGGTCGCCCTCGCGGCGGGCGTCACGCTCGCGGCGACCCTCTCCGCCACGGGCGGGGCGGTCGCCCACCCGGAGCCCTCCGCCGCCGAACCCTCCCGGAGCGTCGAGTACTTCGGCAAGGACGGCCACCCCCGCCACACCGAGGTGCCCGCGCCCGCGCCGCTCACGCGCGAGGAGCGCTCGGAGATCGCGGGCGGCGCCGACGGCGACGTCGTGCCGATCGTGCAGAACGGCCCCGTCGGCACCAAGGCCGACGTCGTCTTCATCGGCGACGGCTACACCGCCGCCCAGCAGGAGGACTTCCACGCCGACGTCCGCACCAAGTGGGCGGAGGTCTCCAAGGTCGAGCCGTACGCCTCGTACAAGAACCTCTTCAACGTGTGGGCGGTGGACGCCCACTCGCGGCAGTCGGGCGTCTCGGGTGACCCGACGAGCAACGTCCGCAAGGACACCGCGCTCGGCTCGTCCTTCTACTGCGACAACATCGAGCGCCTGCTGTGCGTCGACACCAACAAGGTCGAGGCGTACGCCCGCAAGGCCGCGGACCCCGACGTGGTGATCGTGCTCGCGAACTCCACGAAGTACGGCGGCGCGGGCTACAACGACATCACCTCGCCCTCCGGCTACGACGGCATCGCCACCGGCTCCTCCGACAACGCCCAGTCCTCGCAGGTCGTCGTGCACGAGCTGGGCCACTCCCTGGGCAAGCTCGCGGACGAGTACTGGTACGACGAGTACGGCACCTACACGGGCGCCGAGCCCTCCTGGCTGAACAGCAGCAAGCTCACGGCCGCCCAGCTGACCGCGCAGAAGAAGAAGTGGTACCGCTGGATCGGCCAGGCGTCCCCCGACGGCGGCACCGTCGGCGCGTACGAGGGCGGGAACTACTACCCGCGCGGCCTGTACCGGCCCACCGACAACTCGATCATGCGCACGCTGGGGCGGCAGTTCAACCTGCCCGGGCGCGAGGCGATGATCGCGGGCTTCCACCGGCACGCCTCGGTGGCGACCAGCGCGACGCCCACCGGCAGCGAGGTGCGCCGCAAGCAGCGCGTCGCCGTCGAGACGGGCGAGGGCGTCCGCCTGCGCTGGTACGTCGACGGCCGCCCGGCCAAGAAGGGCAACGACGCGCGGTCCGTCACGCCGCGCTCCCTCGGCGTGCCCGCCGACGGCCGCGCGCACACGATCTCCGTGCGCGCCAAGGACACCACGAAGGCGGTCCGTGACCCCGCCCTGCGCAAGCTCCTGACGAGCGAGCTGACCTGGCACGTCATCCGCTGACCCGCGGAACCCGCATGACGGCCCCCCGGGCGGGGCAGCCTTCTGGCCCGCCCGGGGCGGCCCACCGCCGCCCCGCCCCGTTCACCGGAGGTGGCACACCATGACCGCCGACGACCCGCGTCCCCTGCTCACGCAGGCCCGTGAGCTGCTGCCCGGCCTCGTGGCCACGCGGCGCGCCCTGCACCGCGCGCCGGAGCTCGGCCTGCGACTGCCGCGTACGCAGGCCACGGTCCTGGCCGCCCTGGAGGGCCTGCCCCTGACGGTCGCCACGGGGCGGTCTCTCAGCTCCGTCGTGGCCACCCTCGACGGCGCGCACCCGGGCCGGACGGTGTTGCTGCGCGGCGACATGGACGCGCTGCCGCAACACGAGGACACCGGCCTGGAGTTCGCCTCCGAGGTGCCGGACGCCATGCACGCCTGCGGCCACGACCTGCACACGGCGATGCTGATCGGCGCCGCCCGGCTGCTCGCCGCGCGCCGGGAGGACCTGCGCGGCCGCGTCGTGTTCATGTTCCAGCCGGGCGAGGAGGGCGACGGCGGCGCCCGGCACATGATCGACGAAGGGGTCCTCGGGACCCGCGGGGAGGGCGGCGTGGACGCGGCCTTCGCCCTGCACGTGTCGACCCGGCTCGACTCCGGCACCGTGCACCTGCGTCCGGGGCCCGCGCTCGCCGCCCACGACACCCTGCACGTGACGGTCCGCGGCCGCGGCGGCCACGCCTCGGCGCCGCACCGGGCCCTGGACCCCGTACCGGTCGCCTGCGAGATCGTGCAGGCCCTCCAGACGATGGTGACGCGCACGGTCCACGTCTTCGACCCCGCCGTGGTGACCATCGGCAGGATCGAGGCGGGCACCACCACCAACATCATCCCGGAGACCGCCGAACTCCACGGCACCCTCCGTACGTTGACCCCCGCCACGCGGCAGCTGCTGCGGGAGAACGTGGCCCGCGTCGCGCACCACGTCGCGGCCGCGCACGGCGCCACGGCCGAGGTGGAGCTGCCGGAGGGCTATCCGCCCGTCGTCAACGACCCGGACCGGACCGCGGCCGCGCGCGCCGCCGCGACCGCGCTGCTCGGGCCCGACCGGGTCCACGAGCTCGCCGAGCCCGTCATGGGCGCCGAGGACTTCTCCTACGTCCTCGAACGGGTCCCCGGCGCCATGGCGTTCCTCGGCGCCTGCCCGCCGGGGGCGTCGCCCGACGACGCGCCCGACATCCACTGCAACCGGGTCGTGTTCGACGAGGACGCCATGGCCGTGGGCAGCGCCGTCCACGCGGCCGTCGCCCTGCGCTTCCTGGGCGACTGACCGCGCGGACGGCCCGGGCGGCGGGCCTCAGACCACCGCGCCGTCACCGCTCCCGCGGCGCCTCGCCTCCAGGGGGCTGCGCGGACGGGGGCCCTCCGAAGGGCGTGCCGGGCGCCGGGGCGCCGGGCTCCGCCGCTCCAGGAGGACCGCCGCGGGCACCGCGACGGACACCGTCGAAGCCATGCCGAGGACGACACCGGCGATCAGCGCGAGGGAGAAGTCCGCGAGCGAGTCGCCGCCGAGGACGGCGAGGGCGGCCAGGACGAACAGCGCGCCCATGCCGGTGTTCACGGTGCGCGGCAGGGTCCGGACGACGGCCTTGTTGGCGAGGTCCGCCAGATCGGTGCGGGGGTCGCGGCGCCGCGCCTCGCGCACCCGGTCGAAGACGACCACCGTGTCGTTGACGGAGTAGCCGATGACCGTGAGCACAGCCGCGAGGAAGACGCTGTCGACGGTCTTGCCCAGCCAGGCGAACAGGCCGACCACTAGGAGCACGTCGTGCACCATCGCGGTGACGGCGGCCGTCGCGAACGTCCACCGGAACCGTACGCTCAGATAGATCAGCTGGGCGGCGACGGCGATGCCGAGCGCCACCAGCGCCTTCTGGCGCAGCTCGGCGCCGAGGCTCGGGCCGACGCGTTCGTCGCGTTCGACGGTCACCTCGCCGCCGGGGCCCGCCAGGGCCTTCTTGATGCGCTCCTGTTCGCCGTCGCTGAGGTCCCCGGTGCGGACCGTGATGTCGTCCTCGCCCGACTCCTGCACCACGGCGCGCGGGAAGCCCGCGTCCGCGACGGCCTCGCGGGCGCTGTCGGCGTCCACGCGCTGGCTGGTGCTGTACTCGACGAGGCGGCCGCCCGTGAACTCGACGCCCAGGTCGAGCCCGCGCACCACGATCCCCGCGACCGCCACGGCCACCAGGAGCGCGCCGGCGCCGAGCCAGCGGCCCCCGTGGCGCACCAGGCGGGGGTTGCGCCGGGCCAGCAGGGTGCGGACGCGGCCGGTGGTGGCCAGGCCCGTGAGCCGCGGCCGGGTACGGACGGAGCGGCGCCGCACGGCTGCCTCGGCGAGCGCCCTCGTGACGACGAAGGACGCGACCATCGACACGAGGACGCCGATCGACAGGGTCACGCCGAAGCCCTTGACCGGGCCGGTGGCGAAGAAGAACAGCAGTCCCGCGGCGAGCAGCGTCGTGACGTTCGAGTCGACGACGGCGCTCCAGGCCTTGGTGAAGCCGGTGTGCAGCGCCTTGGCCATGCTGCGCGGGGCCCCGGCGGTGCGGGACGCTCCGTCGGGGCGGAGGGCGCGGGGGCCCAGGTACTCCTCCCGCGCACGTTCGAAGACGAGGACGTTGGCGTCCACCGCCATGCCGATGGCCAGCACGAACCCGGCGAGGCCGGGCAGGGTGAGGGTGGCCCCCACCGCGAGGAGCGCGGCGTACGACATGAGTCCGTACAGGGCGAGCGCGACGGTGGCGAGGGCGCCGAGCAGCCGGTAGACGACGATGATGAACAGGCCGGTCAGGACGAGGCCGATGAGCGCGGCCTGGGTGCTCGCTTCGATGGCGGCGGCGCCGAGCGTCGGGCCGACGGTGCGCTGTTCCACCACGTCGACGGGGACCGGCAGGGCGCCGCCCTTGACGAGGGCGGCCAGGTCGCGGGCCTCGCCCTCGTCGAAGCCCCCGGTGATCTGGGTGCTGCCGCCGGTGATGCCGGTCCCGCAGCGCACGTCGGCGTTGACGCCCGGCGCGGAGACGACCTTGCCGTCGAGGACGATGGCGACGCGCCGCTGCGGGGCGTCCTGCGGCGCGCAGGCCGCCTCGCCGGTGACGCGGGCCCAGTCGCCCGCGGCCTTCTTGCGGAAGTCGAGGGTGACGTACCAGCCGTTGAGGGTCTGCTGGTCCAGGGCCGCGGCGGCGTCCTTCACGCCGTCGCCGGTCAGCGCGGTCGGGCCGAGCCTCAGCTGGCCGCCGGGCCGGTCGGGGTCGGGCAGGGTGCGGGAGCCGTCGGCGGCGGGCGCGGCCTTGCCGGGCCGGTTGGTCGCGCCCGTCACGGGGTGCACGGTGAGCTGCGCGGTGCGGCCGATGACTTCGGCGGCCTCGCGCGGGTCGCGTACGCCGGGCAGCTCGACGACGATCCGCTTGGCACCCGCCTGGGCGAGGCTCGGCTCGGACACGCCGAGGGCGTCGACGCGCTGGCGCAGCACCTCGACGGCCCTGCGGGTCGCGGCCTCGTCGGCCTTGACGGTGGGTGAGTCCTTGGTCTCCAGGACGATCTGGGTGCCGCCCCGCAGATCGAGGCCGAGGCGGGGTGACTGGGTGAGGGCGAGGAACAGCGAGGCGGCGACGGCGACTAGCGCGACGATCGCCCGCCACAGAGGTGCGCGGGGCATGGGTGTACTCCACATCCACGATGAGGGCATGACGGAGGGGGACGGCGCGGCGGCCGGGCGCGCGAAGTGCCCGTCAGGCGGCGTCCTGAACGGTGTCGTTGCTCATCCGTGGCGGTGGGCCGCGCGGCCGGGGCCCGGCGTCGGGGTGCCGCCGGTCCGGGGCCGTGCCGCGCGCGGGTGCGGCGGGCCCGCCGACGGGCCGGTGCGGCGCGCGGTCGGCAGCCGTGGTGGCCGGGTACGGCGGGTGCGGGAGGTGCGCGTGGTGCGGGTGCGCGACCGTCGCGTGGACGACGCGCGGGAGGTCCGGGGCGCGGGGGCCCACGCTGTCGCTGTGGGAGCGGTCCGGGGCGGCCATCGCCGTGGGGACCGCGGGGCCGGTCCCCGGGGCGCGCGACGGCACGGCGAACGCCAGCACCGCGACGACCACCGAGAGGACCGAGGCGGCAAGCCGGGCGGACCGGGCGCGGTGCTGCACGCGGGCCTCCTGGCCGGGTCGGCGGTCGTCGGGAGCCCGCGGCCGGGGCGGCCGCGTTCGGGGTGCCAATCGCTCAACGCGGAGGAGGGCGGGCAGGTTCCCGCCCGGGGGGGCGCGGGGGCTCGGCGACGCGGGAGCTCGGCGACGCGGGAGCTCGGCGGCTCGGCGGCTCGGCGGCTCGGCGGCTCGGCGACTCGGCGACTCGGCGGCTCGGCGGCTCGGCGGCTCGGCGGCTCGGCGGCTCGGCGGCTCAATGGTCCTGGCCTCGTGGGGCGCACGGGCTCGGGCCACGCGGCCCCAGCCCAGGACGTCCGCCCCGAGCAGCCCCAGCCCTGGACAGCCTCGCCCCCCCCCGCATCACCTCAGCCCCACGCGACCCCAGCCCAGGACGTCCGCCCCGAGCGGCCCCCGCCCCCGCTTCGCCCGCGGCAGAACGTACTTCGCCCATGGCAGAACATCGCCCCGCGGGCCCGCCGCGCTCCTACGCTGAGGCCGTGACCAGCCATGCGACGAACGCCTCGCCCCCTCCGCCGCGGCCGGACCGGGACGCCCGCGTCATTCCCCTGCGCCCGGCCGCGCCCGCCCCCGCCGCCAAGGAGCCCCTGTGGCGTGACGTCGTCGGGACCGTGCTGCGACGGGAACGCCTGGCCCAGGAGCGCACGTTGAAGGACGTCGCGGACGCGGCGCGGATCTCGGTGCCGTATCTCTCGGAGGTCGAGCGGGGCCGCAAGGAGGCGTCGTCGGAGGTCCTCGCGGCGGCGGCGCACGCGCTCGGCCTCGGCCTCGGCGATCTGCTGGGGCTCGCGCACCACGAGCTGACGGCCGCCGCGCGGCGGGCGCGCGGCGGACTGCGCGGGCCGGGGGCCGCGGGCACCCGGGCGCCGCGGGCCGTGGTGTCGCGCACCACTGTGGCGCAGGCGTCCGTGGCGCGGACCTCCGTAACGCAGGCGTCCGTAACGCAGGCTTCCGTGGCGCGGCTCGGGAGGGGTGGCCCGCACCAGGGCCTGCTGCGGCTTGCCGCCTGACGCGCGAGGGCCCGTGGGGGCCCGCGTCCGTCGTCGGGACGCGGGCCCCCACGGGCCCGGTGAAGGGTTACGCCTTGGGCCACCACGGGGCGGTGGTGTCCCGCAGCGTGTTGGTGCCGCAGTGCACCTCGCCCATGCCGATGTGGTACGTGTACCAGTCATCGATGTAGGTCGTGGTGAATCCGGCCTTGGCGTACACGGAGTTCACGGCCTCGGTGAAGATGTCCTTGCCGCCGATGACCGGGCCCCACTGCTGCGGCGCGAGGTAGCGGGTCGGGCTGAGCAGGACGCCGTTGACCGCGCCGGGGATGTAGGCGCTGTTCTGCCAGGCCGCGGCGGCCCGGGTGCGGCCCTTGGCGCCCGCGTCGGCGCGGCTGTCGTCGCCGCGCAGCTGGTTGAACTTGCGCAGCGAGTCCGGGCCGAGGCGGCGCAGCTTGCGGCTGTTGCTCAGGCCGCCGCCTCCCTGGCCGTCGCGCACGTACAGGCCCGGCACCCGCACGATCTCGGCGTCGGTGACGCCGGTCTCGCGCTTGAGGGTCGCCAGGTTGGCCTCGATGCGCTCGGCGGCCAGCTTGTTGTCCGCCTTGAACTTGGCGGAGCCGAGGACCTTGTCGATGGTCTCCTTGGGCGCGGGGACGTCGGAGCCGCGCGGCACCGAGAACATCTTCTTCGCGCCGTGGCCCTCGCGCTGGGCCTTGCGCAGGATCTCCACACCGGCCTTCGGGTCGGCCACGCCGATGCGCCAGCCGCGCTCGGTGTCGGCGGGCAGGAACTGGACGAACTCGTCCACGTGCCCGACCGACAGCCAGGAGGTGTCGAGCAGCAGCGGGTCCTGGGCGCCCTGCGACTTCAGGAAGGTGCGCATGGACTTGGCGGGCTTGGAGCCGTTGTCCTTGCGGTAGCCCTGGATGATGCGTCCGGCGGGGTAGTCCTTGTTCCCGAGCTTGTACGGCGGAATGGTCTCCAGGTTGCCCATGGAGTTGAGCGTCCACTCCTCGTTGGCTCCGGCCTTGGCGACCTGCACCACGCCGACGTCGGGGCCGCGCAGCTTCTCGAACAGCTCGCGGCCCGCCGGGCGGTCGAGCTGCGCGGAGCGGATCAGCACGCGCATCGTGCGCGGCTTGCCGTCCGGGCCCGGCATGCTGGCGTAGCCGGGCTCCACGAAGTCCTGCGCCCAGATGTCGCCGTACTTGGTGAAGGTGGTCAGCGGCTTGCTGATCCCGGCGTCCTTGACCTGCTTCGCCAGGGCCTTGACGAACTTCTGCTGGGCCTTGCTGTACGCGTCGCGGCCCGGCACCTTGGTGACCAGGACTTCCTGGGCCTTCTGCAGGTGGTGCTGGGTGAGCACCGGCGCGGTGCGCAGCACGACGTCGTCGGAGCGGGACGGGCCGTCGCCGCCGACGGTGAACCGGACGGTGATGTCGCCGTTCCACTGCGCGGCGTCGCGCACCACGTCGGTCGCCTCGATGCCCAGCTCGACGCCGGAGCGCAGCTCCGCAGCGGTGAGCTTGTCGGTGGGCTTCAGCAGGGACCAGCGGCCGTCGCGGTGGATGAACAGACGGGCCTTCTTCGCGCCCGTGCCCACCACCTTCACGGTGCCGTGGCTGCCCGCGGCGGCGTCGGGCAGCGGCACCGTCCGCAGCCGGGCCAGGTCGAGGGCGTCCTTGGCGCCGTTGACCTTGGTGTCGGACGCGTCGTTGCACCGGGCGAGCTTGGCGCTCGACAGCGGCCGTCCGTTGCTGTCCTTGACGGGGCAGCGCTTGGCGTCGTCGTCTATGTTCGGCAGGACGATCGCGCCGCGCTCCCGCGTCCAGGTGTTCTCGCCGCGGCTGTCGCTGTCGCCCTCGACGTCCACGCGCCCGTCGCGGTTGACGTCCGCGCGCAGGTCGGGCTTGTTCGCCGGGGCCGGGGTCGCGGCGTCGGCCATGGCCGTGGCCCCCGTCGCCACGAGGACCCCGGCCGCGCCGGCCGCCAGGGCCATCTTTCTCCAGCTGTGCGTGTGCACAGTTCCCCTCTCCTTGTCAGGGCCCTCTGGTCGGTTGGTCGGTGGGCGAGGGCCACTGCTGGAGAAGAGTCCGCGCGGGGGCGGCCGGTTGCCCGGAACCGGAGGACATCGGGGGTCACACGTGCACTTACTTCGGCCGACAGCCGGACCAAAAGGCTGATATCAGGCACCGGGAATCCCCGGGTGGCCGTCGGGCGTCCCCGACAGCGGCCAACCGGACATCCCCCGCGGCGGCCGTCAGATGGACCCGAGGTCCGAGGAGATCCACCGCTGCGGGCGCAGCCGGACGACGATCTGCTCGCCGTGCCCCTTCCAGGCCTCCTCCACATAGCCGTCGACCTTGTCGGCCGGGAGGTAGCGGGCGGAGATCTCGTGCAGCTGCTCGCGGGTCGCGGGCTCCGTGGCCACGACGGGGCCCTCCACCGACACGTACCGGACGGACGGCTCCACGCGCTCGACCATGAGCGTGAACCGCCCCGCCGCGGCGATCAGTTGCGCCTTGCGCGACTCCTTGCCCGTCATGATCCAGATCTCGCCGCCGGGCTCGTACTGGTACCAGATCGGGACGGCGACCGGCGCCCGCCCCTCCTCTCCCGCGTCCACGGACAGCGCCGCGATGTGCGCCTGCGCCAGGAACTCCTCGCGCTCCTCGGGTGTGAGGGCCATCTGTGTCTCCTTCGTACGTACGTCAGGACCGTGCGGCCGGCGCCCCGGACGGCGGGGCCTCGGGCGTGCCGCGACATCCCTACCCCGCCGAAAGCCCGTTTGATTCCCCCTCCGGCCGGTCTTCGCGAGGAAGGAGCGGCGGGGCGCGGCCGTCAGCGCTGGGGCGGGGTGAGGCCGTAGCGCCGTACGACGTCGTCGAACCAGTCGGGGTGGCCGTAGGTCAGCCCGTACTTCTCGGCGAGTTCGTCGAAGGCGCCGCGGTCGCTCGTGCTGGCGGCCACCAGGTCGGCGAGTTCCTGAAAGTAGCGCTCGAAGCCACCCGGGGTGATGATCTCGATGATGCGGCCGGGGGTGTCGCCCGCGTTCCACATGGCGTGCATCTGGCCCCGGGGTTTGATGATGTAGCCGCCCGGGCCGATCACGGTCTCGGCGTCGTCGGAGCGGAAGCCGATCTCGCCCTCCAGGACGATGGAGTACTCGTCCTCCCTGGTGTGCAGGTGGGCCGGGGTGATCACGCCCACGCCGAAGGGGTGTTCGACGATGGACAGCGGACCTCCGGAGGCGGCACTGCTCAGCTTGAAGTCGGCGCCGAAGCCGGGGATGGGCGCGTGGTGGCCCTCCCCCGGCTGTACGACCGTGAGGCGCGGGACGCTGGTGCTCATGGGGGCGTTCCTCCCTGACCAGGTGCGGTGCGCCCCGGGGCTCAAGTCGCCGCTCACGAAGGGACTTCGGACCGACGGCCCCCGGACTCGGAGGCTTCGGGCCGCAGTGGCGCGCTGTCTGACGCGGGCCACCCTGCCGTACAGGTTTCGTTACGGTCAATGACTGAAACTTCCCCATGGGGTGTGCGAGGGGCTCCGGTCAGGGTGATTCCGGACAGGAGGAGCACGTCATGAGCAGCAAGGACGCGGGAGCGCCCGCACCGCGCCCCGGCGGCAGACCCCGGGATCCGGCGATCGAGGAGGCGATCCTCAAGGTCGCCCGGGCGCGGATCGCCACCGACGGCTGCTCGCGCCTGACGACCGACGGCTACTCGCGCCTGACGATCGGCTACGTCGTCGCCGACGCCGGAGTCACGCGTCCGACGCTGTACCGGTGCTGGGCGAACAAGCGCGAACTCGTCGCGGACGCCCTCCACTACGGCCTGCGCAATCAGCACGAGGCCCATCCGCCCACGGACGTGGAGCGGATGACTCCGCTGGAGGCGTCCACCGAGGCCGTACGGCGCCTCGACCTGCGCTACCACAACGAGCGGGCCATGGCCCTGCACGGCAACTTCATGGGCGAGGCCGAGCGCGAGCCGGAGCTGTTCACGCAGCTGCGCGAGCGCGGGAACGAGCCACGCTGCGCGGAGCTGACGCGCATGCCGCGCCATCTTCAGGACGTGGGCCGTACGCGCGGACGCCGATCTCGACACCGCGGTGACCCTGCTTCGGCAGCTACTTCGGCGACAACCTGCGCACGGGGCGGAGCACCCCGGCCGATCTCGCCGACCGGGCCGTCGCCGCGCTGTGGCCCGCCTTGCGGGCGCACGAGCAGCCCGAGGCGCAGCCGAAGGCGCTAAACCTCCCGCTGGCAAAGGGAAATCCGGCCAATGATGCGGCTGAGGTGCCGTTGTCATGTCGACGGGACTTACGCCACTCTGGACGCCACATCGCAGCGGCCGTCCGGAATACCGGCCGAGTGCGGTGCCTCACGCAGCACAGGGGTCACAGCGATTGCACTGCCTCTTCTTCATCTCCCCGAGCGTGCGCCAAGGCCTTGCGGGGCGCCTCTCCGGAATCGACCGAGAACCGCCGGGGTAAGCAAAACCATTGCCGGTATAGGTGAGTTGCCGCTCCTTCACTCCTGGAGCAGGTGGAAATCACGGCACGTTGCAGGAATTCGCGCATCAGCAGCGGGGCGGATCGGATCCAGCGGGGCCGGTCCGGCATGCGACGAACAGGAGCGGACGCAAGTGATCCCTTTGTTTTCGGTGCGGGGCGGGACGTGGTTCACGGAGCGGCGCGGCGACGGCCGGGCCCGCCACGGGCGGACCCTTGAGCTGCGCCTGCACGGCGAACCGGACGCGGAGGCACTGGCGTCGGCGGTCCGGGACGTCACGGCCGCCGGGGGTACCGGCACGGTCCGGCGCGTGGCCGACGGCCACGTGGTCACCCTTGCCGTGCCGCCGCGCGGCGACGGGCGGCTCGCCCCGCTCGTACGGGATCTGGAGGCCGCGTACGCCGCCCGGCGGCGGGGCGGCACGGCGTCCGGGCGGCCTGTCGCGGCCGAGCCGGAGGGGCCGTCGCGCACCGCCGTCGCCACGGTGGAGTTCCGCCTCGACCACGACCTGCTGCGCGCGGCCGAGGCCGCGGCCCGCGCGTGCGACGTCACGGCTCCCGTGCTGCTGCGGGCGGCGTTCGCGGTGCTGCTGCGGCGGCTCGGCGACGGCTCGGGCCCGGTGCTGGGCCTGGGCCTGCCGGTCGCGGGGTGCCACAGCGGGCCCGGGGAGCCCGCCGGGTCCGCGGAGCCCGACGAGTCCGGGGAACCCGCCGGGGCCGGGGAACCCGCTGGATCTGGGGACCCTTCGGAATCCGCGCTTCCAGGGGAGGGCCCGGCGGAGCTCGTATGGCGCGTCACCGAGGCCCCGGCGCTCCCCGCGGACCTGTGGCAGGACGACCCGCCGTTCGCCGTCCTGGCACGGCGGCTGCGCGACCGGGAGGCGGCGGCCGACGGCGGTGCGGCCCTTCCGCTCGCGCTGCACCACCCCCTCCACGGCCCCGGCGGGAGCGGGCTGGTCGGCGTGCTCCCGTACGACACCGCCCGGAGCGACCGGGAGGCGGCGGTGGCGCTCGCGCGGCAGTTCGTGCGGGTCGTGCGCCAGGTCGCGGCCGGGCCCCGGCGGCGCGTCACGGCGGTGGGCGTGTGCCTGGCGCCGGTGGATCCGGGGGACCTCGACCCGTGGGAGCGGCGGTATCCGGGGCTCGCGGAGGTGTGGCCGCTCACCCCCGTGCAGTCGGGGCTCCTCTTCCACGCGCAGCTCGGCGACTCCTCCCAGGACGCCTATCGGATGCAGTTCGTCATCGGGCTGCGGGGACGGGTGGAAAGCGAGCGGATGCGGGCGGCCGGACAGGCCCTGCTCGACCGGCACGCGAATCTGCGCGTGGCTTTCGTGGCAGGTTCCGACGGGGACCCCGTACAAGTCGTGGTGGAGGGAGTGCGACTGCCCTGGCGTGCCGTGGACTTACGCGAAAGCAGCACGGGTTCGCCTGCTGGCAGGCCCTTTGCCGCGTTATTGGCCGAGGAATCGCAGGCACCTTTCGACGTGCGCGTTCCGCCTTTGCTGCGCATGGCGTTGGCGCGGACCGGAGAAGAGCGGTACGAGCTGGTTCTGACGGCTCATCATGTCCTTTTCGACGGGCTTTCCCTGCCGCATCTGGTCAGGGACGTCCAACGGCTTTACGAGGCGGGCGGGGACGGCTCCGCGGTGCCGCGAGGGCCCGAATACCGGGATTTCCTGCTGTGGTTGTCCGAGCAGGACCGGGACGCCGCCGCGCGGGTGTGGGCCGAGGAGCTCGCCGGGGTGACGGAGCCGACGCTGCTGGCGCCGGTCGTGGGGGCGAGTGCTCCCGGAACTGGCGGTACGGGTGCTCCCGGGCCGGGCGGTGCGGGAGGCGTGGCGGGGGAAGCCCGGGCGGGCGAGCTCGCGGTCGAAGGAGCCGTGAGCGCCCCAGAAGCCGCGCGTCCCCCGGAAACCCCGGGCGCCGAAGGCACCGCCGAGGCCGAAGTCGCCCTCACCGGCACGACCGTGCGGGCCCTGGCCCTGCGCGCCGACGAGCTGGGCGTCACCGTGGACACCCTCGTGCGGGGCGCCTGGGCGCTGCTCCTGAGCGGCCTGACCGGGCGGCGGGACGTCGTCTTCGGCACGACCGTCCCCGGGCGGCCCGACGCGGTGCCCGGAGCGACCGCGATGGCCGGGCTGTTCGTCAACACCCTGCCGGTGCGGGTGCGCCTCGCGCCCACGGACACCGTGGCGGACGTGCTGCGCGGCCTCGAAGAGCGACAGGAGACGCTCCCCGGCCACACCTGCGGCCTCGCCGACATCCACCGGGCCACCGGCACGAGCCTGCTGTTCGACACCCTGGTGACGTCCGAGCCGTACACCGTGGAGCGCGGCGGCCGGGACATCAAGGACGGCAACGACGGCAACGACGGCGGCGGTTTCGCGGTCACCGGTGTCCGCGCGTGCGCCGGGACCCACTATCCGCTGACGGTGACCGTCGCCACCGAGCCGCGCCTGCGCCTGGCGCTCCAGTACCGGCGCCCCCTCGTCGGCGGCGGCACCGCGCGGGCCGTCGCCGACCGTCTCGCGCGCGTGCTCCGGCAGATCGCCGCCGACCCCGCCACCGCCGTCGCCCGACTCGACCTGCTCACGCCCGCCGAGCGCGCGGACCTGCTGGCCGGGCCCGACGACACCGCTCCCCCGGTCGCGGCGGACACGGTCCCCGGGCTCTTCGCGCGGCGCGCCGCCGCCACCCCCGACGCGGTGACGCTGGAGTACGGCACCGAGTCGCTGACGTACGCGGAGCTGGCAGCGCGCGCCAACCGCCTCGCGCGCGAGCTGCTCCGGCGCGGTGTGACGGCGGAGACGGTGGTGGCGGTGGCGCTGCCGCGCTCACCCGACCTGGTGGTGACGCTGCTCGCCGTGCTCACGGCGGGCGGGACCTATCTGCCCGTGGACGCCGCGTACCCCCCGGACCGGATCGCCTATCTGCTGGCGGACTCCGGCGCGCTGCTCGTCGTGGCGGACGGCGCGACCGCGCGACGCCTTCCCGAAGGGGCCGCGCCCGTCCTGCGCCTGGACGATCCGGAGGCCGTCGCATCCGTGGCGCGGCTCGACGACCGGCCGGTCACCGACGACGAGCGCGGCGGGCCGCTGTCCGTCGCCCGCACCGCGTATGTCATCTACACGTCGGGCTCGACGGGGCGGCCGAAGGGCGTGGTCGTCACGCACTCCGGCGTGGCCGCGCTCGTCGCGTCGCAGCGGCGGCGGCTCGGGCTCTCGGCCGCCGCGCGGGTGCTGCAGTTCGCGTCGCCGAGCTTCGACGTCTCGGTGTACGAGGTGTGCATGGCGCTGCTCACGGACGCCACGCTGGTCCTCGCCCCGCAGGACGGGCTGGCGCCCGGCACCCCGCTGGCCGGGACGATCGCCGCGCGGCGCGTCACGCACGTCTTCCTGCCGCCCGCCGTGCTCGGCGCGCTCCCGGCGGGATCGCTGCCCACCGTCACCTCCCTGGCGGTCGGCGGCGACGCGGCGACGCCCGAGCTGGTGACCGCGTGGGCCGAGGGCCGGGACCTGGTCAACGCCTACGGTCCGACCGAGACCACGGCCATCGTGACCTTCAGCGACCCGCTCGTCCCCGACGGCCGCACCCCGCCCATCGGCCGCCCCGTCGCCCGCACCGAGCTGTACGTCCTGGACGACGCGCTGCGCCCCGTGCCCCCGGGCGTGGCGGGCGAGCTGTACGTGGCGGGCGACTCCCTGGCCCGCGGCTATCTCGGCCGCCCGGGACTGACGTCGGGACGCTTCGTCGCCTGTCCGTACGGCGTGCCCGGCCGCCGCATGTACCGCACCGGGGACGTGGTCACCCGGCGCCACGACGGCCAGCTCGTCTTCCACGGGCGGGCCGACGACCAGGTCCAGATCCGTGGCTTCCGCGTCGAACCCGGCGAGGTGCAGGCCGCGTTGAGCGAGCACCCGGGCGTGGCGCGGGCGGTGGTCGTCGCCGACGAGCGGGACGGCGACCGGCGCCTCGTGGCCTATGTGGTGCCGGCGGTGGGCACCGCCGGTCCTGCCTCCGGGGAGCTGCGGGCCTTCGTGGCCGAGCGGCTGCCCGCGTACATGGTGCCGTCGGTGGTCGTGCCCCTGGCCGCCGTGCCGCTGAGCCCCAACGGGAAGCTGGACCGGCGCGCGCTGCCCGCGCCGGAGCCCGGCGGCGGCGCGGCGCGGGGGCGGGCGCCGCGCACCACGCGGGAGCGGGCCCTGTGCGCGCTGTTCTGCGAGGTCCTCGGCGTCGGGCACGTGGGCGTCGACGACAGCTTCTTCGACCTCGGCGGGCACTCCCTGCTCGCCACCCGCCTGGTCAACCGGGTGCGGGCCGCCCTGGGCGTGGACCTGCCGATCCGGGCGGTGTTCGAGTCGGCGACCGTGGCGGGCCTCGCGGAGCGCGTGGGCGCGGCGGCGCGCTCGTCCCGCCCGGCCCTGCGCCGGGCCGACGCGCGCCCCGCCCGGGTTCCGCTGTCGTTCGCCCAGCACCGCCTGTGGTTCCTGCACCGCTACGAAGGCCCGTCGGCGACGTACAACCTGTCGTACGTCCTGCCCCTGAACGGGGACCTGGACGTGCCCGCCCTGGCGGCGGCGGTGCGGGACGTGGTGGTGCGGCACGAGAGCCTGCGCACGCTGTTCGTCACGGACGACCGGGGCGTCGCGGCGCAGGTCGTCGTGCCCGGGGCCGAGGTCGCACTCGACGTACCCGTACGGGACGTCGCGCCGGAGGCGGTGGACGCGGCCGTGGCGGAGGAGGTCGCGTACCGCTTCGACCTGGCGGCGGAGCTCCCGGTGCGGGCGAGCCTGCTGCGCCGCGCCCCGGACGCGCACGTGCTGGTCCTGCTGCTGCACCACATCGCCGCCGACGGCGAGTCCATGGGGCCGCTCTCCCGCGACCTGGCCACCGCCTACGCCGCCCGGCGCCGGGGCGACGCACCCGGGTGGCCCGAACTCCCCGTGCAGTACGCGGACTACACCCTGTGGCAGCGCCACCTCCTCGGCGACGAGGACGACCCCGAAAGCCTGCTCTCGACCCAGCTCGCCTACTGGCGGGCGGAGTTGGCGGGCGTCCCGCAGCCGCTGCGGCTTCCCGTCGACCGGCCGCGGCCGCCGGTGGCCGGTCACCGGGGCGACACCGTCGCGTTCGCCCTGGCCCCCGACGTCCTGGCCGCCGTCGAGGACGTGGCGCGGGCGCAGGGCGCCACCGTGCCGATGGTGCTCCAGTCCGCCCTCGTCGTGCTGCTGCACCTGATGGGCGGCGGCGACGACCTGACCCTCGGAGTGCCGATCGCGGGGCGGACCGACGAGGGGCTCGGGGAGCTGGTCGGGTTCCTCGTCAACACCTGGGTGCTGCGGGCGGACCTGTCGGGCGACCCGACGTTCGCCGAGGTGGTGCGGCAGGTGCGGGACAAGGCCGTGGCCGCGTACGACCACCAGGACGTGCCCTTCGAGCGGCTCGTCGAGGCCCTCAACCCCGAGCGCTCCACCGCCCACCACCCGCTGTTCCAGGTGATGTTCGGCTGGCGCACGACGGACCACGAGGCCTTCGAGGTGCCGGGGCTGCGGTCGGCCTTCGAGCTGGTTCCCACCCGGACCGCGAAGTTCGACCTCGTGTTCGCGCTCGCCGACACCCCTGGGCGCGGGGTCGTGGGCGGTCTGGAGTACGCCACCGACCTGTTCGACCGGAGCACCGCCGAGGCGCTGGCGGCGCGCTTCACGCAGGTCGTACGGCGGTTGGCGGTCGATCCGGGGGCGCGGCTCGGCTCCGTGGACGCGCTGGTCCCCGGGGAGCGGGAGCGGCTGCTGCGCGCGTTCAACGACACGGACGTGAGCACGCCCGACCTCACGGTCCCCGCGCTCTTCGCGCAGCGGGTCGCCGCCGCGCCGGATGCCGTCGCGGTGGTGTGCGGCGCGACCTCGCTGACGTACCGGGAGCTGGACGCGCGGGCCGGCCGGATCGCCCGCGAGCTGGTGCGGCGCGGGGTCGGCCCCGACGCCCTGGTGGCGGTCGCGCTGCCGCGCTCGGCGGAGCTCGTCGTGGCGCTCCTGGGGGTCGTGCAGGCCGGGGCGGGCTACGTGCCCGTCGACCCCGGGCACGCGAGCGCCCGCCTCGGCCAGGTCCTCGCGGACGCGGACCCGCGGCTCGTCCTCACCGACGCGGCGACCCGGCACGCCCTGCCCCCCGAAGCCGAAGGGGTGCTGTTCCTGGAGGAGTTGACGTATCCGGACGGGCACGCCGGCCCCGGCAGGGTCGCGCTGTCGCCGCAACACCTCGTCTATGTGATGCACACCTCCGGCTCCACCGGCACCCCGAAGGGCGTCGGCATCACCCATCGGGGCGTGGTGCGCCTCGCCCTCGACCGCGCGTACGCGGGCACCGGTCACGAGCGCGTCCTGATGCACTCGACGCAGGCCTTCGACGCCGCCACGTACGAGCTGTGGGTGCCGCTCCTGAACGGCGGCACGATCGTGGTGGCCCCCGACGGGTCCCTCGACCCGGCGGCCCTCGCCGCGGTGATCGCCGAGCACCGGGTGACCGGGCTCCTGGTGACGGCGGGTCTCTTCCGGCTGGTGGCCGAGGAGCAGCCCGAGGCGTTCGCGGGCGTGCGCGAGGTGTGGGCGGGCGGTGACGTGGTGCCCCCGGACGCCGTCCGGCGGGTCCTGGCCGCCTGCCCGGGCACCACGGTCGTCGACGCCTACGGGCCGACGGAGGCCACCATGGCCGCGTCGGCGCACCCGATGCGCGAGGCCGCCGGCATCGGGGCCGTCGTCCCCATCGGACGGCCGCTCGACCACACCCGTCTGTACGTCCTGGACGCGGCTCTCCGCCCGGTCCCCGCGGGTGTGCCGGGCGAGCTGTACATCGCGGGCGACCGCCTCGCCCGCGGCTATCCGGGCCGTCCCGCCCTGACCGCGGAGCGCTTCGTGGCCTGCCCGTTCGACGGGCCCGGCGCACGCATGTACCGCACCGGGGACCGCGTGGCGTGGACTCCCGAGGGCCGTCTCGTCTACCAGGGCCGCACCGACGCCCAGGTGAAGGTGCGCGGGTTCCGGATCGAGCCGGGCGAGGTCGAGGCCGCGCTGACCGCGCACCCCGGCGTGGCGCAGGCCGTCGTGGTCGCCCGGGCCGGGACGGGCGGCGGCGCACGGCTCACGGCGTACGTCGTCCGGGTCGGCGAGGGCGGCATCGCGGGCGTCGGGGACATCGACTTCCACGTCGGCGTGACCACGGCGGAACTGCGCCGGTTCGTGGCGGACCTGCTGCCGGAGTTCATGGCCCCGGCGGCGTACGTCCTCCTCGACCGGCTGCCGCTGACGCCGCACGGCAAGCTGGACCGGGCGGCGCTGCCCGAGCCGGAGTTCACCACCGGCGCGTACCGGGCGCCCCGCTCCCGGCGCGAGCAGGTGCTCGCGGACGTGTACGCCGACGTGCTCGGCCTGGGCCGGGTCGGCGTCGACGACGACTTCTTCGCCGTTGGCGGGGACAGCATCCGCTCGATCCAGGTGGTCTCCCGCGCCCGGGCGCACGGCGTGGAGGTCACCCCGCGCCAGATCTTCCAGCACCGGACGGTGGCCGCTCTCGCCCGGCTCGCGCCCGTCGGCCCCCACGCCGACGCGGGGCCACGGCCCCGCGCGGGGCTCGCCGAACTCGACGGCGGCGGCACGGGGTTCCTGCCGCTGCCGCCCATCGCGCGGTACGTCCGCAGGCGCGGCGGCGGCATCGAACGGTTCGCCATGGCGGTCCTCCTCGACCTGCCCGAGGGCATCGACCGGGCCGGGCTCGTCGCCACCCTGAACGCGGTCGTCGACCGTCACGACGTGCTGCGCTCGCGCCTGGTGGCCGACGGCGACGCGGGCGCGGGCCTGCTGGTCGGACCGCCGGGCTCGGTGGACACCGGCGCGCTGCTGCGCCGCGTGGACCGTGCCGGGCCCGGGGGCGCGGCGGACGACGCCCGGTGGCGGCGCGCGGTCGCGGCGGAGCGGGCCGCGGCGGCGGACCTCCTCGATCCGGCGGCCGGGGCGATGGCGCGGTTCGTGTGGTTCGACCCGGGCCCGGCGGCGGGCGCGGGGCGGCTCCTCGTCGTGCTGCACCACCTGGTGATGGACGGCGTGTCGTGGCGCGTCCTGCTGCCGGACCTCGCGGCGGCCTGGGCGGACGTGCGCGCGGGCCGGACGCCCGCGCTGCCCGGGGTGGGCACGTCGTTCCGGCGGTGGGCGCACGCCCTCGTCGCGGAGGCGGGCAGCGACCGCCGGGCGGCCGAACTGCCCCGCTGGCTGGCCGTGGTGGAGGGCCCCGATCCGGCCCTCGGCACCCGGCGGTTCGACCCCGCCGTGGACGTGCGGTCCACGGTGGACACGGTGCGCCTGCGGCTGCCCGCCGGGGTCACCGGAGCACTCCTGACCACGTTGCCCGCGGCCTTCCGCTGCGGGATCAACGACGGGCTGCTCGCGGGCCTCGCCCTCGCGGTCGCCCGCCTTCGCCGGGCACGAGGCGTCGACGAGCGGTCGCTCCTGCTGGCCCTTGAGGGCCACGGGCGCGAGGAGGCGGCGGTCCCCGGCGCCGATCTGTCGCGCACGGTCGGCTGGTTCACCAGCCTGTTCCCCGTCCGCCTCGACGTGTCCGGCTGCGACGTCGACGAGGCCTTCGCGGGCGGGGCCGCGGCGGGCGGTGCGGTCAAGGCCGTCAAGGAGCAGCTCCTCGCCGTGCCCGACGGCGGCATCGGCTACGGGCTCCTGCGCGAGCTGAACCCCCGCACCGCCGCCGTGCTCGCCCCGCACGGCACCGGGCAGATCGGCTTCAACTACCTGGGCCGGTTCTCCCCCGCCGACATGCCGGAGCGGCTGCGCGGCCGCGGCTTCACCCAGGTCGCGGGCCTGGGCGAGCCGACCGCCGAGACGGGCGGCGACATGCCCGCGCTCGCCGCGGTGCAGATCAACTCGATGGTCGTCGAGACCCCGCACGGCCCGTGCCTCGACGCGGAGTTCGAGTACGCCACGGGCGCGGTGTCCCGCGCCCGGGTGCGGGAGCTCGCCGAGCTGTGGGCCGCCGCCCTCGACGGTCTCGCCCGGCACGCCGCAGGGCCCGACGCGGGCGGGCTCACGCCCTCGGACGTGCCGCTGGTGCGGGTGCGCCAGCGCGACATCGAGGCCTGGGAGCGCCGGTATCCGGGGCTCGCAGAGGTGTGGCCGCTCACCCCGCTCCAGTCGGGCCTGCTGTTCCACACGCTGTACGCCGACGGCGAGCCGGACGCGTACCACGTGCAGTTCGTCCTGCATCTGCGCGGGCCCGTCGATGCCGCCCGGATGCGGGCCGCCGGGCAGGCGCTCCTCGACCGGCACGCGCCCCTGCGGACCGCCTTCGTCGCGGGGGCCGACGGGGACGCCGTACAGGTCGTGGTGGACGCGGTGGAGCTGCCGTGGCGCGAGCTGGACCTGGCGGGGGACGGCGACGCGGCGCGGGCCGGGCAGGGCGCGGTCCTCGACGCGCTGCTGGCCGACGACGTGCGGGAGCCCTTCGACGTGGCGGTGCCCCCGCTGCTGCGGATGGCGTTGGTCCGGCTCGCCCCGGAGCGGTTCGAGCTGGTGCTGACCGCGCACCACCTGCTGTTCGACGGCTGGTCGTTGCCGATCCTCACCCAGGACCTGCTGCGGCTCTACGGTGCGGGGGGCGACACCTCCGCGCTGCCGCCCGCGCCCCGGTACCAGGACTTCCTGACGTGGCTGGCCGGGCAGGACCGGGAGGCGGCAACCCGGGCGTGGGCCGAGGAGCTCGCGGGAGTGACGGAGCCGACGCTGCTCGCGCCGGTCGCCGCACACGGGGCCGGGGCCCCGCCGCACCCGGCGCGGCCCGCAGGGTTCGGGCAGGTCGAAGTGCCCGTCCCCGTGGACCTCGCGCGGGACCTCGCGGCCCGCGCGGCCGACCTGGGCGTCACCCTGAACACCGTGGTGCAGGGCGCCTGGGCGCTGCTGGTCGGCGGTCTGACGGGCCGGGACGACGTCGTGTTCGGCGCGACGGTGTCCGGCCGCCCCGGCGCGGTGCCCGGCGCCGACGCGATGGCCGGGATGTTCATCAACACGCTGCCGGTACGGGTGCGGTGCGGGCCCGCCGACAGCGTCGCCGAGGTCCTCACGGGCCTCCAGGACCGGCAGGCGGCGCTGCTCGACCACCACCACTGCGGCCTCACCGAGATCCACCGGGCCACCGGCACGAGCGTCCTCTTCGACACCCTCCTCGCCTTCGAGTCGTACCCCGTGGACCGGGTCGGCTTCGGCGAGGCGAACGCGGCGGCGGGCATCGAGGTCACCGGCATCCGCCCGCTGTCCGGCTCGCACTACCCGCTGACCGTGCTGGCCGCCGCCGACCCGCAGCTGCGGCTGACGCTCCAGCACCAGCGGAACGTGGTCGGCCACGACGC
Organism: Streptomyces sp. JLYT201; assembly: GCF_059448825.1. Classification (NCBI taxonomy): domain Bacteria; kingdom Bacillati; phylum Actinomycetota; class Actinomycetes; order Kitasatosporales; family Streptomycetaceae; genus Streptomyces; species Streptomyces sp. JLYT201. The sequence continues at coordinate 8,860,262 of NZ_CM182551.1, read as the reverse complement.
GGCCCGAGACCTCGCGGACCGCTTCCGGCACGTGCTGGCCCAACTGGCCGCACGACCCGACGCGTTGGTCGGCCGCCTGGAGGTGCTGACGGCGGCGGAGCGGGAGCGGCTGCTGCACACGCTCAACGACACGGCCGTCGGGGTGCCGGAGCGGACCGTCGTCGACCTCTTCGAGGAGCAGGCGCGGCTGCGGCCCGACGCGTGCGCGGTGGTCTGCGGCGCGGTGTCCCGCACGTACGCCGAGCTCGACGCCCGCGCCGACCGGCTCGCGCGGGCCCTCGCCGGACTCGGCGTGGGCCCGGAGACAGTCGTGGCGCTCGCGCTGCCGCGCGGCGCGGACCTGGTCACCGGCATGCTGGGCATCCTCAAGGCGGGCGGCGCGTATCTGCCGCTCGACCCCGGGCACCCCGGCACCCGCCTCGGCCACATCCTCACCGACGTGGGCCCGGAGCTGATCCTCACCGACGCCGCCACGGCCGGCGGGCTGCCCGCGACCGACACCCGTACCGTCCTCCTCCACGACACCGGCGTCGACAGCCCCGCACCGCCCGGCGGCGGGCCCGGGATGCCGCGCCGCCCGCGCCCCGAGCACCTGGCGTACGTCATCGCCACGTCCGGCTCGACGGGGCGGCCCAAGGGCGTGGCCCTCGCCCACGCCCACCTCGTCAACCCCTTCGCCCGCCTGGCCGAGCAGGTCGGCGTGGCCGGCGGGCGGATGCTGACCGGCACCTCCATCGGCTTCGACATGGCCGCCTTCGAGATCTTCTGCACCCTCACCCACGGCGGCTGCGTCGAGATCGTCCGCGACGTGCTCGCCCTCGCCGAGCGCGACAGCTGGGACGTCGACGTCATCAGCTCCGTGCCGTCGGCCTTCGCGGAGCTCGTCGACCGGATCGGCGACCGCGTCCGCCCCGCGACGCTCGCGCTCGGCGGCGAGGCGCTGCCCCCCGCCCTGGTCGCCCGCGTCCGCGCCCGCTGGCCCCGGATCCGGATCGTCAACGGCTACGGCCCCAGCGAGGCGTTCTACGCCACCTCCCACGTCCTGGAACCCGGCCGCGACTACGCCCGGGCGGTGCCGGTCGGCCGCCCGCTGGCCAACGTGCGCGCCTACGTCCTGGGCCCCGGCCTGACACCGGTCGCCCCCGGCGCCACCGGCGAGCTGTACCTGGCGGGCGCGGGCGTCGGCCGGGGCTACCACCGGCGCCCCGCCCGCACCGCCGAGCGGTTCGTCGCCGACCCGTTCGGCGCTCCGGGCACCCGCATGTACCGCACGGGCGACCTGGCCCGCTTCAACGACCGGGACGAGCTGGAGTACGCGGGGCGCGCCGACGACCAGGTCAAGATCCGCGGCCACCGCGTCGAACCGGGCGAGATCGAGGCCGCCCTCGCCACCCACCCCCGGGTGGGCCGGGCGGCCGTGGTCGACCAGGGCGCCGCCGCGGCACGCCGCCTGGTCGCCTACGTCGTCCCCGCCGACGGGGGCGAGGGGCCGCCGCCCGCCGGGCTGCGCGCGTTCCTCGCCGGGCTGCTGCCCGACTTCATGGTCCCCGCCGCCTTCGTCGTCCTCGACCGGCTCCCCCTGTCCCCGCACGGCAAGCTGGACCGCACGGCGCTGCCCCGCCCCGAGTCCGCCCGCGGCACGGCCTACCGCGCGCCGCGCACGCCCCGGGAGCAGGTGCTGTGCGCGCTGTTCGCCGAGGTGCTCGGGCCGGAGAACGTCGGGGCCGCGCCCGTGGGCATCGACGACAGCTTCTTCGACCTCGGCGGGCACTCCCTGCTCGCCACCCGCCTGGCCAACCGGATGCGCGCGTCCCTCGGCGTGGACGTGCCGATCCGGGCGGTGTTCGAGTCGGCGACCGTGGCGGGCCTCGCGGAGCGCGTGGGCGCGGCGGCGCGCTCGTCCCGCCCCGCGCTACGCCGGGCCGACCCGCGCCCCGCCCGCGTGCCCCTGTCGTTCGCCCAGCACCGCCTGCGGTTCCTCGACGCCCTTGAGCCCCTGCCGACGTACCATCTGCCGCTCGTGGTCCGGCTCCGCGGGGACCTGGACGTGCCCGCCCTGGCGGCAGCGGTGCGGGACGTGGTCGTGCGGCACGAGAGCCTGCGCACGCTGTACGTCACCGACGACCGGGGCCTCGCGGAACAGGTCGTCGTGCCAGGCGCCGACGTCGCACTCGACGTACCCGTACGGGAGGTCGTGCCGGAGGACGTGACCGCGACGGTGTCCGCGGAAGTGGGCCGCGCCTTCGACCTGTCGGCGGAGCTCCCGGTACGGGCCAGCGTGCTGCGCTGCGCCCCGGACGAGCACGTGCTGGTCCTGCTCCTGCACCACATCGCCGCCGACGGCGAGTCCATGCGCCCCCTCACCCGCGACCTGGCCACCGCCTACGCCGCCCGCCGCCGCGGCGACGCACCCGGGTGGCCCGAACTCCCCGTGCAGTACGCGGACTACACCCTGTGGCAGCGCCACCTCCTCGGCGACGAGGACGACCCCGACAGCCTCATGTCGAACCAACTCGCCTACTGGCGCCACGCGTTGCACGGCATGAGGCAGCCGCTGCGGCTTCCCGTCGACCGGCCGCGGCCGCCGGTGGCCGGTCACCGGGGCGACACCGTCGCCTTCCGGCTCGCTCCCGAGGTGCGCTCCGCGCTGGAGGACGTGGCCCGGACGCACGGGGCGACCGTGCCGATGGTGCTCCAGTCCGGCCTGGCCGTCCTGCTGCACCTGCTGGGCGGCGGCGACGATCTGGCCGTGGGCTCCTCCATCGCCGGGCGCACGGACGAAGGCCTGGCGGAGCTGGTGGGGTTCTTCGTCAACACCTGGGTGCTGCGGGCCGATCTGTCCGGCGACCCGACGTTCGCCGACGTCGTGCGGCAGGTGCGGGACAAGGCCGTGTCCGCGTACGACCACCAGGACGTGCCCTTCGAGCGGCTCGTCGAGGCCCTCAACCCCGAGCGCTCCACCGCCCACCACCCGCTGTTCCAGGTGATGTTCTCCTGGCAGCGGGGCATGGGCGACCTCGAACTCGCCGAGCTGAAGACCACCCCCGAGCCGGTCGTGACGGGGACCGCCAAGTTCGACCTGCTCTTCCAGGTGGACGAGCCGTCGCCGGGCGACCGGCAGGCCGGGCATGGCCTCTGCGGGCTGGTCGAGTACGCCACCGATCTGTTCGACCGGAGCACCGCCGAGGAGCTGGCCGACCGGTTCACCCGCCTCGTGGGCCGGCTGGCGGCGGACCCCCGGGTGCGCCTCGACGCCCTGGACGCGCTGACGTCCGCCGAGCGGGAGCTGCTGCGCGACCTGAACGACACCGCCGCGGCGACCCCGCCGGTGACGGTGCCCGCGCTCTTCGAGCAGCGGGTCGCCGCCGCGCCGGACGCCGTCGCGGTGGTGCACGACGACGGCTCCCTGACCTATCGGGAACTGAACGCGCGCGCCAACCGCCTCGCCCGTGTCCTGGTGCGGCGCGGCGTGCGCCCGGACGCGGCCGTGGCCGTCGCCGTGCCGAGGTCGCCGGAGTACGTGGTGACGGTGCTGGCCGTCCTGAAGGCCGGGGGCGCGTACGTACCGCTCGCGCACGACCATCCGCCGGAGCGTCTGGAGTGGCTGCTGCGCGACGCCCGCCCGGCGCTCCTCGTGAGCACGCGCGACGTGGCGGCCGGCCTGCCCGACGGGCCGTGGCCGCGCCTCGTCGTCGACGCTCCCGACACGCTCGCGGCCCTGGCGGACGAACGGGACGACGAACTGCCTGACCGCGGGCTGCCGGACCGGCTCGCCTACGTCATCTACACCTCCGGGTCCACGGGCGCGCCCAAGGGCTCCGGGATCAGCCACCGCGGCGTGGTGGACATGGCGGCGGACCGGATCTGGCCGGGCGGCGCCCACGAGCGGGTGCTGCTGCACAACACGCCGACGTTCGACATGTCCGTCTACGAGCTGTGGGTGCCGCTCCTGGGCGGCGGCACCGTCGTCCTCGCCCCGCCCGGCAGGCTGGACGTCGACGCGTACGCGACGCTGCTCACCGAGCGGCGGGTGACCGCGCTCCTGATCACCCCGGGGCTCCTGCCCCTGCTCACCGACGCCCGCCCGGACGCCCTCGCCGGACTGCGCGAGGTGTGGGCCGGCGGCGAGGCGGTGCCCCCGGAGACGGTGGCGCGGCTGCTGCGCGCGTGTCCGCAGACCGTCGTCGTCAACGCGTACGGGCCGACGGAGGCCACGGTGTTCGCCACCCGCCGCCGCGTCACCGCCGCCGACCGGCTCGGCCCCGCGGTCCCCATCGGACGGCCCATGGACAACACGCGCGTGTACGTCCTCGACGACCTGCTGCGCCCCGTGCCGAGAGGCGTCGAGGGCGAGCTGTACCTCGCGGGCTCCGGCCTGGCACGCGGCTATGTGCACCGCCCCGCCCTCACCGCGGAGCGGTTCGTGGCCTGCCCGTTCGGCGGGCCCGGCGAGCGCATGTACCGGACCGGGGACGTGGTGGTGTGCACGCGGGACGGCGAACTCCTCTTCCGCGGCCGCGCCGACGACCAGGTCCAGATCCGCGGCCACCGCGTCGAGCCCGCCGAGGTGGAGGCGGCCCTCATGACGCATCCGGGGGTGGGCGCGGCCGTCGTGGTCGCCCGGGAGAGCCCCGGGGGCGGCGGGAAGCGGCTGGTGGCGCACGTGGTTCCGGCGGCCCTGGGCGCGGGTGACACGGCTGGCGCGGGTGGTACGGCTGGCGCGGCGCTCGGCGTCGAGGGGCTGCGGGACCACCTGGCCCGGCGGCTGCCGCCGTACCTGGTGCCTGCCGTGTTCGGCACGCTCGACGCCCTCCCGCTCACCCCGCACGGCAAGGTGGACCGCCGTGCCCTGCCCGAACCGCCGGACCCCGGGGCCGCCCCGGTGCGGCCGCGCACGGCCACCGAGCGGGCGGTCGCCGCGATCTGGGCGCAGCTGCTCGACCGGGACGAGGTCGGCGTGCACGAGAAGTTCTTCGAGGCGGGCGGGACCTCCCTGTCCCTCCTCGCGCTGAGCCGCCGCCTGGCCGGACTCGGCCCGCGCGCGGTGCCGTTGAGCGCGCTGTTCGAGCACACCACGGTCGAGGCGATGGCCCGCCTGGTCGACGGCCGCCCCCTCGGCGAACCCTCCGACGAAACGAGGTACGAGCTATGACGCATCCGAGCCCGCCCGGCCCGGAGGCCGTGGCGGTCATCGGCGTGGCCCTCGCCCTGCCCGACGCCGACGGCCTGGACGCCCTGCACCACAACCTCGTCGAGGGCCGGGTCAGCGTCCGGGCGCCGGGCCGGGACCGGGTCCACTACGCGGGCGCGGCCGCAGACGACTCCTACCTCCCGCTGGCCTATCTGGACCGGATCGACCTCTTCGACCACCGGTTCTTCGATCTGTCGCTGCGCGAGGCCGAGTTGATGGACCCGCACCAGCGCGTGACCGCCCAGCTCGCCCACCAGGCGATCGAGAACGCCTGCTACGCGCCCGGCGATCTGAAGGGCTCGCGGACCGCGGTCGTCCTCAGCGCGCCGGAGCCGCACTACGCGGGCCTGTACCCGGACGACGACCCGCAGCAGCTCCTCGGCTCGCACCCGTCGGCCACAGCCGCGCGGATCTCCTACCTCTTCGACTTCGCCGGGCCCGCGCTCGTCGTGGACACCGCGTGCAGCAGCAGCCTGACCGCGCTCGCCCTCGCCGTGGACCAGCTGCGCGAGGGGCGGGCGGACCTGGCGGTCGCGGGCGGGGTCAGCCTGTACCCGGTGCTGATCCGCGAGCGCGACTACGTGCCGATGCTCGGCATCGTGTCCGCCGACGGGGTGTGCCGTCCCTTCGACGCCGCCGCGGACGGCTCCACCGCGGGCGAGGGCGGCGGGCTCGTCGTGCTCAAGCGCCTCTCCGACGCGCTCGCCGACGGCGACCACGTCCACGCCGTGGTGCGCGGCGTCGCCGTCAACCAGAACGGCTTCCGCGCCACGAGCATGAGCGCGCCCAGCGCCCGCGGCCAGTCCGACGCGATCGTCGAGGCCTGGCGGCAGGCGGGCGGGGCGCCGCCCGACTACGTGGAGTGCCACGGCTCGGGCACCCGGCTCGGCGACGTCATCGAGGCCGAGGGGCTGCGACAGGCCTTCGCCGAGGCCGGAGTCGACGGCGGCGCCGGAGCCGGTGGCGGAACCGGGGGCGGGCACGGAAGCGGGCCCGGGGGCGGCGAGCCCTGTGGGATCAGCAGCATCAAGGGCAACATCGGCCACATCAACCACGCCGCGGGAGTCGCCGGGCTCCTCAAGGTCCTCGCGGGGCTCCGGCACGGCACGCGGTACCCGAACCCGAACTTCAGCACGCCCAACCCGCTGATCGACTTCAGCGGCCCGGTCCGCGTCGACACCGGGGTGAAGGCCTGGGAGCCCGCGCCGGGCTCGCCGCGCCGGGCGGGCGTCAGCTCCTTCGGCCTGACGGGCACCAACGTGCACGCCGTCGTCGAGGAGCCGCCGCCCGTGCCCGGGGCGCCCGCCGCGCCGGAGCCGGGCACCGAGCTGGTCACCCTCTCCGCGAAGTCCCCCCGGGCGCTCGCCGCCTACGCGCGGCGCGTCGCCGACTTCCTCGACGGCACCGGGCACCGGCTGCCCGACATCGCCCACGCCCTGAACCGGGGCCGCGACGACCACCCGTACCGCTGGGCGGGCACCGCACGCGACCGCCGCGAACTGGCCGCCGCGCTGCGCTCGGCCCGCCACGCCGAGCGGGAGCCGTCCCCGGCGGCCCCCCTGGTCCTGCTCTTCTCCGGCGACGCGGAACTCGGCGACGCCACCTGGGCGGCCCTGGGCGCGGCCTTCCCCCGGCTCGCCGACACCGGCACCGGCGCGGACGACGGCTCCCCCGGGGCCCGCCTGTTCGCCCGGCAGCTCGCGGCCCACCGCCTCGCGGGCGCCCTCGGCCTGGCCGGGGCGCGCCTGGTCGGCTCCGGCGTCGGCAATCTCGCCGTACGGTGCGTGCAGAGCCCGGCGACGGCGGACGAGGCCCGGCAGAAGGCGACGGACACGCCGATCACGAGCCAGGTCGACGAGGCCGGGCTGCGGCGCGCGGCCCGCGGCCTCGCCGACGAGGGCGCCGTGGTGGTCGAGCTGGCCGCGGACGGCACCCTGGCGCGGGAACTCGCCCGGGTCGCCCCCGAGCTGCCCGTCGTCCGCCTCTACGCCGACCCCACGCGGGAGGGCGTGCTCGCCGCGCTCGGCAGGCTCTACGCACTCGGCGCGGACATCGACTGGAACGCGTACTACGCCGGGACCCGGATCCGCCGCATCGAGGCGCCGACCTACCCGTTCGACGCCGACGCGGTGTCCTGCTGGTGCCTGCCGCCGGGCGGTCCGCCGCAGGATCGCGCGCCGGCGCCCGCCCACGCCCCGGCACCGGCGCCCGGGCGGCAGGCCGAACCGGGCGACACCGAGGCCGCGTTGGCCGCCCTGTGGACGCACGTCCTCAAGGCCGACGGGGTCGGCCCCGACTCCAACTACTTCGAGCTCGGCGGCACGTCCATCGCGGGCATCACCGTGCTGCGGACCGCCGAGGAGCGCTTCGGCGCCCGGCTGACCTTCGCCGACCTGCACCGCAACCCCACCCTGCGCGCCCTCGCCGCACGCATCGACGCCGTGCGCGCGGCGGGTTCCGGCAGCGACGACTGGACGATCACCCCGCTGCCGCGCCCCGGCCGCCTCCCGCTCTCCTTCAACCAGGAACAGCTGTGGTACCTGGACCGGCTCAACCCGGGCAGCCCGCTGTACAACATCCCCGCCAACACGCGCTACGTCGGCGACTTCGACCTCGGCGCGTTCCGCGGCGCCCTGCGCGACGTCGTGGGCCGGCACGAGGTGCTGCGCACCCGCCTCCCGGACGAGGACGGCAAGCCGTACGCCGTGGCCGACCTGCCCGAGCCGCAGGTGGAGTTCGTCGACCTCACCGCGCTGCCGGAGGGCGAGCGCACCGAGGAGCTGGCCCGCGCGATCACGGCGGAGGCGACGGCGCCCTTCGACCTCGGGCGGGGCCCGCTCCTTCGGACCGTGGTGGTCAAGGCCGCCGAGCGGGACCACGTGGTCCTGCACACCGTGCACCACATCGCCTTCGACGGCTGGGCCCCCGCGGTGTTCTTCCGCGAGCTGTCGGCCTGCTACACCGCCCGGCTCACCGGACGCAGGGCCGACCTGCCCGAACTGCCCGTCCAGTACGCGGACTTCGCGGCGTGGCAGCGGCGCTGGCTCGACGCGGAGCGCGTCGAGCGCGGCCTGACGTACTGGCGCAGGCAGCTGCGCGACCTGGACTCCCCCGAGCTGCCGCTGGACCGCCCGCGCCCGCCCCGGCAGTCGTACCGCGGCGGCTCCGTGACGTTCACGCTCGACGAGGACCTCGCCCGGCGGCTGCGGGCGTTCAGCGTCGGTGAGAGCACGACGAGCTTCGTCACCATGCTGGCCGTGGTCGACGCGCTCCTGCACGTCTGGGCGGGCCACCGGGACGTGGTCGTGGGCGCCGCGACGACCGGCCGGTTCAACCCCCTGACGCACGACCTGATCGGCTACTTCAACAACCTGCTGCCGTTCCGCACGAAGGTCGACCCGGGGATCGGCTTCCGCGAGCTGGTCGGCCGGTGCGCGGCCACCGCCACCGGGGTCCTCGACCACGAGGAGATCCCGTTCGCGAAGATCGTCGCCGACGCCGACCACCGCGACCCGTCACGGCACCCGGTGTTCACGGTCTGCTACACCCACCAGAACACCGTCGCCGCCACCCTCGGCCTGGAGGGCCTGCGCCCCGTGGCCCTGCGGGGCGACCTCGCCGGGGTCTCCGGAGTCGCCCCGGGCACCTCGAAGTTCGACCTCACCTTCGGCCTGTACGACCAGGACGACAGCCCCATGGACGGGTACCTGGAGTACGCGGTCGACCTGTTCGACGCGGCCACCGCGCACCGTCTGGTCGGCCTCTTCCAGGGCATCGCGGAGGCCGTGGTGAGCGAGCCGGACCGGCCGCTCGCGGACCTCTCCCGGCTCCTCGGCGCGCCCGGAGGCTCCGACCGCGCCGAGCCCTCCCTGCTGGTCGGCGAGCGCCGCGCACTACCGGACGTACGCCTGGTCAGCGAGGCCTTCCAGGAGCACGCCGCGCGGCGCCCGGACGAGGTCGCGGTGATCGACGCCGCCGGTGAGCACACCTTCAAGGAGATCGACCGGCGCGCGAACCGCCTGGCCCGGCAGCTCATCGCCCACGGCGTCGGCCCCGAGAGCACCGTCCCGGTGCTCGCCGCGCGCGGGGCGGCCCTGGTCGTCGGCTGGCTCGGCGTCCACAAGGCGGGGGCGGCCTTCGCCTCCCTCGACCCGGCCGTTCCCGCGCGGCGCGTGCGGTCCGTCCTCGCCGGGGTGGACGCCGCCGCCGTGGTCCTGGGCGAGGGCATGACCGTCCCGGCCACCGAGGGCGTCCCGCTCGTCAGGATCACGGACGCCGCCGGGGACCCGGCCCCGGACGAGGCCGCCGCGCCCCCGCAGCGAGCAGGCGTCCGCAATCTGGCCTACGTCGTCCACACCTCGGGCTCCACCGGACTGCCGCAGGGCTGCGAGGTCGAGCACGGCGGGCTGCTCAACGCCCTGGCGTGGTACGCCGACGAGGCCCGCCCCCGGCCCGGCGACCGGCTCGCGCAACTGGCCGCCACCGGCTTCGACCTGGCGGTGTTCGAGGTCATGGCGGCCCTGCACCACGGCGCGTCCCTGTACTTCGTCACGGACCCGCTCCAGACCCCGGACAAGCTCCTGGGGGAACTGGCCGAGCACGGCGTCACGATGGCCTGCATGCCGACGCCGCTCGCCGAGACGGTCCTCGCCGAGCTGCCCGACGCGCCGGATCCGGCGCTGCGCCTGGTGCTCGCGGGCGGCGACCGGCTGCGGGTGCGCCCCCCGCGGCGGGCGCCGTTCGGCCTGGTCAACGTCTACGGGCCGACCGAGTGTACCGTCTGCGTGACCGCGAGCCGGGTGGCCGACGCCGAGGCCGCCCCGGACGTCGTCCCGGACATCGGCAGGCCCCTGCCCAACGTCCGCGTCCACGTCCTGGACCCCCGGCTCAAGCCCGTGCCGCGGGGCGGGCTCGGCGAGGTCTACGCCGGGGGCGCGCACGTCGGCCGCGGCTACCACGGCAGGCCGGGCGCGACCGCGGCCCGGTTCGTCGCCGACCCCTACGCGGACGAGCCGGGCGCCCGGATGTACCGCACCGGCGACCTGGCCCGGGTCCGCGCCGACGGCACCCTGGAGTTCCACGGCCGCGCCGACGACCAGCTCGAACTGCGCGGCCACCGCGTGGAACCGGCCGAGGTCGAGCGCGCGCTGCTCGCCCACCCGCGGGTGCGCGAAGCGCTCGTCCACGCCGCCGAACAGCCCTCCGGCGCCCCGCTCCTGGTGGCGCACGTCGCGGGCGACGACGTACCGGACGAGGCCGAGCTGACGCGGTGGGCGGCCCGCGCGCTGCCGGAGTACATGGTCCCCGGCCGGGTCCTGCGCCATGCCGCGCTGCCCAGGACGGGCAACGGGAAACTCGACCGCCAGACGATGAGGAAGAGGGACATGTCCGAGCGCGACACGACGAACGAACTGACGGCGGTGGTCACGGCGGTGACCCCGGGTGCGGTCCTCGACGACGCCGGACGCGAGGCCGAGCGGATCCTCGCCACGATCTGGACCGAGCTGCTCGGCGTCGCGCGGGTGGCGCCGGACGACAACTTCTTCCGCATCGGCGGCGACTCGCTGCTCAGCGTGGGCATCGCCGCGCGGGCCACCCGGGCCGGGCTGCCCCTGACCCCGCACGACGTGCTGAGCCATCCGACGCTGCGCGACCTCGCCGCGGTCGCCGCGAAGGGCGCGGGTCCCGGCGCCACGCCCCGCCCTGCCGCCGCCGTGCCCGCACCGCGCGAGCCGGTACCGCCCGCGCCCCTGGTGCAGGCCCTGCTCACCGCGGCGCCCGACGGGGCCAGGGACTTCATCACGCCCGTCCTCCTGGAGACGGCCGCGGGCATCGGCGCGGACGCGGTGCGCGCGGCCTTCGACCGCCTCGTCGAGGTCCAGGAGCCGCTGCGCTACCGCTTCCTCCACAACAGCCTGGGCTGGCGCATCGAGTGCGCCGAGCGCGAGGACGCCCGGATCGTCGACCGCCGGGTGCTGCCGCCGCTGGACGAGGAGCAGCTCCAGGCGTATCTGGAGGCCGACCTGGACGAGCTGCTCGCGGACGTCGACCCGGGGCGCGGACCGGTGCTCCGGGCCAGGTTCTACGACCGGGGCGCCGACCGGCCCGGCGTGATCGTCCTCGCGGTCCACCACTTCGTCTTCGACTCCACGTCGTTCGTGCCGCTCATCGAGGACCTCAACGCCGCCTTCGCGGACGACGTCCCGGCGGCGCCGCGCCGGGCCGCCTGGCGCGCGTGGACGCATCTGCTGCGCGCCATGGCCGCCTCCGACGAGGTCGCCGGTGAACTCCCTTACTGGAAGGGCATTTTGAGCGCGGGCGCCGCGGCGCGGCCCGTGCCCGAGAAGGGCGCCGACGGGGCGCCCTCCGGCCTGGTGCGCCGCCGGGTCGCGCCGGACCGGGTCGCGGCGCGGCTCACCGAGAGCGGGCCCACCGGCCAGGGCGCCGCGCTCGCCGCGGTCGCCACGGCCTGGTCCCGGTGGCGCGGGGAGCCCGACGCGTTCCTGAGCACCGTCGGCATGGGCAGCTCGCCGAACGCGCTGTGGAACGGCGACCGGAGCGATTCGGTCGGCTGGTTCACGCATCTGTTCCCGGCCCATCTGCGCGTCGCGGCCGGCGCCCGGGTCGCCGATGCCCTGCCGGGCGTCGCCACGGCCCTGCGCTCCGTGCCCAACGACGGCATCGGCTACGGCGTCCTGCGCCACCTCAGCCCGGCGACCCCGGCGGTGGCGGGCGTCCGCGCGCTGCCCGAACCGCAGGTCCTGGTCGAGCACGTGGCCAACGCCAACGACGGCCTGACCAAACTGGGCGGGCCCCATGTGCGGCCCCGGCCGATGACCCTGGTCACCGTGCCCCACGCGCTGCTCACCCAGGTGCCGATCGTCGTGGAGACCCACGTCCTGGCCGGTGCGCTCGAACTCGGCGTGATCCACCGGGGGTCCGTCGCCGCCGCCGACATGGAGGACTTCGCCGACCACCTGGTCGAGGCGTTCGCCGAGCTCGCCGCCGACGAGGGCCGCTGAGTGCCCCCGGTGACGGCCATCAAGGCGGCCGCCTGCTACCACCCCGACCGGGTCGTCCCGGTCGCGGAGCTGCCGGGGCTCGCGGAACTCGGCGACGGCGAGCGCGAGACCTGTGCGCGCCTCGGCATCGACGAGGTCCGCGCGGACGAGACGCTCAGCGCGTTCGACCTGGCCGTGCGCGCGGCCCGGCAGACCCTGTCGGAGGCGCGGCTCGACGCGGCGGAACTGGGCGCGCTCGTCCTCATCGACGCGCGCGTCCCCGACACGCTGATGAGTTCGGCGGCCACCCGGCTCCAGGCGCTGCTCGGGGCGGAGCGCGCCCTGACCTTCTCGGTGGGCGGCCTCGGCTGCGTCTCCCTCACCCCGGCGCTGCTCACGGCCCGGGGCCTGCTCGCCGCCGACGGGGACCTGGACCACGTCCTGGTCGTGCACGGCAGCAAGCCGCCCACGCCCCTGCGCTACCGCCACCCGGTGACGGTCAGCGGCGACGGCGGCGCCGCCGCGGTGATCTCGCGCCGCGGCCCGGTGCGCGTCCTCGACGTCGTCCAGGAGACCAACGGCGCCCACTGGGACCTGTTCCGCGTCGACTACCGGGACCGCCCCACCGCGCGGTGGCGCGAGGAGTGCCGCGACATCCCGCAGTACTCGTTCCGGCTCGCCGTGGAGTCCCGCATCCGGCTGCGCGCGCTGCACCAGCGCCTCCTCGACCGCAACAACCTGGTGCCCGGGGACATCTCCCGCTACCTGAGCCACAACCTCTCCGAAGGCACCTTCCGGTTCACCGAGGAGGCCCTCGGCATCAAGATCAGTACGACGTGCTTCGACAACCTCCGCCGGTACGGGCACCTCGGCCCGAACGACGTCCTGCTGAACCTGCGCACCGAGCTCGACCGCGGCGGCCTGGCGGAGGGGCAGCGCGCGGTGCTGCTCAGCGCGAGCCCGGTCGCCGCGTGGAGCCTGCTGCTCGTGGAGATCGGCGACGGCGCCACGACCCACTACCTGTGAGAAAGAGGGCCACCCATGGACACACCGAACGGGACGGACGCCGCCGACGCGGCGTCGGTGACCGAGGAGCTGCGCGCGTATCTGTCCGGCGCCCTGGGGCGGGAACCGGGCCCGGACGAGGACTACTTCGCCCTCGGCCTGGTGACCTCCCTGTTCGCGATCGAGCTGGTGAACTTCGTCGAGCAGCGGTACGGCATCGAGGTCACCGTCGACGACCTCGATCTGGACCACTTCCGCACCCTCGGACGGCTGCGGGAGTTCGTCCTCGCGAAGGCCGCGGGCCGGGGCGCGGCGGCGTGAGCGGCACCGCCGTGGCCGACCCCGCGGCCGTGGGGGCGCGGTTCGCCGACGCGGTGCGCCAGGACGCCGCCGCCTGGGACGCGCGCGGTGAACTGCCCGCCGAGGTGCGCCGCGCCCTCGCGCAGGGCGGGCTGCTCGGCGCCGATCTGCCGCGCCGCCACGGCGGGCTCGGCGCCACGCCCGCCGAGCTCGGCGAGGTGTGTGCCCGGCTCGGCGGGGTGTGCGGCTCGCTGCGCGGCCTGGTCACCGTGCAGGGCATGGTGGGCGCGGCCCTGCTGCGCTGGGGCACCGCCGGGCAGCGCGAGCGGTGGCTGCCCGCGCTCGCCCGGGGCGAGCTGATCGCGGCCTTCGCCGCGACGGAGACGGAGGCGGGCAGCGACCTGGCCGCCGTCGCCACCACGGTCGAGCGGCACGGCGACGCGTACGCGGTGAGCGGCGAGAAGCGCTGGATCACCTTCGGCGAGATCGCGGACGTGTATCTGGTCCTGGGCCGTACGGGCGGGCGCCCCGCCGCGGTCCTCGTCGAGGCCGACCGGCGCGGCGTGCGGCGGGAGCCGGTGCGCGGCCAGCTCGGTCTGCGCGCCGCCCAGCTCGCCCACGTGCGGTTCGACGACGTGCGCGTACCGCCCGAGAACGTGGTCGCCCCGCCCGGGTTCGGCCTGTCGCACGTGGTGGGCACCGCCCTTGACCACGGGCGGTTCACGGTGGCCTGGGGCTGTGTCGGGATGGCCGAGGCGTGTCTGGACGCGGCCGCCGCGCACGCGGTGCGGCGCGCGCAGGGCGGGGTGGTCCTGGCCGAGCACCAGCAGGTGCGCGCGCTGTTGGGGCGCGCGGTGGTGGACGGCCGCGCCGCCCGGGAGCTGTGCCTGCGGGCCGCCCGGCTGCGGGCGGCCCGCGCCCCGGACGCCGTCGCGGAGACCGTCGCCGCCAAGTACGCGGCGGCGCGCGCGGCCACCTCGGTGGCGGGGAGCGCGGTGCAGATCCTGGGCGCGTCCGGCTGCGCCCCCGACAGCCTGGTGGGCCGCTGCTACCGGGACGCCAAGGTCATGGAGATCATCGAGGGTTCGGCGCAGGTGTCCGAGCTGACCATCGCCGACCACCTGCTGCGCGCCCACGGACACGGGCCGGCCCGGCGGCGGCCCGAGGACGAGGGAGAGGGCCGATGAGCGCACCGCCCCGCGGACCGGACGACACGACGGAGGCCGGGTCCGGGACGGAGCCCGCGCGGCCCCCGGAACCGGCGGTGAAGTGCCTGGTGTGGGACCTCGACGACACCCTGTGGGACGGCGTCGTCCTGGAAGGCGACGCGCCCGTGCCGTTCGCGGCCGCCGTAGGGACGGTACGCGCCCTCGACCGGCGGGGCGTCCTGCACGCGGTGGCGAGCCGCGGCGAGCACGACGTGGCCGCGGCGCATCTGGCCGCGCACGGGCTCGACCCCCTGTTCACCGTCCTGGAGGTGGGCTGGGGCGCCAAGTCCCGGGCCGTCGAGCGGATCGCGGCCGAGCTGAACATCGGCCTCGACACGGTCGCGTTCATCGACAACGACGCGGTGGAGCGGGCCGAGGTGGCCGCCGCGCTGCCGGACGTGCGCTGCTACGCCGCGCACGAGGCGGAACTCCTCACCTCCTACCCGGAGTTCACGCCGCGGTTCCTCACGGACGAGTCGGCGCTGCGGCGCGACCTCTACCGCACCGAGAGGCGGCGCAAGGCCGCCGAGGCCGAGCACACCGGGCCGCCCGCGCGGTTCCTGGCCTCGCTCGGCCTGGTCCTGACGGTCCGGCGGGCCACCGAAGCCGACCTCGCCCGCGCGCACGAGCTGACCGTGCGCACGCACCAGCTCAACACCACCGGGCGCACCTTCGGCCTGGACGAGCTGCGCGGACTGTGCGCGGACCCCGGGCACGAGGTGCTGGTGGCCGGGCTCACCGACCGGTTCGGCTCCTACGGCACCATCGGGCTCGCGGTCACCGCGCTCCGGGACGGCGCGACCGTGCTCGAACTGCTCCTGATGTCCTGCCGGGTGATGTCCCGGGGCGTCGGCGCGGTGCTCATCGACCACATCGTCGCGACGTCCCTGGCCGCGGGCCGCCGCCCGGTCGCGGAGTTCGTGCCCACCGACGTCAACCGGCAGATGCTGGTCACGCTGCGCTTCAGCGGCTTCGCAGTGGTGGCGGACGCCGGTGACCGCCTCATCCTGGCCATCGACCCGGACGACCCGCCGCCCGCCCGCAAGCACCCGGTACGGGTGGTCACCGCATGAGCGGCGCCCGCCGCGACACCGGCCGGAACGAGGAGGATCCCATGCTTCAAGGCAGCGTCGGCAGCGGTGTCATCGGCGTGGTCGGCGCCGGGACGATGGGCGTCGGCATCGCGCAGTGCCTCGCCGAGGCCGGGCACCGCGTGGTGGCCGTCGACCCCGAGGAGGCCGCCCTCGCCGCGGCCCCGGCCCGGCTCCGCGACGGCGTCCGGCTGGCCAGGATGGTCCGCGGAGCGCCCGCGGCGGTCCCACCCGACCAGGCGCTCGCGGCGGTCACCTGGACCGCGCGCCTGGAGGACCTGGCCGAGGCGCGGTTCGTGCTCGACTGCGCGCCGGAGCGCATACCGCTGAAGGAGAAGCTGTTCGGCGACCTCGACGCGGTGTGCCCGCCCGGGGCGGTCCTCGCGACGGGGACCTCGGCCATCCCGGTCGAGCGGCTCGCCGCGCGCACGGGGCGGCCCGAGCGGGTGCTCGGCCTGCACTTCATGAACCCGGCGCCGATGAAGGAGGCCGTGGAGGTCGTCCGCGGCCCGCGGACGTCCGACGAAACCCTGGACACGGCCCTCGCCCTGCTCGCGGGGATCGGCAAGAAGGGCATCGTGGTCGCCGACGGCCCCGGGTTCGTCTCCAACCGGGTCCTCATGCTCACGATCAACGAAGCCGCCACCGTGGTGCGGCAGGGCACCGCGGACCCGGCCACCGTCGACCGGATCTTCGAGGAGTGCTTCGGGCACACCATGGGGCCGCTGGCCACCGGCGACCTGATCGGCCTCGACACCATCGTGGACACGCTGTACGTCCTGCTCGAATGCACCGGCGACCAGCGCTTCCAGCCCTGCGAGGGGCTGCGTGCGCTGGTCGCCGACGGTCGTCTGGGCCGCAAGAGCGGCCGGGGTTTCCACCGCTATCCGGCCCGCGCGCCGGGGTGACCCCCGGCGCGCGGCGCCTTCGTGCGGTGCGGGCTCGCCCTAGGGAGCGAGCCGGTAGGCGTTGCTGATCGTCTCGGTCATGGTGTTGCCCGAGGTGTCCTTGAGGTACACCCGGTACGACACGGCCTTGGCCGTCGCCGGGTGCCGCACGCTCGCCGTGCGCGCGCCCGCGGCGTCGGTCGTGACGGGGGCGGACTTCCAGGTCCTGCCGCCGTCGTAGGAGACCTTGACGGTCAGCTCGGCGATCTTGCCCCGGCCCGCGGCGGCCCCGGCCACCTTCAGCGGCACGGTCAGCGCGCCGCCCGCGGGGGCCGTGCCGTTCAGCGCCAGCTTCGGTGCGAGGCGGACGGTGGACAGCGGCAGGTCGGTGGGCGGCTCGTCGGGCGTCTTCGCCGAGGTGAACGTCCAGGCGACGGCCACCTTCGTGCTCGTCGTGGCGTCCTTGGCCGGGCGGCTCGCCTCCATGGTGAGGCGGTACGGGGCGGAGGCGGCGGGGAGTTCGGCGTTCACCGCTCCGGGTTCGCCCTTCGCGATCAGGCGGCCGCCGGACTCCAGGCGGGTGGAGCCGCCGCTCATGGGGGAGGTGCCCGAGTGGCCCGCGCCGTCGCTGAACAGCTGGACGTAGGCGTCCATGGAGTTGCCCGCCCGGCGCGCGCCCTGACTGGGGTCGGCCTTCAGGTCGGGGCCGACCACGCCGGTGTTGAAGTTCAGCGTGTAGCGCTTGCCCGCCTTGTACGCGACCGGGTCCGTGCCGTAGCTGATGCTCGGCTCACCCGTGTCGTCGAGCTGTTCCATGGACCAGCTCCAGCGCATGCCCTTGGTGGTGACGTAGCTCGTGCCGGAGGACGGGAGGTTCAGCTTGGTCGGCGACTGCAGGTTCGGGCCGTAGCCGCTCGTGCCGATCGGCAGGGCGGAGAGGGTGCCCTTGCGCCGGGCGGCGGAGGAGCCGGCGCCGATCTTCATCTCGGCGAGCTCGGCCTTGGCGGTGGCGTGCTTCAGGCCGGTGAACCAGGTGCCGGTGCGGCCGAAGGCGAGCCGGTAGTCGACCTTCTTCGTCGTGCCCGGGACCTTCCAGAGGCCGCTGTACTGGGCCTCGAAGGTGGGCGACTCCGGGCCGAGCCCGGCGGTGCGGATGGCGGTGGCGTCGGTGAGGCTCCAGCTGCCGGAGATGCCGGTCGCCTGGTCCTCGTAGCTGATGTGCGCCTCCGCCAGGCGCGCGGTCCTGTCCGGGGTGGTGACGGCGAACGGCTTGGCCTTGCGGGCGTCCAGCGTGATCGACTTCTTGCCGCCCACCGTCAGCTTCGGCTGGACGAAGACCGTGAGCCGCCCGCTCGGGTCGTAGGCGGAGCTCTCCAGCGCGTAGGTGCCCTTGGGCACCCGCAGCGTGGCCTCGCCGCGGCGGTAGGGGACCTGGAGCTTCTTCTGCGTGGCGGGGTCGGTGAGCGTGGTGACGTAGGTGGACGCGCTCGCGCCGTCGGCGTCGAGGTGCCGGAACGTGACGTCGTACGACTCGACTTCGCGCTCGACGACCAGACCGGTGCGCACGGCCTGGCCGTCACCGGCGGCCAGCAGGCTGCCGCCGTAGGTGCCGTCGGCGGTGCCGAGCTTCGTGTTGACGGTGACCGTGGTCTTCGCGGTGCCGCCCGCCGGGACGGTGAGCTTGGTGTCCGCCGCGGTGAACAGGGCGGCCGGTCCCGGGCGGCCTGCCGGGTCCACACTGGTGGTGGACAGCTTGAGGGTGACGGGCTTGGTGCCGTAGTTGCGGTAGGTGACGGTCTTGGCGACCGGCTTGTCGTCGGTGTGCGGCCACGCCTGCGTGCCGAAGGCGAGCGTGCCGGGCTGGGAGACCACGGAGGCGGTGACGGCGCGCGTCAGGTCCACCCGGCCCGCGCCCTGCTGGTACGGGTTGAGCTTGGGGCTGGGCTTGGCGGAGCCGGTGAGCGCGGCCTTGAGCTGCGGTCCCGTCCACGTGGGGTGCTGCTGGAGGAGCAGGGCGGCGGACCCGGCGACGTGCGGGGCCGCCATCGAGGTGCCGGACATGGCGACGTAGCCGTTGCCCTCGCTCCCGGCGGGACCGTCGGTGGAGGCGGCGGCGGTGATCTCGACGCCCGGGGCGCTGAGGTCCGGCTTGGCGACGCCGTCGGCCGAGGGGCCGTGGCTGGAGTCCTCCGCGATCCGGCCCTGCTTGTCGACGGAGCCGACCGTGAGGGCCGCGGGGGCGCTGCCGGGGGTGGTCAACGTGCCCGCGCCGGGGCCCTCGTTGCCCGCCGACGCGACGAACAGGGCCTTGCCGGAGAGCCGGGCGACGGCCTCCTCCATCGGGTCGGTGCCCTGGGTGTCGAGGCTGCCGAGGCTCATGTTGACGATCTTGGCGCCGTTGTCCACGGCCCACTGCATGCCCGCGATGATGTCGGAGTCGTAGCCCGCGCCCACCTCCTCGGAGATGACTTTGCCGTCCAGGATCCGCACGCCGGGGGCCACGCCCTTGTACTTGCCGCCCGACTTGGCGCCGGAGCCCGCGACGGTCGAGGCGACGTGCGTGCCGTGGCCCATGCGGTCCTTGGCGTCGGGTGCCGCGGTGAAGTTCTTCTCGATGACCTCGACGCCCTTGAGGTCCGGGTGCGTCTGGTCGACCCCGGTGTCCAGGACGGCGACCTTGACGCCCTTGCCGGTGTAGCCGGCCTGCCACATGGTGGGGGCGCCGATCAGCGGCACGCTCTTGTCGAGCGCGGGGCGGACCTTGGCGTCCAGCCAGACGTGGGCGACGGCCGGAACGGCGGTGGCGCGGACGTTCGCACGGCCGCCCGTGCCGCGGGTGAGCGCCGACCACAGGTCCGCCGTGTCGGACTTGGGCGTGCTGAACGCCTCGCCGCCGAGCGCGGAGAGCTCGCGGCGGTCATGGGCGCGGCCCTTGAACGTGTCGGCGGCCCGGAAGCTGTTGGTCCTGCCCGGCCGGTAGCCGACGATCAGCGGCAGCGACGGGCTGTGCGCGTCGTCGTACCGGTCCTTGACGAGCTGCGTGACGTCGAAGAGCCGCCGGTCGAGCCGGCCAGCGGCGATCAGCTCCTGGGCGTCCTGCGGCACGGCGAACACGTGCCCCGCCTCGCGCCGCACCGAGATCGTGACCTCGTCGCGGCCCTTGCCGCGGATGAGGCGGACGACCTCGCCGCTGCCCGCCGCGACGACCACGCGGTCGCCGGTGATCAGCGTGACCGTCGCCGTCTTGCCGGCCCGGTCCCCCCGACCGCTCTTGGCGGCCGCGGCCGCGGTGCCGTCCTGCGGTGTCCCGGTGTCGGCTGCCGCCGCCCCCGTGAGCAGTGCTCCGGACAGCACGGCGGCCATCGCCGCCGCCCCCACCCTCGATATGCCTGTCACCCGAATTGCCTGTCCCTTGAACGTACCGATGCGCCCCCCCGTGAGACGCGATCTTGGCACGGGTGGTTCTCAGGAGACGATTCCGGCCGGGCAGCCCCGTCCGTACCGCCGCCACCAGGGGCGTCAATACCGGTACGAATCCATTGCAATCCGGACGAACGAGCGGATGAGCGGGTTGGTGTCACGCTCGTTCCAGGCCACCAGGACGCGGCTGGGCTCCATGTCGACCAGCGGCACCACGGTGAGACCCCGGCCCGGCTCGTGGCCCAGAGGGGTCATGCCGACCGTGCCGTTCCACAGGACGGCCTGCCGGCACTCCTGGACGGCGCGCACCACCGGGCCCTCGCGGGGTTCGCCGCCGTTCCAGTACGTCTGCCAGACACGGTCGGTGCCCTGCGGGAAGAGGAACCAGCGGCGCCCGGCCAGGTCGGCCAGGCGCAGGCGGTCGCCGCGGGCCAGCGGGTCGTCGGCGCGCAGCAGCGCGCCCACCGGGTCGGCCCGCAGCTCCCGGGTGCTCAGGCCGGTCCCGTCGAACGGCCCGCGGGTCAGGGCGACGTCGACGAGCCCGGCGTGCAGCCCGCAGGTGGGATCGGTCAGGTCGGTCTCGCGGACGCGGACCTCGACGTGCGGGTGCCGCCCGCGGAAGGCCTCGGCCAGGCGGGCCGCGTCCGGGTCGGCGCTGTCGCCCAGGATGCCGACGGTGAGGGTCGCGGCACCGGCCGCCGCGGCCACCCGGGCGTGCACCTGCTCGGCCCGCTCCAGCAGGGCGCGCGCCTCGTCCAGGAGCACCGAGCCCGCGCCGGTGAGCCGGACACCGGCGGACGACCGGACGAACAGGGCGGCGCCGAACCCGGCCTCCAGCTGTTTGATCGCCCGGCTCAGCGGCGGCTGGCTCATGTGCAGCCGCGCGGCGGCCCGGCCGAAGTGCAACTCCTCGGCGACCGCCACGAAATAGCGCAGCGTGCGCAGCTCCATGGTGGCACGATACCCGTGGGGTATCGAGGGCACGGAAGGGGTCTTGGACACCCCGGGCGCACCGGCGGTGGAATCGACGCATGACAGAGACACCGAAAACCGCTGACACACCGAAGACCACTGACACACCCGACACCGGTACGCCGGACGCCGGCCCCGCCGTGACCGTGGTCGGTCCGGGCGAGGGCGAGGTCATCGTCCTGGGCACCACGCGCATGCGCGTCCTGGAGGACGGCACCGCCACCGGGAACCGCCTCGGCTGCACCGAGTCCGTCCTCGCGCCGCACACGCCCGGACCGCCGCAGCACCGCCACGCCCTGCACGACGAGGGCTTCTACGTCGTCTCCGGCACGGTGCGCTTCACGGTCGGCAGGCAGGACCACGACGTGCCCGCGGGCGCGTTCGTGACGGTCCCGCCCGGAGCCCCGCACACCTTCGCCAACGTGACCGACGAACCGGCCGTCATGCTCAGTACGTTCACGCCGTCCCTGTACGTGCAGTACTTCCGGGACCTCCAGGAAGCGGCCTCCGAGGGCCGCGGCCTGACCCCGCAGGAGCACCTGCGGACGATGAGCCGCTACGCCACCGAACCGGCCACCGACGTCGCCTCGTGACCGTCGCCTACGGAGTCGTCGCCGCTCTGCTCGCTCTCTTCCACCTCTACGGGGGCGGGTTGAAGGTGGTCCGCAGCCGTGAGCGACTCCTGCCGATGATGGCCTGGGTGGACGACACTCCGATGCCGGTGGTCAGGGGCATCGGGGCCGTCGAGGTGCTGGGCGCGCTGGGGCTGGTCCTCCCGCCGCTGACCGGGGTCGCGCCCCGGCTCGGCGCGGCCGCGGCCGTCGGGTTCGTGGCCCTCCAGCTCGGCGCGATCAGGGTGCATCTGCGCCGCGGCGACCGCGCGGTCGCCCTCAACGTCGCGCTGCTGCTCGCCGCGGCCGTCACCGCCGGGCTCTCGACGGCGTGGTGGTGACGCCGGGGCTCCGGCGCCTCACGGTGTCGAGCACAGGTCGCCGCAGGGGTCCGTGACGCCGACCTCGCCGGTCAGGATGTGCAGGGAGAACTGGAGGTCGCGCAGGCCGCCCAGGGAGCCGAGGTCCCGGGCCATGTGCCCCTCCAGGGCGCGCAGATGGGAGCGGACGGTGAACTCGGAGAAGCCGAGGGCGCGGGCGGTGGGCTCGATGTGGGCGTCGTGCGCGAGCCAGACCGCCGCGGTGGTGAGCAGGTTCCTGCGGTCGCCGCGCGCGCCGCACAGCAGGTTGTCCGCCCAGGCTGTGGCCTCGGGCGAGGCGAGGAGCGACTCCAGGGTGGGCGTCGCGCCGCCGACCAGGGTGAGGGAGCGCTCGGGCCGGTGCCGGTCGGCGAGCAGGTCCAGGGCGAGCCCGACGGTGGCCCGGTCCCGCACGGTCGCGAAGTCCATGTCCAGGAGCTCGGCCGCCTTGGCCACGCGGCGCCTGACGGTGTTGCGGTGCACACGCAGCCGCCGGGCGGCCACCGCATAGGGGTAGGCGAGGGCGGTGGGCAGGGTGTCCCGCATCTGCTCCCCCTGCGCGTCCGGCCGAAGGAGCGGTTCGAGGAGCCCGCGGGCCCAGCGCCGCGCCGCGTCCCGCGGCAACACGCTGACCAGGTCGGTGCTCTGCGCGTTCAGCGCCACCGCGTCGGGGCGGCGCAGCGCGAACCGCTGTGCGGTGATGGCCTCCTGGAGGGCGTCGGCGAGCAGCACCATCGGGTACGTGCCGCTGCCGCCCAGCGAGGCGTCGGCGCCCAGCTCGGCGACGAGCCGGGTGAGCGCGGTGGCCACCGCGTCGCCGGTGCGGCGCGGCCGGATCGGCTCGACGACCAGGATCCGGCGGTCCTCGCGCGGATCGGCGACGACCAGGGCCCGGCCCGCCGTCCCCGCCTCGCAGCGGAGCAGGACGGCGTCGCGCCGGTCCTGGGGGGTCTCGACGACGAAGACGCGGACGGCGTCCGGGGTGAGCAGGCCCGGTGCCTGGGCGGCCAGGACCCGGCGCGCCTTGTCGACCTCGGCGTCCAGGAGCAGTTCCACCGCCGCCATCCGGGCCGCCCGCGCGGCGTCGGCGGCGGCGCGGTGCTCGCGGCGCGCCTGGTCGAGCAGGCCGAGCAGACGCGCGGCGTGCCGCATGAGCCGGAGGTCGGCGTCGTCGAAGGGGGGCGAGCGACGGGCGACGGCCAGTACCGTGTTCCCGGCGTCCGCCGCGGAGACGGCGCCGACCGCGGCGAGGTCGCCGGCCGGGGCGCCCCAGGCGTCGTCGGCGGGGGCGGGGGGCTGTGCGTCGCCCGCCGACGAGAGGGGGATGAGCCGGGTGTGCGGACCCTGTGACCGGTCGTGCGCGAGGCCTTCGCGGTGGCCGCGCAGGAACGCCTCCGCCAGGGCTTCGGCCGCGGTCTCGGGCGAGGCGGCGAGGACGCCGCCCGGCTCGCTGACGAGGACCTGTGCCCGCAGGGCCCGCGCAAGCCAGTCCGCGATGCGCTGCATGGCCTCGGGGTCGGCGGCCCGGGTGGGCAGCTGCTGGACGAGGGTGGTGAGCTGACCGGCGTGGGCCTCGGCTTCGGCGAGCCGTCGCTCGGTGAGGTCGCGGGCCGCCCCGACCCACTGGCGCAGCGGCGCGGTGGTGGTGAGCAGGGGGACGCCGAGCGCGGCGGACACCTCCCGCACCGCCAGGGAGAACGGCTGGTGGGCGCCGGACAGGACGCTCACCGCGAGGCCCGCGCACCCGTCGAGGGCCAGCTGTTCCAGGAGCGTCTCCAGGGCGACTTCCGCGCGCCCCCGCAGCCGGAACGGCACCTCGGTGAGCAGGACGAGGGAGCCGGGTTCGAGGCGGCGCTGCGGCTCGCCCTCCAGGAGCTGAGGCAGGGTCAGGGTCGCCAGTCGGGCGACCCTGACCGCCTCGTGCGGTGTGGCGGCGACGCCTCCGGCGAAGGCAAGCTCGAGTTCGACCCTGCCGACCAGTGCGCCCAGCGTCAGCACGTCATCTCCCCCGTATTCCCCCGTGCGTACGACGTGTTGTCCGCCCCGGTTGTCCCGGCCGCTTCACCACAGCGCCTACTCAACGGGTTGCGTCCAGGGATTGCAAGCGACAAGGTGTGCACTACTCACAAGTTGCGGAAACTGTCGGAAGGAGGGGCGCGTGGCTCGCGAACGATCCGGTCGGACCGTCGCGCACCTCGTGCTCGCCACCCGGCTCAAGGTCCTCCGCGAGGCCGCCGGGCTTTCGCTCAAGCAAGCCGCGTCGGCCCTCGGCGCGCACCCCGCCACGGTCCGCCGGATCGAGCAGGCCCAGACGTCCCTGGACGTGGGTCAGGTGTCCGTGCTCCTCGCGGCGTACGGGGCGGCGCGGGCGGAGACCGAGGAGTTCCTGGGCAAGTTGGCGAGTGCCAACGCCCCGGGGTGGTGGCACCCCTGGCGCGCCGTGATGGACCCGTGGCAGCTCGACCTGATGAGCGTGGAGTCCGCGGCCGGAATCGTGCGCACGTGGGAGCCCGCACTCGTTCCGGCTCTGCTGCGCACGCCGTCCTACGCACGCGCCGTCGACGACGTGCTGCGCCCGGACCTGTCCCCCGCGGCCAAGGACCGCAGAACCGATCTGCTGGTCCAGCGCCAGGAGCGGCTGCGCACCCAGCAGACCCGCATCTGGGCCGTGATGTCGGCCGCGGCCCTGCACACCCGCGTCGGCGTGCCGGGGGTGATGGCCGAGCAGCTGGAGGTGTTGCGCGCCACGGCCGAGCGGCCGGACGTCACGCTGCAGATCCACCCGCTGGACGGGCCCCCGCACGCGCTGACCGGCAAACCGCCGCTGACCCTGTTCCGCGTCGAGGTGCCGGAGATCTCCGACCACGTGGTCAGGGAGGGCGGCCTGGCCGGCACCGCCGACGTCTGGGACGCGCCCGACACGGTGACGGCCTACCGTCTGCTCCTCGACTACTCCTGCGCGACCGCACTCCACCCCGACAAGTCGAAAGAGGTACTGGACCTGTCATGACCGAACCGATGAGGCTCCCCCCGCGGTTGGACGAGATCGACAAGTCCGTCGCCCACAGCGCGCGCGTGTGGAACTACTGGCTGGGCGGCAAGGACTGGTACGAGGCCGACAGGGCCGCCGGTGACGCCTACCGCGACAAGTACCCCCTGATCGAGCCGTTCGCCCAGGAGTCACGGGGCTTCTTGGTGCGCACCGTCACCTGGCTGGCCAAGGAGGCCGGGATCCGCCAGTTCCTGGACGTGGGCGCGGGCCTGCCCACGGCCAACAACACCCACGAGGTGGCCCAGCGCATCGCCCCGGAGAGCCGGGTGGTGTACGTCGACCACGACCCGCTCGTGCTCCTGCACGTCCAGGCGATGGGCAAGAGCACCCCCGAGGGGGCCATGGACTACGTGCTCGCGGACATGCGCGACACGGATGCGGTGCTCACGGGCACGGCCAAGACGCTGGACATGACCCGGCCCGTCGCCCTGGTGATCAACGACGTCCTCGGGCACATCGTGGACTGGGAGGAGGCCCTGGGCCTGGTGCGGCGCCTGGTGGCCCGGCTGCCCTCGGGGAGCTATGTGTCCCTGAGCCACTCCACGGCGTCGGACGACAGGCACCGCGAGGTGCAGGAGGAGTACAACAACTCGGGCGCGATTCCGTACGTCTTCCGTGAGCCGGAGGTGACCGTCGCGTTCTTCGAGGGCCTGGAGATGGTCGAGCCCGGCTATGTGTCCTGGCCCCACTGGCGGCCCGATGCGACCACCGGCACCCTCACCGCGCGAGCGGGCTGGGGTGGCGTCGCGCGGATACCGTGACGACGCGCGGCACGGGCCGTGAGCCGCACCCCGCACGGTCCCCGGCCCCGTCCGCCGTGGAGCACGCGCAGGTGGTGCGGCGGCTGACGCGCGCGGCGGCCCGTTCCGGCGCGCTCCTCGTCGCCGAGGTCGCCGCCCTGGCCGAGGGCTGGGCGGCGCTCGTGGACCCGGCGGCCGGCATCGTGCACGCCACGCCGGACTCGGCGGGGCCCACGGCGCTGCGGGCCGCCGGTCACCCCCAGGCGCACCCGCACGTGACCGTCCATCAGGTGCCGGGGGCGCAGGGCACCGTCCTTGTGGTCTGCCCCGGCGTGGCGGCGGCCCCGCCCCTGACGGCGCTCGTCACGCAGTGCGCCGTCGACCTGCTGCGTCTGCGGGCCCGGCACGCGGAGGAGACGCGCGGCGCCGAGCAGCGCGTGCACACCGCGGTGCTGCGGCTGCTGCTGCGCGGCCAGCACCGGCTCGCCGCCGAGGTCCTCGGCGGGGAGACCGCCACGCACGCCACCGTGTACCGCCTCACCGGGCGGGCCCTGCACACCGCCCACCACGCGCTGTGGCGGGCGACGCAGCCCGACCTGTCGAACGGCACCCGCACGCTGGTCAGTCTGGACGGGGCGGAGCTGACCGTCGTCGCCCTGCACGGCGCCCGCGACCTGCCCCGGGCCGACGCCGGCCACCCGACGCTCTCCCTCGTCGCGCGCGTCGCCGACCGGCACCAGCTGACCGGGGGTGCGGCGGCCCCCGCGCCCCTGGACATGTTCGTCACCGCGTGGGCCGAGGCGGGGAGCACCCGCAACAGCACCTCCATCGGCCGCCTCACCTCGGTGACCGGCCTGGGGGCGCACGGGCTGCTCCACGTGATACCGACGGACCGCCTCGTCACCTGGTCCGCGGCCGTGCTCCAGCCGCTCGACGGCAGGGAGCGGCGCACCCTGGAGGCCTGGCTGCGCTCGGGCTCCGCGCAGGCCGCAGCCCCCGCGCTCGACGTGTCCGAGGGCACGGTCCGCTCGCGGCTGCGCGGCATCGGCGTCCTGCTCGCGGTCGACCTCGACCACCCCACCGTGCAGGCGCAGTCGCTGCTCGCGCTGCGCGCCCCGGCCTCCCCCGTCCCGGCCGCGGCGGCGCAGCCCCTGCTGCCGAGCCCGCCGTTGCCCGCCGCCCTGCTCAGCGCCGAGCGGGCGGGGCGCTGGGCGTCCGGGCTGCTCCAGCCGCTCGACCCGCGGCTGCGCATCGCGCTGCGCTGCTGGCTCGCGCACCGCGGCCGCACCGCGCCCGCCGCCACCGAACTGGCCCTGCACCGGACCACCCTCAGCACCTGGCTGAGCGAGTGCGGCCGCCTCCTGGACCTGGACCTGTCGTCCGCGACCGTCCGGGCGGAGCTGCACCTGGCCGTGGAGACGGCCGCGACCACCGACGACGTACCGGCGGCGCTGCCGCGCCGGGGCGGCCGGACGTACCGCGAGCCGGGGCGGTAACCGCCGCGCACCCGCCGTACCGGCGTCCCCGGCGGTAACAGAATTCGCCACGATGCTTCTCCTGGTTCACACGGGGCTGGTGGGCTGACCGCGCCCACATCACCCATCACAGGAGGCGCGCGTGAATCTCGTCGTCAACGGCGACGCGGAGAGCGGGGCGGGCGGCAGCGCCGACCCCGTCACCACCGTCCGCGGCTGGAAGGTCGTCCAAGGAGCCCCGGCACTCGTCCCGTACAGCCTGGGCGGCGGCTATCCGACGCCGTCGGACCCCGGCCCCGCGCGGCGCGGCAGCCGCTTCTTCTCGGGCGGCAACAGCCCGCGCACCGCCCTGGTGCAGGACGTCACCCTGCCCAGGAGCGGGCCGACCGGACGCAGGGCCGTCGACGCGGGCGAGGTGCGCTACGCCGTGACCGCCTGGCTCGGCGGCTACGCGGGCCAGGAGGACGGTGCCCGCCTCTCCGTGGAGTTCCGCGACGCCCAGGGCACCCCGGTGGCCCTCAGCGTGCTCGGTCCTGTGGGCGCCGCCGAACGCGACGGCCGTACGGCGCTGCTCGAACGCGCGGCGGCGGCCCAGGTGCCGCCCGGCGCGCGCACCGCGCGGGTCCTGCTGGTGTTCACGCGCAGTGGCGGCGGCACCTCCAACGACGGCTACGCCGACGCCGTCTCCCTCACCCTCGAGCCCACCGGAGGCCGCTGATGACCGTGAACCGCCGTGACCTCCTCAAGGCCGCCGCGGCCGCCGGCGCGCTCAACCTCGCCTGGCCGCTCGCCCCTGGCCTCACCCCCGCACAGGCCCGCGAGGCCGCCGAGCGGCTCGGCGCCGAGTACGACCGCGCGCCGTTCACCCTCGGCGTCGCCTCCGGTGATCCGCAGCCGCACTCGGTGCTCCTGTGGACCAGACTCGCGCCCGAGCCGCTGGCCGCCGAGCAGCAGCTCCCCGAGGTCGTCGAGGTCGAGTGGGTCGTCGCCAAGGACGCCCGCCTGCGCCACGTCGTCGCGCGGGGAACGGCTCCGGCGTCGGCGACGCTCGGGCACAGCGTGCACGTGCCGGTGAGCGGGCTCGCCCCGGGCCGCCCCTACTGGTACGCGTTCAAGGCGCTCGGCAGGACCAGCCGGGTAGGCCGGACGCGGACCGCGCCGCGCGGCCGGGTCAAGAAGGTGACCTTCGCCGCCGCCAACTGCCAGGCGTTCCACGACGGCTTCTACGCCGCGCACCGCGGCATCGCCCGCGAGAACGTCGACTTCGTGGTCCACCTCGGCGACTACATCTACGAGCACGGCCAGGTCGGCGGCGTACCGGAGAAGCACGTGCGCGACCACGACGGGCCGGAGGTCCTCACGCTCGCCGACTACCGCAAGCGGCACGCCCTGTACAAGGGCGACAAGTCGCTGCGCGAGGCGCACGCCGCGCACCCGTGGTTCCTGACGTGGGACGACCACGAGGTCGTCAACGACTACAGCGGCACCGGGGGCGGCGCGGCGTTCATGCGGCGCCGCGCGGCCGCGTACCAGGCGTGGTTCGAGCACATGCCGCACCGCGACTCCTTCGGCGGGTCCGCCCTGCCGGACCCGGAGATCCACCGGGTGCGCCGCTGGGGCGACCTGCTCGAACTCACCGTCCTCGATTTGCGGTCGTACCGCTCGGCGCAGAACCTGCCGGACGGCACGATCCTCGGCGCCGAGCAGAAGGCGTGGCTGAAGAAGACCGTGGACAGGGCTCCGGACTCCTGGCACGTGTGGGCCAACTCGATCATGCTGAGCCAGCTGCGCGGCAGGCCCGGCGGCTCGTACATGTTCACCGACCAGTGGGACGGCTTCCTCGCCGAGCGCAAGGAGGTCCTCCAGCACGTGCACGGCAGCGGCCTCGAGGACCTGGTGGTCATCACCGGCGACTGGCACTCGGCGTTCGTCGACGACATCCGCACCGACTTCGACGCGCCCGACTCCCCCTTGGTCGGCACGGAGTTCACCGCGCACTCGGTGACGTCGGGCGCGTACTCCCCGGAGTGGAACGCCGCCAACGGCCCCGTGATGGGCAAGGCCAACCCGCACCTGAAGTACTTCGAGGGCAACCGGTACGGCTACGACGTGTACGAGGTGACTCCGGAGCGCTTCAGCACCCACATGCGGGTGATCGGCGACCGCCGCGACCCGCGCTCCCCCGTCACCACGCTGACCACGTTCCACGTGGACCGGGGCAAGGCGGGGTCGTACGAGGACGACGCCACGAAGGCATCACCCGCGCAGTACCGCAGGGACACGGCGGGTTAACGTCCACATGCTTCTTGAGCTGCGGGTACGTGTGACTCGTTCCATGTGGGTGCACATCGCGTGCACATGAACCCGATGGCAGCAGCTCCTGATGCATGAGGACACAACAATGGGAGGACGTGGTGCGGCGTGCACGACTCCAGGTGTTCCACCACCTCTTACGTCCACGCGTGTGCGCCACCCACCTCCAGCTAGCTGATGTGGTACGGGCTCCTGGCGCGCCTGCCCACAGGTACGTCGAACGGCGTCAGCGCGCTTACCCATGGCGGTTCCACCTCCTCCTCTCGGCCCGAGGCACCAGCGCGGCCTCCGGAAGCCCGGGAGGAGGAGGCACACCGTACAGCTCCTCGAACGAAGCCGGCGCGTTCTCCCAGTCCACCTCCCACACCAGATATCCGTAAGTGTCCAGCGTCTCCCCTAAGTGCGCATGCCGCATGCGGGCTTGAACCTTGCGCGGCTCCATACCTGAGGAAATGAGCACGGCGTCGACGAAGTGCCGTAGATCGCGAAACGTGGCCTCGGCCGGAACCGCCACGCCCCGCGCATGGGCCCTTTCTTTCGCCACGGCGAAGGCATAATTGAGCGAACTCTGCTGGACAGGGTTCCCGAACTTGGTGATAGTCACCAATTCGTCGTAATCCGGCGGTAAGGGCGGTGATCCCGCCCTCTCCCGCTTTCGTAACACGGCAGCAGACATTGGTTCCCGCCACCGTGCGATGTGCTCCCAATACTTCTCCATCAGGAACGAACCGACAGGGAGCGAGGCCTTACTGGCGGCCGTCTTCAAAGGCGCCGCCTTTCTCTGCTGCCGCTGTTCCTCCACTGCCTGCCTCCCAGGGACAGCCTCCATATCCGAGCGGCGAACGCCGGCGGCCTCCATGGAACGCAACGCCTGAAGCGATCCGAACCACGTCATCAGCTCGTAGTGGGGGATGATTGCCTCGGACAGAGCGACTACGTACTTCCATGTCAGGCGCGTCTCCCGGCCGACTCCCTGGGGAAGGCGAAGCCCTGCTACCGGGTTCCCTTCGAGGTAGCCGTCCTCCACAGCCATTGACAACATCACGGACAGCGCCTTCTTCACTGCCCCACGTGTCGTGTCCGGCATCCCATTCTTCTTTAGCGAGGCCAGGAAATCCCGGTACTCGCCGCGCTTCACGTCGCCTACCGGCCGATTGCCCAACGCGGGAACGACCCGACCCCGCAGCCGACGCTTGTACGTGTCGATCGTGCCTGGGCGCCCTTCGTGCCGGGACAGAAACGTCTCCACGTAGTCGCTGATGGCAGGCGTCGTGCTCCGTGGCGAGCCACGGCCGCGGTAGGGGAAGGGGTCCCTCCCCTCCTCGACGGCAGCGCGTTGGCTGCGCTGGTACGAGCGGGCGGCCTGCTTCCTGTTGGCGGGGAAGTTTCTGGACCGCTGTCGGCCGTCCTTGTCCCGCCAGCGTGCCTGCCACCGGTTAGCGCAGCCGTGCTCGGCCCTCGGTACCAAGCCGGGGTGCTCGAGGCACTCCGGCTCGCCTCGTCGCGGTCGCGCCTTGTGCCAGCGGTCGTACGGTTCCTCTGTCGACATGGCGATCTCCTCATGCTCGCTCGTGGTGTCTCAGAAGTCGGTGTCTCTCAGCACTCGCGCTGCCTCGCTGCGACGCATCGGTTGACATCCGATTCGCGGTAGCGCAACGCCCGGCCACCCAGGCGGAGCGGCTCGGGTCCGCGCCGCTCCACCTCCCACGTGCTCGCCCAGTTGTAGAGCGTCTTGCGCGAGACGCGGAGGCGGTCGGCCGCCTCTTGAGCCGTCAGCCAGCGCTCATGCGTGGAAGGCTTTCTCGGCATCAGCGGGCCTCCTGCGCCGTGGCCCCCACCGCTGAGAGCGGGCGGATGAACAAGGTCACGACGGCGTGCTTCTGCACCGGGACCTGGCACAGGGTGAGCTCGTCGAGCCGGAGCAGGCCCGCGCGGCGAGCGACCGGTGCAAGGGGGCTGCGGATCGTCGCCGCGCAGCCGTCCAGGCTGTCACCGTGGGTGATGAAGGCGAGCAGGCCGACGGGGCCGAGAAGCACGGCCCAGGGGACATCCCCTACCCAGTCGGCCGACCGAACGTCAACGCACGCGATCACTGTGTCGAAGGGAGGGACAGTCTCGCTGAGCTTCGTCCCGCCCTGCGAAGTCCGGTAGTGGACTGATCGCTGTTCAGGGTGCGGCGGCTCCGGTCCGGATGCGGACTCCGCGGCCGCTCCTTGCCCCTCGCCGAGCGGTTCGAGCTGACCGACGGAGCGAAGCACTCGTACGGTGATCGTCCGTACCAGTCCTGACACGGACTCGGCCGCCGCCAAGGCGGCGCCTGCTGCATGGCAGGCTTCACTTCCCTCAGCCGCGAGCACGAGCACACGCTCGCGGGGCTGGCAGTAGTACGCGATGACGTTGAGGACGGCGTGGGTCAGCCAGTCGACGTCGTCCCGGTCGGCTCCGGGGTGGTGGGGATGCGGCATTTCCGGTTCCTCTTGTCCTTTGGTGCGAGGTGCTCGGTCGCTTCAAGAGGCCGGAATTCCGAGAGATTTTCGACATCGGTCGGTGCGGCCGTGATGCAGGGCTCTGTGGCGTCACCGCGCCCGCGATCAGTGGGCCAGCCCTTAACTCACCACTAAAGCGCTGGTCAGGTGCTACTACGGCATCGCTAAAGCACACCTAGGTACCGGTGTCACGCGCACCGGTCACACGCGGCCTGGCGCGGCCAATGTGACGTGAGGGGGCTACGCAGAGCGTCGACGTAGACCTTTAGGCGCTAGCTGGCCGCTTCTTGGCGGCGATCGTGCCTCCTGGGGCCGTCGTGACAAGCCCTAGCTCCCGAAGGAGGCGCCGCCATGCCATGCGCCAGGCGCCGCGACCGCCATGCCGACGCGCCCGCCAGTGGGGGAACGCTGCCCTTAGATGTCGCCCGGAGCAGTTTCGTCCTGCTGGTGAACGGGCCGAATCCACTGTCCCTCGACTGTCGTGGGCTCGACGGTCTGCCTTGCCGCTGTGTGCCCCTGGACGAACTGCTGGACCGGTTGCTTCACGGCCGCTGCCCGCAGCGCGTGAAGGACGTCGTCTGGTCCATGCTCGTGGAGCGATCCCGCGCCTTCGGAGCAACCTGGACCTTGGCCTGTGTCGGGATGGCCCTGCCCGCCCTCGCAGGGGTCGCCACGCGGCTGACGACGCGGTACTCGGGGGATCCGTCCGACGTGCACGCCGAGGTGCTCGCGGGATTTCTGGGGGCGCTGGGCACGATCGACTTGGGCCGGCCGCGCATCGTCGTCAGGCTCAAGTGGGCGGCGTACCGGCGGGGGTTCGCCGCGCTGGCGGAGGCACTTGACGCGCCCACTCCGGTGGGCCCCAATGGGTACGAGTCCGCTCCGCCGCAGGCGCCCTGGGGCCATCCCGACCTCGTGCTGGCGAGCGCGGTCCACGCGGGAGTCCTGAGCCGGACCGAGGCGGACCTGATCGGCAGTACGCGGCTGGACGAGCAGTCCGTCAGCGACTGGGCCGGGGAGCACAGCCTCACCCTGGCGTCCGTCTACAAGACCCGGCGTCGGGCGGAACACCGACTGGTCGCGTTCCTGCAGGACGGATTCCGGACTGCCGACTCGGAGGGCCCCGTAGCGCGTACAGCGCCGGTGAATCTCCCTCGCTCGGCGACTCCAAGTCGGCGTCGTCGCCGGGCGCCTCGATCGTCACTCTCCGTACCACCCTCGGCCGGTTGTCCAAAGGTGCCACCTGAGCCGGTCTCTTCGGGTGCAGGAACTCCCACACAAACCTCCATGCCTGCCCGCACCGTTGGAGATGCCTGAGATGCACGAGAAGCCTTCCAGCCCAGCACGGAAGTGGCGCCGGCACCGTCCATCGACCCACCTTCCCCAGTCCCGCCCGTGCATCAGGCGGGACGGACGCCGCGTTCCCCGGTGGGCGCTGCTCCTCGCGCTGTGCACTGCAGTGTCCGTGCTCAGTGCCTCCTCGGCGCACGCGGTGGATGGTGGGGGCGTCCTGGCCCTGGCCAAGTCCGTCAACGAGGTGCTCGACAACATCCGCAACTGGATCATGGGGGTGCTCGCCGGTCTCGCCACCGTCTTCCTGACCATCGGGGGCGTCGTCTACCTCATGGCCGGCGGCGACCCGGGTGAAGTGCAAAGGGCGAAGACCGCGTTCAAGAGCGCGGGTTGGGGCTACGGGCTCGCCGCGCTCGCGCCCCTCGTCGTGGAAATCCTCAAAGGGATCGTCGGGGCGTGAGACCCATGGTCTTCAGTGTCACAGCCCATCGGTCGCGCCGCCCGTGGCGAAGGCGGGCTGCGGTCGCCTGCGTCCTGCTGGTCGCGCTGGTGGTTCTACACGCGCAGGGAGCCGATTCTTCGTCAGAGCGGGCCAGCGCCATCAGCTCCTCGGTGTCCGTGGCAGCGCCGGTCGCCGAGCCATCGCCGTGTGCGCCCGACGCCTGCGCTCCGCAGGCCGATACCGCTCCGCTCACGCCCGCTGCCGTGCCGGAGGAGGTGACGGCGGCGGTGGCGGATCAGGCGCCCACGGGCATCGTCGACTGGGTCGCGAAAGGCGTCACCGCGGCCATCAACGCCTTCTTCAAGGGGCTCGTGAGCGCCGCCCTCAACCCTCTCTTGAAGCTCATCGGCGACACGCTGCTCACCACCCCCACGCCAGACTCCGTGCCCCGAGTCGGTGATCTGTGGGCAGACTCCTGGCAGATCACGCTCGCCTCGTACGGGCTGCTGGTCATGGTGGCCGGAGTCCTGCTGATGGGGCACCAAACCGTTCAGACCCGCTATTCGCTCCGCGAGTTGGGGCCTCGGATCCCGCTGGGATTCCTCGCCGCCGCGCTGTCCCTCTCCCTGGCCACCAAGGCCGTGGAGCTGGCCAACGCCCTGTCCATGGCCGTGCTGGGGCCCGGTCTCGACGAGGACGCCGCGGGCACGGCGCTGCAGGACTTCGTCCTCAGCAGCTTCGCGTCCGACAGCAGCATCTTCATCATCCTGATGCTCGGCGTGATCGCCGTCGTCCTAGTGGCGCTGCTGGTGTCGTACATCGTGCGGGTCGCCCTGACGATTCTCCTGATCGCCGGTGCCCCGCTGGCGCTGATGTGCCACGCCCTTCCGCAGACGGACGGCGTCGCCCGCTGGTGGTGGCGGGCCTTCGCCGGGCTCCTGGCGATTCAGGTCGCCCAGTCGATGGCTCTGGTGGTGGGGATACGGGTGTTCCTGACGCCGGGGAACTTCAGTCCGTTCGGCCGCGAGCAGAGCGACCTGGTCAGTGTCCTCGTCTCGCTGGCGCTGATGTACATCCTTTTCAAGATCCCCTTCTGGATCCTGAGTTCGGTGCGGGTCGGCCACGGGAGGTCGTTCGCCGGGCGGGTTGTCCGCGCCGTGGTCATGTACAAGACGTTCGGGCTGCTGCGCGGCAGGCCCGGACGGGCAGCCGCTGGCCATGCCGGTCGGGGTGGCCGGGGAGGGCCTGGCGGCGCCGCTCGGAACCGGCGGGCCGTAGCGCCAGCAGCACCGGCTGTACGTCCGCGACAGGGCGCTGCGGGGGCTCCCCAGCGAGGCGGTCGAGTCCCAGCGGGGCCGCTGCGGCCGCCAGGACCGCCGTTGTTCCTCACACCCAACCAGCCTTCACCTGGCCAGGCCGCGCCCGGGCACGGGCCCGCCGTGGGGCGTGCCCCTGGCCCTCCGCCCATGCCCGTCTTCCTAGCACCAGGTGGGCAGCCGGGAATGCCTCCCGCGCCTGCGCCGCCCCCTCCCGCGCCCACGGTTCCGGCATTCCGACCTCCGGCTCCCCCCTCGACGGCAGCCACGCGACCGCTGTCCCGCCCCGCGCAGGCCCCGACTGTGCCGCTGTTCCAGGAACCGTGGCCTCAGCCGCCGCCCTCCCGCCCTCGCCCGGCTGCTCGCCCGCCCGCACCCACCACGTTCCGCGCGCCCCCGCCCGGCGGCAGAACACCTCCGCGAACCGCCCCACCCCGTCCACGAGGTGATCACCGATGACCCGACCGGTACGCATCCCCGCGGACGTCGAGCGCGAGGACACCGTCCTTGCGAACCTCAACGCCCACCAGCTGCTCATCCTCGCCATCACCGGCACCGCTCTCTACGGCTTCTGGTCGCTCACCAAGGATCTGCTGCCGCTGCCGGTCTTCTTCCTCGTGGCCCTTCCTGTCAGCGGCACAGCTCTGCTGCTCGCCCTCGGCACCCGGGACGGGCTGTCCCTGGACCGCCTCGCGCTGGCCGCCCTACGCCAACGGCTGGAGGCTCGTCGCCTGATCTCCGCTCCTGAAGGCGTCCACGCGCCGCCAGCATGGCTCCTCGATCGCGCGACCGACGAGTCCGGCAAGAGTGTGGGGCGTACGGCCGCCCCGCCGGCGCTCCTTCGCCTCCCTGCCGAAGCCGTATCCGAGACAGGGGTGGTCGACCTCGGCTCGGATGGTGTCGCGGCGATCGCCGTGTGCAGCACGATCAACTTCGCGCTGCGTACTCCCGCCGAGCAGGAGTCCCTCGTCAGCGCCTTCGGCCGCTACCTGCACTCGCTCACCGCGCCGGTGCAGATCCTCGCCAGGGCCGAACGCCTCGATCTGTCCGCGCAGGTCCGCGAGTTGCGTGAGTACGCCGCGGGCCTGCCGCATCCCGCCCTGGGGAGCGCCGCCCGCGAGCACGCAGATTTCGTCGAGACGTTGGGGCAGGACAGCGATCTCCTTCGCCGCCAGGTACTGCTGGTTCTGCGAGAGCCGGTCCACGCCACGGATCGTTCCGGAGGGCCGGGCAGAGCCTTGCCACTCCTTCCCTGGAAGGTCAAGCGGGGCTCCTCCGCAGTGAGGCCGGTCGCCCGTCGTATGGCCGAGGCTCGTCTGCTCCGTCGCCTGAGCGAGGCCGCCGAACTACTCGGTCCCATGGGAATCACCGTGACCGCATTGGACGCCGGGCAGTCCACCGCCGTCCTCACCGCGGCCTGCAATCCGGACTGCCTGGTCCCGCCGTCGTCCGCCCTGGCCGGGGCCGACGAGGTCATCTCCAGCGCCACGACCGCTGACGCCACCTGGGCCGAAGACGGCACCCGTGCGCAGGGAGTCGAGCCGTATGAAGCGCCGTGACCGCCGCCTGACCGCGCCCGCCGCCACCGACGAGCGACTCGACGCGACGCGAGTGGTCGGGGGCTCCTTCGCTCCCGACGCACTGGTGGTGGCCCCTCGGCACCTCGAAGTCGGCAGCGAATGGATAGCTTCCTTCGCCGTGTCCGGCTACCCCCGGGAGGTCCATCCCGGATGGCTCCAGCCGCTACTGACGTGTCCGGGACGGGTGGACGTCTCCTTGCACGTCGAGCCGATCGACCCGGTGACCGCGGCCAACCGGCTCAAGCGGCAGCTGGCCCGCCTGGAGTCCGGCCGCCGCTACACCCAGGACAAGGGACGGCTGCTCGATCCGCAGGTCGAAGCGGCCACCGAGGACGCCTACGACCTCTCCGCCCGCGTCGCCCGCGGCGAGGGCAAGCTCTACCGGCTCGGCCTCTACCTCACCGTCCACGCCCGCACCCAGGAGGAACTGGCCGACGAAGTGGCGTCGGTCCGCTCGCTGGCAGCCAGTCTCCTGCTGGACGCCAAGCCCGCCAGCTACCGCAGCCTCCAGGGCTGGATCACCTGCCTGCCGATGGGCCTGGACCTGCTGAAACTGCGTCGCACGTTCGACACGAGCGCGCTCGCCGCCGCCTTCCCCTTCACCAGCCCCGACCTGCCGCCGGCCGACCCGACGTCCGTCGCCGCGCCGTCCGGGGTGCTGTACGGGTACAACATCGGGTCCCAGGGGCTCGTGCACTGGGACCGCTTCGCCCAGGACAACCACAACTCGGTCATCCTCGGCCGCTCCGGCGCGGGCAAGTCCTACCTGGTCAAGCTGGAGCTGCTGCGCTCGCTGTACCGCGGCACCGAGGTCCATGTGGTCGACCCCGAGGACGAGTACGCCCGCCTTGCCGATACCGTCGGCGGCTCCTACGTCCACCTCGGTGCCGAGAACGTACGCCTCAACCCCTTCGACCTGCCCCTGCACACCCGCCCCGACGGCCGCCGCACCGCACCCAAGGACACGCTCGTACGACGCTCGCTGTTCCTGCACACCGTCATCGGCGTGCTGCTCGGCGGGCAGCTCGGACCCGATGAGCGGGCAGTCCTGGACCGCGCGATCGTGACCACGTACCAGCAAGCCGGAATCACGGCGGACCCTCGGACGTGGACCTGCCCGGCCCCCTTGCTAGGCGACTTGGTCGACGTACTCGAACACTCCGCGGACACCGGGGCGGCTCAATTAGCGGTACGGCTGGACCCCTTCGTCCGCGGCGCCTTCTCCGGTCTGTTCGACGGTCCGTCGACCAGCCGTCCAGAAGGCCACCTCGTGGTCTTCTCGCTGCGGGACCTGGCCGACGAGCTCAAGGCCATCGGCACCCTGCTCACCCTGGACGCCGTATGGCGGCACGTGTCCAACCCTGCGCTACGCCGCCCTCGCCTGGTGGCCGTGGACGAGGCGTGGCTGCTGATGCGAGAGCGGTCCGGTGCCGACTTCCTGTTCCGGATGGCCAAGGCCAGCCGCAAGCACTGGGCCGGGCTGACCGTGGCCACCCAGGACACCGCCGATGTCCTCGCCACGGACCTGGGCAAGGCCGTGGTGGCAAACGCCGCGTCCCAGGTCCTGCTGCGCCAGGCGCCTCAGGCCATCGACGAGATCGCCCACGCCTTCGACCTCTCCGACGGCGAGCGGCAGTTCCTCCTGACGGCCGACCGGGGCCAGGGGCTGCTCTGCGCGGGCCCGCAGCGAGTGGCCTTCCAGAGCATCGCTTCGCCCACGGAGCACTATCTGGTGACCTCGGACCCGGCCGAGCTCGCTGCGTACGCCGCGAACGAGACGGCGGACTCTCCCACGGCCCCCTATACCGACTTCGGTCCGGCGGTGGCCTCGCCCGAACTTGAGGTGACCGCCGACGGCCAGATCACTCTCGACTCGTTGTAGAGGCAGAAGCCATGTGCCCATCCCTCACCGCGCCGGTGTCGATCGCGCGCGGCGCCCCACTGCAGGAGTACCTGCGTGACCCGGGCGGCGCCCTGCACTCCGTCCTCGCGCAGCTCTCGGAGAAGCTCATCGCGTGGGGCCCGATCGCCGTCCCATCGGCCTTCGCCGTGCTGACCGCACTGCTCGCGGTCCGCTGGGAGTGGGGCCGCTGGCGTCACCGGAGGCTGGTCGACGGCGCGCGCGTCATCGAGCTGCTGCCGCCACCGTCAGTCGATCCGACGGGGGCGGCCGCCTTGTGGTCCCACCTCGTCGGGCTGCTCCGGCCGAGGTGGCGCAGGCTGCTCGCCGGGCAACCG
The DNA here is from genome assembly GCF_059448825.1 of Streptomyces sp. JLYT201. Classification (NCBI taxonomy): domain Bacteria; kingdom Bacillati; phylum Actinomycetota; class Actinomycetes; order Kitasatosporales; family Streptomycetaceae; genus Streptomyces; species Streptomyces sp. JLYT201. Next base: position 8,821,282 of record NZ_CM182551.1, on the reverse strand, counting down.
CACCTGGCCTGGGAGTACGTCCTGCACCGGGAAGCTGTCCGTATCCAGCTGTGGGTACCGGGGGCGATACCGCCCGGGATGGTGGAACGGGCGGTCGAGGCAGCATGGCCCGGAGCCCTCACCCGCACCCGCCCGACCAGTTCCCCGCTGCGGCTCGGCACGAGCAGCGAAGCGGCCTGGGGCGAACTGCGGCTTGCCCGCCACGAGGCACTGCCCGTGCGCTCCGACTTTCCAGCTGACCCGCTGCGCGCCCTGCTGGGTGCCCCGGCCGGGCTGGGCGAAGGCGAGCAGGCCGTGGTGCAGATCCTGGCCCGCCCCGTCACGGGACACCGCGTGCAGAAGGCCCGCCGAGCGGCCCGGCACCTGCACCGCGGAGGATCGGCTCGCCCGGTCAGCCGCATGCTGGACGCGGTGCTCCCCGGCCCTCGTCCCCGGGCGACGTCGCCGGACCGACAGGCGGCACTCGAAGCGTCCGCCGAGAGCCGGGCGATCGTGGCCAAGCAACGCGGTGCCTCGTACGAGAGCCGTCTGCGTTACGCCGTCGTGGCCCACGTGTCCGCATCTGCGAGCGCCAAGGACCGCGGCCGTGTCCGCGACCGGCTGCGTGGCCACGCTCATGCCGTCGCGAGTGCGTACGCCCCGTACACCGAGCACAACTACTTCCGTCGGACCCGGCCATGCCGCGCCTTGGCCCGGCTCGCCGAGCGACGCCTCGGCAAGGGCGATCTCCTCTCCGTGCCGGAGCTGTCCGCACTCGCTCATCTCCCCTGGGACGACGCCGTGCCCGGCCTGCGACGCGCCGGGGCCCGCGCGGTGCCCCCGCCGCCTGGAGTCGCCTCGCCTGGCCCGAAGGCCAAACCCATCGGCCTCACCACGGCCGGAGGCGTGCGGCCGGTCGGCCTGGGAGTCGCCGACGCTCGCCAGCACCTCCACGTTCTCGGCGCCACCGGCTCGGGAAAGTCCGAACTGCTGGCACGCATGGTGCTCGCCGACGCCGAGGCGGGGCGCGGGCAGGTGGTGATCGACCCGAAGGGCGACCTGGTCACGGACGTCCTCATGCGGCTGCCGGAGCACCTGGGCGAGAAGGTCGTGCTCTTCGACGCGAACAGCAGGCACCGCCCGCCGGTCCTCAACCCGCTGGAGGGTGAGGACGCTACGCGGGCCGTGGACAACCTGGTCTCGATCTTCTCCCGGGTCTACGCCTCGTCCTGGGGCCCGCGAACCGACGACATCCTCCGTGCCGGGCTGCTCACCCTCCGCGTCCTGTCCAGCGCACCCTCCCTGGCCGACCTGCCCACCCTGCTGTCCGTCCCGGCATACCGGCAGCGCGCGGTGCGCCAGATCAACGACCCCGTGCTCCGCGGCTTCTGGTCCTGGTACGAGGACCTGTCCGTGACCGCGCGCGCCCACGTGACGGCTCCGCTGATGAACAAGCTGCGCGGCCTCCTGCTGCGCCCGTTCGTGCGTGAGGCGCTGGCAGGTGGGGCGTCGAGCGTCGACATGGACCAGGTCCTCGACGACGGCGGGATCTGCCTGGTCCGTATCGCCCGGGACCGGCTGGGAGCCGAGACCGCCCACCTCGTCGGCTCGGTCGTCGTCGCGCGCACCTGGCAGGCCACCACACACCGGGCCCGCGTCCCTCAGGGCAGCCGGCACGACGCCTCGCTCTACGTGGACGAGGCACACCACTTCCTCAACCTGCCCTACGCCTTGGAGGACATGCTCGCCGAGGCCCGCGGCTACCGGCTGTCGATGACACTGGCCCACCAGTACCTGCGCCAACTCCCCAAGGAACTCGAAGAAGGGGTCAGCGCCAACGCCCGTACCAAGATCTTCTTCAACGCTTCCCCGGAGGACGCCCGCCACCTCGCGCGGCACACCGAGCCGCGCCTGACCGCACACGACCTCTCCAACCTGGGCGCCTTCCATGCGGCGGTCCGCCCGGTCCTGCACGGCGCCGAAGCCCCGGCCTTCACCGTGGCCACCGAGAAGCTCCCGCCCCCGGTCCCCGGCCGCGCCCGACGGATCCGCGGCGCCGCACGCCACAACGCGCGGCCAGCAGCGGCACGGCCTTCTCTCCACAAGCCGGGACCGACAGCGGTCGACCCGCGCCGCACGCCATGACACCTGCGTCCGCACCGCCCGACCTCAACGGAGGCAAAATCCCGTGATCACCAATCCCACCTCACAACGGGCCCTGCGCGGCCACCGCCCCAAGCGGCTGAGCGGCCGCACCGTCGCCTCGGGCGAATACCTCGCCCGCCTCGCGTACCGCCTCACCCCACGCGACCGCTGGATAGCCCGGATGCTGTACGAGCACAAGGTCCTCACCACGAACCAGCTCGCCGAGCTCGCCTGGCCGTCGACGCGCGCGGCGAACATACGTCTGCTCCAGCTGTACAGGTGGCGCGTACTTGACCGCTTCCAGCCCTTCATCACCTACGGCTCCGCCCCCATGCACTACGTCCTCGATGTCGCCGGCGCCGCCGTCGTCGCACGTGAAGAGGGCTTGGAGACGCGCGACTTGGGCTATCGGCACGAACGGGCGATGGGCATCGCCTACTCCCTGCGCCTGGCCCACACGGTCGGCACCAACGGCGTCTTCACCGCGCTCGTCGCCCACTCACGCCGGGCCGACACCCAGGGCCGCCTTTCCACCTGGTGGTCAGAGACGCGCTGCCACCGTCACTTCGGCGACCTCGTACGCCCCGACGCGTACGGTCGCTGGCGCGAGCCGAGCGGGCAGCTCGAATGGTTCCTGGAGTACGACTGCGGCACGGAACGCCCAGCCGACCGCGTCGGTGCCAAGCTCGCCGACTACGCCAAGCTCGCTGAGGCCACGGGGCTCACGACGCCTGTGCTCCTGTGGACGCCGAACGCCCATCGCGAGGCCCAGGTGCGCCGAGCCCTCACCGAGGCACGCGCCGCGCTCGACGATCCGCTCCGCGTACCTGTGGCCACCAGCAGCGCGAACTTCATCACCGAATCGGTCGGGAGCGATCCGGCGCAAGCGCGCTGGCTTCCCCTTGAAGGGGCCGGTCATTCTCAACGGCGGCTCCGGCTGATCGAGTTGACCGCCGCGTGGCCGCATCTGCCTCCGCTCACGGAGACCGTGGTGAGCACCGCTTCCGCCGACCGGACGGCCGGGTCCCTGGCGGCCGCCCCACCACCACAGGCACCGCTCCCCCGCCGCGCCTCACAAGGAAGGTGACCCCGCCATGCTCAAGGCCGTCGGCGCGGCCGCCGCAGCTCTGCTCCTCCTGCTCGCGGCAGCCGCAGCGGGGGCCAGCAGCCTGTTCTCCTCGCTCGCTGGAGGCGCGAGTCGTCCCAGCAGCATCGCGCTCTCCAACATCCCCGCCGACTACCTCGTGCTCTACCGCAGGGCTGCGACGACCTGCCCCGGTCTCGACTGGTCCGTGCTGGCCGCCATCGGCAAGATCGAGACCGATCACGGCCGCAGCCCGCTGCCCGGCGTCCGCAGCGGCTCCAACTACGCGGGAGCGCGCGGCCCCATGCAGTTCCTCACCCCCACCTTCAACCAGGTCACCGCCCGACACCCGCCACCACCAGGTGGCGCACGGCCGCCCTCGCCGTACAACCCGCACGACGCGATCCACTCGGCCGCGGCCTACCTCTGTGACTCCGGCGCCAGGCGCGGCCGAGACCTCCACCGAGCGGTGTTCACCTACAACCACGCGGACTGGTACGTCTCGCAGGTCCTGAACCAGGCGCAGGTCTACCGCAGCACCCGGCCGTCCAGGGCTGCTCCTACCGCTCCTCCCGGCACCGCGGCTTCAAGGGCGATCAACTACGCCCGGCAGCAGCTCGGCCTCCCCTACGCCTGGGGCGGCGATGGCCCCGCCGCCGGAGACCCCGGCTTCGACTGCTCGGGCCTCACGAAGGCCGCGTACGCCGCGGCGGGCGTACCCCTGCCGCGCACCGCCGAGCGCCAGTTCACGACGGGGCCGCGCGTACCCACGAAGCAACGACTCGAGCCCGGGGACCTGGTGTTCTACGGTCGCGCCGACGCCATCGGACACGTCGGCCTGTACATCGGGAAGGGCCAAATGATCCATGCCCCGCGTAGAGGCGCGCTCATCCAGATCTCGCCCTACCGCTACGCGGGCGACCACTACGCCGGAGCCACACGGCCCGGCTGAACCCTGGTCAGGGTGTCGGCCCGCCAGAGTCCTGAGTCAGGGCGCGCAGCAGGCCCCGGCCCGGGTACGCGTCGTACGGCTGCACTGGGACCGTGATCAGCTCGTGGTCGCCGAAGACGGGCTCACCGTTCGGGCGGCGGGTGTAAGGGAGGTAGCCGTAGTCCACCCCGTCGTCCGCGTCATAGGTGATCCAGGCGACGACCTCCTGCTCCCCCTCCCTCAACGGCAGATTGGAAACCGCACGCCCGAACACGACGTCCGGGCCGAAGAGCCACACCTGCGGGACCACGAAGGCGAAGCGGCCTGCGCGGATCTCCAGTGCCTTCTGGGCAGCGCGGTGTTCGAACTCCGCGGCCGTCGCCTCGTCACGCAGGTAGTCGTAGTCGGACATCACCACGGAACGATCGCCTCGCAACGCCACGATCGCCGGGCACTCCCGCTCACGAATGGCGTGCTCCAGTCGGTCCGCCACACGGCGCAGATCAGCCTCGGTGTCCTGGCGCACCGGCCGACTCACTCCCCCGTCGGCTCATCGCCCCGCCGGCCTGGCTGGTCCCATTCCCGGTACGCGCAGAAGACGTCCATGATCTCCACGGAGGCCCTGTTGCCGAGGTGAGCCATGTACTGCAGGCTCCGGCTCACCTCGCTACGCTCACGCTGCCCGGCGCGGGTGGGCGCGCCGTCCGGGACCGCTCCGTCGAGCGCCTCGAGCCGCTCGGCGAGTTCCCGCACGGTCTCGCGTGCCCTGCTCAGGTCGATCTCCACCACTTGCACCTCCAGGACGGGCCGTCTCCCGCATCGGAGAGCCCAGAGCATCTTCGAGACGGGTCCAGCTGCCTCAGCCCGGGATTGTCCTGGCCTTTACACAGTTCGACAACTGCTCAAGTAGGCGGTTAAGGCATGTCTTGCGTATCTCTGACCTGCTGTGCTTGCTCCCCTTGATCTGTGGCGCTCAACGAGCATGGGGGGAGTTGATGTTGAGACGCCGGGACACACCCCCAGTGGTGTCAGCACAGCGCCTCTTCTGGCGGAGGCGCCGGTGTTCCGGCAAGTGCGCTACGCCGTTCACGGGGCGGTGGCCGCGACTGCGGGGCGTATGCGCCCGTGTCCGTGTGGCCGGGCAGTGGCCTGCGGCAGGCGCAGGTGTCCTATGCCGCTGCCCCGTGTGGGTGATAGCCCCGCCCGCGAGGAGGGTGGGACGGTAGGCCCCGTTCTCAACCGGCGGACCACGTTCCGAAGCCACCCCGCGGCCTGGACCCCGTCGTGGTGCGGTGACCGGACCCGTCACAGGGGAGAGCAGCTGAGCCCGCCGGACACGGCGGGCCGCCGTGGCGCTGCGCCCCGCCCCCTGCCGACACCGGCTGCGGCACGGCGCCCGTCCGTGAAGGAGGCACCAGCCATGTCCCCATTCACCCCTGCCGGGCGACGCCCGTCCCGGCACGGCCTGCGCAGCCGCCTGGCCGCCCTGCTCGCCGCGTTCCTGCTCGCGGCGGCGGGCCTGCTGGCGATGCCCGGCGCGGCCTACGCCGACGCCAACATGCTCGAAGTCATAGCGCAGACACCGGGGAACAAGTAACCCGCCGGTAGGAAGTGGGCTCTACGGGGTGGGGTTGAGGGTGTTGCGCACGACGCCGACGGACACCTTGACGGCGGTAACGATCTCGCGGGTGAACTGGCCTTCGGCGCGGCGGGCGAGGGTCACGCGCCGCTTGTCGAGATCCACGACGGGACGTTGGCCGCCGACCGGCCGCAGGTGGCGGCCAGGCCCTCGTTGGTGGACACATCGCTCATGGGGCAACTCCTCGTGTTCAGGGGCCGGCAGGCGCCCGGAGTCTGTTCCGCGGGGGCACGGCCGAACCCGCCGACGCGCGGGGTTCACCCGGCCTGGTACGCGGAGCAGATGGTGTTGGTGAGGGCGTCGAGCGCGGCTGGGTAGGCGTGTTCGCTCGGTGTCCCGTAGCCGATGATGACGCCCTGGGGGTGGTTTCCGGGTGCGTGCCAGCGTTCGCTGAGCTGTCCTACGCGCAGGGCGTGGGCTGTGGCGGCGGCCAGGACGTCCTCCTCGGTGGGGCCTTGGGCCGGGAGGCTGAGCAGAATGTGCAGTCCGGCGGCGATGCCGTGGACGGCGGGGCGGGTGGCCGAAGGGCCGGGCAGGGTCCGTAGCCGGTCCAGGAGCTGGTCGCGGCGGCGCTGGTAGCGCAGTCGGCTGGTGCGGATGTGCCGGTCGTAGGCGTGGCTGGTGATGAAGTCGGCCAGGGTGAGCTGTCCGAGGGTTTCGGTGTGGTGGTCGTCGTACTGCTTGGCTTCGATGAGCGGTGTCAGCAGGCGGCGGGGCGGGACCACCCAGCCCAGGCGCAGGGCCGGGCTGAGGGTCTTGGAGACGGTGCCGACGTAGGCGACCTGTTCGGGGGCGGTGCCCTGGATGGCTCCGACCGGTTGGCGGTCGTAGCGGAACTCGCCGTCGTAGTCGTTCTCGATGACCAGGCCGCCCGTCGAGCGGGCCCAGGCCACCAGTTCGCGCCGTCGTGCCGGGTGCAGGGTGTGTCCGGTGGGGTACTGATGCGCCGGGGTGACTTCCACCGCGCCGACGGACGGGAGGGTGGCCAGGAGGTCGGTGCGCGCGCCGTGGTCGTCGACCGGCAGGGGGACGACGCCCGCTCCGGCCCGGCGGACCACTTCCCGGTGGAATGCGACGCCCGGGTCCTCCATCGCGATGGCCGCCGGCCCGTGCTGCGCGAACACGCGGGTGATCAGGGCGAGGGCCTGTACGTAGCCGTTGGTGATCACGATTCGGTCGGGATGCGCGAGCACTCCGCGGGCGCGGCCCAGGTAGGCGGCGACGGCGGTGCGCAGCTCGAACTGGCCGCGCGGGTCGCCGTAGGCGTAGGTCCGAGCCGGTGCGGCGGCGAGCGCGCGCCGGGCGGAGCGCAGCCACGCCGATACCGGGAAGGCGGAGACGTCCGGGCGGCCCGGCCGCAGGTCGTGCCGGTCTTCCTCCCGTGCCGGGGCGGGCGGCGCGCCGGGAGCGTCGGCCGGCAGGTGGGGCAATTGGGCCACCACCGTCCCGGAGCCCTGGCTGGCGGTGAGGTAGCCCTCGGCGACGAGCTGGTCGTACGCCCCCCGGACGGTTCCCCGGGACAGGCCGAGGTCGGATGCGAGCCTGCGGGTGGCGGGCAGCCGGGTCCCCGGGGCCAGACGGCCGGAGCGGACGGCCGCCCGCAGGGCCTGCTCCAGACCGGACTGGCGGCCGAGCGCCGGGTCGATCTCCAGATGAAGATCGACACCAGGAATGGGCCAGGATTCCTTCATGAAAGTGGACCTTAGCAGTGGCCCAATGGCGAAGTAGCGTCATGAACGTGAGCACCCGAGAAACGAACGGGCAGCGCCTTCCCGGCGCGCCACTGGGTCCTGGGCGACGGCTGGTCTGGCTGCTCGCCGCGGCGTACGGCCTGACCATCGCCAACCTCTACTACTGCCAGCCGCTGTTGCCCCGCATCGGGCACTCCCTCGGCGCGGGCTCTTCCGTGGGACAGCTGGTCACGGCCGGGCAGGTCGGCTACCTGCTGGCCCTGCTCCTGGTCGTGCCGCTCGGCGACATCGTCCGCCGCCGCCCCCTGGTGTGCGTGCTGCTGCTCACTGAGGCCGCTGCCCTGGTGGCCACCGCTGTGGCGCCGACGATGGGGGTGCTGCTCGCCGCGGGCGCGCTGATCGGCCTGGCGAGCGCGGGCGTGGTCAATGTCCTGGTGCCCTACGCGGCCACGCTCGCGCCCGACCACGAGCGTGGCCGGGTGATCGCGACCGTACTGAGCGGCGGCATGGCGGGCGTGCTGCTGTCCCGGACGGTCGCCGGTCTCGCGGCTCAAGCCGTGGGCTGGCGGGGCCTGTTCTGGATCGCGGCCCTGGTCACCTTGGTGCTGGCGGGCGCGCTCGCCCGCGCTCTGCCGCCCGCACCGCCCGAGGCGGCGCTCGGTTACGGGGCGCAGTTGCGGGCGACCGTCCGCCTGGTGGCGGACGAACCCGTGCTGCGGCGGCGCTCGCTGATCGGCGCCTGTGTCTTCGCGAGCTTCGGCCTCTTCTGGGCGACGGCGGCGTTCTTGCTGGCGGGACCGCCCTACCACTACACAGAGGCGGAGATCGGAGGGTTCGCCCTGCTCGGTGCCGCGGGCGCGCTCGCGGCGCGCGGGGCGGGCCGGTTCGCCGACCGCGGCCGTCAGCGGGGAGCGACCGGGGCGCTGCTCCTGCTCGGCACCGCCTCGTTCGCGGCCGTCGCCGCGGGCGACCGGTATCTGGCCTGGCTCGTCATCGGCGTCCTGGCGATGGACATCGCCGTCCACGGAACCCACCTGTTGAACCTGAGTGTGGTCTACAGACTTGTCGACGGCGCCCGCGCGCGGATCGCGTCGGCCTACATGACCGGCTACACCCTGGGCGGCGTGGTGGGTTCCGCCGCGGGGACGGCCGCCTACCGCGCAGGCGGCTGGCACGCGGTCGCGGCGGTCGGCGCCGCGTTCACGGCCGCGGGACTGACGATCTGGGTGAGGGACACCCTGGACACCCGCCAAAGAGGCGGCTGCCGCACGACTTCGCGAACCCCGTCACGTTCCGCCACAAGGAGTGACCTGTGATGGCATCCGCCGTGCCTCTCCAAGAGTGGCGGCCCATTCCGCTGGACGGTGATCGCTCATACCTGCCGCGGGTGTCGCCGTGCACGCCAGCGCCTGCGGCCGGTGTACTCCATGGCGACCGGCTCGCACAGCTCGTCGCGGCCGCGCTCCTACGCGAGATCTCCCGTCACCCACGACCTGGCAGACCGCGGTCGGCAAGGCCATGTACCTGAGGAACTCCCATGTCAGACGCGCTCAAGAGCAACCCGGCCCCTACCCCCGATCCGAGACGCTGGCAGGCCCTGGGCCTGCTCTGCCTCGCGGGGTTCATGGTGATCCTCGACGCGCAGATCGTCATCCTCGCCCTGCCGACCATCGCCGAGGACCTCGGTGTGACGGACGGGCGTGAGGAATGGGTCATGGCCGCATACCTGCTGAGCTTCGGCGGCCTGATGCTGCTCGGCGGCCGTACCGCAGACCTGCTGGGACGGCGGCGCGTCTTCGTGGCCGGAAGCCTGCTGTTCCTTCTGTCCTCGCTGCTGTGCGGGCTCTCCTGGTCGCTCGGTGTCCTGGTGGCGGCACGCGTCGCGCAGGGCGTGTCGGCAGCCGTGCTCGCACCGACCGCGCTCTCCATCCTGATGAACACCTTCCCAGAGGGGCCGGAGCGCAACAGAGCGCTCGCCTTCTGGTCGGGAAGCGGCGGCTTCGGCGGCACGGCCGCGCTGCTCGTCGGCGGACCGGTGACCGACTTCCTCGGCTGGCCATGGGTCTTCTTCCTCAACGTGCCCGTCGCCGCCGTGATGGTGGCCCTCGGCCCGCTGCTCCTGCGGGAAAGCCACGCGTCCCGCCGGCCCCGCGCCCTCGACACGGTCGGCGCGGTCACCGCGACCGCGGCCATGGTGGCCTGCGTATACGCCGTGGAACGGGCCCCCAGCACCGGCTGGCTCAGCCCGCAGACCATCGGGCTGCTCATCACCGCCGCACTGCTCGCCACCCTGTTCGGCTACGTCGAGCACCGGGTGACAGCACCCCTCGTCCCGCCTCGCCTGCTCCGCACCGGCACGGTCACCGGAGGCAACACCGTCATGTTCCTCCTCGGCTCCTGCGCCTTCGGCGCGCCCTACACCATCGCCCAGTACGGGCAGGGTCCTGTGGGCCGGTCCGCGCTGCGCTCTGGCCTGACCACCGTGCCCCTGCCCGCCCTGGCCGCCGCCGGAGCGTACGCGGGCCAGGCCCTCGTCTCCCGCCTCGGCACACGAGCAGTGGCCATGGGCGGCCTCACCCTCATCGAATGCGCCTGCGCCCTGCTCAGTTCGGTGCCGGCCAACGGTTCGTTCGTACGCGACCTGCTCCCCGGCCTTCTCCTGTTCGGCCCCGGCCTCGGTGCGTGCGCGGTGGCCGGGACCGCCGCCGCACTCAGTGGTGTGGGGGAACGGGACTCCGGTGTGGCATCCGGCATGAGCACCGCCTCCTTCCAGATCGGCGGCGCCTTCGGCGTGGCCGTGGCCTCCTCGGTCGCCGCCTCCTACGCGACCGCGAGCGATCCCGCCTCGGGCCACCGCGCTGCCTTCACCGCCTGCGCCGCCCTCGCGGCGACAGCCGTGATCTGCGCGTACCTCCTGCTGCACCGACAGCGCCCTCCGCAGCCGCCACAGACACCCTGAGACAGGCTCACAGAGCCACGGTCAGGACATCTCATCTCCCACAGAGAAGCCCACCCCCCTGGACCAGGGCCACGCTCGTGGTCCGCCGCCGCGCCCCCACTGCCCTCGCTTGCCTGGCATGTCGAGGCGAGTTACTTGCTCCCCTGTGTCTGGGCTAGGAGTCCAGGGCCGTCTAGGTTCTGTCCGGCGGATCTTGTCGGCGAGCACAAGGCGGTGCCATGAGCGCAGGGGTGCAGGGGGCCGCCAAGGTCCGCTGGACAGCGGCTTAGCGAAGGACCTGCTCGATGTGGTGGTCGAGGATCCGTTCGGCGGCTTCTGGGGTGCGGTAGCCGAGGGCGATGTCCACGCCGAGGCTGGTGGCGAGTGACCAGCAGATGTCGGCGTCGGTACGTTCCTCGCCTCGCGGCTCGATGTCCCGCTCCTCCCGGGCTGCCGCAATGAGACTGGCGGTGAGGGTGAGCAGCTCGTCGTCAGCCGGCGCCAAGACCTTGGCCATCGTCGGATCGGAGACCGCCCGGCCCGCGGCCGCCAGCGCGAAGCGCATCAGCCGCGTGCTCTCCTCGGCCGGGCTGATCAGGGCGTACAGGCAGGCGCGGAGGACGCCCTCCGGGCTGGTCGTGTCGGCGGCGGTGACCGCGTTCTCGATGGTGGCGTTCACGGCCTGTACGGCCCGGTCGAGGGCGTCGCGGATCAGGGCCTGCATCGAGGAGTAGTAGTGCTGGACCTGGCCCATGGAGACGCCCGCCTCCTCGGCCACCTTGCGTAGCGACACCTGCTCGATGCCGCCGCGCACGGCCAATGACCAGACGGCCTCGACGAGGCGCGACCTACGCGCTTCGTGATCCACGATCTTCGGCACGGTATCGCCGCCTTCCTCGCCACCTTCACCATGCGATCGCATTGTAAAGGCGGGCACCATCGGTTTACAGTGCAAGTGCATGGTAAACCGCAATCAGACCGAGGGGACCCCATGAAGCACGGCCTCTACCAGGCACTCGGCATGGCACTGCTCGTCATCGGTGCCCAGGGTGCAATACGCCAGCTCGTCGACCACGACAACGCCGGCCTGCTGGGCTGGCTGCCAGGAGGCTTCGCCGCGAGCATCACCGTGTACGTACTGGCCGTCGTGGTCGGCGCGATCATTGCGGGGCGGGCTATCGATGCCCGTAAGGCGACTGGCAACTGACTCGGTGCGAGTGGGACTGTTCGGCGGATCTTGGGCGGAGCTATGAGCGGATTGCTGGCAAGCTCGCCCGCATGGGCGGAGCCAGCTACCCCGCCGCCCTCACCCGCGCCACCACCTTCACCACGGTCATCACCCTCGCCGCCGCCGTCACCGCAGCCCTCACCGCCCTCAACTGGACAACCCCCACCTCGGCGATGGCCCCCATGGCTTGCGCGGCTTGCACGCCCAACACCCTGAGCCAGCCTCAATTTCCTGGAGGAGCAGGTGCGTCTCTCATTTCCCTCGTTACCGTCGGGGCCGTGCGCCGCCCGGTGGTAACCAAACTCCCCTCATCAGGAGCCGCAGGCTGGTGCGTGGTTGCGGCGGGGCTCGAACCCGCGACCTCACGGCTTATAAGACCGGCGCTCTACCAACTGAGCTACACAACCGGATGAGTGGGCCGCGATCCGCCAACTGAGCGAAGCGCGGCCTGGGACACAGCCGGACAGAGGGGCTGGGCCCAGCTGCTGATTTAAAGGGCGACGAAGCAGCGTTTCAAACTGTGCTCATCCTCGAAGAACGAACCCGGACGCCTTCGGAGCAGAGCAAAGAGGGGCCCGAAGAAGCCCGGGCGCTTGAACGGAACTACGACTTGCGGCGCATGCTCCGGGAAAGAGCGGGGATACGGCGCGAAAGAGCGCCCCACTACCCACCTCTTCTTGAGACCGCGCCATTCGCAGGGCACCTGTGCAGGGTTAGGCGGCGGCCCGTGAAATTGAGGCGTCATTCACCGCTGACCCCAGGATGGGGTTGAAAGGCCGGGATGCTCCTGCACGCCGGCCAAGTGTTCGCGTGCTCCTAGCACGCTCGGTATGAACGACCCACGTCACGGCCTGCACCGTGCTCGGAAGCTCGCCGAGCCTCAAGGCAGCCTCGCGATAGCAGCGCGCCAGCAGTGCGTAGCGCCGGGCGCTCCCCAACCCGCGGTCACGCCTACCGTAGGGCTCGCCTACCGCGATGTCGTGAGCGTGCCGGTCGATCACCACCGCGCTCGAGTCGTCCGGATCGAGAATGCAGCGGAAGAACTGGCCCGTCTTTCGCTCCCAGGGCAGCACTTCCCTGGGGTCCATCCCCGCCATGATCCTTGTCGCTTTGGCCACGGCGTCCGGGAGGTGGCCGGACGGTTCGCCGGCCTCGTAAGCCCGGCGGGCCAGCCGAAGGGTCTCCGGCCATGATGTGTTCGCGGACAGCGCGGCGATCACACCGGCTCCGGCGCGCACATCGCCCTCGGCGATTGCTGAGGCGACCTCGTGGGCAGTGCGGTACCAGCCGCGCCCGCGCAGCAGTTGCTCCTCGGTGGCGGACCGCCATACGGCGAGGATGTTGGCGATGTACCGTTCGCGGGTCTCCTCTGACGCGTCGACGGAAATCACGGTGTACCTCCCTCCAGAGTGGTTTGGAGTCGTCCTGCGGCCCCAGATCCACGTTGACGTGTGTGCGCACCGCTCGCCTGGATACGGACTGAGGAACCCGCCAAATACCTATCTGAATGCTCGATTTCCGCACTGTCAGAAGCTCGGGCGCCACCGCTCCGTTGCTTGATAGGGGCGGCACTGCACCATCGACCGAGAAAGTCCCAACGTCTGCGAGACTGCGCGACTTTCAGCTACCGACACCATGCCCCCGCGGTCAGCGCACGGGGCGAGCAGGTAGAACGGCCCACCGTCGTAGAGCGGTTCGAGGTAGGCAACGACCTAGTCTCGCTCCTGGTCTCCTGAGCGGTACGGGCCCTGGCCATCGGGAACGTCAAGAGCGACCGTGAGTTGCTCGACCGCCTGCTCGACGGCGCGGCGCATCGCAGAGAAACCTCCGGCCTCATAGGCGTAGGACAAGAGATCCGCGATGGCCTCCCCGGCGAGATCACTGACCAAACGGTCGAAACGGCGCCAGTCGTCCTCCCCCTGGAAACAAGAGGTCTCGCCTATCCAGTCGAGCACAGTGAGGAGGTGAAACAGGCCTCGCTCCGCGGACGTCGACTTGAGCACGTGAGCTATGAATGAGCGCTTCGGAAGAGGACCGGTGTGCTGCACGGCCGTACCCCTCTCTCCTGCGTCCTAGCGAATGGCGTTACGGATCGCAGCCACTGACGGCGCGGCCGGTACCAGGTCTCGGTACCGGCCACTGCTGGCTACGGAAGCGGCTGCCGGAGGACGCGGCAGGGCATACGGGAAATGCCAGGTCAGGCTTCCTCACCTTGCGACGGACGCATCATGCCGTCCACATCAGTCACGCTCACGAAGACCTTGGTGCTTTCCTCAACCGGCAGCTCACCGAGCCGTAGCCCCTGATGCAGAGCGATGTACTCGACCACGGCTTCCGGCCCACTCTCCGCGACAGCCGCGGGGACCTCGGCTGTGACCGGGAACCGGCGGGTCAACACCTCAGTCACCGTCAGCACGACCGCCGTCTCGATCAATTCCTCAGCCTTGCTTGCCTCTTGGGTAGTCACGTCTCGTCCTCTCCTCTCGAATAGCGCGAATCAGCAGAGGGGCCCCACGACTCCGGACGCCTCTGACATGGCCCCGCACTCCCTCCTGGGGGGGGAAGTCGAGGGAGTGCGGGAGTCTGGGCTGTCACAAGCGGCTCACTGCGCGGAAGACCTCAGCCCGCTGCTGTGGGGACCAGTCGCCAGTGAGCCGGACGGACGTCTCGGTGACCTTGCTGTCACCTTCGTGCGGATCCTCATACCGGCCACTGAGCCAGCCGTGCTCGGGGACAGCGTCGGCGATCGGGTACGCGGACGGTTCGGTCACGCCTGTCTCGTCGGCCTTGTCGACGGCCCAGGCGATCACGTCGCACGGCCACATCCCGACGTCACTCTCGTCGTACGTCTCGCACGTGGTGAAGGGCGGCTCAATGACACGGAACTCCCCGTCCATCCACTCGCCGCCTGGCCCCACCGCGGTGCGGTAGCTCACGACCGTGCGGGTGATCTCGATCGTGTAGCTCATGGTCACGCCGCCCCCATTCGGCCGCAACAGCCGTCCTCGTGCTCCGACTCGGCGGTGCAGATCACGCCGTCCCCGCTGACTGGCGCAGAGCACAACGACACCCCGGCAGGCCGGGGGAGCGCGTACAGAAGTCCCTGATGCCCCGTAGTGGTCGGTGAGTAGTAGACGTCCGGGATGACGGTCTCCCCGGATCGCAACACCCACGCGATCGGCGTCTGGTAGCTCAGGACGGTGTACGTGATCTCGTCCCTTTCGGCGCTGTACCGCTCGCGCCAACTCGGCGGAAGCCGGGTGCCGAACGGAAGGCAGTAGCCGTCCACCGCACGGAACGCGCCGTAGGTGTCGAACGGTTCATGGCACGACAGCGCCTCGCGCGCTGCCCATGAACGCGTGGCTAGCTTCCTCACAGGCTCTTTCCTCTCCAAAGGCAGAAGCTGAGAGAGCCGCCAAGCATCAGTCGTCGTTCAGGGCGCAAGATTCACGGTGGGGCGTCCCCCTAGGTGACGCTTGGGGCCCTATGCGTGGTCGCCCTCGCCAAATCGGGAGGGCGATACGCCCGGTTACGTGTCACGCGATACCGAACTGGAGATCGGCGAGCAGGCCCTTTCCCGTACGGAAGGCCCACCGCCGCATCCCAGCTGCTCGGTGCGGGTGGAACGGCGCCCAACCGGTCGGCCGCACACGGAGGAATTCCCGCGCCTCGTGCTCTTCGATCTGCGTGATCACCCACAGGAGAGCGGCGTACAGATCCTCATCGGCGAAATCCTTGACCACCAGTGGGAATTCTGCATAGGCAGTGACTTCGCTCGGGTACCCCGTATCCGCTTGATCCCTGTTGCTGTTGCGGGCCGGGTAATCTACGTGCAGCACGATGGCACCCTCAAACCGCTGCGAGTGATCACGAGCTGCGAACTCCCAACCAGGCTTATAGATCACCTCGTCGACAAGCTTGATCGCACTTGCGGTCTCCATGAGTCCCCCTTCAAGGGATCACGGGCACTCCGGTATGAGCACCCCCAGTCAGCGTGCGTACTGGACGCAACCTGAAGTGGGGCTCAGCCAGATGACCGACCTAAGCCATGCAGGGGATTCGTTTACGTAAGCCGCGCTTCCCCTCACATAAATACGTCTCCCGAAACCGGCCAGTTACCGATCTCCGGAGAATTCACGAGAAGCTCTTTGCATAGAGGAGCGCACAGAAAGGCAGCCCACCTTCAAGGCGACGCCCACTCGCGCTCTCACTAAGATACGGCCACCAAAGGCCCCCCATTACCGACCTTGGAGAAATTCATAAAGGTCTCCTCTTGGCTCGCATCGACTTACTCTTGCCCGTCAGGCGGAGGAAGGACCGTGCAGTCTTTGGCGCACGACTGGGCAGGGTACGGAATCAGCAGTCCGCACCCTGCCCACACCTCTGCCGCTAGTCGCCATTCTGTGATTGAGCGCTGCGGTAGATCAGCTCGCCCCGCGCGGCATCAAGCGCGGTTGATAACGCGCGCCATTCCCTGACCCCGGCGTCTCGCGTGCGCTGCACCTTGGACGACGAGTTGAGCGGGCCCCCATACATTTCACGCGCCGTCTTGCCTATGACACCGGCGCGTCCGAGGTCATCCGCGCTGCTCGCGTGCCGAAGCATGCGACTTAGGGTCGGGTAGTCTTTTCCGTCGCCCCAGGCGAAGCGGAAGATCGCTTCACTGTTCCCCGAGAGGTAGGGGGCGACCGCGAGCGTGGGCAGCTTATCCGCGTGAGGAATTCCACGCATTCCTTGTTTGCCCGGCGTGGCGTCCAGTTCATCGGGCCGGACATCGAGCCGGTATCCGTTCCGCGCGGCCGAATCCCTTACGGCCCAGTACTGGATTGTGGTGCGAGTGACGACGATCGTCTCACCATCGCGTCGAACGTACTGCCATGCACACGGTTCACGAGTTTCCACCCAGACGGCAGAGACCTCGCTCGTGGCGATGATTTTCGCCAGACGCTTCGCGAATATCAGCACCGCGTCCTGCGTGACGTCATCACTTACGTCGTCCGTACCGTACGGCGCGATGCCATTCCGAAGAACACTCGCGCTTCCGTCCATCCGCTTCCGCGAACGCGTCGAGTCGACGGTGCGGCAGTACCCACGCGCGATCCTCCGCAGCTCGGCGAAATCGTCCGCTGTCACGTACTTCATGTCTTCCGCCGTAACGTCCCGCGTCCGACGATTACCAGAATCGACCACGATCGTCTCCGATCGTCCGTGACACGCGCCTTATGCGCTATGCCTCGTAATTCAATTCTCTCGCCATTCGCGATTAAAGCAAGGGGGGCGAGGCAGGTTTTCTAATTCACTCTAGTTTCAGCCGCATTCGGCATGCCTAGTCCTCGCACCCGCAATTCATGCGCCACCACAAGCCAGGAAAGAATCGCAATCATAGGAAATCCACATCGGCCGCGGAGAGAGCACCAGCCCGAGTAAAGAGAAAAGGGGGAATTCAAAGTGAGCCATACTCAAGGAAAATCTACTAGAGCCGCCTTCGCCAGTCCCATTTACCCCCGCGACTGCGACACCACCCACAGGTGGTCCAGTTGCAGGCCGCGCGAGCAGGGTCCCCGAGGCCTCAGAGCAGCGAGTCAGGGATTTAAGTGGGGCTTCCCCTCTAATGAGAAGCCCGATAGGAAGCCGTGATGGCAAGGCAATAGGAACACCGGCTCGCATGAGCTAAAGATCCGCAGAGCACCGACGGAATCGCCCTTACGCAGCCCGCCACCCTGCACCCTCCGGCCCGGGAAGGCGAGGGGAGAGAAGCGGCAGCTATACCAGCGTGCTCCTCACAACGCGTTTCGCAGGCCTACGTTCAGCAGTACGTCGACAAGTCGTGCCGCGGCATCCGGGCGCCCGAGGGTGGCGGCGTTGCGGGCCATCTCCTGGCGTCGATCGCGCGAGGTGAGGATCGGTTCCAGGGCGCGCCGGAGTTCGTCAGCGTTGGCCCGGTCTTTGACCAACGCGATCGCGGCGTCGGCCTGCTGGAGGTGCAGGGCGTTGTGCTCCTGCTCGTTCCCGGCCGAGGTGGCGAGCGGGATCAGGACGGAGGGTTTGCCGAGGGCGGTGAGTTCGGCGATGGTTCCGGCGCCGCTGCGGGAGACGACGACGTCGGCCAGGGCCAGGACGTCGGGGAGCTCGGGGCCTACGAAGTCGCTCAGCCAGTAGCGGCTGCGCAGGGCGGGCGGCAGCGTGTCGGCGTGCTGGCGGGAGGACTCCAGGGAGGCGGCCCCGCACTGGTGGACGACGTTGGCCGCGGCGAGGAGCCAGGGCAGGATGTCGCGGACCATGGCGTTGATCTGTGCGCTGCCCTGGGCGCCGCCGGTGATGTAGACGGTGGGCAGGGCGGTGTCGTAGCCGGGCAGTGCGAGCGCGGCCACCGCCCTGTCGGCCTGGCCGGCGAAGACGGCGGGGCGGACGGGGTTGCCGGTGACGATCGCTTTGGCCTTGCCGTCCTTGAGCAGGGGGAGGGTGGACTCGGAGGACACGGCGATCGCGTCGGCGAAGCGGGCGAGCGCGCGGTTGGCCAGTCCGAGGCGGACGGTCTGCTCGTGCACGACCAGCGGCGACTTGGTGGTCTTGGCAGCCAGGCCGACGGGTACGGAGACGTAGCCGCCGGTGGAGAGCACGACGTCCGGTTGGTGAGCGGAGACGATCTTGCGGGCCTCGGGAACGCCCTTGACGACGCGGCCCATGTCGCGGATGTTCTCACGGTTGATCATCGCCAGCGGGTTGGAGGACCGCCTGATCTTGCCGGTGGGGACCGTGGCGAAGGGGATCTGCTCGGCCGGGGCGACGCGCGCCTCCAGGCCCTCGCTGGTGCCGACCCACAGCACATCCACCGCCGAGCCGAGTCCGATGAGACGTGTCTGGAGTTCGCGGATGGCGGTGAGGGCCGGGTAGGTGTGTCCGCCTGTCCCGCCTCCCGTCACGATGAGCCGGAAGGGCCGGTTCAGGGAGGCGAGGGCAGCGGCGTGTTCGTCGACGGTCACGGGGTGACGGCATCCGATCCTGAGGACTCCGGGCCCGCCCCGGAGCCGACGTGCATGCGAGGTTCCCGGACGATATCAGGCATTCTCACCTTGGTGAGCAGCCATCCGAACCCGGCCGTGGAGCTGCCCAACCTGCTCGTGTAGGTGGCCAGCGTGGCGCGCTGCCGCTCGGTCAGCACGAAGCGGCGCTGCCCCGGCCGGGGCAGCACGTAACGGTCCAGGCCACCGAGATCCTGGTCGGTTCGGGCCCGCGCGAGGAGTGCGTCGATGTCGAACCAGGCGGTCTGCGTCAACTCGGCCGGAGGGTCTTGGGTGAACACTTCTGAGAGTGTCAGCCGGTGGTACGCCACTCCTTCGTGGACCAACTTCGCGATCAGCTCCCCGCTCGCGCCGACTTCGCCCAGGCAGGCCAGGCCCGCACGGGCGGCCAGGTCCGCCAGGTCGTCCAGGGCTTCGGAGATCAGCCTCATGCGGTAGGTGTAGAGCAGGTTGTTGCCCAGCTCCCCATCGATGTATCGGTCCACGTTCGTCGTCGCGTACGACAGCAGCTCCTCACGGGAATCCCACAGCTGCTCGTCGGTCTCGCGCAGGAACTCCGCGAGCACACGGTCGAGGACGGGACCGTGTCGCATGTCCCGGCACAGCTCCAGCCAGCGCATCGGCGAGACGTCGTGAGCGCGCAGCAGCGCCAGGACGGTGGCGAACGTGCCGTTGTTGTAGAGCGCCGACACCAGCAGGTCCATCAGCCGGCATGCGCGGTAGTCCTCGTGGGGCAGGCCGGGCAGGGACACGCACACCTCGTCCAGCTCAGCCGCACGCACGTCGACGCCGAGTACGCGGTAGCGGCCGAAGCAGCGGGGCATGACTCGCCACTTCGTCCTCAGGCCCCACTGATGACGGTATGCCTGGGCATTCATTTCGCTGCCCGGTAGCAGCGTGAGCTGGAACATGTTCAGCCGGTCGAAGCGCGCGTCCATCAAGGTGCGCAGGCTCTCCAGGTGCTTCTGCTTGGAGTCCCCAGGAAGGGCGAGGATGACTTCGCTGTACGATCCGGCGCCCGCTTCGGCGGAGGCCAGCGCGATCTCGATCATCTTGTCGGGGTTGATGTTCTTGCGCTGCACCGCCGCCAGCACCTCGGTGTCCAGGCTCTGCACGGCGCCGGACAGGCTGATGGTTCCCGGCACTTGGGCCACGGCCTCCAGGACCCGCTTGCGCTGGTTCTTGCCGGTGGTGACGTTGACGACCCGCGGCCAACCGTAGGCCTGCTGGCAGTCGGCGATCACCTGGCACGTGTGCTTGTCCTCGGCGAACATGCCGAAGTTGCTGTCGGTGATCATCAGCTCGTTGCGCGCCGACCCGGAGGCGACCAACGGGGCCATCTTCCGTCCGATGTAGTGCAGTTCGGCCGTCACCTGGTCGCGTCGCTTCTTCGTCACCCTGGAGAAGTACTGGGTGCCTTCCTGGCAGAAGGTGCAGCCGAACGGGCAACCGCGGTTGGTCTGCACGGTGGGGACAAGTCCGCATGCAAAGAACTCGTCCAGTAAACCCTCGACGTACGGGGAGGGTGCCTCGGACAGGTCCGACAGGCGTGCACGCGCCTTGGGCAGGAACGCCTCCCGCCGGTCGGGCGAGATGCTGTGCACCCCAGCGATGCCGTCACGGAGGGGGCGGCCCGGCTGAGTGTTGAGGTAGGTCAGCAGCTCGGCGAAGGCGGCCTCGCCCTCGCCGTCGACGTAGAAGTCGGCGGCCCCCGCCAGCCGCTGGTGCCAGAACGCGATCTGGTCCCGGGCCAGCAAGGGATAGT
The DNA here is from genome assembly GCF_059448825.1 of Streptomyces sp. JLYT201. Lineage (NCBI taxonomy): Bacteria > Bacillati > Actinomycetota > Actinomycetes > Kitasatosporales > Streptomycetaceae > Streptomyces > Streptomyces sp. JLYT201. The sequence goes on along the minus strand of NZ_CM182551.1, from coordinate 8,800,860 downwards.
GCGGGCCGCCCAGCACGATGGTCGTGCGAGGGAAGGACCGCTTGATCGCTGTGGCGAAGTTGAGCGTGAGCTGGCTGTTCCAGATGTAGTGGGAGAACCCGATCACGTCCGGTGCACCGTGGTGCTCCAGGGCGTCGGCCAGGGCCTCGGGCAACTTGAAGATCCTCGGAGGCGTACCGAACCGCATGCGGGCCGCCGCGTAGGTCGCCAGCCCGGCGACGGCCTGGGGCATCGTCTCGGCGGAGATGGCCTGCTGGGTGTACGTCAGGTCGGCCAGCCAGACCGAAAGGCGCAGCACCGGTTTCGGCTCATGGACCGAGTGAAGAGTGGCCGCAGCCGCCTGCGGCCAGCCGAGGTCGACCGCAGTCACGAGACGCCCCGCCCCACGCGCAGGAACATCTGCCACAGCAATCTGCTCTGCCCCTCGGCCACATCCTCCTGGCCCTCGCCGAGGGCTTCGCGGCCGTGCGCACTCAAGTGCTGGTTCACCACGAGTAGATCACCGCGCTCCAGCAAGAACCGCTGCTGCCCCGCGACGAGCTGACGCTCCAGAGCACGCATCGCCACCGTGTGCGGGGCCCCAGGAGCCATCTCGGGCAGCATCTTCGCGGTGAACCGCACGAAGCCGTCCTCGGGCCGCACGGAGTCCAGCACGGGGAAGGGGTCGTACTCCTCGCCGACCCCACTGAGGTCGTAGAACGTGCCGTCGCGGTAGACGACGTCGCTGAGCAGGTCGCGCTCCTCGGCGCTGAGCTGGGCCACGGCCCGCCGCAGGTGCGAGACCAGGCTGCGTCCTCCGCCGCGGGGGTCGGGGCGGAGGCACAGCAGCGCGCTGAAGTCCGGAGGCCGGGTGACGTTCACCATGTCGATGTGGAAGGGGTTGTAGCCGGTGCCTGTCGCACGCATCGGGTCGATGGCGAGGTTCGTGCCCAGCGGCTTCCACAGAGGCCATCGGCCGAAGGCCCTCAACGGGGTGCCGAGCCACGACATCAGGACCGTGAGGGCCTTGCTGCTGTCGCCCATCGCCATGCCGTCAAGGAGCGAGGCGGCGCTGATGACGACGCAGCCCTCCCCGTACCGGTTGGTGAGCATCGGTCGGCAGCTCTCGACGAAGTACTGCGCCTCGGGAGATCCAGCCAACACGGCGTCGTACGCGCGGGCGGGCTCCTCCCCCAGGTGACCCGTTGCGTCGAGCACGGGAGCGGGCAGGTCCTGGAGGGCCTTGGTGAGCCGGTCCACCAGCGGTGCACCGAGCGGGACCTTGGGAATGGTGTCGAGGATGCCCATCGCTGTTCTCCAATGCCGTAGGAACTCTCGATGTGAGGCGGCGCCGAAAACGGCGGGCTGATGCCACGGAGGCGGGTGCCGGTTCGGCGAAGGCGGGAGGCTTCCGACGTACGCGCCCGGGAGGGCCTCGTCGGACGAGTTGCCGGGCCGCGTGTGCGGCCGCGGCTCGGTCATCTCCTGTCGCGCCCGGCCCTGCGGGCCGAAACGCTGCAGCACGACCAGCCGTTGTCCGTACGCCACGTGTCCGCGAGTGCCGAGACGAGCACCAGGCCACGACCGTGCTCGGCGTACGGGTCGGCTTCATGGCCCGCAGCGGCCTCTGCCGGAACGCTGTTCTGCACGGCGAATCGCACACTGTCCGAGGCACACGTGACGCGCACGTTGATGCCGGGCCCGGTACCGTGCACGAGCTCGTTGGTGACGAGCTCGGACAGGACCAACAGCGCCGCGTCCAAGTTGTCCGCAGCGGTCCAGCCCTGCCATTCCAGGGCCTTGCTGACGCCGGCACGGAGCTCCCCCACCCATCGACGGTCCTCGTCCGCAGGCACGTCGCCGTGCGGCACAGACGTACGCCGGTGGATGATCTCGACTCCGCCGCCGTACGGCGCCGGGGCCGTCCTGCTGTCCGTGGTCTGCTCGACAGGACTGACCGCCCTGGGCATCATCCGCACCCTCTCCGTACACGTTGCGTCCCGGGTGCGTGTGGCCTGGGCAGCGAGGCATGGATGTAGCGCAGGCCACACGCGGGGACATCGCCGCGAGGCGACGTCAGGCGCTTCGCTGAATGAGTGGTTCCGCAGCGGAAGCGCCCCCTTACGGTGGCAAGGTGGGTGCGGCAGAGCTATCCCCATTCCACCCTCGGAATTCCTCGACGAGGACCGGGTGGAAACCTCGGACTTCCCTCGGACCTTCCTCGGACTTTCCTCGACTTCGCTAACTTCCGCCTGTAGGGGGCACGTTGATAGTGATGACGTCTTACCGTCGGGGACAGACGTGCTGGACGTAATGGCTGGAGGTGCCCATGATCACGCTGCTCCGGTACCTGATCGACCAGCGGGGCTGGAAGGAGTACGAGGCCTTCCTGAGCCACTTCAGGAAGGCGGCTCAGGAACTGGCAGGTACCGAGGGGCCGTTGGACCTGGCGTGCGTCGTGCCGCAGCGCAAGACGTACCAGGCCTGGTACTACGGAAAGCGGCGCCCGCAGGTCGACTCCCGCAGGGTATTGGTCCACCTGTTCGGCCACACCGTCGAAGAGCTGTGGAGTATGGCCAACGACGGCCAGGCCCTCGGTCACGCCACCCCCACCTGCACGTCACAGTCCCGAATCCCTGTCGGCACCGACATGGATCTGCACTCGATGAGAAGGACGGGCACAATGGCCGCACGGCGCGCAATGGAATTCGCCCTCGGAGCCGAACGGCAACAGGTCGGCGACGAAACCCTGGGCTACCTTGGTGACGAGGTGAAACGGCTCACCGAACTGTATCCGCGGGTACCGCTGTCGAAGGTCTGGGCGGATCTGGCGACAGCTCAAGAAGAAGCGTTCCGGCTGATGGAGAGCGGCCGGACCCGACCGTCTCAGGCCCGGGAGCTCCACTTCATGGCGAGCGTGCTGTCCTTCCTCATGGCCAAGGGGTCTCACGACATGGGTGACCCCAAGACGGCCATGATGCAGGCCCGCGCCGCGGGCTTCTGCGCCCGGCAGGCCGAGCACCCGGGGCTCATCGCCCTCGTCGACGGGCTGAAGTCGCTCATCGCGTACTGGTCGGACAAGCCCGAGGACGCACTGCACTACGCCCGCAAGGGCGCCGAGGAGTCCGCCAGCCTCCGCGGCACGGTGACCGTTTGGCTCGCCGGCCTCGAGGCACGTGCGGCAGCCGTGCTCGGCAACGAGGACGCGGTCCAGAGGGCGAACCGCCGCTCCGACGAGCTGCGCGAGCGGGTCGTCCCCGACGACCTCGACGCTCTCGGAGGTCTGCTCACCTACCCGGTGATCAAGCAGACGTACTACACGGTCGAGGCCGCGGTGCTCCTCGGCCAGGGCGACGCGGCAATAGCCGCCCAAGCCGAGGACGCGGTACGCGGCTACAGCAACCGGGACGACCCGGACTGGGCCTTCGGAGACATGGCCGGCTCCCAGTGCAACCTCGCCCTGGTCCATCTCCACGCCGGGGACCTCGACGGCGCCGCGGAGGCCATACGCCCCGTACTCGATCTCCCGCCCAGCCACCGCAACAACGGCATCGTCGTCTCCGCCGCGCGCGTACGAGCGGCCCTCACCCGGCAGTCCGTCCGCAATGCGGTTCTGGCGCGCGACCTGCGTGAGGAGATCACGATGTACCAGCCTTCTCGTCCCGCCCTGCCCCGCTAGAGCGGCAGGTAGAGTCCACGCATGTACCCGGTCAGCCGTCGCAGCTCCCGCCTGGAACTCCGCGAGCTCACTCCCGACGACGTCGAAGCCGTCCTGGCGATCTACGGCAACGCCAAGGCGACAGAGCACCTGTCCTTCGAGCCGCGCTCCCGCGATCAGGTGGGCGCCATCGTCGACCGGTCCATCGCGCTGGCCGCCGCGGCCCCGCGTGTGGAGTACAGCCTGGCGGTGGTGGAACAACGCAGCGACGACCTGATCGGATTCGCGCGCCTAGCCATGGACCCCCACCAAGAACGCGCCGCCACCATGGGGTTCGCGCTGCGCCCCGAGGCCTGGGGTGCCGGGTACGGCGTCGAGACCGTACGCCTGCTGCTCGGCCTCGGCTTCGAAGAGCTCGACCTCCACCGCGTCTGGGGTGCCCGCTCCCCGCTGAACACCGCCTCCGCCAAGACCATGGCCAAGGCAGGGATGACCGAGGACTACACGATCCGCGAGCACATCCAGAAGGGCGGCAAGTGGCGGGACTCCGTCGTCCACACGATCCTCGAGCGCGAGTGGCGGGAGCAGTGCCCCGTGTAGTCCAGGAACGCGCAGGGCCGCTTACCGGGTCGGGTGCCAGAAGGAGGCGGGCAACGCCTCGACTTCGCGGGCGGCCTGGTGCAGCTCTGCCGCAACCGGCTCCAGCGCCGTATAGATGGGGTCACCGTCGGCGGCCATGCGGCGGATGACGTCCGCGTTGGTCCGGGCCCGAGTGGACACCACTGTTCCGAACCCCGACCGGTCGCCTTCGTACCCATAGGCGTCGAGGAATTGGTGCAGGCGCCGGGACCGGTCCTCGAACGCGGTGAATCCGGTCCGCTCGGCGAAACTGCGCGCGTGCAACGGGACCCATGTCAAAGCCATGAAGGCCAGGTCGAACTCGCGCGTCGAGGGACCCGCGGTGTCCCAGTCGAAGAAGCCCACCAAGCCCCCGTCACGCCACACCGCGTTCCAAGGAGCGGCATCGTGGTGGCCGATGACGAGCCCAGGCCGCCACCGCTGCCCGGCGAGCCAGCGCGCGTCCGGCGGCGGGACAAAGGACTCCGTCGCATCGTGCAGCTGCCGGGCCCACCTCCCCACGGCTTCCAGCGCAGGCGGCGAGTACACCCAGGCAGGCCAGGGAAGTTCCTCCCCCGCTGTCTCACCTTCGAGATGGGTCAGGACCTCACGCCCTTGCCCGTCCGTGCCCAGGACCCTGGGCACACCGTCCATCCCCACCGCTTCCAGGTGGCGCAGCACCGCGTGCACCGCAGGAGTCCACGGCTGCACGGCCCGATGAACCGCGCCGCCTCGGCGTACCGCCCCGCCCGTCCTGCCGCCGGGCAAACGCTGCTCGTCCATGAACCGGTTCTACCGCAGCCTGAATGCCCGTGCAGCCGAATTCCCTGCTCCTCTCGTGCGGCAGTGTTGCCTCCGGGGCCGGAACCTTCGCAACCTAAAGAACCAGCACCTGCCCTTGCACAACCTACTCAGGGGCCGTCGGGCTGCCCGAACCGCAGCGCTTCGTAGAGGACGGCCGTCTTCTGACTCGGCGACTCGCCCAACTCTGCCAGGGCTCGCCGGAGGAGCTCGAACGTTCGTGAGACGGCGTCGGACAGCCCCAGCCGCGCCTGCATCCGCGCGATGTCCCGGTAGATGGCCTCGTTGTATGGGTCAAGGCCGCGGGCCTGTTCGAGCAGATCGAGCGCCTCACGGGGGTCGGTTCTGCTCCTCATCCGCACGAGAGCGCTCACAGCGTCCAGGTAGTCCCGCCTCAGGGCCTCACGCGGGGCCTCCAGCCATTCCGCCGTGAGCTCCGCCGCGAAGTCCCCGACGTAGAGGCCCGTCGCTCGGCGCAGGTTCTCCTCTCGCATGTCTTCAGCCGATCCGGCCTCCCGTGCCGCCCGCACTGCCTGCTCGAACTCCCAGAGGTCGACCGCGACTTGCCCGCTGCCGAGCACGTAGTGGCTGTCGGCGTACTCGGTCATATCGGTGATCTCGTCGTGCGTGGCCAGGCGAAGTGCGCGACGCAGCTGGCTCAGCGTCGCGTGGAGGCTGTTGTACGGGCGTTCCCGAGGTGCGTCGGGCCAGATCGTCGCTGTCAGGGCCTCGCGTCGCGCCCCTTCTTTGTGCAGGGCGAGGTAGGCGAGCACTTCTCGTTGCTTCGGCGCCAACGCGTGGGTGACCTCCACCCTGCGCGAGGTACCTGGCGGTTGATAGGCAATGCGTACGTGTCCGAGTACGACGAGCCGCAGGGCCCGTGGCTCGCAGGGGCTGGCGTGCCTCGGTCGGCCGCTCCGCCCGTGTCGCGGCCATGCCGGGGTTGGCTCCGCAGGTGCGGGTGGTTCTGGAAGCGGACGAAGCCGCGCTCCTGGGCCCCCTGAAGCATGCGTGAGCGAGCGTTCGGCGGCCTGCGCCAGGTCGGCGTTCTTGAGCGCGGGTTGAGCTGCCGCTGCTTCGGCCAGGAGGGCGAAGAGGTCCTGAGCGTCGGCGGTCGGCAAGGTGAACAGTCGCGCGCCGGTGAAGGTAGCCGTGTCCGGCGGGGTGGCAGCCGCGACGTCTCCGTTGGTCCCGATACGAAGCGTTGTTCCGGCTCGCCATGGGCCGAGGAGGATTCCGCACACTCCGAGCGCCGAGCCGTTGTCCAGGGCCGCTTGCAGACGGCGCTGCTCCGCGGGCGAGGGAGTGCCGAGCAGCACGAGCTCGTCCGGCTGCTCAGTGCTGGGGCGATCGGCGTCTTCGCCCATGCGCGTACGTGAGACGAGTTCAGCCTCGAGCATCTGAAGCGCCTCGCCCATGGTCGCCATGAGGTGCAGCCGCGGGAACCGGGCGCCGTCCACGGCGCCCATCTGGAGGAGCTGCTGTGCGTCCCGCATCGGGATGACGAGTTCCGCTCCGCGCTGGGCTGTCGTGTGCTGCTCGGCCAGGAGGTTGATCAGCAGTGCGCGGGCGGCGTCGAGTGCGCCCGGGCCAGTGAGCCCCACGCCGTGGCTCCGGGCGAGGTCCCAGGCGAGGGCCTGTCCTTCCTTCACGCCGAGGACTCGTCGGTCCCGTTGCTCTTCAGGGTGCTGCTTCGGGTCTTTCGCACCGTCGTCGCCCTCACCGTGGTCAGCGTGCAGCGCAGCGGTGCCGTAGACATCGTCCGTGTCGTCCTGGTCCGGCTTCATCTCGGTGCTTGCCGCCCGGAGGGCGCGTACGACTGGTGCGAGGTGTACGTCGCGCCGTTCGCCGCTGCCCGGGCGGTAACGGATTCTGCGGCGGCGGAGAACGACTGCCGTGGCGGCGGCCACGGCCAGGGCCAGCCCGGCGCCGACGAATGCCCCGCTGGGCAGATCAAGGCCGGGAGGGGTTCCCTCGTCGTCGCGCACGTGGGTGGGCGGTTGGCGCGGAGGTACTGGTGGGGTGCCGTTCGGTGTGGGCGTCGGCGACCCGCTGTCCGAAGGCGGCGGAGGCGGAGGCTTCGGGGGCACCGGGGCAGGACGCCGGTCCTCGTCCGGATCGGCCGGGGGCTCGGGGAGGCGGAGGGCCCAGCCAGGTCGAATGAGGCTGGGGTGGGTGAGGGAGCTGCCGTCCGGCTGGGGACGGCCTCGGTTGAGGGCGTAGATCTCGGGCCACCGGTTGCCGTCTCCCAGGTGGCGTTCGGCGATGCGCCAGAGGCTGTCGTACACGCCATCGCGCGGGGCGCGGACGACGATGACTTCCCTCCCACCGTCGGCCGGGCGCCTGCTGCCCTCGTGTGTGTCCTTCGTCGGTGACGCCGTGCGGACGTCGCCGACGGGCATGCTGACGGCTGCGGGGCGCCGTTGCGACGCGGCCGCGAGCTGCGGGTCCCGGTAGGGCAGGAGAGCCAGGACAACGGCTCCGACCAGAGCCGCAGCCGTTCCGTGCACGGGTCCCTTGGCAGGTCGGTGAGGTGACCAGGTGAGTGTCCGTACGGCCTCGCCCGCCGTGCGCAGGACGTCGGCGACGAAGAAGGTCCACGTAGTCCACAGGAGGCATGCCAGCGTGTTCAGCAGGAATGTCGTGCTCATCGGGGAAGTGAGCACGGTCGCGATCGCCTCGACCGTGGGTGCGTGAGCCGGCAGTGGCCAGCCCACGTACCGCCACAGTGCCCAGGGGATGCCTCCGATCAGCAGCACCAGGAGAGACCCGGCCAACACGCCTCGTATCAGGAGCGCCGCCGGGCACCTGTGCTGGTGGTGTCCGGCCCGAGGAGAGGGACGTGCGGCCATAGCTGCACCAGCTCAGCGTTCCGGGGCTTCGACGCCGTGGACGGGATGGGCGGTCCCCGTCGCGGTGACGGTGAGAGTGTCCACGCCGAGGAGGCCGAGGAACTGCGTGCGCTGGTGGACGGTGACCGTGACGGAGACCGTGGTGGAGGTCGTCTTCACCGCCCCGGTGTCGCTGGTGGAGGCCAGGTACGCGTGGGCCCGGCGGTGGGCTTCGGTAGGGAGCAGCCGCACGGAGCCGTCGTTCCGATAGGCGGCGAGGTCGATGGCCTGGGCGCCTGAGCGAGCGGCTTCCTGTGCTTCACCGATGGCGCGGACCTTGGCGGCCAGGGCAAGTCCGCCGTCGACCACGAGACCGGCGAACATCACTACGGCCACGGTGATCAGGACGACGAAGACGGTGACTTGTCCGTCGTCGCGGCGCGCGCAGCGCACCAGAGGGCCTGGTGATGTCACGGAGCCTCGCCTCCCAGAGCGGCAGCGGTTCCCAAGGCACCCCTGAACGTGTCGACCGGCGCGGCAAAGGTGGCATTCAGCGTCCGTACGCCCGGCACCTGCAGGAGTGCCAGGTCGTGCAGGTCGACGCGGCAGGTGACCGTGGCGGTGAGGGTGCCGCCGGGCCGCATGCTGCCGTGCGTGTCGACCTTGAGGGGCTGGCAAGTGATGCCCGCCTCGCTCAGTGCCGAGGCGGCGGTGGCGCGGGCGTGCGTGGTGGCGGCCGAGGCCGTCCTTTGTAGGCTCGCGGCGCGGGCTGCTTGGTGGGCGGCGTCCTCGATGCGCAGGCGGGAGTCGGTCATGCGCCCGCAGAAGACGAGCAACCACAGCATCAGTACCAACACAGGGATGACGAGGACGAGTTCGACCGTCGCCGAGCCGACATCGGGGCGTCGGTACCTCATCGCAGCTCCAGCCCGGGTATGAAGGCCTCGATCGGGCCGTCGGCACGGGCCCGGACCGGCAGGTCCAGGAAGGGGAGGACGCTGGTGGCGGTGCCGCGGACCCGCACCTCGGCGTGGTCGGTGCCGCGGGCCACCGTGACCCGGATGCCGCGCAGCGGGCCGCGTCCCAACCGGTGCAGGACCCGGTCTGCCTCGTTCTGTCCGGCGGCCTCGCTGCCACTCTGGACGCGGGTGACCGCCAGGGCGTGGGAGGCGGTGGTCTGGGCGATGTGCGCGGCGTGGAGGTACAGGGCGGTCTGGGCGAGGAGGAGGACGAAGGTGAGGACCAGCGGCATGATGATCACCATCTCCGTGGTGGCGGTGCCGCCGTCGTCGCACCATCTCAGCGGAAGCGGACACTGCGTGCCGCGGCCATGATGTCGGGGCCGAACAGCCCTGTCACCGCGAGGGCGAGCGCGGCGGCGAAGGCGATCCAAATGACGTGTTCGGTCGTCATGCCTCGGTCGTCCTGACCCAAGGCGCGCAGGACCCTGCGGAGTCGGTTCCGGCGGGTCCGAGAAGGTTGTGAGGGCACGGCCGGTCTCCTTTCGCTGTCGTCGCGGTGTCATAGCGAGGCGGTGATCTGGGTGAGGGCCGGATAGAAGACGAAGAGGACGAAGCCGAAGGCCATGAGCATCCCGGGCAGAGCCATGCGCTCGGTGGCCGCGTTGGCCTGCCCTTCGGCGGCGGCGCCGTCCTGGCTGCGCATCGCGGCAGCCTTCGCGGCCAGGGAAGCTCGGATCTTCGCGCCTTCGGACCCGGCGAGGGAGAGCGACGCGGCGAGTTCCGTCAGCTCGGCGACCTCTAGTTCCTCCCCGAGCTGTCCCAAGGCGGTCCAGGGCGAACTGCGTGTGAGGCGCGCGGTGTTCAGCGCGCGGCGCAGCTGCTGGAACGCCCACCCGTGGCCCGTCTGGGCGGCGTCGTGCAGGGCGGCGTCGACGCCTGCTCCTCCGGCGAGCAGGATGTGGATCAGGTTCAGGTAGGAGCTCAACGCGTGGCGGAAGGCCTCTCTGCGTCGCTTGGCTTCGGCTCGCACGGTGAGGTCGGGGAGCAGGAAGCCGCACACCGCCAGGGCGAGGGCCACCGAAGCCGGTACGGGCCACGGCAGCGCCCTGCCCCCAGCGACAAGCACGAGATCAACAGTGGCGGGCAGCACCAGGCCCGTCAGGCCGAGCGTGGCCTTCTCCGCGAGGTGGGCGTCCGCCGAGCGCTCAGTGATGGCCAGGTCCTTCCCAGTCTCTTGGTGCGGCAGCCCGAGCGAGCGCAGGAAGGCGGTGAAGGGAGCGCCGACGCGTACCGCCCAGCCTCCGGCCTGCAAAAGCAGGAGGGGCTGCTGCTGAGGCTCGGGGCGCAACCGGACAAGGAGGTCGGACAGCGTCGGTCGGGGTGGGAGGAGCCAGACCAGGAGCGACCACAGCCCCAGGCCGGCGCCCATGCCCAGCACAGCGAACGTGGCGGTCACGGCGACACCTCCAGCCGAGTGCCCTGCCCCTCCTCGGCCGTGGCGAAGCCAGAGATCAGGAAGCGTTCGGGGCCCTCGACCCGGGCCAGTCGGCGCAGCCAGCAGAAGGCGGTGGTGAACACCATGCCGATCAACATCAGCACCAACTGTCCTTCAACCGAGTCGTACGGGCTGAGGAACGCGGGATTGAGCACGATCAGGCCTCCGGCGAAGGAGAGCGTGGTCGTGACGACGACGCGCAAGGTCGTACGCGTCCGCGCTCGAGCGGCGTCCACGCGCTGGCACATGGCGACCTGGGCCCGGGCCGTGGCCGCGAGTTCTCCAAGGAGCGAGGTGAGCTGGCGAGCCTGGTGCTGTGCGGCGAGCACGAGGGCCGCGAGTACGAGATCGGCGGTCGGGTCGTCCAGGTCATCGGCGAGGCGACGCAGCGCCGGGGCCAGGCGCTCGCCCCGCTCCAGGCGGCCGGACAGCTCAAGGATCTGCGGACGTATGGCCTTCGGCGCGGCGCGGGCGGTGGACATGATGGCCTGCTCCAGACCGGCAGCCGCAGCGAGGGTGTCACGCAGCATCTCGGTCCAGCCGGCTACGCCCTCGATCAGGGCCAGCTGCTCTCTGTCGACCACGCCCACAGCCAGCAGCCGCGGCAGGCTCCAGGTCGCCATGGCGGCAAGCAGTACGCCCGCCGCCCAACCGGTGAACGCTCCGACAAGGAGCCCCATGGCCATGGAGGCGGCGATCCAGCGCCCGGCGCGGTCTCGCGGTCCGTGCCGGCGTAGAGCTGCGGGGAAGACGGGTGTCGGTGGCTCGCGCCATCCGCGGACGACGAGGAACACTCCACTACCGATCCCCAGCCCGAGCAGCGCCGCCAGGGGCACGTACGCGCTCATGGCGACCACCACTGGCCCAAGTGCTGGAGCCCGTCGAGGTCCAGACCCGCGGCCACCAGGTCGTCCAGTGTCTCCGCGCGCACGGGCACGCCCGGCTCGGCGCAGAGATCGGGGCCCGGTCGGAAGACCTCGTTGGAGACGATCTGCTGGCCGTCGGCGTCGATCACCTCGCGGACGGAGGAGACGACGCGCTTGCCGGGCTCACCGCGTGGCCGTTCGAGGTGGACGACGAAGTCCAGGGCGGAGGCGACGAGGAGGTTGGTGGCTTCCAGCGGCAGGCGTTCGGGCCCTTGGACGGCGTACGCGGCGAGCCGGGTGAACGCGCCGCGGCTGGTGGAGGCGTGCAACGTGGCCATGGAGCCGTCGTTGCCCTGGCTCATGGCGTTGCACATCGGGATGACCTCAGGGCCGCGGACCTCGCCGACGATGACACGGTCCGGAGACATGCGCAGCGCCCAGCGCACCAACTCGGCCTGGCTGATGGCGCCGTGTCCCTCGATGTTCGCCTCGCGGGACTGCATCGCGACCACGTCGGGGTGAGCGACGGCGTCCGTGTCCAGGCCGAGTTCGAAGACGTCCTCCACGGTGATCAACCGCTCCCACGGTGGGATCTCCGCGGCCAGAGCGCGCAGGAGCGTGGTCTTGCCGATCGTGGTGCCCCCGGTGACCAGGAGGTTCTTCCGGGCCCTGACCGCGGCGCCGAGGAAGGCCTCCAGGTCCCGGTCGATGGTGCCGAGACGGCGCAGCTTGCCGAGGGACACGGTCTTGTAGCGGTGGCGGCGGATCGACACCGACGGCCGGGCGGTGACCGCCATGACGGCGAAGGCCCGCTCGCCACCTGGAAGCTGGAAACTCACGCCAGGGCTCCCGCGGTCGAAGCGGCGCTCCTCCACTCCGGAGCGGGCGGCGAGGTCTCGGATGAGCTGGACCAGTTCAGCGTCCGAGCCCACCACCGGCGGTAGCTGCTCACGGCGGCCGTCGGCGTAGCGTACGAAGACGCGGTCGCCGTTGATGTTGATGTTCTCGATGTCCTGGTTGCGGAGGAGAGGCTCAAGGCCGGCCAGGCCGAAGACCTCGTTCAGCACCGCCTGGACGACCCGTTGCTCGACATCGCGTGGGACGGCATGGCGGCCGCCGGTCAACTGGTGCTGTGCGAACTCCTCTGCGGCATCGGCCAGGATCTCTTCGGCCGCGGCACGTCGCTCGGTCTCCAGCCACTCCGGGCGCCCGGAGGCCTCATGAGTTCGGATGCGCTCGGAGAGCCGCGTGGACAGCTGGTGACGGAGCCGTTGGCGGAGCTGCTCGGTGGACGCGTCCTCGTACAGGCTCATGCCGGCTACGGCGGAGGGATCGCGCACGCCCGCCCTCCGGTCGAACCGGGGCACTCCGTTGTTCGCCCCGGCCGGGGCAGGGGTCGGGGTGGCCCGGGTCTCCGAAGGCGGTGCTGCTTCTTCCTCGAACCCACTCATCCCACCGCTCCGTTGCTGGATGGTGCAGGACTCGTGGATCGCCCTTGAGCAGGGAAGATGAAGTGGATGGAGGGAGCCGTGAGCTCCGTCGACGTGACCTGCACACCGGCGGGCTCGCAGGCTGCCCCCATGCGGTCGGCCACCCTCCCCGCCAGGGACTCCAGGGCCTTCCCCAGCGTTGTGCGCGCCGGGGCAGCTCGTCGCCCGGCCGCCCCGCGCAGCCACGCCGCGCCCTTGGGATCTTTCGGAAGCCGGGCCATCACCTGGATGCCGAGCTCCCGCGTCACCTCATCCGCTGCGTAGCCCTCCCCCACCAGTACGAAGCCCAAGGCGCGCGACCACCTCGTGAGCGCGTCCGCCTTCATCGCCACATGTGCCAAGGCGTCGTCCCGAGCTCGTGAGAGCAGGAGCACGAGGTCGGCGTGACGCAGTACCGGCGTCACCGGCGACTCCGCCTCGATCCGACCGCAGTCCGCCAGGACGACCACTCCCGAACGGTCCGCCGGGCCCCGCAGCATGATGTCGCCTTCGTACGTCAGCTGCTCCAACGCGGCCCGCGCCTGGTCCGCACCGGGTGGTGCGACGACCACGCTCAGCCCGCCGGGCAGCCGTTGGGTGTGCTGCCACAGCAGGCCGGGCTCCGCTGACCGCCGCGCGGCAGCCGCCAAGCTGACAAGGCCAGGAGAGAGGCTGAGCCGGAAGCGGGCCAGCAGATCACCACCCGCCGGATCGCACTCGACGAGAACTGGTGCTTCCTCCCCAGGCCAGCAGGTGGCGAGCCCGAGGGCGGTGGTCGTCACCCAGGGCGAGCCCTTCAGGCTGCACAGTGCCACCAAGGTCATCAGTCTTCGCCTCCCCGCACCACGACCACGCGGAGCGCGCCCTCCGGAGCAGCGGCCATTTGGCGGGCGTCGTCCTCGGCCAGCTGCAAGGTCACCACCGTCACCTGGTCGCCCTGATGGGCCCGGACCCCGGTGACCACCGCCCGCCACGACTTCCTACTCGTGGTGGAGACCTCACCGGACTCCTCCTCGTCCGCGGTCGCAACGACCACGACGCGATGGCCGGGCTGGAGGCCAGTAGGGAACTGCCCCAGCTTCAGACCGACCGCAGCGACGGCCTGGCCTGTGGGCGGCACCTTGGAGCTGCCGAGCGCGCTCTTCGTCAGCAGCGACCCGGAGGGGAGGCTGTACGCCACCGGGCGTCCCATCACCGCGTCACGCGAGTCGGCCGCCACCGCGTCGAGCCCGCTGTCCCGCGCGATGCTCGCCTCCCTCAGATCCGAGGCACGCAGCTCCTGCCCCACGGCCACAGGCCGTTTGAGAACCAGTACGACCTCGCGGTCCCCCAACCGCATGGTGAGCAGCGCCCCTCCGGTCGCGCAGCCGAGGACCAGCAGCACCCCGACCAAGAAGTACGGAACACTCCGCCGCCGGGAGGTCCCGGCCACCCGCGCCGGGGCCCGATCGGCGTCGGGCCCTCCCCTCCTCAGGGGGTCCCGGCTCACGGAGCGGGGACCCCCAGGTGCGCGTACCCGGGTGTTCATCAGCTGTCCTCCTGCCAATGCGTCGTGTGTCCGAACGGTCGTGATGCCGTCAGTCCTCGGTGTTCAGTGCCTGGCTCTCCGCGACGCGGAACCAGGCGTTCGCCGTGGTGGTCATGCCGGGGAACGTGCCGCTCTCCCCCGCTCCGGCCCAGCTGACGGTCCAGTGGATCGTCGCGGAGACCGCGTACGCCTTCCTTGGCTGGCCAGCCGAGGAGGAGCGATACGTGTGCCCGCAGTCCGGCGAAGGGTGGCTGGGCCTGAAAGCGCGCTTCTTCCCGTGGCCACTGCGGGCGTACGGAGTCCCTGGCCCCTTGCACGTCACCGACCTGCCGTCGCCGAGCTTCCAGATGACCTTGCGCGGCCGGGCCACCGCCGTCACCGAGACCCCGGGTACTGAGGCAGTTGCCGATACCCGGTGCCAACCTCCGCGAGCCACCCACAACCAGGTCGGCAGATTCACCAGCTGCTCAGTCGGCGGGTTCGTCTCGATCCGAGGATCGAGAAGCCGTAACTGGCTCCGCGCCCGCTGCGCCACCTGTGCGGGCGACGGCGTGGGAGGCCCACCATCGTCGTCCTGCACCGCGTCGGGAATCCACACCGGCGGCCGGTAGAAGGCATCCCGGAAACCGTTCGACGAGCACTTGTAGACGTACCAGGCGCCCTCCTTCTTCGCCCCTGGATCGGCTACTTGCCTCGTCGGGCTGGACCCGGCTCCCCGTGCCCACACGGCGGGTGCGGCGCCCTGTCCGCCGTTGCCAGCGGACTCCTGGAACGATGCCTTGGCCTCGGCGCGGGGGGCTTTGTAGTCACTGCGCTCGTAGGCACACCGGGCCAAATTCGGATCACGTTCGCCGGTACCCTCGCGGCCGGTGCTCCCGCCGCCACGGAGGTGCGGTCCTGATCCACGCCTCTCCGGCTCAGGAGTCTTCCGCCCGCTCCTTCCACCCTTTCCGGCGTCCAGCTCGCACCCGGGGTGCGGATTCTGCGAGCAGTCGACGTTCGTCCACCCTGGATCGGCCAGCGCGGGTGCAGCACTCGTCAGTGTCGCGGTGGCGGCTATGACGACCACGGCTCCGGTCCGCCTCAACACGATCCGACCTCCCAGACAGCGAACCGCGTGACCTTCCACCCACCCTTTTGCTTCTTCACCTCGGCCGATATGGACTGGCGACCGCCAGGCTCGTCATCTACCAACTCACCTGTCTGCTTGCGGTACTTCAGCCAGCGCGAGGAATCGCCGCAGTCCGAAATCAGGGCTGTGGTGGGGCCGTTCGCGGGGGTGAGTTTCGTGGCCCTCGGAGAGTTCTCCGGCATTCCTTTCGTGACCAGGCCGTTCCGATGGTCGGCGTACATTCCACGCGTGATCGCCTTGAGCGCTTCGCCTGTCGCGTTTCGCGCGAGCCGAGGAGATCTCCAGTCCGAGGTTCTTGCCGCTTCAGCCATGTCGCGCCACATGCCCAAGTAGGCCGCGATCGCGTGCTCCCGTGCCGTGTCTACGGTTGAGGCTGATCGCGAGGCTCTCGACTGCTGCCTTCTCGGAGTCTCAGCGCCACCTGGCTCGGCACTCTCAGGCGCTTGTGTGGCGGACGAACTGCTACACGCACCGAGGCCGAGCAGGACCGCAGCGCTCAACCCAGCACACGCGAGGCGCCGTTCGCCGCGTCGGCAACTCCCTCCAACCATGGCCACACCACCTCATGGACGACCCAGGTTCATGCCGGACGCACATGCGTACGCCGACGCATCCACCTGTACTCCGGCTGCACCCCCTGGGCGCAAGGTGGGACTGCGGACCGACTTCAAAGTGAGTACGGAGCCCTGGATGGAGGAATCACGCACGGAATGTGATAAATGCCGCCTAGGGGGGCGGCTGGCGGACAGAGTCCAGCTACGGCGGGGCGTCACGGCCACGACTCGTGACCGGCGCTTCAGGCAGCCGCGGTCCCGGGGAAAGCGCGCTCGATGGAGTCGCGGCCGCGGCCGCCGTCACTTCCAGGCGACGGGGAGGTCGACCAGGCTGCAGATGCGACTGCCAGTCGTCCATTTCAGGTCTCGGGGTGCGACTGCCAGAGCAAGCCCGGGAAGGCGCTCGACGAGCGAGCCGATCGCCACTTGGAGTTCCACGCGCGCAAGGTTGGCCCCTAGACAGAAGTGGGGGCCGTGCCCGAAGGCGAGGTGCCTACTCTCAGCGGCCCGGTGGATGTCGAACTCGTCCGGGTCGGCGAAGTGCCGCGGGTCGTAGTTGGCGGCCACCACCGGCGCCAGGACAGCTTGCCCCTTCCGCACTGTGCCACCGGACGGGAGGGGCAGGTCCTCGGTGGCCACGCGCAGCAGGCCTCCGTGCCCGGGCACCTCCGTGCGGAGGATCTCCTCGACGACCCCAGGAAGCAGTTCCGGCTGCTGGCGCAGCTCGGCCAGTTGGTCAGGGTGCCGGAGTAGCGTGAGAACGCCCCGGCCGATGACGTGCCCTGTGGTTTCGTGGCCCGCGATGATCAACCCCCGGACCATGCGGGCTAGTTCTCCCTCGCTGAGCCGGTCTTCCGCGTCGTGGGCGTTGATGAGTTCGTCGAGGAGATCCGTTCCGGGGCTCTTGCGGCGGTCAGCTATGAGCCGGTCGGTGTACGCGGTGAATTCCGCGCCGGCCCTCGCGCGCTCGTCAGCGGTGGCCACGCTGGTCGACAGGAACACGTCCGACCACGTCCGAAACTGCGGACTGTCCTCTTCAGGGACGCCCAGCATCCGGCAGATGATGTGGATCGGGAGAGGAAGGGCGTAGGAGTCAAGCAAGTCGACCGGCGGGGAGTCCGACGTCATGGCGTCGATGAGGCTGTTGGCCACCTCCTGAATCCTCGGTCGCCACTGCTCCGCACGCCGCGGTGTGAAGGCCGACTGCACGATGCGCCGGAGTCGCGTATGTTCCGGAGGGTCCATGTTGACGAGAGCGTGCGGATCATCAGGGATGTCACGACCGGCGAGCAGGCGAGGAGCACCCGGGTAGCGAAGGTTCCGTGAGAAGCGCGTATCGGCGTGTACTTCCCTCACGTCTTCGTACGTCGTGGCCAGGAGCACCTCGTCACCGCTCGGCAGTACGACTGGCTCAAGCGGGCAACCGCTGCGCCTTTGGGCGTACGCCTCTGGAGGGCCGCCGTGCGCCCGCGGCGCGAACGGAAACTCTGCGTGAGGCCCAATCTTCTCGCTCATGGTCACCCCCTCACCGCAGCAGCCGAGTTCACCACGACACGGTACCTGATGACCCGTCAGACTGCTGCTGGTGAGTCGAGGGGTTCTCGGGGCGCCGAAAGCGGCCGCGCATGACGTCGACGAGTTGGGCCTCATAGCGCACCGCCCACGACCCCAAGGGCGAGAGAGCCACCAACAGGTCGCGGCCCGAGCCGGTCAGCGAGCAGCTGGCGGCAGAAGCGAACCCTCGCCCCCTCCCTTCATGCGCAACCACGCCGTCGGTGGACAATCGACGCAGGGTGCCCCACAGCACCTTGTCCGACAGGTGACGACGACCGATGATGTGACGATTGCGATCGACGTCCTCATTGATCGCCAAGGCAAGCTCCGTGGGGCGCAAGGGGCCGTTACGCAGGGCTGCGATAACCGAGAAACTCCAGCGCAGGCGGAGCATCGTGAGGGCTACGCCGAGATTGCGCCAACGCTCCTGACTAGGCGTGCGCTTGCCGCCCTCGAACTTCAGTCGGCGCGCGGGCGCAGGACCCGCGGAGCTCACACCCCGGCGATCCCGCAGATTCGCCAGCAGAAGGCCTGCGTGCCTCGTCGCCCATGCCGCCGGCTCATGAAGCGCCTCCAGCAGTTCCTCCGACATGGGCGTCAGCGCTCGAGCCGCACTCTTCACCTGCGGCTCAACCAGCTGCTGTCGCACGATCAGCCCGTCACGCTCCAGTCGCCGCAGCGTTTCGAGCAGGGTCTTCTCGTGCAGGACCCATTCATTCAACAAGTCCGCATTGCGCACATTTCCCCTGTTTATGTGTGCTAGAAGTTCCGTCGGGCTCATCGGCCCGTCCAGGAGGGCGACGAGCACCGCGTACGTCCACTTGTTGCGTATGAGCTCGATAGCCATGCCGATTCCGCGCAGGTGACGGAGCTCGTCGTTGAGCAATGACCTACCCCCTTGAGCGGGCTGTGCCCGCGCATCCTGCTACGCCAGCTACAGGAAGCATAGGAGCGCGGCGAGAAATCCCGATGTCCCCCACACCCGCGAGTTGCGCCAGCGCCGCTGGCTTGAATTCGCCGAACTGGCGGCACTGGCTTTGAAGTTAGAGTGCTCCGGCGGTGTAGCACTTGGACGTGGCCGAGATGGCCGTGCCAGCCTCGGCCACGTCCAAAGATCGAAAGAAAGTAGCGCTATGCATGACAGCGGATGGGGAACGTCACTGCCTCCATAGCGAGAGGAAGTCAGGACGGATCAAGAGAAGGAAGAATCCCTCGCCCTCGAGGGTACGGAAGTTGGCAGAGGGAGCACGTCAAGCCCCTCGCCCCGAAGAAGACCAAGCTGGCTACGTCGCAACAGCACCGGCACCCCGGTGTGGCACAGGCTCATACAGGCGCACTCACCGGCTTGCAGAACCGCGCAGATGAAGCTGGTCAGGGAAAGCCATGCCTAAGAACTCTGGTGGCTCAAGCACCTCACCTACCGGGAAATGGCATCTCCGCCTCACCTCCCGCCTACCGCTCCCCCGGCACCCCGCTCCTGCCGGGGTAACACCAAACGATGAGCAATACCTTCGGAGGGTCCACGACTTCCTTCGCCTGCTGAACGGCGAATGGTATTGGGATGTCTTTGTCGCTCTCAACGATGGGCCGCTGCAGTACACGGACCTCCTAGCCACAATGCGCGCACAGATTCCCACCAACAACTGGCCGGGGCGTGCTCATCGCAACCTTCAGGAAGGTATGTTGTGCCGCACCCTGCAACGTTTGACGCAGACTGAGCTGATCAACCGCGAAAGAGCAGCGCGTTTCCCATTCCCCACTACATATCGACTGACGCCCCCGTCGCAGGAGCTCCTGACCGCGATGGCACCGGCTGCCACATGGGCGGAAGCACATGCGGCACTCCTCGTTCGCGCGCAACGAGGGCATAAGGCACTAGCCGAGTAATGGCCACAGCCTGTTCGCTGCCGGCATCCTCCCGTCCGCGGCGAGGGCCCGCGGTGCCGTCATCGCGCCTCTGCAGCGGCCGCTGCTCGCGTGTCCACCTGGTACCTGGTGGGGCATCCACCCAGGTCGGCTTCGGGGATCCAGCAGTGCGCCCGTACTCACGTCGAAGTTGGTTCGCCCGCGCATCTTGCGGTCGGGCACCCCGGCAGGAGTACTTGCTTTTCCCACACCTCCGAGCTCCCTGCTCCGGTGTCCCAGCCGAAGACGCGTCCGACTCCCCCCGCGCTGAGGCTGTGCACACCGGAGCAGGGGCCCTCTTGCCACCCAAGAGGCCAACCCATGTTGATCACTCTTGACACGCATCCCGCCAGAAACGACGAAGCGCTACGGCATGTGCTCGAAGACGCCTCGATGGGCCGCTGGGAAGGGCCGCGGGACATGCTCATCGCCACCGGGCCGGACTGGGACCGGCGGATCTTCCGCCTCCAGGTCCTGGCCGAGGCGGGAGCCCGCCTCAGGTTCGCCGACACCTGGGCCGAGGCCGAGCCGCACTCCCCGCACGCCCTTGCCCTGCTCGGGAACGTGCAGGCCCTGCGCGCGATGATCGCTGGTCGCGTCAAGGGCCAAGTCCTGATGGAAGAGGCATGGGCAACGTGCTGTGCCGCGCTGGACGTGTGGCCCCAGGACGTGGCGCCCCTGGTCGTCATGCTCGCGCTGCTGCGCACCCACGCCCCTGACCGCAGCACGCTGAACCATGTGTGGTCAGAGATCAAGCAACGTGATCCCTGGAATCGCGAGGCCCACCACGAGCTGGTCACCTACCTCTTCGTCCGTCATCACGGCGAGCCCGGCGAGGCGATGTGGTGGGCCGAGGAGCAAGTCTCCACGGCCCCGAAGGGCCTGCCCCTCGCGGTCCTGCCCTTGGTCGTGCTCGCCGAGGCCCACCGCTGCCGTCAGGCGCAGAACCAGGACTCGTACGGCCTCATGATCCACCCCTGGGTCGAGTGCCCTCAGATCGACCTGGTGCTGGAGCGATGGTGGCGCTACCGCGCACCGCATCCGCACGCCTGCTTCGCCGACGACGCCAACTACCTGGCACACGCCCTGTCGTTCGCGAACCGCCACTCCGAGGCCCAGGAGGTCTTCGACGCGATCGGCCCGTACGCCACCCATGTGCCCTGGGCCTACTGCGGCGATGCCCGCCGGCTGTTCCTGCGACACCGGGCCTGGTCCTACAGCCCTCCACGGCGCCGGTACCGCTGACGGCTCGCCGTCTCCGAATCCCGTAGCAGGAAGGACGGAAAGACCGTGCCCCTTGATGTATCCCGCGTCTCCGACGAGGAGCGCCTCAAGCAGCTCGGCTACCGCCAGACGCTGTCGCGCTCCATGTCCGGCCGCGCCAACTTCGGCGTCAGCTTCACCATCATCTCCATCCTCTCCGGCTGCATGACGCTCTACGGCTACGGCATGAACACCGGCGGCCCCGCCGTCATCATGTGGGGCTGGCTCTTCGTCGGCCTGATGACCCTGTTCGTCGGCCTGTCCATGGCAGAAGTCTGCTCCTCCTACCCCACCAGCGCCGGCCTGTACTTCTGGGCCCACCGCATGGGCCCGCCCCGCACCGCCGCCGCCTGGGCGTGGTTCACCGGCTGGTTCAACACCCTCGGCCAGATCGCGGTCACCGCGGGCATCGACTTCGGCGCCGCCACCTTCCTCAACGCCCTCCTCGACCTCCAATTCGGCTACGACGCCACCCCCGGCCACACCATCACCCTCTTCGGCGCCATCCTCGTCCTGCACGGCATCCTCAACACCTTCGGCGTACGCATCGTCGCCCTCCTCAACGAGGTCTCCATCTGGTGGCACATCGGCGGCGTCCTGCTCATCTGCGGCGCCCTGGTCCTCGTCCCCGACCACCACCAGTCCACCCGCTTCGTCTTCGGCGAGTTCGTCAACAACACCGGCTTCACCTCCAGCCTCTACGTGGTAGCCATCGGCCTGCTCATGGCCCAGTACACCTTCACCGGCTACGACGCCTCCGCCCACATGACCGAAGAGACCATCGACGCCGCCACCGCAGGCCCCAAAGGCATCGTCCGCTCCATCCTCGTCTCCCTGGCCGCCGGATTCGTCCTGCTCTTCGGCTTCACCTACGCCATCCAGTCCTACAACGGCGCCCTCGACTCCGACACCGGCGTACCCCCCGCCCAGATCCTCATGGACGCCCTCGGCACAGCCACCGGCAAGTGGCTCCTCGTCGTCATCATCGTCGCGCAACTCTTCTGCGGCATGGCCTCCGTGACCGCCAACTCCCGCATGATCTACGCCTTCTCCCGCGACGGCGCCCTGCCCTTCTCCCAGGTGTGGCACAAGCTCCACCCCGGCACCCGCACCCCGACCAACGCCGTCTGGCTCGCCACCGGCGGCGCCTTCTGCCTGGGCCTGCCCTACCTGTGGAACTCCACCGCGTACGCGGCAGTGACGTCGATCGCGACGATCGGCCTGTACATCGCCTACGTCATCCCCACCTACCTCCGCCTGCGACAAGGCGACCGCTTCGAACGCGGCCCCTGGCACCTCGGCTCCTGGTCCACCATCATCGGCACCATCGCCGTCGCCTGGGTCGCGGTGATCACCGTGCTCTTCATGCTCCCCCAGGCCTCCCCCGTCACCGCCAAGACCTTCAACTACGCCCCCCTCGCCGTCGGCGTCGTCATCGCCTTCTGCACCACCTGGTGGCTGACCTCCGCCCGCAAGTGGTTCCTCAACCCCTCGGACCCCCGCAACATTGCACCGCACAGTGCACAGGTAGCCGGGCAGCAACAAGCGCCCAACCCGTAGGCCCAAGGCAGGTACTGGTCGCCCTGTGCAAGGCCTGCCAGGCGCTCCACACGAAGGCCCCCTCGTTTGAGAGGGCCTTCAGCGTTTCCGGGCGCTGCTCCAGGAGCGGATCCGCTGCCCGACCGCGCCCGGGCAGCAGTACCAGCCAGCCCGGTCAGGCGCTCCGGGGCGGCTTCCGGGACGCGCTCTCCTTCCCCGTTGTGGCCTTCCTCGCCGCGGTCTTCCCAACTGGTTTTGTCACTTTCCATGGATGTCGTTTCGACATGACTGTGCGAGTCGTTGTGCGCGTCGACAGGTGATCGATGTGCACGGGAATTGATGTCACTCTCGGCTGCCCGGCAGTGGTGTGGGGTGTGAGAAGCGGGGCACTCGCGGGATCGCGGTTCGTCGTGCGACGGGCCGAGTTTCGGGATTGGGAGAACAGTCCTGGGAGGCGTTGGTGTCCGTGGGCGGTTCACCGGTCGCGGACACCAACGTCACAGTTGTCCCGTAGTGCCCGGCATGACCTGTTGGCTGGCGTAGTACACCCGGCGGAATTGCGGACCGGCTGGAGTGCGCGGGGCCACCGGCTGCTGTAAGGGGCTAGGCTGGTGCATGCCGGTGGTCGGCCCGAAAGAGGCTGATCTGGTCGGCGGTTGGAGGTCTTGGGTAACGTCCCCGCCTCGATGGTCACTGCCGTGCGGCGGCAGTCGGAGTCTTCCTGTACCTCTGTGAGCCAGGACCGGGTGCCGTGGGGAGCGGTATCGCGCGGCTTCCTGGCGCGTCCGCTCCGTTGGCTCGCCGATCAGGTGCTTCTCCCGCGGCGCCTGGGCCTGACGGACTGGTGTGTGAGCAGCTTTGAGGGGATCGCGTCCTGGCCCTGATGCGCTGGGCGCATGCGGCCACCGCCGGCTGTCTGACGGTGGCCGCCGCCCCGCAGCGGCGCCGACTCCGCCCGGGAGACTGTCCGGGGCCGAGGGGTTCAGCCAGTATTTTCCTGGGTTTGTGCCTTGGTGTGGGCCAGTCGGTAAGAATCCGTGCCGGTCTGGATGATCGCGCCGTTGAAGGTGAGCCGGTCAACAATCGCGGCGCAGAGCCGCGGGTCGGTGAACGTCTTCGTCCACCCCGAGAACGACTCGTTGGAGGCGATCGCGACGCTGTTCTTCTCCTCGCGCTCGGTCAAAACCTGGAAGAGCAACTCGGCGCCGTGCCGGTCGAGTTCCATGTAGCCGAGCTCGTCGATACATAAGAGATCGACGCGGCCGTAGCGGGCGATGGTCTTCGTCAGCTGCTTGTCGTCAGCAGCCTCGACCAGCTCGTTGACCAGCTTGGTGGCCAGCACGTAGCGGACCCTAAAGCCCTGCATGGCGGCCTCCGTGCCAAGCGCGATCAGCAGGTGGGACTTGCCGGTACCCGAGTCGCCGATCAGGCAGAGCGGCTCGCCCTTCTTGACCCACTCGCAGGTCGCCAGCGTGTTGACGGTGGCCGCATCGACGTTGAGGTTGGCGTCGAAGTCGAAGGCCCGCAGCGACTTCTCCCTGGGGAAGGCGGCGGCCCGGATGCGGCGCTCGGAGCGGCGCCGGGCCCGGTCGTCGCACTCGGCCATCAGCAGCTCGGCCAGGAACGCGCGATACGACATCTGGTCGCGGGCGGCCGCGTCGGCCATGTCCTTGAACTGCTGGCGGATGGAGGGCAGTCGCAGCATGCGGCATGCCTGGTCGATGGAGGCGGTCGCGGCTTCCTCGGTCAGCCCGCGCTTGCGTGGACTCATGATCCTTCTTTCCTGCCCGCCGGTCGGGCGGGCCGTTTGAGGAGCTGGTCGTAGTGGGCCACCGACGGCAACGGCCGCTCATCCGGCGGCAGATGGGACAGCTTCCAGTCCGACAAGAACGTCACCGACGCGCTCTCATCGCCTGTCTTGGTCCGGTCCGGCCTCGTGCGGGGCCGGACGGGCTCGGTGTCGCTCTCGGCGACCTTGCGGGCCTCCAGGGCGACCGCGTCCGCGGTCAGCGCGCCGGCCCGGAACGCGGCGGCGAGCCCGGCCACGACCTGCTCGTGGTCCATGTGTCGGGCCAGCAGCAGCACCTCGATCAGGGCCCGGGTCCCGGCGGCCTCGCCGTGGGCGGCCTTGGCCGCCGTCCACCATCGGTCGTGGACCGGGGTGAACCGGCCCGCGGAGCGGGCCTGTTCCAGCGCGGTCGAGCCGGGGAAGGCGCCCGGCTTGCGCATCAGCGCCTCCAGGTAGTGGTCCAGCAGCAGCGAGGTCTCGCCGACCTTGCCGAGCCGCTCGTGCCGGGCGACCTCGGTGCGGCCGTCGAACACGATCAGCTCGTTGGCGTGCAGCAGCACCCGCAGCTGACGGCCGATGAAGCGCACCGGCACCGAGTAGGCGTTGCCGCGCACCCCGATCTGGCTGAACCGGTTGACTCGCGGGCTCAGCCACCGCCCCGTCTCGAACACCTCCAGGGGCAGCGGCTTGAGAAGGCCCTGTTCCTGGGCGAAGTACTCGCCAATCGTGCGGGTGCGTGAGCGGATCCGGCGTCCGTCATCGGCCGCGTCCCATCCGTCGACCAGCGCGTTCAGTTCGGCGAGCGTGTCGACCTCGGGGACGGGCACGAAGTGGTTGCGTCGGAAGTAGCCGATCTGCCCCTCCACCCCGCCCTTCTCGTGGGCGCCCTCGATACCGGGCATGCAGTAGAACGGCTCGATACCCCAGTGCGAGCGAAACGCCGTCCACCGCTCCGACTCGTTGCGATCCCGCGATCGGCCCAGTATTCGCTCGACCGCGGCCCGCAGGTTGTCGTAGCGGATCCGGTGGCGCGGGACGCCGCCCAGGGTGCGAAAGGCGTGCACGTGCCCCTCGAAGAACGCCTCCTGCCCGCAGGTGGCGAACACCCGGTGCACCGCCTTGCCGGAGAACGACAACCTGAGCGAGAACAGATACAGCCGCCTGTCCTGGCCTGCCAGGCGGACGTGCGCCTCTCCGAAGTCGACCTCGGCCTCAGCGCCGGGCAGATGCGTCTGCGGCACGAACACCGCCTGTGGTCCCAGCCCGGCCTCCCGCCGGATCTCGGGCCGGCGCACCTTCACGTACCGGCGCACCATCGGATACGAGATGTCCAGGGCGGCGTGCTCGTCGACCAGGCGGTCGAAGATGCGCTGGACGGTGTGCTGCTGCTTGGCCGGCGCATCCACATCCGCCCGCAGCATCTCGTCGATCAGCGGGACGTACGCATCCAGTCGCGACTCCCGCCGCCGCGGCGTCTTGCGCGGCTCGGGCCACTGCCCGTCCAGAGCCCGCCGCACCGTGCGCCAGGTGACGTTGTACTTGCGCTGCAACGACCTCTGGGACAGGCCGAGTTGATGATGGTCACGGCGTATCGCGGCATACAGATCGACCTTGGAATCCGACTTCCCCATCGGGCCCCCAGCGGCAGAAGCACACCCCACCGTCCCACCGCAAGCCCCCGGGTGACGTCAAAACAAGCAGACATCGCAAACTCGGTCAGGACACGACTCCCACAGTCATGTCGAAACGCCTCCCCACCCCGGTTACAAAGTCATCCCAACAGTGGTCTTCTTCGCGGCGCGTCTCGGCTAGAGCTCGTGCACATCGGCTTCACCACAGGAGGCGCAGGTCCGCTCCACGGACTGCTCCAGCGCCACCATCAGGTCGACCAACGCCTGCAGCCGAGGACGGAGACGAGGCCGTGCGGAACACCTCCGCGGATGCGGAGCGGACCCCTCTCGCCCCGTCACGACGTTCGTGATCGGCGGACACCTCCGCGGGC
The DNA here is from genome assembly GCF_059448825.1 of Streptomyces sp. JLYT201. Lineage (NCBI taxonomy): Bacteria > Bacillati > Actinomycetota > Actinomycetes > Kitasatosporales > Streptomycetaceae > Streptomyces > Streptomyces sp. JLYT201. The sequence continues at coordinate 8,774,915 of NZ_CM182551.1, read as the reverse complement.
GCGGAGCGGACGGCCGGACCATGGGCCGACGACTTCACCCTGGCTGCCTGATGCCCCACCCCGCCCCCGCGACGAGCACGACGGCCTGGACGGCCCGCCGCCACCAGAACCCGTGCACTACGCCGAGCAGTCCCTCCTGGGCGCGCTCCTCCTCGCCCCACCGGCTCACCGGCCTCGGCCCTCTGCGCGCCGGCCACTTCAGCGACCCCGCCCATGGCTGGTTCCATCAGCTGGTCCCCGGCGGGCCCCGCGTGCTCAGCCGCCACCTGCTCCAGCGCCTCATAAAGGGCGCGGGCCCGCTGGCTGCGCGGGCTACCGAATGCGTCCCGGGGTGCGGTGAGCAGCACAATCCAGTGCGCCCCAGTCATCCGCATCTGGCTGGCCGCCCGTACCGCGCTCAGCAGATGCCGACGCTCCGGCTTCTTCAGCGGCCCTTGCGCAGCTGACACCAGCTCGTACGCGGGCCCTCTCAGCCGCTGGCGCAGATGCAGCGGCACCGCCTCCCAGATCGGGTCGGCTTCCCCCGGCAGCAGCCGACCCTGGGCGGCTCCCGACTCGGCCCGCGAAGCTGCGGCGGGGGACTGATCTCCATCTGGGGCGTCGGCGGTGCAGGTGTGGGCTGCCGCCGGTCCGACGTACGCACCCGGGGCAGCGCACCCAGCCTGCCTCCTGGACAGCCGCCTCGACCACCGAGCGCTGCGGGCCGAAGCCTGCCTCCACCAGCCGGTGCGGCAGCCGCAGTGTCTCCACAGCGCGCAGGGCTGCGAGCGCGGTGACGGCATGGCCCTGCGCGAACCACCCGTCGGCCTCCGCCTCATTGCCACACCCGCAGAAACAGTCCCTCGTCGGCCGATTTGTCCTCGTCTCCGTCACGACCTGGAACGCTATCGGCTCCAGCAGTCCCAGATCGGCCAGGCCACGCCAACTCGCCCCTATCAGGGGGGGCGCCCAACCACACACCGGTGTGCAGCCACCGTTCCCAGACACCACAGCCAGGGCTGCCCGGGCCAGGGACATCAGATCCCTCCGCCGAGGACGACGAAGATCACACCGGCGCTCCCGGTGAGCACTCCGTCGGGCGGGGCAGCCCAGCGGCCACAAGGCCCCGCGTACGCCTAAGAAGCCGTTGTCGTACCGATCACGGTGAGCATCGGTTCGAAATGTGGCCACCCGGACGAGTGATCCTGCGTCAGGGCGCGCACAGCGATGGGGCCTCCTGCTCGGCTCGGGGTTGCTGATGTCCGGACAAGTCGGGGCCGGCGACGGCGGCGAGGGCACCCGCCGGGAAGAAGTTGAGCGAGAAGCGGTCGGGATGGTTCAGCGGGCCTGCGGGGCGGGGACCCGAGACGTCGGGCAACCGGTTCCCGCAGGCCGTACTCGTGCTGGCGGCGCTATCCGATGGTTTGTTTGATCCAGGACGTGTAGGGCTGCACCCGGGTGACGATGGTGTCCGCAGTTCCACAATGCGGCTTACTGGAGCGGCTGATCACCCCAACCAGGGCTCCATCAGGTTTGTCCAGGGCGGGGCCGCCCGCGTCCCCGAGACAGACGGTCGAGACCGGGGTGGAGACCAGGCACAGCTCGTTGTTCTGGTCGAAACCGCCCCCTGCCGGGGGGTTGCAGAGCTGGGGCGCGGCGACCAGCAGATCGATGCCGCGCAGCCGGTCGCTGCCGTTGTTGCAGCCGATGGCCTCGCAGGTCTGGCCCCAGCCGTCCAGGTGCAGCAGGTGGTCCGTCCAGTTGGTCCCGGTTGCCAGGGTGACCGGCGCGTTCGTCACGGGCTGGGCCAGCCGGATCAGGGCGATGTCGTTGTCGTAGGATCGGTCCGGGTTGAAGCCGGGGTTGATGACGGCGCTCTGGGCGGCGATCACGGTGCCGCCTCTGGTCCGGTTCAGCGAGCCGATGCGGGCAGTCACGTCGTTGGGGTGCTCCACGACCGCGGTGGCGCACGTCGCGGAAGTGAGCAGCCACTGCGGCGCGACGACCTGGGCGGCGCAGAACTGACTGCTGCCTTCGAAGAGGGCGGCGATCCACGGACGGCTGGTGGTTTCGACGCTGCCGCCGACGATTCTCGGAGTTGCCATGGCGGGCGTGGCGCCCAGGAGAAGGGCGGCGCCCGCGAGGGCAAGAAGCTTCTTGAACGTGCACGGACATATACCGCATGCCGAACCGACAGCATGGCCGATCCTGCTCCAAATGGCCCCGTTTGGAGTAACTGGACGTTGCTCCTCGATCTTGGTGACCGTGAGTTCGAGCCTGCCGACCCGGTCGGGTGATCTTCTGATCGGTTGGGCATGAAAGTGCGGCCTCCCGAACAGCTCGTGGGTGTCGAATCCAGCCGAGCGACAGGAGGCCCCTGGTGCCGCAGTCTTCCGTCTCCGTGACGTTGCCGTTCGACTCGTTCCCCCTGTCCTGTGATTGCCTCGCTCACCGGTTAGGGAATGCCGGGGACCGGCCGTACAGGCGTCCGAGGTACCCCTCGGACATGACCGACGCGAAGTGGGCGGTCGTGCGCGATGCGATGCCCGTGCCCGCCTGGCTGGAGGGAAGGGGTGGACAGCCGGAGGGCTACTGCCACCGGCAGCTGGTCGACGCGGTGCGCTACCTGGTCGCGGGCGGCATCGCCTGGAGGGCGGTGCCCGCGGACTTCCCCGCCTGGGACCGCGTCTACGCCTTCTTCCGGCGCTGGCGGGACAAGGGCCTGGTCGGCGAGTTCCACGACCGGCTGCGCGACCGGGTCCGCGAGGCAGCGGGCCGTGATCCGGAGCCGACCGCCGGGATCGTCGACGCGCAGTCGGTGAAAGGGGCCGCGTCGGTGCCGGCCACGAGCCGGGGGTTCGACGGCGGGAAGAAGGTGAACGGCCGCAAGAGGCACATCGTCGTGGACACCCTCGGGCTGCTGCTGACAGTCCTGGTCACCGCCGCATCCGTCACCGACCGCGAGGCCGGCCGTACCCTGCTGGAGCGGCTTCGTGAGCGGCACTGGCGCATCTCGCTGGTGTGGGCCGACGGCGCCTACGTCGGCCGCCTGGTCGACCTCGCCGGCGACGTGCTGCGGATCGCACTGACCGTGGTCAGACGCACCGACGACACCACGGGCTTCGTAGTGCTGCCGAAACGGTGGCTGGTGGAACGGACGTTCGCTTGGCTGATGCACTCACGCCGCCTGGCCCGCGGCTACGAGACCCGCACCGACACCTCCGAGGCGATGATCCGGTGGTCAATGAGTATGGTCATGAGCCGCCGGCTCGCCCGGCGACCACGCTGAACATCCCCGGCCGTTCCTCGGACAGCCAGCCCCGCGCGGCCAGCCGCTTCACCTTCGACCGCACGCCCTCCACCTTCGCCGCGACCTCCTTCAGACCCAGGGCCGCCGCGAGCTGCCGACAGTCCATCTCCTCCCCGCTCTCCGCCAGGACCTCCACGAGCCGCTGGTAGTCCGGCGCCAGCGCACTCGGATCGAGACCTTCCCTCCAGACGGGGACCACCGATCCGGGCACCGCCCCGGCGACCCGCGCAGGCCGCTCACCGGCCGCCCCGGCCGACGGCGCCTCCTTGCCTGCAGGGGTTCCCGCCAGGACTTCGGCCACTGTCTGACGGGCCATCACGAACCGCTCCCACGCGGCTTCCGCCTCCTGCAGCTCGGCTTGCAGGACCTCCACTCGCCGGCGGGCAGCACGCTCGCGCTCCTCCAGCAGCCCCATCACCGACGGCATCCGGCACCTCCACCGAAGAGACGACACGACATCCCGTCTCTGCCACCGAGGCGCTGGCACTATGCCTGACCAGCGGAACCGCACCCGTCACTGTCGGAAAGACAACGGCTTCTAAGCCGCTGATCTGGGATGAGCCCTCAGCGCGCGCATGGTTGCCGTACGGGCTCTGGAAGCGGCGGCCGGCTCTTGGGGTGTCTCGTGAGTGTCGGCCGATCAGCCGACACGGATCTACCGGACTGGTGGGCGCGTGCAGTGTCCGTAGCGAGAAAGATCTTCACTGTGAGAAGCAGAACTACGAGCATCGCTTTTGAGCCCACGAGGCCCGGCCACTTCCCTTCTGGCGGCCCCTGCATCTGCAGTCAAAGGTCAGAGCTGTCGGGATCTGCCTTGCCGAGCGTGCGACGTTCATTCGGAAATGCCCCCTGGGGCACGGCGCCACACCCAGCCGGTGCCAGCCCGATGCCCGGTCCGCGCGAACGTTGACCACCACGCACCCCTGAGCAGGGCACCAGGGACGCCCAACCGTCCATCCCCCGGTCGGCGTCCCTGGTGCCCGCACCGTCACCGTGTACAACGGCTTGGAGGCCGTCATGACCAAAACCGCCGAGCCTCGGCCGCCCGAGAAGCCCGGGGCACCGACCGCCTTATCGCTGCGCCTGCGTCAGAATGCCGGACAGCAACAGAAGAACGCGGTCGCCTTCGCTGCCTTCCGCCGAACAGACGCCGCCGTGCGACCACCAGGCCCCGTCGCCGGCGTCACCCCGCTCCACGCGGCCGCCAAGCAGCCGCCGCTCGTCCGCCTCCATGACACCGCGGGTATACGTGGGCCGGATGTGCCGCCTGCCCCGCCGCAGCAGCGGGCATCCCGGCCGCTTCTGGCCCACGCGCTCGCGGAGCGTCCAGCGAAGAGCGTCTCGGGATGGTGGGCCCTGGCCGCGGCTGCCCTCGCTCTCGCGGGCGCCTGCGAAGTGATCCGCGATCAGCCGTCCGTCACCGGCCCGCACGCCGATGCCGGGGCCGTCCTGACTTCTACAGGCTGCGCGCTGGTCCTCCTGGTGGCGTTGGCCGGGTTGCGGCGGGGCCGGGACGGCCAGATCTGGGTCTGCACGCTCTTCGGCTCGTATCGCGGCTCGATCCGTCGGACCGGCCTGCTGTGGGCCAACCCACTGCCCCGCTACCTGCGCGTGGACGTCAGGCTGCGTCACCAGCGCAGTGAGGCCCTGCGGGCTACGGATGCCGACGGCACGCCGCTGCACGCGGTGGTCATGGTCGTGTGGCGGATCAAGGACACCGCACGAGCCCTGCTCAGTGTGCGGGACCACGTGGCCTATCTGCACGATCAGGTGGAGGTCTGCACCGCACGAGTTCTGGCCGGTATGCCCGCCGACTCCTTCGACGAGGAGCACCGGCCGGGCACGCTGCGCGACACCGACACCGTGGCAGAGGAGCTGACCGGACTGCTCACGGCCGAGTGCCGGGCTGTCGGCATCGAGATCTTTTCGGCCCGCCCCCTGCACATCGACTACGCGCCCGAAATTGCCGAGGCGATGCAGCGCCGTCGGATCGCGGCCATTGACGCACGCCACCGCGACGCCGTCCTGACCTCCGTCATCGACACCGTCGACGACACCGTGCGGCGGATGGCCGAGCGCGGACTGGTACGGCTCACCGACCAGCAACGAACCACGCTGGTCAAGGACCTGACGGTGGCCTTCTACACCGCCCGCCGCGATGCCGCACCAGCGGATCACTGACCTCCGTCTGCCCTCGCCCGGCGCGAACACCCCTGCCGATGAAAGGAACTCCCCATGACTTTGCCCGCGTTCACTGACGACAGGCCCCAGGACTGCGGTTGCCCCGCCTGCGCTGCGGCACCGGACACAGGTTCTCCCGGACAGCGGTGCACGTGGCGCAGGGCGATGGTCTCGATCGCCGGTGGCGCGGTCCTCGTGGGTGCGGCGGCCGTGGGTGCGGCCGCCGCACCCAATCCCGCAGGCGGGATACGCGAAGCCCAAGGACCGAGCGGTGCCACTCAGCCCACCTTCTGTGGACGGCAAGGCTGGGACGCCGCGCACCAAGTGTACTGGTTCCAGGAGAACGGCTCCTGGCGGTGGACCAGCCACCGGGCCGTCTACGAACGCCACTTGCAGACGCCACCCAGCCACAGCACCGATTCGACGTCGAAGCCGTCCGCCCCCGGCAGTTCGAGCAATCCGAAGAGCGGCCGGACCGAGACCGCTATCAACTATGCGATGAAGCACCTCGGCGACCCCTACGTCTGGGGCGGCAACGGCCCCCACGCGTGGGACTGCTCCGGCCTCGTCAAGGCGGCCTTCCAGAGCGCTGGCGTCACCCTGCCACGGGTCGCCGCGGACCAGTACCGCGCCGTCACCCTCCTCTCCCGCAGTGAACTGCGCCGCGGAGACCTGGTCTTCTGGACGTCCAACGGCCGCACCTCAGGCATCCATCACGTCGCCATCTACCTGGGCGGTCAGCAGTATCTCGAGGCGCCCAGAACCGGCAAGAACGTCCGCATCTCCTCCTTCCGCTCCTACACCCCCAATCTCTACGGCCGGATCCGGTAGGGCCTGCGAGTCAAAGCGCCTTCTGCAGAAAGGAATTGGGTCCTGCACGGGTCACTTCCCGCCGCAGGACCCGAGCGGGCGATCATTCCAGCCAGAAACAGACATTGGTGGAATTTTATGCATTATGATAGCAATAATCATAATGCAGCGATCACGGCTTTGGGGAGACTTGAGTGAGGGCGGCCGATCAGGGCCAATTGGTGCAAGGCATCGTTCCCGGAGCACCTGGGGCAGCACAGGCCCAGTGGCGGCCCACCGCTTCACGCCGCCGAAGGAGCGGCCGTGAGGGCCGTCAGCAGAGCCAGCCGTCCGCTGTATCACCCCCAATCGACACCCCAGGACCGCAGCCGACGCCCGCTGACCCGGGCGGCGAGACGGCTCTTCCCCTGGCCCAGGTGAATCGGGGCCGGTGGCTTGGCCCATGGCGGGGAGTCGCCACCGGCACGGAGCCAGGCGCCCGGCGGCCGGGCGTTCCCCGCCGACGCGCACGGGCGCCCCGGTCTTGCGCTCGAGGGACCGTCGAGCCCGGCGCCATCGCTCCATCCGAGCATCTCCTGCGCCGGGGCTACCCGGTCGGCACGTCGTGAGCCGGCCGCCCCAGACGCATGACCGGGTCCGGGACGAGCAGACACTCGATACCGTCGACGACGGCTACGAAAGTCACCGGAACTGGATCATCTGGCTCGCTGCGGTCTTCGCTGCGGCGGTCGCTGACCTGCTGACCCGCAGTGATGGCCCCACCAAGACAGCCGTCGTGGTCACCGGGTCGATGGCCCTGCTGGCCTGGCACATGGTGATCGGCGAGCACTCCGTCCTGAGCGCCGTCTGGGCGAGGACCTATCTCACCGGTGCGATGGTGCTCCTCGGCCTGCTCCTGACCACCGGCGCAGCGGCTTGCCTCCTGCTGCTCGTCCTCATCCCTCAGTGCTTCCGGCTGCTCGCGCCGCGCACGGCGGTGCTGGTGTGCGCCACGGCGTCACTCGCGTCCTCACTGGCCGTCGCCGTCCACGTGGGATGGGACCAGGATGCCGTGATCAGCGCCGGTCTGCTTTGCGCCTGCTTGTGCGGCGTCGGCACGGCAGCCGGAATGTGGATGAGCCGCGTCATCGGCCAGAGCACCGAGCGTGCCCGGCTCATCACCGAGCTCCAGGCCACTCAGGACAGGCTGGCCGTCCTGCACCACGAAACAGGAGTGCTGGCCGAACGAGAACGTGTGGCGCACGAAATCCACGACAGCGTCGCCCAGGGGATCGCGGCCACACTGATGCTGATCCGCCGCGCAGGCGAGGAGCTGGCAGCAGGCGACCGCGACCAGGCAGCCGACCGGCTCCGGAGGGCCGACCGCATCGGCCAGCACACCCTAGAGGAGGCGCGGTCACTGGTGGCCGCTCTGGGCCCGGTGGACCTGCGCCGAGCCACGCTGCCCCAGGCGGTCGGGGCGATCACAGCCGCCTTCGGCCGGGAACTCGACATCGTCACGCGCTGCGCGATCGAGGGAGAGACCCGCTCCTTGGAGCCCGCGGCCGAGGTGCTGTTGCTGCGCTGCCTCCAGGAAGCGCTAGCCAACGTACGCAAGCACGCGCGAGCCTCGACAGTGTGCGTGCGCCTGGACTACCGCGGGAGAGGCTCCCTGGCGGTAGCTGACGACGGCGTGGGCTTCGCCGCGGAGCACGTACGGCCCGGATTTGGTCTCGCCGGGCTGCGCTCGCGACTGGAACGGCTCGACGGGCGGCTGGACACACGGAGCGAACCGGGCAGGGGCACGACACTGAAGGCGGAACTGTAGGTGGCAAGCAACCAAGTACGTGGGTCGGCGCGACACCATGCCGAAGCCGCACGAACGGACGGAGCCCTTCGCGTGCTCCTGGCAGACGACCACGCGGTGGTCCGTGAAGGACTGCGCGCCGTGCTGAACGAGCGCGACGGCCTGCGGGTCGTCAGTGAGGCCGCCGACGCTGACGAGGCGGTCAGGCAGGCGGCGCTGCGGGGCCCGGACGTGATCCTGATGGATCTGCGCATGCCCGGCAGCGGCCTCGACGCGATCCGCCGCATCCGCCGACAGCCCGACCCGCCGCCCATCCTGGTCCTGACCACGTACGGTTCGGACGCCGACATCTTCCAGGCCCTCGACGCGGGAGCCGGTGGTTACCTGCTCAAGGACGCCCACCCCGCCGAGATCGCGGCCGGGTTGCACGCTGTGACCCGCGGCGAGACCCCGCTCGCCGCCAAGGTCGCGGCCCGTGTGCTGCACCGCATGTCCGCGCCCAGGCCGTCATCGAGCGAGCTGAGCCACCAGGAGATTGAGGTGCTGCGCCAGGTCGCGGCGGGCATGACCAACGCTCAGATCAGCAGGAGGCTGCACGTGAGCGAATCGACGGTCAAGACCTACCTGCAGCGCGGCTACACCAAACTGGGGGTGTCCGACCGGGCCGCGGCCGTCGCCGCGGCGATGAGTCGAGGAATCCTTTCCCCCCAGGCCCCCTACTGAACCTCTTTCACACCCCGGTACTTGAAGGGTGAAACGGCTGGTCAGCGCGATTGTTGGTGACATGGCGTAGCCTCCGTCGTTGGTGTGGTGTTCTCACGCATCACGCCGACAACGGAGGCTTCGTTGGTTCTGTATTCTGCCAGTCTCGATGTCCCGTACGAGCTCGTTGAGCATGTCACCTGGCTACTGTACGCACGGCGCCAGGAGATCAACTCGCCCTGGCGGAGACTCGGCTGCTTCAACAGACCCTCCCCGCACTGGCACATCTGCGGAAGAACGAGACGTATCGGCAGGTCGGAGCCGGTATCGGTACACGCCGCCAAAAGGCCACTTCAGGCCAATCGCTCGGCTTCAGGTATGGCCGCCAACCCGCTGGTGGCAGACTGCGCTGGATGATCAACAACTGAAGCGGAGCGAGCATGCACGAGCTTGACATCACCTTCGGTATGAACATGCCCAGCCCTAACATCACCGGCAGTAACCTCACCAGCGGCTCTGACCTGCTGTCCCGCCAGGGGATCTATCTCTCGGCGAGTCAGGCGGCAGCCGTCGTGGGCGGCAAGTTCATCCAGACGACCCTCGGCGGCCAGTCGGACCGGGACGTCCCCAGCGACATCGTCAACCGCCCCCCACCGGCTGACGGCCAGATCGCCAGCGCCGGCAACCCCTTCGCGGCCAAGCTCGACGGGCTGGTGGACGAGTTCGGGAACGCGTGGCGATCCCATCCCGTCCGGAGCGGCGATGCGCTCGAGGTCCGGGCCGCGTCCGAAGGCACGGTCAAGGTGCGCCGGGTCACCGTCTACATCACCAAGGCGAACTGGTCTCCCACGCAGGCGCTGACCCGCGCCCAGCTCGACCTCGCCAACCCCATCTATATCCAGCTCTACCGCGCCGCACCTTACTATGCCGCCGATAACCCAATCCCGGACGGCCTGGTCGCCCCCAACCCGCTGGTATTCACGTTCAACCTTCCGTCGCGCCCGGTGGGCCACCACGTCCTGCTGCTGGAGATCGACCACCCCGACAGTGCGGACGCCATCTATCAGGTCTTCGACCTCGAATACATCGGCTAGCCACTCGTGACGCTCTGCTGAAGTACGCGGTGGCAGGGCCTGCGGGCAACACATCGTCGTTGTTGGGTCATGGAACGGCACCGGAACGTGACCGACCGTGTGTGGGAGCAGATCAAGGATCTACTCCCACACCACCCCGTACAGGGCGGCCGGTGGCGCGACCACCGCACGATGATCGAGGCCGTGATCTGGAAGTACCGCACTGGCGCTCCCTGGCGGGACCTGCCCAAGCCGTTCGGACCTTGGCAGACCTGCTACAACCGCTTCCGGCTCTGGGCACAGGACGGGACCTGGGCACGGCTCCTGACCCGCCTCCAAACCCAAGCCGACGCCGTACAGGACATTGACTGGCTGGTCAGTGTCGACTCCACCATCGTCCGCGCCCACCAGCACGCCGCCGGCGCCCGGCCTTCGGCAGGAGCGCCCAGGGAGCCGTCCGATCACGCCCTGGGCCGCTCCCGCGGAGGACTTACCACGAAGATCCACCTGGTGGTGGACGGGAACTGCCGCCCCTTGTCACTCCTGGTCTCGGCAGGGCACCGGCACGACTCGCTGTACTTCGAGTCCGTCATGAACGGCATCCGCGTTCCCCGCAGTGGTCCCGGCCGCCCACGAAGCCGCCCCGTGCAGGCAAGCGCCGACCGTGCCTAGTCCTCGCGCGCCATTCGCGTCTACCTCCGCCGCCGCGGAATCAAAGCCGTCATCCCCGAGCCCTCCAGCCAGATCGCCAACCGAAAGCGCCGCGGGGCCAGTGGGGGACGTCCGCCAGCCTTCGACCCCGGTACGTACAAGATCCGGAACACGGTTGAACGATGTATTGGTCGGCTCAAACAATGGCGCGGCATCGCTATGCGCACCGACAAGCTCGCCACACACTACGAGGCGGCCGTCCACATCGCCGCGTTCTTCATCTAGGCTACGACATGATCCACGGGACGCGCCCTAGCCGTGGGAGCCCCGGTCGGTCCCCGTGACTGCCGGGGCTTTCTGCTGCCCGCCCTCCCCCGGCTCGGGGCGGCTCGACAGCGGGGTGAAGGGTGGTGGTGGAGTGACGGTTTACACCACTTTTTTAGAACGCATAGAAAAAATACAAAGAAAGAGAGTCCGGTACCACACCGGCCTTGGCGATTGACGTCATGCGGTTGGGGCTGCATCGGGACCTGCGGAAGATCCGCCAGGACTTCAGGCGGGCAACGCCACGTTCGACGGGTGTCCGTGTGGCGGCCAGGGCACGGTTGCGGGTCTTCTCGGTGGGGGTCAGTTCTTGCAGGGGCCTGCGTTTGATGCCCGTGGTCAGCCACGGACCGGCGCCCTGGTAGGCGAGATCGGCCACGATGGGAACGCCCTGGCGCTCGCAGATGCGGATGATCCGGTGGGTGCGGGCGGCGGTCAGGTCGTGGGTGCGGCCCGGCAGGACGGGCGAGAGCCACAGCAGCCGGCCGCCGGTATCGGTGACGACCTGCACGTTCACGCCGTGGCGGCGGTGCTTGTGGGAGTAGTCGGCCCGGCCGTCGCCGACCCGGTCGCACTCGGAGAGTGTGCCGTCGAGCAGGACGAAGTCGGGATCATGCTCGCGCAGCGTCTTCAGCAAACCCGGCGCACCCGCGGCGAGCAGGTCGACGACCGCGCTGGTGTAGGCGTGGGCGGTGGACTCGCTGATCCCAAACCCGGCGGCGATCTTCGCCAGAGTGGTGTGCTCGCGCATCGCGCGCTGGGACGGACGGAGCTTGCAGCGTCGGTCGCCCTCACGGGTGACGATCAGCATGGTGACCCACTCCATGAGTGCATGCGGCAGGATGGACAACCAACGAGGCCCCCGAGCAACGTGATTGAGACGTAAGACATCTCGATCAACAGCCCGGGGACCTCGCTCGTTGCGCTTCACGGACCGTCACCCGATCGGTGGCCACACCGAAGAAGCTCAGTGTCGAGATGCCTGCCTGCGCGGGCTGGTGCGCTCACGTCGTGCAGGAAGGCTGCCACTTGGCGATAAGACTCCCAGAAGCCAACTTCGTGGTAGGGGATGCCTCGCTCCGCGCAGTACACGCGGGTCAGTTCACGGGCACGTGCCAGGTTCTTCTGTGGCATAGCCGGGAAAAGGTGGTGCTCGATCTGGTAATTCAGCCCCCCATACAGGAAGTTGACCATCCGTTGGGGGCGGATGTTGCGGGCAGTGAGGATCTGCCGCTCGAGCCAGTCGAGGCTTTCCTCGCCGTCGCGTACCTCCATGCCCTTGTGGTTGGGTGCGAACGTCAAACCGAAGTACACGCCGAGAGCGGCGTGCTGGACCAGGATGAAGGCCGCAGCCTGCACAGGGGTAAGGAACCAGGAGACTGCGGCCAGGTAGATCGCAGCACGTAGCAGCACCAGGGTGATTTCCAGGGCTCGGTTTTTGCCGCGGGACTTGGCGAGCACCTTGACGGTGATCTTCTCGATCTTGTAGCCCTCGAACACCAGGAGGGCGAAGAAGAGGACACGCTGGTGACGGACGATGAAGCGTTGCGCCCGGGTACGGGAGGCGTACTGCGTGATGTCGAAGATTGCAGTGCGGCGGGCGATGTCCGGGTCCAGGCTGAGGTGGTTGGGGTGGCTGTGATGATGGTTGTGATGGTTGATCCACCAGGCATAGCTCACGCCGCTGAAGAGCGTGGCGTGGAAGTAGGCCACGAGCCTGCCGATCCGCCGGTCACGGAACATCGCCTTGTGGCCGACCTCGTGCCATATGAAGGCACTCTGCACGCCGCAGAAGCCCATCCACACCGCCACCGGCATCTGCCACCAGGAGGCGCCGATGAGAAGGAATGCAGCCAGGCCGGCGGTGATGAGGGCCAGATTCAGTGTGAGCCTGAAGTAGTCGTAGCGCGGGTCGAGCTCCAACAGGCCCTGGGCTTTGACGCGCTTGAGGAGCTCGGCGAAGGAGGTCGACGCTCCCTGGCTGCTTGCCTCTCCCATCGCGATCGCGAGACCGGGGTCGACTGTTTCCATGAAGCCTGACGGGGTCTCGTTGATTCTCTTTGACGACATTGTAAGTTCTCCCTTCTTAACGCGCATCACCGCATGGATCTCGCAGTCAGTGTCTGTCGGCGAGCTGGCACTGATCGGACCGTGGCCGACTTTCTGCCCTGGACACGGAGGGGATGTGTCGGCGGGGGGGCTGTGAGAGGTTTTCCTCGGCACTGGAAGCTAGCAAGGATGTTGATGCCGCAGCGCGCCTCGGCTTCGGTAAGGGCAACCTCGGTTCGCTAGCACGGGTTGTCAGCTCGACTTGCAGCGCCCAGTGCTCGCGGACGGGGCCGGAAGGGGCGATGGTCAAGGTGGACCGGCCTGGTTAGGAGGCTGAGGCCGGTCCGGTGCGGGCTGCTGGCGAGCCTGTACGGGCCGAGAGTAGGGTGGTCGGCCCGTACGCGGGCGGGTTCTACGCCAGGGCGCTAGGAGTTCTGGCCGCTATCGTCCGGCGCCGCAGCGGCGGTGAAGAATTCCGCGTTGGCCGCCTTGTATTCTGACCATTCGGGTGGGAGATAGTCTTCGTGGAAGATGGCCTCCACCGGGCAGACGGGTTCGCAGGCTCCGCAGTCGATGCATTCCTCTGGGTTTATGTACAACATGCGGGAGCCCTCGTAGATGCAGCTTACGGGGCAAGCCTCGAGGCAGGCTTTGTCCTTGACGTCGACACAGGGCGCCGCGATTACAAATGTCACGGTGTTCACCTCCGCGGTATGTGACGGATGCTACATCGACTTATTTCTGATGACTTTCCTTCTCCTGCGTCTGCTTGGAATCGGATGCAGGTGAGGTCTGCCCCTGTCGCGCAGTGTTGTGCTTCAGGCCGCGTTCCTCTCTGGCAACCGCGCGTCGGGCTGATTCTCGGCGATCTCTGGGGGCGTACGCGATTCACAGTGACAGGCCCAGCTGATGGATGAGCCGGGATGCGCCGTCCCGGGCGGCTCGGAAACAGGCTTCGATGGAAGTTCCGCGCAGGTAGTCGCCTGCCAGGCTCAGGCCGGGGCAGGCCTGGGTGGCTCTGTCGATTCGGACGAGGCGGTCGGTGTGAAATCTGCTGTACCCGCAGTAGGCGTGTTCCCAATACCGTGTGATGGCGTCGGTGCGGACGGCAGTGGTCGGCAGTCGGGTGCCTAACTGGGCCTCGGCGAGGGCTGGCAGGCTTTCGAGATCGGTCATCCGCGTGCGTGCTGCCCGGCCGCTGAAGGTGTACCGCACTATGTGGCGGTCCTCTGCACCATAAGCCCCGGCGTTGCTGAGAGCGGAGGAGTCAGGAAAGGTGAAGGCTCTCACCTGCTGGTTGAATACTGGCCGGGTGTACTCGGCCACGACCACCGCGGCGGGAAAATAGCGGATCGCCTCGAGCTCTTCGGCGAGAGAGGCGTCCACGGGCTCCAGCAGGATCCGGGCCGCGGGGGCCGGCAGGGCGATCACTACGGCGTCTGCGACGTGCTGTCTGGTTTGTCCGTCTGTGTGGACCGCGGTTACTCCGTTGATCCGCTTCGTTCCTGCTGCCGTGGTCAGGCCGATGACGCGTGCCCCGAGCAGGGTCTCGATATGGCTGGCGAACGTGTTGAAGAGGGGGCTGAACCCGCTGCTGAGTTGGTCGAATGTGTCGAGCAGCATGCCGAGGTTGGTGCCGAAGGAGCCGATGTACACCTCGTCCGGTTCGGCGCCGTTCATGCGTACGGTGGCAGGGCGGATGACGGAGCTGCCCAGTTGGGCGCCGAAGTACTGGTCCAGCTGGGCGTCGCCGGTGCGGTCTGCCAGGCCTGTGAAATCCGGGCCGCCGCAGAAGCGGTTGTCCGGATGACGTCGCACCTGCCAGGCCAGCGCGAGCAGTCTCCCGACATCACGTCCAGGCACACCGCGCAGCGTGCGGTACATGCTTCTGATCGGGTGTGTGCCGTCTGCTGTGGTGCCGCGCTTGCGGTCGATGCGGGTCGAGTTGATACCGAAGGGTTCGAAGTCGGTGGATCCGAACGCTGCGGCGAAGGCGCGGAATTCGGTGTAGCGTCGTCCGATGTTCTTGCCGCCCAGGGTGATGGTGCGCGGTCCGAGTTGATCACTCCTGCTGCGGCCTCCGAGGCGATCTTGCTGGTCGAGCAGGACGACATGGGCGCCGGCGCGGTGCAGGTACCAGGCGGAAGCCAGGCCGGACCAGCCGCCTCCGACCACGATCACAGAAGGCCTGTCGGGCTGCGGGGTGCTGTTGCCACAGGGTGCGGGGCCGGGTGCTGGGGCATTCCAGTTGGGCATCAGCTCTCCTGCGCTGAGCACTCGTCGGGCGCTGCGGTGTGCGTGGGGTCATTGGGGGTGTGCTGCTGTGTGGGGGGGCTGGGAGGACCGGGGAAGAGGTCGGGCGTGCTGGTGCCTGTGGGCGGGATTTCGTACGCCCAGGCGGAGATCTTTGCGGAGAGAGCTGCGCTGCTGCGGACCCAGCCGAAGTGGCCGAGCCGGGTGGATCCGGCGGCCTTGGCGGTGTAGTGCCAGCGGGTCAGGTGGGCCTGCGGCAGCTTGCTCAGTAGATGGTCGTAGGCACCAGGGGGGGCGAGGTCGTCGTCGTCGGTACTCACGGCCAGGACAGGTAGGCGGAGCCTGGCCAGGCACTGCTCGTAGTCCACGGTGCTGCCGGCCAGTCGGTAGGCTCCGGTGCGGCCCTGCCGGGCCCAGTCCCGCATCACTCCGGCGGCTTCGGTGCCGGCGAACCCAAGGCGGCTCCCCGGCCAGTAGCCCATCGCGGTGGACACGGCCGCAGAGAGTTGGGTGAGGGCGAGGTTGCGCAGGCCCCGTCGGCGCCCGAACGCTCGGTACCAGACTGATCCTGTCGCCACCGTGATCACCGCTGTTGGCCGGGGGGCGTGGGCTGCCGCGTACAGCAGGGCGAGCTGGCCGCCCAGACTGTGCCCGAGAAGGAGGACGGGCGTGTGGGGGACGGCGGCTGTCACGGCTGTCATCACCGCGCTCAGGTCTTCCAGCATCTCCCGGTACCCGAAACGGATGCGGCGCCCGGGCACGGGCCGGCTCTCGCCGTGCCCGCGCAGGTCTGTGGTCACGACGGCCAGTCCTTCCGCGTGCAGCTGGTGGACAAACGGAAGGTAGTAGTGCGCCCTGGTGCCCATCGCCGGGAGCAGTACCACAACGGGGGCTGTTGCGTTTCCCTGGAAGAGTCCTCTGAGGACGAAAGTGGCGCCATCCGTCGTGGAGACGTGTTCCAGCACTGTGAGCATTGATCGTCTCTCTCGTCTTGTCGGCCGGGCCGCGCGATGTCTGGGCAGAGGGGCTCTCTCCGCTGCCGATGCGGGGAGGTGTGTCAGCGTGGTGCTGCGTGCTGGCTACTTCATCAGTCGCGGGTATTCGGCGTCGTGTTCCTTGATGTACACGGTCGTGTCGTTGACGGCGAAGCGGTCTTCTTTGTCGAAGTCATCGGACTTCTCCCGCAGGTGTTCCATGAGCGCCTCCCCTTGGCTGTTCATGGTGTGGCGCAGGTAGTCGGTCTGAAGGTTTCCGTGCCAGATGACCCCGAGCTTGTTGACGGTGAAGCGGTCACCCTCGTCCTCGATGACACCTGCGGCCAAGTGGCCGTCGAGGACATCACGTACGCGCTGGAAGGACTGCTCGGGAATTTCTTGGGCATACCGGGCCAGCAGGTCTTTGGAGAGTTCCTTGTACCGGGGGAACATCACCATGATGCGGTCCAGTGCACCCTCTAGCCCGATGGACTGCAGTGTTTCCGATGAGCAGCCGTACTCATCGACGTTCCGCTGCCAATCATCCACCTTTTCCGGGTTGATGGAGACCATGTCCTTTAGGTTTCCGCGAGCCGCGCAGCCGATGCCGATGATGTCCTGGCGGGCGCAGTGCGCGCTCTGATAGTGCGACCGCGATTCGTGTTTCGACCACGTTTCGGCGATGGTGTTGTGGTATCCCCGCGCGCTGAGGAAGTCGTACAGGTGCTCGCGCATGGCCAGCAGTTGCCACGGGCTTCCCGGCTGCTCGACCCGGCCGTCGAGGATGAGTTTGTGCAGGGGCCGGTAGGGCAGGTAGACCGTGGTGAAGAGATCGATTTCTGTGGGGTCGTAGCTGTCCGTCAGCTCGGTCAGCTCGTCCTGGAATCCCTCGAGGGTCTGCCCTGGCAGGTCGAACATCATGTCAACGCAGGTGTCCGCCCGGTAGCCGAGGTCCCTCATGCGGTCGAAGACCGCGTCGACGTCGTCGCGGGTGTCCATGCGGCCGATCTTCCGGTGAATGTCGGGGTTGAGTGTCTCAATACCGAACGTGACGCGGTTCCAGCCGCGTTCCTGGAGCGTCTCCAATAGCCCTGGCCGCCGGAGTGTGCGCGGCTCTCCGGTGAAGCTCTTCTCGATGGATTCGAAGTTGGGAATGACGCTGCGCAGGTGACCGCTGAGCCTTTCTACCGCGCCGACCGGCAGCGTTGAGGGACTTCCGCCTCCGATGTAGATGGCCGTGAAGTCCCGCTCCTGCACGTACGGTTGCTGCATGTACCAGTCGATTTCCTTGATGAGGTAGTCGGTGTACTTCTCCAGGCGTTCTGAGTCCTGCTTGGGGTAGTGGAACCGGTTGAAGTTGCAGTAGTGGCAGAACGACTTGCAGTAGGGCACGTGGATGTACATCATGAGCTGGTCGTTCAGGTTTCCTCCCGGCTCCTGGAGGCTCTTGATGTTTTTGACGACGTCCTGCCGCGGGACCTGGTGCCAGTCCATGGTTGCGAAGTTGGGCATGATGTAGTGCGAGAGGGTCATCACCCCGTCAAAGGGCAGAGGACGGGATGCGGTCTCTCCGAGGTAGTAGGGCATTCCGGAGGACTGGAGGGCTGGTGCATTCATGGCTGCTCCTTGGATGAGCCGGTGTGAGGGAGGGGCAGGAGGGGAGGCGGCCTGCGGAAGCGGTCCGGCTTCCGGGGCCGGTCGACCGCGGGACGTATCGGGCTGGCGCGGCCGCAGCAGGCGTTGCGCGAGGCTGCTGCGGTGGCGGGGCTATGTGCCTGTCGCCGGATCCACGCACTGGTCGGAGGGGGTTGCGGTGCGGCGCGCGAGCGTGGAGTAGTGCTGTGCTTGGACCGAGATCTCGGCCAGTACCGTCGGTTTGCTGTGCTCGTGCTGGGAATGTGCAGGGCGCTGCGCTTCCACGACCAGGTGGACAGTGGTGCCCGCCCCGGGCAGTGCGCGGCAGACCACTGCGGCATCCAGTTCGGCGAACGCCTGGAAGCGCGCGCGGCAGGAGGTGGTGACCAGGTCCCGTGCGGGGGTGTCCAGGCGCTCGGCCAAAGCGATCAAAGCGCTCTGGCGGCACGCCTCGAGCAGGAGCATGCCGGGAAGATGGTCGACTGGGTGGTCGAAGAAGACGGGGTGGCTGGTGTCTGCGAGGACGGGAGCGATGAGGCCGAACCTGGTGGTGTGCTTCTGGCCCACCACCACGTTGCGGGCGTCACGGCGTCCTACATCCGCGGGGTCGGCTGCCGACGGTCGCTCTCCGGTGCGCTCAGGCTCTTGTTGCATGCGGTGGTGGCTGTTCTGGCGCAGTGTCTGGTAGGCCTCGGCATCCCAACAGGACAGTCCGCCGGTCAGATGCGCCGTTGCGGTGCCGTCGATCCAGCACCACGCCTCTCCTTCGACGGCACGGACCGTTCCGTCGCTGCGGCGTCGGATCCGCCCGGGGTTGAGCTCCACCACGAGATCGGCCGGGGCAGCGCCTATCCGGCAGGCCTCAGGCGAGAGCAACTGCAGGTTCAGCTCGGTGATGACGAATTGGCTGCGCTCTGGGACGTACAGCAGCTGATGGGCCATGGCCTCGATGGTCTGGCGTGCTGCCTCGCCCAGGAGCAGCATGTCGTAGTGGTTGGTTCCGGTGTCGTTGTAGTACCTGTGCAGGCGGGGCAGTTGGGCTCTACCGAAGTAGCGTCCCCGGGACACGGTCGTCGATGTGGTGAAGACGTTCTCCAGAGCCATTTTGTGCGTCAGATGGCGTGCGATGGTGGTTGCCGTGGTCAGCCGGCTGAGGTCCAGTGCAGAGGGCGCGAGAGGCACGTCGGCAGATTTCGGCGGCTTTGGCCGGGCGTTGGCCGTCGTGGTCCGTGCTCCGGTGTTTGTCATGTCAGCTCTCCTTCCGCTGCCCGTAGGGGGGCGGTTGGTTCATCGGTGGGCCTGGGCATTTCGGCAGTCCGGCGCACGTCGTCAGGCACGCCAATCCGGGTGGAGTGGAAGCCGCCGTCGGCGTGGAGAACCTCTCCGGTGACGCCGCGGGCGAGATCGGAGAGCAGGAAGAGAACGGGCCCCGTCACCGCGTCCGCTGACGAGCTGTCCCACCCGAGCGGTGCCTCCTGGCTCCATCGCTGGTCGAGTGCGGAGAAGGCACTGACCCTGCGGCCTGAGACGGTGTCCACCGGCCCGGCTGCCACCAGGTTGGCCCGGATCCCTGCGGGTCCGAGATAGAGGGCCAGGTACCGGCAGATGGACTCCAGGGCGGCCTTGGCTACGCCCATCCAGTCGTACCCCGGCCAGCTGACCGAGGCATCGAAGTCGATGCCCACGACACTCCCTCCAGTGGTGCTGCGGCGCATCATCGGGACGAACGCGGTGGTGAGCGCGTGCAGGGACAGTGCGCTGATGCGGAGTGCCGATTCCGCGCTGGCGGCGGAGGTGGCCAGGAAGTGCCCGTCTAGGGCGTCGGTGGGGGCGCTGGCTATGGCGTGCACGACCCCGTCCAGTGCGGGCCATCGCCGGTCCACTTCGGCGGCGAGTTCCGCGAAGTGGCTCTCCTGGGCGGCGTCCAGTTCCAGGACGTCGCAGGGGACGGGCAGCGCGGCGGCCGCCAGTTCGGTCAGCCGCCGGGCGCGGCCGAACCCGGTGAGGAGGATGTCGGCCCCGGCCTTCTGGAGGGCCACGGCGACATGCCAGGCGATCGAGGCCTCGCTGAGGACTCCGGTGACCAGATATCTGCGCCCGTGCAGGTTCACCGGGCCTCCCCCACCTCGGGAGCAGTGGCGGGATAGGGCGCTCGGCCCGCTGGTGCGGGGCCGGGCCGCTGGGTGCCCAGGACCAGGACCGCGTTGTGCCCGCCGAAGCCGAAGGACGTGGAGAGGGCGGTCAGGCCCTGGTCGTGGCCGCGTCGTCCGGTGAGGCGGCGGGCAGTCCTGACGTGATCCAGCGGCCCCAGCTGGGGATCGGGGTGGCGCAGACCGACGGTGGGGGGAGCCAGGCGGTGCCGCAGCGCCTGGACAGTGGCGACTGCTTCCACGGCCCCGGCCGCGCCCAGCAGATGGCCGACCGAGGACTTCGTCGAGGAGATCGGGACGTCGTAGAGCTGGTCGCCCAGAACCTGGTGCAGGCCTGCGGCTTCGGTACTGTCGTTGATCAGGGTGCCGGTCCCATGGGCGTTGACGTAGTCGATCTCCTCGGGAGCCACGGCTGCGTCGGCCAGTGCACGCGCGGTCGCCGTTGCCGCCCGGTTGCCCGCCGGTTCCGGTGCCGTGATGTGGAAGGCGTCGCTGGTCCCGCCATATCCCAGGAGTTCAGCAAGGACCCCGGCACCGCGGTCGGCGGCGACCGCCGCCTCTTCCAGGACCAGGATCGCGCCGCCTTCCCCGAGGAGGAAGCCGTCTCGGTCTCGGTCGAACGGCACGGACGTGCCGCTGGGTGACAAGGCGCCGGCATTCAGGAACGCCGCCTGGATGAGCGGGACCGCTGCGGCCTCCGTGCCACCGACCACCGCGGCATCGGCCTCGCCAGAGCGGATCAACCGCAGGCCTGAACCGATAGCTTGGGCCCCCGATGCGCAGGCCGAGGTGATGCTGTAGGACTCGCCTAGGAAGCCGAAGCGGATTGACACCTGGGCCGCCGCAGCATTTGCCATGACCATCGGGACGAGGAGGGGGGAGACGACAGAGGAGTCGTACCTGCGGGAGAGATCGGCCTGTGACTCAAGCGTCGTCATGCCCCCCACGCCGCAGCCCACCACGCAAGCGATCCGCTCGGCCGCGCAGGGCAGGGAATATGTCCAGCCTGCTTGCTCAAGGGCCTCCTGGGCAGCAGCGACCGCGAACTGGCAGAAGCGGTCCATGCGTTTTACCTCACGGCGCGACAGGGTGCGGACAGGATCGAATTCCAGGCACCGGCCCAGCCCCTTGTGCAGCGCGCTCTCACCCTGGACGGCCCGTGCGTGCAGGACGTCTGCTCCTACGCCGAGCGCGGTTACCGCACCCACCCCTGTGATCACGACCCGCCGGTTCATCCGAGCGCCATTTTGCGGTAGATGACTGCGAGGATCTCGCCGACGGACCGGATGTCCGACATCTCTTTGGGTTTGAGGTCCACTCCCAGGTGCTGCTTGATGCGTATACCGATTTCGACCCGGTCGAGCGAGTCCAGTTCCAGGTCGTCAAAGGTGGCTGATTCCGTGATTGCTTCTCTGTCCACGCCGACTTCCACAAGCGTCTGCGTCAAAAGGGCAGACACGTCGTTGCGGGCGGGAGGAATGATCGATACCAAGAGGGGGCTCCCTGCGGGTGAGGGAATACGCTCGGCTCGATGGCAGCCCGAGGCGATTCCGCGCGAGATGGACGGGCCGTACGGGTTCTGCAGACGAGGATGTGCGGCTCGCTATCCAGGTGTCAGCGAAGGCCAGCGGACGGCGCACGCTCCCCAAGTCAGCCCTCCGCCGAACGCAGTCATCACGACGCGGTGGCCTTCCTTCAGGATTCCTCTACCGACTGCATCCGCCAGGGCGAGCGGGATCGATGCGGCAGCGGTGTTTCCCGCCCGGTCCACGTGAACGACGCAGCGTTCCTGTGCCAGCCCCATCCGAGCTGTCACGGCATGGAGGATGCGCAGGTTGGCCTGATGGGGAACCAGCAGATCAACGTCCTTAAGGTTCCAGCCCATCTGCCGCGCCGCCGCGAGCGCGCATTCTGTCATTCTTTCGATTGCTTCCTGGAAGACGGCGGGGCCTGACATCCGGAAGTAGGGGTCGAATCCCTCATGAAGAACGGGCTGGAAGGGATCGCGTGAACCACCCGAGGGCACCCGGATCAGATGACTTCGCGACCCGTCGCTGAAGAGACCCACCGGCCCGAGAGCTCCGGGGTCCATCGGCAGCCCCGACGTGAGGACGACGGCTCCCGCACCGTCACCGAAGATCGGCCGTGTCGTGCGGTCCTTCAGGTCGAGCATGCTCGAGAACTTCTCAGCACCGATGACCAGGACACTGCGTGCGGTGCGGGAGGCAATCATTCCGGCCCCCACGCCGAGCCCGTACAAGAACCCCGTGCACACGGCCGCCACATCAAAGGCTGCCACCGTCCCCAGCCCCAGGCGGTCAGCTACCAGCGGCGCTGTGGCAGGGCACCGCTGGTCCCCTGTGGTCGTGGCAACGATAACGGCGTCTACAGCAGAGCGGCAGGCCGAGGCGAGCGCCCTCTGGCCAGCCTGGACCGCCAGGTCTGACGTGGCCTGTCCGTCCAGGGCCACACAACGCTGCACGATGCCGGTGCGGCTGTGGATCCATTCATTGCTGGTCTCCAGTTCAGCGGCCAGCTCGGCGTTGGTCACAATGCGAGGCGGCAGCCAGGCGCCGAGCCCGGCGATCACCGCGGAGGGCGTCACGTGGTCGCTTCCTTCTGCCCGGCTGCCGCGCCTGCGGCTCCGAGCCTGACAACTGGGTTTGGCGTCATGGTTCACTCCCTCTTGAGGAGGCTGCCGCCTCGGCGGCAGTGCCAGCACGATTGAATTGCGGCGATAATGACAACACGTCCTGGCTATCACACGGGAACTCGACAACAAGGGTGCGCACGACCTGCCCTTGGGTAGAGGAGGCGGCTCCCAGGGGCAGGTCTGCAGACGCTCAGATTCACCTCCGGCATTCATACGGGAGGCATGGGGCAGACCATGCGGCACCCTGCGCCTTCAGGGCATCACAGAGGCATGGATTTCCAGCCCTGCAGGCGGGTTTGAGGTGTGTACTGCCGACCGTTCGCCGTGCCCTCCTTTCCGGTCTCTCGCCTTCCGGGGAAGCAGTAATGATGAAACCGTCAGACGCCAGGGAGTTCAAGGCGTGAGCGCGTGCCTCGGGAGTGCCCGATGGTCTCTGCGGGCCAGACAGGAAGTCCTGGTATCCGCATTCGTGAAGTTTCGGGCGGCGGGATTCAGGACCGACCCGCCAGACAGGTCCGGACCTGCCTTGCGCAGATCAGTGGCTACCAGCGGATTTCCAGGTTTGGTGATCCCGAAGGAGACCGAGGAGATCTCTTGCCGCCGGCTGGGTGCGGTGCGCGGCGAAGCGTTGGTGATACTGGTGCGCAAGAGCCGGTGGCAAGGCGCCGGCGATGGCGATGGCTCTATGCGCGGTCTGAACGGCACAGTCGACCTCTCCGAGGGCCAGTTGCGCGTCGACAGGGTGCAGCAGCCGCGCACTCGTCTTAGGGGAGTGCATGGTGTTCATGCTCGCCAGGGAGCCTGCTTCGAGGGACGCGGCGAAGTGCCGCAGGGCGCGTTTGTACTGGCCCAAGTGAAGGCGCGTACGTCCCGCGCGCTGCGTCAGCCAGTCGGCATCGATGTTGAGAAGGGTTACTTCCAACTCGTCAAAGGACGCTGCGGCCAGGGTCCGCTCGGCCCTTTCCAAAGCGTGGAGCGCGTCACGCTCCCTGAGGCGGGCCAGGGCATCAGCCTCACGTGCATACAACACCGCTCGGCGGCGCGGCGAGAGGCGTGCCCCGGCCGAGCGCGCGGCGCGGACCAGGAGCAGCGCATCCTTGGGGTCACCCACTTCGGTTTGGATGAAGGCCAGTTCGGCCATGCAGCTCACGGCCTGCCTCCGGGCCCCCGCAGCTGCGGCGGCCCGGAGGGCGGCGAGGTAGTGGTTCGCCGCGGCGGCGTACTCACCTACGCAGATGCTCAGCCATCCGCACAGGGCGGCCGTGCGCGCCGCCAGCCTGAGGAGCCAGACCGCGGTCTTATTGTCGTATGCGCTGCGTGTGAGGTGGTGGGTGACCAGTTGGTGCTCGGTGGCGGCTTCGTAGTACAGGGCCGCCGGGGTCGAGGGGGACAGGGCTTCCTGGAGTTCCAGTGCTTCGATCCGAGTCTCGATGTGCGGCAGCATTTCGAGGTTGATGAGAGGGCCCTGGCTGCGGGCAGGTATCGGCTGCGGGTGGCGCAGAGCAGTGAGCGCGGCCCGGACGTGGCGCCGAAGAGCGGCTCCGGGCACCTCGGCCAGCATGTGCGGGATGCTGATTCGCCACGCAGTGCTTCTGAGGGTGTTGATGGCACCGCAGGGAGTCCACGGCTCGTCGAGCAGACTGCGATCGCTGAGGGCGAGATGGAGGAAGTCCGGCCAGCCGTGCCGTTGCACGGCCTCCGCGGGTATGGCGTGGATGCGGGCGATGGCCCGCTGGACAATGCCCCGCGGGACCCTTCCCAACTCCCAGCGCAGCACCTGGTGGTGGTCCTTGACTGGAGGGGTGAAGCCGAGCTCCGCCGTGAGCTCCTGTGCGATGAGCCGGGCGTAGGCGAGCTGGGAGAGCCCCAGGGACTTGCGTGCAGCCTTCAGCGGATGCTGGGTCGAGTCTGGATGTTCGTACACCGACGTTACTCCATAGTAGTGGTGCATTCATATAACTCAACCTTCCTTCGTAAGTCACCTGCTGACGGGAAGTGAGGCACACCTAAGTCACACCCTCGCCCCTTGAGGACCAGCAGGTGAAGGGGAATCGTTGCCTCGACGGACGCTTCCCAGGCCGGGCAGGCGAGCGTGCGGCCCGCGCCGCACCTCCAGGGGGCAGGCCGCCGCAGGGCACACCTACCGGACCTCACCCGCCAAGGCCTCGCCGAGCCGGGGGCGCCTCCCCTCCTGGAGACCGGCTCTGGACCGCGGAGAAGCGCACCTTCATGAGGCAAATGTGATTCGGAACGCCGACGGGCGAGCAGACAAGGAGGCAGCACCACGGTAGAACCGCCGATACCGGATCCCGGACCGCCCTCCTCTCACGGCCAAAGGGGCATCAAATCCCGCAGCGGTCATGACTGACGGCTCTCGAGGGGCGAAAAGACCCCGGAGCGATCACGGGTTCCTCCGAGGTGCCCACTCCTGGCCACAGAAGGCCAGCCGCTGATGCTCCCTCAGCCTGCCGCGGCATAGACCGGACGCCGGCGGGCCCCAGGCCCCTAGCGATGGACCAGCAGCGCAACGAGACCGTGCTCCCCCTGGGGCGCACGGGAGACCCCACCCGGCCCGGCTCGACCGGGTACCGACCGACGCAGCTCTTGCTGCCGAGGGCCTACGACAGCTTTGGGGCCTACGCGCCCCAAGCTGCCCCATCGAGGCTTGTTCCCAGAAGGCGAGACATACCCTGATGGCACAGCATCCCTTAGCGCAGGCACGTTCCTTGCTCAGCCTCTCCCACCCCGCCTACGCCCGCCTGGTCGCCGAAACCCACGCGAAGCTGGGCTTCGGGGCTATGGCAGCTCGCCGGGAAAAGGTCTCACGCTGGGAATCCGGCAGGACGGTACCGGAGCAGTCGGCGCAGCTGGCCATCGCACACATCCACGGGGTCTCCCCCAGCGCGGTGTTCCGCCTTGGCTGGCCGCACTGGCTGCACCTGGCCACCGGGGACGCCGCTCTGGTAGACCGCCCGTGGACATACGACAGCGCTCTTGCCTCACTGCAGGACGAAAATCTGCAGACCGGTGACGTCCAGGAACGCTCCTACCTCGCCGTCACCGGTCCTCTCGTGTCCGCGTTGGCCCAGAGCTGGCGCGCGGCCGTGACCAGCCCTCCCCCGCTGCCCCTTCCCCAGGCCCGCGAGGTCCCGCCCAACGTCCTCGCAGAACTTCATGCGCGCATGAGCGCGCTGGAGGCCATGTCCTCGAAAGCGCGGCCGGCGATGCTGTCCACAGCCGCCCGCAACGACCTCGCCCTCCTCACAGCGTTTCTCTCCCACACGACAAACGGCCACAGCCCCCCGGCCCGCCTTCTCCTGCTCGCAAGCCGCACAGCTCTCGTGTGTGGAAGGGCCAGCATCAGCCTGGGGAGGAACGCCGCCGCAGAACGCTACTTCCTGAGCGCTAGCCGGGCAGCAGCGGTAGCCGGACAGCCCCAGATTTCCGCCGCTGGTCTCAATGGCGTTGCCTACAGCCACCTGCTCGACAAGGCACCTGCGAGCGTCCTCGTTCTAGTCGAGACAATCCTCAGCACACTGCCACACCCTCGTCAGACGCTCGCGCTGCTGCTGCACCTGGTTGCCGCCCGCGCGCACGCCATGCTCGGGGACGGCCCCGCCAGCGCCTGGGCACTACACCAGGCCGACCTCCTGATCTCCCGTACCGAACCCGGGGAGTCCAGGTTCCTGCCTCCCTCTACCGGTGAGGACTGGCTGACCGCATGCGCCGGGATCACCGAGGTCCACCTGGGCCGCCCGCGCAAGGCCTTGCAGCACTTCACCCCACTACTCAACAGGCTCACCCTCGCACAGTGGCACCCCATGGCAATCCCCGAGCTCATATACGTCGTCGACGCCCACCTCGCACTCGGCCAGGTCGAGGCCGCCGCTGACACCGCCCGCCGGATACTCGCGCTGCACAGATGCGCTTCACCGCAGATCGCCCGCACATATGCGGGGCGATTCTCCGCCTTTCGCGGCAGCCCCGCCGTCGACCAACTCAACGACCTCCTCGCATCACACTGACATATCGCCCAAGCCCGCCACCGTAGGTATGAAGGGCTGCGGTCTGCCGACTGGAACCCGCTCCTCAGGCGTCACGGGGTCTTGGAGGCACAGGACTCCAGCCCGTCGCCCGTTCGCGGTGATCCCCCGAGGACGTGGCCGACCACGGTTGCGACCGGGGTGCCAGCTACTGGAGCAGGACGCGAATGCGTGGCGGTGCTGTTGCTGAAGGGTGACCACGTTGTGGATCACGGAGCCGCTCTACATGCTCCGCAGCGCATCCCCATCCGAATGCTCCGGCTGGCGCCGTGAATCGAGCGGCCGCGCGGACCGTGAAACCCTGCCGTGGGCCGGCTGCCGGGCGACCCGAACTGCCGTTGCGGCCGCAGCTATAGTACTGCAACGGTCTTTGCTGTGACGGGTGGGCAGTTTCTGGTGAAGTGTGGCCGCGTCGTTTGTAGTGGCTGCGGCGGGCTTGGTACTGCCTTTTCCGGCGCCAGCGGGACCAGTGCAGGATGCACTCGATGGGTACGGGCCGGCGGTGGGTGAGGCGGTAGGTCAGGCGTCTGATCTCGGCGAGGCTGAGGTGGATGAGGTCGGAGGATCCGTTTCTGCTTTGTCCGTGTCGAGTCCGCGGGCCCGGATGACGGTCAAGGTGGCGTGGGCGGCCATGGCCAGGGTCATGTGGCGGTGCCAGCCGGGGTAGCGGCGGACCTGGTAGTCGTCCAGGCCGCACTCCTGCTTCGCGCTCTGGAAGCATTCCTCGATCGCCCATCTGCTGCCCGCGATGCGGATCAGGCCGTCGAGGGTGGTCCCGGCGGGGCAGTAGGCGACGTAGTAGGAGAGCTCTCCAGGCCGGCTGACGCTGCGGCGCGCGAGGACCCAGTGGCGGCGATCGGGCCGGTGCCAGGGCCTGGCCTCGACGCGTGCCCAGTCGTAGATCCGCAGGCCGTGAGCCCCGCTGCCGCACGACCGGCGCTTCCACTTCTGGCGGGGGAGCCCGGTGAACAGGTCGTGGACGGGGTGGTCGATCGCCCAGCGGGTGACGACGGTGTCGTGCCGGGTGGTAGCCATGACGTGGAAGACATCGGCCTGCTCCAGCTCAAAACGCCAGCCCTTGGAAAAGCCGTAGGCGGCATCCGCGGTCACCCACCGAAACGGAACCCGGTCCGCAATCACGCGGTGGACCATCGCCTTGGCCATGGCCACCTTCGTCTCGAAGGCGACGTCGTCGCCGACGTCGGCCCGGCGGCAGCGTTCGCGGTCGTCCGTCCAGGAGGTGGGCAGATAGAGGCGACGGTCGATCAACGTGCGTCCTTGGCCGGTGGCGTAGGCGAGAAACACGCCGATCTGGGAGTTCTCGGTGCGTCCCGCGGTGCCGGAGTACTGCCGCTGGACCCCGGCCGAGCGGATGCCCTTCTTGAGGAAGCCGGTGTCATCAACGATCAGAACGGCGCCTTCGTCTCCGAGGTGTTCGACGACGTAGTCACGAACGTCGTCCAGGACCTCGTCGGCATCCCACTCGATGCGGTTCAGCGGCCGGTGGACGCGATCGGGACCGCTATGCCCAGCCTCCTCCGCCAGCGTCCAGCCGTTCTTACGCTCCAGCGGAGCAACCAGCCCCCGCAGATACGCCAGCGCCGACTGACGCGGCTCTTCCCGGCTGAACCGATGCACGAACCGCTCATGCACCACCTCCAGCTCACCCGCCCACAACCTGACATCAGCAAGGTCTCCACCCATAACCACACCAACGACCGAACTGGCCACCAATCACAGCAAGCACCGTTGCAGTACTAGGCAGTGTCTTCAAATGATCACTGTTGGTGGATCATGGTGTCGTGATACGTCGCCATGAACTGTCGGACGCCGAGTGGGAGTTCGTCCGGCCGCTGCTGCCGGAGTCGTTGCGAGGGCGCAAGCGGCTGGACGACCGCAGGGTCCTGAACGGGATCGTGTGGAAGTTCCGGACAGGGACGGCCTGGCGGGACGTGCCCGAGCGCTATGGTCCGTGGGCGACGCTGCATACGCGTTTCCGCAGGTGGGCGGCGGATGGAACATTCGACCGGATGCTGAGGGCCGCTCAGGCTAAGGCCGACGCGGCGGGCGATGTCGAGTGGCTGGTGCCGGTCGACTCCACCGTCGTGCGGGCTCACCAGCATGCGGCCGGGGCTCGAAAAGGGGGCTCCGTGACCCGGCCCTTGGCCGGTCCCGAGGCGGTCTGACCAGCAAAATCCACCTGGCTTGTGACGGGCGAGGCCGTCCGCTCGCTTTCGTCGTGACGGGCGGCAACACCAACGACTGCACCCGGTTCACCACCGTGATGGAGGCGATCGGGGTGCCCCGGATCGGACCGGGGCGGCCCCGGGTCCGGCCCGATCACGTCCTGGGCGACAAGGGCTACAGCTCGAAGGAGATCCGCACCTGGCTCCGCCGCAAGGGCATCGCCCACACGATTCCCGAACGGGCCGATCAGATCCGCAACCGGGCCCGACGAGGCAGCCGCGGAGGCCGCCCGCCAGCCTTCGACCGCGTGATCTACAAGCACCGCAACATCGTGGAACGGTGCTTCAACCGCCTGAAGCAGTGGCGTGGCATCGCCACCCGGTACGACAAGACCACCGAGTCCTACAACGCAGCAGTCACCCTCGCGTCACTCCTGATGTGGGCGTGACATTTGACGACAGGCCCTAGCCCCACCATGATGTACGCCGCCGCTCTGACTCCACCGCACCAGAGCGGCCAAGCGCCTGGAACGAGCCGCGCCGACGCGTAGTTCCTTGCGCAGGGTCTCTGCGGACACAGGACGCTGATGCGCCTCCCGATGTCGGGCA
The DNA here is from genome assembly GCF_059448825.1 of Streptomyces sp. JLYT201. NCBI lineage: Bacteria > Bacillati > Actinomycetota > Actinomycetes > Kitasatosporales > Streptomycetaceae > Streptomyces > Streptomyces sp. JLYT201. The sequence continues at coordinate 8,745,547 of NZ_CM182551.1, read as the reverse complement.
TCCAGCACCTGCGCCTTCACCAGCAGCGGATCCTCGTCCTCGTCCATCCGCTCACTGTCTGTGGAGACGCTCTTCTCCATGGGCCCAGCCTTGCCGTCTACCGGGACACTGGGGCGGTGGATCAGCAGCTCCACCGCCAGCAGCAGCGCGACCGGAGGCCATCCAGCGACCAGCACAGGCTGCCACTCCAGGGCCGGAGCAGCCGCGATGTTCGCGGCCAGCGAGACCGCGATCCCCAGCATGAAGGCCGACCACACCGCGCTGCGCGCTCGACGTGTGACAGTCGTAGAGGGCCTCAGCAGGCCTGCCGTCGCCAGAAGCAACAGGCCGTCAACCGACAGAGGCCACAAGGAGGCACTGACCGCGTCCGCTCCCCCCTGCAGAGCGAAGACCCGCTGATGCACGTACGAGGCGTATGCAGCGACCCCCGCCACGACAAGAGCGCACGTCGGCCGGATCCAGGTGTCGATGGAAGGGCTCTCCTTGCAGGCAGTCTCCTCGCCAGCCACAGGCGTCTCATTCATCGCAACCGTCACTCATCTCGAGCCACCTGTTGTACCACTCGACGGCCGAACAACCACCTCGCGTGCACCCTTGCCGCAGGATCGAGAGCAGAACGCGTGCACATCGCGTGCACACCCCCACAGGAACTCTCAGGAAGTCCCAGGTAGAGGCCGGAAGTCCTCCTTCGCCGGAAAGCGCTCCGGAGCTACCGAAGGGCCAGGTCAGAGCCCCGCAAAGGGTCAACTCAGCCTGAACCGCAGGGACCCGGCGGGTTAACGTCCCTACGCCTGTTGAGCTGCGGGTACGTGTGACTCGTTCCATGTGGGCGCACAGCACGGGCACATGTACCCGTGTCGGCTCCACCTCCTCCTCTCGGCCCGAGGCGCCAGCACGGCCTCCGGAAGCCCGGGAGGAGGAGAACGCCGTACAGCTCCTCGAATGGGCTGGCGCGTTCTCCCGGTCCACCAGCGGCCTCCGCGGTCCGCACGGGAGTCCCGAGCCGGACCGGGGCGGACCTGATCGGCAGTACCCGGACTGCCGACTCCGAGGATCCCGTAGCGCGTACGGCGACCTCCCTCGCTCGGCGGCGCCACGTCGGCGTCGCCGCAGGGCACTGCGATCGTCACGCTCCGTGCCCGCCTCGGCCGACTGTCCAAAGGTGCCACCTGGGCCGGTCTCTTCGGGTGCAGGAGCTCCCACATGAGCCTCCATGCCCACCCGCAACCGTTGATGCCTGAGACGGACGAGAAGCCTTCCAGCCCGGCACGTAAGGCGCTGCCAGCCAGGCGGGAAGGACGCCGCGTTTCCCGGACTCTTGGATCCACTGGGATTTCCCGCCGCCGCGCTGTCCCTCCCCCTTACAAGACGTCCGGGCTGCTGCGCGGCAGACCCGGACGGGCAACCGCTGGCCATGCCGGTCGGGGTGGCCGGGGAGGCCCACCTCTCGACCTCGGGCCTGTGCGGCCGTGCACGGCGGCACAGGCGCTTCCCCGTTCGGAACCCACTCGAACGCACGATGTGCCCCTGACCGGGCTCTTTCTCTGGGCCAGCAGTCCCTTCCGGCTTCAACGACTGCGGTGGGACGGTCCTCACAGAGCTCAGACGTGGAGTGTCCGTGGGGTGGTGTGGCCGATGCAGAAGTTCGAAGGTGAACGGGTCCCTTGCTGGCGGTGGCGGCGCAATGCGTTGCGACGGCGCAGCGACGTGGTGGAGGCGTGGGTCGTCGTGGTCGTGTGGGCGGCCGCGACGGTCGGAGGGACAGCCGTCGGCGTCGGTGGTGCACACGCGGTCGAACGGCTCGCGGAGCAGGAGAGGCAGGGACGTCGGCTGGTCCATGCGGTGCTTCTGGAGGACGCGCTGATCGGCGCGGGCGACGGGAACACCGGTTCCGAGTCCCGGTTCGTGCGCGTACGGGTGCGCTGGACCGATGTCGACGGGACCCACCACGTGGCCACCGCGCCCGCACGGCCCGGGGCCAACGAGGGCTCCACACTGGCGGTGTGGACGGATCGGAGCAACCGGCTGGTGTCCGCTCCCACGAGCCGGGAAGAGGCCACCAGGAAGGGCGCGCTGGCCGGTGTCGGCCTCGCCTCGGTCAGCTTTCTGCTGGTCTTCAACGGTGGGCGGGCGGTGCGCCTGGGGGTGCAACGCTGGGCGACGGCGCGTTGGGGCAAGGAGTGGGAGCGGGTCGGCCCCGGGTGGGGGCGGGCGGCCGGCTGAGGGCCTGGCACGGGCGAGGGGGCCTGCCTTCGTTGTCGAAGGCCGCTCCGCCGGAGCGTGGTCTCCCTCGGCCCGGGCCTCGAAGGTTTCCTGGCAGGTCGTGCCCGTTGTTCACCTGTATTCCGCTTCCATCGGGCAGAAGGAAGTGACGGCCGTCGTGAGCCTGCCCTCCACGTCGGTGTTCTCCGCGCCGCGCGTGACCGGTGTACGCAGTCTCAGCTCCTCGATGGGCGGGAGGTCCGACCGGTAGCGCCGCATGTCCACACTGCCCGGCCGTAGCGGCCCGCGCGCAAAGCGCGGTCCTCTGCGGCCTCGCCTGCAACCTCTCAGCAGATGCGCGGCAGTTGCTCACCGAGGGGCATGTCCACAACGCGGCGGGCGCCGACCAGCGTGCGCAGGGTAACGCGGCCGGGAGGCCCGTCCGTCACAGTACCGATCCGGGTCGCAGACGCCCCCTCGGAGCAGGCACGGAGCGCGGCCAAGGCCCCTTCCGCGACGCTGGGGGCGACGAAGGCCACCAGGCAGCCCTCATTGGCGACCGTCAGGGGGTCGAGGCCGAGCATGTCACAGGCAGCTGCGACCGGTTCGGGGACCGGCACGGCACGCTCGTCGATCTCGATCGACACCTTCGCGTCAAGGGCGATCTCGTTGAGGGCGGCGGCGAGGCCGCCTCGGGTCGGGTCGCGGAGGGTGTGGAGGCCGGGGCCGAACGGGCCGAGCGCCGCGACGAGATGGTGCAGGGGGCGGGTGTCGGAGGCGATGTCGGACTCGAAGCCGAGGCCTTCGCGGGTGGACAGGACTGCCGTGCCGTGCAGGCCGATGGGGCCGGACAGCAGGATCGCGTCGCCCGGGCGGGCGCGGGCCGCGGACGGAGTGAGGCCCGCGATGCGGCGGCCCACCCCGGTGGTGGTGAGGAACAGTTTGTCGGCGGCGCCTCGGCCGACCACTTTGGTGTCTCCCGTGATGACGGGCACCGGCACGGCACGGGCGGCCCTGCCCAGGGAGCTCAGGGCGGCCCTCAGGTCGGCGAGGGGCAGGCCCTCCTCCGCGATCACCGCGCAACTCAGTGCGAGCGGCAGCGCTCCGCGCATCGCGAGGTCGTTGACCGTGCCGTGGACGGCGAGAGCACCGATGTCACCTCCTGGGAAGGTGAGCGGGCTGACCACGAACGCGTCGGTGGACATCATCAGTTGAGGCTGGGTGGGGATGGGGGACGCGTCCTCCAAGGGGCCACCGGTGTGTTCCGCCACCACGGGAAGCACCAAGGCGTTGAGGAGTTCGGCAGTGAGCTTTCCGCCCGCGCCGTGGCCGAGCAGCAGCCGTTCGGATTCCTGGTACGGGACGGGGCAGTCAAGGCTCATGCGGGGCTCTCTTCACTCGGTGCGGCCGGATTGGGGGCGAGGACGCGGGGGCGGCCTGCCGCATGGAACGCCGCGCATGTTCCCTCCGCCGACACCATTGGTGCGCCCAACGGCGTACGCGGTGTGCAACGCACCCCGTACGCCGGGCATTGCGTGGGCAACAGGGCGCCTGTGAGGATCGCTCCCGCGACGCATTCGGGGTCCTCGATGGAGTGCAAGTCGGTGAGGTCGAAGCGGCGGGTGGCGTCGAAGTGGGCGTAGCGCGGGGCGAGGTCGAGGCCGCTGGCGGGCAGCGTGCCGATGCCGCGCCAGGCCCGGTCGGTGATGCGGAAGACACGGCGCAGCACGTCCTGCGCCGCGGCGTTGCCGGTGCGGCGTACGGCGCGCGCGTACTGGTTCTCCACCTCGTGCCGGCCGGACTCCAGCTGGCACACCGCCATGAGGATGCCTTCGATGAGGTCGAGGGGTTCGAAGCCGGTGACCACGATCGGCACGCGGTGGGTGGCGGCGATCGGTTCGTAGGCGTGCCAACCCATGACGGCGCACACGTGTCCTGCGGCGAGGAACGCCTCGACCTCGCAGTCGTCGGAGGTGAGGAGCGTGGTCATCGCGGGCGGTACGAGGACGTGGCTGACCAGCAGCGAGAAGTTGTCCAGGCCCAGGCGCTCGGCGTGCAGGACGGCCATGGCGTTGGCGGGAGCGGTGGTCTCGAACCCGACGGCCAGGAAGACGACGTGGCGGTCCGGGTGCGCGGCAGCGGTGCGGACCGCGTCCGTGGGCGTGTACACCACGCGTACGTCCGCGCCGCGCGCCCGCAGCGACAGCAGGTCCGTCGTCGTGCCGGGCACGCGCAGCATGTCTCCGAAGCTGGTGAGGATCACCTCGGGGCGCGCGGCGAGTGCCATCGCCCGGTCGAGAATCTCCAGCGGGGTGACGCAGACCGGGCAGCCGGGTCCGTGGATCATGCGGATGCCCGCGGGCAGCAGTTCGTCGATGCCCTGGCGGACGAGGGTGTGCGTCTGCCCGCCGCACACCTCCATGATCCGCCAGGGGCGGGTGGCGACGCGGCGCAGCTCGTCCAGGAGGCGGCGCGCCAGCGCCGGGTCGCGGTACTCGTCGAGGTACTTCACGGCTCGCTCACGGGGTGGGACAGGTCGAGGCGGATGTCGACGACGCCTTCGACCGCGCGGGCGGCCCGGGCGAGGACGGGGACGAGCGCCTTGTCCCGAAGGGTGCCGCCGAGCGTGACGACGCCCTGTTGCACGCGGACCTCGACCCCAGCCGAGAACGGCAGCGGGGCGAGGACGCTGCTGCGGATCTCCTCGGCGATCTCCTCGTCCTCGCGCAGGAAGACCTTGAGCAGGTCGCTGCGGCTCACCACGCCTTGCAGCAGGCCGGAGCCGTCGACGACGGGCAGTCGCTTGACGCGGCGCCGGGCCATGATCCGGGCGGCTTCGGCGAGGGTGGCGTCGGCGTGGACGGTGACGGCCGGGCTCGACATCAGCTCGGCGGCAGTGACCGCGCCGGCCTTGGCCATGTCGGACAGGCGGCGCAGGACGTCGTAGCGGGTGGGGTCGGCGTCGCGGAGCTCCTCCTTGGGCAGCAGATCCGCTTCGGACACGACGCCTATGACGCGGCCTTCGCCCTCCAGGACCGGCAGGGCACTGATCTTCCACTGCTCGATGAGTTCCACGATCTCTTTGAAGGAGGCGTCACGGCCGATGGCGATGGTCGTGTGGGTCATCACGTCGCTCACGCGGTACGCGTGGTGGACAGGCGGCGGGTCGGTGCGCGGTGCGTCAGTCATCGGAGCCTCCAGTGGTACGGACGACGGTCAGGTCCAGGAAGTGGGTGGCGCAGGAGATGCACGGGTCGTGGTTGCGGATCGTCCGCTCGCACAGGTCCGTCAGCTCCTCGTCGGTCGTGTCCCGTGCGGCGAGCGCCCGGGACGCGGTGCGGCGCAGGTCGTCCTCGATCGCTCCCTGGTTCTGCGCGGTCGGCGGCACGAGCAGCGCGTCGGTGACGGTGCCGTCGGCGTCGAGGGCGTACCGGTGGTAGAGCAGTCCGCGCGGCGCCTCGGTCGCGCCGTGTCCGGTGCGGGCGGTGGGCGGGACCTCGACGTAGGGACGCTCCGGCGGCTCGTACGTCTCGATGATCCGCAGCGCCTCGTCGACGGCGTACACCACCTCCACGGCCCTGACCAGGATCGAGCGGTAGGGGTTGCGGCAGACTCCCCCGTCATACGGGTCGCCGAGTCCGGCCTCCCGGACCGCCTGAGTCGCCGTGCGGGACAGCCACCGGCCGCTGATCGCGAACCGGGCCAGGGAGCCCGTGAGATGGCGGCGTCCGTCGAGCCGGGCGTGCAGGGCGGTGGAGTGCGGCACCTGCTCCTCACGGACGCGCAGCGGGAAGTCGTACACGGGGAAAGTGGTGAGCGTGCCGTCGGTGCGCAGGACGGCTGGTGTCCCCGACTCGACGGCGTACGTTCCCGGGGCCGCCAACGCCAGGAAGTCGGCGTCCACCTCGGCATCGGGGAAGTCGAAGCCCGCCACCCACCGCACGGTCTCCCAGGCGTCTTCCAGAGCCCGCCGCAACCGCTCCGCCAGCGGCCGCAGTTCACCGGGGGGCGGCGCGCGGTGGAAGCCGCCGAGGCGGATGTTCACGGGGTGGACGGCTCGTCCGCCGAGCAGTTCGAGGAGGGCGTTGCCCGTCTGCTTCAGGCGCAGGCCGCGCTCGACATCCGTACGCCGGGTGCGGGCGAGGTCGATCGCACCGTCGCAGCCGAGGAAGTCGGGGGCGTGCAGCAAGTAGATGTGCAGGGTCTGGCTCTCGATCCACTCCGCGCAGTACAGCAGGCGGCGCAGCGCGCGGATCCCGGGCGGGATGTCGATGCCGCAGGCGTCCTCGATGGCCGCACAGGCGCTCATCTGGTAGGCGACGGGGCAGATCCCGCAGACGCGCGCGGTGATGTCGGGTGGCTCGGTGTGGGCGCGGCCGCGCAGCAGCGCCTCGAAGAAGCGCGGTGGTTCGTAGATGTTCAGATGCGCCTCGGTCACTTCGCCGTCGTGGACACGCAGCCGGAGGGCGCCCTCGCCCTCGACCCGGGAGAGGGAGCCGACGTGCAGCACACGGGATCCTCGGTGGGTCACGGCCGTCGCTCCTCTCCGAGGGCGTCGAAGGCGGGGGCGTTGAAGGTGTGCAGGAGGCGCTCGACGGCCTTCTCGTCGAGGCCGTCGCGGCGCAGCCGGGACACCAGCGCGGGCAGGTTCGCCGAGCCGGAGGGGCCGAAGCAGCCGAAACAGCCGCGCCCGTATGCCGGGCAGACGGCGCCGCAGCCCGCATGGGTGACCGGGCCCAAACAAGGGGTGCCGTGGGCCACGGTGACGCAGACGGCGCCGCGTCGCTTGCACGCGAAGCACACGCTGTGGTCGGGGATGTCGGGCTTGCGTCCGGTGAGGTGGGCGGTGAGGACCTCCAGGAGCTGGCGGCGGTCGACGGGACAGCCGCGGAGTTCGAAGTCGACGTCCACGTGTGCGGACACCGGGGTGGAGGTGGCGAGGGTGTCGAGGTAGTCGGGCCGGGCGTACACGATGCGAGCGAACTCCTCGACGTCGGCGAGGTTCCGCAGCGCCTGGATGCCGCCCGCCGTCGCGCAGGCGCCGATGGTGACCAGGTACCGGGACCCGGCCCTGATGCGCCGTACGCGGGCGGCGTCCTCGGCGGTGGTGACCGAGCCCTCGACGAGGGCCACGTCGTACGGTCCGGGGCGGACCGCGCTGGAGGCCTCCAGGAAGTGGGCGATCTCCACCTGTCCGGCGAGGCCGAGGAGCTCGTCCTCGCAGTCCAGGAGGGTGAGCTGGCAGCCGTCGCAGGAGGCCAGCTTGAACACGGCGAGCGTGGGCGTGGCGGGCGGAGCGGAGGTGGACATCACAGCTCCCGTATCGACAGCAGCGGTTCGGCCCGGTCCCAGTCGACGACCGCGCCGTCCCGGCACAGCAGCAGCGGGCCGAGCTGGCAGTGGCCGCAGGTCCCGGTGGCGCAGCGCATGTTGCGTTCCAGGGACACACGGATGCGGTCGGCGGCGACTCCGCGGTGGACCAGGTCGCGGGCGGTGGCGCGGATCATAGGTTCGGGGCCGCAGACGAAGGCCCAGGACCGCTCCGGGACGTACCGCGCGCGGTCCAGGAGGCGGGTGACCAGGCCGACCTCACCGGCCCATGCGGACTCCGCACGGTCGACCGTGACGCCGGTGTACGCGGTCGGCCACCGGCGCGTCTCGTACTTGGCCAGCAGGTCGGCCGGGGTCCGGGCGCCGATGAGGACGTTGACGCGGCCGTAGCGGCGCGGCGCGGCGACCGCGTCGCGGATCAGCGGGCGCAGCGGGGCGAGCCCGATGCCGCCCGCGACCACGACCACGTCCTGCCCCAGCGCCCGCTCCAGTTCCCAGCCGGTGCCGTACGGGCCGCGCAGTCCCAGGACGTCCCCGACCCGGGAGGCGCACAGCCCGGCGGAGACGGCACCCACGGCACGCACGGTGTGGGCGAGGCCTCCGGTGGCGGGGATGGAACTCACCGACAGGGGGATCTCACCGCGACCGAAGCAGTGCACCATCGCGAACTGGCCGGGCACGAAGTCCGGGAGAGCCACGTCGACGGGGTCGAGGCGGAGCGTCACCGCATCGGGTGTCTCGTGCCAGCGGGCGACCACGCGATGGGGCACGGGCAGGCGCGGTTCGGCGCGCGCCGCCGCCGGTGCGCGGTGCCGGGTGGGGGCGTTCTGCGTGGTCATGGCGCACCGCCGACGGTGGGGGCGTACAAGCCGAGCAGGCTGGTTTCCTGCGGGATGGCGACCTCATGGGCGACGCTCGTGAGCCGGGCGAGGTGGTCCGTGCTCGGTGCCCGCGTCCAGCGGACCGGGGCCGTGGTGGTGTCGTTCATGGCCGTGCCCTTCCGTCGCTGTGCGCGGTCGGGGCGTCCCCGGTGGCCCTCGCCTCGTGTGCGGCGGCAAGGGCGGCGGCCTCCTCAGTGATGTCGATGCCGGCCGGGCACCAGGCGACGCACCGCCCGCAGCCCACGCAGCCGCCGGTGCCGAACTGGCCGTGCCAGGTGGAGAGCTTGTGCGTGAGCCACTGGCGGTAGCGGCTGCGGCCCGAGGCCCGCACCGGCCCACCGTGGAGGCGGGAGAAGTCGAGGTCGAAGCAGGAGTCCCAGCGCTGCCACCGCTCGGTGTGGTCCCCGGTGAGATCGGTGACCTCCTCGGTGGTGGTGCAGAAGCACGTGGGGCACACCATGGTGCAGTTGGCACACGTCAGGCAGCGGGACGCGACGTCGTCCCAGCGCTCGGCGTCCATGCTCGCGCCCATCAGGGCCTTCAGGTCGACGGGCGGCAGGGACCGGCCCATCCGTTCGCGGGCGGCATCGACAGCTCCCCGGGCCACGGACTCGGTCGTCAGGTCCGCTTCTCGGTGCGGAACCGCGGCGAGCACGCGCGCGCCGTGCTCGCTTCCCACCCGGACGAAGAAGCGGTGACCGTCGTCGTCGACGACTTCGGTGAGCGCGAGGTCGAAGCCCGCATCGGCTGCCGGGCCTCCGCCGGTGGAGACGCAGAAGCAGGTCGCGCCCGGTTCGGTGCATTCCGCGGCTATCAGCAACGCCCCCCTCCGGCGCTCCTGATAGCACACGTCCGGGGAGCGACCGCCTGCCAGGACGCGGTCCTGAATGGCGATGGCACGCAGGTCGCAGGGCCGCACGCCGAGGAACGCGTAGGCAGGTGCGTCACGGTGCGCCACGGTGTACCGCGGCGTGCCGTCGAGTCCGCGCCGGGCGCTCCACAACTGCTCGCGCTGCGGGTGCAGGAACGCCTTCCACGACTGCGGTCCAACACTGTGCGCGAAAGCCGCGCCGTCCTTGCGGCGGACCAACCGGTAGCGCCCTGCGCCGAGTTCGACCCCCCAGCCGAACGGAAGCGCGTCGGCGGACTCCAGGGCGTCGAGGACGATCGCGCCGTCGCGGACCGTGGGGCCCACGACGGTACGGCCGTCCGCCACCAGCGCGGTGACCAAGGCGGCGAGGCCGGTCCGGTCGATCACTGCCGTGGCTCGAATGACGTCCATGGAGTCCTCCTCGTGCCGGGCTTCGCGTCTTCGCTCTACTGCCGGACGTGCCGTGCGTGTCCGGCGTCCTGCCGGAACGCAGAACGGAACAGATGCCGCTCGGGCCCCGGACGGGGCTCCGACGGGAGTCGGCCCGAGGGCCTGGCGGGCCCCGCCCCGGGCTCCGGTCACCCCGTGCGGGACGTCAGCGACAGGAGCTCTCGCGCGACGCCGTCCGCCCAGGTCTTCACCGCCTCGAAGTCGCGGAAGTCGCCGCCCTTGCCGGAAGCGACGATCCTCCGCGCGACCCAGCCGTCGGCCCGCTCGTCGAGGCACCCGCCGAACGTCACGTGGCCGCGGACGTCGAGTCGGCGCGCCAGGCGACCTATCGGAGGCGGCGGCGGAATCTCGCGCTCCGAAGCTGAGGAGTCCAGCGGACCGCTGCTGAACAGCCACAGCGGGAGCCGGGCCAGGGCCCGCCGGTGGCGGTGCGCGAAACGGCGGGCGTCGCGCTGCCACCGCCCGGCGTAGAGGGCGCCGCCGAGGACCACCGCGGTGTACGGCGTCAGATCCCGTACTGCGTCGGCGGACCGCACCTCGACGAGCAGACCGGCCTTGCGGAGCTCGTCACCGACCGTGCGGGCCAGTTCGGCGGTCGATCCGTACGTCGATCCGTAGGCGACGAGGACTGTCGATGTCATCGCGGCACCACCCTCACAGCTTGCGCAGCCAGTCGTCGGCGACGCCCTTGAGGGCCTCGTCGCTGGGCCGCAGATGGGAGTCGTCGAAGCGGTAAATGAGCTTGTCGACGACGGCGACGACACCGTCGATCTGCTGGGTCATGCGCACGGCGACGGGCACCTCGCTGCGCCGCTCCAGCTGCCCGCACAGGGTCGCCACGCCGTCGAGGACCTCCACGTCCACGGTCTGCGGGGCCAGCCAGAGCGTGTTCACCAGGACCTCTTCGACGATCTCCCGGCGGATCTCGTCATCGGGCCGCAGGAAGACCTGGAGGAGGTCGCGGCGGGTGACGATGCCGACGAGCCGGTCCTCGTCGTCCACGACCGGGAGCCGTTCCACGCGGTGCCTGGCCATGGTGCGGGCGGCCTCGGCGATGGTGCCGTCGGCGTACACCGTGAGGGCGGGCTGTGACATGAGCTGTCCCGCCGTGCGCGCGTGGGCCTTGGCCTCGCGCCTGCGCGCACCCGGCAGCAGCTTGCGCCAGCGGACGGCACGGGCGGGCGCGTACGGGTCCTCGCTCTCCGCCTGCCGGATCATGAGGTCGGTCTCGGAGAGCACGCCGATGACCTGTCCGTCGCCGTCGACCACCGGCAGGCCGCTGATGCCGTGGCCGGTCAGGAGCCGGGCCACTTCCTTGAACGGAGTGTCGTACGCGGCGGTGACGACGTCACGCGTCATGACCGAGCCGACCTTGCTGTGCTTCATATACGTTCGCCTCCTCGGCGCACCGCTCGGATTCAGCGGAGTCGTCGTAGTTGTCGCAGGTAGGGGTCGTCGGAGTGACGCGGCAGGAGCCGGATCCGCGCGTCCAGGGCGGTGACCCGCTCGGGCCGCGCCAGGACCGGGTTGAGGTCGGCCTCGGCGAGCTGCGGCAGGTCGCTCGCGAGCCGCGAGAGCCGCAGCAGCAGGTGCTCCAGGCCTTCGAGGTCCACCGGACCGCCACCGCCGCGCCCGAAGAGCAGCGGGGCGCAGCGCGGCGCGGTGATCAGGTCGTGCACGTCGTGGTCGGTGAGCGGGGCGAGCCGGGCGGCGTGGTCGGCGAGCACCTCGGTGGCGGTGCCGCCGAGACCGAAGAGCACCAGCGGCCCGAAGATCTCGTCCTGGACGACGCCGGCGAACAGTTCGGTGCCGCGTGCGGCGAGCGGCTGGACGACGACGCCGGTCATCAGGTGCCCGAAGCGGGTCTCCAGGTCCCGGAAGGCGGCGCGGACCTGGGAGTCGCCGCGCAGGTCGAGGTGGAGCGCGTGCTGCTCCGCCTTGTGCAGCAGGCCCGGCCAGTGCGCCTTGAGGACCACGAGGCCGCCCGGCCCCTTGAGCCGTTCGGCGGCCAGGACCGCGTCGTCCTCGGTCTCGGCCCAGGCCCAGGGCAGTTGGGGGATGCCGTAGCAGTCCAGGAGTTCGGCGCACTCGGCCGGGTCGAGCCAGCCGCCTTCGGGGTGCCGGTCGAGGTAGGCCTCGACGGCCGCGTGGGCGCGGGGCGCGTCCACGTCTGTGAGGTCGGGCGTGGTGCCGGGCGGGCGGGCCAGCCACCGGCCGCGCTCGACCGCGTGGGCCAGGGCGCGGGCGGCCCCCTGCGGCTCCGCGTACGCGGGGACGGTGGCGGTGGAGGTGGCGGTGGACAGGAGGCGTACCGGCTGCTCCTGGTCGATGAGCACCGCGGCGACCGTCTTGTCACGACGCCGGTCCGGGGCGTGGGTGAGGGACCGGACCAGGACGTCGCCGGTCGCCGCGGCGACCGCGGTGGGCACGAGCGCCACCAGGATCGCGTCGACGCACCCGCTGTCCGCGATGCGGTCGACGCAGGCACGCAGCTGCGCTTCGCTCACGGCGGCGGTGGTGTCGACAGGGTTGGTGGCGGCCGCCCCGGCGGGGAGCACGTCCAGCACGTCGTCGATCAGACGGGCGCCGAGCGGCGGCAGGGCGAGGCCGGCCTCGGCGCACGCGTCGGCGGCCAGAACGCCGGCGCCGCCCGCGTTGGTGACCACCGCGACGCGGCGCCCCGCAGGCAGCGGCTGGGCGTGCAACAAGGCTGCCGCTTCGAGGAGTTCGGAGACGGAGTCGGTGGCGGTGATCCCAGCCTGGGCGAACAGCGCACGGCGCGTCATGGTGTGGGTGGCGGCCGCGGCGGTGTGTGACGCGGCGGCGGTGCGGCCCGCCTCGGTGCGGCCGGCGTCGACGGTCAGGATGGGCAACTTGCGGGTCACGCGTCGTGCGGTGCGGGAGAAGGCCCGGGGGTTGCCGAACGACTCCAGGTGGAGCAACGCCAGGTCGGTGGTTCCGTCGTCCTCCCACCACTGCAGCAGGTCGTTGCCGCTCACGTCGTACTTGTCGCCCAGCGAGACGAAGCTGGACACGCCGACGCCGAGCCGGGCGAGGCCGCTGAGCAGCGCGATGCCCACGCCGCCGGACTGCACGGCCACTCCTGCCGTGCCGGGCGCGGGATGCGCGGCGGCGAAGGTGGCGTCGAGGGCGATGTCCGCCTCGGTATTGGCAAGGCCCAGGCAGTTGGGGCCGACCAGGCGCATGCCGTGGACGCGGCAGGTGTCCAGCAGGGACCGCGCCTGGGCGGCGTCGAGGCCGGAGGAGACGGTGAGCAGGGCGCGTACGCCGAACTTGCCGCACTCCTGGGCGACCTCCGGGACGCGGTTCGCGGGTACGGCGAGGATGGCCAGGTCCGGGACCTGGGGCAACGAACCCACGCTGGGGTAGGCATGGACGCCGAGGACCATGAGCGCGCGCGGGTGGACCACGAACACCCGGCCCTGGAAACCGCCGGTGCGCACATTGCGCAGCACGGCCCGGCCCACCGAACCCGGCTTGCTGCCGGCTCCGACGACCACGACCGACTCCGGGCGCAGCAGGGGCCGCAGACTCGCCACGTCGGCAGTGCTGCCGCGGGCCTCGACCGCGGTCAGATAGGCGTCCGTCCGGTCGAGTCGGACGACGCACCGCACCTCCCCGCCCTCGAAGCGGCGCGCGGTGCTCAGCCCAAGGTCGGCGAACACCTTCAGCACTTCGTGGTTCTCGGCGAGCGCGTCCGCGGTGAACGCCGTGATCCCCTCGGCACGGGCTGCGGACACCAGGTGCTCCAGCAACAGGGTGCCCACGCCCCGGTGGTGCCATTCGTCCGCGACGGCCAACGCGATCTCGGCGGTGACCTGGCCGGGCGTCGCGGCATCCGCCTCCGTGATCTCGTACTCGGTGATCCCGATCAGGCGGCCCTCGTACTCGGCGAGGAGCACGCGATAGTCGGCACGGGCAGCCCTCTCGGCCCCCGGGCCACCCGACGCGGCGCACCTGCGCACGCGGGCCGCGGCCTGCGCGGCCGAGCGCGAGCTGGCCACGAAGAACCTGAACCGCAGGTACTCCGGGGACATCGCCTCGTACAGGCGCAGCACCGCGTCGTGGTCTTCCGGCCGCGCGCACCGGATGCGGACGGTGGTGCCGTCGGCGAGCAGGGCGTGCGTGGAGCCGTCGACGGTGGTACGTGGAGCGGGAGAACGGGATGCGGTGCTGCCGGTCATGGCCTACCTCGCGCCTCTGTTCGGTCGGTTGACGTCTTCAGCGTCCAGCTCCGCAGACGTGCGGCGCAGTGGCCGGGCGGGCAGGAGCCGGGGCCGGGCGGGGCCGGCGGGCGGGCCGAACGGCCCTCAGGGCAGCGGTTCGCCGAGTTCGCCCTCGACCGCGGCGGCCATCGACCGCAGCACCTCCAGCGTGCGGTGCGCCTCCGCCTCGTCGACCTCGGCGATCGCGAAGCCGACGTGCACGATCACATAGCTGCCGACGGCGGCGCCCGGCGTGTAGCTCAGGCACGCCTCGCGCCGCACGCCACCGAAGTCGACGGTCGCCATGCGCAGTCCGGCGTCGTCGTACAGGTCGAGCACGCGGCCGGGAATCCCCAGGCACACTGCGGCTCACCTCCCCTTCCGCTCGTGGGCGAGGCGTGCGGCGGCGACCGCCGCCTGGCCGTAGCTGATGCCGCCGTCGCCGACGGGCACGTCGCTGCCCACCAGCACGCGAAGGCCCAGGGCGCGCAGTCGTCTGCGCACGTGGGTGAGCAGCAGGACATTGGCGAAGCAGCCGCCCCCCAGGCACACCGTGCGCGGCGCGCCCGCCTCGACGGCCCTGGCCACCAGGTCGGCGGTGGCGGCCGCGAGGGCGAGGTGGAAGGCTGCGGCGAGCCGCGACACGGGTTCGCCGCTCGCCTGGCGTTCCAGCAGGTCACCGAGGGTCGTCGCGCAGTCGTACACCCATAGGTCCCCCACGCGCACGACGCGGTGGCGCAGGGGCACGGCGTGCTCCTGCCCGGCCACCGCTTCCAGAGCGGCGGCTGCTTCCCCTTCGTAGCTGTTGGTGTCGACGAGCCCGAGGAGGCTTGCCACGGTGTCGAAGAGCCGTCCGGCACTGGAGGCGCGGGGGCTGTTGACTCCGCGCGCGACCATGGCACGGACCAGGTCGGCCTGCCGGGGATCGATGCGGCCGAGGAACGCGCCGGCGGCTTCGGCAGGAGAGGGCGAACCGAGCGGCTCGGCCCCGAAGAGGTACCCGAGCGCCATGCGGTACGGGTGGCGCACGGCCGCGTCGCCGCCGGGCAGCGGCGCGGTCGCGAACCGTCCCACGCGCCGGTGGCTCCGCAGGTCGGCCACCAGGATTTCGCCGCCCCACAGCGTTCCGTCATCGCCGAGGCCGAGCCCGTCGTAGGCGACGCCGAGGAACGGCCCGCGAAGCCCGTGTTCGGCGGCGCACGCCGCCACATGTGCGTGATGATGCTGTACGGGCAGGTGTCGCAGCGGCTGGGCGAGTGCCCACTGGGTGGACAGGTAGCCGGGGTGCAGGTCGTGCGCGAGAACGCACGGGGTGATGCCGGTGAGGCGGCACAGGTCGGCGTACCCGCCCTCGAAGGCCTCGAACGTGGCCGCGTCCGCCAAGTCGCCATGGTGCGGACCGAGGTGGGCCCGATCTCCCCCGGCGAGCGTCACGGTGTGCTTGAGCTGCGCTCCGGTGCCCGCGATCGGCACGGGCGCCTTGGGTGCGAGGGGCAGCGGTGCGGGGGCCAGGCCACGGGCACGGCGCAGGGTGAGCGGAAGGCGCCCGGCGGCGAGGACCACGGAGTCGTCGTAGCGGGCGCGGATCGGCCGGTCGTGGGTGAGGAAGCCGTCGGCCACGGAGGCGAGAGCGCGTCGGGCCTCGGCGTCGTCGATGACGATCGGCTCGTCGGAGAGGTTGCCACTGGTGACGACGAGGGGCCGGTCCAGCTCTTGGACCAGGAGGTGGTGCAGCCCTGTCGTGGGCAGGAAGAGGCCGAGGCGTCCGGTGACGGCCGACGGCCCTGGCCCCGTCGTCCCGCTGCTGGAACTGGGCGCCGGGTGTACGCCCTCCGCGACGGGCGATGCTCCCCCGCCGCGCACGGTCCGGGGCCGCAGCAGCACCAAGGGCCGCGCGGGCGAGGTCAGCAACGCCCGCTCCGTGCTGTTCAGCCGGGCCAGTCGCCCGGCCGTCCGCTCATCGCGCACCATCACGGCGAACGGCTTCACCGGCCTGCGCTTGCGCCGCCGCAACTCGGCCACGGCGGCCGAGTCCGTCGCGTCGCACACCAGCTGGTATCCGCCCAGCCCCTTCACGGCGACGATCCCCCCGTCGGCGACGACACCCACGGCGGCCTTCAGAGCCCGCTCGCCGCGCAGATCGCCCCAGGCGAGCGTCGGCCCGCACACCGGGCAGGCCACGGGCTCGGCGTGGAAGCGGCGGTCACGGGGATCGGCGTACTCCGCAGCGCAGTCGGCACACATCGGGAACCGGCGCATGGTGGTGCGGATCCGGTCGTAGGGCAGGTCCTCGATGATGGTGGCCCTCGGCCCGCAGTCGGTGCAGTTGACGAACGGGTACCGGTACCGGCGGTCGTCCGGGGACCACAACTCGCGCAGACAGGCCGCGCAGATCGCCGCGTCGGGCGGGATTTCTCGTGGAGCGGGGGCGCCGCGCCGCAGGGGCCCGCTGCGGCGGACCGTGAAGGCCTTCGACCTCGCCGCGTCGTCGCTTCCCGCGGAACGCGGCGGACCGGCGGCGTCCGACGTCGTCCACACGACGTCGCGTACGCGCGCGAGCACCGGCGCGTCCGCGCGCAGCCGCCGTCCGAACTCCACGACGGCGTCCTCAGGTCCCGCGACCACCCCCTCGACGTGGCCGTCCACGTTCGCGACCCAGCCCGTCAGCCGGAGCTCCCCGGCGATCCGGTGCACGAACGGCCGGAAGCCCACGCCCTGCACGGTCCCGTGGACCACGAAGCCGCGCGTCACACGGTTCACGGTGCGCCCCGGGCCGCGGCGTCGCGGTGTCGTACGATCTCCCGCTCGACGGACTCGGCGAGCGGCCCGACGGTGGCCGCGACCGCGGGAGACAGGCCTGTGCCCAGCGAGTTGTCGGATCCCTCGACCGCGAACACGACGAGGCGGCCGGGCAACCTGCCCAGCACGCGGGCGAGTTCGACGGCTTCACCGAGCCCCAGCCCGTGCGAACCTGCGGCCGAGGGCTGCGCGAGCCGTTGGGCGTCCAGCTCGATGCGGTGCACGCGGCCGGGAGTTCCGGGATGCGCGTGCGCGGCATCCAGGATCACCGCGAGATCGGCACCTTCCCACAAGGTGATGAGCCGACCGGGCTCGCCGTCACAGGTGTCGAGCGTCGTCCCGGGCGGAAGCGGCCGCGCCGTGCTGCGTTTCAGGATCCGTGCGACGACCGCCGGGCCGAGCCCGTCGTCGTGCCGGTACTCGTTGCCGACGCCCACCACGGCGATGCGTGTCCGTTCCTTCATGTCCCCAGCGTCGGCGTCCGCGCCCGGCGGCAAGCAGGGGCCGAACGGTCCCTTCCGGAGGCCGGTGCGCCCGTGTCCCCGCCACGCGCACCGCGCGACGCTTGCAGCACAGGGAGGTGAGGTCGATGCTCCAGCCGATCGTGGTGGGTCTGGACGGCTCAGGTGAGAGTGTCGCGGCCGCGGACTGGGCGGCTCGGGAAGCGCTGCGTCGCGGTCTTCCGCTACGCGTGGTGCACGCCTGGGAGGGGCTGCCGGGCGACGACGAACCGGTGAGCCTGCCCGAGTTGGCGGCTCCCCGGTTCTGGGCGCGCCGGATCCTGCGCTCCGCCGTGGACCGGCTCGACGAGGATCACCCGCAGGTCTCGGTGTCCGCCGAGCAGATCCGCAGGCCACCGGTACCGGCGCTGCTGGCCGAGGCAGAGGCGGCGGAGCTGCTGGTGCTCGGCAATCAGGGCTTCGGGGGTCTCGGCGGGCTCCTGGCCGGGTCCGTGGCCATGGCGGTGGTGGCTCGCGCGCGCACTCCCGTCGTACTCGTGCGGGCCGGGTTCGACGCCGTGGACGAGCACGTGCTCAACGGCGACCGCGAAGCCTCGGCCGGGAACCCGTACCGACCGGTGGTGGTCGCACTCGACCTGCGCCACGCCTGCGACGAACTGCTCACCTTCGCCTTCGAGGCGGCCCGCCACCGCGCCGCACCGCTGCACGTCCTGTACGCCTGGCGGCTGCCGAACACGCGCGGCGGCACCGACGAACAGGGGCACGTGCCGACCGAGCGCGACGCCGAGTGGGTCCTTGAGTCCGTACTCGAACCGTGGAAGGACAAGTACCCCCAGGTCGCTGTCCACGCGACGGCGGAGTACGGCCGCCCGGTCCCCGCGGTGTCCCGTGCCGCGCGGTACGCGGGGCTCCTCGTCCTGGGTCGTGAGATCCGGCACGGACACCTGGGAAGCCATACCGGCCACGTCACGCACATGGCCATTCACCAGGTGAGCTGTCCCGTCGCCGTCGTCGCGCACGAGTGAGGAGCGACAGGCCGGAGAACCGGTGGGTGTCGCGCGATGGACCGGGGTGGTGTGGGATCGATGCGGACGTTTCGAGGTGCGAGGAGCCCGGGCTGGCGGTGGCGGAACAACCCGCTGCGCCGCCGCAGCGATGTGGTGGAGGCCTGGATCTTCCTGTTCGCGTGGCTTGTCGGCTTGGGCGCAGGCACCGCAGTCGGCCTCGTGGGCGCACACGCCATGGAGGACGCCGTCGAGCGGCAGCGCTCCGGGCGGCAGCCGGTCCACGCCGTCCTGTCGGAGACGGCGCCTACCGGTGCACGCGACGCGAACACCGGCGCCGAGTTCGACCGCGTACGGGCGCGGGTGCGCTGGGCCGATGACGGCGGCACGCTCCGCCAAGGGAGCGCATCCGTGCGGCCCGGCACCAAGAAGGGCACGGAGCTGACTCTCTGGGCAGACCCGCACGGCCGTCTGGTCTCCGCCCCCATCAGCCGTACGGACGGCACCACGCGTGTGGTGGTGACCGGCGCCGGCACCGCTTCGGTCACCTGCCTGGTGTTCCTCGCGGGCGGGCGCCTGGCGCGACTGCGCGTCGAGCACCAGGCCACCGAGCGATGGGGGCAGGAGTGGGACCAGCTGGGACCGCAATGGGGCCGCGCGGCCGGCTGACGGCGGCGCCTAGGACAGCGCGCTTCCCGAGAACCGCAGCCGTCACGGCCTCTCCCTTCGGCGGAGACGGACTCGCTGGCTCGGGTCCCCGCCCCCCACGGGCAGCCAGTCCCCGGGGCGGCATCGACGTGCGGACCCACACGGCACACGGGCCGACGGGTCCGTACCCATCTGTCGCCAGTAGGAGGCGCCTTGGCCCCAGGACAGCGACCCGACGGACCCGCAAGGCTGAGAGTGACCGGGAGGAAGGGAGTACATCAGCCATGGCAGACAGCGCTTTCCGCTCCTTCCGTGCGCTGCGCACGGAACTGTCCCGCGCCGCCGTCCGCACCGCACTGCGTTCCAGCGCGCACTGGCCGCTCAGCCGCACACGACTACTGCTCACCTACACGGATCCCGAGACCGCACGCGTGCACACGCTCCCCGTCCGCTACTGCCGCTCGGCCGATGGCGAGGACATCCAGGTTCTCGTCGAAGACGCCCGGCGGGAGAACTGGTGGCGCAGCCTACGTCCGGCCGCCCCGGTGCGACTGCGGCTGCGCGGACGCACGGTCGACGCGACCGCCGAGGTACTGGACAGCGCCCTGCTGCCGCAGGAGGCCCGGGCCGCTCTGACGGTCTACCGGCAACGGCGCCCCCGGGCCGGGGTCGCTCACGGCGGTGTGGTGATGGTGCGTCTGCGGCCTCGTCGGTCCGGTTCCGCGCCGCGGACAGGAGAAGAGACGAACCGGCGGATCGTCGTCCCGCGCTTCGGCGGACCACGCACGCTCCGCCTGGTGGAGGAGACGCTGCCGGAGCCCGGGTTCGGCGAGGTACGGGTGGCCGTCGCCGCGGCGGAGGTCAACTTCACCGACGTACTGCTACGGGAGGGCGTCTACCCAGGCGGCCCGAGGCCGCCCTTCACCCCCGGCTACGACCTGGTCGGCACGGTCGACGCCATCGGCCCGGGGGTCATGGACTGGACAGTCGGGCAGCAGGTGGCGGCTCTGACGGTGTACGGCGCCTATGCCGACTACGTCTGCCTGCCCGCTCGCAGCCTGGTGCGCGTGCCTGCGGATATCGACCCGCTCCAGGCCGTCGGCCTCGTCCTCAGTTACGTGACGGCACATCAGCTCCTGTACCGTGCCGCCGACGCGGCGAAGGGCGAGCGCGTCCTGGTCCAGGGGGCCGCCGGTGCGGTCGGCACCGCCGCGCTGCAGCTGGGGTTGCGCGACGGCTTGGAGATGTACGGCACGGCCGCGGGCGAAGGCGTCGCGCGCGTCGCCGAACTCGGCGCGACGGCTCTGGACCACACGCGTGGGAACGTGCCCGCCCGGGTGCGCGCGCAGACCGGTGGTGGTGTGGACGTCGTCCTCGACGGCATCGGCGGCCGTACGGCATGGGACTCGCTCCGGTCGTTGCGCCCGGGCGGGCGGCTGATCCTGTTCGGTCATCACTCGGCGCTCTCCCACGGACGGCGAAGCCTCCCCCGCGCCCTCGGCTTCTACCTGGTCGGGGCCGCGGTCTTCGCGGCCGCCGCACTTCCGGGGCGCAGGCAGGTGACGATCTATCGGATCGCGGCACTCCGCGATCTCCACCCCGACTGGTACAGCGAGGACTTGGGTCGACTGTTGCACCTGCTCGAAGCCGGCGAAATCACTCCGCCGCCGGCCACGGCCCTGCCCCTGGACCAGGCAGCCCGGGCCCACACGAGCCTCGGGCAGGGACACCTCACCGGCAAGTACGTGCTCGTCCCCGCCCGTCCCGCCGGGCCGTTCCGAACACCCACGTGACGGCTTGACTTCGAGAGGGACACGGGAGGAGTGAATCGCCGTGACCGCTCGCGCTCAGGCGCGCCGGCGCCTCCACCACATGAACAAGGCCATGGTCCTGATGTGGCGCTTCGGCTGGGGGCCGTGGATCAACATCTGGCCACCGGTGATCGGCCACATCATGGTCCTCACCCGCGTCGGACGCGTATCCGGCGCACCCCACCGGAGACCGGTCGACTACGCAGTCGCCGAGGAGGGGTCCGGGCGTCCCGGCCACCCACCGGACCTCTACTGCACCGCCGGATTCAGCGCGGCAACGGACTGGTACCGCAACGTGAGGGCCCACCCCGAGGTCGAGGTCTGGCTGCCCGACGGCAGGTGGTCCGCGCGGGCCGAGGAGGTCACCGACCCGCAAGAGCGGATCGCGGGTCTGCGCGACGTACTGGTGGCGAGCGGATTCGCGGCCCACACCGTGGGGCTCGGCCCTCGCAGGATGACCGATGAGGAGCTGGCCGAAGCGACAGCCGAGTACCGCCTGATCCGCCTGCGCCGCATCGCTCCCCGCACCGGCCCCGGCGGACCGGGGGGCCTGTGGTGGGTCTGGCCCCTGGTCACGGCCGCTCTCCTGGCACGCGCCCTGCGCGGGCACGTACCGAACGCGGTTCGTACGACCGTCAGCGGGCGGGACTGAGGAAAGCACTGTCCGACCTGCCATCCGGCCGGGGCGAAGGCGGCAAGGGCCCCCGCGCCGACCATCGTCCCCGGACCGATCACCACCGACACTTGAGCGCTGCCTCACGTAACCGGCCCCGGCCCGCGGCTGCTCGGTGCCCCTATGGCCACGACGGCAGGGCATGATGGCCCCCGGCCGGAACCGACAGCCCCTCCCCTGACACTCACCAACGCGCTCCAATGGAATGCGAGAGCAGCCGTGGCAGAGCGAGAGCAACGGCCCCGCAAAGAGCCATGACTCACCGCGGCGGCCCGGAGGCGGTGTCCCGGACCGCCGCGGCGCAGGCCGGGGAGGCGGCTCATGTTCGACGAGGATCGCAGGGCGGCCGCGGGACGGCTCGCGCGACGCCTCAAGGATCTGCGCGACCGGGACGTCGTCGTGCTCGGTGTTCCGCGCGACGTGGCACCGGTGGCTTCCGAGGTGGTCCGGGCGCTCGACCCGCCAGGGAACGGCCTCGTCACACACACAGAATTCGGATCTCATGGCAGCCGGGCCAAGGCTTCGGCGCGCTCGGCGACCACGGAGCGCGTGTCCTCCGACCCCCTCACCGCCGTCGCGCCCAGGAACGCGCGTCGGTCTTGGTGGCGGTATGGGCCGCGGCATGGCCAACACGCAGATCCTGTCGAGGAGGCGATCATGGCCAAACTGACCAGGCGCGCGCTGCGCG
Organism: Streptomyces sp. JLYT201; assembly: GCF_059448825.1. Taxonomy (NCBI): domain Bacteria; kingdom Bacillati; phylum Actinomycetota; class Actinomycetes; order Kitasatosporales; family Streptomycetaceae; genus Streptomyces; species Streptomyces sp. JLYT201. The sequence goes on along the minus strand of NZ_CM182551.1, from coordinate 8,723,502 downwards.
TGACGATCTTCACCGGGGAGCACGACGGCTGGCACCACCGACCGCTGTATACCGAGATCGTGCACAGGGCGCACAAGGCCGGCCTCGCCGGGGCGTCGGTGTTCCGCGGCATCGAGGGGTTCGGCGCCTCGTCGCTGATCCACACGACCCGGCTGTTGTCACTGAGCGAGGACCTGCCCGTCGCAGTGGTCATCGTCGACGACGAACAGCGCGTCCGGTCCTTCTTGCCGCAGCTGGACGACCTCATCGTCGAAGGTCTGGTGATGCTCGACGCCTGCGAGACCATCCGGTATGCCGCCGGGCCCGAGGGACGCACGGAGCGCACCGGCCGCCGATGACCGCCGATCAGCAGATGGCGCACCGTCGTGGCGCGGTACTGGTCCGGCGACCCGGAACCGACACGCCGCTCTCCCTCCGGGCCGGTTCGCCGTCGAACTGAACGTGGACGTGCGATGCCGCGCGTGCGGCCCGGCGAGCCCCCAGGAGAAGTGCCACCGCCCGATCCCACAGGTGTGTCCCGCTATGCCGTGGCCATCGAGTCCTGAGCGATGTCCGAGCGGCGACGTGAACCGTGGAGCCCTTCGGCCCGACCCTCCGACGGGTCTGGGGTACTCATGCCGTCGGGTCCGGACGATACGTTTTCACTCGGAGAGACGGCGCCCGTCGCCGTCTTGCGAGTCGAGTTCCGCCGGGCCATGAGCCGCTACCACCTCGGTGACGGGCAACCGTGGCGACCGTGGCCACGTGCCTCCCCTTCTCTTCCAGTTGCAGTCCAGGGAGGCCCGTCACTGGGTGAGGAACTGAACTTCGCCATGATCGTGAAATCGCGGGCCGACTCGCCGTGCCCCCGTAGTCGCGCGCCCGAACACTGCCCCTTCAGCGGCCCGGGTCAGGGTCTGGGCCATATGGCCCACAGAAGGGCCATAGCACCCTGTTCCACCATGTCCGTCCCGTGCTATGCCGAAAGTGTGGGAACGATGGTTTTCACGACCCGGTGGCGTCGCGTCCGATACGACGCCGGGCTCCCCGCGTCGGCGGCGCCACCTTGCGGGGACGTTCCGAAGAGGTCGCGATGGCTCTCGGAACGGCGGCCGTCGCACTTTGGGCGGGCGATGACCGCGTGCGTCATGTAGGGAGGCGGACTCTGCTCTCCCTGCATGGCGCACTCCCTCATCGATGTCTAAGAGAACAGCACACGCCGCGGGGCCGGGGGCTGCCCGAGACGACGCTGGACTTGCCTCCCCACCCCTGGCGGCGGGGTGGACGCGGGAGCCGCCCACGGAGGCCCCGCGTGCCGGCCCCGCCGGGGACCACGGTGATGAAGCTGCCATCGTGGTGGTGGCCGGATGCAAGCGGGAGGGCAACGGGCCACCTGTCCGTGCAGGCTGATCGCGCGGACACCCCTCTGCCCGTGAGCAGGAGAGGCGGCCGCCTCCCTGGGCCCGGGCCGACGGCCGCCCTGCGCGAGAACTTGCGTCTTCCCCTGCCGCTAGCCCTCGCGCGGGAACGTCCTCAGCGGGTCGGGGCGTGCGGGAGTCCACCCCATCCTGAAACGCCGCGAGGACGGGGGCCGGTGTTCGCCGTCCCGTCCCAAGAGGCCGAGTCTCCGGCCGACCGGGGCCGACGAGTTGCCGTGCCCGAGGGCCGGGACGACTGGGGAACAAGTCCTCCGTCTGAGACAGTAGGACGTTTCCAGTGACCGGTACCAGCGCGTCTTTTGGACTCCTCAGGTTCGGACTGGCCATAGGTCCGTCGTTCGTCCACCCCGGCCATCGGCACGGCCAGTCGGTGGATGTGCAGACGGCCTGGGTCAGGACTGGATTTCCTTCCTCCGACCGGAGAGAGCAGACGTGTTGGAAGCCTCGCCCTCCGCTACCGCTGGAGTACCCGTGCCGGGGATCGAAGCCTCCGCGGCTCGGATCCTGGCCAACTCGCCGTACGCATGCTCGAGCCCCGCTTCGCGCTTGCCCGGAGAGAGCAGGCACAGGCCGTCGATCTCGTAGGCGATGCTTTCGTACCGGGACTCCATGCTGACGTTCCACCGCCACCGGCTTCCGATGTCCAGCGCCCGAAGCAAGGCGATCAAGAATGTTGCCACCCCTGCGGAGACACGCGCCCACGGCCCGTGTCCCTCAGGAACCACGGTGGCCGCGGTCGTGGCGGCGAGCGCGAGCGCCGTCCCTCCGTTGTGGAAGAAGGAATCACTCCGCGCGGCTCCTCTATGCCGCTTTGCGTGATGCGTCACCTCAGTTCGAAGCTCCGCCGCCAGGCGGCTGAGGTCGCACTCATGTCCGTGGTTCATGCTCACCTCCCACCTTCACATGTGCCCTCTCATGGTCACTTCAGAAGAGAGCCGCATGAAGGGCCCTTCCGTGCATGAATCCGCCCCAAAGGGGACTTGTGCGCAGCGCCTGCCGACTGTGGGGCCCCTGACCCTCGGTCGGTCGGGCTTCCCGAGGGGTCGGCCCCAGGCACCGACCGACAGCATCGGCTTCGGTGACGGAAGGAAGAACGAGGTGAGGGCGACTCCGCCACGGGCGCGTCGGCCCTGACCGACGCGTGCCTGTTCGGGCACGGCCGCCTGTCCTGAGGTGCGCGGTGTGGTGCCCAGGTCCCCGGGCACCCGCACCACCACGGCTTCTGCACCTGGAGAACGCCCGGCCGCACACCGCTGGTCACTTGTTCTTCTCCGGGTGCCCCTCGTCACAGGAGTGTGCCCTCGGGAAACCGAGAGAACGCCAGGGACCCGGCCCCACGCGGGTCTGAGGAAGAGCCCCCCGGGCGCGGCCCGCGTCCCCCGTCGTGCCGCTCCCGGGCAGGCGACCGACGTGCTCGCCCCCCTCGAACCGCGCGGCTACCATCTGTTCGCCGGTGTCGTGGAACGCAGCCACTACGACCTCCTGGGGCGTTCGGTGTTCCGCGCGCTCGGCGGCCGTTACGGCGACTGGAAGCAGATCGACGCCTGGGCCGAGACCATCGGCCAGAACCCGGCCCGCGCCGACGGAGAGGACGACACCGGCGGAGAACCGACCGGTGGCTTCGGCGAGCGAGGCAGGGCAGCCGACGCACCCGGGCGCCCCTGCCGCACGCCGCCTTCGCGTCATGGCAGTGCCGCGAGACCACACAAAGGGAGCGCCCGGTTCCGGGAGAACTCGTGGGGAGGGGGAGCCGGGCGCCCCGTGCGATGAGGCCGAGGCCGCCGTGTCGGATCGCGGCGTGCACGTCCTTGGACGACTGCTCACCGTCTGCCCGCGAACCGCCGATAGCATCCCGTCTGAAGGACTGGCGTAATGCGCTCCGATCGGGTCGTTGGTCGCGGTCGTCTGTCCGGTGTTCGGCGGCAGCTTGTTCGCCATCGGTGTCAGGCACCGCCGCTGGACACCTGCGGTGCAGGGAACCGGGCCCCGAACGGGGAGGTACGAGGCCGTCAGGCGCCGCGCTGTTCGTGCTGTGCGCTCGATGGGGAGCGCCGGTTGGGAGGGGACATGCGCAAGACGACGAAAGGACTCCTCAGAGCATCGCTGGCTGTGGCACTGACCACGACGGCGCTGGTGGCGCCCTCCGGGGCCAGTGCCGTCGGCGGGGGGCGAGAGGCTGACACCGCTGAAGCCGCACCGTCAACAGCGATCCCCGCCGGGGCCCGTACGGACGCGCCGAAGCAGTTGACCCTGATCACAGGCGACCGGGTCACCACGAATGCCGAGGGGCGCCCTCACCGGGTTCCGCCCTGCGAAGGGCCGGGAGGACATTCGTGTGTCCGTCCACCGTTCCGGGGCACACACCTACGTCATCCCCAGGGACGCCGTCGACCTGATCCGCGCGGGCCGACTCCACCTGCGCCTCTTCGATGTCCGCGCTCTCGTCACATCCGGCTACGACGACGGGAGCCGGGCACGACTCCCGCTGATCGTCGGCTATCGGGATGCGGGCGGCACCGCCAAGAAGAAGTTGCGGGACTCCCCCGCCGAGGTCGGTCGCGCCCTGCCCGCCATCAACGCCGAAACCGCGAGCGTCCGTAGGAGGGACGCGGGAAGCGTGTGGGAAGCCCTCACCGATGAGAAGCACGAGGGCGACCGCCGCGCGGTCGGAGGGCTCGAGACTCTGTGGCTGGACGGCAAGCGACGGGCCACCATCGACAGGAGCGTGCCGCAGGTCGGCGCGCCCAAGGCCTGGCAGGCGGACCCCCGACCGCCTCGACCGCTTCGGGCACGGCACGCACGTCGCGTCCATCGCCACGGGCTCCGGTGCGAAGTCGGAGGGCACCTACAAGGGCGTCGCACCAGGCGCGCGCGTGCTCGACGGCAAGGTCCTCAACGACGGGGCATGGGATACGAGTCCTGGATCATCGCCGGGATGCAGTGGGCCACCGACGAGGTAGCGAAGGTCGTCAACATGAGCCTCGGCGGCGGGGACTCACCGCAGACCGATCCGATGGAGAAGGCCGTCAACGCGCTGTCGCCGAGCGCGGCACGCTGTTCGTGATCGCGGCCGGGAACAACGGGCCCAGTGAGCGGAGCGTCCTGACCCCGGGCAGCGCGGACGCGGCGCTGACCGTGGGCGCGGTGGACCGGGCCAACGGGCTCGCCCAATTCTCCAGCCGCGGGCCGGCGGCAGCCGGCGCGCTCAAGCCCGATCTGACCGCACCAGGCGTCGGCATCGTCGCGGCGAAGTCGGCTCACGGGCAGATCGGAGACCCGGTCGTCGACGGCTACGTATCGCTGTCCGGCACCTCGATGGCCACCCCGCACGTGACCGGCGCGGCCGCGGTCCTGGCCCAGCAGCACCCGTCCTGGTCCGGAGCGCGCATCAAGGCGGTGCTCGCCGCCACCGCTCGGGGCGACGCGGCGTCGTCACCCCTGTCACCGTTCCAGCAGGGCACGGGGCGGCTGGACGTCGCCCGAGCCGTCGAGCAGAGCACGGTGGCCGAGCCCGGCGCGCTCGACTTCGGTCTCCAACGCTGGCTGCACGACGACGACAAGCCGCTGCGCAAGTCCCTCACCTACCGCAACGACGGCACCGCGGCGGACCGGCTGGACCTGGCCGCCACCACGTACGCGCCGGACAACAGCCCTCAGCCCACGAGCCTGTTCACCGTCGAACCGACGACCCTGACCGTGCCCGCGGGCGGTACCGCGACGGCGACCGTCACCGCGGACACCAGGGCGGGCGCCGTGACCGGTGTCTTCTCCGGGGTGCTTCAGGCGACTGGCGACGGCCAGTCGGTGCGGACCGCGCTGGCCGTGGACCGCGAGCACGAGTCATACAGCCTGACGCTCCGGCACACCGGGCGCTCCGGCAAAGCGACCGGGGACTATTCGACGTCCCTCTCCGGCCTGGACCAGGACTACTACGGCTTCCCCTACGACCCGGACGGCACGGTCACCCTGCATTTGCGCAGGGGCCACTACACGCTGGACAGCACCCTGCTGACCATGGCCGGAGGACGGATCACCGGGACCGACTGGCTCGCCCAGCCGATTCTCAACCTCACCAAGGACACCACCGTGCGGCTGGACGCACGCAAGGCCAAGCCGATCAGCGTCACCGTGCCCGACGCCGAAGCGGTACAGCGGTGGGGATCCGTCGGCTACAACGGCTCCTACAACGGCCACGGGCTTCGCCGCCTCCCAGTGGCTGGAGGACTTCCGCGGTCTGCGTACCGCACACCTCGGCCCCCAGCTGCCCGCCGGAGACCTGATCGCGCACATCAGTGGTGTCTGGCAGCGCGCGGCCTCGGTCGGCGCGGTCGTCAACTACCGTGTGCCGTACACCCGCACCGGCTCCGTCTACACCGGCTTCAGCCGCAAGACGTCGGTCAAGGAACTGGCCAAGGTCACCCTCGGCCTCGGTGCTTCGGTGCGGAACAGGTTCGGAGCGCTGATCGCGACCCCGTACCTGGACCGCGTCTGGACCGGCGGTCTCGGTGTTCGTCACAGCCTGCCCGGCACGTCGGTCGAGTACCTCAAGACGTCCGGGGACCGGTGGGGCTTCGAGTTCCAGCAGCTCAACGCATGGCAGGAGCCGGACACTTCGTACAGCCGCGGCCCCACGGCCTACACCGCCGGGAAGAGCTACGCCGACCGGTTCAATACGGCGGTATTCGGCCCGTCGCTGTCGGGCGAGGCCGGCATCCTCCGCTCCGGTGACGGCATTCGCGCTTCGATCCCGCTGTTCACCGATGGAAAGGGGCACTCCGGCTACTCCGCCTTCCGGACCGCCAAGACGGCGCTCTACCAGGACGGCAAGCAGGTCCGGCGGAGCGACTGGCTGCCGGAGACCGACTGGATCCCGGTTCCTGCGGCAAAGGCGGCCTACCGACTGGCGACCGACGTGTACCGGCCGTCGGCCGTCACGGCCGTCACCACCCGCGTCACGGGGGCCTGGACGTTCACCTCTCAGCGCACGCCTCCCGGCCACGCGACCCGGCTCGCCGCTTCGGCGGTGCGGTTCAGCCCCGTCCTGAGCCTGGCGGGTACGGCCACGGCGGGCGCTACGTTGAAGGTCCCGTTCGCCGTCCAGGGCAGCGCCCAGGGCAATAACCTCAAGAAGCTCACGCTTGAGGTCTCGTACGACGGCGGCGCGACCTGGAAGGCCACGAAGGTCGTCAACGGCGCGTACACCACGCTGACGCACCCCAAGGTCCCCGGCTCGGTCTCCTTGCGGGCCAAGGTGACCGACGTGCACGGCAACACCCTCACCCAGACCGTCTACCGCGCCTACACCACCACCAAGTAGTACCGGAGCCAGGCGTCCTGAGCGTGCCGCCACCAGCGGCGCGTTCAGGGCTGCGTGCGACTCCACGGACGAGAGAATGGCCGGTTCCGGGTGTGTGGCGGCACGTGACAGCGGCAATAGTGCGAACGTCGGCAGCCGCCTCGCCCTCCGGGACCGCCCGGCCGCCGTCATGAGGTCGAAACGGCAGAGTCGAGGACCCATGCCCCAGCGGGACGCCTTCCGAATGAGACGACGGCAAGCGGGCCAAGCCCTGGTGGCCGAGCTACACGGCGAAGTGGACATCGCCGCCGTGAAGGCGCTGGCGTACACCCTGCACGAGCTGACGGGCGACCAGAAACGGGAACTGATCGTGGACCTGCGCCACGTGACGTTCATCGACTGCAGCGGCCTCGGGGTGTTGTGCGCCGCGCACAACCAGCTGGCCGCGCGGGGGCTGCGACTACGGCTCGTGGTGGACCGGCCGTTCACCCTACGCATGCTGCGGATGTGCAAGCTCGACCGCGCTTTCCTCATCTTCGACTCGCTGTCCGCCGCGCAGCACCGTGTACAGGACGGGCAGCGGCTGCTCACTGAGCACGTGAGCCTACGGCGGCATCACGTGGCCCGGAACGGAGCGGCCAGCCCCGGCAGGCTGTCCACCGCGCCCTGAGGGTCCGCGAGCCCCCGCGTCGAGAGCCGGACCAACTCGTCGAAGGTCACCACCCCCACGAGTCGGCTTTCGGAGACGACGGGAACGCACAGCACCCGCCGTGCGCGCATGGTGCGGTAGGCGGCCATGATGTCGTCTTCGACGTCGACGGCGACCGGCCGCCCGGTCATCACCGTGCCCACCCGGACCTGCGCCGATGCGCCTCGCGCGAGGACGCGGATGACCAGGTCGCGGTCGGTCACCGTGCCGAGCAGACGGTCGTCGGCGACGACGAACACGGTTCCGACGCCCGAACGCCTCATGCGCCGGGCCACGTCCTGGACCGAAGCCGTGGCCGGCACGGCGACGGCGGGTGCGGACATTGCGTGCTGGATCCGCATGGCGCGCCTCCAGGGTGAGCATGCCGAAGGACTGCCTTCGGCGCAGCCGACTGGACGTACGGCCGAGGCACGGGCCCCGTGGTGTGTGGCCGCCGGGCGTCCGGCGGCCACACACCACGGTCGACGCGGCAACCGCGTCAGCCGGTGACGCGGTTGACCGGAATCGTCTTCCCCTCGGTCTTCTTCACAGAGGTGAGCGGGACGGTCACGGTCAGGATGCCGTCCTCGTACTCCGCCTGGATCTCGTCCTCCCGTGCTCCGGCGGGCAGCCGTACGGCACGAGCGAAGGAGCCGTAGCGGAACTCGCTGTGGTGCTTGTGCTCGGTCTGCTCGCTGCGCTCCGCGCGCAGAGTGAGCACGCCTTGGGTGACGCTGATCTCGACGTCCTCGTCCGGGTTCAGACCGGGGAGTTCGGCCAGGACGCGGTAGGCGTCGTCAGTGAGCTGTTCCTCGATCCGGATGCCGTGCAGCGACGGGGCGGTCCGCCACGTCGGACGCCCCGTGAGGCCTGATTCGAGCCAGTCGAAGACGTCCGGCAGCATCGGTGGCCGCCATTCCAGCAGGTTGGTCATCTCGTTCCCTCCTTCGAGCGCCCGGACGGCCAGTCCGTGCTGAGACTGATGTCCCGACGCGTCACCTTGGTGCCCAAGGGGGCGCAGGCTCCGGTGAGCCTGTCGGCGATCCAGGCGTACTGGGCCTGGTCGGCCAGGCGGGTGTGGGCGTAGTCCAGGGCGATGGGGATGGCCTCGGTGTGCAGCGGGCCGTCCTCGTCCAGGGTCACCAGCCACAGCAGCCCCAGATCATTGCGGAGTACGGGGTGAGTGGCGTAGTCGTCGATGAAGCCGCCGAGGTCGAACAGGACGTGGCGGGTGAAGCCGTGGAAGAGGTGGGCCGCGTGGCCGGCCACCAGCGTCGCCCCCGCGTCGACGAAGGCGTCGGCCGCGCGGCGCACGTGCGGCACCGGGCGGCCCACCATGTTCGGTCCCCAGTGCACGCTGACCACGGTGATGTCGGTTTCGTGATGTACGGAGCGGATCCGGTCGGTCAGCCAGTCGGGTGTGCCGCGCCTGAGGTCGGCGTGGGCCACGCCGGGCCTGCCGGGGCCGGCGGCGCAGTCCGCCGGGTGATCGGTGACCGCGAGCAGCCCGACGGTGAGCCCACCCGCCTTGAGGATCACGGGGTTTCGGGCGTCGTCGGTGTCCGCTCCGGCGCCCACCGTCTGGATGCCGGCTCCGGCGAGCAGCAACCGGGTGTCGGCCAAGGCCTCCGCGCCGTAGTCCAGAGCGTGGTCGTTGGCGAGCGAGACCGCGTCGACGCCGAGGTCGGTCAGGGCCGCGGCTGCCGCGGGCGGGGCGCGGAACGGGAAGGGCCTGCCCGGTGTGGGGGCGGCGGTGCCCCGCTCCGAGACGGCGCCTTGGAGGTTGAGCACGAACAGGTCCGCCTGCGTGGTCAGGTCCCGGATCCGCTCCGAGAACAGCGGTCGGGGCCGGGGCCGTCGGAGTTCCTCGGCCACCCCGCCGCCGAGCACGGTGTCCCCCGCCAGCGCGATCGTCAGTGTCATCGCACACCTGCTCGCAGACCGCGGGAGAGGAGGAGCTCCTGGGCCCGGTAGGCCCCGCGTGCCGCGGGCGAGCCGCTGTCCGCGCCCTGGGCCGGACTGCGCTCACACCCCCGGACCGGCGCGCTCAGGGCCCAGGCCGACGTGAACATGCTCTCCTCGAGGTGCTCCTGGCGCGTCTCCACACCGTCCTGCGCCGTCTGATCGCTTCGCCTCCCGCTCGCAGCGGGGCCTTCTGCCACGGTCATCGTCGGCTCCCACGTCACCGCCCGGACGGCCTTCCGGAGCGTCTTCTGCGGTCATGTCCAGTGTCGCCGTCACGCGCTGGTGCGGGCAGGGCCGATGAGGCCAGTGGCGGAGGCCGATGAGGCCAGTGGCGGGGGCCGATGGGCCTGAGAAGGCATCGTGGCGTGCTGAGACGCGTCCGGAGTCCGCGCGGGAAGTCCCTTTCCCCCGTGCGTCGGTTGCTGGACGGCCGGTGGGCCTGGCGGTCCGTCATCGAGGACGTTCAGCACCTGGCACGGTGCTCGGCCCTCATCGAACGCTGGAGCGGCATCAGGCGGACCGTCCGCCAGCGCCACTCCCCCGCCCCCCCCGGAGGAAGGAAGCACACCGCCATGGTCAAGTACGTGTACGCGTTCACCGAGGGCACCCGCGACATGGCCGACCTGCTCGGCGGCAAGGGCGCCAACCTGGCCGAGATGACCCGGCTCGGCCTGCCCGTGCCCCCCGGCTTCACCGTCACCACCGAGGCCTGCCGCGCCTACCTCGCCACCGGGGTGGAGCCCGACGGCCTGGACGACGAGATCGCCGCGCACCTGACCGCCCTGGAGCGGGAGGCCGGGCGTCGGCTCGGGCAGGCGGACGATCCGCTGCTGCTCTCCGTGCGGTCCGGGGCGCGCTTCTCCATGCCCGGCATGATGGAGACCGTCCTCGACATCGGCCTCACCGACGACTCCGTGCGGGGCCTGGCCAAGGTGTCGGGGAGCGAGCGCTTCGCCTTCGACTCCTACCGCCGGCTCATCCAGATGTTCGGCAGCACGGTGATGGGCGTCGACGCCGGCCCGTTCGAGGAGGCCCTCGCCGACCTGAAGAAGTCCCGGGGCGCTCCGGACGACCTGCACCTGGACGCCTCCGACCTCGCCCGGCTCGTCGAGACGTACAAGAACCTCATCCGCGAACGGACGGGTCAGGACTTCCCCCAGGACCCCGCCGAGCAGCTGCGCCGCTCGATCCGTGCCGTCTTCGCGTCCTGGAACGGCGAGCGGGCCCGCCTCTACCGCCGCCGCGAACGCATCGCCGACGACCTGGGCACCGCGATCAACGTGCAGCGCATGGTCTTCGGCAACCTCGGCCCCGACTCCGGCAGCGGCGTCGCCTTCACCCGTGACCCGGCCACCGGGCGCAGCGGACCGTACGGCGACTACCTGTGCGACGCTCAGGGCGAGGACGTCGTCGCGGGCATCCGCAACACCGTGCCCCTGACCGCGCTCCAGCGCCTGGACCCATCGTCGTACGCGCAGCTGCGCCAGCACCTGGCGGCCCTGGAGGCCCACTACCGGGACCTGTGCGACATCGAGTTCACCATCGAGCGCGGCACGCTGTGGATGCTGCAGACCCGGGTCGGCAAGCGGACCGCCGAGGCCGCGTTCGCCATCGCCGCCGCACTGGTCGACGAGGGGCTGATCACTCCTGACGAGGCGCTGGCCCGCGTCGGCGGCGAAGGCCTGGCCCGGCTGATGTTCCCGCGGTTCGACGCGTCGGCCGTCGGTGAGGCGCTGGCGCACGGCCTTCCGGCGTCGCCCGGCGCCGCGGTGGGCGTGGCGGTCTTCGACTGCGCCGAAGCCGTGCGCCGCGCCGCTACGGGGGAGAACGTCGTCCTGGTGCGGCAGGAGACCACCCCGGACGACCTGCCGGGCATGGTCGCGGCCCAGGCCGTCGTGACCAGCCGCGGCGGCAAGACCAGCCACGCGGCCGTCGTCGCCCGCGGCATGGGCAAGGTCTGCGTGTGCGGCGCCGAGGCACTGGCCGTGGACCCGCTGGAGCGTCGCTTCACGGTGAGCGGCGTCACCGTCGAGGAGGGCACCGTCATCTCCGTCGACGGCTCCACGGGGGCCGTGTACGCCGGGGCGGTCCCGCTCGTCGACTCCGTGGTCATGCGGTACTTCGAGACGGGCGAGCGCTCCGCCGGGCTCGTCGACGCCGTGGCCCGCGCCCTGGAGCGGGCCGACGGTGCCCGGCGCATGGAAGTGCGGGCGAACGCCGACACCCCTCAGGACGCGGCGCGGGCCCGCCGCTTCGGTGCGCAGGGGATCGGCCTGTGCCGCACCGAGCACATGTTCCTGGGTGACCGGCGACGGCTCGTGGAGGCGATGATCCTGGCCCGTACCGAGGAGGACCGCGAGCGAGCCCTCGACGCGCTGCTGCCGCTGCAGCGGCAGGACTTCGTCGGCATTCTGGAGGCCATGGACGGCCTGCCGGTCACCATCCGCCTCCTCGATCCGCCGCTGCACGAGTTCCTGCCCGACCGCACCGACCTCGCCGTCCGCATCGCCGCCGCCGAGGCGCACGGTGACGGATGCAGCGAACACGACGCCGAACTGCTCGACGCCGTGAACCGCATGCACGAGGAGAACCCGATGCTCGGCCTGCGCGGCGTACGCCTCGGTCTGGTGGCTCCGGGCCTGGTCGCCATGCAGGTGCGGGCCGTCGCCGAAGCGGTCGTGGAGCGCAAGCGGGCCGGAGGAGACCCGCAGGCCGAGATCATGGTCCCCCTCATCGACACGGTCGAGGAACTGCGCCTCGTACGCGAGGAAGTGGAACAGGTGCTCGCCGACATCTCGGCGGCCACGGGCGTCCCGGTGTCGTGCCCGGTCGGCACCATGATCGAGCTTCCCCGGGCGGCGCTCACCGCGGGGCGCATCGCCCGCGAGGCCGCGTTCTTCTCCTTCGGTACGAACGACCTCACCCAGACCACGTGGGGCTTCTCCCGCGACGACGTCGAGGCGGCCTTCTTCTCCGCCTACCTCGACAAGGGCATCTTCAAGGTCTCCCCGTTCGAGACGATCGACCGCGAGGGCGTGGGCCGACTGGTCCGGATCGCCGTCGCCGAGGGCCGGGCGGCCCGGCCCGGACTGAAGATCGGTGTCTGCGGCGAGCACGGCGGCGACCCCGACTCGGTCGGCTTCTTCCACGCGGCGGGGCTCGACTACGTGTCCTGCTCCCCGTTCCGCGTGCCGGTGGCCCGTCTGGAGGCGGGCCGGGCGGCGCTCGCCGGTACGGACACGAGCGACAGCAGGTGACGTCCCTCACGGGGCCGATCGGCCCTTCCTCTCAGGGCCGTCAGCCCATCACTCGTGGCCCAAGGGGGGATCGGCTCGGGCCCGGGACATGAACGACGCTGCTGGTGGTGGGGCTCCGGCGTCCCGGAGCCCCACCTTTCTCGCCAGCCGCGCCGCGGCCCGGCCCTCGACGACGGAGGCCCCCTCTCATGACTCTCCACACCGACTCCGCGACCGCTTCCGGCACGGGTGAGCCGTCGGGCACCGCTGCCACGATCGACCGACTGGTGTCGGCCGGGCTCACCGCCCTCACCGCGTACGAGCACCTCACCCAGGAACAGGTCGACCACATCGTCAACAAGGCCTCCGTCGCCGCCCTGGACCAGCACACCGCGCTGGCGCGGCTCGCGGTCGAGGAGACCGGGCGCGGCGTCTTCGAGGACAAGGCCGTCAAGAACATGTTCGCCTGCGAGCACGTCACGCACAGCATGGGCCCGATGAAGACGGTGGGTGTCATCTCCCGTGACGACACCGAGGGCATGGTCGAGATCGCGGAACCGGTGGGTGTGGTGTGTGCGATCACCCCCGTCACGAACCCCACCTCCACCACGATCTTCAAGGCGCTCCTCGCCCTGAAGACCCGCAACCCCGTCGTCTTCGCCTTCCATCCCGCCGCCCAGCGGTGCAGCGCCGAGGCGGCGCGGATCGTGCGCGACGCGGCGGTCGCCGCGGGTGCGCCGGAACACTGCGTCCAGTGGATCGAGGATCCGTCGCTCGATGCGACCGGTGCGCTGATGCGCCACCCAGACGTGGCACTGATCCTGGCCACCGGCGGCAACAGCATGGTCAAGGCCGCCTACTCCGCGGGCAAGCCGGCTCTGGGCGTGGGCGCGGGCAACGTACCCGCCTACGTCCACAAGAGCGCGCGGCTGCGCCGGGCCGTCAACGACCTGGTGCTGTCGAAGGCGTTCGACAACGGCATGATCTGCGCTTCAGAGCAGGCCGTCATCCTGGACGACGCGGTCCACGACGCGGCACTGGCGGAGTTCCGCACCCTGCACGCGCACCTGGCCACGGCCGAGGAGAAGAGGAAGCTGGAAGCGTTCCTGTTCCCCGCGGGGGCCGCGGGGACGGGCTGCTCGCCCAAGGTGAACCCCGCGGCCGTGGGTCAGAGCCCGGTCTGGATCGCCGAGCAGGCGGGCTTCAATGTGCCCGCCGACACCTCGCTCATCCTGGTCGAGGCCGAAGGGGTCGGCCCTCAGGAGCCGCTGACGCGCGAGAAGCTGTGCCCGGTGCTCACCGTCCTGCGGGCCGGATCCGAGCAGGAGGGCTTCGACCTGGCCGCCGCCATGGTCGCCTTCCACGGCCAGGGGCACAGCGCCGTCATCCACACCGAGGACCAGGAACTCGCGGAGGCGTACGGCAGGCGCCTGCGAGCCGTGCGGATCATCGTCAACGCCCCGTCCTCGCAAGGCGCCATCGGCGGCGTCTACAACAGCCTCCTGCCGTCGCTCACCCTCGGCTGCGGCTCATGGGGCAGCACCTCGGTGTCCAACAACGTCTCCGCCGGGCAGCTGTTGAACGTCAAGCGCCTGACCACGCGCCGCAACAACCTCCAGTGGTTCAAGGTCCCGCCGAAGATCTACTTCGAGCCGCAGGCCATCCGCTACCTCGCCGACATGCCGGACGTCCACCGCGTCACCGTCGTCACCGACGCGACCATGACCCGCCTCGGCTTCGTCGACCGGATCAGGCACGTCCTGCGCGGCCGCCCCCAGACCGTCACCGTCCAGGTCATCGACGACGTCGAGCCCGAGCCGAGCATCGACTCCGTCCAGCGCGGCGCGCGCCTCATGCGGGACTTCCGCCCGGACACCATCATCGCGCTGGGCGGCGGCTCGCCCATGGACGCGGCGAAGGTGATGTGGCTGCTGTACGAGCAGCAGGCCGACGGCAAGGACATCGCCTTCGCCGACATGCGGCACAAGTTCTTCGACATCCGCAAGCGCGCCTTCCGCTTCCCGGTCCTCGGCGAACGGGCCCGGCTGGTGTGCGTCCCCACGACGTCCGGCACCGGTGCCGAAGTCACCCCCTTCGCGGTCATCTCCGACCCGGCCACCGGCAAGAAGTACCCCCTGGCCGACTACGCACTCACCCCCAGCGTGGCCATCATCGACCCGCTGCTGACCACCGAACTTCCCTCCGCGCTGGCTGCGGACAGCGGCTTCGACGCGCTCACCCACGCCATCGAGGCGTACGTGTCCGTGTACGCCAACGACTTCACCGACGGCCTGGCCCTGCACGCGATCCGCATGGTCTTCGACCACATCGAGGCCGCGGTCAACGACCGTGCCCGACAGCCGGAGGCCAGGGAGAAGATGCACAACGCGGGCACCATCGCGGGCATGGCGTTCGGCAACGCCTTCCTCGGCATCGTCCACGCGATGTCGCACACGCTGGGCGCCACCTTCCACATCGCGCACGGGCGCACCAACGCCGTGCTGCTGCCGCACGTCATCCGCTACAACGGCACGGTCCCCGCGAAGCTCACCGGCTGGCCCAAGTACGAGCACTACCGCGCCCCCGAGCGCTTCCAGGACATCGCCCGTGCCCTCGGCCTGCCCGCCGCCACCCCGCAGGAGGGCGTGGAGTCGCTCGCTCACGCGGTGGAGCGGCTACGCGACGCCGTGGGCATCGAACCGTCCTTCCAGTCCCTCGGCGTCGACGAGCAGGCCTTCCTCGACGCACTGCCCCAACAGGCCCTGAACGCCTACGAGGACCAGTGCGCGCCCGCGAACCCGCGGATGCCGATGCTGGACGACATGCAAGGGCTCATGCGAGCGGCCTACTACGGGACAACCACGGCGTCCTGCCCGTAGCCGGGCACAGGCCGTCAGCTGGACGTGCTGGACACGCTGTCGTGCCAAACGGCCTTCGATCCGGACTCGCCGATCCTGTACACCTGCACGCAGCACCCGACGGCCACGACGAGCGCGACGACGACGGCCGCGACGCGTACCGCGACGAAGTACCGGGCAGCGGAAGGGCCTTCGCGTCCCTCCCCGACCGTCGGCAGGAGCCAGGTCCTCCCTGCCCACCACAACAGGGCAGCCACGACGAACACGGCCACCGCCCACGGCAGCAGGGTGTCCCCGAGGTCGGCGTGCCGCTCCACCAGCGGGTCCTCGGGAACCCGTTCCTCCAGCCACTCGCCCGCATGCGTGGTCAGGGGCACGAGAGCCAGCGAGGCCGCAGCCAGCAGGGGGAGTGCGAGGCCCATCCGCCGCAGCCACGGCGGCCACGCGGCTCCGCCGACCAGCAGCAGGCAGGTCAGCGGGAGGAGGACCACGACGGCGTGCACCAACAGCACGTGCGCGGGCAGTCCGTTGATCTCAACAGGTCCCATGGCAGTTCACCCAACCCTTCACGGCACGTTCCACAGCGATTGCGGACAGTCAACTCGACCGAGTCGGCACGAGTCGACGGCAAGGGACAATGCGGGGGTGTTCGTGATGAAGCGTTGACTCGCGCGGAGTCAGTGCGCCCGCAGCCCGTGCTTCCGGAACTGGTGGCGTACCCGCTCGACGAGTTCGGGAGCCGGCCCGGACACGTCATGCAAGGGGAACGGAAGGCCGAGGGCAGAGTACTTGTGGGACCCGAGATGGTGGAACGGAAGGACGTCCACCCGGTCGACGTGATCCAGGCCGGCCAGGAAGGCACCCAGGCCGTCCACGCAGGCCTCGTCGTCGGTCCAGCCGGGGACCAGGACGTAGCGGATCCACATCGGGACGCCGAGGCGGTCCAGGCGGGTGGCGAAGCGGAGGGTGGGAGCGAGTTCGCCTCCGGTGAGCCGACGGTACACCGCGGCGTCGAAGGACTTGATGTCCAGGAGCACCAGGTCCGTGGCGGCCAGCAGGGCGTCGTCGGCGCGGGCGCCGAGGAAGCCGGAGGTGTCCAGGGCGGTGTGCAGCCCGGCCTCCTTGCAGCGACGCAGGACCGAGGCGGTGAAGGCGGGCTGGAGCAGGGGCTCGCCGCCGGTGAGCGTCACCCCTCCCCCGGCGACGGTGACGAACGCCCGGTAGCTGTCGATCCGGGCCATGACGTCGTCGACGGTGGTCCGCCGCCCGTCGCGCAGGTGCCAGGTGTCAGGGTTGGCGCAGTAGAGGCAGCGCAGCGGGCATCCGCTGACGAAGAGCACGAAGCGGGTGCCGGGGCCGTCCACCCCCGTGGACAGGTCCCAGGAGTGGACGCGCCCCGTCACCTGGTCGGTCTCGGTGCTCACAGCGCTCCGTGGAAGGTGCGGCTGATCACGTCGAGCTGCTGCTCGCGGGTCAGACGGACGAAGTTGACCGCGTAGCCGGAGACGCGGATGGTCAGCTCGGGGTACTTCTCCGGGTGGTCCATGGCGTCCTGGAGCACGGCCCGGTCCATGACGTTGACGTTCATGTGGAAGCCGCCGGAGGCCGTGTAGGCGTCGAGGATGCCGACCAGGTTGCCGGGCCGGTCGTCCGGGTGGTGGCCCAGGCCCTCGGGCGTGACCGTGGTGGTCAGGGAGATGCCGTCGCGCGCGTGCTCGTAGGGGATCTTCGCCACGGAGAGCGCGGAGGCAGCCACTCCGTGCCGGTCGCGTCCGTTCATCGGGTTGGCGCCGGGCGCGAAGGGCTGTCCGGCGCGGCGTCCGTCGGGGGTGTTGCCGGTGTGCTTGCCGTAGACCACGTTGGAGGTGATGGTCAGGACGGACTGGGTGTGCTCGGCTCCGCGGTAGGTGGGGTGCTTGCGCACCTTCGCCATGAAGGACTCCACGAGGTCGACGGCGATCGCGTCGGCGCGGTCGTCGTTGTTGCCGTAGGCCGGGTACTCGCCCTCCGTCTCGTAGTCGACGGCCAGCCCGGTGGCGTCCCGGATCACCTTCACCCGGGCGTACTTGACGGCGGACAGACTGTCGACGGCCACCGAGAGCCCGGCGATCCCGCAGGCCATGAAGCGGTGCACGGGATGGTCGTGGAGCGCCATCTCGATGCGTTCGTAGGCGTACTTGTCGTGCATGTAGTGGATGACGTTGAGCGCGTCGACATAGGTCTGCGCCAGCCAGTCGAGCATGCGGTCGTACGCGGCCCGCAGCTTGGCGTACTCCAGGTACTCGCTGCGCAGCGCGGGCGCCTCGGGGGCGATCTGCTCACCGGTCAACTCGTCGCGACCGCCGTTGATCGCGTACAGCAGGGCCTTGGCGAGGTTGACGCGTGCCCCGAAGAACTGCATCTGCCGGCCCACCGCCATCGCTGACACGCAGCAGGCGATCGCGGTGTCGTCACCTGTGCGCGGCCGCGTCAGCTCGTCGGACTCGTACTGCACCGCACTGGTGTCGATGGACACGCGGGCGCAGAACTCCTTGAAGCCGGTGGGCAGTCGGGACGACCACAGCACGGTGAGGTTGGGTTCGGGCGCGGGGCCGAGGTTGTAGAGGGTCTGCAGGAAGCGGAAGGAGGTGCGGGTGACCAGTGGGCGGCCGTCGACACCGATGCCGCCGATGGACTCCGTCACCCAGGTCGGGTCGCCGGAGAACAGGGCGTCGTACTCGGGCGTGCGCAGGAACCGTACGATCCGCAGCTTGATCACGAAGTCGTCGACGAGTTCCTGGGCGCGGCGCTCGTCGAGGGTTCCTTCGTCCAGGTCCCGCTGGAGGTAGACGTCCAGGAAGGTCGAGGTGCGGCCCAACGACATCGCGGCGCCGTTCTGCTCCTTCACAGCGGCGAGGTAGCCGAGGTACAGCCACTGCACCGCCTCGTGCGCGGTGACGGCGGGGCGGGTGACGTCACAGCCGTACGTGGCCGCCATGGCCGCGAGCTCCGTCAGCGCCCGCAGCTGCTCGGCGAGCTCCTCGCGGTCGCGGATCACGTGTTCCGTGGAGGGGCGGGTGTCCAGGAAGGCGCGTTCGGCACGTTTGGCGGCGATCAGCCGGTCGGTGCCGTACAGGGCCACGCGCCGGTAGTCACCGATGATGCGGCCGCGGCCGTAGGCGTCCGGCAGGCCGGTGATGATTCCGGCCTTGCGGGCCGCTCGCATGTCGGGTGTGTAGGCGTCGAAGACGCCGTCGTTGTGGGTCTTGCGGTAGGTGCCGAAGACCTTCGTCACGAACGGATCGGGTTCGCGGCCGTAGGCGCGCAGCCCGTTCTCGACCATGCGCAGGCCGCCGTTCGGCATGATCGCTCGCTTCAGCGGGGCGTCCGTCTGCAGACCTACGACGAGCTCCAGGTCGCGGTCGATGTAGCCGGGAGCGTGTGAGGTGATCGTCGAGGGCGTGGCCGTGTCGACGTCCAGGATTCCCTTGCGCCGCTCCTCGGGGAACAGGGCACTGACCTTCTCCCACACCGCGCGGGTGCGGCCCGTGGGGCCGGTCAGGAAGGCCGCGTCGCCCTCGTACGGCGTGTAGTTGGCCTGGACGAAGTCGCGTACGTCGACGCGCTCGCGCCACCGCCGGCCCGTGAAGCCGCGCCACGCGGTCACGGGAGCTGCCGCGTTCGTCGGAGCAACCGTCGTCATCACTTGCCTCCGCATCGACTGGCATCGCCGCCCACGGGGGTCCGCGGGCGTCCCGGTGTCGATACTCGTCCCCGTGGTGAGGCGCCGGCAGGGTCCGTGGGGGCCCTTCACGGGCCGACCGGCCCCGGTTTCGAAGGGGCGCCGGGCCCATGTGCCAGTGCGTCCATATCTCTACGGGTCCACGAGGGAAAGCGGTCAGGCTCTGCGGATCAGAGCCTCGGGCCGACCAGGTCTGCCCGATCGGCACCGTGCTCGAGCCCTTCGGCACCCTGTGCCGTCAGCCCCCACGCGGTGCGATGGAAACGGAAGAGAACACGGACGCACGGCGAACGGAGGGCGTGATGGGCACGTCGTTGACGCCGGAATTCTGGAGGATTTTCGTCGTCCTTCTGACCGTCGCGGTAGCGGCCACCGTGGCGCTCAGTGCCACACTCGATGCTCTCGCGGTCCGGCTGCGGCAGCGCGGTACGGACGGGCCGCCGCGACAGCGGGCGAAGGGACGCGAGAACCGAGCCCTGCCACGTCCGGGCTCCTGACTCCGCTCGGCCCGCCCGGCCCCGGGGGCGGGCCGGACCCCACGCCCCCACCGCACGACCCTCAGTGCTCCAGCGAGAGCGGGTGAATGAAGTGGCCACCATGCCCAAGCCCGTCGTCGTCGGCGTCGACGGTTCTCGGGAAAGCACGGACGCGGCGCAGTGGGCCGCGAGAGAGGCCCTGCGGCGCGGTCTGCCCCTGCGCGTCGTCCACGCCTGGGAAGGACCGTCCGAGTCGGCCGCGTCCCCGTCGCCCAGCGAGCTGTGCGCCCCGCACTACTGGGCGCGTCGTGTGCTGCGCGCCGCACTCGACCGCCTGACCTCCCGTCACCCCGAGCTGTACGTGTCCGCGGAACAGGTCAGGAAGGCGCCGGAGCCGGCGCTTCGCGCCGAGATGGAGAAGGCGGAGCTGCTGGTGCTCGGCAGTCAGGGATACAGCGGCGTCAGCGGAGTGTTCGCCGGCTCCGTCGCCCTGACGACCGTGGCCCACTCCTCCTGCCCGGTCGCCCTCGTCCGGGCGGGGTGCTCCGAAACCGACGAACGCCTCCCGGACAGCACGGGCTCAGCCTCCGCACGAGCCCCCTACCGAGACGTGGCCCTGGCCGTCGATCTGTCGCGCCCCAGCGACGAACTGTTGGAGTTCGGTTTCCGCACCGCGGAATATCGCAGGGCGCCGCTCCGCGTGATCCATGCCTGGCACCACCCCCACGGCCTCGGTCTGCCGGACGCGGACGAACGCGCCCGCGTCCGCGCCGCCGTGGAGCACGCCTTGGCCGAGGCCATCGAGCCTTGGCGGGAGAAGTTTCCCGCGGTCTACGTCCGCGAGACGCTGACCGAGGGGCGCCCCGCGCACGAGGTGCCCAAGGAAGCCGGCGGTGCCGGTCTGCTCATTGTGGGCCGCAGGCGGCGTCGGCCACGGATCGGCACTCGCACCGGGCCGGTCACGCACGCGGTCATGCACCATGCCACCTGCCCGGTCGTCGTGGTGCCGCACGCGTGACGGTGCGCGCCGAGCACGGAACAGGCGATCGAGCCGCCGAGCGTGGTCTTCTTCGGCCCCTGGACCAGGCCGACGTGACCCGAAAGCGTATAGGCGCGGCCATCACTCTCTGCGACGTTGAACGTGCGGCTTTCTGCCCGTGGAAAGTCCCGAGGCCGCAGCCGAGGGGAGGGGGACGAACGCATGCAGGTGACCTTCGATGTGCACGAGCTCTCTCAGGCCCTGTGGACGGCAGGCGGACGGCAGGGCCGAACGCCCGACGAATACGTGGCCAAGAGCCTGGAGATGCACCGCCGGTGGGTCGCTGAAACCGCCTACTTCCGCTGGCTGAACAGGGGCAGACCGATGGGCGACGCGTGGGCCGATTGGTTCGCCGCTGAGGCGGAGTACACACAGCAGACAGCCGCTGTGGGTGATGTGTTCGCCCCCGGCCACGTGCGTCGGGAGGCCATTGAGGTGGCCGCCTACCACGAGTGGCTGCGGCGGGGGCGGGTGGACGGAGATCCGGAGGCCGACTGGCACGCGGCCGAGTCGCGTGCCTCTGCGTCCGAAGACGGGCTCCGGGCCTGGTGACTCCGTCACCAGCAGCTCGGAGTCCCTGCGTCACCCGTGCCCTCGCACCACGTCGCCGAAGTGGTCCACCACCACTTCGTCGGCGGACTCGGTGAGCAGTTCCGCCAGCCCGCCCATGGCCGCGATCGCTTCCGCGCGCACAGCCGGACCGTGTTCGGTTCGGATCACGGTCGGCATGTCGTCGAGCACCGTGGGCAACAGTGCCAGCACCTCCTCGGCGCAGTAGCGCAGCTCCGGATCCACGTGGCCTTCTGCCAGCAGTTCGCCACCGGCGAGGATCTGGTAGCCGTCCGGTTCCAGATCATCTCCCGCTTCCACCTGCACCGGGGGCACTTCCCAGTCGGCCCTGCTCCGCAGCGCGGGCAAGTGCCTGGTGAACAAAGGGTGCTGACGGACGGGGTCGTCGTACTCGGCGAACCACGAACCGGGCAGCCGCAGCCGCAGCGTGAGCGGTGGGGGCTGAGGCGCGTCCGCCGTGTCCTCGTCAGTGGAGCGGTGACGCCGGAGTGACTCCGCCTCGGCGGCCAGCCCGTCCTCGGTCGCGAGCGTGTCCAGCAGCTCGTCCCATCCTTCGGGTGTACCGGAGGAGCGCAGAACGGCTTCCGTGAGGCGGACGGCGGGGCCTGCTTCGCAGGGTACGCGGTGTGCTGCCGCATTCCGCAGTTCGGACAGCGCGTCTCCTCCGCGGAGCCGGGCGCGCTCCACCGCCGCGTCCGTGCGACTGAGGCTGAGCGCGCTGCCGCATGCGTCGGCGAGGACGATGAGGAGCGGGCGCACGCAGTGCTCCCATGTGTCGACGGCTGTCGGCTGCTGATCGGTCTCGATCGCCGTGGCGAGCAGGTCCCAAGCCGCCGGGTCGCCCAACAGGGCCCGCGTGACCCCGAGCGCCATCGCGCCTTCGGTCTCCCCCGGCAGATCCGTCTCCCGGAGCAGCCGGGCCGGCCGCACCGCGTCGGCGGGTCGGCCCTGGACACAGGCGTCGTAGGCAGTCGCCTTGAGGTGCTCCCGTGGGGACAGCATGCCCGCTGAGGCCTGCAGGAAGGAACACGACTGATGGCGTGCGGAGGCGGTGTCGCCGGTGAGGAGCAAGGCGACCACGTAGGGGTGCCAGGCCCAGTGCCAACTGGGGTCGATGGCCCCGGCGGCGAAGTATCGTACCGCCTCGTCCGGTTTGCCGACCTGCAGGGCCGTGTAGCCGCGCACGCACCTGCTCCAGTCGTGGAGATCGTCGTCGTGCAGGGCGTTGTGCAGGAGCACCAGTGCTTCGTCGTAGCGGCCGACGTTGGCGAGCGCCTCGACGCGGCGGGCTACCGCCGGTCGGTCCTGGCTGATCCGGTAACTGCGTCCGGCCGCGGTCTCGCCGAGCCGGAACAGGCGGAGTTTCTGGGCGGTGTGGGCCAGTTGTTGCCAGGGCGGCGCCCACTGGGGGTCCAGTGCCACCGCACGAGCCGCCGCGAGCAGTGCGCACCACCCCTGACGCTGTCTGTCGGCGTCCGATGCCTCGGCGAGTTGGTCCCTCAGGTGGCTCTCGGTGAGGTAGTTCCAGGACTCGCCCCCAGCGGCGCCCGCCTGTTGACGCGCGTCGAGCAGCTTCGCCAGGGCGTCCGCCAGGCGTGCCGCGCGCTGCCGCGCGGGCCAGCGGCTCCCGGTCCGTGCGGCGATGTCCGCCAGGTGCATCTGCGCCATGGCCCGGGTGCGCTCGTCCTCCCGGCTCTCCGGTCGGCTCCGGACGGCAGCGTCGAAGTCCCGGCGTGCGCGTTCCAGACGGCCCGCGCCCAGATGCCACCTTCCCGCGCACAGCAGGGCGCGGCGACGCGCGGAAGTCGAGCTGAGGAGGTCGGCTCGCTGCTCCTGCACCATGGCCATGGTCTTGTCGTCGCGGTCCTCGGCCGCACGGTCGAGGAGATGCAGTGCAGAGGACAGGTTGCCCTCGCGACGCAAGCGCTCGGCGAGCGCGACGTACAACTCGCCCGGTATATCCACGAGGCGGTCGATGTCCCCCTCGACGTCGCTGAGTGAGGAGAACGCCTCAGCCGCGGTCCTCGCCTCGTCGAGCGCGAGTTCGGGCATGCCGTTCTGCCGGGCTCGCGTGATCGCTTCGACGGTGGTGTCAAGATCGCGAGGGTCGAGCTCACGGGCCTCTCTGAACAGCCGGTCGGACTGCTCCGTGGCGCCCCGTAGGCGTGCGGTGCGTGACCGCAGGGCGAAGTGGGCCGCGCTGGACGACTGGGAGCCGCTGAGAGCCTTGTCGGACTCGTCGGGGAGGTGGTGCAGCAGGGCCAGTCGTGCCAGAAGCAGCCGGATGTCGTCCCGCACACCGTCGTCGAGGCCTTTCCCATGACCGATGCCCAGGTCCTGGCAGCCGAGTTCGAGCACCTCGTGACACAGGTCCCAGTCGCTGCGGGCCAGAGCGCGGGTGGCCAGGGAGACACGTCGGGTGAACAGCACACCCACGGGCGGTGGAACGCCGGTGCGGAGCCGATCCATCGCCTCGACGCGACATCGGCTCGCGGCGGTGAACCAATAGCCCAGCCAGTGGCCCCGGCCTGTGCGCACGTCGGAGGCGAGCGCTCCCTGGAGCCGGTCGCGTTGCTCGGGCCAGCCTTCAGGGAGGAACGGCAGGACCGCGAGGCGGTGCTGCACATCAGCGGAGAGCTGGTCCAGGCTCGCGGAGGCCTTCTCCATGTCCCTGCGTCGCTCGGCCAGCAGTCGTAACATCGCCTCCTGCCCGTTGCCGTCCGTGTGCGCGATGCCGTCCGCACGGGCGGCCACCTCCTTCAGCCCGGCGTCCACGCCGCACCGTTCGCGGATGTGTCCGTCGGCGCGCCGGATCATCTCAGCGATGAAGGACATCCAGGGGCTCCCTCGGGTGAGGCTCGTGTCGCACGGGCCGCTCCGCCACGGGCGGCTGGACAGCGGGCTTCGTAGCATCAGGCGGCTCCTGGCTCACCAGCCGCATGTCCGACTGGGAGCCGGTGGTGAGGGCGAACCAGCCGAAGCCGGCCGCGTCCTCGACGGGCCGGTCGAGCTTGAGGGTCCTGCGGCCCGCCTGCACGGCGCTCTCGATCCGCTCGCCACGGCCCAGCGCCTCGTAGCAGGAGGAGTTGAACGCGCGGCACTGCACGGGATGGACCGGAAGCTGTGTGAGCACCACCGCGGTCACGCTCCGGGTGATGATCTCGCCGAGCGCGCTGGGGGACAGCGGCTCGAAATCGCAGTCGATGGGAGGCAGCAGCAGTTCCAGGACCACGAGACGCACCCCGCTGGCCGCTGCCGTGTCTATCACCTCTCGTGGGTCCTGCCACGCCTCTCCGTTGCCGTCGTCGTCGACGAAGGCGATGAGGGGGGTTCCGTCGATCTCACGCTGGCCCACTCCCATGAAGTGCAGCACGGAGAAGCTTCCGGACTTGAGCGCGTCCTTGACGACGCTCCACCGCGGCGGCGCGTTCAGCAAGTCGAGTTCGGGGGTGAATCCGGCACGCTCGATGCTCTCCCGGAGTGAGGCTCGCATCTCCGTCAGGCCGACCCATTTGTAGGGCGGGCCCCGGTGCCGGGGAAGGATCACGGGGTATCTGTTGCGCCAGTGCTTGGGTTGTGCGACAGCAGCCAGCACCCGGACATCGGAGGCGACGCGGGCAGGGGCGGCAGACGACGGCGTGCCACCGTTCACACGATCCGTGTCCGGGACCCGAACGAACCCGAACTTCTCCTCGGCCGCCAGGAACCGCGCCCGCTCTCGTGCGCGAGGGGCAGCAGCGAGCTCCCACGGAATGTCGGCCAGGTCGCAGCCGCTCTTCAAGTGCAGCCGGACCAGCAGGTCGTCGGCCGACCGGACCTGCTCGAACCGCCGGGCCACCTCGCTGGGGAAGAGGGCACTCGCGAGCAGTGGGCCGATCAGTTCAACCTCCTCGTTGGAGTGAACTCGTCGCCGCTGCACCCATCGGAACAGCGCTTCCGCGACGCCCTCACCGAGGTCGCGGCCGGTCAGCTCGTGGCCGCGCCCCGGCTCCTCCAGGGAGACCTGCCAGGAGTTTCGGCTGCCGCTGATCCACAGGTCGAAGAGGGCGTCGACGGTCCGGGACCGGCCGAGGCGCTGCCAGTCGGAGCGACCGAGCGCCTCGCGCCACGGCACCATCTGCGGAGTCGACTCCTGAAGGACACGGGCGACTTCCTCGAACTTCGCGGCCGCCAAGCCGATCGGCACCGCGTTGCCGCCGAGAGCGTCGTCCGTGTTCCGACTCGCGCGCGTCACCGCGACCACGGCGCCGCTTTCGGTGCTGAGGGCGGGGCCGCCGCTCATCCCCCACGTGATGATCTCGCCGGCGCCGAGCTGCAGCATCTGGTACCCGCCTCGTGGGTCCTCGCGGCCGTGCCCCGTGAATTTGCGCGGCTCGTAGCCCGGGCTCGTCCCCTCCTCACGTGGGAAGCCGACCAGCCAGTACTCGCCGTCGTGCAACGTCGTGTCCAGCACCGCGCAAGGTACGGCGGGTTCATCACGGGCTTGCGCCCGCAGCAACGCGAGGTCGATGGCGTCGTCCCATTCGACCACTTGGGCTTCGCGGCGGTCACGGCCGTCGGGCCGGATCTCGATCCCCGCTTCCCGGCCGACCACATGTGCGCAGGTGAGCAGGAGATGCGTGTCCACGTAGAACGCCGTCCCGCGAAACTCTCCGTCGGCGTAGACACGGGCGGTCGCCTTCTTCAGCACGTCCTTCAGTCGACTGATCGTCGCATCAGGCAGAGACATCGGGCGCCTCCCGTCCGTCACGCTCCCATTCCAGGGTCACCTTGATGGTGGTCTCGCCCCGGCCCCTTCCGAGGAGCGCCACCAGCTGACCGGACTCGACGGCGAGGCCGAATCCCAGTTCCACCACGGCTTTGGACGGACCGGCACGACGGGCGGCCTTGAGGACGTCCTGGCCCACCCGCTCGATGGAGGAGGTGATCTCGCCGAACTTTCCGGCCACCTTCCTGTCGGCGACCAGCGTGCTGCCCATGGTCTCCGCCACGACGACCATCGTGCCAGCGTCGCCCAGATCCACTACGACTCTCTGCTCACCGGCCATGGCGCACCTCCGGCACCCGCGGGGCCTTGTCTCTGCTGACGGTAGGAGGCGCGAGTGCGACCTGCGAGGGGCCGAAGGGCTCTGCTCTGTGTCAGTGGTCCTGTCCCAGCACGGATCAAGCGTATGGATGCGGACGATCCCGGCCCGCCGTGGCACGTGCCTCCGACGGGCCGGGACGAAGCAGGCGCCGCACCCAGGCGGAACCGTGGGGTTCAGGCACGTCCCGAGCCGACCGCCATGTTGTCCCGCAGCCACGGAAGTCCGGACTCCTCGGCATCCGGCGGCGGCTCGGGCACGGTCACCACGGGACATGGCGCCAGCCTCACGCAGGCGCGGGCGACCGCGCCGAGCGCGGGCTGGGTGACGTCCGTCCTGGGTTTGCGGCCGAGAGCGAGGAACAACGCGTCCTGGGCGAACCTCAGCAGGACCGCGGCGGCAGGACCTTCGTGCAGGAGCATCGCAACGTCGGCGTCGGGGTGCGTGCGAAGCAGCCGGGCCACGTTCTCCTCCAGCGTCGCCGCAGCACGGGCACGGTCCTCCTCGGGTGTGGACCGCTCGAGTGCGGACGCGTAGGGCGCACGCAGGGAGCCGCAGGGCAGCCAGGCGTGAATCGCCAGCACCCGCGTGTGCAGCAGCCGGGCCCTCTCCGCCGACCAGCGCAGCGCGGCGAGCGCGGCGGCCGAGCCGTCCACGCCCACGACCAGTCCCGCGTTGGCCACGTCTTCCACCATGGCCAGCCTCACTTCCCCTCCTGACTCTGGGTACGAACCGTTCGGGCAGGACCGGGGCTCGTCGCCCCGGCCCCCGCCCCGTCCTCCAGCTCCGGTTCAGGCGACGCGCCGCAGCTGCTCGGTCTTCTCGATGGTCTTCGCCTCGTCGGTGAACTTCCGTGCGAGGCCGGCGAAGAAGCGCAGTACCTCGTGCCAGAAGTAACCCGCTCCCGCGATGAGGAATCCGGTGAGCGTGGTGCCGATGGCCCCGGTGCGCACGTCGAGCCCCCAGGCCTCGAAGAGGCTGAAGTCGGCGAGCCAGGCCACACCCACCCCCAGCGCTGTCAGCGCGAACGCCCAGAACTCCTGGGCCACGGACAGGTAGCGGTGCACCACGTTTCCCACGACCAGTACAGCAAGGCCCAGAAGGACCAGCATTCCGAACCCGTACATGAGGTCTTCCGCCTTTCCTTTTCCGGTACCTGGCGTTTCCAAGGTGCGGCGCCGGACGCGCGGACCCACGCGGGGCCCGGTCTGGCCGCAAGCTGACGTTCCGGTTCCAGCGTCGCGCGGGCCGGACGAGCTCGGCAAGGGCCTCCTGGCCCCATCCGGAGGACCAACGAGGCCTGATGGAGACACCGCTGGGCCGTCGCCGTCAGTCCACGCGCGCTGACGATCGTGCCTACTGCGGCAGCGTGCGCCACTCCTCCCCCGGCTGTCGGCCTTCCGCCCCGAGCGCCCGAGCTCGGACTCAGGCCACGGCGACGCTGACGTCGGGCAGCTGGCGCAGAGTGTTGTGGACCGTGCAGTGGTCGACCACCGCCAGCAGTGCCCTGCGCTCGGTCGTTGTGAGTCGTGCGGGCAGCACGATCCGCATGCGGACGGCCGCGACGCGGGCTGGCCGGTCGTCGGCCATGTCGAACTCGCAGCGCACGCGGAGGTTTTCGTACGGCAGGTGGTGGCGCTGAAGGAACCGGCCAGCATAGTAGGCGACGCAGGTGGCGAGCGAAGAGACGAAGAGTTCGACGGGGGTGGGCCCGTCGTCGTCACCGCCTGCCGCGAAGGGCTGGTCGACGGTCAGCTCGTGGTCACGGATGAACACCCCGTACGCCTGCCCGGAGATGTGGGTGATGTCGACGTGCTGTGCCGTCGGCACCGACAACAGCGGCGTGCGGCCCGGCTCTGCTGACGCAGCCACGGTGGCCTGGTCGTTCATCTCTGTGCCTCCTTCACACACGACGTCTCACGACGTGCGGCCGGTGGCCCGGTCGCGGTCCGGGAGCTGTCTGTCGGCCGTACCGCACACGTTCAGCTCCTCCTGCTTCCAGCCCAGCGCGTGGGGGTTCGATCCGCCACGGGCCGGGCGGCCCGCGCTGGTGCCGATGGGCCCATCACGAACACCGCGCGCCTCGCCTCCTCAGGCCCTGGAGCTGCCATTGCCCCACGCCGTCCGCCGATGAACGGCGGTGATCCGGATGCGGGAACCCCACGGCGGGCCCCAAGGAGGCCCGCCGAACCAGCCATCCCCGGGGGGGGTGCCCAATACGCCCCCTCTTCCCTTCCTCCATCCTCCCGCTGGCGCCCCTCGGCACCGGACAGGCCGCTCGGGCCGAGTCCGGGGACACTCGGCCCCTCATCCGGTTCCAGGGCTCACCTCACGCTGAAGGCACCAGCTCGGACGGAGTGGCCCATCGCGACGTGGGCCGGGAGAAGGGTGGCAGGCTGTGACCACCGAGCGAAATCCTTCGCCCCATGTCCATGCGGCCCGCCACCTGGTGCGCGCCGCCGTACTGGCGCCTTCGCTGCACAACTCCCAGCCCTGGCTGTTCGCGTGCTCCGACAACGCGTTGCTGCTGTACGCCGACTACCGACGGCGGCTGCGGCTCTGCGACCCCTACGGGCGGCAACTGATGATCAGCTGTGGTGCGGCGCTGTTCAACCTTCGGCTCGCCATGCGGCACCTGGGCTTCAGGCCCGTGATCCACCTCTTCCCGGATATGAGGACGCCCTGGCTGCTGGCACGCGTGGAGTGGGGAGCGCATGCTCGGGCGACGCCTGACGTGGCACTCATGCACCAGGCCCTGCGGCGGCGGCACACGCACCGCGGCCCCTTCTCGGGTGCCTGCGTGCCCACCTCGTTGATCGAGGCCCTCGCGCGGCACGCACGGGCCGAGGGCGTCCAGTTGATCGCCTTGGAGGACACAGCGGTGCGCGGGCGTCTCAGCCGACTCGTCCACGAGGCCGAGGCGCGCGAGCGTCGCGTACCCGGTTTCGCCGAGGAGCTGCACCGCTGGGCCCGTCCGTTCGGAGACGACCGCGGCGACGGTGTGCCCGCCGAGGCCTGCGCGTTCCATCCGGACTGCGTCGCCCTTGCCGGACGCGACTTCACCGGCCTCACCCGGCGCCGGGCCACGACCGGGCCCCGCGAAGCGTGGCCCGCGCGCACCGGCCTCATGGTCGTGCTCACCACTCCCCACGACACCCGCCAGGACTGGTTGCGCGCGGGTCAGGCCCTACAGCGCGTGCTGCTGTGCGCCGCGGGCCACGAGTTCGCTGCCGGATTCCACACCCAGCCCCTGGAGTTCGCGGACTTGCGGGCTCTGGTGCGCACCCTGGGCCCTTCGGGGCAGCACCCGCAGATGGTCCTGCGTCTCGGCCGGGTCAACTGGCAGGTGCCCGTGCCTCGGCGTTCCCTCGCCGAGGTGCTGCCCCACGACGGTGCGGCTTCCACCGGGGGCCGCACCGCCTGAGGCCTGCGCCCGGCACCCCGGTCGGCGGTCAACCGTGCGGTACCACCGCGACGGGGCACGCGGAGTGATGCAGGACCGCGTGGTTGACCAGGCCCAGTTGCATGCCGATACGTCCTTTGCCACGCTTCGCGCCGACCACGAGCAGGTCGGCCGTCGCGGACGCGTCGAGCAACGCCGCACGGGCCAGGCCCTCCACGGCGTCCCGTCGCACGCTCACGGCGGGGTGCCGCTGCCCGATGGCCCGCAGCGCCTCGTCGAGCCGCATCTCGGCGCGCATCTGGTGGAAGTCCGTCGCGTCCGCCGCGCGGGGCGGTTCGGGCGCCTGGTGGGCGGGGCACCGCCAGGCGTGCACCGCGTGCAGTTCGCCACCCCGCAGCTCGGCGGCGCGTAGGGCGAAGGCGACGACGGCCTCGGCCTCGTCGGCCTCGTCGATGCCCACGACGACCCGCTGGAAGCCGCCGTCGCGGTGCTGCCGGCCACTGCGGACCACGATCACGGGTGACACGGCGTGCGCGGCCACCGACAGGCTCACGGACCCCAGCAGGAGCCCCGCCAGTTCGCCCCTGCCCCGGCAGCCGACGACGATCGCCTCGGCCCCCGCGCTCTCGCGAACGAGCGCGGCCACCGGATCCTCCGCGAGTACATCGCTCGTGACCTTCAGCGCAGGCGCGCGGGTGCGCGCCCGTGCGACCGCCTGAGCCGGGATGTGCTCGGTGTAGGTGCGCGCCGCACCGCGGTGGATGCCGAAGGACGGCTTGTGCCCTTCGTACCGCTCCCAGGCCGAGGCGTACACGATCCGCAGCGGGCTCCCTCGCCGCCCGGCTTCGTCCACGGCCCAGTCGACGGCTGACAGGCTCTCCTCCGAGCCGTCCGCACCGACGATCAACTCTCGCTCCACGGCCCTCAGTCCCTCCCTCGTCCGGTCGTCGCCGTTCCGCCGCACGTCTCGCGGCGCGGCGGGGCGCCCTCCTCCAGCGAGGCAGAGGCTCACCGGCCGCGGAAGGGGCCGACCGGCCCCTGAGGTGCGGGCACCTCCGTAGCGGGACCGCCAACGGCGTCGGCACCAGCCGGCCCCTGACAGGTGGCCCCACAGGCCCCTTCGCCGGGCCGATCAGGTCCTGTGGCCGGTCTTCACACGGGCGTTGACTTGCCGTGAGAGGCCGATACGGGCCCTCGTACGACACCGCAGGCCGAGCCGACGCCACATCTGCTCCGGCCCGCGCGGACCCTTCGCCGTACGACGTCGTACGGCGGATCGCGCCCCGAGTGCGGAGGGAGAGCCATGTCCGTTCTGATCATCGCCCTACTCCTGTTCCTGATCCTCCTCGGCTTCAAAGCCCCCCTGCTCTGGCTGCTCGCCGCGGCACTGGTCTACCTGCTGGTCCGGGGGCGCGACCGGGGCTCCATCAAGACCGACCTCGACAACAGGAGCACGGACCGCGGCGAAGGCGGCCGGGGCAGCGGCCCCAAGACGTATCGCGAGTACAGCGATCGCCGGAAGCGCAAGGAACGCTGGGAGCGCAAGTACCGCCGCAGGCACCCGTCGTCGACGTCGAGCGGCCGGTGACTCCGAGCGGACGACCGCTCTGCCGCGCCAGGGCGCGTGTCTTGGCGCAGCGCGGACGGCTCCTGCTGGTCTGCCCGCGTCCGCGCGTCCTGGCTCTCCTGCGCGTCGCCCGGCTCTGCGGCGTCTTCCGCCCCTACCCCACTTTGCGCGCCGCCCCCGCCGACGCCGCGCCGGAGCAGCGGTCCACGTGGGCGGAAGGCCGCCTGTCCTGTCGCCGGAGCAGGCCCCGCACACCGTCGAGAAGCGGGTGCGGGGGCTGCTCCGGCCCCACGGCGCGACCGTCACGCATCGGCCTCGATGGCGGAGATCAACCTGGTCGTCAGGTCGGACTGGACCATCAGACGGGTGTGGTGGACGTGGTTGCCGGAGTCCTTCCAGGTGAGAGTCACCCTGCTCCAGCATCGCCCCATACCGCTGTCGTTGTAGTCGACCTTCCAGGCGGTCGGGACGCCCTTGACGCGCAGCACTCCGTCCTTGTGATGGGTGGATTCCCAGCGGGCCAGGTCGTGCCGCAGCCCGGCGGTCAGGTAGTGGCCGCGCAGGGCCTGGGGCAGCCGCCCCTTGCCCGCGTCGTACAGGACGTCGACGTACGCGCCGTAGAAGTCGGCGACCCGGTCGACGGTGGACATCGGAGTGCCACTGCGGCTGGGCGCCGCGGGCGGGGCTCCGGTGCGCCCGGAGGACTGCGGGTGCGCCGCGCCGCTCGTCGCGGTCACGGTCACGAGTGCTCCGGTGACCAGCAGCACGGCAGGGAGCGTGACGCGACGGTGCGTGCCTGACGTGGCCATTTCGTCTCCCCTTCCCTCTCGAAAGCGGAACGGATGCGTTCCTCACCATCCACTACAGCGCGCCGGGGCCACGAGCGGGGCGGGCCGACCGGCCCGTGCCGCGGGTCGTTCGGCGGTTGTCCTCACCGCGCCCGAAAGATGCCCTTGCCTCACTCGAGGAAAGGAGTTGAGTGGGCAGGAAGGAGCACGTTCCTTCTCCTCACAGGAGGGCTCATGACGAACCGGGTCGACCAGCCGCGCAAGCTCGACCTCGTGGCCAGCCTGATCCACGTGGGCGGCATCGGCACGGGCCACGAGGCCACGCTGCAGTACCGCGTCGGTGACGGTCACGACGAGGTGACCGGCCACTTCACGGTCGGCGGCGGCACGGGCGAGCACGGACAGTTCCATGTCCAGGTCGACGTGCGCAAGGCCTCGTTCAAGGCCGACCAACTGCTCGTCCAGGTCTTCGAGAAGAGCCCCAAGGACGGCAAGGAGATCAACGTCGTGACCGTGCCCGTGCTCCACGGGCCGCGCATCGTGCCGGGCTACTACGGCTACCGCGAGCACAAGGTCGTCAAGGGGGACACTCTTTCCGGCCTGGCCAAGACGTACTACGGGGACGCCACTCTCCACCAGCGCATCATGCGCGCCAACCCGGACCAGATCACCGACCCCGACAAGATCATGCCGGGGCAGCTGCTCCGCATCCCGATGGGTACCTGAGCCGTCCCTCGGCCGCCGTCGTCACGGCGGCGGCCGAAACCGGTCCCACGCGACCGCACGGCCCGTGCCCCATCGCCTCCGAACCATGCCCCTCGCGCCTGTCGCCCCGCTCGATGCCGCGCTGAGAGTCTTCAGTGGTGGGGGACGACGGCCACGGGGCAGCGGACGTGGTGGCTGACCGCGTGTGTGACGGATCCGGTGCGCGTGCCCATGTGCGGCTCCTCACGCGTGCGCCGCCCCACCACGAGCAGGGAGGCTCCAGCAGTGGCCCGTACCAGCGCCGACGAGGCCCTGCCCTCGACGACGTCGCCGCTCACCGCGACGGCGGGGTACTTGTCCCGCCAGGTGAGCAGCACGGCACTCTGGAAGCCGTGCCACTCCTCCGCGAGCCGGGGCCCGTCGATGAGACCCGCCTCCCCCGGACCGAGGGTGAGCCGCGATGGCGCGCTCCACGCGGACACGACCCGAAGCCGGGCATCCCGCAGCCGCGCTGTGTCGAAGGCGAAGTCGATCACCTCGTCGCAGGGGTCGTTCAGGTCCAGCCCCAGCACGACGTCACAGTCGGCGGCGTGGGGCGGACCCGCGCTGCGGGTGCCACCGATCCCGCGCCCGGCTCGGACGAGGACGACGGGGCGCGCGGCCCGGGCCACCACGGTCTGGGCGACGGACCCCAGGACGAATCCGGTGAGGGCGCTCAGAACGCGGGAGCCCAGCACCAGTACGTCCGCCTCCTCGGCAGCATCCAGCAGCGCCCTGGACGCGGGCCCTTCAGTTTGTTCAGCGACGAGGTGCACACCGGGGCACACGGCCCGTACGTGCGCCTCCGTCTCGCGCAGGACACGCCGCGCCAACAGCCGCCGCGAAGCGTTCTCCGACGCCCCCGACGGGTGCCACGCGCACGCGTGCAACAACCGCAACGGAGCCCGGCGGTGCGACGCCTCGCGGGCCGCCCACAGAGCAGCGGCGCGGCTCTCGTGGGACTCGTCGACTCCTGCGATCACCGGACGCGGCATGACGCTCCGCCCTGTCCGTCCCGATGTGTCCGTCCCGCCGAGCGATGCGCTCCGCTCGGTTCAGCACGTGCTTCGGTTCGCACACGTTCTTCTCCCACCGTCGCACCCGCGAACGGCGACCGGCAGAGGCCGAGGGACCGCCCCTGGGTCCGTACGTCCCTGCTCGCCCTGTTCGGCGGGTCGGCGAACGCCACCGCGGCCGATCACACCCGGCGCCGCCTCCTTGCCGCTACGGTGAGAAGTAGTGCCACCGGACCACACCGAGCCCGTGCGAGCCAGGTGGAGGAAGCGATGACCGAGGACGGGACCGACGACCGGACCGATGGTTCCGAGCGTCATCTGCCCACGCTGCGCCTCGACGAGCTGCTCGACGAACTCCAGACGCGCATCGACGCCGCGCGGGGCACACGGGACCGCGTGCACAGCCTGCTGGAGGCGGTGCTTTCCGTCGGCCGGGAGCTGGACCTGCCGCACGTGCTGCGGCGCATCGTCGAGGCCGCCGTGGTCCTCGTGGACGCCGAGTACGGGGCCCTGGGAGTGATCGGCGACGACCGCACCCTGTCCCAGTTCCTGACCGTGGGCATCGACGAGGAGGAGCGGCGCCGGATCGGGGATCTGCCCAGCGGCCACGGCATCCTCGGTGAGCTGATCCGGCACCCGGTGCCGCTGCGGATGCCGGAGCTCTCGGAGCATCCGTCGTCGTACGGGTTCCCCCCGGGACACCCGCCGATGCACTCGTTCCTCGGCGTGCCCATCCGGGTGCGGGACAAGGTGTTCGGCAATCTCTACCTCACCGAGAAGCGCGGCGCCGAGGAGTTCGACGCCGAGGACGAATCCGTGCTGTCCACGCTCGCCGTCGCGGCCGGCGTCGCCATCGAGAACGCCCGCCTGTACGAGGAGACGCGGCTGCGCGAGCGCTGGATGCGGGCCAGCGCCGAGGTCACGAGCAGCCTGCTGTCGGGGGCGCCGAGCGCCGACGTGCTCGAGCTGATCGTCGAGCAGGCCCGGGAGATCGTCTCGGCCGACGTCGGGATGGTCGCGGAGTACGTCGCCAAGTCGGAGGAGATGCGGCCGCTGCTCGCGGTCGGGGTGGATGCCGAGCACCGCAGAGGGGTGGTGCTCCCGGCTCACGAGGGCCTGGTCGGAGCCGCTCTCGATGCCACCGATCCCGTGGTCAGCGCCGACATCACCCGCGACTCCCGCGTCGGCGGGAACGGCTCGCAGTGGGCCGGGCTCGGGCCCGTGGTCGCGGTGCCCCTGGGCGTCAGCGGAAAGGCCCGGGGCGTGCTGGTGCTGGGGCGCCTGGAAGGCCGTACGCCGTTCTCCGACGCTGACGCGGGGCCGCTGCTGGGTTTCGCGGGCCAGGCCGCGCTGGCTCTGGAGCTCGCCGACCGGCGGCGCGACGCGGAGCAGGTCGCCCTGCTCCAGGACCGTGACCGGATCGCACGCGACCTGCACGACCTGGCCATCCAGCGGCTCTTCGCCGTCGGGATGACCCTCCAGAGCACCCAGCGCTTCGTGGATCACTCCGAAGCCATCGAGCGGCTGTCCCGAGCGGTCGACGACCTCGACGACACCATCAAGATCATCCGGTCGACCATCTTCGGCCTGCGCACGCACGGCGGCGGTGAGGGGAGCGAGGGGCTGCGGGGGCGGGTGTCGCGGGTGGTGGCCGACTCCGCCGCGTCCTTCGGCTTCACGCCCGCGCTGCGGGTCGAGGGACTCGTGGACACCGACGTCCCGGCCGACGTCGCGGACCACGTGCTCGCTGTTCTCGGCGAGGCCCTGAGCAACGCCGCCCGGCACGCGCACACGCGCTCGGTCGACGTGTATCTGCGCTGCGCCGACGGCGAGTTGACGCTGGCCGTGACGGACGACGGCCGGGGCATCCCCGAGGGGGTCGAGCACAGCGGACTGCGGAACCTGGCCGAGCGCGCCCGCGCCCTCGG
The DNA here is from genome assembly GCF_059448825.1 of Streptomyces sp. JLYT201. Taxonomy (NCBI): domain Bacteria; kingdom Bacillati; phylum Actinomycetota; class Actinomycetes; order Kitasatosporales; family Streptomycetaceae; genus Streptomyces; species Streptomyces sp. JLYT201. The sequence continues at coordinate 8,687,705 of NZ_CM182551.1, read as the reverse complement.
CGGAGCGCTCGCGCTGCGCCGGGGGCCGCACGGGAGCGGCACACAGCTTCAGTGGCAGGTGCCGACGGCTTCACGGGAGAGCTGAACCGTCGTCACCGATGAGCGTCCGCCGTGCGCTGCGGCGCGGTGTGGACGGCCCCGTCGGGCCGTACCCCATGCGGATCAACATCTGCGCGTGGCCGTGCCGGGAGCCGGCCGGTGGTGCGAGCTGCTCGCGCAGGTCCGGCCATTCCAGAGCCTGGTGCAGCAGCGATGCCCGCAAGCCGTGGGCGGTTGCCACCAGGAGAACGCGCTCCAGGGCCTGCCCGGCCCGCAGCCAGTCGGTGCGGCGGTCGTGTGCCGTGGACAGCAGCGCGAGCGTCGGGTGCCGTTCGAAGGTCTGCGCGGGCAGTCCACCGGGGTGCAGGTGGGCACCGAAGTCCCGCATGGGCAGCTGCTCCCGGAAGTCCTGCGGCCCCAGCGTCCGCACGGGCATGCCGAGGCCCGTGCGATCCGGCTCGCGCACCCAGTGGCGGCTCTCCGTGGCCCTGTCCGCGCAGGAGTTGTTGCGGCTCTCTCCCTCCTTGGTGAGCAGCAGCAGGCGTCGGCTCTCGACGGGAGACGGGAAGGTCAGCCACGCGCCTTCGGCCAGGGCGGCCTCCGAGAGCTCGGCACGGACGCCGACGGGCAACGGCCGCTCCGAGAAGGGGAAACGACTGCTGTGCCGACGCCACAGGGCGTCGTACAGGCGCGCTGCGTTCGGCCGCGCGCTGCCGCCGAACCGGATCGCGGCGAGCAGCCCTGGCACGCCAGGGCGGGGCAGCAGCCGGGTCACCGGCTCCCAGCCGAAATGGGCCACCGCGATCCGCAGGTTGAGGACCGCGCAGCCGACCGAGACGTGCAGGGCCCGCCCGGCCGGGTCGATGTGGCGAAGACCGCGCTCCGCGGCGGCGTGGATCTCCAGCGTGACAGTGTCCGGGTCGAGCCGGAAGCGCCACGGCTGCGTGTTGTGGACGGACGGAGCGGCGACGGCCGCCGACACCAGCTTCTCCAACGTGGCTGCGTCGAGCGTCGTGGAACTCATCGCGTACTCCTCCCCGCCCGGCGCCGTGGGGGCTGCAGGACCGTTCCGCGGCTGTTGCACCCTGTGGTGTTCCTGTCGACCAGCCTGGGGTGCCCGCGTTCCCTCGGGGAGGGGCCATACGGTCTCTCGCCGCGGCCGAGCGGCCCGCGTACGCGTCACCGGGCGACGTCGTCGTCCCGCTCGGCGGTGGACAGCTGTGCGGCCATGACCGCCGCCTGCACGCGGCGCTGGACGCCGAGCTTCGACAGCAGCCGGGAGATGTGGTTCTTGACCGTCTTCTCCGAGAGGTAGAGCCTCTTGCCGATCTCGCGGTTGGTGAGGCCGTCGCCGATCAGTGCGAGGATGTCCCGCTCGCGCTCCGACAGGCCCGCCAGCTCGGGTGCGACGGCAGGCGTCTCGGCGGGCCCCGTACGCAGCGAGCGCATCAGCCGCGCGGTCGTCGCCGGGTCGAGCAGGGACTGGCCGGAGGCGACGGTGCGCACCGCCGAGACCAGGTCGGATCCCTTGATCTGTTTGAGTACGTAGCCCGCCGCTCCGGCCATGATCGCGTCGAGCAGCGCTTCCTCGTCGTCGAACGAGGTCAACATCAGGACGGCCAAGTCCGGCAGCTGGTCGCGCAGCTCCCGGCAGACGGTGATGCCGTCCCCGTCGGCCAGGCGTACGTCGAGGACCGCGACGTCCGGCCGCAGTGCGGGGCCGCGCGTCAGCGCGCGTTCGGCGCTGTCGGCGTCGCCGACCACCGTGATGTCCGGTTCGGCGCTCAGCAGGTCGGCCAGGCCGCGCCGTACGACTTCGTGGTCGTCCAGCAGGAAGACGCGGATCGGGTGCTGCTCCGTGAAGGTGTGTGTATCGCTCATGTGGAGACTGTTCCCGCTGCGTACCGGTGGTAGTGACAGGCTTCGGGCCGCCCGTGCGAGCGATCGCCGCACTCCGTCGCGCGGCACCGGAGGACGCGAGGTCACAGCGTGCTGCCACTGCCGTACGGTGCGTACAGGTCCAGCAGTCGGGTGCGTGCCGAGCGCAGGCGGTGGGCGAGGGTGCCCCCCACCCAGTGGGCGATCGTCAGGCCGAACGCGGGGTCGTCCTGGCCCATGGCCCGTACGGCCCCGGCGTCGAACTCGTAGGCGCGCACCGGCGACGCCGTCTCGGCGCCCAGGTGCCACACGGGCGGCCCGAACAGCCAGGACCAGCCCACCAGTTCGTCGTGTCCGAGCGTCTCGATGACGGCCGCCCGGCGTCCGGGCACCTTCATGTCGAGGGCGATCGAACCGGTGCGCACGACCCAGAAGTGATCGGCAGGCCCGCCCTCCGAGAAGAGCCGCGTCTCCTGGGGGAACGAGACCTCGCGGGCGACGGCCATCAGTCGCTCGCGGTGCTCGTGGGGCAGGGACCGCAGGGCACTGGAAGTGGACGGAGCGTTCATGACGTCCTCCAAGGCGGGCAGGTGGACTCTCCTTCCAGCATGATCCGAGACTCCGCGCGGTGCCAGGGGCCACTCGGCCCTCACACCCCTCACCCGGCTCCCATGGACACCGTCAGGCACACTGGGCCCATCGCGGTCCGTCCGGGGGCCGAACGACTCGCGGCCGGGACGGTCCGGGCCCTTCCCACCTCGACGTACCGGCGCGACGGTCGGTCCTGAGGGCCGTGCCGACCACGGACGCGGCCACGGACGCGGGAGGTACGCAGCATGGAACGGTACGTCACGGCGGGTGTCGACGGTTCCGCGGAGAGCCTGGCGGCCGCTCGGTGGGCAGCCCGGGAGGCTCTGCGCCGGGGCACCCCGCTGCGCCTGGTGCACGCGTGGACGTGGCATCCGCATCCGGCCTCGTCCGTCCCCGCCGACAGCACGGAGCGGGCGGGCGCCGAGCAGGTCCTCAGCGAGGCGGTGGACGGCGTCCGCGCCGCCCACTCAGGGCTGCGGATCGACGAGCGCCTGGTGTCCGGCGCTCCGGTCAGCGCCCTGGTCTCGGCGGCCGAGTCCTCGGAGCTGCTCGTCCTCGGGTCGCGCGGACTCGGCCGTGTCGTCGGATTCGTGGTCGGGGCGGTGTCCCAGCGGGTCGTCGCCCACTCCCCGTGCCCGGTGGTGCTCGTACGGGCGGGCGAGACCTCCGCCGCCGAGCACCTGCCCGCCCTGCACGGCATCTCGCCGGACGAACTGCCCGAGACCCCCTACCGCGACGTCGTGCTCGGCCTCGACACCGAGCACCCCTGTGACGCGCTCATCGAGTTCGCCTTCGTCATGGCGCGGGAGTACGGCGCGCCGCTGCGGGTCGTCCACGCCTTCCCGCCGGCGCCGCCGCGCACGGCCGCAGGGGAGCCGTTCCCGGGGCCGGAGCTGCTCGCGGCCCGGGAACACGCTGTGGTCGCCGCGTTGCGGCCGTGGTGCGCGAAGTTCCCCGAGGTGTCCGTGACCGAGGCCGTCTCCGAGGAAAGGGCCACCGGTGCCCTGGTCCACGCGGCGCGGACGGCCTCCCTCGTCGTCGTGGGGCGCAAGGCGTCCACCGGTCACCTGGGCCCGGTCACCCACGCCCTGCTGCACCACGCCACCTGCCCGGTGGCCGTCGTGCCGCACGGGTGACGGCTGCCGGCCGCGGCAGCAGGCGCGGCGAGCTCGCCCCGGGCATCGCGACCCACTGCGCGCCGCAGGCTCTCTCGTCCGTCCCGAGGTCCGCTCGCACGGCGTCCCGCAGTGTCTTGATCGTGGTGATCAGGGCGCTGAACTCGTCCCGGAGCGTGTCCTCCGTGGCGCCAACATGGATCAGGTCCCGTACGTCGCGCAGCTTCCTCAGGGCGTCGTCGGACGGCCCCACGACGGCGGCGGAGGCCAAGACGGCCACCTGGTGGCGCAGTTCGTAGGCACCGCCCTGCCGGACGACCTCGCCGGCCCGCCGGGCCCGCTCGTCCAGGGCGGGCCCGGCCGAGCGCACCTCCTTGAGCTGGCTCCTGGTCCGGGTCAAGGCCGTCACAGGTACTCGCTGTGGAGCTGGCGCCGCGCGTCCTGCCTCGGGGCGTCCTCCTCGCGCCTCCAGCGGATCCCGTCGGCGATCAGCGTCGAGCCCACGCCGACGACTGCGCCGAGCCCCGTCCCCACGAGCGTCCCCCGGTCCGCGGCCCCACCCTGGAGCCGCGGCGCCGGGACGGCTCCCCGTTCGTCGTCGGCGCATGGATCTCCTCGGGACGACCGCCGCCCGGTCCGACCGGCCTTCGCACGAGGACCTTCCGGCCCCGGTGTCCCGGACGTTCGGCATGCGGCGCGGCGCGGTGCGCGTGACCAGAGTGAACCGTGTCCGGCGAAGACATCGTCGAAAGGAGCACAGTCATGAGCACCCACCACCACGCACACCGGGGCCCGGCGATCCATCTGCCCTCGTTCCGGCGTCGCTCCACGGCCCGCGCGGCGTCGACGGTCGCGCTCGCGGGCTCCGCACGCGCCTACGCACTCGCCTCACTGCGCCTGTCCATGGGAGCGGTCTTCCTGTGGGCCTTCCTCGACAAGACCTTCGGATTCGGTTACTCCACCGCGTCCGGAAAGGGTTGGGTCGACGGTGGTTCGCCCACCGAGGGCTTCCTCAGCCGGGTGGCGGCCGGGCCGTTGGAGTCGACCTTCCACTCCTGGGCGGGTGACGCCTGGGCGGACTGGCTGTTCATGGCCGGGCTCCTCGGCATCGGCGCGGCCCTGGTCGCCGGTGTCGGACTGCGCCTCGCGGCCGCCGCCGGGACGGTGATGATGATCCTGATGTGGATGGCCGAGTGGCCTCCCGCCAAGCACCTCTCCGACGGTTCCATGAGCCTGTCCGCGAACCCCGTCGTGGACTACCACGTCGTCTACGCCGTCGCCCTGATCGCGCTCGCCCTCACGTGCGCCGGTGACGTCCTCGGCGCGGGTGGCCGCTGGGCCGGGCTGTCGTTCGTGCGCCGCCACAGCTGGCTGCGGTGAGCCCGTCCGGCAGCCGGGCGGACGGCCGGGACGCGGCAGGGCCTGTCGGCCCTCCCCCAGGTCCTGCGGCCCCTGTCCCGTGGGCGCGCCGAGCGCGACGCTGATACGACAACCCGCACCAGGAGGTGGAGGACATGCCCCGAGCCGTCATCGTGGGCCTCGACGGCTCACCCGAAAGTCAGGCCGCCGTGGAGTGGGCGGCGAGGGAAGCCAAGCTGCGCGATCTGCCGCTCACGCTCGTCAGCGTCCTGGAGCCCGTTCCGGAGCCCGTCGAGCAAGCTCCACTCCTTGGTGCGGAGACCCGGCAGCACTGGATCGACCGCATTCCCCGCGAGTACGCGGAGGGGGTGCGGCTGCGGCACCCCGGCCTCAAGGTCGGCGTACGCCGGCTCTCCGGCAGGCCCGGGGACCTGTTGCCGCGGCAGGCACGCGACGACGAGGCGCTGCTGGTCCTCGGCTCACGGGGCCTCGGGGGGCTCGCCGGGTTCCTGGTGGGCTCCGTGGCCCTCGCGGCCGTGGCGCACTCCGGACAGCCCGTGGTCCTGGTGCGCGCCGGGGAGCAGGCCGCCGACGAGCATCTGATGGACCCCGCGGGCATCCCGTCCGCGGCCGCCCCGTACCGGCCCGTCGTCCTCGGTCTGGACACCGCGAACCCGCACGACGCGGTCGTCGCGTTCGCCTTCGAGGCGGCCGCGAGCCGCTCGACCTCGCTGCGCGTCGTGCACGTGGATCCGGCCCGGCGGCCGGAGGTCGACCTGGCCGGGATGCTGCGCCCGTGGGCCCGCGCTTTCCCTCAAGTGGCTATCGTCGACGAGGTCCGTTCCAGCGGCGCGGCCGAACACCTGGCCGCTGCCTCCCAGGACGCCTCCCTCCTCGTGGTCGGCCGTCGGATCCCGCGCAGCCCGGTCGGCCCCCGCACGGGGCCGGTCACCCACTCCGTGCTCCAGCACGCGACGTCACCCGTCGCGGTCGTCCCGCACCACTGAGTCTGAGGATCTTGAGGAGAGGTGAGGGAGATGGAACTTCCCCTCGTCGTGGGCGTCGACGGGTCCGAACACAGCCTGCGTGCCGTCGACTGGGCCGCCGACGAGGCCGCCCTGCGCGGGGCTCCGCTGCGCCTCGTGCACGCCGCGTCGCAGGAGGACGAGGGCGTCACCCCACTCGCGGACGTACTCGGCAAGCCGTCGGCCGAGGAGCTGGCCGACACCATCGTCGACACCGCCGCGCGGCGGGCGCACCGGCGCGTCGAGGACCTCAGGCTCTCCCTCCAGGTCGTGAGGGACGACCCGGTGCCCGCCCTGTTGCGCGAGGGGCGCAACGCCCTCGCCGTGGTGCTGGCCTCGCGCGGCCGCAGTCGCATCGCGGAGCTGCTGCTCGGCTCGGTCAGCCTCGGCGTCGCCGCCCGTTCCGACTGCCCGGTGGTCGTGCTGCGCGGCAGCCACGACAACCAGGCCAGGGCCGGAAGGCGGCAGCGGGTCGTGGTCGGCGTCGGGGAGCGGCCGCACTCCGCGGCGGCCGTCCGGTTCGCCTTCGACGAAGCCGAGCGGCGGCGCGTCGTCCTGGAGGCCGTGCACGTCTGGCGGCGTCCCCTCTACGAGAGCGACTTCCCCACCCACAAGCCCGGGGAGCCAGCCACCAAGCACGAGCAGCGCGCGGCGGACGCCCTCGCCACGGCGCTGCACGACGTGGTGGCCGACCATCCCTCGGTCGCGGTGATCGAGCACGTCGTCGAGGGCTCCGCGCACCTGATGCTGCTCGACGCCTCGGCCCGTGCCGACCTGCTCGTCGTCGGCGCCCAGCGGCGGCACGGGCCGTACGGGCTCCAGCTAGGACGTGCCGCGCACATGCTCCTGCACCACTCCGCCTGCCCCGTCGCCGTCGTACCGCAACCGACGTGAGCGCCGTGCGGGTCTCAGAGCGTCGCCGCGTGGTCCGGCACGTACGTCTGCAGATCGCGCGGCGGGCGCACATAGCCGGTCGACGCGGGCCGGGGCGGCAGTTCGAGGAACGGTGGCGGCACCTCGTAGTACGGAATCGAACCCAGCAGGTGGGCGATCGTGTTCAGGCGGGCCCGGCGCTTGTCGTCGCTCTCGACGACGAACCACGGGGCCTCCGCGACGTCCGTGTGCACCATCATCTCGTCCTTGGCCCGCGAGTACGCCTCCCAGCGCGTGATGGACTCCAGGTCCATCGGCGACAGCTTCCAGCGCCGCGTCGGATCCTCGAGGCGCCGCCGGAACCGCTCCTGCTGCACCGCGTCGCTCACCGAGAACCAGTACTTGCGCAGCAGGACGCCGTCCTCCACCAGCATCCGTTCGAAGACCGGGCACTGGCGCAGGAAAAGCTGGTGCTCCTCCTTCGTGCAGAAGCCCATCACGTGCTCCACACCGGCCCGGTTGTACCAGCTCCGGTCGAACAGCACGATCTCACCGGCGGCGGGCAAGTGCACGACGTACCGCTGGAAGTACCACTGGGTGCGCTCGCGCTCGGTGGGCTTGGGCAGCGCCACGATGCGCGCGACCCGCGGGTTCAGATGTTCCGCGATGCGCTTGATGGTGCCGCCCTTGCCCGCGGCGTCCCGGCCCTCGAAGACCACGACGAGCCGGGCGCCTTCGGCCCGCACCCACTCCTGGAGCTTCACCAGCTCCGTCTGCAGGCGCAGCAGCTCCCGTTCGTACACCCCTCGCGGCAACGACGTCGCCTTGCCGGCCATGCCGTTCCCTCCGTCCGACGACTCACGGAGTCCTCATGCCTTCGGCCGAACACCAGAACAGCACCGTACTGACCGACGACGAACTGCGCACCCTGGACGCGCATTGGCGGGCCGCGAACTACCTCGCGGCGGGCCAGATCTATCTGCTGGCCAATCCGCTGCTGACCGAGCCGCTCAGGCCCGAGCACATCAAGCCCCGCCTGCTGGGCCACTGGGGCACCTCACCCGGGCTCAACCTCGTCCACACCCACCTCAACCGGATCGTGCGCGAACGCGGCCTGGACGCGCTGTGCGTGTGGGGACCCGGCCACGGCGGCCCCGCCGTGCTCGCCAACTCCTGGCTGGACGGCAGCTACAGCGACGTCTACCCCGACGTCACGCGCGACGCCACCGGCATGGCACGGCTGTTCCGGCAGTTCTCCTTCCCCGGCGGCGTGCCCAGCCACGTCGCCCCCGAGACACCCGGCTCCATCCACGAGGGCGGCGAACTCGGCTACTCGCTCGCGCACGCCTACGGCGCCGCCTTCGACAACCCCCACCTCCTGGTGGCCTGCGTCATCGGCGACGGCGAGGCCGAGACCGGACCCCTCGCCACCTCCTGGCACTCCACGAAGTTCCTCGACCCCGTCCACGACGGCGCGGTCCTGCCCGTCCTGCACCTCAACGGCTACAAGATCGCCAACCCGACCGTGCTGGCCCGCATCCCCGAGCCCGAACTCGACTCCCTGCTGCGCGGATACGGCCACGAGCCGATCCACGTCAGCGGCGACGACCCCAGCGCCGTGCACCGCGACCTGGCCGCCGCCCTGGACCGGGCCGTCGACCGCATCACCCACATCCAGCAAGCAGCCCGCGACGAGGGCACCACCGAGCGGCCCGCCTGGCCCATGATCGTGCTGCGCACCCCCAAGGGCTGGACCGGACCGGCCGAAGTCGACGGCCACCCCGTCGAGGGCACCTGGCGCTCCCACCAGGTGCCGCTCGCCGGTGTCCGCGACAACCCCGCCCACCTGCGGCAGCTGGAGGCCTGGCTGCGCTCCTACCGGCCCGAAGAGCTCTTCGACACCGAAGGGCGCCCCACCGCGCAGGTCCTTGCCTGCGTCCCCGAAGGCACCCGCCGCCTCGGCGCGAGCCCCCACGCCAACGGCGGGCTCCTCGTCCGCGAGCTGCCGATCCCGGACCTCGACCGCTTCGCCGTGCCCGTGGACAAACCGGGCGCCGGCCTGCACGAACCCACCCGTGTCCTCGGTGACCTCCTGGAACAAGTCATGAACGACACCTCGGAGCGCCGTGACTTCCGCATCGTCGGCCCCGACGAGACGGCCTCCAACCGGCTGGGGGCCGTGTTCAACGCCAGCGGCAAGGCCTGGCAGGCAGAGACCCTCGACGTGGACGAGCACCTGGACCCGCACGGCAGGGTGATGGAAATCCTGTCCGAACACGTCTGCCAGGGCTGGCTGGAGGGCTACCTCCTCACCGGCCGCCACGGCCTGTTCTCCTGCTACGAGGCGTTCGTGCACATCGTCGACTCCATGGTCAACCAGCACGTCAAATGGCTCAAGACCTCACGCGGCCTGCCCTGGCGCGCCCCCGTCCCCTCCCTCAACTACCTGCTCACCTCGCACGTCTGGCGCCAGGACCACAACGGCTTCTCGCACCAGGACCCCGGCTTCGTCGACCACGTCCTCAACAAGAGCCCCGAGGTCGTGCGCGTCTATCTGCCGCCGGACGCCAACACCCTGCTGTCCGTCGCCGAACACGCCCTGCTCAGCAGGGACTACGTGAACGTCATCGTCGCGGGCAAACAGCCCTGCTTCGACTGGCTGTCCATGGACCAGGCGCGTGCCCACTGCGCCCGCGGGGCCGGGATCTGGGACTGGGCGGGCTCAGCCATCGACGGACGCGAGCCCGACGTAGTCCTCGCGTGCGCCGGTGACGTACCCACCCAGGAGATCCTGGCCGCCTCCGCGCTGCTGCGCCACCACCTGCCGGAGCTGGCCGTCCGCGTCGTGAACGTCGTCGACATCGCCCGGCTCCTCCCCCGCGAGGAACACCCGCACGGGATGAGCGACTTCGAGTACGACGGCCTCTTCACCACCGACAAGCCGGTCATCTTCGCCTACCACGGCTACCCGTGGCTCATCCACCGCCTCGCCTACCGCCGCACCGGCCATCCCCACCTGCACGTGCGCGGTTACAAGGAGATGGGCACCACGACCACGCCCTTCGACATGGTCGTGCGCAACGACATGGACCGCTACCGGCTCGTCATGGACGTCATCGACCGCGTCCCCGGCTGCGGCGCCCGCGCCGCCGAGCTGCGCCAGAAGATGGCCGACGCCCGCACCCGCCACCACGCCTGGATCCGCGAGCACGGCACCGACCTGCCGGAGGTCGCCGAGTGGACGTGGACCGACTGAAGCCGCTGACCAGCCCGAGCCACAAAGGAGCCCCACCATGACCGTACGCGTCGGAATCAACGGCTTCGGCCGCATCGGCCGCACCTATCTGCGCGCGGCCCTCGATCGCGCCGAAGCGGGCACGCAGGACATCGAGGTCGTCGCGATCAACGACATCGCCCCGCCCGCCACCCTCGCGCACCTGCTGGAGTACGACTCGACGTTCGGGCGCATCGGCCGCGAGGTCTCGTACGACGACACCTCGATCACCGTGGACGGCCGCCGCCTCGCCGTCACCGCCGAACGCGATCCGGCCGCCCTGCGCTGGGCCGACCACGGCGCCGACATCGTCATCGAGTCCACCGGCCGCTTCCGGGACCGCGCCTCCGCCGAGCTGCACCTGAAGGCGGGCGCCCACACGGTGCTGCTGTCCGCGCCCGGCAAGGACGCGGACGCCACCGTCGTGCTCGGTGTCAACGACGACGCCTACGACCGGCAACGCGACCGGATCGTCTCGGCGGCGTCCTGCACCACCAACTGCGTTGCGCCGATGGTGAAGGTGCTCCACGAGCGCTTCGGCATCGAGCGCGGCGTCATGACCACCATCCACGGCTACACCAACGACCAGGCCCTGCTCGACGGCCCGCACAAGGACCTGCGCCGGGCCCGCTCGGCGGCCCTGAGCATCATCCCGACCAGCACCGGGGCGGCCCGCGCCGTGGGTCTCGTGGTCCCCGAACTGGCAGGCGCCCTGGACGGCATCGCAGTCCGCGTTCCCGTCGAGGACGGCTCGCTCACCGACCTCGCCGTCGTACTGGCCCGCGAGACGACCGCCGAGGAGATCAACGCGGCCTTCACCGCGGCCGCCGACGGCCCGCTGAACGGCATCCTGCGCGTGTCGAAGGCCCCCATCGTCTCCCGCGACGTCATCGGCGACCCCTCTTCCTGCGTCTTCGACCCCGCCCTGACCCAGGTCAACGGCACCCTGGCCAAGGTCTTCGGCTGGTACGACAACGAGTGGGGCTACACCCACCGGCTCCTGGACCTCACCGCGCTGGCGGCCCGCGCCCGATGAACGCCCGCCGACACGGCACGGCTGTCGTGCCCCGCGCGCTGCGGGGCACGACAGCCGTGGTACTGGACACCGACGGCGTGATCACCGATTCCGCGGCAGTGCACGCAGCCGCGTGGAAGCAGGCCTTCGATCCCCTTCCCGGCCTGCACCGCACCTTCGACGCGAAGGACGACTACCTGCACTACGTCGACGGCAAGTCACGCCTCGACGGGGCACGTGCCTTCCTGGAGTCCCGGGGGCTGCGCCCGACGGCCGCCGAGGTCGCGGAGGTCGCCGCCCACAAGGAGTCGTTGTTCACGGCCCGGCTGCGCGAGCACGGCATCGACGCTTATCCCGGAACGGTGCGCCTCCTCGGCGTCCTGCGCGCCGCCGGAATCTCCCTGGCCGCCGCCTCGGCCTCGCGCCACGCGGGTGAACTGCTCGACCAGGCCGGTGTGCGTGACTACTTCCGCGTTCTCGTCGACGGCGCCGAGGCCGCCCGCCTGCATCTGCCCGGCAAGCCCTCGCCCGCCTTGTTCCTGGAGGCGGTCCGCCGCCTGGGCGTCCCAGCCGCACGCGCGGCAGTCATCGAGGACGCCCTCGCCGGTGTCGAGGCGGGGAAGCACGGCTGCTTCGGCGTCGTCATCGGGGTGGATCGCTCACGCACCCCCGGCACTCGGGCCGCACTGCTCACGCACGGAGCGGACCTGGTGGTGGACGACCTAGCGGAGCTACTCGGATCGGAGGACTGAGGATGCGCGACTGGACCTGGGAGTACGAGGGCTACGAACCGGAGCGGGAGCGCCTGCGCGAGTCCCTGTGCACCCTCGGCAACGGCCGCTTCGCGAGCCGCGGCGCGCTCCCCGAGTGCACTGCCGACTCCGTCCACTACCCGGGCACGTACCTGGCCGGGTGCTACAACCGGCTCACCTCGGACGTGGCCGGACGCCACGTCGAGAACGAGGACATGGTCAACCTCCCCAACTGGCTGCCGCTGCGCGTCCGGACGCGGAACGGCAGCTGGCTCACTCCGGACACCCACAAGATCCACGGCCACCGCCAGTGGCTCGACCTGCGTTCCGGGACGCTGGGGCGCGTCACGAGCTACTCGGACGAGGACGGCAGGCGCCTGACCGTGCGACAGCTCCGGGCCGTGCACATGGGCGACCCCCACCTCGCCCTGCTGCGCACCGAGGTGACGCCCGAGGGGTGGTCCGGCGAGGTGGAGGTCGAGTCGGCCCTCGACGGGACGGTCCTGAACACCGGCGTGGACCGCTATCGCTCGCTCGACGGCAGGCACCTCACGCACGTCCACGCCGGTGCCTCGCCCCACGGCGACATCTGGATGCGCTGCCGGACGACCACCTCCGACATCCGCATCGGCCTCGCCGCCCGGACCCTCGTGGACACTGACGTCGAGGCGGACCGCAGCGTGCGGGCAGACGCTCACGTCGCTCGCCTGCTGCTCGTCCCCGTGGCGGACGGCCGCACGGCGACGATCGACAAGACCATCGCCCTGCACTCCTCCCGGGACCCGGCGATCAGCGATCCACTGCACGCCGCCCTCGACCGCGTCCACCGCGCCCTCGATGTCGAGTCCCTTCTGTCCACCCACCGCACCGCGTGGCAACAGCTGTGGCGCAATGCCGAGCTGGACGTGCCGGGCACCGCCGGCACGGCCTTGCGACTCCACCTCTTCCACGTGCTCCAGACCCTCTCCCCCCACACCGCTGACCTGGACGTCGGCGTCCCCGCCCGCGGCCTGCACGGCGAGGCCTACCGCGGCCACGTCTTCTGGGACGAGCTGTTCGTCCTGCCCTACTTGAACCTGCACTTCCCCGAGGTCTCCCGGGCGCTGCTCGCCTACCGCCACCGCCGTCTGGAGCAGGCCTGCTCCGCGGCCGCCGACGCCGGGCACACGGGGGCGATGTACCCCTGGCAGAGCGGCAGCGACGGCCGCGAGGAAACTCAGCGCCTCCATCTGAATCCGCGCTCCGGACGCTGGCTGCCCGACCACTCCCGCCTCCAGCACCACGTGGGCTCGGCGATCGCGTACAACGTGCTGCGCTACTGCGAGGCCACCGGCGACGACGAGTTCCTGCGAACCAAGGGCGCCGAGATGCTCACGCAGATCTCCCGCTTCTGGGCAGGCAGGGCCGAGTACGACGAGGCCTTCGGCCGCTACCGCATCCGAGGGGTGATGGGCCCGGACGAGTACCACGACGCCTACCCCGACGCTTCCCGGCCGGGCCTGGACGACAACGCGTACACGAACCTCACCGCGGCCTGGGTCCTGGCCCGGACGCTCGGCGTGCTGCGCGGCCTGCCCGAACCCCGCCGCCAGGACCTCTTCGAACGCGCCGACGTGACGACTGCCGAGCTCGACCTCTGGGAGTCCGTCTCCCACGGGCTGTACGTGCCCTTCCACGCCGGAGTCGTCAGCCAGTTCCACGGCTACGGCGACCTCGCGGAGCTTGACTGGCAGGCGTACCGCGACCGCTACGGCGACATCCGCCGCCTGGACCGGATCCTGGAGGCCGAGGGCGACACGGTCAATCGCTACCAGGCCTCCAAGCAGGCCGACGTCCTGATGCTCGGCTACCTCTTCGGTCCGGTCGAACTCCGATCCCTGTTCCGGCGGCTGGGATACGAACTCGACGAGACGACCTGGCAGCGCACCGTCGACCACTACCTCCAGCGCACCAGCCACGGCTCCACCCTCAGCAGCCTCGTCCATGGTTGGGTCCTGGCCCGCTCCCGACGCTCACAGGCCTGGGAGTTCGTCCAGGACGCCCTGGCCGGGGACATCGCCGACGTCCAGGGCGGCACCACCGGCGAGGGCATCCACCTCGGCGCCATGGCAGGCACCCTCGACCTCGTCCAGCGCGGCCTCACCGGTCTCGAACCGCGGGGCGGCGCGCTGCGTCTCGACCCCGTGCCCTTGCCCGAGCTCCAGGAGTACGGCTTCTCCATCCGCTACCGGGGCCACTGGGGCATGCAACTGCTCATGCGCCCCGGCGAGGTCCGTGTGGCCCTGCCCAACTCCGATCAGTCCCCGATCGCTGTCGCCCTGGCAGACCGCACAGTGACGCTGTCCCCCGGGGAAGAATGCACGCTGACGCTGCTGGAGTAGCGGTTCTCGCCCCCCTCCTTCTTGGCTCCGTGCACGCCAAGATCCGGTGAGCAGGAACCATCCGGCGGGGATGTGATCAACGCCCGCCACCATTAACGGGCACGTTGGCGTTCTCACCGTCTGAGTCCGCCCCGAGACCCGGAGCATTCACGGCCCAACAGCCTCCCCTGCCCCCAAAGCACCACCGTCTGCCCAGGCCGGCACCCGCATCACGGCCGTACCACCAGCAGACGCAAAAGGTGCCAGCACGCACTATGCCGCCTCAGCAAGCAGCCGTAGGGCACCGCCGAGGCCGTTGACGCCCCTCCCCCGAGTCCGTACAGCGACCGGACCGCGCCGATCCGCAGTTCCTTACGCAATGAGTCCGCCGAGACGGGGCGTTTGCGCGACTGCCAGCTCCGCATGTCCAGGCACAGCGCCTGCCCGACCAGCGGATCGCGCACGGCTTCCCACTTCCAACACCGTCTTCCTCTGCCACCTCGGACGCGTCCACTGCGTCTTCCACCCTGCCGCTGGGACCGTGTGCCAGGAGTTCCACGGACAACAGCAGCGCGAAAGGCGGCCAGCCACATCACCGCTCGCCGCCGCGTAACGCAGCGACCGGACGACGTCAGCAGACCAACGGTCAACAGCAGGAGAAGCCCGTCGACCGACAGTGGCCACAAGGCGGCGCTCGTCTTGTCCGCCCCACCCTGCAAAGCGAACTCCCGCCACGTACGACGCGTAAGCCGCGACTCCCGCCACCACCAACGCACACAGACGGCGCACCCACACGTCCAGCGCGAACCCGCCCCGGAACGTGTGCTGCTCCGCTCTCTCGCCGAGCCGCCTCACTTCGACTCCACCGTCAAGATCGCCGCACGGAAGGGCAAGGGCGGGAGCGCAGGCACGCCCCTCCCAGCAGTGTCAGGAGGGGCAGCCAGACGCAGGAGCCATCACCCGGATGTTATGACGACGTGTTAGTAGGCACGGGGTGCCCGGGTCAGTAGCTTCGATGAGTGACGGGCGGTGCGGGCGCCCGTCCGCACGATCCCCCCACAACCGCTTCGAGACGAGGTCCTCGTGAGCCGTAGACAACTCCCCCGTCTGCTGACCGCATCCGTCGTCCTGGCCCTCGGCGCCGGGACCCTGGCCACCTCCGGCCCCACCGCGGCCGCCGCCCCCGGCGCCCCACGGAGTGGCGCCGCCGCACCCTACTGCTACGACGAACCGTCGCAGCCGAACGCCGACGTGAGCGACCTCAAGGCGTCCTTCAACTCCTCGAACTGGATGCGCACCCTCCAGACCATGTACAAGCGGCGCTGGCCCAGCGGTGAGGCCCTGGCGATCGCCCAGGCCAAGGACAAGTACTGGGACCAGTTCGTGAACAAGCAGAGCTTCGAGGGATTCACCGAGTCGATGATGGTGGCGATCCACGAGGAGACCCACATGTGGGACCTCGACCCGTCCCGGACCAAGTGGGACGTCCACATCGCGGCCTGGATCAACGCCGGTCAGCAGGCGCTGACGGTCCCCGTGCTCGGCGGCTTCCCCCGCAAGGAGATCCTGCCCCTGATCAAGGACAGCCTCAGCTCCTCCATGGACGACATCTACCTGCGGGACAGGACGCAGGGCGAGTACCGCCTCCAGGGAGTCCTTGCGGAGCAGAACGCGGGCCTGACCGGACTGCCCGCGGTGACGGTGGTCCAGGAGTACATCAAGGGCGTCGGCGCCAGCAACGCCCGGGACATCGCCGCCACCAACCTGCGCTACCTGCTGCTCTACTTGCGCGTCGCCAAGGACAAGCACCCCGACTACTGGGCCAGGATCAAGGCCGAGCCCAAGCTGCGCGACCTGGTCCTGACCCAGTTCCTGCGCACCGCGTACTGGCTGGAGAAGTCCGCGCCCTACACCGGCAAGCTCGGCAGCCGGGACGCCGACAAGATCACGGCGGCGAACTACGCGCCGGAGAACATCGCCGTCCTGGAGGAGTTCACCGGCCGCAAGGTGCGCGTCGACGCGCAGAAGCACTGCACCGCCTGAGCACGGGCCACGGGGAGGCCGGGCCTCCCCGTGGCACTTCGGGCCCGATGCCGGGCTCGCCGTCAGCGCTGGCGGTTCGCCCCCGCGCTCGCCGAGGACGAGAAAAGTACCGCGATCCGGTCGATGAGTGACATGACATCGGAAACTGCGATGCCTACGCTGGCCCCACCGCACGAACACCGCTCTCACGCCACGGAACCCCAGTGTCCCCCCACCTCCTCGGGAGCCTCCAGTGAGAAGTGCACGCATCGCGCTCTGCGCTCTGCTCGTCACCGGAGCCGTCGGCCTCTCGCCCGCCACCGCCTCGTCGAGCCCCTCGGCGCCGTCGGCGCCCCGGAGCGCGTTCGCCCTCTCCAGCAGCGCGTTCGCCGACGGCGGCGTCATCCCCAAGGTCCACGAGTGCACCAGCGGCGGCGGCAGCGACCCCGCCAAGAGAAACGAATCGCCTCCCCTGGCCTGGTCCGGCGCCCCGGCCGCCGCGAAGAGCTACGCGATCGTCATGCGCGACCTCGACAACGCCAACCTCATCCACTGGGTCATCTACGACATCCCGGCGAACACGGCTTCGCTCCCCCAGAACGTCGACCACAAGTACCAGCCCTCCACCCCGGCGGGAGCCAGGCAGGTCTACTACCGCGGCAGCGCCAGCCTCTACGGCTACCAGGGACCCTGCTCGCCCTCGACGGTGAACACCTACGAGTTCGTCGTCCACGCGCTCAACCAGGCGTCGCTGACCAACCTGAACGCGAACTCGTCGACCCGGACCGCCGCCAGGGAGATCGCCGCGGCGTCGATCGGCTCGGCCAGGATCACCGGCGAGTCCTAGCCTTCGCACCGCGCCGCGGGCGGCCCGGCCGGCGGTCGATGGCCGACCGGGAGCCCGGGGCCGGTCAGGGGCGCCAGTCGAAGGGGAAGTGCTTGCTCGATCCGCCCCGGTACGCGTGGGAGAAGTCGAAGCCTTCCGCGTGGTCGCTCTCGACGACGCCCCAGGTGGCGATCTGGCCGGGCCCCACCTCGGCGCCCGGCGCGTTGACGAGCTGGACGCGGCGGTCGGGGTCGGCGGTCGGGCCGGTCAGGGCCACCGCCCCGACCGCGACCTTGTCGCCGACGGCGGCCCGCCAGTACGAGAGGTCCTCGGCCGCGTCGAAGCGGACGGGGGCGTACTGGACGTCGCGCAGTTCGCTGATGAGGGAGCCGAACTCGCCCGGCCAGCCCCCGACGTGCCCGGCGAAGATCTGCTGGAGCGCGTCCCGCTGGGCCTGGTCGCCCTTGGCGTCTAGGTAGAGCATCACCTTCATCGTGGCGTTCGGGTCGCCGACCCACATGTTGCCGGTGAACTCGCCGAGCGCGACGACGCCCAGGCCGTCCAGGCGCACGTCCCCGAAGTGCCCTTCGTGGATCTGCCAGACGAGCGTGAACAGGCAGTCCCCGTGGGTCGGGGCCTGCGCGAAGGTGCAGGGGCAGGGCAGGGAGCAGCTACAGACGTCGAACCACTCGCCCCGCAGGTGCCAGTCGGGCAGCGAACCGTCGCCACCGGCGCGGACGACGGTGGGCGTGGCGGAAGCGCTCGACGAAGTCGCGGACGTGGTGCACATGGTGGGGCCTCCTGAAGGGACGTGGACGGATACCCGGCGGGGGTATCCGTCGTCGATGAGGAGGACGCTACGGGGCGAGGTTCGCGCCCGTCAAGTACCCCCCAGGGGTATCTATGCCCAGGGGTCGGGGTGTGCCTCGGCGAGGCGCCGCGGCGCCCGCTGCCGCCAGGCGTCCGCGAGGATGTCCCGCAGCTCCGCCGTGTCCGCCAGGGCGCTCAGGTGCACTCGCAGCCAGTCGTAGCGGTCGTCGTGTCCGGCCCTGAGGAAGAACTTCTCCGGCTCGGCCGCGATCAGTTCGTCCCGCTCCTCGCGCGGGCACCTGACGCCCATCGACGCGTCGTCGTCCGCGAGCGCGGCGAAGACCTTTCCGCCCACCCGGAAGGTCGGCCGACCCCAGGCCGCCTTCTCCTCCGCACCGGGCAGGGCGAGCGCGAGGGCGCGTACGTCATCGGCGGTCACCATGAGGTCGACCCTAGGGCGGGCGCGGCGCTTCCGCATCACGTGATCGCCATTCGCCCAGTGGCTGAAAACAGTTCATCCTCCGGTGACTTACCGCCCCGGCGCGGCGGCCCTACTGTCCACGGCGTTCCCGTCCCCCGTGCGACGAAGGAGTCGACATGGAACGCCGTACCGTGCTGCGCGCCGCCGTTCTGAGCGCAGGAGCAACAGCTTTCTCCGGTTCGCTGTGGCGCCAGGCCGCCGCGTATCCCGCCCTGCCGGGGCCCAGCCCCTACGGAGCCCTCCAGGCGGCCGACGCCAACGGCATCAGGCTTCCCGCGGGCTTCACCAGCAGGGTCATCGCCCGCTCCTCCCAGCAGGTGTCCGGCACCGGCTACACCTGGCACGGAGCGCCCGACGGCGGCGCCTGCTTCGCCGACGGCACGGGCTGGATCTATGTGTCCAACGCCGAGCTCAGCGGCGGCCAGGGCGGCGCGAGCGCGGTGAAGTTCAACAGCGCCGCCCAGATCACCGGCGCCTACTCCGTCCTGTCCGGCACGCAGCGCAACTGTGCGGGCGGCGCCACCCCGTGGAACACCTGGCTGTCGTGCGAGGAGACCGACACCGGCCACGTCCACGAGACCGACCCGTGGGGCGTGAACCCGGCGGTGCAGCGGGCGGCGATGGGCCGCTTCAACCACGAGGCGGCGGCCGCCGACCCGGTGCGCAAGGTGATCTATCTGACCGAGGACAAGACCGACGGCCGCTTCTACCGGTTCGTGCCCGCCACCTGGGGCGATCTGTCGTCCGGCTCCCTCCAGGTGCTCAAGGAGGCCGGCGGGACGCTGTCCTGGGCCACCGTGCCCGACCCGGACGGCAGCCCCACCGCCACGCGCTACCAGGTGTCCGGCGCCAAGGTCTTCAACGGCGGCGAGGGCTGCCACTACCGCGCCGACATCTGCTACTTCACCACCAAGGGGGACAACCGCGTCTGGGCCTACCACGCGGCGAACAACACCCTCGCCGTCGTGTACGACGACAACGTCGGCGGCGCCCCGCTGACCGGCGTGGACAACGTCACCGCCGCCGCGGTCGGCGACCTCTACGTGGCCGAGGACGGCGGCAACATGGAGATCTGCATCATCACGCCCTCCGACGTCGTCGCCCCGTTCCTGCGGATCACCGGCCAGTCCTCGTCCGAGATCACCGGGCCCGCGTTCAACCCCGCGGGCAACCGCCTGTACTTCTCCTCGCAGCGCGGCACGTCCGGCGCCAGCAGCGGCGGCATCACCTACGAGGTGACCGGGCCCTTCCGCAACAGCCTGTGACCTAGGCCCCGTTCGCCGCGCCGTCCGCGCCCGGGCTCACCAGGCCGACCTCGTACGCGAGGATGATGGCCTGCGCCCGGTCGCGCAGCGACAGCTTGGCCAGGATCGCGTTGACGTGGGTCTTCACCGTGGACCTGCCGATGCCGAGGGCCTGGGCGATCTCCGGGTTGCTCAGGCCCGCGGCCACCGCGCGCAGGACGTCCGTCTCGCGCGCGGTGAGGGCGTCGAGACGGCCGTCGGGCCGCGGGCGCGCGAGGACCGCGCCGCCCGCGAAGGCGTCGATGAGCCGACGGGTGACGGCCGGGGCGAGCAGTGCCTCACCGGAGGCGACGGTGCGGATGGCGTCGACCAGGTCCTGCGGTTCGCAGTCCTTGAGCAGGAAGCCGGAGGCGCCGCCGCGCAGGGCGGCGAACACGTACTCGTCGCGGCGGAACGTGGTGAGGACCAGGACCCGTACCGGCGGGTCGAGGGCGGTCAGCAGGCGCGTGGCCGTGAGGCCGTCCATGCCCGGCATCCTGATGTCCATCAGGGCCACGTCGGGGCGTTGGGCGCGGGCCAGTTCGAGGGCCTGTGCGCCGTCGGCGGCCTGGCCGGTCACCGTCAGGTCCGGCTCGGCGTCGATGACGGCGGCGAAGCCCGCGCGCACCACCGCCTGGTCGTCCACGACGACCACCCGCACCGCCATGGCCCGCCCTCCCCGACGTGTTCCCGCCCCGCTCGCGTCCGTATGCCGGGAAGCGTACGCGCGCCGGGCCCGGGGCGGCTGCCCCGCGGCCGCTCGCGCGGGACTCCGCGCCCGGTCAGCCCTCGGCTGCCGCCGCCTCGATGAGGCAGAACGCGTTCCCCTCGCCGAGCCCGGTCACCGAGGTCAGGGTGAGCCCCGCCCGGTCGCAGAGCTCAGCGAACTCCTCACGGGTGCGTTCCCTTCCGCCCACGTTCAGGAGCATGTTGAGGTCGGTCAGATAGAGAGGGGTGCTCTCGGGAGCGACGGCGTCGGGCAGCAGGTGTTCCACGATCAGCACGCGCCCGCCGGGCGGAAGCACCGCACGGCAGTGGCCGAGGATGGTGACGGCCTGGTCGTCGTTCCAGTCGTGCAGGATGCTCTTGAGCAGATAGAGGTCGGCGCCCTCGGGGACCGCTCGGAAGAAGTCCCCGACCACCAGGGAACAGCGGTCCTCCACCTCGTGCCGCCGCAGCGTCGGGGGCGCCTGTGCCAGGCCCTCCTCGGTGTCGCAGAGGATGCCGGAGAGCGCCGGGTGCGCGCGCAGCACCGGGGACAGCAGGGTGCCGTCGCCGCCGCCGATGTCGGCGACCGTGGTGAAGCGGCCGAAGTCGTAGGCGTGCGGGAGCTGGGCTGCGGTGAGCGAAGTGGACTGGCTCATCGCCGTGTTGAACAGCACGGACAGCTCCGGGTGCTCCTTGAGGTAGGGGAAGAAGTCCGTGCCGAAGACCGAGGCGAAGGTGGTGTCGCCGGTCCGTACGCCCTCGTCCAGGTGCTCCCAGGCGCGCAGCATCGCCGGTTCGGCGAACATGCCGACGAGTGCCGCGAGCGAGTCGGGGCGCGTCGGATCGAGGAGGGCTCCCGCGGAGGTCACCGCGTAGGAGCCCGGGGCGCGTTCCTGGAGGATGCCGAGGCCCGCGAGAGCGCGCAGCAGCCGGGCAGTGGCCTGCGGCTGCGTCCCGGCCTCCGCGGCCACTTCGGCGGCGTGCCGCTCCTTGGCGCCGATGATCTCGACCACGCGCAGCCGGACGGCCGCCCGCAGGGTCTGGGCCGCCAAGCCGCCCAGGAGGATGTCGACCACGCGCCCGCGGTCCTCGGCACGCGCCGCCGGGGCCTCACCGTCCGTCTCCGCCCGGGCCTTACTGTCCGTCTCCGCCCGGGTCTCACCGTTCGTGTCCGCCACCGTCACTCCCCTTCCGGTCGGGTCGCGCGTGCCTCGCCGCACGGACGACCATGCAACTTAGGTAACCCTAACTTGAAGGGTGGAGTGAGTGTCGAGAACCGGCCAACCGGGCGCCGCCGCCCGGTCGTTGCCGCGCTCCGCGACCGCCCGAGCGCCGCTCCCTCAGATCAGACAGGAGGCGCGGGCCAGCCCCTCCAGGGCCCGGCGCCGGCCGTCCCGCCACCCCAGGGACCCCGGGAAGTGGACGGACACGACGCCGACCAGCGCACCGGCGCGGGACAGGATCGGCACCGACGCGACCGCGCCGACGTCGGCGTCCCGCAGCACGTCGAGGGCCGGAGTGCCGAGGAAGACCGGGGAGTTCACCACGTCCGCGACGAAGACCGGCTTGTGGTCCAGGGCGGCCACGCCGCACGCGGTCTCGCGGTCGTCGACCGTCTCGAAGAAGCTCAGGAACGGCTGCTGGAACCCGTGGTGCGCGACGATGCGCAGCGCTCCGACCGCGGGGTCGAAGAGCTGGGCGTTGCCCATCGGAGCGCCGGTGATCCGCAGGGCCACCGAGAGCGCCTCCGAAAGGAGCGAGCGGCGCCGCCGGTACTCGTGGGGCGCCAGCGGCGCCGTGCGCGCGTCGTGCACGAGCCGCGCCCCGTCGCCCCCCCCCGCACATCTCCAGCGGGCGCAGCACCGCGCTGTGGGCCCGCGTGACGGTCAGGGCCCCGCCCTCGGCGGCGGCCTGGTGGTGGGCGTCCAGGAGGAGGTCGACACCGGCGGCGCCGCAGAACGTGACCCGGCTCAGGTCGAGCGCGACCAGGTCGCGCTGCTCGCGTGCGCGGGCGAGGGTGCGGGCGAGCACCGTGGCCGAGGAGACGTCCAGCTCGCCGGCCACGCGGATGACGACGCGGCCGTCGGCGCGGGCGACCGCGAGCCGCAGGCCGTCCGACGCCGGGGACCACTCCACGGCCTCACCCCGCCCCCCTGCCGCCGACCCTCATGAGCCGTCCGTGCTGGAACCGTCCACGCTAGAGCCGGTAGCCCGCGCGCCTCGCACCCTCCACCGACCCTTGCCCGAACCATCATCGATACGGACAAGGTCGATCGTCCGGACACGCTTCCCTGACCGGAATGGAGTGTTTCTGACAGCCCTCGGGGAGGAGGCCGGGTCACACGCCGCGGGTGCGCCACTCCGGGGCGAGGACGGACCACTGCTGGGCGTCGTACCGCACGCCTTCGTACGGCCACGACGCGCGGCGCACGCCCTCCAGGGTCATGCCGAGGCGCTTGGCCACCGCGGCGCTGCGCTCGTTGTCCGCGCGGCAGACCCACTCCGCGCGGTGCACGCCCCGGACGGTGAACGCCCAGTCGAGCAGCACCTCGCAGGCCCGGGTGATCAGGCCGTGCCCCTCGGCCGCGGGCTCCAGCCAGCAGCCGACCTCGCACGTGCCCGACGCGGCGTCGAAGCTCACGAACATCACGCCGCCGACCAGCGTGCCGTCGCGCCAGATGCCGTACAGCCGGGCCCCGTCCGCGGCCTGCCGCTCGGCGTACCGGCCGAGCGTGGCCCGGGCGCCGTCGAGGTCGTCGGTGACGAAGGCCGCCCCGACCCAGGGCCGGATGTGCTCGCGGGCCCGGTCCAGATGGGCGGCGAACTCCTCGGCGTGCCACGGCTCGAGCGGGCTCAGGCGGGCGTCGTCCCGCAGCGGGAGGGCGAACATGGAGACCTCACATTCACACAACAAGCGTTATGACTATGTACGGTAGCAGCATGCCACGCACCAAGGGAGATCACGAAGCCCGCCGCCGCGAGGTGTCCGAGGCCGTCTGGCGGGTCCTCGCCGCGCACGGCTTCGGCGGCCTGACCCTGCGCGCCGTCGCCACCGAGCTCGGCGCGACCACCGGCCTGCTCACCCACTACTTCCCGGCCAAGCGCGACTTGGTCGCGCACGCCCTGGACCTGCTCGACCGGCGCACCGCGACCCGTCCCCGGCGCGCCGGGGGGACGGGCCTGCCGGCCGTGCGCGCCGCGCTGCTCGACGTGCTGCCGCTGACCGCCGAGGCCACCGACAGCAACCGCATCTGGGTCTCCTCCTGGGACACCGCGCTCGCCGACCCCGGCCTGAGCGACGAGTACGCCCGCAAGTACGCGCGCAGCCGCGACAAGCTGCGCGACCTGGTCGCCACGGCACAGGAGCTGGGCGAGCTGCCCGCCGGAGACCCCGCCCGCATCGCCGCCGCCGCGCAGTCCTTCGTGCTCGGCCTGGTGGTGCAGGCCCTCTTCGCCCCGGCGGCGTTCTCGCCGCAGCACCAGGTCGAGCTCCTGGACGACTACCTCGCCGGGCTCACCGCGACGCCTTGACGCCACCCCGGGGGCCCTCCCTCCGGAGAGCCACGGACGATCTCACCCCGGGGCGGGACGCCGCCCCGGGCCCCGGCCCCCTAGCCTCGCTTCCGGGTACGCCGACAGCCGTGCTCACGCCCTCCCTCCCGCACGGTGACCACCGAGGACGCCCGGCATGACCAGCCACCACCCCCCGCCCACGAACCCCGCCCCGGCACGGGGCAGGGCCGCCCTCCGCAGGCTGCGCGCCGACCTGGCGACCACCCGGGCCATGCCGCTGCCGCCCTGGTCGTGGCCGCGCGGCCTGCGGTGGCTGCGCCGGCTCCCGCACGTCCTGGTCGTCCTCGCGGCAGCGGCGGTGGCGGCGACCGGCGCGGACCTGCCGGCCCGGCTCCTGGCCACCGGGCACGCGGCCTGCTGGCCGGTGGCGCTGCGCCGCCCCGTGCCCGCCTGGTGGCTGTCGAGCGCCTTCTTCGTCGTCATCCCCCTCGCGCATCCGCCCACGCCCGCCAACGCGCTGTGGACCTGGACCGTACAGGCGGGCGTGCTCCTCCTGCTCGCGCTGCGCGTGCCACCCGCGTCGGCGGCCGGGGCGGCGGGCCTGAGCGGCGCGGCAGGGGTGGCGCTGAAAGCGGCCGGGGGCGCCGTCGGCTCCTGGAACCTGGTGCTCGTCGGCCTCGTCCTGTTCACCTTTGCGGTGCTGGTCGGCGGGGTGGCCCGGGGGCGCAGGGAGGACCGCGCCCGGCTCACCGCACAGATCGCCGCCACCGCGCAGGAGCGCGCCGTGCGCACCGTCCTTGAGGAGCGCACCCGCATCGCCCGCGAGCTGCACGACGTCGTCGCCCATCACATGTCGCTCATCTCCATCCAGGCCGACGCGGCGCCCTACCGCGTCCCCGACCCGCCGCCGGAGCTCGCCGCCGAGTTCGCCGCCATCCGCGCCAACGCCCTGGAGGGCCTCGCCGAACTGCGGCACCTGCTGGGTCTGCTGCGCGCCGACGCTCCCGGCGCGAGCACGGCCGCCACCGCCCCGCAGCCCTCGCTCGCCGCGCTCGACACCCTGCTGGCGCACGTGCGCGCCGCGGGGCTGCCCGTGGCCGTGCGCGTCGACGGCGACCGCAGGCCGCTGCCGCCGGGGGTGGAGCTGTCGGCGTACCGCATCGTCCAGGAGGCGCTGAGCAACACCCTGCGCCACGCCCCCGGCGCCGAGGCGGCCGTCGAACTCGTCTACGCGCCGACCGCGTTGCGGCTGTGCGTCACCAACGGGCCCGCCGCCGTGGCCGCCGCGCCCACGCCCGGCGGCGGCCACGGCCTCACCGGGATGCGCGAGCGTGCTGCCATGCTGGAGGGCGACCTCGCCGCGGGCCCGCTGCCGGGCGGGGGCTGGGAGGTCACCGCCGTCCTCCCGGCGCGCCGCACCCCGCGCGAGCCGCCCGGCCAGGCCCCCACCACGGACAAGGACTCCCCCGCATGACGATCCGCGTGCTGATCGCCGACGACCAGGCCATGGTGCGCGAGGCCCTCTCCGTCCTGCTCGGCGCCCAACCCGACCTCGACGTCGTCGCCACGGCCGAGGACGGCGCCGCGGCCGTGGCCCGCGCCGCCGAACTGCGGCCCGACGTCGTCGTCATGGACATCCGCATGCCCGGCCTCGACGGCATCGAGGCGACCCGCCGCATCACCGCGGAGCCCGCGTCCCCGACGAAGGTCCTGGCCCTGACCACCTTCAACCTCGACGAGTACGTGTACGAGGCGCTGCGCGCCGGGGCGAGCGGCTTCCTGCTCAAGGAGGCCTCCGGCGTCCAGCTCGCCGACGGGATCAGGGTGGTGGCCCGGGGCGACGCGCTGCTCTCACCGGAGCTCACCAAGCGGCTCATCACCGAGTTCGCCCGCATCGGCCCGGCGGCGAAGCCGCCCACCGGCGTGGTCGTCGACCGGCTCACCGCGCGCGAGACCGAGGTCCTCGTCCAGGTCGCCCAGGGCCTGTCCAACGCGGAGATCGCCACGGCCCTCACCGTCGCCGAGGAGACCGTCAAGACGCACGTCGGCCGGATCCTGCACAAGCTGGCCCTGCGCGACCGCACCCAGGCCGCCGTCTTCGCCTACGAGTCGGGCCTCGTCACACCGGGCGCCACGGCCTGACGCCGGGCCGCCCGCCCGCGCAAAGCACTTGCTTCAAGTGCACTCGAACGCTTTAGCGTGATCGGCATGACGGTGACCGACAACGCCTCCTTGACAGCCCCGCGCCCGGACCCGCGCCCGGACATCTGCGTGTCCCCGACACTGCGGCATCCGCGCCCCGACGGCCAGGACCGCTACACGATCAGCGAGGTCGCGGCGTTCACCGGGCTGCGGGCCCACACCCTGCGCTGGTACGAGCAGATCGGTCTGATGCCGCACGTGGAGCGGTCCCACACCGGGCAGCGCCGCTTCAGCAACAGGGACCTGGACTGGCTCGACTTCGTGGGCAAGCTGCGTCTGACCGGGATGCCGGTCGCCGCCATGGTCCACTTCGCGGACCTGGTCCGCAGGGGCGAGGTCACCCACGCGGAGCGGCGGGAGGTCCTGGAGCGGACCCGGCACGACGTCGTCGCGCGCATCACGGAGCTGCGCGACGCCCTCGCCGTCCTCGACGCCAAAATCACCTTCTACGCGGGCGCCCACCGTGCGCCGGAAGGGGCCTGAACGCCCTCATGAACACCTCCATCGAACCGATCCCCACGGTCCGCCTCGGCGCCGAGGGACCGCTCGTCGGCGTCCAGGGCTTCGGCGCCATGGGCATCAGCGCCGCCTACGGACAGACCGACGACGCGGCGGCCCGCGACACCCTGGAGGCGACCGTCGAGGCGGGCGTCACCCTCATCGACACCGCCGACATGTACGGCACCGGCGCCAACGAGGAGTTCCTCGCGCCGTTCGTCGCCGCGCACCGCGACGACATCACCCTGGCCACCAAGTTCGGCATCGAGACCCGCGCCGACGACCCCGGCCACCGGGTCGTCCGCAACGATCCCGCGTACGTGCGCCGGGCCGTCGAGGGAAGCCTGCGCCGCCTGGGCGTCGAGGTCATCGACCTGTACTACATGCACCGCAGGGACCCCGGGGTCCCGCTCGCCGAGTCCGTCGGCGCGATGGCCGAACTGGTGCGGGAGGGCAAGGTCAAACACCTGGGCCTGAGCGAGGTCACCGGGGCCGAGCTGCGCGAGGCGTACGCCGTGCACCCCATCGCCGCGGTGCAGTCGGAGTGGTCGCTCTTCAGCCGGGACGTCGAGTACAGCGTGGTGGGCGCGGCCGCCGATCTCGGGGTCGCCTTCGTGCCGTACTCGCCGCTCGGACGCGGCTTCCTCACCGGCGCCTTCACCGACGCGAGCGCCGAGCTGTCGAGCGACGACTTCCGCCAGTCGATGCCGCGGCTGAGCGGCGACAACGCCGTGGCGAACGCCGCCCTCCTGACGCCCCTGCGCGCCATCGCGGCCGACCGCGGCGCCACCCCGGCGCAGATCGCCCTGGCCTGGGTGCAGCAGCGGGCCCGGACGCACGGCCTCGCGGTGGTCCCGATCCCCGGCACCCGCAAGCGCGGCCGCCTCCTGGAGAACGCGGCGGCCACCAGGATCACGCTGACCGCACCGGAGCTCGCGGCCCTGGAGCCGATCGCGGGCCGGGTCGCGGGCGACCGCTACCCCGACATGTCCCTCACCTCCGCCGCGCGGGAGACTCAGGGCTGACAGCGGGCCGTCAGGAGCCGCCCGACGCCGAGCAGCCGCAGGCCGTCCCCGGTCTCGTGCCGCCTCAGCCGCTCGGTGAGGCGGGTGCGGGCGAGCTCCCGCGCGTCGGCGCCGACCTGTTCGAGAAGGTGCCGGCCGGGGCCGGAGTCGAGCATGAAGCGGGCCGCGTCCTCGGCATCGCGGCCCCAGGTCCCGTACGCCTGGACGCGTTCGGCCCGTACGTCGCGGAATCCGGCCGCCGTGAGCAGCCCGGTGGCGGTGTCGGTGGCGGCCAGCGAGAACATGCCGCTGCCACCGGGCGCGCCGAACCCCCGCATCGGCAGGACGCCGTCGAGTGCGCCGAAGGCCCGCAGCCACTCGGTGTTCTCCGGCTCTGCGGCGGTGAGGAAGACGATCCGGCCGCCGGGCCGCAGGGCGCGGGCGACGTTGGCGAACGCGGCGACGGGGTCGGTGAAGAACATGACGCCGAAGCGGCTGATCGCCACGTCGAAGGTGGCGGGCGCGAGGGGATGGACCTGGGCGTCGCCGTGCGCGAAGGAGACGTTGGCGACGCCCTCGTCCGCCGCCCGCTCCCGGGCGCGCTCCAGCATGGGCGCGGAGAGGTCGAGGCCGAGCACGCGGCCGGGGGCAACGGCCCGGGCGGCGAGGCGAGTGGTGGCTCCGGCCCCGCAGCCGACGTCCAGGACCGAGTCACCGGCGCGCAGGGCGGCGGCGTCGAGCAGCGGCTGGTCGAACCCGCCGTTGACGGCGTTCCAGCGGTCCTGGTGGGCGGCCCAGTGGGCGCCCTCATAGCCGTTCCATGCCTGCGCCTGGGCGGTGTTGGCGATGCCGTGCATACGGGATGACCTCCAGCGATGGGAGCCGGGCACCCTAGAATGGGCGAGTGCCCAAATAGTATGGGCGCACGCCCATACTGGCAATCACCGTGCCCTGGGAGGGACTTGATGTCACCGCGCGGAGTTGCGATTCCCGATCTGCGAGAGCGGCTGTTCGACGCCGCCGAGCGCGTGCTCGCGCGGGACGGCGCCGGCGCCCTGACCGGCCGGGCCGTCACGGAGGAGGCGGGCTGCGCCAAGGGGGTGCTGCACACGCACTTCGCGGGCCTCGACCAGTTCGTCGCCGAACTCTGTCTGGACCGCTTCGCCCGCGTCGCGGCGCGGGCGAAGGACCTGCCGAAGCGGGCGGGCACAGCCACCGTGGCCGAGCACCTCGCCGCCGTGGCCGCGGCGGTCCTCTCCCTGGACCCCGGTGTCGTGGAGCTGGCCGTGACCCGCCCGGCCGCCACCCTGCGCATCCGCGAAGCCTGGCAGGCGGGTGCACCCGGCTTCGGCGCGGTGCAGGAGTCGATCGGCTCCTATCTGCGCGAGGAGCAGCGCCTGGAACGCGTACCACGGGAGTTGGACACGGCATCCGTCGCCCTCGCCCTGGTCGGAACGCTGCATCATCTGCTGATGACGGGGTGGAGGGACGCGGCGGATCCGCGGGGTGAGGTGCAGCGGCTCATCCGCGCGCTGGTCGGCGGGGCCTGAGGCCGGGCCCGACGCAGGCGCGACGGCGGGGCGGGCTCAGTCGTTCGGGCACAGCGGCGGGCTCGCCAGGCCCGTCTCGCGGCCGCTGAGTTCGGCGTCCAGGGTCTGCTGCGCGACCCGCATCGCCTCGGCGTACCGCGGCTCGGACATGCGCCGCCAGGCCTCGTCCGGTGCGACCTCCTCCTGGCGGCTGACCACCCACCAGATGTTGCCGAACGGGTCGCGCACCCTGCCGCCCCGGTCGCCCCAGGCGCTGTCGGAGACCTCGGTGACGACCCGCGCGCCGTGGGCGACGGCGGCGGCCACCGCGGCGTCCGCGTCGGGGACGTAGACCCGCAGGAGCGAGGGCATCACCGGCCAGTCGGGCCGCCGGTCGAAGGCCAGCACGACCGTGTCGCCGACCCGGATCTCGCCGTGCCCGACGGTGCCGTCCTCGACCGGCACCCTGGCGAGCTCCTCACCGTCGAACGCGGCGGCGACGAAGTCGAGGAGTGCTCCGGTGTCGTCGGTGACCACCCAGGGCGCGACACTGGTGTATCCCTCGGGCGCGGTGCGGTGCATCGGTCTCGTCCTTCCGTAGCGGCCTGCCGGGCCACGGCGTTCGACCGTGCCCCGCTTGCTCCAGGACCGACAGTAGAACCCGTATAGGACCGTTCCTGGCCCAGAGGACGCGCCGTCAGGTCGTCCGTCCGTTCCGGCGGGGCGGATAGACGCGGAAGCCGCGCTTCCCGCCGAAGCCGCCGCGGTCGTGCCCAGGCCCGCCCCGCTCAGGGGAGGCGGGCGGCGTCCATCGCGTCCAGCAGGTCCCGGAGTCCGGCGAGTGCCGCGCGGGCCGCTTCCGTCATCTCCGCCAGTGCCGCGCGGCGGTCGCCGGTCGCGGCCAGGCCCTCCTCGGCGCAGCGGACGAGGCCTGCCGTGTGGGCGACGACCGTGCCGTGCAGGCCCGTCGCGACGCGGCGGCGCTCGCCGGTCACCGCGTCGCCGACGCGCGCGGCCACCGCGTCGAGCACGCGTCGCTCCCAGCGCCCGCCGTCGCCCCGGCGGGCGCGGGTCAGCAGGCCGAGCGCCCAGACGGGCAGCAGCCACGGCACGGCCACCAGGCCGAGGCCCGCGAGGAGCGCCGCGGTGCCGGGGCCCGCCGACTCGGCCGGGTCGCTCAGCACCGCGAGCCCGAGCACCGCCCCGCCGACGGCGCCGACCGCGACCGGCGCGGGCCAGGTCGCGCGGGCGGGCCCGTAGGCGCCCACCGCGTGCAGCGCGGCCAGTTCCACCGCCCACGCGCAGGTGAGGGCAGCGAGCCAGGCGAACGGCAGCACGCCCGCGACCGTGGCCGCCGCCCAGGCCAGGGACACGGCGAGCGGCACCGCGAGGGCCGTCGCGGGGGCCCGGCGGCGCAGCAGCAAGGGGGCCGCGTGGGCGGTCAACAGGGCGGTGAGGCCGCACAGTTCACCGCCGCTCGGCGGTACGGCGGCGAGCAGCGGCGCCGCCGTGCAGCCGGTGAACAGCGCCACGTCCACCGCTCGCGGCCACCAGGTGCGGGGCGTCCGCGTCGGCAGGGTCGCGGCGACGGTCCAGCCGCCGCGCTGCGACGGGCCCGCCGCGAGCCGTCCGCCGACGGACGCGGCCCGCGCCTTCAGGTGGGCGAGCCCCCGGCCGGTGCCGAGACCGCCGCCCAACGGCTCGCGCTCCCGGGCGGGTTCGTTCGTCACGGTGACCGTCAGCTCGCCGAGGGCGTACCCGACGCGGACGGCGACCGGCGCCCCCGCGGCGTACCGCATGGCGTTGGTCAGGGACTCCTGGACGACGCGGTACGCGGTGGCGCGGACGGCGGGCGGCAGGGGCCGGGGGCGGCCGCGGACGTCGAGGGCGACGGGCACACCGCGGCGCTCCAGGCCTGCGCACAAGGGCGGCAGGATGTCGTGCAGGGGCCCCTCGCCCGGCTCGTCGGCGACCACCGCGACCAGTCCGGCGAGGGCGGCCAGGACGTCACGGCCCACCGCGGCGCCGTGGGCGAGGGCCGCGTCGGCCAGTTCGGGGCGGCTCTCCGCGAGCCGCAGCGCGGCCGCTCCTTGGACGGCGATGGCGGTGAGGTGGTGCCCCGCGGTGTCGTGCAGGTCGCGGGCGAGCCGTTCGCGCTCGGCGTCGGCGGCGGCCCGGCGTTCGCCGTCCACGTCGGCGAGGCGGGCGAGGAGGCGGGCCCTGCGGTCCGCGCGGTGGGCGCGCAGCCGCCCGCACACCACGATGACCAGGTGCAGCAGGGCGCCCGCGAGCAGGTCGTCGAGGAGCGGGCCCGGCCCGTCACCGCCCGCCCCGGGCAGGGGAGTCGAGGCGGTGGCGAGCGCCGCGCCGGGCAGCGCGAGGCGCGCGCGGCGGCGCACGGACAGGGAGAACAGCGCGACCCAGACGGCGACGGGCAGCGCGGGCGTCAGCGCGACCTCCGGCAGCAGCGCCCGGGTGCCCGCGTCGGCCGCGAGCGCCGCGCAGAACACCGGCACCGGGGCCACCGCCCGCCCCACCAGGGCTGCCGCCGACGCGAGCACCGCGAGGATCCCCAGGCCCTTCTGCCAGGGCTCGGCATGGCCCGGGCCGATGACGACCACGGTCACGTGTCCGGCGAGGAGCAGCACGGGCAGCACCGCGGCGACGCTCTCCGCCCGCCTGCGCGGCAGCGCCCCGAGGCCGTCCGGTGCCACGCCGTGCCATGGGTGCCGCGTGCGGCGTCTGCGGGCCTCGTCGTGGCTGGCCGCGCGGTTCCCCGCGCCTCTTTGGGGCCCTGTCCCCTCGGGGTGCTGTCCCCTCAGGGCGCTGTGGCTTCGGGGCGTGTGCCCCTGCCGTGCCGTGACGAAGGGGCGCAGCCGTGCCCTCATCCAGTCCTCCCCCAGCCTGCGGCCCCGGCCCGCACCGTGACCCTACCGGCGTACTTCTCCACCCACGGGTGGAGGAGGCACCCGCCAACAGGCCGGTGCCGGGCCCCTGCCCGGGCAGGACGCGGACCCGCGCCGGTCGCGATGTGCTGGGGCCATGAGCATCGACCGACGTACCGCCGTCACGGCGGGGATCACCGCCGGGCTCGGCCTGGCCGCCACGTCCGCCGTGAGCCGCGCGACCACCTCGCCGCAGGGCGGGCCCGGGAGCGGGGCGATCACCGTCCGGGGCGAGTCCGCCACCCGCACCTCCCTGCCCGTCGCCCGCGACCCGAGAGCGTCGGGCGGCGCCTACCTGGCCCTGGACACGGCCGACGCGCCGCCCGCGCGCGGCGGTTGGTACGCCACGTACACCGTGGACGTCCCGGCCGCCGGGCCGTACCGCCTCACGGCAGTGGCCTCCGTCCCCGTGGAGCAGCCGCACGCCGAGCAGCCCGGCTCGTACGTCCGGCTGGCCGTCAACGGCACCGCGCCGCTGCCCCTCGCGCACTCCCAGCCCCACTGGTACGAGTCCCCGAAGGCCTGGGGCGCGCTGTCCCGGGTCACGCTGGGCGACGTCGTGCTGCGCCGGGGCGCCAACACCCTCACCTTCACCGTCGAGGGGCCGACCGTCCTGGACGCGTACACCGGATACCGCTTCCTCCTGGACGAGTTCACCCTCACCCCGGTCCCCCTCGGCCTGCGCGCCGTGCGCGTGCGGGACCGCGCGGGAGATCCGGCGGACAACCTCGGCCACTACCGCGACGAGCGGCACGCGGCCCTGGCCTTCGAGCTCAACGCGGCGGCGCCACAAGCGCTGAGCGTCACGTACCGCCTGCTCGACCACGCCTCCAAGAAGGTGGCCTCCGGCCGTCTGCGCGTCCCGGCGGGCGCCACCGGGGCCGTGCTCCCCCTGCCCGCGCTGCCGCCCGGCGCCTACCGTGCCGTGGCGGCCCTCGCATCGGCCCCGAAGGCCACCGTCACCGGGCGCTTCGCGCGCTTGCCGGAGCGGCGTGCGGTGCGGGGCCCGGCGAACCGCTTCGGCGTCAACGTCGCCACCTACGCCCTGGTGCCGCCCGCGCGGCTGCCCGCGCTCGCGTCGGCCCTCGCGGCCATGGGCGTCGGGCACGTCCGCGACGGCGGCTCCTGGCCCGCCGCACGGCGCACCCCGCGCGGCCCGTTCGCCGCAGAGCCCTTCGACACCGCCCGCGCGGCGTTCCACGACCGCGGCCTGAAGGTCGTCGAAGTCGTCTCACCGCCCCCCGACTGGGCGTTGACCCAGACCTCCGTGCCGCTCCCCGCCGACCTGCGCGACGCCTACCGCTACACCGCTCACCTCGCGGGGCGGGGCGGGCGCCCACCGGCCGACGCGCTCCAGCTGTCGAACGAGCCCGACGTGGACGCCACCGCGAGCACCGGCGACCAGCACGCCGCGTACGTCAAGGCGGCGGCGCTCGGCAGCGCGGACCAGCCGGACGCGCCCCCGGTGGTGCTCCCCGGCATCGCGCAGGAGGGCCTCTTCCAGGAGCTGATGCTGCGCAACGACGTGGTGCGGTACGCCGACGTGTGGAGCTTCCACGGCTATCCGCCGCTCGACGACACCGACCCCGAGCCGTCGTCGGCGCCGGAGGAGCAGCAGGAGCTGCGGAAGCGGTTCGGGGCGCCGGGCCGCGAGGTGGCGATGTGGATGACGGAGTGCGGCGCCTTCCTGCCCGCCGTACCGGGCGGCGACCCCGCGTACGCCACGCAGCGCACCCAGGCCCGCTATCTGGTGCTTTCGACGGTGGAGAGCCTGGCCGCGGGCACGGACCGGCAGTTCTGGTTCTGCGGGCCGCCGTGCACGGACGACGGCGTCTCGTTCGCGCTGCTCAGCCGGGACTTCCAGCCGCTGCCCGCGTTCAGCGCGTACGCGGCGCTCACCGCGCTCCTCGGGGAGGCCAACTACGCGGGATCGATCCAGGAGTTGCTGCCGCGCGCGGCCGGTTTCGTCTTCGCGGACGGCGCGGGCCGCACGGTGACGGTGGTGTGCGCGCCCCGGCCGAGGTCCGTGGACGTCCCGGTGCCCGACGGGCCGACGCGCGTGTACGACATCATGGGCGCGGCCCGGGGAACACCGCCCCGGTCCCGGCGGGGGACGGTCCGCGTGAAGGCGGGCCGCGACCCGCTCTACCTGGTGACCGAGGCTCCGCCGACCCGGCGCCCCAGGCCGCCCGCGGGCGACGGCCGCACCCGGACGCGCCCGCTGTCCCCGGCCGAGCACATCGTCCTCGACCAGCGCTTCGCGGCGGCCGACGCGGCGCCGGACAAGGCCGACGGCGACGCCGAACCGCCCCTGGGCTACCGCCTGGGCACGACGACCCGCATGCACCTCGCCGTCTACAACTTCAACCCCACCGCGCGGACCGTCACGCTCACCGCGCACCCGCCCGCGGGCTGGTCGGTGACGCCCCGCCGCGTGACGGAGGTCCGGGTGCCCGCGCACGGGCGCGTACGGGTGCCCTTCACGGTGACGGCGGGCGAGCGGGTGACCGCCGGAGCGGACCACCCGCTGGCCTTCGAGGCCCGCCTCGGCGACGAGCCGGTGCCGCCGTCGGTGTCGCTCGTCCAACGGCGGCCCCGAGGCGGTGACTAGCGCAGGCCGAACTGGCTGCGGCCGTCCACCTTGCCGTTGCCGATGGAGAACGACGCGACGCCGTACGACGAGCCGTTCTGCTCGCACACGTAGATCGCCGACTTCGCACCCTTGGCCTCGGAGTCGGCGGTGCGCACGCAGACGCCCTTGCCCGCGATGGTGTGCATCTGGGCGACGGTCTTGCCCTTGGTGATCTTCTTGTACTTGGCCTTCGTCATCTTGCCGTTGGACGTCTTGCCGTCCAGGCCGTTCTGCGACTTCAGCTCCAGCTTGCCGTTGCCGAAGAAGAACTGCGCCTCGCTGTCGCGCTTGTTGCCCTTACAGGTGTACGTCTTGCTGGAGTAGCCAGGGAAGCTGTCGCTCGCGGTCTTCTTGCAGGCGCCGCTGCCCGCGACCGAGGTCAGCTTGGCGACGGACGCGCCGAGCTTCACCTTGTCGTACTCGGCGCGCGTGATGGTGCCCGAGGCCGCCTGCGCGGTCGGCGCCAGGGCGGCGGTGAGAGCGGTGGCGAGCAGACCGGCAGTGAGCAGGCTCTT
Source organism: Streptomyces sp. JLYT201 (assembly GCF_059448825.1). Lineage (NCBI taxonomy): Bacteria > Bacillati > Actinomycetota > Actinomycetes > Kitasatosporales > Streptomycetaceae > Streptomyces > Streptomyces sp. JLYT201. The sequence goes on along the minus strand of NZ_CM182551.1, from coordinate 8,652,456 downwards.
GCGCGACATGCGGAGTCCTCATTCTTGCGCGAAAAGGGCAGGGCTGAGGGACGTCACGAAGGCGAAGCCCCCCACCCTTCGAACAAAGCGAAGTATAGGGAGACGTCGATCTTCTTTTCGAACACTTTCGCTGGATGACGGCTCATACTGGGTGACAAGCACCACACCGCACACGGAGCCTCATGTGCCGAGCCCCGACCCGGGCCGGGAGCGCGTCTGGTACGTCTCCTACGGCTCGAACATGCACCTCGACCGCCTGATGGCGTACATCGCGGGCGGCAGGCCCCCCGGCTCGTCCCGGGACCACCCGGGCTGCCGCGACCGGCGGCCGCCCGAGGTCTCGCGCGCCGTGGAGCTGCCGGGCGCCCTGTACTTCGCGACGGAGTCGGTGCTGTGGACGGGCGGGCGGGCCTTCTACGACCCGGCCGCCGACGGCGTCCTGTACGCGCGGGCGCACCTGATGACCCGCGGGCAGTTCTCCGACATCGCCGCGCAGGAGATGTACCGCGCCCCGGGCACGGACCTCGATCTGACGGCGGTGGTCCGGGACGGCCGCGCCCGCCTCGGCGCCGGGCGCTACGAGACGCTGGTGTGCCCGGGACTGCTCGACGGCCTGCCGCTGCTCACCTTCACGGCGCCCTGGCACCTCGCGGACGTGCCCCTCAACCCGCCGGCGGGCGCCTATCTGCGGCACCTGGGCGCGGGCCTGATGGAGACGGCGGCCTGGGGTGAGGCCGCCGTCTCCGCCTACCTCGCGGCCCGCCCGGGCGCCCTGGGTCACTGGACGGCCGAGCGGGTCGCGCGGCTGCTCGCGCCCCGACCTGTGGGTCAGCCGCGCAGCGGGCCCTCGCAGCGGTAGTCCGAGGTGCCGGCCCGCCCGTCGGTCCAGACGTCCACGGCACCGAACGAGCAGTTCATGTCGGTGAGGTTGTTCTCACCGCCCTTGGCCCGGTCGAGGATGAAGTAGTCGACCGTCTCGGACATGTCCTTGTAGACCAGGTCCTCGTCCTGGGAGTCGGTGAGGCGGGCCGTGATCCGTCCCGTGCAGGCGAAGCGCGGGCGGTCCTGCGAGCCGCCGGCGGCGCACTCCGGGGTGTTGCCGGTCGTCGCCCTGATGGAGTCGCGGACCTGGGCCGCCGTGGTGGCGCGCAACTCGCCCACCGGCACGTACGTGGTGGCGGGCACGAACAGGTCGTCGACCTTGGCGATCTGTTCGTCGAGGAAGGCGTCGTACTCGGACTGCAGGTGCGTGTCCCTGCCGACCCGGTCGCGCCAGGCGTCGAAGCCCGTCGGGTCGTCCTTGCGCAGCAGGCGGTACATCTCCTGGAGCTCGGCGGGGTGCTCGGCCCACAGGTACTCGAAGAACGTGCCCGCGTAGTTGTAGAAGCGGAAGCCGTCGCCGTCGTAGGTGGCGTGCAGGAGCTGGTTGACGGTCATCCGCGGGCCGCCGCCCGCGGTGTCGGCGATGATGCCCTTGACCAGGGACTTGCGGACCTTGATGCCGTCGTCGCGGGTGGAACCGTCGAAGAACTCCGCGGTGCCCTCGTCCATCGCCGTGGTCCGGTCGCCCTGGTACCACGGGCCCTCGCCGAAGGAACCGGGCACCGCCCAGCGGCCGTTGAGGTAGTGCGTGTACTCGTGCCGGAACAGCTCTTCGAGGGTGAGTGAGGAGTCCTGCGGGACGCGGCGCTGGTAGGTGTAGAAGGTGGCGCCCTTCTCGATGTACATGCCGCCGTTGTCAGTGCTCAGGCCGGTCAGGAGCGGCTGGAAGTTCTCGTACTCGGCGCGCGAGGAGTAAAGGACCACGCGCAGGCTGGAGTTGGTGTCGCCCTTCAGCGGCTCCTGGGTGCCGACCACGCGGTGGAACTGCGCCTTGACCTGCTGGCTCGCGTAGTACAGCTGGTCGACGGTGGGGCGGTCGAGGGCGTGGCGCACCACGATCCCGTCGGTGCCCTGCTTGCCGTAGCTGTACGTCTGCGGGAACAGCTTCTTCTCGATGTCCTCGCGGCACACCTTGTACGGGGCGCAGGCCTCGAACTCCACCAGCCAGGTGGCGACCTTCGCCCACGGCGCGCTGAGGTTGCCGAAGGTCCGGGCGGTGACGTCGAGGAGCCCGCCGAGCCCCGAGACGATCTCGGTGCGCAGCGCCTCGATCTGGCCCATGCGGCCGTACTCCAGGAGGGCGTCGCGCGCCGCCCACGCGTTGTCCGTGCCCTTCAGGTGCCCGTAGCCCGCGAACGCCTTGAAGGCGGCGCGGTAGGAGGGGTCGGCGGCGACGGCCGAGTGGAAGGCGGTGTCCCTGTTGCCGGGGTAGACGCCCAGGTAGTTCAGGGACAGCGCGGCGAGGGCCGACCCGCCCCAGGAGCGGTCCTTGTAGGTGTCGGGCCGGTCGGCGTCCATGGTCTTCACGACCCGCTTGACCAGGGGCAGTTGGTGTTGGCGCAGACCCGGCGCGCTCGCCGCGTACAGGGCCTCGCGGAGCGTCTCGGCGTTCGTACCCGTCGCGTCGAAGGTGCGGGCGGCGGAGCCGAAGGCGTCGACGGCCGCCCGCATGGCCGCGACCGTCGGCGGGTCGGTGACGTCGATCTCGTCGCGGGAGAAGTCGTGGTACGCGACGGCGTGCAGATAGGTGAACATCTCAAGGAGGTGGCTGGTGTTCCTGCCGTCGTGGCTCGCGGCGAGCGCGCCGATGCGCCGCGACACGGCCTGCACGTGCGCGTCGGACATCACCGGCGCGAGGCGCCGGTCCCAGGTCCAGATCAGCGAGCGCAGACAGCCGCCGGCGGTGACGGCCCGGTCGGCGAGGAAGTCGGCAAGCCCCTCCGGGGACAGCCGGGTCAGGTCGTCGAGCGTGCACCCGGCGGCCGCGGTCCGTTGCTTGGGCTTCGGCGTACGGGGGCCGGGGACGCGGCCGTCGGTGAGGCCGCCGGGCGCCGGGAGCCGCCGGGCCTCGGGCCTGGGCGCCTTGGCCAGGCGGTCCGCCCGGTCGTGCGGTTCGGGCGCGGCGGGTCCCGGTCGCGCGGCGGCCTGCCGTATCGCGTCGGCCGACGCGGACGGGGTGTCCGCCTGTCCGAGCGGGGCCGCGGTCACACAGAGGGTCACCGCCGTCGCGGCGGTGAGCAGGGATCTGCACAGGGTTCTCGAAGGAAACACAGAGGGCTCCCAGGGTGGGGGTCATGGGAAAGCACACGAGGCAGGGGCGATGGGCGCCCGACTGCCCGCCTTGTCACGGCACTTGGCGACGAGGGCCCGTCAGGCGACCCGACGCCATGTGACGCGTAACGTAGTAATGTGAAATTGCACTGACAAGGGGTCAGGCGCTCCGTTATCCAGCTGTGTCCCAGCCGGACCACCCACCGCGTCCGGACCGAACCATCCGCCGCGCCCCGGCCGACCGGCCCGTACAGGCACCCCGAGCGACCGGCCCGGACGGGAGTCCCGGCCGACCGGCCCGTACAGGCGCACCGGACGGTCGGCCGGGGCACCCGGCGAACCGAGGAGGACCACCCATGCCCGATACCACCACCGACACCCCCGCCCCGTCGCCGGCCGACACCGCCCGCGCCCCGGGTACGGTCAGCCATGACCTGCCCGTCTCCCCGGAGTTCGAGCGGTTCATGGCGGGTGGCTGGGCGCCGAGCCCGCTCCCCGGCGACCTCCGGCTGACGGCCGCCGACGTCACCCCGGGCCGCCGGGCGCGCCTGGGCGCCCGCTTCCCCGGGGAGCGACTCGTCATCCCCGCCGGGGAGTTGCGGGTGCGCTCCAACGACTGCGACCACCGCTTCCGGCCGCACAGCGCGTACGCGTGGCTCACCGGCCTGACCGGCGAGGAGCAGGCGGGGCACGTCCTGGTCCTGGAGCCCGACGGGCCGCACCGGCACGAGGCGGTCCTGTACGTGCGGCCCCGCTCGCCGCGCGCCGACGGCGGCTTCTACCGGGACCGGCGCTACGGCGAGTTCTGGGTCGGCCGCCGCCCCGACCTGGAGGAGGCCGAGCGGATGACCGGCATCCGCTGCGCCCGCCTGGACGACCTCGGCGCGCTCCCGCCGGGGCGCCACGCGCCGACGGACGGCGAACTCGCCGCCGCCCTGAGCGAGCTGCGGCTCGTCAAGGACGCCTGGGAGGTGGCCCAGCTCCAGCAGGCCGTGGACCACACCGCGGCGGGCTTCGAGGACGTGGTGCGCGCCCTGCCGCGCGCCCTCACCCATCCGCGCGGCGAGCGCTGGATCGAGGGCGTCTTCGGCCTGCGCGCCCGCGCGGAGGGCAACGGCACCGGCTACGAGACCATCGCCGCCTCCGGCGCCCACGCCTGCGTCCTGCACTGGATCCGCAACGACGGACCCCTGGACGCGCGGGAGTTGCTCCTCCTGGACGCGGGCGTGGAGACCGACACCCTGTACACCGCCGACATCACCCGCACCCTGCCGCTCTCGGGACGCTTCTCCCCCGTCCAGCGGCAGGTGTACGAGCTCGTGCTCGCCGCGCAGGACGCGGGCATCGCCGCGCTGCGGCCGGGCGCGCGCTTCCGCGACTTCCACCGGGCCGCGATGCGCGTGATCGCGGAGGGCCTCGCGGAGTGGGGCGTCCTCAAGAGCCCGGAGGGCGACTTCCACCGCCGCTACACCCTGTGCAGCAGCGGCCACATGCTCGGGATCGACCTGCACGACTGCGCGCAGGCGCGGACCGAGGTCTATCTGGACGGGGTCCTGGAGGAAGGCCAGGTCCTGACCGTCGAACCCGGCCTCTACCTCCAGCCGGACGACGAGACGCTGCCGCCCGAACTGCGCGGCATCGGCGTCCGCATCGAGGACGACCTGGTCATCACGGCCGAGGGGGCCCGCCTCATGTCCGGGAGCCTGCCGCGCACGCCGGACGGGGTGGAGGAGTGGATGGGCGGCCTCATGGAGGGCTGAGCGGGGCGCCCGGCCCGCTAGCCGGGGCTCCCGGCGGGGGCGTCGTAGACCAGGCTGTAGCGCCAGAACAAGCGGCGGCGGATGCGGGCGCCGGGCAGTTCCCGCGCGGCCGCGGCCCGGATGTCGGCCAGGGTCTCCCGCGGGTCGGCGGTCGGCGCCGTCATGTGCGGGGGCGGCGCGTCGGCGCGGGCCGGATGCCTGATCAGCCCCAGGACCGGGTTCAGGAGCGCGGCGGGCAGGGCGGCGAGCCGGTCGACGGGCCCGGACTCCCGGTAGCAGCCGAGGATCACCAGGCGCCCGCCCGGAGCGAGGCACCGGCGGAGCTCGCGCAGGGTGGGCGTCAACGGCAGGTGGTGCAGGACGGCGACCAGGGTGACGGCGTCGTAACGCCGCCGCGGGTCCCGCCCGTCGAAGCCGGCCTCGACGACGGTGACCACGGGATCGCCGGCGAAGCGCTCCGCTGCGACGCGGGCCGTTCCGGGGTCGGGTTCGAGCCCGGTGACGGTGACGGCCCGACGGCGCAGCAACGCGGCGAGGTTCCCCGTGCCGCACCCGACGTCCAGGACGTGACGGGCCCCGGAGGCGGCCACCCGGCCCGCGATCCAGCGGCCGTAGTGGTCGTTGTGGCTCCAGGGGTGCCGCTGGTTGAAACGGTGGAGGTGAGCGAGGAGCGCCATGGGGCCACGGTAGCCAGCAGCGCCCGCCCGCTCCGCCGCCCCTAGGCCTGGTACCGCGGTGCCAGGGTGCGGAGCACGTCGAACTCGTTGCCCTCGGGGTCGGCCATGACCACCCAGTTCCGGTCCGGGCCCTGGCCCACGTCCGCCCTGGTGGCGCCGAGGGCGAGGAGTCTGGCCACCTCGTCCTCCGTGTCGCGGTCGATCGGGCTGACGTCGAGGTGGAGCCGGTTCTTCACGGTCTTGCCCTCGGGCACGCGGATGAACTGCAGGGTGGGTGGCATCTGGCGGGCCCGGACGTCCTCGGCCGTCGGCACCCAGGAGCCGATCTCGACCCTGCCCTCGCCCCGGTCGATCACCTTGAAGTCCAGGACCGCGCACCAGAAGGCGGCGAGCCGCTCGGGGTCCTGGCAGTCAACGACCAACTCCGTGAACCTACTTGTCATGTCTCTCCCGGGTAGTGCCGACGAGGGCTCAGCGTATGCCGCCCGTCCCACGGAGCCGGGACCGCCTGCGCTCCGGGCGGCACGGCCCGCCGAACGGCGCCCGGGCCGGGAGGAGTTGGTGCCGCGCGCGGGATCCCTTGGCAAGCTCGGTGCAATGTGAAATATTACTGACGTGCCCACGAGGAACTCCACGGACGTCATCGTCATCGGGGCGGGGGTCGTCGGCGCCGCCTGCGCCTACTACGCGGCCCGCGCCGGACTCCACGTCACCGTGATCGACCGCGGCCCCGTCGCGGGCGGGACGACGGGTGCGGGCGAGGGGAACCTCCTGGTCTCGGACAAGGAGCCCGGCCCGGAACTCGATCTGGCCCTGCTCTCCACGCGGCTGTGGCGCGAGCTGGCCGACGCCCTGCCGCCGCGCATCGAGTACGAGACCAAGGGCGGCCTCGTCGTCGCGGCCGACGCCCACGGCCTGGCCTCCCTCAGGGAGTTCGCCGCACGGCAGGCCCGTTCCGGCGTCGCCGCCGACGAGGTGCCGGGCGACCGGCTCCGCGACCTGGAGCCGCATCTGGCGCCCGGCCTCGCGGGCGCCTTCCACTATCCGCAGGACGCGCAGGTGCAGCCCGCACTCGCCGCCGCCCAGCTGCTGCGCGCGGGCGGCGAGCGGGTGCGGCTGCGGCTCGGCGAGGAGGTCACCGGCGTCCTCACCGGCTCCGGCGGGCGGGTGCGCGGGGTGCGGACGCCCGCGGGCGAGGTCCACGCACCGCACGTCGTCAACGCGGCGGGGACCTGGGGCGGCGAGGTGGCCCGGCTCGCGGGAGCGCCCCTGCCCGTGCTGCCCCGGCGCGGTTTCGTCCTGGTCACCGAGCCGCTGCCCCGCGTGGTCCGGCGCAAGGTGTACGCGGCGGACTACGTGGCCGACGTCGCCAGCGGCTCGGCGGCGCTCCAGACCTCCGCCGTCGTCGAAGGCACCCCGGCGGGACCCGTCCTGATCGGCGCGAGCCGGGAGCGCGTCGGCTTCGACCGCTCCCTGTCGGTGGCGGCGCTGCGGCGCCTCGCCGCGCAGGCCGTCCGGCTCTTCCCGGTGCTCGCCACGGTGCGGGCCATGCGGACGTACGCCGGGTTCCGGCCCTACCTCCCCGACCACCTGCCCGCCATCGGCCCCGACCCGCGCGCCCCCGGCCTGCTGCACGCCTGCGGGCACGAGGGCGCCGGGATCGGCCTCGCTCCGGCGACGGGCCGCATCGTCGCCGCGCTGCTCGGCGGCGGCGTACTCCCCCTCGACGTCAAGCCGTTCAGGCCCGAGCGGTTCGACGAGGGCACCGACCCCAGAAAGGAGCCGGGGCATGGCGCGTGACCGCACCCCCATCGACCTCGTCGGGGCCGCCCCCGACGCCGCGTTCGAGATCAGCTTCGACGGGCGCCCCGTCCGGGCGCTGCCCGGCCAGTCCGTGGCCGCCGCGCTCTGGGCGGCGGGCGTCCTGGCCTGGCGCACGACCCGGGTCGGCGGCCGGCCGCGCGGCGCGTTCTGCGGCATCGGCCAGTGCCACGACTGCCTGGCCACCATCAACTCCCGCCCGAACCGGCGGGCTTGTCTGGTCCCGGCGCGGCCCGGCGACGCGGTCACCACGCAGGAGGGACACGGCCATGCGGGACTCGGCGTCTGAGACGGCCCCGGAACGCCGGGCCCATGAGGGGCCGTACGACCTCGCCGTCGTCGGCGCCGGTCCCGCGGGCCTCGCGGGCGCGGTGACCGCCGCCGAACTCGGCCTGTCCGTCGCCCTGTTGGACTCCTCGGCGCAGCCCGGCGGCCAGTACTACCGCCACCCCGACCCGGCCCTGGGCGCCACCCGCCCCGAGGCCCTGCACCACGACTGGGCGGCCTTCGCCGACCTGCGCCACCGCCTGGACTCCGGCACGGTCACCCGGCTGACGCGCCACCACGTGTGGACCGTCGTACGCGAGGACGGCGGGGCCGCCGAGGGTGGTGAGGACCTGTGGGCCGTGCACGCCGTCACCGGTCCGGACGGAAGCGGAGACGGGGACGGGCAGCGTCCTGTGCGCGTACGGGCCCGTGCGGTGCTGCTCGCGACCGGTACGTACGAGCGCCACCTCCCCTTCCCCGGCTGGACACTGCCGGGCGTCGTGGCCGCCGGAGGCGCCCAGGCGATGCTGAAGTCCGGGCTCGTCCTCCCGGGCGGCCGGGTCGTGGTGGCGGGCAGCGGGCCGCTGCTGCTGGCCGTGGCCGCGTCGCTCGCCTCGGCGGGGGCCCGGGTGCCCGCCGTGGTGGAGGCGTCGGGCTACCTCGCGTACGCCCGTGAGCCGCGCACCCTGCTGGCCCATCCGCACAAGCTCCTGGAGGGCGCGGCCCATGGCGCGGCGCTGCTGCGGCACCGGGTGCGGCCGCTCGTCCGCAGCGCGGTGACCCGCGCGCACGGCACCGACCGCGTGGAGGCCGTCACGGTCTCGCGGCTGGACCGCGATTGGCGGCCCGTGCCGGGGACCGGCCGCCGCATCGCCTGCGACGCGCTCGCGATCGGCCACGGCCTGGTCCCCCAGCTCGAACTGGCCACCGGGCTCGGCTGCGCCACCCGGCGCGGAGCGGACGGGACGCACGCGCTCGCCCTCAACGCCCTCCAGAGCACCTCGGTGCCCGGCGTCTACGCGGCGGGCGAGGCGGGCGGCGTCGGCGGCGCCCCGCTGGCCCTCACCGAGGGCGAGTTGGCGGGCCTCGCCATCGCAGCGCGCACCCTGGGGCGGCCCGCCCTGCTCGACGGCGCGCGCGTGCGCGAGCTGCGGCGGCGCCGGCACCGGCTGCGCGCCTTCGCGGAGGTGATGGCGCGCGTCCACGCCCCGGGCGAGGGCTGGAGGCGGTGGCTCGACGACGCGACGGAGGTCTGCCGCTGCGAGGAGGTCACCGCGGGCAGCGTCCGCGAGGCGATCGACGACTACGGCGCCCGGGACACCCGCACCGTCAAGCTCCTCACCCGCGCCGGGATGGGCTGGTGCCAGGGCCGCATGTGCGGCCCGGCCGTGGCCTGCCTCGCCGCGGGCGCGGCCGGGGCGCCGCAGTCGCCGCCACCGGAGCGCAGACCGCTGTCGGTGCCGGTGCCGTTGGGGGCGCTCGCCGCGGTGGAGGGGGACGAGGAGGCCCCGACGGCCGACGGATAGCACCACCCCTCTGCACACCGGGCCGCCCCGCACCCGACCGCCCCGCGCCGGACCACCCCGCACCCGACCACCCCGCACCGGCCGCTCGTCGGCCCCGCAGGCACCACGCCCCGCTCAATAAAATGTCACACATCACAGAAGGGCTCCCTTCATGGCCACCTCCCCCTCCCCCGCCGCCTCCTGGACCCCGGAGCGGCCGTGGCGCGGCATCATGGTCGCCACCGCGCTGCCGCTGCGCGACGACCTCTCCGTCGACCACGACGCCTACGCCGAACACGTCCGGTGGCTCCTGGACAACGGCTGCGACGGTGTCGTGCCGAACGGCTCGCTCGGCGAGTACCAGACCCTCACCGCCGACGAGCGCGCCCGCGTCGTGCGCACCGCCGTGGAGGCCGCAGGCGACGGGGCCCGGGTGATGCCCGGCGTCGCCGCGTACGGCAGCGCCGAGGCGCGCCGCTGGGCCGAGCAGGCGGGCGAACAGGGCTGCGGCAGCGTGCTGTTGCTGCCGCCCAACGCCTACCGCGCCGACGAGCGCGCGGTGCTCGACCACTACGCCGAGGTGGCCCGGGCCCAGCTGCCCGTCGTGGCCTACAACAACCCCCTGGACACCAAGGTCGACCTGACCCCGGCCCTGCTCGCCCAGCTGCACGGCGCGGGTCACGTGGTGGCCGTCAAGGAGTTCAGCGGCGATGTGCGCAGGGCGTACGAGATCGCCGAACTCGCGCCGGACCTGGATCTGTTGATCGGCGCCGACGACGTCCTGCTCGAACTCGCCGTCGCCGGTGCCGTCGGCTGGGTCGCGGGCTATCCCAACGCCTTCCCCGCCTCCTGCGCCGCGCTGTACCGCGCCGCGACCGCCGGTGACCTTCAGGCCGCGCTGCCGCTCTACCGGTCCCTGCACCCATTGCTGCGCTGGGACTCCAAGACCGGGTTCGTGCAGGCCATCAAGGCGTCCATGGACATCGTCGGGCGGCGCGGCGGCCCCACCCGGCCGCCGCGCACCCCGCTGTCCGACGCGGCGGGGGCCCAGGTGCGCGCCGCCACCGAGAAGGCCGTCGCCGACGGCCACCACTGACCCGGAGGGGGGACTTCCATGCGTACGCGTCACGTCTTCCACGCCGTGGACTCGCACACCGAGGGCATGCCCACGCGCGTGATCACCGGGGGCGTCGGGGTGATCCCCGGCGCCACCATGGCCGAGCGCAGACTCCACTTCATCGAGCACCTGGACCATCTGCGCACGCTCCTGATGTACGAGCCGCGCGGGCACGCCGCGATGAGCGGCGCGATCCTCCAGCCGCCCACCCGGCCCGACGCCGACTACGGCGTGCTCTACATCGAGGTGTCGGGGCTGCTCCCCATGTGCGGGCACGGCACCATCGGCGTGGCCACCGTCCTCGTCGAGACCGGCATGGTCCCGGTCACCGAGCCCGTCACCACGGTGCGGCTCGACACCCCGGCGGGCCTGGTCGACGTCGACGTACGGGTCGAGGACGGAGCGGCGACGTCGGTCACGCTCACCAACGTGCCCGCGTTCTGCGTCGGCCTCGACCGCAAGGTGGAGGTGGCGGGGTACGGCACGGTGACGTACGACCTCGCGTTCGGCGGGAACTTCTACGCGTTCGTGGAACTCGACGCCCTCGGGCTGCCGTTCGACCGGGCCCGCAAGGACGACCTGCTCGCCGCGGGCACGGCGGTCATGGCCGCGATCAACGCGTCCGACGAGCGGCCCGTCCACCCGGTCCAGCCGGAGATCGCGGGCGTGAAGCACGTCTACCTGGCCGCTCCCGGCTCCGACGCGCACCGCTCGCGGCACGCCATGGCCATCCACCCGGGCTGGTTCGACCGCTCCCCGTGCGGCACGGGAACCTCCGCGCGGATGGCGCAGCTGCACGCCCGCGGCGCCCTGCCGCTGGAGCGCGACTTCGTCAACGAGTCCTTCATCGGTACGGAGTTCACCGGCAGGCTCGTCGCCGAGACGGAGGTCGGCGGGGTGCCCGCCGTCGTGCCGCGCATCACCGGGCGCGCCTGGATCACCGGCACCGCCCAGTACTTCCTCGACCCCGACGACCCGTTCCCCGGGGGGTTCCTCCTGTGATCACCGCCCTGACCCCGGTTGTCTCGCGCAACCCGGCCGACCCCTCCGACGTGGTGGTGCGCACCGCCGCACCCGGCGCGTTCGCCGCCGTCGACACCGTCGAGCGGGCCCGCGTCGCACAGCCCGGCTGGCGCCTGGGCGGTGCGGCGGCCCGCGCGGGCGCGCTCGGCGCCATCGCCTCGGCCGTCGAGGCGGCCGCGGACGAGCTGGCCGCGCTCGCGGTGCGCGAAGTGGGCAAGCCCCTGACGGAGGCCCGTGCGGAGGTGGCGCGCACCGCCGCGATCTGGCGCTACTACGCCGAGGCCCCGTACGCGGCCGAGGGCTCCGTGCACGAACCGGGCAGCGGCGCCGGGCTGCTGCTCACGCGCCGCCGCCCGCACGGCGTCGCCGGTCTCGTCACGCCCTGGAACTTCCCCTTCGCCATCCCCAGCTGGAAGGCGGCCCCGGCCCTCGCCACCGGCAACGCCGTCGTCCTCAAGCCCGCGCCGGAAGCCACCGCGTGCGCCCTGCGCCTCGCCGAGATCGTCCAACGGGCCCTCCCCGACGGCGTGTTCACGGTGCTCCCCGGCGGGGCCAGCGAGGGCAACGCGGTCGTGTCGGCGGCCGACGTCATCTCCTTCACGGGCTCCACCGTCGTCGGTCAGGCCGTCGTGGCCCGCGCCGCCGCACGCGGCGTCCCCGTCCAGGCGGAGATGGGCGGCCTGAACGCGGCGATCGTCCTGCCGGACGCGGACATCGCCACCGCCGCCGCCCACCTCGCCGCCGCGATCGCCGGGTACGCGGGCCAGAAGTGCACCGCGACCAGCCGCGTCATCGCGGTGGGCGCCGCCCTCGCCCCGCTGCGCGAGGCCCTGGCCGAGCGGCTGCGTGCCGTGACCGTGGGCGACCCCGCGGAGGCGGCCACCGCCTGCGGCCCGCTCATCTCCGAGGGGGCCCGCGACGAGGTGGCCGACAGCAGCCGGGGGCTGCCCGAACTCGCCGGGGCCCGCGCCCCGCGGGGCGACGGCTGGTACGCGGCCCCCGCCCTCGTCACGGACGTGCCGCCGGGCCACCGGCTGCTGCGCGAGGAGGTCTTCGGGCCGCTGGCCGTGCTGCTCGCCGCCGACGACCTGGACCACGCGGTCCGCATCGCCAACGCCACCCCCTACGGCCTGGTCACGTCCGTGCACACCGCGTCGCTCGACACCGCCCTGCACGGCATCGACCACCTCGACACCGGCATGATCCGCGTCAACGCCCCGTCCACCGGCGTCGACTTCCACCTGCCGTTCGGCGGCACCAAGGCCTCCAGCCACGGCCCGCGCGAACAGGGGCGCGCGGCGCTTGAGTTCTATACGTCCAGCCGCACGTACACCTTGGCTCCCGCACTGTCCCCGTGAAAACAACGTGACATTGTACGCTGGTGATCCACTCGGCCGGAGGCGCGTGGCGCGGTGCGGGCGCGAAGGCGCGCGGGCACCGCGCGGGCGACGACAGCGCGCGGGCACGGTGCGAGCGACGGTCACGAAGGGACACCACGACCATGGGCCACCTCAAGCAGCGCAACCTCATCACCACCAGGGAGCGCCTGCGCGACCAAGTGGCCCACGCCCTGCGCGCGGCACTGATCTCCGGTGAACTGCGCCCCGGCGAGGTGTACTCGGCGCCGGGCCTCGCGGAGGACTTCGGCATCTCCGCGACGCCCGTGCGCGAGGCGATGCTCGACCTGGCCCGCGAGGGCCTGGTCGAGCCGGTCCGCAACAAGGGCTTCCGGATCACCGAGGTCAACGAACGCGATCTGGACCAGTACTCGGAGATCCGCGCCCTCATCGAGGTCCCCATGGTCGGCCGGATCACCCGCTCCGCCGCCCGCGAGGACCTGGAGGCGCTGCGCCCGGTCGCGCAGGAGATCGTCCGCGCCGCCCGCGAGCACGACCTCATCGGCTATCTGGAGGCCGACCGTCAGTTCCACCTGTCGCTGCTCGCCCTCGGCGGCAACGACCGCCTCGTCGAGACCGTCGGCGACCTCCGCAAGCGCTCCCGCCTCTACGGCCTCACCGCCCTGGACGAGAACGACCAGCTCCTCCCCTCCGCCCAGGAGCACATCGAACTCCTCGACCTGATGGTGGCCGGTGACGCGAAGGCCGCCGAGAAGTGCATGACCCGCCACCTCAGCCACGTCCGCTCCCTGTGGGCCGAAGGCGCCCCGGACAAGGAACAGAAGCCCACCCGCGCCGGCCTCGGTGTCCGCCTCGGCTCCGGCTGAGACGTGCTCCCGGGCAGGATCCCGCTGTCCTCGCCCACCGGAGCACCCCCACGCGAAGCCGACGGCACCAGGACCGTCGTAGGCTCCCGGGCATGCGCGCGCACCTGCAACAGATCGTCGTGGACTGCCGGGAGCCGAAGGCCCTGGTCACGTTCTGGGCCCGGGTCCTCGGTGGTGATCCGGTCGACCGTGCCCGCGGCTGGTCACACGTCGAGCTGCCCGGACTCCCCCGGCTCGCCTTCCAGCCGGTGCCCGAGGGCAAGGCCGTGAAGAACCGGCTCCACCTCGACGTCGCGGTCGACGACATCGAGGCCGCCACCGCCGAAGCGGTGCGCCTGGGCGCGGTCCGGGCCGGTGAGCCGGTCACCGACGACCAGGGGTCGTTCCAGGTCATGCTCGACCCGGAGGGCAACGAGTTCTGCTTCGTCAGCGCCGGGCCCCGGTAGCGGCAGCCGCATGCGCGGCCCTCCCGGCCGGCCGACGCACCGCGGTGGCCCTTCCTCGCGCTGCCCCCGTCACACGGTCATGAGCTTGCCGCGTTCAAGGCGGATCACCTCGTCGGAGGCGTCGGCGACCTCGCGTGCATGCGTCACCGGGATCACGCTCTTGCCGTCGTCGTGCGCCAGCTTCCGGAACGCCTCGATGATCCCCTCCGCGGTGTCCTGAGACCGACGAGCGCAACATCAGCGTCGTACGGGCCCTGCTCGACCTCGCCTTCGCGGACCACGCCCCCTTCGCCCCCGACTCGGTGGACCTAGCCGACCTCGCGGAACGGGCCGTGCGGTCAGGAAGGCTGGACCTCGTCGAAGAGGGCGAGGGCCGCGGAGGGGTCCGGGCTCACGAGGCGCTCCAGACCGGCCTTCGTCATGCTCGCCCATCTGCCGCCCCGTTCCCACATCCGCTCCTCGAAGGCCCGGACGGCCTCGTCCAGGTCTTCGGGGCCGGTGGCCGCGACGATCGACTCGGCGAGTTCGGCGCCATCCAGCATCGCGAGGTTCGCGCCCGCTCCCAGCGGGGGCATCAGGTGGGCGGCGTCGCCCAGGAGCGTCACCCCCACGACGTGGGGCCAGGTGTGGGCCACGGGCAGGGCGTGGAGGGGGCGGTGGACGAAGGCCGCGCCGCGGCGGAGGAGGTCGAGGACGGGAGCGGCCCAGCCGTCGAACTGAGCCAGCAGGCTAGCCCGTACGGCCTCGGCGTCGGCACCGTCCAGGCGCGCGCCCCGGTCCGGCCCCGCGGGTCGGCCCGGGACCGCGTGCCACTCCGCCTCCACGCGGAACTGGGCGTACACCTTGACGTGGCCACCGCTGTTGCGCTGGGCGACGATCGCGCGGTTCACGCCGTACACGGCCACGGAACCGTCGCCGATCAGCCGGGCGAGGTCGGGGTGGCGGGCGTCGACGTCGTCCAGGGAGGTCTCGACCAGGGTGACGCCGGTGTACTCCGGAACCGCGGAGGAGACCGCGGGCCGGACCCGGGACCAGGCGCCGTCCGCGCCGATCACGAGGTCGTACGTCTCCTGTCGCCCGTCCGCGCAATGGACCCGCACGCCGTCTGCGCCCTGCGGCACCACCTCCGTCACGGCGCGCCCCCACTGGACGTCCAACGGCCCGAGCAGCAGATCGCGGAGTTGCCCGCGGTCGATCTCCGGGTTGGCCCGGTCGTCCGGCCGAGGCCGCCAGTCGCGCAGGACGGTCCCGTCCACGCCCAGAATGCGCATGGCCTGCCCCTCCGGCCGGGACAGCGCCCGGAACTCCGCCAGCACCCCCGCCTTCTCCAGCGCCACCTGGCCGAGCCCCTCGTGCAGGTCCAGCGTGCCGCCCGGGGGACGGGCGTCGCGGGCGGAGTCGCGTTCGAGGACGGTGACGGGGTGGCCATGACGGTGCAGCACACGGGCGCAGGACAGCCCGGCGGGGCCGCCGCCGATCACGGCGATGCGGGGTCTCATGGTGATCCACCGTACGGTGTCGAGGAGTTGGACCACGAGGGGGTGGTGGGCGGCGCGGCACGTCCGGATGCCCGCACGGTTGATGCCGGGTCCGACTGCTCCTCCACCGCTCCGTCGTGTCCTTCCCTGGGGACTCGTATCTGACAGCGCGGCATCGGGTTCAGAACCCGATGGCTTCGCGGAGCAGCAGGACGGTGCCACGCCCTGAGACGTGTTCCGCGTTGAGGACGAGAAGCCGGTTGACCGTGCTGGGCCACCCGTAGGCTTCCTGGGTGCGGGCGCTCTCCAGGGGGAGGCAGTGGTCTTCGACGCGTCGCAGGGCGGTGTCCAGGTCGGGGACCACCTTCTGCGCCCCGACCACCCAGATCGCCCGGGCGGCGCCACCGGCGTTGCCGGGCAACTGGGTTCCGCTGCCCGAGGCCATCACGAGGGAGCCGGTTTCGGTGACCGCGTGGACGCTGCCCACGATGACGTCGGGGGTGGCCGTCAGCCGTCGGATCTCGTCTCCGTCAGTGGCCCGGTCCATGGCCAGGACGCGTGGCTTGACGGCGTCGAAGCGCCCGCTGCCGTTGATGTCGTCGGCGATGCCGGACAGGCGGAGGGTCTCGCTGGCCCCGGTGAGGACGCTGGCGCCCTCCGGTATCAGGCACGTGACGCGGGTCCGCGCGTCGGCGGCCCCGTCGAGGATCTCGACGGTGAAACCGTGTGCGGCAAGCGCGGCGGCGGCCCGCTCCAGGCGTGGGGCGGGCGCCGGGTCGGTGAACGGGGACGTCGGCATCGAGGTGGTCATGAGGGGCTTCCTGTTCGCTGGAAGGTCTGTTCGTCTCAGGAGGTTCGACAGGGCAGCCCTCTGGAATGTCAGGCCGGTGCGACGGGCCTGACATTCCAACGAGCTGCGCTGTCGAACCCGTAGGAGCAGACGCGACCAAGGAGAGTCTCGACACCATGAGCAACCGATCCGGCCCCGGATGCGACCGAGCCGATCCGGCCCCGGCCGCGGTCATGAGCGAGCGGCGCCGCCTGATCAACCTCGCCTACCGGATGCTGGGTTCCCTGGCCGAGGCCGAGGACGCCGTCCAGGAGACCTACACCCGCTGGTACGCCATGCCCCGGAACCAGCAGGACGCCATCGAGGCCCCCGGCGCCTGGATGACGACGGTCGCCAGCCGGATCTGCCTCAACCTGCTCGGCTCGGCACGGGCCAGGCGCGAGACCTACGTGGGCGATTGGATCCCCGAACCGCTGCCGGGGCACACGGAGTGGATCAGCGGACGGCCGAGCGGCGCGGCTGTCGACCCGGCCGACCGGATCACCCTGGACGAGTCGGTCGACCTGGCCTTCCTGGTCGTGCTGGAATCGATGACCCCGGCCGAACGCGTCGCGTTCATCCTGCACGACGTCTTCTGCCACTCCTTCGCGGAAGTGGCCGAGATCGTCGGGCGCACGCCCGCCGCATGCCGCCAGCTGGCCTCTTCCGCCCGCCGCCGCATCCGGACCGCGCGCCCTGCCGCCACCGCGACGTCGGCAGTCCAACAGGCGGTCGTCGTCAGGGACTTCAAGCGGGCCTGGGAGGCCAAGGACATCGACGCCCTGATCGGTCTGCTCGACCCCGACGCCACAGCCGTCGCCGACGGTGGCGGCCTGGCCACCACCTTCCTGCGTCCCCTCGAAGGCGGTGAGCGGATCGCGCGCGCCTGGGCCGAGATCGCCCGCCGAAGACCCGACACCATGACGTTCCTGGAACGTACGGTCAACGGCCGACCCGGCGTGGTGGCCGAGCAGGACGGCGCCATCGTGACGGTGTTCGCCTTCGAGGTGACGGGCGACCGGATCAAGCACATCTGGGTCGTACGCAATCCCGAGAAGCTCCGTCACTGGACAAGCTCCGCCACTGGACGACGAGCTGAGGCTCCCCCGCCATCGCATCGCCTCCGAGGCCGGTCGCCGGTCCGGCCGCACCGGCCTCGGGGCGAAGTCATGAGACACGAGAAGCAACAGGCGGGCGATGTCCACCAGGGGTCCGGGCGCCGCGCTACCGTCAGGAGGGTGACGGGAATCAATGCAGGTCGGCGGTGGTCCGAGTCCATGTCGGCGGCCTATGAGCAGTACCTTGTGCCGGTGGTCTTCCGGCCCTTCGCCGAGGACCTGACCGTGAGGGCGGCGGCTCTTCGCCCGCGGCGCGTTCTGGAACTGGCCGCCGGGACGGGTGTGTTGACCTCGCATCTGCTCGCGGCACTGCCGTCGGCCGCAGTGACGGCCACCGACCTCAACGAGGCCATGGTGGCTTTCGGGTCGGCACGGGCCCCGGGCGCGGTGTGGCGGCAGGCCGACGCGCAGCGGCTGCCGTTCCCGGACGGGGGCTTCGACCTGGTGGTCTGCCAGTTCGGCGTGATGTTCTTCGCCGACCACGTCGCGGCGTTCACCGAGGTCCGGCGGGTCCTGGCCCCAGGCGGCCGGTTCCTGTTCAACACCTGGGGCCCGCTCCGCACGCACGCCTTCGAAGTCGCGCTACAGGCCGGACTCGAGCGGGCCTTTCCGGCCGACCCACCGCGGTTCTTCCCGACGGTTCCGCACGGCTACGCCGACCCCGCCGCCGTGGCCGCCGATCTGGCGGCCGCCGGGTTCACCGTCGAGGACGAGCAGGAGCTGACGCTTCGGGGCCGGGCCGCGTCGACCGCCGACCTGGCCACCGGGTACCTCACCGGGACGCCGGTGCGCGCTGCCGTCGAGGAGCGCGGTGGCGGCCCGGCCGTCCGGGCGACGGTCATCGAGGAGATGACGGCCCGCCTCGGCCCGGGGCCGGTCACCGCCCCGATGACGGCGTACGTCTTCCGCGCCGCGGCCTGAACGCGCACGCGGCTGCCGCACCGCTCTCACCCGGGCACGAGGGCGGCGCGGCAGCCGCAGAGCGCGACAGCGGGAGTGATCAGGAGAAGCGACGGACGAACACGTCCGACTTGCCGTTGGTGTCACCGGGCACGAGGTCGTCGGCCGTGGACTGGAAGACCACGTCGCGCCCACCGGCACTGACCGCGTCGACCCCGGCCGTGGCGGGCCGGTCGGCGACGACCTCGTCGGTGCCCGTGCGCAGGTCGCGCAGCACGAGCGACGGTCCGGTCGGGTCGTTCGGGGCGTACAGCAGGTAGGTGCCGGTGGGGTCGATGGCCAGGCCCTTGACGTCCGGCACGCGTCGGGCGGTGCCCGAGCCCACGTCGTGGACGTAGGTGTCGGAGCCCGAGAGGTAGACGACCTTGCTGCCGTCCTCGCTGAGCTGGACGATGGTCGCTTCCTTGACGGGGCCCTCGATCGGGCCGGAGGTGGAGCCGTAGTCCCGGTCCCACAGGAAGACGTCCTTGGCCTCGCCGTCCTGGTAGGCGACGTAGCGGCCGTCACCACTGATGGACGGCCGGGACGGCGCGGTGTGGGCGAACCAGGCGAGTTCCTGCTTGGTGCGCGCGTGCCAGTCCCATACGTCGATGCGCTGGCTGGACGAGGGCCTGCCGATGGTGGCGACGTTGGCGACGTAGCGGCCGTCCCCGCTCACCGACGGCTGACTGCAGTTGAGGGCATCGCAGTCGAGGCCGATCGAACTGCCCGCGGTCCACTGCGCCAGCTTGATCTTGGTGTCCCTGAACAACCGCACCCCATACGCGGCGTACTCCCCGTCACCGCTGAGCGCGGGGGAGGCGATCGGGTAGCTGCCCACCTGCTTGAGCTGCCCCGAGGGCTCGTCGCGCAGGTACACCCTGTCAGCCGACGAGAAGACGGTGCGGCGCCCGTCGGTCGTGATCGCGCCCCCGGTGGAATCGACGTCGAACTGCGTGCCGTCGGCCGCGACACTGATCCTCTGGACACCGGCTCCGCTCCCCCGCGCGACGCCGGTGGACTCGGCCGAGGCGGCTGTGGGCAGAGCCGTGGTGAGCGCGCACGCCACGAGGGCCGCGCCTAACACGCCCCGCACGCGTCTGATGGTGCTCCGGTCCGTGCTTCCCCTCATTTTTCCCCCAGTCAGGAAGGTCTCGCCCCCGGCTCCCCACCGGAGGGCCCCCAGCATGCAACCGCGACAACGCCGAGGGGTCAATGCGTTCCATGCGTCACATGACATGTGAGAGGAGTCGTTTCGGTCATAGGGGGAATCGGCATGCTCGGTAGCGTGACCACATCTGCCGCACGGGGCGCCCACGTGCCCGGCCGGCCGGTGCAGAGTTATCGACAGAGAGTGATGAGGCTGCCATGAGTGAACGGACGAAACCTGAGGTCCACGTTCCGGAGGGGGACGCTCCCACCGAGCTGACCGTCCGGGACCTGGTCGTCGGGGAAGGCCCCGAGGTGAAGCCGGGCATGGTGGTCAGGGTCCACTACGTCGGGGTGACCTTCGCGTCCGGGAAGGAGTTCGACGCCTCCTGGGACCGGGGCCAGCCGTTCAAGTTCGCCCTGGGCAGCGGCAGGGTCATCAAGGGCTGGGACCGGGGGGTGAGGGGGATGAGGGTCGGCGGCCGGCGCGAGATCATCGTTCCCCCGCGTCTCGGCTACGGCAATCAGTCGCCCTCGTCGTTGATCCCGGCAGGCTCGACCCTGGTCTTCGTGGTGGACCTGCTGGACTCGTACTCCAGCACCGCCGGGTGGCAGCACGCCTAGGCGGTTTCGTCCGGCTCGTCGGGCGGGCCGAATGCCTCGGGCCTTCGCCGTCGCTCCCGCCGTGTTCACCAGCTGATGGCCGCCGCCACCGGCCGGTGGTCGCTGCCGGTGGCGGGCAGCACCCAGGCGCTGACCGGCGTGACGCCGCGGACCAGGACGTGGTCGATGCGCGCCAGCGGGAACTCCGTCGGCCAGGTGAAGCCGAAGCCGTCGCCCGCCGCGTCCTGGGCCGAGCGCAGCCGCGAGGTGACGCCGTCGAGCGCGCGGTCGTCCACGGTGCCGTTCAGGTCGCCGAGCAGCACCATCCGCTTGTTCGGCTCGGCGGCGACGGCCGCGCCGAGCGCCCGCGCGTTGCGGTCCCGGCTGCCCGTCGTGAAGCCGCCCGAGTACACGCGTACGGACCCCAGGTGGGCCACGTACACGGCGAGGGGCCCCTGGTCCGTGGCCACCGTGGCGCGCAGCGCCCGGCCGTCGGCCGCCACCGCCGTGACCGGCTTGGTGTCCGCCAGCGGCCCGACGTCCTGCTGGATGTCGACCGGCCGGGTGTCCGACAGCGGCAGCCTGCTCCACAGGCCGACCGTGCCCCGCACTGTGTGGTGCGGGTACGCCTCGGCCAGTTCCTTCTCGTACACCGGCTTCGCCTGCGGGGTGATCTCCTCGAGGGCCAGCACGTCCGCGCCGGAGGCGGCCAGGTCGCGGGCGGCGCCCGCCGGGTCGGGGTTGTCGGCACCGACGTTGTGGGTGGCCAGGGTGAGGTCGCCGCCGGGGCGGGACTTGTCGACGAGCAGCCCGCCGAAGAGGTTCAGCCACACCGCGACCGGCAGCACGAGGGCCACCACCGCAGAGGCGGAGCGCCGCCACAGCGCCCCGGCGAGGAGCACCGGGACGAACAGGCCGAACCACGGCAGGAAGGTCTCCACCAGGCTGCCGATCCCGCCCTGGTCGGTGATCCGCGCGTGCAGCAGCATGAGCAGGCCGAGCAGCAGGGCCGACGCCGCGAGCACGAGGCCGCGTTTCCAGGGGTCCGGGCGCAGGGCGATGCGGAGCGTGCGGCGGATGCGCGCGTGCAGGGCGCCCGGGCCGGGGGCACGGCGACGGCCGCGGCCTCCTTGACCGGCCCCGACCGCATCCGCCGCGCCCGCCGCGACCTCCATGTCCGTCGGGTCCGCCGCGGCCTCCCTGTCCGTCGGGCCCGCCGCCTCCGCAGGGCCCGCCGTCTGCGTCTGCGCCATCGTCAGTCCTCGTTCCGTACCGGTCACTGCCGCGTCCTCGGGTCCTGGGTGGGGTCGGCGTACCTGCGCGGGCAGCCGTGATCGGTGGCTTCGGGGCGCAGTTCGTAGTGCCAGGGTTCGTTCTCGTAGATCTGGCACAGCCCGTGTTCGGCGCCGTGCTCGGACAGCCACGCCGTCGCGGCGGAGCCCCCGATGTCGACCGCGTCGCCCGACACGTGCGGGGACGTCTCCGGCGTGGCCACCCAGCGGGCGGCCTCCTTCTCGGACCCGTACTCGGCGACCGCCTCGCGGAGGAGCCGGTTCTGGTACGCCGGGGAGCGCCAGCCGCTGTTGACGTGGAACACGACCCCGTTGTCCGCGGCGGCCGTCGCGGCCCGGCGCAGCGCCTTGAGCAGCTCCGGATCGAGGCGGGTCACGGCCGGAGTCGCCTCGTCGAAGACCGTCACGCCGTCGGGGACGACGCCGTCGGCCGTGCCGGGCGCGCCGTGGTGCCCCGGGCGGGAGACGTGCGCCGTCGCGTTCGACGCCGTCGAGGACTCGGGCAACCAGGAGGAGAGGATCACGGTGATCGCTGTGATGACGACGGCCAGGCCCGCGACGGCGAGAAGGGGCGTGCGGCGGCTCGGTGTTCGTGCGGTGGGTGTTGTCCGATTCATGCCGTCAGTCAAGGCAGTGCGGTGTTGTGGGCCCGTATGCGGATTTCGATACGCCGACGACATGCGCCGGCTCGTAGCGTGGACGCATGCGTGTGCTGATCGTCGAAGACGAGCCCTATCTGGCGGAAGCCATCCGTGACGGCCTGCGTCTGGAGGCGATCGCGGCCGACATCGCGGGGGACGGCGACACCGCCCTGGAACTGCTGAGCGTCAACGCCTACGACATCGCCGTCCTCGACCGCGACATCCCCGGGCCGTCCGGCGACGAGGTCGCCCGGCGCATCGTCGCCTCCGGCAGCGGGATGCCGATCCTCATGCTCACCGCGGCCGACCGGCTCGACGACAAGGCCTCCGGCTTCGAACTCGGCGCCGACGACTACCTCACGAAGCCCTTCGCGTTACGGGAGCTGGCCCTCAGGTTGCGGGCGCTCGACCGCAGACGCGCCCACAGCAGGCCGCCCGTGCGGGAGATCGCGGGACTGCGCCTCGACCCGTTCCGCAGGGAGGTCTACCGCGACGGCCGCTTCGTCGCGCTGACCAGGAAGCAGTTCGCCGTCCTGGACGTCCTCGTCGCCGCCGAAGGCGGTGTCGTCAGCGCCGAGCAGCTCCTGGAGCGGGCGTGGGACGCGCACGCCGACCCGTTCACCAACGCCGTGCGCATCACCGTCTCGGCGCTGCGCAAGCGGCTCGGCGAACCCTGGATCATCGCCACCGTGCCGGGCGTCGGCTACCGCATCGACGCCGCACCCGGCATCCGGCGCGAGGAGCGGGACCGTGGATAGGCGGCCCGGTGTGAGCGTGCGCGTCAAGCTCACCCTCAGCTACGCCGGGTTCCTCATGCTGGCCGGCGCCCTGCTGATGGCGGCGGTGTGGGTGTTCCTCCTGAGGTACGTTCCCAACCGCGCGAAGCTCTACGACCCCGACGACAGGCCCGAGGGCGGTGTCTTCCCCGTCCGGTCCGCCCTGCTGGAGGTCTTCGCTCCGAGGGCGGCCGCCGTACTGGCGTTCCTGCTGGTGTTCGGCCTCGTCGGCGGGTGGTTCCTCGCCGGTCGCATGCTCGCGCCCCTGACCCGCGTCACGGAGGCCGCCCGCATGGCCACGAGCGGATCGCTCTCGCACCGCGTCCGGCTGCCGGGCCGCAACGACGAGTTCCGCGAACTCGCCGACGCCTTCGACACGATGCTCGTACGACTCGAAGCCCACGTCGCCGAGCAGCGGAGGTTCGCGGCCAACGCCTCGCACGAGTTGCGCACGCCGCTGGCGATCTCCAAGGCGCTCCTCGAAGTGGCCCGCGCCGACCCGGACCGCGACACCGGCGAACTCATCGACCGCCTGCACGCCGTGAACACCCGGGCGATCGACCTCACCGAAGCACTGCTCATGATCAGCCAGATCGAGCAGCGGTCCTTCGCCCGGCAACGCGTCGACCTGTCCCTGGTGGCGGAGGAAGCCACCGAAACGCTGCTCCCCCTCGCGGAGAAGCACCGAGTCACCCTGGAGACCGAGGGGGACATCGCCCCCACCGTCGGCTCACCCGTGCTCCTGCTCCAGCTGGCCACGAACCTCGTGCACAACGCGATCGTCCACAACCTGCCCGAGAGGGGCACCGTCCGGGTCCGCACCGCCGTCCGCCCCGAGACGGTCACCCTCACCGTCGAGAACACCGGCGAGCCGGTCACCCCGGAGCTGGCCTCGACCCTCACCGAACCGTTCCAGCGCGGCACCGAGCGCGTCCACACCGACCACGCGGGCGTCGGCCTCGGCCTGGCGATCGTCAAGACCATCGCGCACGCCCACGACGGCGCGCTCACCCTCGCCCCGCGCCCTGGCGGCGGCATCCGCGTCACCGTGGAACTGCCCGCGACGACGGCACAGACCGGCGGGTGAGCAGTCGCCGGGTTCGCCGCCGGGCCCGGACCGCGCGCGTCGCGCGCGCCGCGTCCCGCCCGGGAGCAGCCCGAGGCGTCCGGAAACGGCGCAGGCCCCCTCGACGAGGGGGCCTGCCGACCGGGCCGCGCCGCGACGGCGCGGCCCGGTCCACCGCTTCAGTCCTGGCGGCTCGTGACCTCGACGAGGTGCATGCCGAACTGGGTCTTCACCGGACCCTGGACCTCGCCGACCGGGGCCGAGAAGACGACCTGGTCGAACTCGGGCACCATCTGGCCCGGGCCGAACGAGCCGAGGTTCCCGCCGTCGCGCGACGAGGGGCACGAGGAGTGCTTCTTCGCCAGCTCGGCGAAGTCCGCACCGCCCGCGATCTGCTCCTTCAGCTGCAAGGCCTCGGCCTCGGTCTTGACCAAGATGTGCCGCGCGGTAGCCCTAGCCATGTGTTTCATCCTCTCAAGTACACGTCAACGCCGCCCAGGGTACGTGTCCGGCACCCCAGGGGCACTTCGCGGGAATCCACCCCCGCACCAAAACACTAACGACTACGGTTATGGAACCGTCACACCTTCACCGCCAGGGGCGGGAGAACACCCCCTTCTCGATGTCCGCGCACAGCCACCCGCACTCCGACTTCCGTACGCCTTCGGGAAGTTGACGCACGCACCCCATTGACGCACGGCATGCCCACAACTAAACAAATCTGAGAGCGCTCTCAGAACCGGCCGCACTCCACCCCCGAGGTGCCCCATGCGAGCAAGACGCGCCCCCTTCCGCTGCCTCCCGCGCACCCCGCTCCGCACCGCCCTGCTCACCGGGCTCGCCGCCCTCGCGCTGAGCGCCCCGCTGCTCGCCCCCGGCACGGCGGGCGCCGACGTGCCCCCGGCCCCGGGCTGGACCCTCCAGTGGAGCGACGACTTCGAAGGGCCCGCGCGGTCGCTGCCCTCCGCCGCGAACTGGCAGATCGACACCGGCCGCAACTACCCCGGCGGCCCGGCGAACTGGGGCACCGGCGAGGTCCAGAACTACACCTCGTCCCCCGACAACCTGGCCCTCGACGGCGGCGGCAACCTCCGCATCACCCCGCTGCGCGACGGCGCGGGCGCCTGGACGTCCGGCCGCGTCGAGACGCGGCGCGCCGACTTCAAGGCCCCGGCGGGCGGCACGCTCGCCATCGAGAGCCGCATCCGCATGCCGAACGTCACCGGCGAGCAGGCCCTCGGCTACTGGCCCGCCTTCTGGGCGCTCGGCGCGCCCTACCGGGGCAACTACTGGAACTGGCCGTCCATCGGCGAGTTCGACGTGATGGAGAACGTGAACGGGATCGACTCCGTGTGGGGCGTCCTGCACTGCGGCGTGAACCCGGGCGGCCCCTGCGGCGAGACCAACGGCATCGGCGCGAGCCGCGCCTGCCCGGGCACCTCCTGCCAGTCCGCGTTCCACACGTACCGCTTCGAGTGGGACCGCTCCGCGAGCCCGAACGTGCTGCGCTGGTACGTCGACGGACAGCTGTTCCACAGCGTCGACCAGAACCGCGTGGGCGCCGGGGCGTGGAGCGACATGACCGGCCACGCCGGGTACTTCATCCTGCTCAACGTCGCGATGGGCGGCGGCTTCCCCGACGGCGTCGCGGGCCGCGCCACCCCGGTCGCGGCGACGGTGCCGGGCCGGTCCATGCTCGTGGACTACGTGGCGGTGTGGACGCGCGGCACCGGAGGCGGCGACCCCGGCACGCCGTCCACGCTGCACCTGCGCCCCGGCGGCACGCTCGGCGAGGCCACCGGCACCGCCTCCGCCGCGACCCTCGCGACGGCGGGCGGCGCCAACCACGACGGCACCCCGCACGCCCCGCAGACGTTCACGGCGACCGGCGTGAACGGCACCTACGACGGCGGCCCGACCCGGTTCGACCTGCTCGTCGACGCGGGCTCCACGGTGGCCAACGGCCAGCAGGTCCGGGTGAGCTACGACCGCACGGGCGACGGCTCCTGGGACCGCACGGAGACCTACCGCTACTTCGCCACGGACCCGGTGCCGGGCTACGAGCACTACACCGAGGGCCAGGGCCTGAAAGCCACCACGGGCGAGCACGGCCCGATGCGCGGCGGCACCGTGCGGGTCGAGGTCTGGAACGCGATCGGCAACGGCCCGAGCACCCTGGGCACCGGCAACCAGTCCGTCGTACGGATCCCCTTCGCATGAGACCGGGGCGGCCCGCGCCCACCCGTGATCCACTCCCCGAGCGGGCAGCCGGACCAGCAGGGGAAGTCGATCTGCGACCCCTGACCCGAGGGCCTGCGGGAGAAGCCCTCCGACGGGCCGTCGCCGACGCGGGGCGGCGCCCCCGGGGCGTGGTCGTCGAGCTCGCCCCGCAGGCCAGTAGACTTCTCGGCTGTGGCGGACACCCAGTACGAAGACCTGTTGCGGCTAGTGCTCACCTCCGGGACGGCGAAGGCCGACCGGACGGGCACGGGCACCCGAAGTGTCTTCGGGCACCAACTGCGCTACGACCTCTCGCAGGGGTTCCCGCTGGTCACCACCAAGAAGGTGCACCTGCGCTCCATCGTGTACGAGCTGCTGTGGTTCCTGCGCGGCGACTCGAACGTCGGCTGGCTGCAGGATCACAAGGTCACGATCTGGGACGAGTGGGCCGGTCCGAACGGCGAGCTCGGCCCGGTGTACGGCGTCCAGTGGCGCTCCTGGCCCACGCCGGACGGCAGGCACATCGACCAGATCAGCGAGGTCCTCGACACGCTGCGCCGGGACCCGGACTCCCGCCGGATGATCGTCTCCGCGTGGAACGTGGCGGAGCTCGACAAGATGGCCCTCGCCCCGTGCCACGCCTTCTTCCAGTTCTACGTCGCCGACGGCAAGCTCTCCTGCCAGCTGTACCAGCGCAGCGCGGACCTGTTCCTCGGCGTCCCGTTCAACATCGCCAGCTACGCCCTGCTCACGCACATGGTGGCGCAGCAGGTCGGCCTCGAACCGGGTGACTTCATCTGGACCGGCGGCGACTGCCACATCTACGACAACCACGTGGAGCAGGTGACCGAGCAGCTCTCGCGCACCCCGTTCGCGTTCCCCCGGCTGCGGCTGCGGCAGGCCGACTCGCTCTTCGACTACGCCTACGCCGACGTGGAGGTGCTCGACTACCAGCACCACCCGGCCATCAAGGCTCCGGTCGCCGTATGAGCGTCGGAGCGGGCGGCATGCGCGTCGGGCTGATCTGGGCCCAGAGCCGCGAGGGCGTGATCGGCGCGGACAACGCCATTCCGTGGCGCCTGCCCGAGGACATGGCGCACTTCAAGGCCACCACGCTCGGTCATCCCGTGGTGATGGGCCGCAAGACGTGGGACTCGCTGCCGCCGCGCTTCCGCCCGCTGCCCGGCAGGCGCAACGTCGTGGTGACGCGCGATCCGCACTGGGCCGCCGAGGGCGCGGACCGCGCCGGGTCCGTCGCCGAGGCCCTGGAGCGCGCGGCCGAGCCGCTGGACTCCGTGGCCCCCACTGCGGCATGGGTCATCGGCGGCGGGGAGATCTACCGGGCGGCCCTGGAATCCGCCACGACGCTCTCGGTGACGGAGGTCGACACGACGGTGGCCGGCGACACCTACGCCCCGGCCCCGGGTCCGACGTGGAGCGTCACCGAGGACAAGGGCTGGCAGACCTCCACGACGGGCCTGCGCTACCGCATCCGCACCTACGCTCGGTAACAGCCCGCTCACCGCGCGGAGCCCGCCCCCGGAGCTCCCGCGCGCTCACCCGCGGTGCCGGATCCGGAAGCGGTCCACGGACGCCGGGTCACGGTCGACGACGCGGACCGGTGGCCAGGACCACTGCCAGACGCCGATGCCCGGCGTGCGGGAGAAGCGGATGCGCCCGCGGGTGCCTTCGACGTCGACGTGCGGCCAGGACGCGGCGACGCTCGCCCGGTCCGTGCCGTGCGAGCGCAGCACGTCGGCGAGGACGGCGATCGTGTCGTAGCCCTCGAAGCCGACGAAGGAGGGCGTCACGCCCAGCTGCTCGCGCAGGGCCTTCTCGACGCGGCCACCGAGGGGGCCGAGGCTGTCGGGCAGATACCGCAGGAACGGGATCCCGGTGCCGTCGGCGCCCAGCAGGGACCCCCATTCGGGGAGCTCGGGCTGGCCCGCCGGGGCGCCGATCAGGATCTCGGCGAGGCGCCGGTCGCGGCGTACGGACCGTACGAGCGGCACGGCGGGCTCCGGGTGGCTGACGAGGAGCAGCAGCGCCGTCGCGCGCTGGTCCACGAGCGCGTCGCACACCGCTTCGGGGGTGAGCGCGCCCATGTCGAGCTCGATGACGGTGCCGCCGCGCGGAGCGAGGTGGTCCCGCAGGACGCGGATCCCGGAGGCCCAGTAGACGTTCGCCCGCACCGCCACGGCGATGCGGCGGTGGCCCGCGGCGAGGAGGAAGTCCGCGTAGGTCCGCCAGCCGTGGGACTGCGCCGGGGCGATGCGCGCGACCCAGTCGGTCGGCTGGTCGATGAGCGCGTCGAGCACCGCCGACGAGCAGAGGAACGGCAGGCCGAGGGCGTCGGCCCGGGCGGCGGCGGAGCGGGCGACGACGCTGTGGTACTCCCCCGCCACGGCGGCCACGCCCAGACCGGCCAGCTCGTCCACGGCCGCCGCGGCCCGCTGGGGATCGGCGGCGGTGTCCCGGACCACCAGCTCCAGCGGCCGTCCGCCGATCCCGTCGGCCTCGTTGACGTCGCGGACGGCGAGTTCCAGTCCGGCGAGCAGATGGCGGCCCGCCTCGGCCCAGCCGGGCCGGGTGAGCGGAGCGAGGGCGCCGATCCGGACGGACGGGCCGTCAGCGCGGCCCGCTCCAGGGGCTGATGGTGGCGTACTCATGCGTCGGTGTCTCCCCGTGTGACGGTGGCTGCCGGACATTGATCCACCGCCGCCGCCCGGGGGCAACCGGTTTTCCGTCAGCCGGGCTGCCGGGCCCTTCTGGCGGGGCCCGCGTGGCGGCCCTTGCCGCGCCGGGTCTCCTTGAAGGCCCACGCCATCTTCGGTTCCATCGCGAAGCGGAACAGGCGCTGCACGGGCGGGGTGCACAGCAGGGTGACGACGGTGGCGGCGAACAGGGTGACGGCGACCGCGCCGAGCGGCCGATGGATCCAGTCGTGGTCGTACCAGTCCCAGAACCGGGAGCCCTTGGCGAGGAAGCCGTGCAGGAGGTAGCCGTACAGGGTGCCCGCGCCGAGCGCGGTGAACCACAGCCTGCGGCCCGGCACCCAGGCGAAGAAGCAGGCGACCAGGAGCAGGGAGCAGCCGAACATCGCCAGGGTCATGACGCCGCCGGCCCAGCCGGGGGCGGCCAGTTCCTGGGCGCTGTCGCGGCGGTAGAACCAGGCCGCGTTCATGCGCGGCGCCGCCCAGTAGGCGAACAGCAGGGCCGCGGCGAAGACGGGGACGGCCAGGACGCGGGCCTCGCGGCGGCGCACGATGCGGAAGTGCTCCGGCTTCAGGCACAGGCCGAGGACGAAGAACGGCAGGAACTGCAGGACCCGTTGGAGGTCCAGGTCGTCGCCGATCTCGGGCGACGCGGAGGCGAGCACCGCGATGGCGAGCGCGAGCGGGACGGGCCAGCGCACGATCTTCCACACCGGGGTGGTCAGGCGCCAGATGAACAGGGCGGCCAGGAACCACGTCAGGTACCAGGGGTCGAGCAGGCTGACGGGGTACGTCGGGTCGTCGTCCGCCCAGCGCTTGAACAGCGTGTACGCCGCCTCGAAGAGGACGTACGGGACGGCGATGCCCGTCACCAGGCGGCGCAGGCGGCCCGGGCTCGCGTCGAAACTCCGGGAGAAGTAGCCGGAGATGACGATGAACGCGGGCATGTGGAAGGCGTAGACGGTGATGTAGAGCGCCGCCGCGGCGCGGCTGTCGTCACGCAGCGGCTCCCAGGCGTGGCCCATCGCCACCAGGACGATCGCCAGGTACTTGGCGTTGTCGAAGAAGGAGTCCCGCTTGGGGACGGCCGCCGGTCTGACCTGGGGTTGCGGCGGGGTGGGGCGGTCCGGCGTACGCGTGCGTTCCGGGACGCGGGGCAGACGCAGCGTGTCAGTCACGGGCCCTCCCGAGGGAACCCGGGAGACTGCACGCGCGTCCTACGTCAACTGTGGGGGTGGGGGAGGCGCTGGACATCCCCAGCACCTTCCCACTCCCGTTGTGGCCCGTTCAACCCTCGCACGTGTGACCCACCGCTCACACGTCGGCAGGGACCACGGGATCCGGGCCGACGAGTTCGGACAGGACGTCCTCCATCGTGACGAATCCGATGACGGTGCCCTTGTCGCCGGTGACGGCGGCCAGATGGCTGTCCATGGCGCGCAGCGCGGTGAGGGTGTCGTCGAGCGGGGTGTCGATGCTGACCCGCGTCAGCGGGTGCAGTGCGCCCCGGGCGAAGGGCCGGTCGCGGTCGGCGGTGCCGAGGGTGTCCTTGATGTGCAGATAGCCGAGCAGGGCGCCGCCCGCGCCGGTGACCGGGAAGCGGGAGAAGCCGGCCTCGGCGGCCACCCGTTGGAGGCGGGCCGGGGTGACGGTGTCGTCGACGGTGCGCATGCGCGCGACCGGGACGAGGATCTCGCCGACCGGGCGCGTGCCCAGCCCCAGGGCGTCCCGCAGCCGTTCGCCGTCGGCGGCCGAGAGGAGGCCCGCCTGGCTGGAGTCCAAGACCATGCGGGCGAGTTGGTCGTCGGTGAAGACGGCCTCGACCTCGTCCTTCGGCTCCACCCGCAGGAGCTTCAGCAGGCCGTTGGCGAACGCGTTGATGCCGAAGACCAGGGGGCGCAGGGCGCGGGTGAGCGCGACCAGGGGCGGGCCGAGGAGCAGTGCGGTCGGGACGGGCGCGGCGAGCGCGATGTTCTTGGGGACCATCTCGCCGATCAGCATGTGCAGATACGTCGCCACGGTCAGGGCGATGACGAAGGCGATGGGGTGGACGAGCGCGCCGGGGACGCGGGCCGCCTCGAAGGCGGGCTCCAGGAGATGGGCGATGGCGGGTTCGGCGACGGCGCCGAGCACCAGGGAGGAGACGGTGATGCCGAGCTGGGCGGTGGCCATCAGCGCGGAGATGTGCTCGATGCCCCACAGCGTGGCGCGGGCCCGGCGGTTGCCCTCCTGGGCGCGGGGCTCGATCTGGCTGCGGCGCACGGAGATCAGGGCGAACTCGGCGCCGACGAAGAAGGCGTTGGTCAGCAGGGTCAGGGCGCCGATGAGGAGCTGCACGGTGGTCATCGGGCGTCCTCCATGACCTTGTGCGCGGCGGGCGCGAGGATGAGGACGCGGTCGGCGCGGTGGTGGTCGACCGCGAGGACGGTGAGCCGCCACCCGTCGACGTCGACGCCGTCCTCCTGGGCGGGGATGCGGGCGAGGCGGGTCGCGATCAGTCCCGCGAGGGTCTCGTACGGGCCGTCGGGCGCGGGCAGGCCGATGGCGTCGAGCTGGTCGATGCGGACGCCGCCGTCGGCCTCCCACGCGGCCCGGCCGTCCCGGTCGGGCGCCGCGGGCACCAGGTCGGGGACCTCCACGGGATCGTGCTCGTCGCGGACCTCGCCCACGACCTCCTCGACGATGTCCTCGACGGTGGCGACCCCGGCGGTGCCGCCGTACTCGTCGATGACGACGGCCATGGTCCGGGTCGCCCGCAGGCGCTCCAGGAGCCGGTCGGCGGGCAGGCTGTCGGGCACCAGGAGCGGCTCGGTCGCCAGGTCGGTGACCGGGGTGAGCCGCCGCTCGTCCGGGTCGAGGGCGAGGACGTCGCGGATGTGGACGCTGCCGACGACCTCGTCGAGGCTGTCGCGGTAGACGGGGAAGCGGGACAGGCCGGTGGCGTGGGTGAGGTTCGCCGCGTCCTGCGCGGTGGCGTGGACCTCCAGGGCGCGGACGTCCACGCGCGGGGTCATCACGTTCTCGGCGGTCAGCTCGCTCAGGTGCAGGGTGCGGACGAACAGTTCGGCGGAGTCGGGCTCGATGGCGCCCTCGGCGGCCGAGTGCCGGGCCAGGGCGACGAGTTCGTCCGGGGTGCGGGCGGAGGCCAGCTCCTCGGCGGGCTCCAGGCCGACGCGGCGGACGAACCGGTTCGCGGTGTCGTTCAGATGCCGGATGAAGGGCCCGAACGCCGCGGTGAAGCCGCGCTGCGGATCGGCCACCACCTTGGCGACGGCCAGCGGCCGCGAGATCGCCCAGTTCTTCGGCACGAGCTCGCCGATGACCATCAGGACCACGGTGGACAGCACGACCCCGAGGACGGTCGCCACGGCCGGGGCGGCCCCGCCGAGGCCCGCTCCCTCGAGCGGTCCGCGCAGCAGCGCGGCGAGGGACGGCTCGGCGAGCATGCCGATCACCAGGGAGGTGACGGTGATGCCGAGCTGGGCGCCGGAGAGCTGGAAGGTCAGGCTCCGTGCCGCCTTCAGGGCGCCCCGCGCGCCCCGCTCCCCGGCCGCGGCGGCCTGTTCCAGGTCGCCGCGCTCGACGGTGGTCAGCGAGAACTCGGCGGCCACGAACACGGCACAGGCGAGCGTGAGGAGCAGGGCCAGGAGCAGCAGCAGGACCTCGGTCACCGTGCCACCCCCGATCCCTCGGCCTCTGGCTGCGGGCGGGGAATGGCACGGCTGGTACTGGGAGGCTCACCCATCGCGGGTCCGTGGCTCCTTCTGGTGACGTGGAGGCAGATCAAGGTCGGCGAGCGCCGGCGCGGCGCTCGCTTCTCCCGCCACTGTAAAGGAACGGCAAAGTCCGCGACAGGGGCTACGCCTTCCGCGGGCCCCGCGCCGACGTCTCGCCCATCCGCGCCGGCAGGCCCGTGGCGAACGCGCGCGCCGCTTCCAGGTCGGCCGCGTCGGGCCGTCCCTTCCGGATGCCGCCGACGGGCTTGAAGAGGCCCCAGGTGTCCCAGGCCCGGCAGGAGAAGGTGCCGACCACGTCGAAGTCCCGCCGCTCCAGGAGCCGCACGAGGGGCCGGGTGAAGGGCCGGAACGGCGCCTCGGGAAGCCCGCTGGTGGCGAACACGAACGCGCTGCGGCGCTCCCCGGGCGGGAGGGACGCGGCCAGCTCACGCAGCCGTGGATGGAGGGCCATCGAGTAGACCCCCGAGCCGAAGCCCACGAGGTCGCACGTGGCCAGTTCCGCGGCGTCGACCTCTTCGGGGGCGACGACGGGGGCGCCCAGGGCGCGCCCCATGACGTCGGCGACCTTCCTCGTATTGCCGTGCGACACGGACACACAAACGATCATGGCCTTCACGGCGATGCTCCTCTCGTTGCGGGCGCCCATGGGACACGGCCCGGGCCGCGAGCGTGACACCAGCCACCTGTGACCTGCGTCACCGGCCGCGCTAGCACGGCCCCTCTCCCGGGCCCGGGAGTGCCTTGGCTACGATCTCCGCGATGAGCAAGCGGCGGCAGGGCACCAGGAGCGCGGCGGGACGCGTCGCGCCGTTGCTCGCGCTGCGCTGCGCGGCCCTGTTCGCCGTGCTGGTGTGGATGCTCCCGGTGTGCGGCCACGCCTCGAACGGGCCGGCGCCCGCGCCGGTCGTCTCTGCCGCGCCCCAGGCGAGCGGGACGACCTCTCTCGCGACCAGTACGAACGTTCTATCCGGACGCGGACATGCTTGCCCGGACACGGAGCACGGACCCGGCGACGCGCACTGCCGCCCGGTCTCCCGGGCCACCGTCGCCACCAGCTCCCCCGCGCCGGTGCCGGTGCCGCTGTCGGCGGACGTGACCGCGGCCCCCTGGGCGGCGGCGGAGTCCACGGCCGCGCGCGGGGCACCGGCCGATCCCGCCCCCGCCCCCGGCATCCATCAGTTGCAGGTCCAGCGGACCTAGGAGCGGCCCCGTACGGCCCGGCGCCCGTCGCCGTACGGCCGTGCCCGCCGCTTCCCCCTGCCGCCACGACCGTCGGCGCGCAGGCCGCCGACCAGTCGCAACGCACTGCCGCACGCCTTCGTGCGGCGGGGACAAGGACATGCCATGGGTTCCGCAGGAGCCAAGCAGAAGCGCGCCGACCGCCGCGCGAAGATCGAGGAGCTGCGCCGCGCCGAGGAGGCGCGCCGGCGCCGCCACCGCATCGCCACCTGGGCGTGCAGCGGTGTCGTCGTCATCGGGGTGACCGCGGGCAGCTGGTACCTCGTGGACCGCTCCGCGACGCGGGACGAGCAGCGGGACCGCGCGGCGGCCGCCCCGATCAAGGGGGTGAGGTCCTTCGAGGACCTGGGCCGCAACCACGTCACCACACCCGTCGCCTACAAGTCGTCCCCGGCGACGGGCGGTGACCACAACCCCGTCTGGATGAACTGCGACGGCGACCTGTACGACAAGGAGATCGACGAGACCAACGCGGTGCACTCCCTGGAGCACGGCGCGGTCTGGGTCACCTACAGCGACAAGGCCGCCGCCTCCGACGTGCGCGCCCTCAAGGCCAGGGTGGAGAAGACCCCGTACTCGTTGATGAGTCCGTACGCCGACCAGTCCGCGCCCCTGACCCTGTCCGCGTGGGGCAAGCAGCTGAACGTGACGTCCGCCTCCGATCCACGGGTGAGCGCGTTCTTCGACACGTACGTGCAGGGCGCGCAGACCCCGGAGCCGGGTGCCGCCTGCACCGGCGGCAAGGCGGCGTGAGGACGCCTCCCGCCCGCGTGACCACCCGACGCACTCCCCGCACCAAGGAACCATGAACAAGCTCAAGCGCAACCTGATCGTCACCGCCGTGATCGCGGCCGTCCTCGCCGCGGTCCTCGGCACCGCCCTGCTGGTCTCCCCCGACGACCGCGGAGGGGGCGGCACGGATGTCCAGCCCGCCGCGGACGCACAGCCCGTGCGCGCGGACAGCCACCGTCTGACCGACCCGAAGAAGAGCGAGCTGACCGTCGTCGAGTTCCTCGACTTCGAGTGCGAGGGGTGCGGCGCGATGTACCCGGTCGTGGAGAAGCTCCGCGAGGAGTACGGCGACCGGGTCACCTTCGTCGCCCGCTACTTCCCCATGCCCGGCCACCGCAACGGCGAGCTGGCCGCCCGCGCCGCTGAGGCCGCCGCACGGCAGGGCAAGTTCGAGGAGATGTACAGCAAGCTCTTCACCACCCAGAAGGAGTGGGGCGAGTCGCAGGACTGGAAGCAGGACGTGTTCCGCGGCTACGCCGAGCAGCTCGGCCTGGACATGGGCAAGTTCGACGCGGCGCTCGCCGATCCGGACACGGCGGGGCGCGTCCAGGCCGACCAGCGCGACGGGCTCGGCCTCGGCGCGCGCGGCACCCCGACGTTCGTCGTCGACGGCGCGGTGATCCCGACGCCCGCCTCGTACGCGGACTTCAAGGCGCTCATCGAGGAGCGGCTCGCCGACTGACCGGCCCGTCAGCGGCGAGCGGCGCCGGTGCCCCGCCCCGCGCACCGGCCGGACGTCCGCGCGCGGCCCGGGCGCGGTGGCGGCGCACCGCGTCCCGGTTGGCGCACGGGTGGGAGCAGTAGCGCTGCCGCCCGGTGCGGGAGGTGTCGGCGAAGATCGTGGTGCACTCGGTGACGGCGCAGCGCCGGAGGCGGTGCATACCGCGGCCCACGAGGTGCAGCGCCGTGCCGACGGAGAACAGCGCGTACAGCAGCGAGCCGAGCGACCGGGTGTCGTCGCGGTAGTGCAGGTGCCAGCCGTCACCCGCGTGGTCGGTCAGGCGCGGGTGGGCGGTGCTCGCCGCCAGCATCTCGTTGAGCCGGGCGGCGCGTTCGCGCTCGTCGGCGGCGTCGACGACCCGCTCCCAGGCGTCGAGCGCGACCCGTACGCGGTCCACGTCCTCGGGCACGGCGGGGTGTTCCAGAAGGAGTCCGGCGGCGCGGCAGCGGGCCGCGAGCTCATCGGCG
The DNA here is from genome assembly GCF_059448825.1 of Streptomyces sp. JLYT201. Classification (NCBI taxonomy): domain Bacteria; kingdom Bacillati; phylum Actinomycetota; class Actinomycetes; order Kitasatosporales; family Streptomycetaceae; genus Streptomyces; species Streptomyces sp. JLYT201. Next base: position 8,616,682 of record NZ_CM182551.1, on the reverse strand, counting down.
TCGGCCGGGCGCCGGTTCGCGAGGTCCGCCGCCAGCTTCACCGCGTCCATACCGTAAGGGTTGAGCTGCATAAGGCTATTACAGCACCGTGGTCGTCATGCAGCGCAAGAAAGAACGCCGCGGGGCCGCGGCACGGCCGCCGCTCGGCCGCCCGGGAGCGAGGTGACCCCCGGCATGCTCACCAAGGTGCTGCCCGCCGCCGGACCGCAGCGGGTCCTGGCCCTGTCCAACTTCGTCAACACCCTCGGCAGCGGGCTGTACTTGACCGCGGGAGTGCTGTACTTCACCCAGGCGGTGGCCCTGCCGACGGGCCAGGTGGGGCTCGGCCTCGGCATCGCCGGGCTCGTCTCACTGGCCGCGGGCGTCGCCGTCGGCCACCTCGCGGACCGCCGCGGGGCGCGCGGCGTGTACGTCGGCACGCTCGTCGTGCAGGCGCTGGCCACGGCGGGTTTCGTCCTCGCCGACAGCTTCTGGCCGTTCGTCCTCGCAGTGTGCACGGCCACCGGCGCCAAGGCCGCGGGGGTGGCGGCGCGCAGCCCGCTCGTCCGCCACTACGGCGGGGACCGGCCGCAGGAGTTCCGCGCCTATCTGCGGGCCGTGACGAACGTGGGCATCTCCCTCGGCGCGCTGCTCGCGGGCGTGGCCGTCCAGGTGGGCACGCTCACCGCCTACCACCTCCTCGTCGTCGGCAACGCGCTCGCGTTCGCCGCCTCCGCCGCGGTCCTGCTCCCGCTGCCGCCGGTCGCGCCCGCACCCGCCGCGCCAGGGCCGCGCGGGGCGGCCCTGCGCGACCGGCCCTACCTCGTCCTGACCGCCCTCGACGGCGTCATGGCCATCCAGTTCAAAGTGCTCACCGTGGCCCTGCCGCTCTGGCTGGCCGAGGCCACCGCGGCGCCGCTCTCGCTGGTGTCGGTCACCATGCTCGTCAACACCCTCATCGTCGTCGCGTTCCAGGTGCGCGCCAGCCGCGGCGTCGACTCCCCCGGCGCGGGCGGGCGCGCCTACCGCCGCTCCGGCGTGGCCTTCCTGGGCTCCTGCTCCTTGATCTCGCTGTCCTCGGGGGTGCCCGCCCGGGCCGCCGTGGCGTTGCTCGTGACCGCCGTGGTGGTGCACGCCGTCGGCGAACTGTGGCACGCGGCAGCCGGGTTCGAGGTGTCCTTCGCCCTCGCCCCGCCCCACGCCACCGGCCAGTACCTCGGCGTCTTCGGCCTGGGCGCGGGCCTCGCCGAAGCCCTCGGACCGACCCTGCTCATCTCCCTGTGCATCACGTGGGGCCGCCCCGGCTGGTACGTGCTGGGCGCGCTGTTCGCCGTGACGGGCCTCGCGGCGCCGCTCGCCGTGCGGTGGGCCCGGCGGGCGCCGTCCCCGAGCGCACCGGGCGGCGGGGGTCCGGTCGGCCACCCGACGGATCACGTCCTGACCGGCTCGGTAGATTGATCACATGTCTTGCGTACTCGTGGTCGGCTACGACCCCCAGGCGATTCCCGGCGTCGACGCGGCAGCCGTGCACGCGGTGCTCGACGCGCAGCTGAACCGGTTCGCCGAGCTGGACATCGAGGCGGCCATGACGGTGGTCGTGCACGACCAGTCGGCCGAGCCCACCCTGGTGGCGTCCCTGACCGCGCGGCCGTGGGACGTCGTGGTCGTCGGCGGCGGGATCCGCAAGACCGAGCAGTTGCTTCCGCTCTTCGAGCAGATCGTGAACCTGACCCGCCGTCATGCGCCGCAGGCCGCCATCGCGTTCAACAGCAACGGCGGCGACACGGTCGAGGCGGCGCGGCGCTGGCTGTGAGCGCGCCCGTGCCCCCGAGGTGAGGAGCGGCCGCCGTCAGGGCCGGTTGCCGGGGGCGGGCGAGGCCTCTGTCGGTGCCGAAGGCCGGGGCGGGGCCGGTGCCTTGGGGAGTTCTCGCAGGGTGCGCAGGGGTGAGCTGCAGACCGGCAGGAACGCGCACGCCAAGCACACCGCGCCCGTCCACACCGCCACCCGCACGCCCGCGAGTTCGCCGATGGCCCCGGCGAGGGCCGCGCCGACGGCGAGCGCCCCGGTGAGCAGGAAGCGGAAGGTGGCGTTCATGCGGCCGAGGAGCGGGTCCGGCGTGAGGTGCTGGCGGAGCGTGACGCCCAGGACGTTGTCGAGGCCCGTCTTCGCGGTGACCGTCAGCCAGCCGGCGCACGCCACCCAGAACCAGGGCCCGTCGCCCACCAGGCCCACGGTGAGCCCGGCGGGCGCACACCACAGCCCGGTGCGCGCCAGGGCGCGGCCGTACCCGAGCCGGGCCGCCAGGCGGCGGGCGCAGGCGGCGCCGAGCAGCAGGCCCAGGCCGCCGATCGCCCAGTAGAGGCCGAGCGCCCCGGCGGGCAGGCCGAGTTCGCGGGTGAAGAGGACGGGCAGCATGACGTTGACCAGGTGCGAGCCGAGGTTGCCGAGCGCGCCGGTGAGGGCGAGGGCGCGCAGCTCGCGGTTGCCGAGGACGTGGCGCAGGCCTTCCCCGATCTCGGCCCGCAGGCGCCGCCGGGCGGCCGTGGGTGCCGGGGCCCGCCGCCGTCGGCCGATGCCGGTGAGGCCCGCGGCGGAGGCGAGGTAGGCGACCGCGCCGCCCGCGACCGCCAGCGGGGCGGTGGCGAGCTGCACCAGGAAGCCGCCCGCGCCCCGGCCCGCGATGTTGGCGCCCGCCATGAGGCTCACCACGGCGGTGTTCGCCGGGACGAGGCGGTCGCGGCCGACCAGTTCGGGCAGCACGCTCTGCGAGCCCACGTCGAAGAACACGGTGGCGCAGCCGTTGAGGAGCACGACGGCGTACAGCTGCGACAGGGACAGCGCGTCGAGCCACCAGGCGACGGGGACGGAGGCGAGCAGCACGGCGCGGGCGGCGTCGGCGGCCACCAGGACGCGGCGCGGCGGGAGCCGGTCCACCCACGCCCCGGCGGGCAGCCCGATGAGCAGGAAAGCGGCGGTGGACAGCGCGGCGAGGACGCCCGCCTGGCCGGGCCCCGCGTCGAGGACGGTGACGGCGAGCAGGGGGATCGCCACGTAGCCGACGTTGGTGCCGAGGTGGCTGAGGGCGCTCGCCGCGAAGAGCGTACGGAAGTCCCGTACGCCCCAAGGGGAGCCGGAGGCTGGGGTCATGCGCGACACGGTGCGCGATCTTCGGGGCCCCGCCCATTGATTTAGTCTGGGCTGAATGTTCGAGATCGAGTTCGGCATGGAGGACGTGGTCCGTACGCGTTTCGCGCTGTCCCCGCTGTGGGAGGTGGTGGCGAGCGTGCGGGTGCTGAAGGGCGCGGACGAACAGGGCCTGCACCGCGCGTGGGTGGAGCAGGTGCGGCCGCGCCTCGCCGCCGCGGACGTCGATCTGTCGCCGCTCTTCGACCTCGTGCCCGTCCCGACGCGCTCGCCGTGGGCGGGCCACGTCCCCGGATTCCTCTGCCCGCCGCCCACGACGCCGCTGCCGTCCCTCGCGGTGGAGCTGGCGACGGTACGGGCCACTCCCCCGGCGCTGCTGTGGACGAAGGCCGATGTGCCGCCCGCGCGGATGGCGGCGCTGCGCGCGGATCCGGCCGCCGTGCTCGGCCGCCTCGCGGAGGTGATCGAGGCGTACTGGGAGCTGGCCCTGGCCCCGTACTGGTCGCGGATCCTCACCCTCCTGGAGGGCGACATCCGCTATCGGGCGGGCCGGTTGGTGGAGGGCGGCGCGCAGCACCTGTTCGCCGACCTCGATCCGCAGGTCACCTGGGCGGGCGGCACGCTCCAGCTGGAGCACAGGACCGCACGCGGCACGCGCCCGCTGGACGGCCGGGGCCTGCTGCTCGTGCCGTCGGCCTTCGTGTGGCCGCGCGTCTTCTCGATCCTCAACGAGCCGTGGCAGCCCTCGCTGCGCTATCCGCCGCGGGGCGTGGGCACGCTCTGGGAGTCCCGCCCGGTACCGGCGTCCGAAGCCCTCGCGGGCGTGCTGGGCCGCTCCCGCGCGAGCCTCCTGGCCGAGCTGACCGCCCCGGCGTCGACCACCGCCCTCGCCCGCCGCACCGGCCTCACCCCCGGCGGCGTCTCCCAGCACCTCACGCTCCTGCGCACGGCGGGCCTGGTGAGCGCCCACCGGGCGGGCCGCCAGGTCCTGTACGCACGCACCCGGGCGGGCGAGACGCTGGTGGCGGCGGTCGCGGGTGCCGCCGCCTCAGCCGGCTAGCCGCAGAGCTCCGCGAAGCGCTCGGTGCTGACGTTGCCGCCGGAAATGAGGACGCCGACGCGCGGCGGGACCTGGGGGAGGCGGCCCGCCAGGAGGGCCGCGATGCCGGTCGCCCCGCTGGGCTCGATCACGATCTTGAGGCGCTCGAAGGCGAACCGCATCGCGTCGCGGATCTCGTCGTCGGAGACGAGCACGACCTCGTCCACCAGGCGCTGGTTGATGGGGAAGGTCAGCTCGCCGGGGGTCTCGATGGCCTGGCCGTCGGCGATGGTGCGCGGGACCGGGACGGAGACGCGGTGACCGGCCTCGAGGGACCGCTTGGTGTCGTCGCCCGCCTCCGGCTCCACTCCGATCACACGGATCCGCTCGTTGAGGCCCTTCACGGCCGTGGCGCTGCCCGCGATCAGACCGCCGCCGCCCACCGGGCTGACCAAGGCGTCCAACGTCCCGACCTCCTCGATGAGTTCGAGTGCGGCGGTGCCCTGGCCCGCGATGACGTCCGGGTGGTCGTACGGCGGGACCAGGGTGAGGTCGCGCTCCTCGGCCAGCTGCCTGCCGATCGCGGTGCGGTCGCCGGAGTAGCGGTCGTACGTGACGATCTCGGCGCCGTACCCCTCGGCGGCCCGGCGCTTGGAGAGCGGGGTGTCCTCCGGCATGAGGATCACGGCGGTGCTGCCGCGCTCGCGGGCCGCGAGCGCGATGGCCTGGGCGTGGTTGCCGGAGGAGAACGAGGCGATGCCCTTGGCCAGTTGCTCGGGGGTGAGCCGGGCCACCGCGTTGTAGGCGCCGCGGAACTTGAAGGCGCCGATCCGCTGGAAGTTCTCGCACTTGAGGAAGACCTCGGCGCCCAAGCGGGCGTCCAGGGTGCGGGAGCGGAGGACGGGCGTGCGGTGGGCGACGCCCTTGAGCCGGGCGGCGGCGTCGCGCACGTCGTCGAGGGTGACCAGGGGGGTGCTCGTCATGCGGGTGCTCCTGGTGGGGTGTGGGGCCCGGGCTGCGGTGCGCCCTGGGCGCGGGACTTGGCGAGATAGCTGTAGGCGGAGGCGCGGGAGATGCCGAGGCGGGCGGCGACCTGCGGGACGGCGCCCCGCACGGCGAAGACGCCGTGCTCGTCGAGGCCGCGGAAGAGCTCCACGCGCGCGTCGCGGCCGAGCTCGCTCCACGGGCGGCTGAGCTGGAGCTGGTGGCTGTCGACGATGGAGGTGACGACGGACCCGACGTCGTCGCCGAACGTCGTGGTCGGCACCTCCGAGCGGGGGGTCACGCCCGCGAGTTCGCCGATGAGGGCGCTCGCCTGCTGGACCGCGGTGATGTCGAGGTTGACGCACAGCGCGCCGAACACCGAGCCGCCGCTGTCGCGCAGCAGCATCGTCGACGACTTGACCAGCGTGCCGTCCCGGGTGCGGGTCAGATAGTTCAGCTCGTCGGCCGCGTCGTCGCCGCGGGCCAGCATGCCCATGCCGATCTCGCTCATCGAGCCGCCGACGCTGCGGCCCGTGACGGCTCCGGCGATCGCCACGACGGACCTCTCCGGCCGCCGGTAGTCGTGGACGACCGCTTCGCACAGGGAGCCGAAGGTGGCGACGAGCCCCTCGACCACCGGTGCGAGCGCGGCGATGATCGCGTCGCGCTCGGCGTTCCGTACGTCGTCGGCGCTCTCGGCGCTCATGTGGTGGCCCTCCCCTGCCGCAACAGCTCTGGACACAACGTACACCGATTGGACAGAAAGTCCAGAGCTGTTGGCGGGCTAGGCCGTGGGCGCCGCCGCCTCCAGGTCGGCGACGCTGCCCGACATCACCGCGGCGACGTGGCGCGTGAGGTGCTCGGGCGGCCAGTCCCACCAGGCCAGTTCGAGGAGCCGCGCGATGTCCTCGTCGCTGAAGCGGCGGCGCAGCAGCCGGGCGGGGTTGCCACCGACGATGCCGTAGTCGGGGACGTCGTCGACGACGACGGAGCCGGAGGCGATGACCGCGCCGTGGCCGATGCGGACGCCCGGCATGACCAGGGTCCGGTAGCCGAACCACACGTCGTTGCCGACGACGGTGTCGCCGCGGCCGGGCAGCCCGCTGATGAGGTCGAAGTGGTCGGCCCAGGAGCCTCCCATGATGGGGAAGGGGAACGTGGACGGGCCGTCCATGCGGTGGTTGGCGCCGTTCATGATGAACCGCGTGCCTTCGCCGAGGGCGCAGAACTTGCCGATGACGAGCTTCTCGGGCCCGTAGTGGTAGAGCACGTTGCGCGTCTCGAAGGCCGTCGCGTCGTCGGGGTCGTCGTAGTACGAGAACTCGCCGACCTCGATCAGCGGCGAGGTGATCAGCGGTTTGAGGAGCACCACGCGGGGCTGCCCGGGCATCGGGTGCAGGACGGTGGGGTCGGCGGGAACGAGGGGCATGGTGGCGCCTTTCCGGTGTGCGGTACGGGCCTCGGGCGCGGGTGCGCCCGCCTCATGGTCCCTGGATCGACCGGCTCGCGGCACGGGGTTTACGCGCCGGGGGAACCACCGGCCGTGGACGCGCCCGGGCCCCCGGCACGTCCGCTGTGGGACGTGCCGGGGGCCCGGGTCAGGTGCGCGAAGGGGCGCCGGGAGGGGTCAGGGGTCAGCGCACCGTCACGGTGAAGACGGGCGACAGGGTGGCGCCGCTCTTGGTGCGCAGCTCGTTCTTGCCCTTGAGGCCGAGCTTGACGCGCAGGGAGTACGCGCCGGACTTGTTGACGGTGGTGGACGCGGGCAGCGTCTTCCAGGTGCCGCGCTGCTTCTGCTGCAGGTCGACCTTGGCGCCCGCCTTGATGCCGGTGGCCTTGCCGTTGACGCGCAGCTCCTGCCAGGCCTTCACGGAGGTCGTGGACGGCTTGGCGGTCAGCGCGGCCTTCGCCTTGGCGGTGGGGCTGGTCTTCTGGGTGCCGAGGCTCTTGCCGGTCTTGACGTCCCAGATGGCGTACGGGGTGCCGCCGCCCTGCGTCTTGCTGTACAGGCGCTTGCCGTCGGCGCTCAGGTGCAGGTAGATGCCGTCGTCGACGGTCTGGCCCGGCTTGAGGGCCTTGCCGTGGTAGTACGGCTTGCCGCCCTTGACGGTGAGGGTGACACCGGCGCCGATGTCGATCTTCACGGGCTTGGCGGCGGCGGTCCGCACCGCGGCGGGCCGCTCGGGGGCGGGGGTGCTCGCCAGCGCGGCCGCGGCCGGGGCCAGGAGGGCCGTACCGGCGAGAACCGAGACGGCGGCGGTACGGAGGGCGCTGCGGCGGTGAGTGGTGGTGCGCATAACGACGGTGTTCCCCTTCACGGTCATGGATCTGTTCGCGTGCACGGCACGGCTGCGCCCTCGGGCGGCGCCGCGCGGTGCGGTCCCGTTTTGTCCCCGCCGTCCGTGCTGTCCGGCGAGTACGGAATCAACCTAGTTCACCCGCCATTACGGCTATCCGAAGATCATGTAACGGTGCCCCATAGATCACTTCACGGCATGCCATCGGCCCGCTCCCCGCGCCGCCGGGGCCGTCCTCAGCCGTCGAGGCGCACCCCCTGCTTCCTCGCGTACGCCTCCCTCGCCTTGGTGTGCCACCACTCGGAGAGTTCGATCCGCAGCGACTGTGCCATCCACGTCACCAGCCGCTCGGGCGGGGTGCCGTTGAAGACGTTGATGTCGCCGCTGTCGCGCTCGGAGCGGACCGACCAGCGCCCGTCGGGGGCGACGACGTCCAGGTAGACGTCGAACTTCCGCCCGCTCACGACGACTTCGAGGTCCGTGACCTCCAGGACGACGCGTCCGCCCTCGTCCCACTTCCCCACGACCAGCGGGACCAGCAGGTCCCGTACTTCCTCCGGAGTCAGCATCCGTCCAGGGTCCCGCACCCGCCGTGGACCGCGGGTCCCGGGCCCTCGGGGCCGCCGCCTCCACGCACCCGCAACACCGCGGCAACACCCCCGCAGAGTTGGCCGCCTAGCGTCGCCTGACGTGAGTACGGACACGCGGAACACCTCGGCCCCGCCCGCCCCCACGTCCGGCGAGGGCGGCCTGGCGAAGGGCCTCCAGCGGCGGCACATGAACCTGATCGCGCTGGGCGGGGTGATCGGCGCCGGGCTCTTCGTGGGCAGCGGCGTGGTCGTGCGGCAGACCGGGCCCGCGGCCGTCCTCTCCTTCCTGGCCGCCGGTGTCCTGACCGTGCTCATCATGCGGATGCTCGCGGAGATGACGGTGGCGCGGCCCGCGCTCGGCTCCTTCTACGCCCACGTGCGCGAGACGCTCGGTGCCCGCGCCGGGTTCGCCGTCGGCTGGCTGTACTGGTACTTCTTCGTGATCGTCGTCGCCGTGGAGGCGGTGGCGGGCGGGCGGATCATCCAGCTGTGGCTGCCGCAAGCACCGCTGTGGGCCATCAGCCTCGTCCTGATGGCCCTGCTCACGGCGACGAACATGGTGTCCGCGCGCTCCTTCGGCGAGTTCGAGTACTGGTTCTCGTCCGTGAAAGTGCTCGCCATCGTCGTGTTCCTGTTCCTGGGCGCGCTGTACGTCCTCGGGCTCTGGCCCGAGGCGTCCGGCGGCCTCGGCCACCTCACCGCGCACGGCGGCTTCGCACCCGAGGGTGCGGGGGCGGTGCTCGCCGCGGTCGTGCCGTGCGTCGGGTTCTTCACCGGCGCGGAGATCGTGACCATCGCGGCGGCGGAGTCCACCGAGCCCGAGCGCGCCGTCGCCGCGGCGATCCGGTCGATCGTGCTGCGGGTCGTCGCGTTCTACGTCCTGTCCATCCTCGTGGTCGTCGCGGTGGTCCCCTGGACCGACGACGCCGTCGAGGTCAGCCCCTACGCGGCCGTCCTGGAGCGCCTGGACGTGCCCGCGGCGGCGACCGTCATGAACGCGGTCGTCCTGGTGGCGGTCCTGTCCTGCCTCAACTCCGCGCTCTACACCTCGTCCCGGATGCTCTTCGCGCTCACCCGCGGCGGTGACGCGCCGCGCGGCTTCACCAGGCTCAGCCGGGGCGGCGTGCCCCGCCGCGCGATCCTCGCGGGCACGTCCGTCGGCTACGCCTCGGTCATCGCGGCGTGGATCTCCCCCGACGTCGTCTTCCAGTTCCTCATCGACTCGTACGGGGCCATCGCCCTCTTCGTCTACCTGGCGATCGCCGTCGCCCAGCTGCGCATGCGACGCGCCCTGGAGCGCGAGTCCCCCGACCGGCTCACCCTCCGCATGTGGGGCTTCCCCTGGCTGAGCCGCCTCACGATCGCCGCCATGGGCGCGGTCATCCTCGCGATGGCCTTCCTGCCCGACAGCCGTACGCAGTTCTGGCTGAGCCTGCTGACGGTGGCGATCGTGCTCGGGGCGTACGAGGTGAGGCGGCGACGCGGGCAGGAGTAGAGCCGCGGCGGCTGTAGACCCCCTGTCGGGGCCTGTAGGCGCGCTGTCGGCGGCCCGTCGGCGGGGTCCGGCACCTTGTGGGGACGGCCGCACCGGAGATCACCGGGCGGCGCCGACCCCGAGGAGCCCGCATGCCCCCGCACGTCACGATCATCGGTGCCGGACTCGGCGGACTCACCCTGGCCCGCGTCCTGCACCTCCACGGCATCCCGGCCACCGTCCACGAGGCGGAGCCCTCCCCCGCCGCCCGCGCGCAGGGCGGACTGCTCGACATCCACGACTACAACGGCCAAATAGCCCTCACCGCGGCCGGCTTGATGGAGGAGTTCCGAGACATCGTCCTGGAGGGCCGCCAGGCCATGCGGATCCTCAGCCCCGACGGAACCGTCCAGGGCGAAGTCGCCGACGACGGCACGGGCGGCCGCCCCGAGGTGCAGCGCGGCGAGCTGCGGCAGGTCCTGCTCGACTCGCTCCCGGCCGGCACCGTCCGGTGGGGGCACAAGGTCAGCGGCGCCCGCGCCCTCGGCGAGGGGCGCCACGAGGTGACGTTCGCCGACGGCGGCACCCTCGTCACCCGCCTCCTGGTCGGCGCGGACGGCGCGTGGTCACGGGTGCGGCCGCTGCTCACCGCCGCCGTCCCCGCCTACACCGGCAAGTCGGTGGTCGAGACCTATCTCTTCGACGCCGACCACCGCCACCCCGCCACCGCGAAGGCCGTCGGCGGCGGCTCGATGATCGCGCCCGCGCCGGGCAGGGAGATCTTCGCGCACCGGGAGAGGGGCGGCACGCTCCACGCCTACGCGGGCCTTTCCGAGCCGCAGGAGTGGTTCGCCGCCATCGACTTCACCGACGCCGCCGGGGCCGCCGCACGGATCGCGCGGGAGTTCGACGGCTGGGCGCCTGAGCTGACCGCGCTCATCACCGCCAGCGACGTCGCGCCGGTCCTGCGCCCCCTCTACGCCCTGCCGCACGGGCACCGCTGGGACCGGGTGCCCGGGGTGACCCTGCTCGGCGACGCCGCCCACCTCGCGGCCCCCAACGGCGAGGGCGCCAACCTCGCCATGCTCGACGGCGCCGAACTCGGCCGGGCCATCGCCGCACACCCCGACGACATCGAGGCCGCGCTCAGCGCGTACGAACCGGACATGTTCACCCGGAGCGCCGAGCCCACTCCCCTTGACGGCATGGAGGACCACGAGATCGGCTCCGAGAACGGAGCGGCCCAGGCCATGCTCCAGCTGATCACCGCACACGGGCGCTGAGTTCGGCTTGTCGGCACTTGTCCCAGCAGTGGATTTCCAGCGTTGTCAGGTGGGGCAGAGCCGTGCGTACGCACGCGAGGTCGTCGACGCCCTCAGCACCGTTCAGCATCAGGCTCCGGATCTGCGGTGACGGCGGAAGCTGCGCGAGCAGGGCCAGTCCGGATTCGGTTTGCAGCATGAGGCGATCCACCTGGTGGAGTGGCGCCACCAGGTACATTCCTCCGACGGCGTTGCACAGGTTCAAGGTGGACAGGTTCGCCCGCGGGAGGCGGCACCGCCCGGTCCCGGAGCCGTAGCAGTTCCTCCGGGTCGGCGCCGAGCGCGGCGGCGAGGGCCGCCACCGTCGCGTCGCTCGGCACCCCCGTCCCGTTCAGGGCCTGGCTCACGGTCGTGCGCCCGAGCCCGGCCCGCCGGGACAGCGTGATCATGGAGAGGCGCCGCCGCGCGCGCAGGTTCCGCAGCCGCCCCTTCAGGTCCGCCAGCGCGTCCGCCCCGTCCTCGCTCGCCCCCACCGGCCCCTCCTCGGACAGCGCCCCCTCGTCGTTCGGACCCGTTCATCTTGGTCCAACCGGACGTCCTCGTACGGAACTTCGGACATCTTCCTTCCCGTCGGACATCCGCCCGGCGCTTCCGGGCCCGCCGCCCCGCCGCGCGCGGACGCCGCCTTCGGCACGACGCTCACCCTGGCCACCGCGCTGCTCGCGGTGTGCCTCTCGGGGGCGGGCCCGGCCGCTTGACACCACAAACATCGGATGTTCCCATGTTTGGGCATCCAGAGAACACCCAGAGAAGACGTACGTCCCGAACCGTTCGGCAGAGAGGCCCCGACCGATGCCGCTGCGCACCACCGCACGGACCAACCTCGTCGATCTCGTCATCGCCCAGATGGAGAGCCTCATCGCCGACGGCGAGTGGCCGGTCGGGGCGAAGATCCCGGCCGAGCCGCAGCTCGTGGAGCAGCTCTCCGTCGGCCGCAACACCGTGCGGGAGGCCGTCCGCGCCCTGGTGCACACCGGGATGCTCGAACCCCGCCAGGGCGACGGCACCTATGTGCGCGCGAGCAGCGACCTCGGCGCCGCCGTGCAGCGGCGGCTGCGCAGGGCGGGTGTCCTGGAGGCGTACGAGGTGCGGGCCTCGCTGGAGCGGGACGCCGCCCGGTACGCGGCCGAGCGCCGCACCCCGGAGGACCTCGACGCGCTGCGGACGGCCCTCGCCGAGCGCGGCCGGGCCTGGGAGGCCGGGGACATCGAGGCGTTCATCGACGCGGACATGACCTTCCACCGCACGGTGGCGGCCGCCGCCCACAACAGCGTCCTCGCCGATCTGTACGGGCACCTCAGCGACGGGATGCGCTCCACCCTCCAGTCGGTGGTCGGCGCCCCGGTCCCCGACTCCGTACGCCACCAGATCGGGGCCCACCGGGCGATCCTCGACGCCATCGAGGCGCGGGACCCCGCCGCGGCCGAGTCCGCCGTGCTCGCCCATCTCGCCGAGGGCATGGCCGCGCTGCGCGAGCAGCCGCTGGACGACCACGGCAGCGACACCACCGACGGTGCGGCCGCCGCCGCACCCACCCACTGACACCCCACCCCAGGAGACACGGCATGCGCAGGGAAGCGCCCGCCGCCACGGCCACCGTGGCGCGGGACGACGACACCACCGACACGGCGCCCGACCAGGCCCCGCCGAGCCCGCCCGGGGTCACCGGGCGCCGCGCGCTGTACCTCGGTCTCGGCGTCGTCCTGCTCGCCCTGAACCTGCGCCCCGCGCTCGTCGCCGTCTCCCCCCTCGCGGACGTCATCCGCGACGACAGCGGCATGTCGGCCACGGCCACCAGCCTGCTCACGGCCCTGCCCCTGCTGTGCTTCGGCCTGCTCGCGCCGGTCGCGCCCGGCCTCGGCCGCCGCTTCGGCATGGAGCGCGCGCTGCTCGGCACCATGGCGCTGATCTGCGCGGGCACCGCGCTGCGGATGGTGGACTCGGTCATCGCCCTGTTCGCCGGCACGGTCGTCATCGGCGCGGGCATCGCCGTCGCCAACGTGCTCCTGCCCGGCCTGATCAAGCGGGACTTCCCGGGCCGCGCGGGCCTGATGACGGGCCTGTACTCGATGTCGCTGTTCGGCGGTGCCGCGCTCGCGGCCGGTGTCACGCTGCCGGTGCGGGACGCCTCGGGCATGGACTGGCGGACCACGCTGGCGTGCTGGGGCGCGCTCGCGCTGCTCGCCCTCGTGGTGTGGCTGCCGCAGGTGCGCTCGCGCACCCGCGTCGCCGCGGCGGCGGCCCGGCAGGCGGCGCACCCGGTGCGCGGCCTGTGGCGCTCGCCCCTGGCCTGGCAGGTCACCGCGTACATGGGGCTGCAATCGCTGAACTACTACGCCGCCGCGGCCTGGCTGCCGACGCTGCTCCAGGACTCGGGGATGAGCGCGGGCGACGCGGGGTGGATGCTGTCGTTCTCGGCGCTGCTCGGCATCACGGGCTCGTTCGTGACCCCGGTGATCGTCGGCAGGCGGCTGAGCTCCGCGCTGCTCTCGACGCTCGGCGCGCTCCTGTGCGCGGCCGGGTACGCCGGGCTGCTCGCCGCCCCGGTCGGCGGCGCCTATGTGTGGATGAGCCTGCTCGGGCTCGGCCAGGGCGCGGCGATCAGCCTCGCGCTGCTGTTCATCGTGCAGCGGGCGCCGGACGCCCGGCACGTCGCGCAGCTGTCCAGCATGGCGCAGTGCTTCGGCTACGTCCTCGCCGCCACGGGGCCCGCCATCCTGGGCGCCGTCCACGACGCGTCCCACGACTGGACGATTCCCGTGGCGGTGCTCCTGGTGCTGCTGGTCCCCCAGGTCGTGGTGGGCGTCGGCGCGGCCCGCGACCGGCACGTGCGCGGGACCGCGTAGCGCGTGCGGACACCCCTGTGGGGCGGGCCCGAACGGCCCGCCCCACAGGGGTTCTCAGGGATTCGCCGCGACGCCGGGAGGCGTCAGGGAATCTGCTTGGTCACCTCCAGGTCGGCCGTCGGCTTGGTGACCTTGCCTCCGGGCGGGCCCGTGGTGCTGGAGTTGTTGTCGGTGACCGGGTCCTTGGTCGCCGACGACACGGTGGCCGTGTTGTCGAGGTCGTCGCCGTCACCGGTGTAGGTGGCGGCGAGCTTCACCTTGATCACCCAGCTGACCGAGGCCCCGGGGGCCAGGGTCGCGAGGGGGCCGCAGGTGACCGTGCGGCCCGCGGTGCACGGGTCGTCCGAGGAGACGAAGCTCAACGCCGTCGGCAGGACGTCGGACACCTGGACCTGTTCGGCCTGGGACGGGCCCTTGTTGGTGACCGTCAGCGTGTAGTCGAAGGTCTCGCCGGGGGCGACGGGCTTGTCGGTGGCGGGCTTCTTCACGATCGCCAGGTCGGCGGCGGGGGCCGCGATCTCGCCGTCGGGCGGTCCCGCGGTGTCGGTGTCGTTCTCGCTCGCCGGGTCGATGTTGTCGGCGGTGACGTGAGCGGTGTTCTTGATGTCGCTGCCGTCGCCCTGGTAGGCGGGGTCCACCTTCACCGTCAGCGTGTACTCCACGGTCTCGCCGACCTTGAGCGGGGTCGTCCGCCGGCAGTTGACCACCTGCCCGGAGACCGTGCACCCGGTGGGCGAGGAGGAGACGTACGACAGGCCCACGGGCAGGTCGTCGGTGAGCTTGACGTTGTAGGCGTCGGCCGACGGGCCCTTGTTGGTGACGGTGATCTTGTAGTCGAAGGTCTCGCCGGGGCGCGGCGCGGTGTCGCCGACGGCGGTCTTGGTCACGGCCAGGTCGGCCGTGGGCTTGTTGACCTTGCTGCCGGGCACCCCGGCCTCCGCGCTGTTGTTGCCCGGGACGGGGTCGGCGGTGTCCGAGGAGACGGTCGCGGTGTTGCGGATGTCGCTGCCGTCACCGGTGTACTCGGAGTCGAGCCGGACGGTGAACTTCCACGTCTTGGACGCGCCCGGTTCCAGGACGGCCTGCGGCCCGCAGGTGACGGTCTGGCCGGAGGCGGTGCAGCCGTCCGCCGAGCCCACGAAGGCGAGGCGCGCGGGCAGGGTGTCGGTCGCCTTCGCGTTGAGCGCCCGGGAGGGTCCGTCGTTGGTGACGGTCACCGCGTACTCGAAGGTCTCGCCCGGCGCGATGGGCGTGGTGGTCGTGGGCGCCTTGCCCGCCCAGAGGTCGGCCTGGGGCTCGGTGACGCCGCCCGGCGGGAGCACCGCCTCGCTGGTGTTGTTGCTGAGGTCGGGGTCCTTGGAGTCGGACGTCGACGTCGCGGTGTTGCGCAGGTCGGAGCCGTCACCCTGGTAGGCGGCGCTCAGCTTGACCTTGAACGTCCACTTCACGGAGGCGCCGGGGGTGAGCTTGGCGTGCGGGCCGCAACTCACGGTCTGTCCGGACGCCGTGCAGGGGTCGGCCGACGACACGAACGAGACGCCGTCGGGCAGCGTGTCCGTGGCGCGCACGTTGCGGGCGTCCGAGAGCCCGGCGTTGGAGGCCTCGATCTCGTACTCGTACTCCTGGCCGGGCACGATCGGCCCGTTGCCGAGGGCCGTCTTCACGGTCGAGATGTCCGACTCGGGCGTGAAGGGTCCCGGCGGCGTGACCGGGTCGGGCTTGTTGTTGTCGGGGTCGGGGTCGGTGGCGTCCGACGTGCCCGACGCGCTGTTGCCGAGGTCCGAGCCGTCGCCCTGGTAGGAGGAGCTGAGCTGGGCGATGAACCTCCACTTCTTGGTCTGGCCCACGCCGAGCTGCGGCTCGGGGCCGCACGTCACCGTGCGGCCGCTGGCGGTGCAGCCGTCGGCCGAGGACACGAACGACATGCCTTCGGGCAGCGTGTCCGTCGCGGTCACGTTGCGGGCCACCGAGGGCCCGTTGTTCTTCGCCGTCAGGGTGTACGTGACCAGTCCGCCGGGCGGGGTGTCCGCCTTGCCCGCCGCGGGCAGGGCGCGGCTCAGGTGCGTGGTCACCCTCGCCCCCGATCCGGACGGCGCTGCCGCCCGGGCCGGGCCCTGGCCGGACCACTGCGGCAGCACGCAGATCAGCGCGGCGACCGCGGCGCCCACGAAGGCGCGTCGGCGATGTCGTGTCGTACTCATCTCACATCGGTTCCGTTCGTGCTCCGGTCACGTACACCGCTGTACGGACGTGCGAGGGGGTGGACCGCCACCGTGGCGGGACCCGGTCAGGCGGGGGTGTTCTCGGCCTTCTTGCCGAATTCGAGGTCGGCGGTCGGCGGCTTGACCTTGCCGCCGGGCACGGTGGCGCTGCCGCTGTTGTTGGTGAGGTCCGGGTCGGCGGTGTCGGCGGCGGCCGTGGCCACGTTGAGGACGTCCGTGCCGTCGCCGCTGTAGTCCGCGTTGAGCCGCACCCGGAACGTCCACGACGTGGCGGCTCCCGGCGCCAGGGTCGCGACCGGCCCGCAGGTGACCGTGCGGTCCGTCAGCTTGCAGGCGTCGGCGGACGACACGAAGGTGAGCGAGGTCGGCAGGGGGTCGGTGACCTGCACGGCCCGGGCCACCGACGGGCCCTTGTTGGTGACCGTCACCGTGTACGCGTACTCCTCGCCCGGGGCCACCTGCGCGGTGGTCGTCGTCTTCTTGGCGGTCGCGAGGTCGGCCGCGGGGGCCCGCACCCCGCCCGGGGGCAGGGCGGCGGTGGAGGTGTTGTTGGTGAGGTCGGGGTCGGTGACGCCGTGCGTGACCTTCGCGGTGTTCCCGAGGTCGGAGCCGTCGCCCTGGTACGCGGCGTCGAGCTTGACGCGGAACGTCCAGGACACCAGCGCCCCCGCGGGCAGCTTCGCGACGGTGGGACAGGTGACGGTCTGCCCGGAGGCCGTGCAGCCGTCGCCGGACGACACGAAGGTCAGGCCGGTCGGCAGGGTGTCGGTGACCTTCACGTCGGTGGTGTCGGACGGACCCTGGTCGCGGACCGTGATCCGGTACTCGAACTCCTCACCGGGGCGCACCGGGCCCTGCCCCACGCCCGCCTTGCTGACCGCCGCGTCGGCGCTCGCGGTCACGGTGGTGGAGGCGGTGGCGGTGTTGTCGTCGGGGTTGGTGTCGGTCCGGTTGCCCGGGGCGATGACCGTCGCCGTGTTGGTCAGGGTCGTCGCCTGCACGGGGGCGGTGCCGGTGACGGTGTAGGTCACGGTGCCGCTGCGGGCCAGGTCGGCGGTGGTGTCGAGGGGACCGCTGCCCGACGCCGCGCCGCACGCGCTGCCGGAACTGGCGGTGCACGTCCAGGTCACGCCGGTGAGGCCGGGAGCCGCGTCCTTGACGGCCGCGCCGGTGACCGCGTTGGCGTCGCTGTTGGTCACCCTCACCGTGTACGTGACCGGTCTGCTCCCGGCCGTGACGGTGGCGGGCTTGCCCGTCTTGGTGATGCTGAGGTCCGTCGGGACGTTGATCTTGAGGTCGCCGATCTCGTGGTTGTTCGTGGCACCGCCGGTGCCCGCGGAGAAGCCGACGCGCAGGGTGGACGGCAGCGACGGCTGGCCGCTCACGGTCGACACGTCGAAGTCGCTGATCAGCTTGGTGAAGGCGGTGCCGGGCCCGGAGTCGGACCAGACCGAGACGAGGAGCTTGCCGCCGCTGGGCTGCACGGTGACGCGCACGGTGCGGAAGTTGGTGCGGCTGCCCGTCTCGACGGTGCCGCCGGGGCCGCTGGCGGAGGTGCCGAAGCGATAGCCGGAGGTGCCGTTGCCGCCACCGCGCAGCACGACCTTGTTGGCCTGAGTGCCGGGTCCGCTCGCCCCGGTCGAGTTGGCCGAGAAGTTGCCGAACTCGTCGATGCCGACGCCCAGGAACGCGCCGGGCACGCCACTGCTGGTGCAGCCGAACGAGCTGCCCGCGCAGGCGTAGCCGAGGGCGCCGCCGGTGGCGCCGGTCCCGGTCGCCGCCGAGCCGTCGGCGAGGAAGAACGCCAGGCCGTCACCCCGCTTGCCGGCGAAGGTGCTGCCGCCGTAGGTGGCGTACGTGAACTCCGCGACGATGCCGAGGCTCGTGGGGAACGAGTCCTTCATCTGCCACGACCCGGCCCTGTTCGCCTGGGCGGGCGTCAGGCGCAGCCAGCCGTCCGAGTAGGAGGCGCTGCCCGTGGCGGTGCCCAGGTCGTTTCCGTTGTCGAAGCTCTCGTGGACGGGGAAGGCCAGCTCCGCCCGCGCGTGCGAGGCCGCCGTGGAGGCGAGCAGCCCGCAGACCAGGACGCCGAGCGCGAGCAGCAGGGCGGCGAGCCGACGGGGGCCCGCGGGGTGCCGGGAGGTCGTCATCGCCGCGGCCCCCGCCCCGCCTCGCGGCGTCGTACGGCCGCCACCAGGAGGCCGCCGCAGGCCACGGCCGCGCCCGCGGTCCAGCCGAGCCAGGCGGGCACGTCACCGCCGGTGTCCGGCAGTTCGCCGTGGTCGCCGGTCTTGACGTACACCGTGTACGGCGGGTTCTGGTTGTCGCTCGGGTCCGGGTCCTTCGTCGTGGAGGTCACCGTGGCGACGTTCTCGATCCTGCCGAAGTGGCGGTTCTGCGCCGTCGCCACGCGGACGGTGAGCGCGTACGAGACCGAGGTGCCCGAGGCGAGGCGGTCGGGGCCGGGGCAGACGATCAGGCGCCCGCCGTCGTCCGGGGCGCAGCCGTCCGGGGAGCCGACGAAGTGCAGGCCCTTCGGCAGCGGGTCGGTCACCCGCAGTCCGCGCGCCGTGCCGGGACCGTTGTTGTGCACGGTGATCCGGTACGTGAAGGTCTCGCCGGGCCGGACCCAGTCGCGGCCGCCGGGCAGCACGGCCGTCTTGGTCAGGGAGAGGTCGGCGCGGCCCCAGTCCGGCGGGACGGGCAGGCCGGTCACGGAGCTGGTGTTGTTGCTCGCGTCGGGGTCGCGGGTCTGCGAGGACACCTCGGCCAGGTTCACGATGTCCCGGCCGTCGCCCTCGTAGTCGTCGGCGAGGCGTACGGTCACGATCCAGGTGTGGGACGCGCCGACGGCCAGCTCGGGCAGCGGGCCGCAGGTGACGGTCCGTCCGCTCGCGGTGCAGCCGTCCGCCGACGAGACGAAGACGAGGGCGTCGGGAAGCCGGTCCCTGACCGTGACGCCGACGGCCTGCGAGGGGCCGTGGTTGACGGCGGTGATGCGGTAGTCGTACACCCCGTCGGGCCCCGGGGCCGCGGCGCGCCGCAAAGACCCTGCGGGGTGCGACCGGACCTCCAGGTCGGCCCGGGCGGCGGCCGGGCGGCCCCGGCGCTCGCGGGCCCCGGCGGGCGGCGGCGGGGCAGAGGCGCGGGGACCGGCAGGCGTGGTCTGCGCCTCTTCGCGCGGGGCGTGCGCAGGCTCCTCGCGCGGAGCGTGCGCGGCCGGGCCCTTTCGCGCGGGGGCACCGGACGAGGCGGCCTGCGGCGCGGCGGCGGACGGCCGTGCCGACGGCGTCTCGCGGCGCGCGGCCTGCGGGCCCTGCGGCGGCGCGTCCCGGCCGGGCGCGGAGGCCGAGGGCACCGGCGTACCGGCGGGCGTGCCCGAGGGGGAAGCCGACGCGGCCGGGGACGGCGAGGCGGACGCGGGCACGGAGCCCGACGGCGACGCCGCCGCGCGGGGTGACGCCGCGTCACCGGAGGGCGGGGGCGCGGCTTCCGAAGGCGGCACCTCCGCGGCGTCCGGGCCACCTGCCTGCGGGCCGTCCTGCGGACCGGCCTGCGGGCCTGCCTGGGAGCCCGAGGCCGGACCTGCCGCCGGGCCCGAGGCCGGGCCGGCCTCCGGCGCTGTCTGCGGGCCTGCCCCCGGATCTGACGCCGAGCCAGGTGCCGCCGACTCCGCGGCCGAGGGCGCCGGTGCCGCGGCGAGGGCGGCCGCCGTGACCGCCGCCGCGGGCGGTGCGACCAGGGCCGCCGCACCGGCCGCGAGCGCCACCGCGCCGCGCGGCCAACGGCGGGCAGCCGCGCGCCGTCTGAGGTTGTGTCGCATCGGGAGACCCCTTCACATCGGGCACGGAGTGGCGGCACCGTTCCGGTCCGACCGAAACGCAAGATCTGTTTATCCGACTTTTCGCGCTTTGAGATGATCAAGGGGGTCGAACGAGTGAGAAGGGGACACCGAACAGCCCAGCGAGGAGACCCACGACGCGACGCGACCCCGGACCGTGGGCCCGGGGTCGCGTCGTGGCGGGAGTCGGCAGCGGCTAACGCACAGTCAGCTCCGCGATGCCCGGGCGCTCCTTGGCCCCCGGCTCGCCGTGCACCGTCACCCGGACGTAGCGGGCGAGCCGCGGGGAGTCGCCGGTCCGGTACCAGTGCCGCCCGTCGAGGGAGACCTCCACCTCGTACGACACCGGCTCGACGCCGGTCCACGTCGGGGTGGCGCCGCCGACCCGGACGGGCTCGCCGAGGTCCGCCGTGAGGGCGCCGGTGGCCGCGTCCGGGACCCAGGCCGTGGCCGCGTCGCCGTCCACCGCGGCCCCCGCGTACATGCCGGGCTCCTCCGACGACGCCTTCGCGGCGGCGCACCGGGCCGCGTTGTCGGTGGGCGCGAGGTCGGGGCGGCGCGTCTTGAGGACGGCCGGGGCACCCGCGCTGAGGACCTGCCGGCCCTGCGGCGTGTCGAGCGTCATCGCCTTCCCTCCGGTGAGCCGCACCGTCGTGCGGTGGGCACCGAGCTCGATGTCGAACGTACGGCCCTGCCAGGTCAGACCGCGCAGCGTGACGCCCTCGCCGAACTGCGGGGGCAGCGTCGGGTCGAGGCGGAGCCGGTCCTCGCGCATCCGCAGGCCGGTCAGGCCCTGGGTGAAGGTCTGCAGGAAGCCGCCCTTGCCGGTGAGGAAGTCGTGCGCGGGCGAGCCCGACAGCGGGTCCTCGGCACCGGCCTTGTCCCCGCGCGCCTCGGAGAACTGCGCGAACGGGCCGCGCACGAAGGGCCTGATGGAGCGCTCCATGTACGTGTACGTGGAGCAGCCAGGACCGCCGATCCCGGCGGCGTCGACGGCGTGCACCGAGTCCGTCATGGCGGGGCCGTCGGGGTCGGTGCGCCGCGCGTAGTAGTCGAGCGTGGCGGCCGCCGCGCCCGCGGGCATCCGCCACTCCAGCGGATACATCAGGAGCACCGTGTCGGCCTGCTTGATCTTGCTGCCCCGGTAGCCGTCGTACTGCTCGAAGACCTTGCGCCCGGCGTCGTAGGGGATGCGGATCCTGTCGGCGATCCGGGTCCAGGCGGCGGGGGCCCGCTCGCCGAGGAGCGCGGCCGCGCGCGTGGCGTGGCGCAGGGCGGTGACGGCGCCCGCGTTGGTGAACACCGCGTCGTCGACGCCGTTGCTGTACTCGTCGGGGCCCGCGGTGTCCTTGATCGAGTAGCTGCCGTCGGCGTTGCGGCTGACGCGGCCCGCCCAGAACTCGGCGATGCCCTTCAGGACCGGCCAGCCGCGCTCGCGCAGCCAGGCGGTGTCCTTGGTGGCCAGGTAGTACTGCCAGGTCGCCAGGGAGACGTCGGACTGGAGGTGGATCTGCGTGCGGCAGTGCGGCGGGTCGACGCTGTGGCACTCCTTGGCCAGGTCGCCCGAACTGCCGCTGTTCCAGGGGTAGAAGAGCCCCTTGTAGCCGAAGGCGCGGGCGTTGTCGCGGGCGGCCGCGCGGGTGCGGTAGCGGTAGTCGACCACGGACTTCGCCAGCTCGGGCCGGGTGGTGAGCAGCCCCGGGTACATCCAGGTCTCGGCGTCCCAGAAGATGAGGCCCGCGTAGTTGTCGCTGGTCAGGCCCGCCGGGGCGATGCTGTTCGCGGCGCCTTCGCGGGTGCTGGAGAGCAGCCCGTACTGGGCGGAGCGCACCCAGGTCTGCCAGTCGCGGCGCCCCGGCACCTCGATGTCGCTGCGCCACAGGCGGGCCCAGGCGGCGGTGTGGGCGCGCAGCAGGGCGTCCCAGCCCCTCCCGGCGGCGCGGCGGGCCGCGGCGGTGGCGGCCGTGCGCGGGGCGCGCGAGGTGAGGGCGGTGTCGACGCCCACGTACTTGGTGAGTTCGTAGGTCCGGCCGCGGCGCACCGGCAGGGTGAGGCCCTGCCGCGCCGTCAGTCCGCGGGCGCCGGACGCCCGGTGCTCCTTGGCGCCCCGCACGCCGTGCCCGGCGCGCAGGGTGGAGGCGACGGCGCCGTCGACCCCGGTGCCGTCCGTGCGGAAGGTGACGTCCATGGCAGGTCCCGGGCGGCCGTGCCGGTCGCCGCCGCCGGTCTGCCGCACCCGGCGCGCGCCCCGGCCGTCGACCAGGTCGGTGACGGTCGCCTCGCCGCTCCAGTGCGGCCGCATCCGCAGGCGTACGGCGCCGACGTGCGGGTCGGCGCGGTCGGCGACCACCTCGTAGACGAGGTCGGTCCTGCGGCCGTCGGCGGCGGTCCAGGTGAGGGTGGTCCGCACGAGGCCGCAGTGCATCAGGAGGCGCTGGCGGTAGGCGGAGACGCGGCCGGGCGGCGTCGAAGAGTTGAAGGTCTCGCCGCGCTCCCCGCCGGTGGTGACGGTCAGCGGGGTCCAGGTGGGCAGGGCGGCGACGGCCTGCCGGTCGCCCGCGGTGCGCGGGTTGTGGGCGTACAGGCCGGACACGAAGGAGCCGTCGTAGCGCGGGGTGTACAGCGGCCAGCCGGTCTTGGCCCCGGACGCGGTGTATCCGGCGCCGTTGGGCGCGACGCGCTGTCCCAGGTAGCCGTTGCCGACGAAGGCGTGGTGGGAGTCCTTGGGGTCGATGCGGGTGCTGTCGAGGGACCAGCCCCCGCCCGTACGGCAGTTGGCGGGCGTGGCGGCGGCTGTGTCCTGCCGCTCCTGCTGGGCGCCTGCGGTGGGCGGGGCGGCGGCGAGGAGCACTCCGGCGAGTGCCGCCGCGGACAGACGGGCGGCGCGGGGCCGCGTGACCAGGGAGTACGTCATTGTTCTCCGTCTTGGTGATCTGTGAGGGTCCACGGACCATAAATTTTGTGAACGAGGCACGTCAATATCCGCGCATCATCAATCAAGTTCTTAAGGCAAGAGGCAGAGATTGAGCCATCCGGCCCTCCGCGGCGCACGGACGGCTCCCCCGCCGCACACGTTCAGCCTCGGGCCCGCGGCGGGTAGCCTGCCCCGGGCCCGGATCTCCCGACGCCCTTGCCGACGCCCGGAGTTCACCTGTGACCGACGTGCGCACCATCGACTACCACGCCGCCGGAGAGCCCTTCCGCATCGTGCGCGAGGGGCTTCCCCCGATCCCCGGCGACACCGTCGCCGAACGCTTCGCCACCGCGGTCGGCGCGGGCGGCGCCCCCACCGCGCCGCGCCGCGGCCCGCTCGACGACGTCCGCCGGCTGCTGGTCCGCGAGCCGCGCGGGCACTCCGGCATGTACGGCTGCTTCGTGGTGCCCGCCGACGACGAGGGCGCCCATTTCGGCGTCCTGTTCTGGCACAAGGACGGGTACTCCACCGCCTGCGGCCACGGCACGATGGCGCTCGGCGCCTGGGCCGTCGACGAGGGGATCGTGGCCGCGCCCGCCGACGGCTCCGTGCAGGTCCGCGTCGACGTGCCGTCCGGGCGCGTCACCGCCACCGTGCACCGTGAGGGCGGCCGCACGACGGGAGTCACCTTCCGCAACGTGCCCGCCCGCGTCACCGCGCGCGGTGTGCGCGTCGCCACCGGCGCGGGCCCCGTCGACGTCGACCTCGCGCACGCCGGGGCCTGTTACGCCTCCGTGCCCGCCGCCGCGCTCGGGCTCACCGTGGACCGCGCGGCGCTGCCCCGCCTCGTCGCGGCGGGACAGGAGATCCGGTCCGCCCTCGCCGGGCACCCCGGCAGCCTCGACCCCGTCCGCCCGGACCTGTCCGGCGTGTACGGCGTCATCCTCCACGAGGAGCTGCCCCGCCGCCCCGAGGGTCCCGCCCAGCGCAACGTCACGGTCTTCGCCGACGGGCAGTTCGACCGCTCCCCGTGCGGCTCGGGCACGTCGGCGCGGCTCGCCCTGCTCGCCGAGGACGGTCTGCTCGCCCCGGACGAGGTGCTGCGCCACGAGTCCATCGCGGGCACCGTCTTCACCGGCCGCGCGGTGTCCCGTACGGACCGGGGCACGGTCACGGAGACCACCGGCCGGGCCTTCCGCACCGGCGAGCACCGCTTCGTCCTCGACCCGCACGACGAACTGCCGGAAGGGTTCCTGCCGTAGCCCCCGTCAGCGGCTGGACCCGGCCCGCCCGGCCCCCGTGACCGCGGCGATGTCGGCGAGGAGCCGGGCGGGCTCCGCGTACAGGTAGAAATGGCCGCCGGGGTAGAGCGTGACGGGGACGGCGGAGGTCGCGTACGCCTGCCAGTCCTGGAGTTCGCCGGGCGGTACGAGGGGGTCGGCGGTGCCGCCGAAGACGTGCAGCGGGCAGGCCAGCGGCACCGGCTCGGCCCGCTGGTGGGTCACGCCCAGGGTGAGGTCCGCGCGGACGGCGGCCAGCACGGAGCGGACGTAGCCGGTCTGCCGCAGCAGGCTCGCGGGCATGCCGCCGGTGCCGCGCAGCCACTCCAGGAGGCCCGCGTCGTCACGCTCGTGGACGGGCTCGGCCCGCGCCGTGGCGTGCGGCGCACGGGCCCCGGAGACCAGGACGGCACGCGGCGGCGCGATCCCGTACCGGCCGATCCGCAGGGCGAGTTCATAGGCGACGAGGCCGCCGAAGCTGTGCCCGAAGAGCGCGTACGGCTCCTTGAACTCGTCGGCGAGCGCCTCCAGGAGCGCGCCGAGAAGCGCGCCCAGGTCGTCGGGGAGCGGCTCGGCGCTGCGGGTGCCGCGCCCCGGCAGCTCGACCGGTGCCAGTTCCAGGCCCGCGGGCAGGTGCGGGCGCCACACCGAGAAGGCCCCGGCCGCGCCGCCCGCCTGCGGGAAGCACAGCAGCCGCACCTGGGGGTCGCCCGCGGCCAGACGGCCGGTGACCCAGCGCCGGGCGGCCGGACCGCCGTCGTCGTGCGGCCGGTGCCGGTCCGGAGGGCGCCGGTTCGCGTGGCGCCGGTCGGTGCCGGTGGGTTCGTCCATGTCGTCCTGCTCACCGCCTCCGTGGGAGGGAGGCCGCGACGTCCGACGGCGTCGCGGCGCAGTCGCCGCCCACGCTAGCGGTGACCGCACCCCGTAGGATGGAACTTGTCATCCATGTCAGGTTCGCGCGACGGTGCGAACCGGTGACGGCGAGCGAGGTGGACGATGCGGATCGGCGAACTGTCCCGGCGCACCGGGGTGAGCGAACGCTCCCTGCGCTACTACGAGAACCAGGGGCTGCTCGCCGCCGAGCGCACGCCCGGCGGCCACCGCGAGTACGCCGACAGCGCGGTCGACCGGGTCATCCGCATCCAGGAGCTGTTCGCCGCGGGCTTGTGCAGCTCGAAGATCGTGCACCTGCTGCCGTGCATCCGGGACAAGGACGGGGGCCCCTCCGAGACGGCCACGCCGTTCCTGGTGAGTCAGCTCAGCGCGGAGCGGGACCGCATCAACCGCATGATCGGCGACCTGGTGCGGTCCCGCGACGTCCTGGACGAGGTCATCGAGGCGGCGTCCGGCTGAGCCCCCGCACGGCACCCCCGGCACCCTCGGCGTCCCCGCCCCCGGGTCCCGGCGCCCCCGGCGGGCGCCGGGGACACCGCCCCGAGGGACTCCGTGTCACCTGCGCCAGAACAGGTGGTGCGTCACGGCGCCGCTCGGGCTGGGCACGACGTCGAGGTGGTACCGGTCGAGCAGCTCGTCGGGCGACTTCCAGAGCCGTGACCCGGCCCCCAGCTCCGTCGGTGAGACCGCCACGTGCAGGGTGTCGACGAGGTCCGCGTCGAGGAACTCCCGGATGGTGGCGGCCCCGCCGCCGAGCCGCACGTCCTTGCCGTCCGCCGCCTCCTTCGCCCGCTCCAGGACGGCGGCCGGGTCGTCGTCGACGAAGTGGAACGTGGTGTCGGAGAGGGTGAACGAAGGGCGCGGGTGGTGCGTCATGACGAACACCGGCGTGCGGAAGGGGGGTTCGTCGCCCCACCAGCCGCGCCAGTCGAGGTTCTCCCAGGGCCCGCGCTGGGGCCCGAACTTGTTGCGGCCCATGATCTCGGCGCCGATGTTGCGCGCGTAGTCCCGCGTCAAGTAGTCGTCGAGGCCGCGGCTCCCGCCGGGTTCGGTGCGCATCGGCCAGCTCGCCGTGGCACCGGCCCAGGCGAACATCTTCCCGGGGTCGGCGTCACCGAACGGCCGCTCCAGGCTCTGGTTCTCCCCCGCACCGAATCCGTCCCGCGAGACGTTGAAGTTCTGCACTCTCAACAGCTGACCCATGGGTCCCTCCAATGTTGTCGACACAAGAGAGACTCCCCGGCCCGGCAGAACTCATCGGCCGCGGCCGGGCGGATTGACCCCGGTGCACCAACGCGGCGCACAGCCGCGGCACCGGCAGGGGCTCGTCCACCTGCCCGGGCCCCGGTGAGCGGGCCACCGGCGGTACGGCTCAGAGCACGGGCGCGCGGGGCCCGTTCGGCGCTTCCAGGCGCCGGTCCACCACGGCCCTGGCGACCTCGGCGACCTCGTCCTGCGCCAACTGGCGGTAGCCGTCCTCGGTGACCAGGCACACGCGCGGGAAGAGCTTGCGGGTGAGGTCGGGCCCGCCCGTGGCCGAGTCCTCGTCCGCCGCGTCGTACAGCGCCTGCACGGCGGCCAGGACGATGTCGGACTCGGCCATCCCGGGGCGGTAGAGCTTCTTCAGCGAGCCGCGGGCGTAGACCGAGCCCGAGCCGGTGGCGGCGATGTCCCGCTCCTCGCTGCGTCCGCCCGTGACGTCGTACGAGAAGACGCGGCCCACGCCCCTGTCCAGGTCGTACCCGGCGAACAGCGGGACGACGGCGAGGCCCCGCAGCGCCATGCCGAGATTGCCGCGGACCAGGGTGGTGAGGCGGTTCGCCTTGCCGAGCAGGGACAGGGCGGTGCCCTCGATCTTCTCGTGGTGCTCCAGTTCGAGCTGGAAGAGCTTGACCAGTTCGACGGCGATGCCCGCGGTGCCCGCGATGGCGATCGCCGAGTGCCCGTCGGCGGGGAAGACCTTGTCGTACTCGCGGTGCGCGATGACGTTGCCCCGCGTGACCCGGCGGTCGCCCGCGACCAGGACGCCGTCCGCGTACGCGGCCGCGACGATGGTGGTGCCGTGCGGCGCCTCGAAGCCGTCGTGCGGGGCGGGCAGGGCGCGGCGGGCGGGCAGCAGGTCGGGGGCGTGCGCCGCGAGGAAGTCCACGAAGGAGGAGGTCTCGGGGGCCAGGAAGGCGGGCGGCAGACCACCCGTGCCGTGCGGACCGGTGTTCATGCGCGTCCCTCCCAGGCTCGCCGGCCGATCCGTGCTCGCCGACGGATCGTCGGGCGCACCCTACCCGCGACCCCAATCGGGTAACCCCGGGGACGAGTTGGCCGAGTTGGTCCGCTCCCGGCCCGGCCCGCGACGCGCGGGCGAAACACGTGCCCCGTACAACCCTCGGACTCCATCCTTGGTCGAAGAGGGCGCCGGAGGAACGGAACGGGCTTGTCCGGACCACCCCCGTGCCGCCCGGACAGCCCTTCCCCCACCTTTCCTCAACGGGAGCCTTTCTTGCGCAAGAACCGTTCGGCCGCGCTCACCGCGGCCTCCTTCCTGCTGTTCACCGGGGCGGGTGTGGCCGCCGCCCCCGCCGCGCTCGCGGGCACGCCGGGCAGCACGCACGCCAACGACCGCAACAGCGACTACAACGGCGACGGTTACGAGGACCTGCTGGTCGGCGCGCCCGGCGCGACCGTGGACGGCCACGAGGGCGCCGGGCTCGTCACCGTGCAGTACGGCTCTCGGCAGGGCATCGGCACCACGCGCGTGGCCCGGCTCAGCGAAGCCTCCACCGGCGGTGACGGCACCCCCGAGGCGGGCGACGGCTTCGGCACCACCGTCGCGAGCGGCGACCTGAACTCCGACGGCTACGACGACGCCGTGGTCGCCGCGCCCGGCGAGGACGTCGACGGACAGCGCGACGCGGGCCGCGTGACGATCTTCTGGGGCACCAAGCAGGGCCTCAGGCCCGGCCTGAGCGACTGGATCGAGGCCGAGGAGCCGCGCGCGGGCGAGCGGTTCGGCACCGGGGTCGCCGCGGCCCGGTTCAGCGGCGCGACCGAGGGCGACGTCCTCGCCGTGACCGACCGCGACGAACTGGACACCTACACCTACGGCGACCAGCCGCACATACCCGGGGGCCGGGCGTTCCAGCGGCAGTCCTCCCAGCGCCTCGCCGGGCCGGTCGCGGGCGGCGAGGGGGCGCGGGCCGCCGCGCGCCGCGTCGTGCTGCCCAAGTCGCTGACCACCGGGGACTACGACGACAACGGCTTCGCCGACCTCGTGGTGTCCGGCGTGACGACGGGCGCCGAACCCGGACACGGCTGGTCGACGTACTACGCCGGCGGCGCCGAGGGCCTCACCAAGCAGCGCGAGCTGCGCGGCGGGCCCGTCGCCGCGACCGGGGACATCGACGGCGACGGCTTCGACGACCTGGTGACCGGCGAGCCCGACTCCCCCGACGACGGCGGCGAGACGCTGACCGGCGGCCTGGTCGGTATCCGCTACGGCAGCCCGAACGGCCCCTCGTCGGCGGTGAAGTGGTGGAGCCAGGGCACCGCGGGCGTACCCGGCGTCGTGGAGAAGGGCGACCGCTGGGGCGCCGACCTGTCCGTGGACGACACGAACCACGACGGCTACGCGGACGTCGCGATCGGCGCACCCGGCGAGGACGTCGGGCGGGTCGCGGACGCGGGCGCGGTATGGCTGCTCCGCGGCGCGCGCGGGGGCCTGACCACGCGCGGCATCGCCTCCTGGACGCAGAACAGCCAGGGCGTTCCCGGGGTGGCCGAGAAGGGCGACAAGTGGGGCGCGCAGGTGCGGCTCGCCGACCCGAACCGCGACCGCCGCTTCGATCTGATCGCCTCGGCGCCGGGCGAGAACGCCGGTGACGGTGTCGCGTGGTTCCTCCCGGCCGCGCGGGGCGGCGTCACCGCCTCCGGGTCCTGGACGTTCGGCGTGAAGTCGCTGGGCGTGCCCGTCGACGGGGCCGCGTTCGGCACGGCGATCGACGAGTAGCGCGCCGCTGCGGCGACGGGCGGTGGGACGGGCCTGGCGCCAGGGGCGGGGGGTCGTCGGGCAGTTGGTCCGCGCCAACTGCTTGACGCCCCATTCCGTATGTCCTAAACCACGTAGAGGCACCGCAGGGTTGTGAGCGCTCTCAGCGTTCACTTCCCGACGCTTGATTGTCATGCACACACCCCCACGCGAAGCGATGTGATGACAGTGCTCCCCCTCCCTCGCCCCCTCCCCCACCCTCGCCCTCGCCGCCGTCGCGCCGCGCTCGGCGCGCTCGCCGCGGCCTGCTGCGCCCTCGCCGTGAGCCCCGCCGCCGCGTCGGCGCCGCCCGCGCCGCGCCCCGCCGCGGCCCTCGCGTTCACCGACGACTTCAACGGGCCCGCGGGCGCGGCGGTCGACGGCGGCAAGTGGCAGCTGGAGACCGGCGACAACGTCAACAACCACGAGCGGCAGTACTACACCTCGGGCGCCAAGAACGCGGCCCTGGACGGCCAGGGCAACCTGGTCATCACCGCGCGCAAGGAGAACCCGGCCAACTACCAGTGCTGGTACGGCCGGTGCGAGTACACCTCCGCGCGCCTGAACACGGCCGGGAGGTTCACCCAGGCCTACGGGCACGTCGAGGCCCGGATGAAGGTGCCCCGGGGCCAGGGCATGTGGCCCGCGTTCTGGATGCTCGGCACCGACATCGGCAGCGTGGGCTGGCCGAACTGCGGCGAGATCGACATCATGGAGAACGTCGGCTTCGAGCCCGGCACGGTGCACGGCACGCTGCACGGCCCCGGCTACTCCGGCTCCGGCGGCATCGGAGCGGCGTACACCCTGCCCGGCGGCGAGGCGTTCGCGGACAAGTTCCACACCTTCGCCGTGGACTGGTCGCCGAACAAGGTCACCTGGTCCGTCGACGGCCGGGTCTACCAGACCCGCACCCCGGCCGACCTCGGCGGCAGGCAGTGGGCGTTCAACAAGCCGTTCTTCCTCATCCTCAACCTCGCCGTCGGCGGCTACTGGCCGGGCGACCCGAACGGCAGCACCGTCTTCCCACAGAAGCTGACCGTCGACTACGTCCGCGTCACGGGGGGCTGATCCGGGCCGAGGCGGCCGGCCGACGTGGCTCCTCGTACCAGCCGGTCGCCGTGCGGGACACGCACGGGGTGTTCATTTCCCGCACTGCTGTGGTCCACTTCCAGCGTTTGCTGTCGGCGTTGGGCGAGGGCAAGTCGCTGCCGTTCGCGATCGCCGAGGCGCTGCCGCTGGTGGACCAGAGCACCCGCCCGGTGATCGACGTCCTGGCCGAGTACCTGGCGGGCCGGGAGGTGCTGCTGGCCCTGGGACACCTGCGAGCACCTGACAGAGGGCTGTTCGCTGGCCGTGCAGGCGCTGGTGCGGGCCGCTCCCCGCCGTGCGGGTCCTGGCCACCAGCCGTCGGCTGCTGGGCGCCCCGGGCGGGAAGGTGTTCACGGTGGAGCCGCTGCCGGTCCCCGGGCCCGGCGATCCCGCGGCGGCGCGGGCGGACGCGGTGGTGCTGCTGGCCGAGCGTGCCGCCGCCCGGATCCCCGGCCTCGCCTGCTCCGACACCGAGCGGAGCGGGTTCATCGGCCTGGCCCGACGCCTGGAGGGCCTGCCGTCGGCCATCGAGCCGGCCGCGGCACGTCTGGGCGAGATGTCCGTCGAGGAGCTCACCCATGCCCTGGACGACCGGTTCGCCGTTCTCGGGGACACCGACGAGGTGGTGTACGAGGCCGATCCCCCCTGGCACCAGGCGCTGCGGACCGCGATCGGCTGGAGCCATCAGCTGTGCACCCGGCCGAACGGCTGCTGTGGGCGCGGGTCTCGGTGTTCGCCGGGACCTTCGACGCGGCGGCGGCAGGGCAGGTGTGCACCGACACGCGTCTGGCCGCCGAGCATGTTCCCGGCCTGCTGGCCGCCCTGGTGGACAAGTCGGTCCTCGTCCCGCAGCCCGCCGCCGGGGGCGGGCTGCGCTACCGGATGCTGGACACGCTGCGCGAGTACGGCGCGGGCTGGCTGCGCGGTCTGGGCGAGGAGGCGGAGCTGCGCTGCCGCCACCGGATCCACTACCGGGCCCTGGCCCTCGCAGCGGACGCCGCCTGGATGGGCCCCGACCAGGCCGCCTGGTACGAGCGGGCGTCCGCCGAGTACGCCAACTTCCGCGCGGCCCTCGACTTCTGCCTGGGTGAGGGGGAGGACCCGCGGACCGCGCTGGAGCTGGCCGGGGCGCTGTGGTTCTTCTGGCTCGGCTGCGGCTTCCTGCGCGAGGGCCGTCACTACCTCGACCGGGCCCGGTGCGGAGCAAGGCGGTGTGGGCCTGCGGCGCGGTCGCGCTGGGGCAGGGAGACTGCGACGCGGTGGCCCGGCTGGCAGCGGTGTTCCGGGCCCGCGCCGAGGCGGCCGGTGACGCGGGCATGCTGTGCGCGGCCGCGCACCTCGAGGGCGGGCGCCTGGCGCTGACCGGACGGCCCGCCGAGGCCACCACCGTCTTCGATGCCGCGCCCCACACCCAGGACCACGACGGCGGATACACCGGGGCGCGCTTCCTGGCCTGGGCGCTGCGCGTGTTCGCCCACACCAACCTCGGTGAGTTCGCGCGGGCCTGCGCGGTGGCGGACGCCCTGCGCGCGGCGTGCGACGAGCGCGGTGAGCGGTGGGCCCGGGCCTTCGCCGACTACGTCCACGGCCAAGCGGCGTACGGCCTGGGCCGACTGGACGAGGCCGCCGCGCACGCCCGCACCGCCCTGGAGGGCAAGGCCCTGCTCCACGACAGCATCGGCATCGGCACCGCCATCGACCTGCTGGCCTGCCTGGCCGCCACCACCGGCGAAGGCGAACGCGCGGCCCGGCTCCTCGGCATCGGCCAGCAGACCTGGAACACCATCGGCCGCGCCCAGCTGGGCATCCCCGAACTCCTCGCCGCCCGCGAGGCCTGCGAACGCAGCGCACGCGCCCGCGCCGGGGACGCCGCGTACGAGGCGGCCTTCCGCCAGGGCCTGGCGGACAGCGACAGCGACGGCCTGGCCTATGCCCTGCGCCAGGAGGCGAGTTGACCGGGCGGCCACGGCTGCCGACTCCCCGGCTGACCGGGGAACGTCATTCCTGGCCGGGATGGCGCCGGTGGAGGATCATGCGCAGCGGGTGGGGCCGCAGGGTGGCGCGGGGCTGGGGCCGGACCGTGCTGCCGGGCGGGAGGTCGAGGCGCCACCGGCCGGCGATCGCGGCCAGGGTGAGGATGCCCTCCTGCATGCCGAACGTGTCGCCCATGCACTTACGGGCCCCGGCTCCGAAGGGGACGTACGAGCCACCGGCCGGGGCGGTCGCCCGGCCGGGTGACCACCGGTCGGGGTCGAACCGTTCGGGATCGGGGTAGAGGTCGGGCCGGTAGTGGATCAGGTACGGGCTGTAGAACACCGTCGTGCCGGCCGGCAGGAAGTGCCCGGCCAGCCGGGTGTCCTCGGTGACCGTGCGACTGGTCATCCAGGCCGGTGGATACAGGCGCAGTGTCTCGGTGAGGACCTTGTCGGTGAAGGGAAGCCGGGGGAGGTCGTCGTGGGTGGGCTCGCGTCCGGCCAGCACCGTGTCGACCTCGGTGTGCAGCCGCTGCCGCACCTCGGGGTGACCGGCCAGCAGATGCAGCGCCCAGCCCACGAGGGCGGCGGTGCTCTCCGTGCCCGCGACCGTGAAGTTGAGGAGCTGGTCGCGGATCTCCCGGTCCTCGAGGGCGTCGCCGTTGTCGTCGCGAGAGCCGACCAGCACCGCCAGCATGCCGCCGTTGTCGCCGCCGTCGCGCCGGTGGGTGGCGATGAGCCGGTACACCACCTGGTCCAAGTGGTCGATCGCGGTGCGGAAGCGACGGTTGGTCGGGGTGGGCACCCACCGCAGGCCCGGCGGGGTGAGCATGCGCCAGAACATCCCCTCGAGTGCGTCACCCAAGGCTCGCCCGGTGGCACCGGCCTCCTCGGGGCTGAGGTCGGCGGCGAACAGACACCGTACGGTGACCCGGGCGGTGACCGTGTTCATGGCGGCGAGCACGTCGAGCAGCTGCCCCTCCCGCCACGTCCGCAGGGCCGTGGACGTCTCCTCTGCCATCATCGCGGCGTACTCGTTCATCCGCTGCGGATGGAACGCGGGCTGTGTCAGGCGGCGTTGCCGCCGGTGCGGCTCATGCGGGCAGGTTCCCACTCCCTCGCCCACCACGGCCCGGGCCTGCTTCCAGAAGGGCCCGCCTTTGTCGAAGACGCGTGAGTTCCGCAGCACCGCGTCGACGAGGGCGGGATGGCACACCACGTACGCGGTGCGGGGGCCGAATCCGATGGCCACCAGGTCCCCGTGAGCGGGCAGGGACCGCAGGAACTCCAGCGGCCGCCGCGCCAAGGGCACCAGGTGCCCCAGCACCGGCAGCCGCCCCGGCGCCGCACCCACGGCCATCAGACCGGGCACTTTGTCCCTGTGGTCAGGGCTGCCTTCCCCGGAGAGCGGTGCTGCGGGCACTAGGCTCCCTCCCCCAGGAGTCCTGGGTGCCGGGTGGGCAGGCCCGGCCGGTCGCGTTCGGGGTCGCGGGCCACGTGGTCGTACCGCGGCACGATGTAGTGCCAGTGGCAGTTCGAGCTCGTCCAGTTCCGCAGGTCGCGAAGGCGCTGCTCCACCGCGCCCATCTGGCGGGGCGACAAGTCCGACCGCCACCAGTGGGCGAGGTAGTCGAATTCCACCTCCAGGTATTCCTCGATGGCGTCGGCCAGCATCTTCTTGGCCCGCTCGACCGACTGCTCGACCGTGAGGTGCTCATGATGCATGAGCACCTTCACCAGGTTGGGCACGGGATCGTTGCGCCTCATCTCACGCTCGAGCGAATGGGGGTCGTTGATGGCGATGACGGTGTGGATGCAGTCCCGGTGCAGAGTGGCCAGCCGCGGGTCGTCGAGTGCCGCTTGCGGAATTTCGGCCCGGTCCGCGCTGAAGCGTTCCGACCAGTCGTAGAGCACGTACATCCCACTGGAGTACGCCCGTTCCCCGAGGTAGTCCTCCAGGGTGGGCATGCCGCGCTCCTCCACTACGACCGGCTCCCAGGCGTAGTGGTTGTCCAGGAAGTCCTTCCAGTTGCCGCGGTGCCGTGCGATCCAGGCGTCGGACATCCCTTCGCGCAACCGGAGCCAGGCGTGCTCGAAGGCAAGGACGACCGGGTCGTCGGTCCCCGGGGCCGCTCCGTCCATGACCTGGATCATCGCCTTGCAGCGGGCGGCGATGCCTGCCACGGTGTGCCGGGGGTTGCTGCCGCAGTCCTCGTCCTCCAGCGTGAACATGACGCCCATGAGGTCGCAGGACAGGAGCAGGTCGTCCGCGGAGGCCCTGGGGTAGGCGGCAGCCATGAGCTCCGGGATCCTGGCCATCTCGTATTCGAGCATGTGCGCGTCGTCGACCAGGTCGGACGCCCGCATCCACCGCCTGGCCCGCGGAATGACCTCCGCCAGGCACGGATTCAAGCGGTAGCGGAAGGGCGTCGTGAAGTCGGGGACGAAGGGCATGAAACGCTCCTCACTGTGGGGCCCTGCCGAAACCGCCGCACTGGTCGCACGCCGAAGTGCGAGGACCGGCGGCGGGGCACTGTTTGCGCATGTCCGACGGGGGCGGCCGGCCGCGGCCGCGCGTCGTGTCGGGGGTTCACGAGGTCCTCCGGGTGGCGGTGTCCGCGAGGTGGCGCAGGGCTGCGGCGACCTCGGCCGGGAGGAGGCCGGGGCGGGCGAGGAGTCGTGTGCACTGGTCGTGGCGCCGGGCGATCATGCCCTCGACGTGGGTGCGGGCCCCGGTCACCGTGAGGATGGAACGGATCAGAGCGGCTTCGGCCTCGCCGAGGTCGTCCCGTCCGAGCAGGTGGCGCAAGCGCTCGGCGTGGTGGGGCGCGGCATCGCGCAGGGCGAGGGCGACGAGCACGGTGTGTTTGCCTTCGCGGAGGTCGTCCAGATGGGACTTCCCGGTGACGCACGGGTCGCCGAAGACGCCGAGGAGGTCGTCGCGGAGCTGGAAGGCCTCTCCCAGGGGCAGGGCGAACCGGCTGAGCACGCCCAGCAGCCGGTCGTCGCCTCCCGCGAGGGCGGCGCCGATGTGCAGGGGCCGTTCGACGGTGTACTTGGCGGTTTTGTAGCGGATGGTGCGCAGGGCGTACGCGACATCCGTGGTGGGCCTGCCGCTGGCGCTGACGTCGAGGTACTGGCCGTACATGACCTCGCTGCGCATGGCGTCGACGAGCGGGAGGACACGGGTGAGCTGCTCCTTGGTGAGGCCCGCGGTGTGGATCAGCTCGTCGGCCCAGACCAGGGCCAGATCCCCCAGGAGGATGGCGGCGTTCTGGCCGAACTTCTCCGCCGTACAGGCGTGTTGGCGCGGCGCGGGGTGGCCTTCAGCGAAGGCCCGGTGGACGGTGGGGCGGCCGCGGCGGGTGGGGCTGTCGTCCATGACGTCGTCGTGGACGAGGGCGAAGGCGTGGAAGAGCTCCAGTGCCGCCGCCGTCCGGATCACGGGGGCCGCGCCGGCCTCGCCGCCGCCCGCCGCGTGCCAGCCGATGACGCACAGCAGGGGGCGCAGCCGTTTCCCGCCCGCGTCCAGGAAGCCCCGCAGTGCCCGCGGGACGGCCTCGGGCAGGCCGTGGGCCACGGCGAAGCGGGTCTTGGCCTCCAGGAAGTCGCCCAGCACGCTGTCGATATGACGGTGCGCGGCGGCGAGGTCGATGGAGTCGGACGCCAGCGAAGGAGCCGTCACGATGTGTCACCTGCCTGCACGGGGTCGACTGGTTCGGTCGGCGCACGGCCTCGTCGAGGAGCGTCTCGACGACCCGGCGTCAGGGGATGTGCTGTGTTACCCGGCTGCGGTCGAAGAGCTGGTGCGTTCGCCACCGGACCGATCGGGGTCTCTCCGGTCGGCGGTAGCGGCGGCTCCGGCATCAGCGCCCGCGCGCTCCGGCCCGGTGGCCAACCTCAAGAGGTTCGCCGCCTCTGCCGTCACGCCGGTCACCGCCTCCGGCCGTATCCGCCGGACCGCCGAACGGGAACAACCCCTTACGCGCACCCTCCACGGCCTTCCCCCGGCCCGGCACGGCACTCCCCGCCGAACCGGGGCGCACGAATCACCACGAAGCAGTGCACACGACCGAGGAATATGTCGTGCGCCTGTCACACCCCGCCCACCACCGCACACCGACACGCGCATCGCACCGCGCCGGCACTCCGGCCGCCTCCGGCACGCCGCCCACGGCACGCCCAGGCGGGCGGCGTCGGTGACCGTGCGGTTGCCGTACGCGCTGTGCCGGGACCCGGCGCCAAGCCTGCAACCCGCCGTGGCCGCGAGGCCCGCCATGCCGCGCCGCTACGGAACCGCCCCGACATCGCCACCGCGTACGACGCGACCGAAACGGAGGACGCCTCTGACCTGGCCTCCCCGCGACAGCCACGCGGGCGCCCACCAGTTGGCGCGGCCCGCCAGGGTGAGGAAGGCCGGTACCAGGATCCCCCGTACCACGGTGGCATCAAGGAGCACGGCGACGGCGAGCCCGGTGCCGAGGAGCTTCAGGACCGTCAGTCCGGACGTGGCGAGCAACCCCGTGACCAGGGCCACCGCGAGGGCGGCCGTGGTGACGAGCCGCCCGGTGCGGGCCACGCCCTCCACCACGGCGTCCCGGTTGTCCAAGCCCCGCAGCCGCTGTTCGCGCACCCGGGAGAGCAGGAAGATCTCGTAGTCGATCGCGAGTCCGAAGGCGACGGCCGCCATGAGCAGGGGCAGCGTCAGATCCAGCGCGCCCGTGACGGCGAACTCCCCGAGCGCACCCCGCAGATGGCCGTCCTGGAAGATGTGCACCACCAGACCGAAGCTCGCCGTCAGGCTCAACGCGCCCACGAGCAGCGCCTTGAAGGGCAGCAGCACGCTGCGGGTCAGCAGGAAGAGCATCGCCCACGTGGTGACCGCCAGCATGCCTCCGGCCAGGGGCAGCCGCTCGGCCACCGCCGCCTTGGTGTCGGCGAGCATCGCCGCGCGGCCCGCCACCTGGGCGCCCTCGGGGGACGCCGAACGGAGGTCGGCCACAAGCCGCTGGGCGGCGGTCGATTGGGGCTCCGCGGCGCTGACGACGGTCAGCACCGGGCCGAGTCCGGGCACGGCCGCGGGGCGGACCGCCGCCACGTCGTCCAGGGCGGCCACCCGCTGCCGGTACGTCCTGGCGTCCGCGCCCTTGGGCAGCACCACCGTGAGGGTACGTTCGGCGGGCGCGGCGAAGCGTGCTCGGATCTCCTCGCCCGTCGCATGGGCCTCGGCGCTCGCCGGCAGCGTCCGCTCGTCGACGAGCCCGAACCGGACGTGCCCGAACGGCATCGCGCACAGCACCAGGGCCACGGCGCAGCCGATCCCGTACAGCGCGGGCCGCCGGGTGATCACCTTCGCGGCCCGCCGCCACAGCGGGCTGTCGGGGCGCCCGGTGCGGCCGATGCGCTCACCGAGCAGGAGCAGCAGCGGCGGTACGACGGCCATGGCCGCGGCTGCCGCGAGGAGTGCCACCGCCATGCCCGCGCAGGCCATGGAGCGCAGGAACGGCAGCGGCAGCACGAGCAGCGCCGCCATCGCGAGGGCCACCGTGCAGGCCGAGACCGCCACCGTGCGTCCGGTGGTGCGCACCGTGCGCGCCACCGCGTCGGGCACGTCGTGACTGTGGCCCAGCTCCTCGCGGAACCGGGTGATGAGGAAGAGTCCGTAGTCCACGGCGAGGCCGAAGCCGAGCGCCGTGGTGAGGTTCATCGCGAAGACCGACACCGGCATGGCGTACGTCAGCGCCCGCAGCAGCGCCGTCGTGCCCGCGACCGCGAGCACGCCGATCACGACGGGCACCAGCGCGGCGAGCAGCGAGCGCAGCGCCACCACGAGGAGCAGCAGGGTGAGGGGCGCCGCGATCAACTCGGCGGTGACGAGGTCCCGTGCGCTCGCCTCCGCGGCCTGCACGCTCACCCAGGAGCCGCCGGTCGCGGAGACGTCGAGGGGCCCGCGCCGGCCCGTCAGCTTCGGGACCAGCTCGCGGGCCGTGGCGGTCGCGTCCCGGTCGGCGCCCGCGAGGTCGGCGGTGACCAGGGCGGCCCGTCCGTCCTCGGAGCGCAGCGGCGCGTCGGGCGTCATCCAGTACGAGCGCGTCGAGGCCACCCCGTCGGCCGCGGCCAGCTCCCGCGTGAGGGCAAGGCCCGCCCGCCGGGCGGCTGCCGCGTCCACCCCGGTGGCGGACCGGGCAAGGAGCACCAGGTCCGGCGGGGCCGCGCCCGCGCGGGCCAGTGTCGCGGCCGCCCGGTCCGCCTCCGTGCCCTTCGCCGTGTAGCCCCCGTTGGCGAGCCGCTCGTGCGTGCCCGCGCCCGCGACCGCGCAGAGGGCGGCCACCAGGGCGGCGAGCAGCAGCACGAGACGGGGCCGGGCTGCCTGGAGACGCGGGCGGGCGGTCACTCGCGTCATGCGGCCCGGAAGAAGAGCACCGCGTTCTGGCCGCCGAACCCGAAGGCGTTGCTGAGGGCGCCCGTCATCCGGTGGGCCCGGGGCGCCTTGGTGACGACGTCGATGGCCAGGCCCTCGTCGAGCTGATTGAGGTTGGCGGTGGGCGGGACGAGCTGCCGCTCCAGGGAGAGCACCGTCACCGCGGCCTCCACCGCCCCGGCGGCGCCCAGCGTGTGGCCGATGGTTCCCTTCACGGAGGTCACCGGGGGTGTGCCCGAGCCGAAGAGGGTGCCGAGCAGGTTCGCTTCGATGCGGTCGCCCTGCGGGGTCGAGGTGCCGTGGGCGTTGACGTGGTGGACGTCCGCCGGTTCGGCACCGGCGTCGGCGAGTGCCGCTTCGACGGCCCGCCGTGCGCCGTCGCCGTCCGGCCGGGGGCTGGTGGCGTGGAAGCCGTCGGCGGAGGCCCCGTAACCGGCGAGGTAGCCGCGGATGCGGGCGCCGCGGGCGCGGGCGTGCTCGGGGCGCTCCAGGACGACGACCCCGGCGCCCTCGCTGAGCACGAAGCCGTCCCGGTCCACGTCGAAGGGGCGGGACGCGGCGGCCGGGTCGTCGCGGCGCTGGGAGAGGGCGCCGAGCCGGTAGAAGGCGGCCGAGCCCATCGGCACCCGGGCGCAGTCGGTGCCACCCGCGATCGCGATGTCGCAGGACCCGGCGCGCAGCAGGTCGCGGGCGATGCCCAGAGCGGTGGCCCCGGAGGCGCACGCCGTCGACGTGGTGAGGCAGGGCCCGGTCGCGCGCAGGTCGATCGAGACCTCGCCGGCGACCATGTTGGGCAGCGAACGGGGCAGGGTGAGGGGCGAGATGGCGTCGACGCGGCCCTCGGCGAGACTGCGGTAGGCATCCGCCCAGGTGTCGCCCCCGGCGGCGGCCACGCCGAGGACGACGGCGACCCGCGGCCCGTCCCACGCCTCGGGGTCCAGTGCGGCGTCCGCCACCGCCTGGCGTGCGGCCACCATGGCGAGCTGGGTGAACCGGTCGATGCGCCAGGTGAGCCGCGGGCCGAGCAGGGCGGCGGCGTCGAAGTCCGGCACCCGGCAGGAGAAGTCGACGGGGAGACCGGTGAGGACCTCGTCGCGCGCCGCGAGGCCGTCGCCCGCGCAGATCCCCGCCCAGGACCGCTCGACACCCACCCCCGCGGGGGTGACGAGGCCGAGCCCCGTGACGGCCATGTCCCGCGCTGTCACCGAACCGCCTTCTGCAGCGACTCGGCCGCTTCCGCCGCGCCGACGGCCGCCGTCAGGTGCTCGGCCGCCTCGGCGAGCGTCATGTCCACCTGGTCCTCGGGCAGGCTCACGCCGAAGGTGTCCGCGAGCACCATGCCCAGCTCGAGGCGGGCGAGCGAGTCGAACTCCAGCGCCTCGAAGGTGGCGTCGGGGCGGATCTGGTCCTCCGGCACGCCGAAATGCTCGGTGAGCAGGCGGACCATCACGTCGTAGACGGGCTCCATCGTTGTTCTCCTTCGCGTCGGTGGGGGCAGGGTTGTCTGGGGTGTCTCGGGTCGTCGCCGATGTGCGGGGTGCCCCCGCACGCCCGCCGTACGAGCAGGGAGAACAAGCCCGGGAACGCACATGCCCGGCCGCGGCAGTGACTCCGGTGAGCTCGATCGCTGCCTTCGCATGCCCGGTGTCTCGTTCCCTCAGGCCGCCTGAAGGAGGCGGCGAGGCTCACAGTGGCGATCCCGGGCACCGGGAACGCCCCGTGGCACGTGAGAGGGAACCGGATGGGCAGCAAAGCATTTTGTTTTCCCATCACTTCATGTCGAAACCGGATTCCTCGCCCAGTTTGACCACGGTGGGAGCGAAAATGGCACGACCGGCACGCGGATTCCACCATTGGGAGGACGCACGAAACGCACCTGAAGCCGTCGGCCTGAAATCTGGAATTCACGCGGGGTCTCCGCCGGGTCGCCAGGCGGTTCGGCAGGTCGCGAGACCGTCGGCAGGTCGTGAGGCCGTCGGCAAGTCGTGAGGCCGTCCGGCCGGTCCGCTCCTGAGAATCCGTCGCCGCAGCCGGGGCCCGCGGAGGTGCCGCACCAATCGGGCCGGTGCCGCGGCGAACAGTCCGGGGCCGCGGCGAACGGTCCGGGCAGGAAACGGACATCGCCATGCCGCATACGGATACGCAAGTCAGCTGGTCCTGCGGCAATGGCCCGCCCAATGAGAGAAATACGGACACGATCAACGCCTGAACGGGCCCGCGCGCCCCCGAGGCGGGCTGGTAGAAACCAGGGGTCACGGACATAGGGACGGCCGTGGCTTTCCGGTTCGGGGAAAGCGATGTCCGCGCGCGGGTCAACTGACCATCCTCCACGGGCCGGGCTCCGTGACGACGACCCCGTCCGGGCCCCCGGCCCACCGCCGCCGTCGAGCCGCAGCCGTCCCCCGCGGCCGGCTCGGCGGCGGCCGCTGTGCCGGGGCACGGGGGGGATGCCTGCGACGCGACGAGGTGGCCCAACTGGGCGGCCCCTTCCCTCCCTTGGCTCCTCCTTGTCATTGTCCGCCCGAGCGAGGCCATCCCGGCGAAGGCGCAGCAGCACTGATCCGGGCGGCCGGTCGCCGCCGGGGAGCGGCCGGTCACCGCCGGGGAGCGACCGGCCACCCTTCGTTCAGTGGCAGAGCGCGGACTCGCCCCGCTCGGGCCCGCCCGCCGCCGCGGCCCCGCGCTCCGCAGGAACGAGCCGTGTCCGCAGCATCGGCAAGCCGCACAGGGTGAGCAGCAGCGCCAGGGCGCCCGCGACGACCGCCACCGAGACTCCGGCCGTGGCGCCGAGGTGGTCGTGGACGACGCCGGTGACGGCCGCGCCGATGGCGACGCCGCTCTGGAGGCCCGCGATCATCCAGGTCATGGCCTCCGTGAGCTTGTGCTCCGGGGTCGTGCGCTCCACGATGCCCATGACCACGACCATGGTGGGCGCGAAGAAGACCCCGGCGAGGAACACCACACCGACCATTCCGGCGACGCCGTCGACGAGCAGGAACGGCAGGGTCGTCAGGGCCGTTCCGGTCACGCCGGTCAGGAGCAGGCGCGGCAGCGGCGCGCTGCGGCGGCGGGCGCCGAAGAGCAGCCCGGAGATGCCGGAGCCGATCGCGTACACGGCGAAGACCAGCCCGGCGAGCGACTTGTTGCCCGCGTCCTCGGCGAACGCGAGGCCCATCGTGTCGACCATGCCGGGGATCGCGCCCCCGCAGAGCAGGACGAGGGCGAGGACGAGCACCGGTGGGGAGGAGAGCGCCGAGGCGCCGCCGCTGTCGGCGGTGCGCGGCTCGACCGGCGGCTCGGTGCCCTTCTGCGGGACGAACAGCGCGACCCCGACGATCAGGAGCAGCCCCGCCGCCAGGGGTGCGGCCTGCGGGAACAGCGCCGTGGAGAGCACCACGGCGAGCGCCGGACCGATGACGTACGTCAGCTCGTCGACGACGGACTCCAGGGAGTACGCGGTGGTCAGCCGGGGCGTGCCCCGGTAGATCTCGGTCCAGCGGGCCCTGACCATCGCGCTCATGCTCGGCATCAGGCCGGAGAGCAGGGCGAAGAGGAACAGCGTCCAGCCGGGCGCGTCGGCGGTGGCGCACAGCAGCAGGCCCGCGAGCCCGAGCACGCTGACGCCGGTGGCGACGGGCAGCACCCGGCTCTGGCCGCGCCGGTCCACCGCCCTGGACACCTGCGGCCCGAGGAAGGCCATGGAGAGGGTGAAGGCGCCCGCGACCAGGCCGGACAGGGCGTACTCACCGGTCGTTTCGGACAGCATCGTGAGGATGCCCATATGGGTCAGAGGCAGCGGGAGCCGGGCGAGGAGCCCGGCGGAGCTGAACGCCTTCGTGCCCGGGGCGGAGAAGATCTCGCGGTACGCGTGGGGCATTGCGTGTCCTGTCGTGGAATTGGCCCTCGGCCCGCGGGGCGTGCGCGGCACCCGGCGCGCACACCTCACACGAGCAACAATCGGGACTATCGTTCCACTTTCTATCACGCCCTTCGCCGGGCGGCAGCGGCGCGCGCGCCGCGGGCCGCCTCAGCCGGCCAGGCCGCGGCGCAGGGCCGCGCCGAGTTCGGCGTTCTGGCGCCGGGACACGTCGGCGCTCAGGAGCGCCTGCGAGCCGTGGAACGTACCGGCCCATTGGTGCAGTTCGACCGGGACGCCCGCCCGGAGCAGGCGCAGCGCGTACGCGATGCCCTCGTCGCGGTTCGGGCAGAACTCGGCGGTGGCGAGGTAGGCGGGCGGCAGCCCGGAGAGGTCGTCGGCGCGCGAGGGCGCGGCGTACGGCGTGGCCGGCGCCCCGCCCAAGTAGTGCCGCCAGGCTGCGGTGATCTTGTCGCGGGTCATCCAGGGCGTGTCCGTGAACTGCCGTGCCGACCAGGTGTCCTGGCGGTCGTCGAGCCCCGGCTGGTTGAGGAGCTGGAAGCGGATGGGCGGGCCCTGCCGGTCGCGCGCCCGCAGCGCCACGGCCGCGGCCAGCCCGGCCCCGGCGCTGTGGCCGCCGACCGCGACCCGCTCCGGGTCGACGCCCCACTCGGCCGCGTGCTCGACCGCCCAGGCAAACACCGTGTACGCGTCGTCTAGTGCGGCGGGGTACGGATGCTCGGGGGCCAGCCGGTAGCCCACCGAGATCACGACCTCGCCGGAGCTCTCCGCGATGCGGGAGGCCCATGGGTGCTCGGTGTCCACGTCGCCCATGACCCAGCCGCCGCCGTGCATCCAGACGACGGCGCCCCGCGCGCCGCGCGGACGGTAGATCCGCACGGGCACCGCCGGGTCGCCGGGCACCGTGCGGTCCTCCACCTCCATGCCCGAGGTGTCCGGCGCCGGTACGGAGGCGGACAGCTCGGCGAGGTTCTTGCGGGCGGTGACGGGGTCGGACAGGTCGGCCCGGGGGATCAGCGGGATGAATGCTTCGAGTTCGGAATCCATGACGGCCATCCTCACGGCCGCGGCCATCGGGGAGCAGCCGCCAACCGTCGGGCAACTCCCCCGTTCCACGCGCCGATCGGCGCCCACCCCGACCGGGAGGGGCGCGGCACACGGCGGGGTCCGGCGCAGGGCCCCTCGCACGGCCGGGCGGACTTGACACCCACGGATTTCATTATTCAAGTTTGACTAGTGCGCCTTCACGGTATACCTTTCCCCGCGTGGTCAAGTTTGACTACGTGGATGCGCCAGAGCCTCATCAGCAAGGGAGCCCGCATGACTCATCTGCCCGACACCGGATAC
The DNA here is from genome assembly GCF_059448825.1 of Streptomyces sp. JLYT201. Taxonomy (NCBI): domain Bacteria; kingdom Bacillati; phylum Actinomycetota; class Actinomycetes; order Kitasatosporales; family Streptomycetaceae; genus Streptomyces; species Streptomyces sp. JLYT201. Next base: position 8,573,127 of record NZ_CM182551.1, on the reverse strand, counting down.
ACCCCGACCGCCGAGGACCGCGCGAGCCTGGACGCCTGGTTCGCCGCGTACGACGCGGCGAGCGGCAAGCGTGACGTGGAGCGCATGGCCGACATGGCGGTGTTCCCGCTCAACCTGGTGAGCGACGACTCCCAGGGGGACGGCCGGTCGGCGCAGTGGGACCGGCAGCAGTTCGTCGCCACCATGACGCAGGTCATGGGCGACGGCAGCCAGGACATCGCCTTCGAGTCCACCCGGACCCCGGTGTTCCTCTCCGCGTCGATGGCCGTGGTCTTCACGGACTCGACGATGACGGCGGACGGCCACACCCAGCAGCTCCGCTACGCCGACATCCTGCTCAAGCGGGACGGGACCTGGGCGTTCCAGACCATGATCCAGGGCGGCTGGGGAGACAACCTGTAGGGCGGGCGCCGATCGGGGCCGCCCCCGTCGTGCCGCGCGGTCGCCTAGGAGCGGCGCCTGCGCAGCACGACGAGGGCGGCGCCGAGGGCCACCACGGCGACCGCTCCCCCGGCGACGGGGAGGATCGGCACGCCCTTTCCACCGTCATCGCCTCCGCCGTCGCCTTCGGCTTTCGTGGCGCACTGCGGGCCGTCAACGGGCCCGCCCTTTTCGACGGTCACTTCGCCCGCCCGGGTGCTCTCACCGGGATGCACCGGCTCGGCGAAATGGATCGCATACGTACCGGGCTCCGCATCGCAACGGATCAGCGCGTGCGTGGCGAACGAAACCTTCCCCGTGGACTTCAACTCCACGGGCTTGAGGAACACTTCGGAACGCAGGGTCGCGCCCTCGTCGAGTTCCGGATTCACCAAGGACAACGCGACGCGCTCACCGGGCCGCGCGGCACCCGGCGTGACCGTCAACTCACCACTGCCACCTGCGTCCGCGAACGCGCTCGGCCCGGCCACCGACGCGGCCCCGAGCAGCAAAGCCCCCACAAAAGCGGCGCGTACACGTGACATAAGATGCAGTCCTCGGGTTCGGATGACCAGGGTCGATTCTGGTGGCGGGATCCGTTATCAGCGATCTTACCGGGGGGATTCGCGAGCAGTGCACGGACTATCACCGCTCGCCCTTCGGCATGCCATCACGGACGAACACCGAGTTCTTCCGCCAGTACGCAACTGAAGGGGAGCCGTGCGCATTTCCCGTTGGTCCCGGTCCGTCGCCGTGGGGACGGGCGGCGTCCTTATCGCCGCTCTGGCGACCACCGCGTCGGCGCAGGAATCCATAGCCGGGCCGGGAGACCCCCGGCCGGGACCGGACGGGACGCCTGGCGGCGTCAGCGCGTCCGCTCCCCCGAAGAGCGGCGCCGGCTGGACGGCTGAGGACGCCGCGGACTTCTGGACCGCCGGGCGCATGGAGTCGGCGACTCCGGCGCCGACCGCCCAGGGCCCCGCGCCCGGAAACGCCCGGCCGGGCACCACGGCGAGCACCGCCAAGGCCCCGCGCGTGCGCGCGGCGGCCACCGTCCCCGCCGCCACGGCCTACAAGGGCGCCAAGACCATCGGCGTGCTGTACTACGTCGGCAGCGGCATGAAGGCGCACAGCTGCACGGCCAGCGTCGTGCACAGCCCCAAGGGCAATCTGATCCTCACTGCCGGGCACTGCGGCCCCGGCAAGAAGCACGCCTTCGTGCCCCAGTACCGCACGGGCAAGCCCGCGGCCCGCCAGCCCTACGGCATCTGGGCCGTCGACCGGTTCTTCAAGGACCCCCGGCACACCGACACGGGCCCCGGCTCCAACCTCGACTTCGGCTTCGCCACGCTCAAGCCCGACCGGGACGGCCGCCCCATCGAGCGGCGCACCGGCGCCAACACCCTGACGCGGACGCCCGGTTACCGCGTCCCGGTCACCGTCATCGGCTATCCGAAGGCGAAGTACGACCCCAAGGACCGGGCCGTCAAGTGCCGCACGACGACGGACCGGCTGCCCGGCTACAAGCAGCTGCGGATGAAGTGCGCCGGTTTCCACGGCGGCACCTCCGGCAGCCCGTGGCTGATGAACTTCGACGAGCGGACCCAGCGCGGCCAGGTCGTCGGGAACCTCGGCGGCGCGGGCGGCGGCGGGTCCACCAGTGCCGTCTCGTACGCGCCGTTCTACGACGACGAGGTGTTCAAGCTCTACGACGACGCCGTCGCCGACGTCGCCAAGGTCGAGCGCCCGCCGCTGCCCTACGCGCTCGGCATCGGCGAGACCTGGCAGCACGCCAAGCAGCTGGCCGCGGGCGACTACACCGGTGACGGAAAGGCCGACCTGCTCGCCGTGTGGGCCAGCGGCGAGGTCACCCTGCACACCGGCGACGGCGAGGGCGGCTTCCGCGCCCAGCGGCGCCTCCAGGCGCCCAACGGCACCTGGAAGCACGCCGCCGCGATCACCGGCGGCGACTTCGCCGGCGGCAGCCGCTCCGACCTGATCGTGCGCTGGTCCGACGGCGAGGTCACGCTGTACCCCGACGTCTCCACCGCGGGCTTCGGCCGGGAGGTCCGGCTCGCCAAGGCCGGGTCCACCTGGAAGCACGCCACCCGGATCACCGCGGGCCGCTTCAGCGGCAACGACCGCGCGGACGACCTGGTCGTCCGCTGGAGCGACGGCGAACTCACCCTCTACCGCGAGGCGGGCGACGGCTTCACGAAGGAGACCAGGCTCCAGAAGCCCAACGCCACCTGGAAGCGCGCCGCCCTCCTCGTCGGCGGCGACTTCACCGGCGGTAACCGCTGGGACGTCGTCGTGCGCTGGTCCGACGGCAAGCTCACCCTGCACCAGGACGTGGGCACGGGCGGCCTGGGCAGGAAGACGCAGCTCGGCGGGCCCAGCGCGCTGTGGAAGCACGCCACGGTGGCCACGGCCGGCGGCTACACCGCGGGCGGCCGCCCCGACGACATCGTCGTCCGCTGGAGCGACGGCGAGGTCAGCCTCTACGCCGACACCACGACCAGGCTGGGCACCGAGCGGAACCTCGTACCGCCGAAGACGGCCTGACACCCGCGCCGCCACCGCGACCGGCCGCGCCCCCGTGCGCGGACCGGGTAACGTCGGCGGGAACGGCGCACGTACGCGGCAGCAGAGGTCCGCGCGCACGAACGCGGGAGAGCCACCCTGAACGAGCCGACCACCGGGCCGACCACGCCGCCCGTCACCGACGGCCGCCGCGCCAAGGGCGAGCGGCGGCGCCGGGCCCTCATCGAAGCCACCGTGCGCGTCATCGCGCGCGACGGCGCCGCGGGCGTCACCCACCGCACGGTGGCCCGCGAGGCGGAGCTGCCCACGACCGCCACGACGTACTACTTCAGCAGCATCGACGCCCTCCTCACCGCGGCGCTCACCCAGTGCATGGAGGAGGACTCCGCGCGCATCGAGGCCCTCGTGGAGGCGCCCGGCGGTGCCACGCTCCGGGCACTCGCGGAGCTCATGGCGCAGCTCCTCAGCCCGCCCGGGCACCTGCTCGCGGAGTTCGAGCTGTGCCTGCTCGCGGCGCGCCGCCCGGAGCAGCGGGCGGCGACCCGGCGCTGGCACGAGGCGCTCGCCGCGTTCGCCCGCCGCTTCACGCACGAGCCGCTGCGCGTGAAGCTCTTCACCCACGCCTACGACGGGCTGCTCCTCCAGGGCCTGCTCGCGGACAAGCCCCCGACGGCCGACGAGTTCGAGGAGCTGCTGCGGGAGCTCCTGCCGGAGCCCGCCCCGGACACGCCGTAGCCGACGGGGCCGGGCCGCGCGTCCCTCCCTGCCGGTGACCGCGCTGTCAAGGTCCGACACGCCCTCGACTACAGTGGGGGCGGGCCGTGACTGGCGCTGAGGTGGAGCACCACCGGGGAGCGGCCTGACGCAGATGTCGATGCCGTGCGCCTGGGCGACTGGTCAACCACGCCTGGAGGCGGCCATGTCCCCGACCACTTCGACGGTCCCTGCCCAGCTCATGGACGGCACCTCCCTCGCCCGCCGCGTGGGCGAGGAGACCGCGGCCCGCGCCGCCGAGCTGACCCGGCGCACGGGCGCCGCGCCCTGTCTCGCGACCGTGCTCGTGGGCGAGGACCCCGCGTCGGTCACCTACGTACGGATGAAGCGGAACCGCTGCGCGAAGGCGGGCATCGTCTCGCGGCACGTCGCGCTGCCCGCCGCGACCACGACCGAGGAGCTCGTCGCCACCCTCGGCGCCCTCTCCGAGGACCCGACCGTGCACGGCATCCTGCTCCAGCACCCCGTCGGGGACCACATCGACGAACGCGCGGCCTTCGAGGCGATCGCGCCGCACAAGGACGTCGACGGCGTCACGCTCAGCTCGTTCGCCGCGATGAGCTTCGGGCGGCCCGGCTTCGTGTCCTGCACCCCGGGCGGGATCATGCGGCTCCTCGACGCGTACGACGTCGACCTCGCCGGGAAGCGGGCCGTCGTCGTGGGCCGCAGCGCGATCCTCGGCAAGCCCGTGGGCATGCTGCTCCTCGCCCGGGACGCGACCGTCACCTACTGCCACTCGCGCACCGCGGAGCTCTCCGCGCACCTGCGCGAGGCGGACGTCGTCGTGGCGGCCGTGGGCAGGCCCGAGCTGATCCGCGGCGAGGACATCAAGCCGGGCGCGGTCGTCATCGACGCCGGGTACAACGCGGGCAACGTGGGCGACGTCGACTTCGACGGCGCCCTGAGCAGGGCCCGCCTCATCACACCGGTCCCGGGCGGCGTGGGCCCCATGACGATCGCGGTGCTCCTGGAGCAGACGGTGGCCGCCGCGGAGCGGCAGCTGGGGGCACGCGCCGCACGGTGACGACCGCGCCGCGCCCCGCGTCCGCACCTCCATCTGGCGCTTTCAACGGGTGTTGACCCGCTGTTGACCAACTCCCCCTACTTTCCCGGCAGTTGCGGTGACAGCCCGTCGCCGCAGGGTCACCAGGGGGTTCGATGCGTCGCAAGAAGGCTCTCCTCGCCACGGGCTCGGCAGTGTTCAGCATGGCGTTGCTCGGTACGGCGGGGCAGGGGGCGAGCGCCGACGAGGACGGCCGAAGGACGGTGGCCGTCTCGGAGGTCGTGGGCCGGGACGCCGCACGCAAGATGGCCGAGCAACGGCCGCTCGTCGCGGCGGCCGACGTCATCAGCGCGGCGCGGGACCGCGGGCGGTACGAGGGGTTCACCGGCATCGCCCTGGAGCGGGAGCGCGTCGCCCTGTACTGGAAGGGCGCGCTGCCCGCGCGGATGCGCGAGGCCGTCGCCGAGGCGCGCGGCACGGCACGGGTGCGGATCGTGGCGGCCCCGTACTCGCTCAAGGAGCTCAAGACCGCTTCGGCCCGGCTCCAGGAGCGGCTGCGGGTCGAGCCGTCGCTCGGCCACACCGTGAAGATCCCGACGGACGGCAGCGGCCTCGTCGTCGCCGCCGACCCGGGCCGCGGGGCGGCCGCCGCACCGCGCGGGGCCGCCGCCCTCGAGGAGGACCTGGGGGTGCCGGTGCGCACCGTCCGCGAGGGGAAGATGAAGGAGCGCAGCCGCACCAACGACTCCTCCCCGTGGTCGGGCGGCGCGCTGCTCAAGAACAACGGCCGTGCGAACTGCACAGCGGGATTCGGCGTGCGCAACAACACCGGCGCGCAGTTCGTCCTCACGGCCGAGCACTGCGGCAAGGCCGGCGACCGGTACACCAACGGCGCCGACCAGTACATCGGCACCCCGGGCCCGGCCCACGACCCGCACGACATCATGCTGATCCCGACGTCCGACGTGGACAACTTCATGTACACCGGCGGCCCCGACGACGAGCGGGGCGTGCGGGTCGAGGGCTGGGACCGGGTGTACACCGGCGAGTACCTGTGCCAGTCCGGTGCCACCAGCGCCGCGGAGACCGGCGGCCCGGTCTGCAACCTGAAGGTGCTGTACTTCTACAACGACTCCGAGGACCTGGTGGAGGCCGAGCAGATGGACGGCCGGACGTCCCTGCGCGGCGGTGACAGCGGCGGCCCGGTCTACTCGGGGGCCGCCAACGGAGGCGCGATCGCCAAGGGCACGGCCACCCGCTCGCTGGGGTCGAGGATGGCCTTCCAGGACTTCGAGACGGCCTCGCGCGACTTCGGGGTGTGGATCGACAAGTAGGCCCGGCGGCCGGGGCGTTCACAGCGCCTCGCGCAGCAGCTGCACCGGGTGCCACGCGGTGCGCTGCGTGCCGTGGAAGATCTGCTGACGGCAGGAGGCGCCCGTGGCGACCACGACGGTGTCGGCGGACGCGGCCCGCACGGCGGGGAAGAGACGGTCGGCCCCCACGGTCATCGAGAGGTCGTAGTGCTCGGACTCGAAGCCGAAGGAGCCGGCCATGCCGCAGCAGCCCGCGTCCAGTTCGGTGACCTCCACTCCGGGGATGCGGCGCAGCAGCGCCACGGTGGCCGCCGTGCCGACCTCCGCCTTCTGGTGGCAGTGGCCGTGGAAGAGGAGGGTGCGCCCGCTCAGCCAGGAGTCGGGGCGCAGCGTGAGGCGGCCGTCGTCGACGGCCTCGCCGAGGAGCTCCTCCAGCTGCTTGACCCGGGCCGTGACCGCCTCGCGGGCCGAGTCGCGGGGCAGCAGCGCCTTGTGCTCGTCGCGCAGGGTCATCAGGCAGGACGGTTCGCAGCCGGTGATGGGAGCATCGGCCGGGGTGGTCTCGGTGAGGCGGTGGACCAGCTGGAAGGCCTTGTCGCCGGCGTCGTCCAGGAGGCCCTTGGACAGGCTGGCCCGGCCGCAGCAGCCGCCGCTCTCCAGGTGCACGTTCCACCCGGCGTGTTCGAGGAGCTCCACGGCCGCCTGGCCGATCTCCGGCTCGGTGTACGTGGTGAAGGAGTCGGCGAGCAGTACGACCGTGCCCCGGGTGGCCGTCGCGGCGGGCGTGCGGCGGCCGAACCAGCGCACGAGGTTGCGGCGGGCGTAGCGCGGCAGCGGGCGGTGGCGGGTGATGCCGAGGGTGCGGTCGAGCAGGCGGCGCAGGAGCGGGAAGCGGCCGGGCAGGTTGGAGAGCGGGGCGGTGGCCGAGCCGAGGCGGTTGAGGGTGCGGATCGCCCCGAAGACCCGGGAGCGCAGCGGGATCCCGTGCTCGTCGTGGCGGTGGGCGAGGGCCTCCGCCTTCAGTGAGGCCATGTCCACGCCGAGGGGGCACTCGCTCTTGCACGCCTTGCACATCAGGCAGAGGTCGAGGACCTCGTGCAGCCGCTCGTCGCCGAGCGCGGCGTGCGGGTCGGGTGCCGAGAGGGCCTGGACGAGGGCGCCCGCGCGGCCCCGGGTGGAGTCCTCCTCGTTGCGCGTGGCCATGTAGGAGGGGCACATGGCGCCGGTGCCGGACTTGCGGCACAGGCCGATGTTCATGCAGCGGTCGGCGGCCGCGCGCATCCCGCCCGCCACCTCGAAGTCGAGCCGGGTGCGCAGGCCGGGCGCGGGCGGCAGCGCCGCGTCGCGCAGGTGCTCGGTCATGGCGGGGGCATCGACGATCTTGCCGGGGTTGAGCCGGTCGTCCGGGTCGAAGAGGCCCTTGACCTGCCGCATGGCCTCGTACAGCGCGTCGCCGAACAGCTCGCGGTTGAACTCGCTGCGGGCCAGGCCGTCGCCGTGCTCGCTGGAGTTGACGCCGCCGTACTCGGTGACGAGGTCCTTGATCTCCTCGGCGACCTCGCGCATGGTCCTGCGCTGCTGGGGGTCGGTGACGTCGAGGAACGGGCGGATGTGCAGACAGCCCACCGAGCAGTGGCCGTAGAAGCCCGCGGTGAGGCCGTGCCGGTCGAGGACCTTCTTCAGCCGGGCGGTGTACGCGGGCAGGTGGACGGGGTCGACGGCGGTGTCCTCGATGAACGCCAGGGGCCGCTTGGTGCCCTCGCTCGCGGCCATGAGCAGTCCGAGGCTGGACTTGCGGACCTTCATCAGAGCCGTCCGGTCGGCGGCGGCGACGGCCCTGAGGGTGTGGTAGCCGTGGCCGTGCCGCTTCCACAGGGCCGTCAACCGGTCCAGGCTGCCGCGCAGTTCGCGCTCGTCGTCACCGGTGAACGACACGAAGAGCAGCGCGTCCGGATCGCCTTCGAGGACCGTGGAGAGGGAGGCGTACTCGATCTTCTGCCGGGACAGGTCGAGGATCGTGCGGTCCATCAGCTCGACGGCCGCGGGGTCGCAGGCGAGCGCGTCCTGGGTGGCCTCGATGGCCCCGGCGACCGAGGTGAAGTGGCCGACGGCGAAGACCGTGTGCGCCGGTTTCGGTACGAGGTCCACGAGCGCCCGGGTGGTGACGGCCAGGGTGCCTTCGGAGCCGACGACGAACTTCGCCAGGTCGAAGGGTGTGTCCTCGCGGGCCAGCCGGTCCAGGCGGTAGCCGCCCGCGCGCCGCCAGTGCTGCGGGAAGCCGTCGGCGATGGCGTCGGCGTGGGCGGCGACGAGCCGGGGCAGTTCGCGGTGGATGCGGCCGTCCAGGGTGTCGAGCCCGGCGCGGCTCGCGTGTTCCGCGGCGGTGAGCGGCGCCAGGTGCGTGCTCGTCGCGTCGGAGAGCACCACGTCCAGGGCGCGCACGTGGTCGATGGTCATGCCGTAGCGCAGGGAGCCGCTGCCCGCCGAGTTGTTGCCGATCATGCCGCCGACGGTGGCGCGGTTGCTGGTGGAGGTGTCGGGGCCGAACATCAGGCCGTGCGGGGCGGCGGCGCGGTTCAACTGGTCCTGGACGACGCCCGGTTCGACGAGGGCGGTGCGGCCCTCCGGTTCGAGCGCGACGATGCGGCGCATGTGGCGGGAGAGGTCGAGGACGATGCCGGGCCCGGTGGTCTGCCCGGCGAGGCTCGTCCCCGCGCCGCGCGGCACGACGGACACGCCGTGCTCGACGGCCGCGGCGACGGCGGCCCGCACGTCGTCGGCGTGCCGGGGGAAGACGACGCCGAGCGGGGTGATGGCGTACATGCTGGCGTCACGGGCGAACAGATGGCGGCTCACGGAGTCGAAGCGGACCTCGCCGTCGAGGTCGGCGCTGAGCCGCCGGGCGAGTTCGCCGCCGAGCTCGTCACGCTCGGCCTCCGTGCTCTCGATGCTGGACGTCATACGACACGCTCCGGGGGCGAAGGGAGTACGGGGACGTGCGAGGGGGACGGCGCGGGTCCGCCGGTGCGGCGGACCCGCGCCCGGGGGTCAGGCCGTGCGGAGGTGGTCGAGCCCCGCGGCGAGCCCTTCGGAGCCGACCGGGATCCCGGCGAGCTCCAGGCCCATCTGCACTCCGGCGAGGGTCCCGGCGAGGGTGAGGTCGTTGAAGTGACCGAGGTGGCCGATGCGGAAGACCTTGCCCGCGAGCCGCCCGAGGCCCGTGCCGAGCGACATGTCGAACCGCTCCAGGACGATCTTCCGTACGGCGTCGGCGTCCTGGCCGTCCGGCAGGAGCACGGCGGTCAGCGAGCCGGAGTGCTCCCGGTCGTCGGCGCACAGCACGTCGAGTCCCCAGCCGCGCACGGCGGCCCGGGTGGCGGCGGCGTGCCGGGCGTGTCGGGCCCAGACCTGCTCGATGCCCTCCTCCGCGAGCATGCGCAGAGCTTCCTCCAGGCCGTAGAGGAGGTTGGTGGCGGGCGTGTACGGGAAGAACCCGGCGGCGTTCGCGCCGAGGACCGGCGCCCAGTCCCAGTACGACCTGGGCAGCCGGGCGGTGCGGGACGCCTCGATCGCCTTGGGGCTGACCGCGTTGAAGCCGAGGCCGGGCGGCAGCATGAGGCCCTTCTGCGAGCCGGTGACGGTCACGTCGACGCCCCACGCCTCGTGGTGGTACTCGATCGAGGCGAGCGAGGAGACGGTGTCGACCAGGAGCAGGGCGGGGTGCCCGGTGGCGTCCAGGGCGGCACGGATCTCCGGCACGCGGCTCGTGACGCCGGTCGAGGTTTCGTTGTGCACCACGCAGACGGCCTTGATCCGGTGGGCCGGGTCGGCGGCGAGGAGGTCGGCGGCGGCCTCGGGCGAGGCGCCGTGCCGCCAGTCGCCGGGCACGAACTCCACCTCCAGGCCGAGGGATTCGGCCATGTCCCGCCACAGGGTGGCGAAGTGGCCGGTCTCGAAGCACAGCACGCGGTCGCCGGGGCTGAGCGTGTTGACCAGGGCCGCCTCCCAGGCGCCGGTGCCCGACGAGGGGTAGACGACCACCGGGGACGTCGTGTCGAACACGGGCTTGAGGCCGTCGAGCACCCGGTGGGTGAGCTCGGCGAACTCGGGGCCCCGGTGGTCGAGGGTGGGCGCGGCCATGGCGCGCAGAACGCGGTCGGGAACGTTGGTGGGTCCGGGAATCTGCAGGAAGTGACGGCCGGTCCTGACGGTCATCGCGCGAATCTCCCCTCCACACTTGTGCCGTGAAGCGGCACAGCGTATCGTGATGCGGCACGGTGGAGCATAGGGGCGACGGCTGACGACGGTCAACGGTGCTGCCGCACGCCGCCGTTGAGGCCGGTCCATGCGCCACCCTGGGAGCGGGCCGACACGGAGCCCACCGGGCGCACCGACACCAGACCTTCGGGGGAACCCATGCAGAACGTCCTCAACACCCTGCGCGTACTTGAGGAGTTGGCGACGCGCCAGCCCGTCGGGGTCGCCGAGCTCGCGCGGGCCATGGAGCTGCCGAAGAGCACCGTGCAGCGCGCGCTCGGCACGCTGCGCACCGCGGGCTGGATCAGACAGACGGGCACCCCGCCCACCCGCTGGACCCTCACCACGAAGGCGCTGCTCGTCGGGCGGCAGGCCACGGGCGAGCTGGGGCTGCGGGACGTGGCGGTGCCGGTGATGGAGGAGCTGCGCCGCACGGTCGACGAGACCGTGCACCTGGCGGTGCCGGAGGGCGACCGGGTCGTCCTGGTCGAGCGCCTGGAGACGGCCCAGCCGGTGCGGATCGTGCTCCCGCTCGGCCAGCACCTGTCGGGCCACGCCTCCGCCAACGGCAAGGCCATCCTCGCGGCCCGCTCCCCCGAGGCCGTCGACCGGTACGTCGCGGACGGCCTGACCCGGTTCACCGAGGCCACGATCGACGACCCGGACGCGCTGCGCGCCGAACTGGCCGCGATCCACGCCCGCGGCTACGCGCTCAACGAGGGCGAGTGGCGCACCGACGTCGCGGCGGTGGCCGCGGCGATCCTCGGCCCGGACGGCACGCCCGTGGCCAGCATGAGCATCAATCTGCCCGCCAGCCGCTGCGACCGAAAGCGCCTCGAGGACCTGGGCGTGCACGTGCGGGCCGCGGCCCGCGAGATCAGCGCGGCACTCGGATACGAGGAGCCCCGCACCGCCTGAGGGCCGCGGAGACGGCGGGTCCGCACCGTCCGAGCGCCGCGAAAGCGATGTCCGCGCACCCCCTTGACGGGCCGTGACACCCGTCACATACTCGCCAACGTCGCCCTGCGAGTTCCGCATAGCGGAACTCAGAGTCCGTGCTGCGGATACTCAGGCCCGGTGTGCCCGTCATCTCACACGCCCTACGACACTCAAGACCACCCCTCTCCGCCCCACGACGCCCCGGAGTCGCATCCGCACGTCCACGCACGTGACCCTCCATCCGCTACTCGGCCGCAGTCCGAAGGCGAGGACGTGTCATGACAGACCATCTCATCGCGATCGGCGCATTGGTGCTCGTCTTCGCCGTCGCCACCTTCACCTCCGTCCACATGGGAGCGCTCGCGCTCGTCGCGGCGTTCGCCGTCGGCTCCACCGTCGCCGACGAGAACGCCGACGCTGTCTTCGGGGGCTTCCCCGGGGACCTCTTCGTCGTCCTCGTGGGCGTCACCTTCCTGTTCGCCATCGCCAAGAACAACGGCACCATCGAATGGCTCGTCCACGCCGCGACCAAGGCCGTGGGCGGCCGCATCGCCCTCATCCCCTGGGTCATGTTCCTCATCACCGCCGCGCTCACCGCGGTCGGCGCCGTGGTGCCCGCTGCGGTCGGCGTCATCGCCCCCATCGGCATGAGCCTGTGCGCCCGCTACGGCATCCGCCCGCTGCTCATGGGCCTGCTCGTGGCCAACGGGGGCTGCGCGGGCGGCTTCTCGCCCGCCAGCGTCTACGGCTCCATCACCAACGGCGTGGTCGAGCGCAACCACCTGCCGAGCAGTCCCGCGCTCCTGTTCGCCATGACGTTCCTGTTCAGCGTGGCGCTCAGCGTCGTCGCGTACTTCATGTTCGGCGGGCGGCAGCTGCTCGGGCGGCGCGCGCGGGACACCGGGGCGGCGGACGGCGCCGCGACGGCCGGATCCGTCGGACCCGACATCGCCGCCGGTCCCGCCGGGCCCGCCGAGTCCGGGGGCGCCTCGCCGGGCCCCGTCGGCGCGACGCCCCCGGGCACGGCGCCCGCGGGCGGCACCGTCACCGCGACCGTCGCACTCGCGAAGCCGGTCGTGGCGCCCGGCCTCGACGTCTCCCGCTCCCTGACCCTGCTCGGGCTGCTCGGCATGGTCGCGGGCGCGCTCTTCTGGGAGTGGAACGTCGGGCTCATGGCCCTGACCGTCGTGGTCGTCCTCACCCTGGTCGACCCCGACGCCGCCAAGGGGGCCGTCGACCGCTGCGCCTGGTCCACCGTGCTCCTCGTCTGCGGCGTCGTCACCTTCGTCGGCGTCATGGAGCGCATGGGCACCATCGAGTGGCTCGGCGACAGCGTCGCCAGGATCGACTCTCCGCTCCTGGGCGCCCTGCTGATCTGCGTCGTCGGCGCCGTGGTCTCCGCCTTCGCCTCCACCACCGGCATCCTCGGCGCCCTCATCCCCCTCGCCGTCCCCTTCCTGATGGACGGTCAGGTCAGCGCCATCGGCCTCATCATCGCCCTGGCCATCTCCTCCTCGGTGGTCGACTCCTCCCCGCTCTCCACCAGCGGGGCCCTGGTCACCGCCAACGCCCCCGAGGAACAGCGCTCCCAGATCTTCGGCGCCCTGATGCGCTGGGGCATGTCGATGACGCTCGTCGCCCCGCTCGCGACGTGGGCGCTGTTCGTGATCCCCGGGCAGGTCTGAAGGAAGGCAGCGCCTCGTGGTCAACCGTGCGCCTGCGGGGCCTTCTTGGGCAGCATCCCGGCGCCGGTTCCGGCCTCCTCGGCGGCCTCCTCGGCGGTGGCCCCGGCGGCGGCCTCGCCGAGGACGAAGCCGAAGACCGGCACGAACACCAGGCCGGAGCCGAAGCCCGTCAGAAACAAGGACAGGGCCAGCCTCCAGAGGGTCACGCCGGAGCCCCGGTACGCCGTGGTCCACACCAGCACGAGCAGCCCGACCACGGCGGTGCACACCGCGCACCACGCGAGCGCCCTGGCCTCGGGCACCGGCCACGACCGCTTCGACTTCACGCCGGGGCTGATCCTCGACGGGCTGCCGCGATGAGCACCGGCCCGCACGCCGAGGGGCCCGTACCCCCGCGGAGCGGCCCCGGGCCGCCGGAGGAACACATCCGGCGAACCGGGGCCGGAACGCCGCCCGGTGCAGGGCGGCGGGCTCAGTCGCGGAGGTCCTCCACGGTGGGCACGACGACGCCGAACAGATCGGTGACGGTGGTCAGGGCGGCGTCCTGAAGGGCGGCGGCGGGCAGGACCGTGCCGTCCGGGGCGGCGAGCGCCCGGGTGGCGGTCGCCTCGGCGACGACGGTGGGCCGGTAGCCGAGGGTGAAGGCGCCCTGGGCGGTGAACGTGACGCACATGTGGGTCATGAACCCGGCCAGCACGAGGTCGCGGCCCTCGCCCGGCTCGACGCCCGCGGCGCGCAGGACCTGCTCCAGGTCGGTGGCGTGGAAGGCGTTGGGGACCTGCTTGACCACGACGGGCTCCCCGGCCACGGGGGCGACCTCGTCGCTGATCGACCCGATGTGGGCGCGGATGTCGTACGGAGTGCCCTCACCGCCGTCGTTGACGATGTGCACGACCGGGATGCCCGCGGCGCGGGCGCGCTCCAGGAGCCGCGCGCCCGCCGCGAGGGCCTTCTCGGCGCCGTCCAGGGCCATGACGCCGGTGCGGTAGGTGTTCTGGAAGTCGATCATTATCAGGGCGGAGTCGGCAAGGCGGGGCGGCTGGTTGTCCAGGCCGATCACGTCGCGCAGGGTCATGGCGGGGTGACTGGTGCTCATGAGGGAGCCTTTCTTCGGGTTTTCGGGCAGGGCAGGGCAGGGCAGGCCGCGGCCGCGGCCCGGCGTCCGTGCCGATGGAGAGGAGGGAAGGAAGGGGTCAGGCGGTCCTGGTACGGAAGCGGCGGCGGTAGGCCGCCGGGGTGGTGGCCAGCTGCCGCCGGAAGGCCCGGTGCAGGGTCTCGACCGAGCCGAGCCCCGCGGCCGCCGCGACCCGGTCGAGCGGGCAGTCCGTCGTTTCGAGGAGCCGCCGGGCGACCTCGATGCGGACGCCCTCGACGTAGGCGGCGGGGCTGGTGCCCGTCTCCTGGGCGAAGACGCGGGCGAAGTGCCGCTCGCTCAGGCACATCCGAGCGGCCAGGGCCCCCGCTGACAGGTCCTCGTCGAGGTGGTCGGCGATCCACAGCCGCAGCTCGTCGATGTCCCTGCGGCTGGTGCCGGAGCGGCGCAGCGGCACGGAGAACTGGCTCTGGCCGCCCTGCCGTTTGAGGTAGACCACGAGCTGGCGGGCCACCGCGAGGGCGGTCTGCTCGCCCTGGTCCTCGGCGACCAGGGCGAGCGCCAGGTCCAGGCAGGCACTGATGCCCGCCCCGGTCCACAGCCGGCCGCGGTCGGCCCGGACGAAGATGGGGTCCGGGTCGACCGTGACGTCCGGGTGGTCGGCCGCGAGCTGGGCGGCGGTCGACCAGTGGGTGGTCGCCGTCAGACCGTCCAGGAGCCCCGCGGCGGCCAGCAGATGGGCGCCCACGCAGACGGACGCCACCCGCCGGGCGTGCGGAGCGGTGGTCCTCACCCACTCCACGACGGTGGTGTCGATGCGGGCCACGGGGCCGTCGTCGGTCATGTCGACCGCGCCCGGCACCAGCAGCGTGTCCACCCGGTCGCCGACGTCGTCGAAGGCCACGTCGGTGAGCAGCCGCACCCCGGCCGACGTCCGGACCGCTCCGGCGGTCGGTCCGGCGAGGCGGACCTCGTATCCGGCGCGGCCCGCCGTCTCCCGGTTGGCCAGCGCGAACACCTCGGCCGGGCCGGTGACGTCGAGGAGGTCGACATCGGGGAAGACCGCGATGACGACCCGGTGGGGAAGGGGCATGTCCCCATGCTCACCCGCTCCCCCGATGACCGCAATGACGATTCCCTGTCACATCCGGACACCCGGCCGAGGGGGCCCGTCCCGGCGCTACGCCCGTGTGAACAGCGTGTGGCGGCGCTCCGACAGCGTCCCGGTGCCCGTTGACGACGCCGAAAGTCCGGTGCTCAACTGTTCGTATGCCGTCCTCGCAGCCGCTGGTCTCACGCGAGCACATCGACCTCTGTCGGGTGTGTTCCACCGCGTGTCCCGGCGTGGGCGCCCTGCGCGGGTAATCGGCCCTTCGGGCCTCGTCCTCAAGCGCCGGACGGGCTGCATCGGTCGCCTGACGCATGTTTCCCCCTGACCCTCGTCGGGCGTTGACCGGCCCTTCGGGCCTTGTCCTCAAGCGCCGGACGGGCTCCTTCTGCTCATCCCACGTACGAAAGGCTCGCCATGCCCGTGGAGTTCCTCGGTATCGCCGCGACCAACGACGGCTCGGAGACCCGGCCCCGCTCCGGTGCCGCCTTCGACAAGCAGTACACGCTGCGGCTCGCCCGGGCCCACGAGGACCACGGCTGGGACCGGGTGCTCTTCGCCTACGGCTCCGGATCGCCGATCCCCGCGGCCACCGCCGGTTACCTCGCGGCGAAGGTCGAGTCGCTGCAGATCCTGCTCGCGCACCGGCCGAACGTGTCGTACCCGACGTACGCGGCACGGACGTTCGCGACGCTCGACCAGGTCAGCGACGGGCGTCTGACCGTCCACTTCATCACCGGGGGCAACGACCACGAGCAGCGCCGGGAGGGCGACACGCTGAGCAAGGACGAGCGCTACGCCCGCACCCGCGAGTACATCGAGATCGTCAAGAAGGTGTGGACGCGGCACGAGGCCTTCGACCACGAGGGCGCGCACTACCGCTTCCAGGACTTCGTCAGCGACGTCTTCCCGGTGCAACAGCCGCACCCGGGCGTCTCGTTCGGCGGTTCGTCGCCCGCCGCGTACGCCGCGGGCGGGGCCGAGGCCGACATCTACTGCCTCTGGGGCGAGCCGCTGGCCGAGACCGCCCAGCAGATCGAGGAGGTCACCCGGGCCGCACGCGCGGCCGGGCGCGCCGACGTGCCGCGCATCCAGGTGGCGTTCCGGCCCATCATCGCGCCGACCGAGGAACTGGCCTGGGAGAAGGCGCACCGCACGGTGGGCGCGATCCGGGAGCGCCGCGCGGGCGGGCAGACCCTGACGCGGCGCCGCTCCTTCGACGCGCCGGAGAACACCGGCTCGCAGCGGCTCGTCGCCATCGCCGAGCAGGGCGAGCGCTTCGACCGCGCCCTGTGGACGCCGACCGCGGCCGCCACCGGGGGCGCGGGTAACTCCAACGCCCTGGTCGGCACCCCGGAGACCGTCGCCCAGGCCCTGCTCGACTACTACGACCTCGGCGTGGACATCCTGTCCGCGCGCGGCTACGACCTGCTCGACGACGCCGTCGACTTCGGCCGGTACGTCATCCCGATCGTCCGCGAGGAGGTCGCCAAGCGCGACCGCGAGGGCGCCGCGCGCGGGCCGCAGACGCTGGAGCACACCCTGAGCCGCCTGGCGGTGGCGGGATGACCTCCGCCGCGCCGCCCTCGGCGGCGGCCCCCGCGCTCCCGGCCGACGGCGCCGGACCCCCGGCCCCCGCCGAGCCGAAGGTCGTCCCGGCCCGGCACTACTGGCGCTGGGCCGCCGGGGCCGCCGTCCTGGTCCTGGCCGTCCAGTTCGCCCACGGGCTCCTCACCAACCCCGCCTGGGAGTGGGAGGTCTTCTTCCGCTACCTGACCGCCGACAGCGTGCTCCGCGCGGTCTGGGTGACCCTGCAACTGACCGTGTACGGCACGGCGCTCGGCTTCGCGCTCGGTCTGGTCGTCGCCCTGATGCGCCTCTCCAGCAGCCCGCTGCTCTCCGGCGTGGCCTGGCTGTACGTCTGGGCGTTCCGCTCCATCCCGCTGATCGTGCAGCTGCTGTTCTGGTTCAACCTGGCGTATCTGTACGAGGAGTTGGGGATCGGCATCCCCTTCGGGCCCGTCGTGTGGAGCTTCGGCACGATGCACCTGGTCGGGGCGATGTCCGCCGCCGTCATCGGGCTCGCGCTGCACCAGGCCGCGTACGCCGCCGAGATCCTGCGCGGCGGCTTCCTCGCCGTCGAGCCGGGCCAGTTGGAGGCGGCGGCCGCGCTCGGCATCCCCCGGCTGCGGCAGCTGCGCCGGATCGTCCTTCCGCAGGCGATGCGCTCGGTGCTGCCGAACGCCGCCAACGAGATCGTCTCGCTGTTCAAGGGCACGTCCATCGTCTCGGTGATGGCGATCGGCGAGCTCTTCTACCAGGTGCAGGTGATCTACGGCCGCAACGGCCGGGTGGTGCCGCTGCTCATGGTCGCCACGGTCTGGTACATCGTCCTGACCACGCTCCTGTCGATCGTCCAGTACTACGTGGAGCGGCACTTCGCGCGCGGCGCGGACCGCACTCCCCCGCCGACGCCGCTCCAGCGCGCCCGCGCCTTCGCCCGCACTCTCACGTCGTCCTCTCACCCCCTCACCCCCCTTCGGGAGAAGCGATGAGCACCGCCCCCGTGATGGTCGACGTCCGCGGCGTCCACAAGAGCTTCGGCGCGCACGAGGTGCTGCGCGGCATCGACCTCCAGGTGCGCGCCGGTGAGGTCACCGTGGTCATCGGCCCCTCCGGCTCCGGCAAGTCCACGCTCCTGCGCGCCATCAACCACCTGGAGAAGCTCAGCCGGGGCTCGGTCAGCATCGACGGCGAGCTGATCGGCTACCGGCGGCGCGGCGACAAGCTGTACGAGCTCAAGGAGCGGGAGATCCTGCGCCAGCGCACCCGGATCGGCTTCGTCTTCCAGAACTTCAACCTCTTCCCGCACCTGACCGTCCTGGAGAACATCACCGAGGCGCCCGTCTCGGCGCTGCGCCGCCCGAGCGCGGAGGCGAAGGACCGGGCGCGGGCGCTGCTCGACCGGGTGGGGCTCGGCGACCGGGCCGACGCCTACCCCCGGCAGCTGTCGGGCGGTCAGCAGCAGCGCGTGGCGATCGCCCGCGCGCTCGCCCTCGACCCGCAGGTGCTGCTCTTCGACGAGCCGACGTCCGCGCTCGACCCGGAGCTCGTCGGGGAGGTCCTGGACGTCATCAAGGACGTGGCCCGGGCCGGTACGACGATGATCGTCGTCACGCACGAGATCGGCTTCGCCCGCGAGGTCGCCGACACCGTGGTCTTCATGGACGACGGCGTGGTCGTCGAGCAGGGCCCGCCCCGGGACGTCCTCGACCACCCGCGGCACGAGCGCACCAAGGCGTTCCTCTCCAAGGTCCTGTGACCCCCGCGCACCCCGCCCCGGCCTCCGGCCCTCCGTCCTCTCCGTCCCCCTGGCCCCCTCCCCGCATCGCCCCGAGGAGCACCACCATGCCCGCGCCCGTCAGCCGCCGCGCCACGCTCGCCTTCGCGCTCGCCTCCGCCCTCGCCCTGACCACCGCCGCCTGCGGCGCCTCCGCCGACGACGAGACGGGCCCGGCCGCCCGCGCACGGCCCGGCGCCAAGGGCGCGAAGATCGACCTGAGTCCCGATCAGAAGCGCCTCAGAGCGCGGAAGGTGGACGCGATCGCCCGCCTCGTGCCCGACCGCGTCCGCTCCCGCGGCACGCTCGACGTGGTCGCGTCCGCGGGCTCCGTACCGCCGCTGACGTTCTACGCCACCGACGACAAGACCGTCATCGGCGTGGAGACCGACATCGCCCACCTGGTCGCCGACGTGCTCGGCCTGAAGGTGCGCTCGCACGCGGTCGACTGGGCGAACATCTTCGTCGGCCTGGACAGCGGCAAGTACGACGTCGGCTTCAGCAACATCACCGTCACCGAGGAGCGCAAGGAGAAGTACGACTTCGCCACCTACCGCCTGGACACCATCGCCTTCGAGGCCAGGAAGGGGCGCGGCTGGAAGGTCAAGGGGCCGAAGGACGTGGCGGGCCGCGTCATCGGGGTCTCGTCCGGCACCAACCAGGAGAAGCTGCTCGTCGACTGGAGCAGGCAGAACGTGAAGGCGGGCCGGAAGGCCACCGAGATCAAGTACTTCCAGAACACCAGCGACTACTACCTGGCGCTCGGCTCCGGCCGCATCGACGCCTACCTCGGCCCCAACCCGGTCGCCGCCTACCACGCGTCGAGCACCGGCAAGTCCGAGGTCATCGGCACCTTCTCGGGCGCGGGCGACCACCTCCAAGGCAAGATCGCCGCCACCACGAAGAAGGACAACGGCCTCGTCGAGGCGCTCCACAAGGCGCTCCAGCACCTCATCGAGGACGGCTCCTACGGCAAGGTCCTCGCCCACTGGGGGCTCGCGGACGAGGCCGTGCGCACCTCGGAGGTCAATCCGCAGGGGCTGCCCAAGGGCGCGTGAGGCCGGGGCCGCCGCCGGTCCCTGGAGGGGGGAGGGACCGGCGGGCCCGCCACGCAGTCGAGGAGCATGCGCGCGGCCTCGGCGAGCCCGAGGTCGCGGACGGCGTGCAGGGCGCGCGGCCGCGGGTGCTCGCGCGGCGCGGTGGCGACGACGAGCCCGTCGGCCTGCCGGGAGCGCAGCGAGTCGACCTGGGCGCGTTCGCGCCGCGGGTCGTGGGGGGTGTCGACGATCCAGGCGTGGTGGCCCGCCGGTTCCAGGACGCTCTCGATGCCGCGCACGAGGGGCGGGCAGCAGGGGTGGGTGAGGTCGGGGACGACCAGGCCCACGGTGTGCGAGCGCGCGGTCTTCAGGCTGCGGGCGATCGGGTCGGGGCGGTGGCCGAGGTCCTCGGCGGCGCGCAGCACGCGGCGGGCGGTGGCCGCGGTGGCCCGGGCGCGGGTCGCGGGGTTGAGGGCACGGGACGCGGTGGCCGGGTGCGCGCCCGCGGTGTCGGCCACGTCGCGCAGGCGGACCGGGCGCGGTCTCAGCACGCCTGCGGGTCGAGCAGGCCGCGGGCGGGGTCGAGCGCGGTGGCCGGGGCCGGGTCGCCGGGTCGGTAGCGCAGGCGCAGGCCGAGCACGGTGTCCAGGGCCGCGCGGTCGGCGGCGCCGTCGGGGACGAGTCCGTCGGCGGGGTCCCGCAGGCGCGCCGCGTACCGGGCGGCGAGGTCGTCGGGCAGGGCGAGGGCGGCGCGCGTCTGCTCCAGGACGAGGCGGTCGAGCACGCCGGAGACGATGAGCCGGGACGTCTGCGCGAGCGCCGAGCTCAGCGCGTGCGCGGCCTGCGCGCGGCGCGGCCCCACGGCAGTCAGCACGGTGCCCAGGTAGGGCCCGCACACCTCGGTGAGCCCGGCGAGGCGCACCGCCCCCGCGGCCTCCGCGCGCAGGTCGCTGCCCGCGCCGAGGAGGGTGGCCGCGCACCGGCCGTCGAGCAGCGCGGCCAGGCGGCGGGGCGTCGAGCCGAGGGGGACGGCCTCGTAGTCGCCGGGGCCCCCGCTGGGCGCCTTGAGGCCGAGCGACTCCAGGACGGCGTACAGGCCGAAGGCGAATCCGGAGTCCGGCACGTCCACGCCGACCGCGGCGCCGCGCAGTTCGTCGGGCCCCTTGACGCCGGGCGCGGCGTACACGCCGAGGCCGAGGCCCCGGTCCAGGGCGGCGAGGATGCGGGCGTCGCCGGTGTGCCCGAGCGGGTTGTCGGACACGAAGCGGTACGCGATGACGTTGTCGGGGCTGGTGAACGCGGCGTCGACCGCGCCGTCGAACAGGTCGCGGAACTGCGCGGGCGAGGAGGCGCACGGCACTTCGGTGACGGTCAGACCGTGCTGGTCGAACAGCCCGGACGCCCGCGCCACGCGCAGCAGGACGGACGGGCTGAACACGCCGACGGTCAGTGAGCGGTGGCGCATGGGCGCGCTCCTGGGCTCGGGAGAGTTCACGGAAACGCCGTGGGCCTGCCGTGCGCAACCGATTGTGGGGAGTCCGGCTCGCCCGCGACAAGGGGCGGATGCGCGCAGAGCCCCAAGTGGCCCGCAATCGATTGCCGTCGGGGGAGGAAGTCTGGTCGTCCCCCTTCCGCTCCTCTCCGGTACCGCCGCCGCGCCGGGGCGCCGGGCCGCTCGGCGCGGGCACCGGGTGAGCGCCGGGCCCGGCGCCCGGCCCGGTTCCCGCACTACCGGACGGGGAGCGGGGCGCCGCGCTCCGCCTCGCTCCGGGGGCCGAAGATGCGGCGCTCCGCCGCGGTGATCGGCACGTCGTTGATGCTGGCCTCGCGGCGTGCCATGAGGCCTTCCTCGGTGAACTCCCACAGCTCGTTGCCGTAGGCGCGCCACCACTGTCCGCTCGCGTCCTGGGACTCGTACTGGAAGCGCACCGCGATGCGGTTGCCGTGGAAGTCCCACAGCTCCTTGCGCAGCGCGTACTCCCGCTCCCTGGACCACTTGTCGCGCAGGAACTCCACGATCTCGGCGCGGCCGGTGACGAACCGGTCGCGGTTGCGCCAGACCGAGTCCTCGGTGTAGGCGAGCGCGACGCGCTCGGGATCGCGGGTGTTCCACGCGTCCTCGGCGGCCTGGACCTTCTGCCGGGCCGTGGCCTCGTCGAACGGCGGGAACGGCGGACGTGCCGTCATGGCGGGCTCCTCTCGTCGTCGCCACCCCTTGGAGAACGCTCGTTCTCCGGCGACGCGCACCAGCATAGAGAACGATGGTTCTCAGCGGTAGTCTTTGGCCAATGGACACCACCGTCGCCAGGGAAAAGGCGCTGGACGCGGCCGAGGAACTCTTCTATCGGCGCGGCGTGCAGACCGTCGGCATGGACGACATCCGCTCCGCTTCGGGCGTCTCGCTGAAGCGCCTCTACCAGCTCTTCCCCTCGAAGGAGCGGCTCGTCGAGGCCTATCTGGAGCGACGGGACGCGCGCTGGCGCCGGCAGCTCGCCGCGCACGTGGAGCGGCACGAGGATCCCGAGCGGCGGCTGCTCGCGGTGTTCGACTGGCTGGGCGAGTGGTTCGCCGAGCCCGGCTTCCGCGGCTGCGCCTGGATCAACTCGTACGGGGAGCTCGGCGCGACGTCCGAGCCGGTGGCCCGCCAAGTGCGCCTGCACAAGGGGGCGTTCAAGGAGTATCTGGCCGCGCTCGTGGCGGCCGCGGGGCTGCCCGGCGAGCTGGCCGAGCAGCTGTTCCTGCTGGCCGAGGGCGCGATGGTGAGCGCGGGGATCGACCGCGCCCCCGGTCCCGCCGCGCACGCGGCCCGCGCGACGAAGGCGCTGATCGCGGCCGCGCGGTGAGCACGGGGCCCGGCCCCGCCGGGCCCCGTCAGGTGGTGCGTCAGCCCGTCTGCGAGGCCTTGCGCAGCGCCGTCAGGCAGGTGCCGATGGCCTCCTGGAGCTCTTCGAGGCGCTGGACCATGTCGTCCTCGTAGATGTCGCCGAAGTCGGCGGCGTCGTCGAGGGTCAGCTCCTCGAAGACCTTCGTCGCCTTCTGGAGGCTGCTGTAGAACTTCGTCCGCCGCTCCTGGACGCGCAGCTCCGGGTCCGCCTCGACGGTCTCGGCCACGAGGGTCTTCACCGTGTCGTAGGCCTCCGAGGCCCACTCCCCGGCCTCCTCGGGCTCCAGCTCGTCGATCAGGGACAGATGCCGCTCGGCTTCCTCGCGCAGCTCGGCCGGAGCGTCGATGGTCTGTCCCGCGGGGGTCCTGACCTGGCCCTCCTCGGCGATCTTGCGGACGTACTCGATGCGGTCGGCGGCCCTGGCCTCGCCCGCGACGGCCTTCTTCAGGTCGTCGGTGCGGGCGATGTCACGGGCCAGGTCGACCTGGAGGACCGGGTCCTCCTTGATCCGGTCCAGCAGCGCGTGCCGGGCGGCCTGCGCGGTGGACGGGTCGGCGAGGATCGCGGCGCGCAGCGCCGTGGGGTTCTCGGCGACCTCCAGGGCCTTGGTCGGGCGGATGCCCTCGGCCTCGGCGGCTGCCATGATCGCGGTGCCGCGCGCGGAGGACGCGCTGGAGCGCGGCACGTAGTAGGTGAGCCAGACGTCGGCGTCCGGCAGCTCGACCTCCTGGCCCGGCGCCAGCTCCTCGAAGTGCGGCACCAGCCCGTCGTCGGCGGCCCGGTCCCAGGCCTTGTAGAAGCGCATGACGCGCTCGGCGGAGCACCCGGCGAGCTCGCCGAACTCCTTCGCGGACGCCTTCGGCGTCTCCGCCGCCGACTGCCCGCCGGGCCGCACGCTGCGCGCCACCTTCAGGCCGAACGTCCAGCCTCCGGTGCGCGCGTACACACCGAACTCACGGGCGTCGCGCGCGACGAGCTCGCGTGCGGCCTCGTACGCGCCGTCCTGTCCGGCCTCCGGTGCGGTCGGCGCGGTCTCCTGCACGTCATCGCGTACGTCCAGGGGCGCGTCGGTGGCCGGGGCGGGACCGGCCGACGGGTCAGCCGGGGCGGACGGGGCGATCACTGCGGTCACAGATAACTCTCCGAGTGCGTCGTGAGCGATAAGAAACAGAACGTACAGCCTATATCGCCCCGTTGCTCCGGCTTTCCTCATCCGCCCGTGCCGCCCCCGCGGCGCGTCGGCGCGGCCCGCCGGGGTCCGGCGGGCCGCGCCCGCCGCGTCAGGCCCCCGGCCTCAGCGGGCCGAAGAACGCGCGCAGTTCCAAGGCCACCTGGTCCGGCTCCTCATGGGACATGAAGTGGCCGCCGCGCCGTGGCTCGCGCCAGTGCCGCAGGTCGGCGAAGACGCGCTCGGCGAGGCTCCGCGGATAGTTCGCGTACGCCGGCTCGTGGCTGAGCGTGACGGCCGCGGGCACGGTGACGGGCGGCAGGATCTCGTTCAGGTGGTAGTCGTAGTACTGCTGGAACGAGGTGCCGATGCTGGCCGTCGCCCAGTACAGGGTGGCCACCGTCAGGAGCGTGTCCCGGTCCCAGCGCCGCGCGACGTCGCCGTCGCAGTCGCTCCAGTCGCGGTACTTGTCGACGATCCAGGCGAGCAGCCCGGAGGGCGAGTCGATCAGGGCGGCGGCGACCGTGTCCGGCCGGGTGCACATGATCTCGCTGTAGCCGCCGTCGGTGCGGTCGTACGCGGCGAGCGCGTCGAGGTACGTCTGCTCCTCGGCGGTCGGCGGGTGCTTCTCGAAGTCGGCGCTCACCACGGCGGAGGTGACGTGCACCCCGGCGACGTGGTCCGGGTACAGCGCGCCGAGCCACTGGGTGACGCCGCCGCCGATGTCGCCGCCGAAGGCCCCGTACCGCTCGTAGCCCAGCGTCCCGGTCATCAGGGAGTGCCACGTCTCGGCGACGCCCCGGCGCGTGAACGGCCCGCGGGGCGGCTCCGAGTACAGGAAGCCGGGCAGCGAGGGGATCACGACGTCGAAGGCGTCGGCGGGGTCGCCGCCGTACGCGGCCGGGTCGGTGAGGCGCCGGGCGACGCGGAGCATCTCCACGAAACTGCTCGGCCAGCCGTGGCTCAGCACCAGCGGCAGCGGCGCGGACGCGCCCTCGGGGCGCCGCCCGCGCACGTGGAGGAAGTGCAGGCGGGCGCCCGCGACCTCGGCGGTGTAGTGCGGGAAGTCGTTGAGCGCGGCTTCGGCCGCGCGCCAGTCGAAGCCGTCGGCCCAGTACGCGACGAGGTCACGCAGCTGCGCCGGGTCGGCTCCGGCCGCCCAGGGCGTCGCGCCGGACGCGGGGGTGAAGCGGGTGCGGGCCAGGCGTGCGCGCAGGTCGGCGAGGACGTCGTCGGGCACGTCGACGCGGAAGGGGGTGGGGGTGGTGCGTGCGGTGGAGGTCATGGTTCCTTCGCTCAGGAGTGCTGCGGGTGCTCGGGCGAGCGGGCGCTCCTGCGCGGCGGCCGTGCGGGGAACCGGTCAGACGGAACGGGCGGTCTGACGGTCAGGCGCGGACGGCGGTCGGGAGGGCCCGGACGGTGCGGTCAGTGGTCAGGTCGCGCAACGGGCTCACCTCCTTCGTCGGTCCGCACGCGGTGCTGAGGGCCGCATGACCCGGCCGACTATACCCACGAACCGATCATCGCCACAGGGTCCGCGGACCTAGGACTCGCGGCGCCGGAGACCTAGGACGAAAGGAACGGCCCGGGTCTGTCCCGCGGCCGGTGGCCCGGGCGGTCACGCCCCGTGAGACTTGGCCCATGGACACCTCACGGACCGACGCCTATCTGCTCCGCATCGGCGCGGAGCGCCCCGCCGCCCCCACCTCGGCGGCCCTGCGCGACCTGCACCTGGCGCACCTGCGCACCGTGCCCTTCGAGAACCTCGCCATCCACGCGGGCGTGGAGGTCGACCTCGTCGAGGAGGACCTCGTCGCGAAGGTCGTCGACGGCCGCCGCGGCGGGTTCTGCTACGAACTCAACGGGGCCTTCGCCGCCCTCCTCACCGCCCTCGGCTTCGAGGTCGACATGCTCCAGGCCAGCGTCTACCAAGGGGACCGCCTCGGCATCCCGTACGACCACATGGCGCTGCGCGTGCGCACCGCCGACGGCGGCGACTGGCTGGCCGACGTGGGCTTCGGCAAGCACAGCCACCACCCGCTCGCCGCCGCCGAGCGCGGCGACCAGAGCGACCCCGCCGGCACCTTCCGCGTCGCCGAGACGCCCGCGGGCGACCTGCGCGTCCTGATGGGCGGCGAGCCGCAGTACCTGCTCGACCCGCGGCCGCGCGCGCTCGCCGACTTCACCGGCGGCGCCTGGTACCACCGCACCTCACCGAAGTCCCACTTCACCCGGTCCCTGGTGTGCTCGATCCTCACCGACACCGGCCGGACCACGCTCAGCGGCAGCAAGCTCACCGTCACCCCGCTCGACGGCGAGCCGCAGATCACCGAACTCTCCACGGACGCCGAGGTCCTGGAGGCGTACGCCACCCGCTTCGGCATCGTGCTCGACGAGGTGCCCCGGCTCGCGGAGCCGGTCCGGGTCGGGGGCCGGTAGCCTCCGCGCCGCGGGCGGCGGTGTCCTTGCGACATGACAGACAGGGGCGGACACCATGCAGCACGCGCGCTCCTTTGTCCAGGTTTCCCGGCCCCGTGCGGCACCCGCCGCGCGCGGTGACGTTCGTCGCGGCGTGCGCGCCGCGCCCGGACGTAGGCTGCCGCACTGTGAAGAGACACATACCTTTCGACCGGCTGCACAACTTCCGTGACCTGGGGGGCTACGTCACTGAGGACGGCCGTACGGTGCGGTGGGGGACGGTGTACCGGTCGGACTCGCTGAGCAAGCTGCGGGACGCCGACTGGGAGCGCTTCCTCGGCCTGGGTGTCCGCACGGTCATCGATCTGCGCTACCCCTGGGAGATCGAGGCGAAGGGCCGGGTGCCGGACCACGCGTCCTTCGCCTACCACAACCTGAGCATCGAACACCGCCCCTACGACCAGGCCGCGTTGGGCCCCGACGTGGCCGCCGCACCCTATCTCGCCGACCGGTACGTGGAGGTCGCCGAGGACGGCGTCAAGGAGCTGCGCCGGGCCCTGGAGCTGATCGCCGAGGACGGTTCGGGGCCCCTGGTGTTCCACTGCGCGTCCGGCAAGGACCGCACGGGGCTGCTCGCCGCCCTCGTCCTGACGCTCCTCGGCGTGCCCGAGGCCGCCGTGGTCGAGGACTTCACCCTCACCGGGCTCGCCACCGACCGGCTCGTCGCCGACTGGCGCGCCGCGCACCCGGACCGCGAGCTGACCTGGCCCGACTACGGCCGGGCGCCCGCGGAGGTGATGCGCCTCTTCCTCGCCCGGATCGCCGAGCGGTACGGCTCCCTGCGCGCCTACGCCGCCCGGCTCCTGGACGTCGACGAGGAGTTGGCGGCCGCGTTGCGCGCCGCCCTCCTGGAGGGGCCCGAGCTCACCTTCCGGCAGGCCGGACCGGCCGACCTCGCCGAGCTCGTGCGGCTGCGCGACCAGGCCGCGCGCTGGCAGATCGGCCGGGGCATCGCCCAGTGGAAGCCCGGGGAGCTGGGCGAGGACCACTTCCGCGCCCGCCTCGCGGACAGCGAGGTGTGGCTCGCGACCCTGGGGCCCGAGGGGCCCGTCGCCGGGGCGTTCGAACTGTGGTGGGACGACCCCGCCCCCTGGGGCCCGCAGCCGCCGACCGCGGGCTATGTGCACCGCCTGATGACCGACCGGCGCACCGCGCCCCCGGGCACCGGGCTCCTTCTGCTCGCGCACGCCGAGCGGCGCATCCGCGCCGCCGGGCGCGGTCTGAGCCGCCTCGACTGCCGCTCCAACAACCCGCGGCTGCGGGAGTACTACGCGGCGGCGGGCTACCGGGAGGTGGGCGAGCTGGCGTCGAAGGACGGCGGGGTCGCGGGCCGGTACGCCGTCACGCTCATGGAGAGGCGGCTGTAGTCCGCGGCTACAGCGAGGCCTTGATGCGGCGCGGCGCGTCGGCCAGGCGGCTGATCAGGGAGACCACCTCCGGCGGCTGGCGGCTGGCGTCCCGGTCGGCGCTGAGCACGTAGTAGATCTGCTCCAGGGACGGCGGGCCGACCGCGACGGTGCGTAGGGCCGCCTGGCCGGGCGTGGCCTGGCCCGTGCGGACCAGATAGGCGGCGGCCATCGAGCCGGTGCGGCCGACGCCCGCGCCGCAGTGCACGAAGACCGGGCCCTTCGCCTCGGCGACGACGCGCAGGAACCGGTCGACCTGCCCGCCGTCGGGCGTCTGCCCGTCGCGCACGGGCAGCCGTACGACGGCCAGCCCCGCGCGCCCGGGGCGCGCGAGCTCCGTCGCGCTCAGGTCCTCGGCCCGCAGGTCCACGACGGTGCGGATGCCGTGGGCCGCGAGCGCGCGGTACCCGGCCTCGGTGGGCGCGGAGCCGCGCCACAGCCGGTCGTCGACCCGCTGGAAGTGGCGGACGCCGGTCATCTCCCGGTCGGCGCGGACGTGTTCGCCCGCCCAGGCCGAGACGGCGAGCACGCCGAGCGACGTGGCGCCCCAGAAGACCGTGTAGCCGAGCGCGCACAGGCCGATCAGCTTCAGCGCGCGCCGGGGCGTCGGCCGTCTCGCCCTGAGCTTGCGGCCCGCCTGCGCGCACGCGGCGCTCGCGGTGGCGGTGGCTGCGGCGACGCGGGCGACGGCACGGGCGGACGCGGCACGGACGGAGGAGGTACAGGACACCAAGCGGTCACCACCAGAGGGCGTACGCGTCGCGCACACCGGACTGCACGGGAGCGGACTGCACGGGAGCGGACTGCACGGGAGGGAGGCACAAGCCTCGTCCAGGCTACCGGCGCCCGAGCGGCCCGGCGACCCGGTCCGCCCACCCCACGCGCCACTTCGGATGCCTCAACTCTCCCACGCATCAACTCAGTTGCCCCGGGGCTCAGTGGACCTGCCGCACCTGGCTCTCGCCCAGGACCCGCGCGCTCGTGCGGTGGGCCGTCGCGTCGTCGAGGCAGCCGCGCAGCCGCAGCACGTCGTGCTCGGAGAGGGCGGGGCGGATCACCCCGGCCCACACGTCGCCGTCCAGACGGGTCAGCGGCGCGTGGACGTTCAGGGCGGCGGTGGACCTGCGACAGCTCTCCCAGAGCTCCCGGGCGGCCAGCGCACGGGCCGACGCGCTGTCGCTGCCGCGCACCCGCACCTCGTACACCACGGTGGTCGCGGCCGCGCCCGTGGCCTTGCCGGGGCGGGTCTGGGTGGCGTCGGAGAGGGTGTCCACGAGCAGCGCGAGCAGCAGGACGGCGGCCACGGCGACGCCGCTCACCACGGCGGTGCGCAGGGCGCGCGGCCGGGGCACGGCCTCGCGGTCCTCCAACTCCGGGATGCGGCCGCCGCGTTCGTCACCGGGCGCGGTCAGGTGCGCGAGGCGTCCGGCGAGCCTGCGCTCGGCGCCGGGCCGGACGGTGGCCGCCGAGATCCGCTGCACGACCCAGGCGACGCCCGAGAGCAGCGCCCCGGCCGCCATCAGGACCGGCACGAAGACGTACGTGCGGTGGGTGCCGTCCGCGGCGCCCTGCTCCAGCCAGCGGAACCGGACGCCGTCCTCGGACCGGGACTCCTCAAGGCGCCGCCACACCTCGTCGGTGCGCCGCCCGGAGTCGGCCAACTGCCGCTCCAGGCGGCCCAGACGGCTCAGGAGCACCGTGCCCACCAGGAGTCCCTCGATGACCAGCAGGAGCACCCCGCAGATGAGGGCGCGCTGCCACTCCCAGCGGATCAGGTAGACGACGCTGTAGGTGGCGGCCGCGGCGGCGCTGAGGCCGCCGAGGAGATAGCTCACGTACTTCATGACGCCATGCCCTTCCTGCGGTCGGCGCCGTCCGGGGGCACGGCCGGGGGTGCGCCGACGGCGGACATGCGCACCACTTCCACGGCACCCGTGCCGCCGTCCACCGTCAGCCGGGTCCCGTCGGGGAAGCGTTCCAGGGCGTCGGGGACGCCGACGGCCGTCGGCACCTGGTACTCGCGGGCGAGCACGGCGAGGTGGGAGAGCACGCTGCCGGTCTCCGCGACGAGCCCGGTGAGCCCGGGCAGGAGCGGGGCGAGCGCCGGGTCGAGGGCGCGGACGACGAGGACCGCGAACCGGGGGCGTTCGCCGCCGCCGTGCCAGGCCGTGCCGGAGCCGAAGCCGCCGCCCGCGCCCTGCCCGTCGGTGGCCGCGCGGCGCCTGCCCGGCTCGGCCACCGGCAGGCCGTCGGCGAGCCGGAACGCGGCGGGCAGCTCCGAGCGCTGCGGCCTCGGCAGGCGCTCGCGCAGATCGGCGGGGAGGCCCTTGCCGTCGCCCGCGGCGGTCAGTTCGGCCCAGCGCAGCAGGGCGACGCGGTCCGGGTCGTCGAGGAGTTCCACGGCGGTCAGCCTGCGGGCCAGCTCGCGCACCATGCTGGTCTGCATCTCCTGCACCCAGCGCACGCGGAGCCGCAGCCCCTCGCGGGTGGGCAGCACGGCCGTGCCGCGCGGCACGCCGGTCAGGGCGGGGCGCCCGGGCAGCGGCGGGCGCGGGCCGAGCGCGGGCGGCAGCAGGGAGAGGAGGACCGGGTGGCGGGCGATGAGCCGGGCGTCGTCGGGTTCGTCCGCGCGCGCCTCGGCGAGGACGGCGAGCGCCTCGCCCACGGCCGTGGCGCCCGAACCCTGCCCGAGCACCGCCCCGGCCAGGGACTCCTGGGCGTGCAGCGCGGAGAGGACCGTACGCCCCCAGGAGACGGCCGCGAGCAGCCGCCCGCTCAACATCTGTGCGGGGGCGGGCAGTTCGCTCAGGTACCGGTCGACGTCGGCCGTGAGGTCGAGGGCGAGCGCGGGGAGCGTCGTGCGCACCCGGCCCATCCGCCAGGCGGCGGTGGTCCGGCGGGCGGCGGGCGCCGGGTTGAGGAAGCCGAGCAGGCGGTGGGTGGGCGGGGCGGCGCCGAGCAGCCGGAGGTCGGCCGCCGCGCGGCCCTCGACGGTGGTCACGGGCGGCAGCCTGCGCAGCCGGCGGCGGGGCGCCGCGCCCGCGATGTCCAGGGCGACCGAGAGCCCGTGCGCCATGGGCACCAGCCACAGGTCCTCCTCCAGGGGTTGCAGGACCCCGGGGAAGGTCTCGGCGACCGGACCAGGACCGAGCAGCCGGGCGCGGCGGGCGGGGCGCGGGGGCATCGCGGTGATGGGGCGGGTCTGGAACAGCCACAGCCGGTCCTCGGCGTCGAAGGCGAACTCGATGTCCTGCGGGCCGCCGAACTCCCGCTGCGCGTCCCGGGCCAGACGCAGCAGGCGCAGCTGCCGGCCGCGCGTGAGCAGGCGCGCGTCGCGGGGTTCGCCGGGCTCGGTGTGGACCTGGCGGCCGTGCCGGGTCAGGTGGTAGCGCACGCCCTGGACGCTGCCGTTCACCAGGCGGTCGGGGCCGCCGTCGACGGCGCTGATGACGACCCGGTCGCGGCGGCCCGCCATCGGGTCGGCCCCGAACATCACGCCGCCCACGGTGGCGCGCACCATCGGCTGCACGAGCACCGCCATCCCCCCGTGCGAGGTGGCGGCGCCGGGTGCGGCGCCCGTGGGCGTGCGCGCCGCCGAGCGCAGCACCCGCCGCACGGCGGTGGTGAAGTCGCTCCATCCGCGCACGTCGAGCACGGTCTCGAAGAGCCCCGCGAGCGACGAGTCGGCGGCGTCCTCCCACGCGGAGGAGGAGCGCACGACGAGGGGCCGCGCTCCGTCACCGCTCAACTCCCGCCAGGCACGCCGCAGTTCCCGCTCACCATGAGGAGGCTCGCGACGGGATACGGCTCCCCCGGCGCCCGCGGCATCGGCGATGCCCGCAGGGGACGTCACGGCGCCCGCGGCGTCAGCGGGGCCCGCGGTGGGCGCGGCACGCGCGCTGTCCTCGGCGCCCGCGGGCACCAGCACGAACCCCGGCAGCACCGGAAGGCCCACGGCCGCCGCCCGCGCCAGATGGGCCGCCTTCGCCCCCGCGAGGCGCGGGTCGCGGGCGCGCCGCGCCTCCAGCCCCACCACCACCAGCCGGTCCGTCTCCACCCCGATCATGGCCTGCCTCCTTCGCCCGACCGCGCGCCCCCGTCCCGCCCGCACATTCCGTTCCCGGCGCCGTTCCCTCCGAGGTGAGGCCCTGCGCGCCCGCCGCGCCACGCGGGCGAAACGCCAGGCCACGAAGCCGGGCCGGAAAATCATCCAGCCCTTAGCACGGACGCGTGGCTGCGCCATGAAGTTGAGTACAAGCCCACCCGAATTCGGCCGGGCCCGTCGTCGGCGGAGGTGGCGCGGAAGGCGGCGGTCCGGCGGCCGTACGGCGTGTGCTAAGGCTTCTTCTCGGGGATGTGCGGCGCAGGGGCACGGCCCTTCGCCCCGCGTCCGCCGCACGCTGTCAGCAGACGCAGAGGGGCGAAGACGTGACAGGCAGTCAGTTCGACGAGCTCGGGCAGGTCTACGAGGAGTCCTCGGGCATGGCCTTCAGACAGGGCCTGGAGTTCCCCACCGTGCTCGGTCACCTCGGCGACGTCGGGAGCCAGGACATACTCGACTTCGGCTGCGGCAGCGGGGTCTACACCCGGCTGCTCGCGCGCCGCGGCGCCCGGCGGACCGTCGGTCTCGACGCGTCCGAGGGCATGGTCGAGCACTGCCGCCGCCGGGAGGAGGACGAGCCCCTCGGCGTCGAGTACGTCGCGGGGGAACTCCCCGAGCGGCTGCACGGCGCCTTCGACACCGTGCTCGGCGTGTACGTGCTGCCGCACGCCGAGACGTACGACGGGCTCGTCGCGATGTGCCGGGCGGTGGCGGCGGCGCTGCGGCCCGGCGGGCGCTTCGTGACGCTGCCCATCCACCCGGACGTCCACCCGGACCCGGACCACTACGCCCGCTACGGCTTCCGTCTTGACGTCAGCGCCCGCGAGGACGGCGCCCCGGTGGACTTCGGGTTCACCGTGGGCGAGCACAGCGCGCGGTTCACCGCCCGCTACTGGACCGCCGCGGCCCTGGAGGGCGCGCTGCGCGACGCGGGCTTCGGCGCGCCCCGGTGGCGTGCGCACCAGGTGTCCGAGGACGCCGTGCCCGGCCCCTCGGACGACTTCTGGGCCCGCTACCTCACGACCCCGCACGCGGCGGTCCTGGACGCGCGCAAGGCCTGAGGCAGGGCCCGGCGGCTCAGGCCCCGCCGTCGGGCGGCGGCCCGGCCGCGCGGTGCCGGTGCGGCAGGTGCAGGGAGTGCTCGTGGTGCGGGCGCGGCGGGTGCTCGGCCGCGTGCGCCCGGTCGGCGAACCCGGGCGCCATCACGTGCACGGTCCGCCCGCCGCACTTGGGGCACACCGCCGCCGCCAGGGGCGAGCGCAGGGCGTTGCCGTCCTCGTCGACGTACTCCTGAACGGCCGGCCCCGCGGGGTCGGCGGAGGCGGCGGGGTCGGGGAACACGACCCGGAAGGTGGACTCCCAGGTCTCCCCGCAGTCCCCGCAGGTGAAGGCGAAGGTCTCGGTGACCGGGTCGGGCTCGGGCGGCATGGGCACTCCTCGTCGTCGCTCCCCCGGCATCCCAGCGGACAACGGCCCGCGCGGCCCGGCAACTCGGACGCGCCGGTCGGGCGGCGCGGCCGGGGAAAAGGCCGGTGGCCCGGTGACCGTCGAGGTCACCGGGCCACCGGGCCGTGCACTGTGTGCGGTCCGCGCGGACCGCACGTGGGGCGTCAGCGCGTCGGCTGCAGTTCCCGCTCCGGGTCGGAGTAGGGGGCGCCGCCGTTGTCGCCGAGCTGCTTGTAGAGCTTCTCGCCCTCCACGTCGACGTTCGGCAGGATCTTGTTCAGCCAGCCCGGCAGCCACCAGGCGGACTTGCCGAGCAGGGCGAGCACCGCCGGGACGATCGCCATGCGGACGACGAAGGCGTCGAACAGGACGGCGGCGGCGAGGCCGAAGCCCATGGTCTTGATGATGTCGTCGTCCTCCAGGATGAAGCCGGAGAAGACGCTGATCATGATGACCGCGGCCGCGGCGACGACGCGCCCGCCGTGGGTGAAGCCGGTCACGATGGCCTCGCCCGGACGCGATCCGTGGACGTACGCCTCACGCATGCGCGTCACGAGGAACACCTCGTAGTCCATCGCCAGACCGAACACCACACCGATCATGAAGATCGGCATCATGCTCATGATCGGGCCGGGCTGGTCGACGCCGAACACGTTCGCGAGGTGGCCCTCCTGGAAGACCGCCACGACCGCGCCGAGCGCCGCGAGCACCGAGAGCAGGAAGCCGAGCGCCGCCTTCAGCGGAACCAGGATCGAGCGGAACACCAGCATCAGGAGCAGGAAGGCCAGGCCGACGACCAGGGCCAGATACGGGATCAGTGCGTCGTCGAGGGTCTGCGAGAAGTCGATGACCGAGGCCGTCTGGCCGGTGATCAGGACCTCGGCGCCGGTCTTGGCCTCGATCGTGCCGATGTCGGAGCGGATCTTCTTGACCAGCGTCTCGGTGTCGTGGTCACTCGGGCCGGACTTCGGCGTCGCGGACAGGATCGCCAGGTCGTCCGCCTTGTTCGGCGACGCCGGGCTGACGGACACGATGCCCTTGACCTTCTTGAGCTCCTCGCCGACGTCCTTCGCCGCGGCACCGGCGCCCTTGTCCTTGTCGACGACGATCGTCAGCGGGCCGTTGAAGCCCTTGCCGAAGGAGTCCGACAGCATGTCGTAGGCCTTGCGCTGCGTGGTGTCCGGCGCGTACGTGCCCTCGTCGGGCAGGCCGAGCTGCAGGTTGGCGGCCGGGGCGGCCACCGCGCCGAGACCGGCGATGGCGACGAGCAGGACGATCAGCGGGCGGCGCAGCACGAACCGGGCCCAGCGCGTGCCGAGCTTCGGCTTGGCGTGGGGGTCGGTGAAGGGAACGCCGACGGGCTTCTTGCGGTCCTTGCGGCGCAGCGTCCTGCGGGGCGCGATGCCGAGCAGCGCCGGGATGAGGGTCAGCGCGATCAGAACGGCGATCACGACCGTGCCGGCCGCGGCGAGGCCCATCTTGGTGAGCAGCGGGATGTTCACCACGGCGAGGCCGGAGAGGGCGACGATGACGGTGAGGCCCGCGAACACCACCGCGGAGCCCGCGGTGCCGACGGCGCGGCCCGCGGCGTCCTCGGGGGTGCGGCCCTCCGCCCGCTCGGCGCGGTAGCGCGAGACGATGAACAGGGCGTAGTCGATGCCGACCGCGAGGCCGATCATCGTGGCGAGCGTCGAGGTGGTGCTGGACAGCTCAAGGGTGCTGGCGAGCGCGGTGATGCCGGAGATGCCGATGCCGACGCCGATGAGCGCGGTCAGGATGGGCATGCCCGCGGCGATCAGCGAGCCGAAGGTGATGAGCAGCACCACCGCGGAGATGCCGATGCCGATGAGCTCGGCGCTGCCGCCCAGCTCCTGCTCGGTCGGGACCGCGTCACCGCCCGCCTCGACGGTCAGGCCGTCCTTGCGGGTGTCCTTGAGCGTGTCGGTGAGCTTGTCCTTGACCTTGTCGGTCAGCTCGGGCCCGGGGACCTTGTACGACACGGTCGCGTAGACGGTGGTCGAGTCCTTGCTGACCGCGCCCGTCTTGAACGGGTCGTCGACCTTCGAGACCTGCGCGCCCTTGCTCAGCCGGTCGACGGCCTTGTTGACCTTCGCCTTGTTCGCGGCGTCGGTGATCTTCTCGCCCTTGGGGGCGCGGAGCACCACACGGGCCGTGGCGCCGTCGGCGCTCGTCTCGGGGAACTTCTCGTCGAGCAGGTCGAAGGCCTTCTGCGACTCCGTGCCGGGCATGGAGAAGACGTCGGCAGGAGCCTTGGGAGCCGAGGACGCTGCGACGCCCGCGCCGATGAAGAGCAGCACCCATATGAGCGCCATCCACCAGCGCCGTCTGAAGGCGAGACGGCCCAGTTTGTAGAGGAACGTAGCCACGGCGAACGAGACTCCCGTCGGGATTGGCAGGCAGGACCGACCCGTCGGCGGCGGGGCGCCGCGCGACAGGGTGGGTCGGCAGGATCCTCTCCATCGTGACGGCACCGGAGCGCGCGGAAGTCAGACTGCGGGCCGGAGTCCGCGCCCACGTCCGTCGTAGTCGGAAGTCGGCCGACTCATCCTCGGGTAGGAGATGCGCCGACTACATGTAGATCTCATGTACCAGGGGTGTGACCTGCGTCTCTTGGCCAACAACCCGCTCTCGATATCGGGCATTTATGGGCAATACCCGATCTTTTCGACAGGTGCCGTTTCGGACACCACAGGCACCAGGAGGCACCTGCGCCGACACGCCGGGGGCGCCCGGTCGGCGCCGCATGACGTGCGCCGCAGCGACACGTTCCCACCCCCTCCAACGACGCGGCGCGCTGGCGTGTTCCACGGGGGTGGCGGGTGGTCCGCGGCGGGACCGCCCGCCAGCCTCAGGACCCCCTAAGGGTCGGCCCCGGGGCGCCGTCAGGCCTTGCGCAGGACCTCGATGACGCTGGCGAAGCTGTCCCCGCCGTGCCCCGCGGCGTGCGCCCGCTCCATGAAGGCCTTCAGGAGCTCGGGCAGGGAGCTGTCGACGCCGCGGTCGGCCGCCGCGTGGACGAGGTGGTCGATCGCCGCGATCTGCACGTCGACGGTGGCGTCGTCACCCGGGTAGCCGCCCTCCTCCACCTGGGCCGCGTACCGGGTGATGAAGCCGCTCACGGCACCGCCGAGCCAGCGCAGCGCGAGCGGCGCGAACTCCGTCGCCCTCGCCCCGTCGGCACCCACGAGCGCGGTCCCGTGCAGCCAGCCGCCGAAGGCCGCCCACATCAGACCGAGCAGCGCCACGTCGTACAGCGGGGCGAAGCCCGCGTCCTCGCCGAGGAACAGCGGGTCGCCGAGCGCTTCGAGGGCGGGCCTGTGGGCGTCGAAGGCGGTCCGCGGGCCGCTGTAGAGGAACATCATCTCGGGGCTGCCGACGCCGGGCGGGGTGGTCATGACCGCGCCGTCCAGGTAGGCGACGCCGCGCTCGGCGGCCCAGGCGGCGAACTCCCGGGCCTGCTCGGGCGAGCCGGTGGTGAGGTTGACGAGCGTGCGGCCCGCGAGCGTGGCCGCGGCCGGGTCGACAACCGCGTGCAGCGCGTCGTAGTCGAGGACGCAGGCGATCACCAGCTCGCTCGCCGCCACGGCCTCCGTGGGGGTCGCCGCGACCCGGGCGCCGCGCCCGGCGAGCGCCTCCGCCTTCGCCGGCGTGCGGTTCCACACCGTGGTCTCGTGGCCGCGCTCCAGGAGGGCGGCGGCGAGGGCGGCGCCCATGTTGCCCAGGCCGATGACGGTGACGGGGGTGCGGCGTTCAGCGTTCATTGCGTGCTTGCTCCTTGCGCGTCCACCGGACGCGGTCGTGTCCGGACGACCGCCCGCGGCGGTGTCCGTGGTGATCCGGTACGAGAACACTCGCAGCGGGCCGGGGAGCGGGACAGTGACAGCGGTGACGTCGGTCACCAAATTCCTGCCACTCTGCGAAGCGGCCGTACGCTCGCCGCATGAGCGCTGGTTCCGTCGCGGTGGTCGTGACCGAGGAGATCGGGGTCCCCTCCTGGGACCTGTACGAACTGAGCATCCCGTGCACGGTGTTCGGCAAGCCCCAGCCGGACCTCTCCGAGCACTGGTACGACCTGAGGCTGTGCGGCACGGGCTCCGGCGCGCGGGACGCCGCCGCGCACCCCTTCGGCGTCTCGGTGCGCACGCCGTACGGCCTCGACGACCTGGTCGACGCGGACACCGTGATCGTGCCTTCGGTGCCGGACGCCTGCGTCGAGGAGGGCGCGCCCCTGCCGGACGGCCTGGTCGACGCGTTGCGCCGCGCCCACGCGGCGGGCGCGCGGATGGTGTCGCTGTGCAACGGCGCCTTCGCGCTCGCCGAGGCGGGGCTGCTCGACGGCCGCCGCGCCACGGCGCACTGGCAGCACACCGGCCAGCTGGCGGCGCGCTACCCGAAGGTCGAGGTCGACGACTCGGTCCTGTACGTCGACGAGGGGGACGTGCTCACCAGCGCGGGCCTGACGGCGGGGCTCGACCTGTGCCTGCACCTGGTCCGCCGCGACCTGGGCGCGCACGTCGCCAACCAGCTCGCGCGGCGCATGGTGGTGCCCGCGCACCGGCCGGGCGGGCAGGCGCAGTTCATCGACCTGTCGGTGCCCGCGGCCGACGACGCGAGCCTGAGCCCCGTCCTGGAGTGGGCGCGCGGGCGCCTCGACGAGCCGCTGACCGTCGACGACTTGGCGCGCCGCGCGGCGATGAGCCCGCGCACGTTCTACCGGCGGCTCCAGGCGGCCACCGGCACGACGCCGCTCCAGTGGCTCCTGAACCAGCGCCTGGCTCCGGCGCAGAGCCTCCTGGAGGCGACGGACCTGCCGGTCGAGAAGGTCGGCGAACTCAGCGGCCTCGGCACGGCGAACAACCTGCGCCACCACTTCCTCAAGCACGTGGGGGTGCCGCCCGGCGACTACCGCCGCGCGTTCTCGCAGACGGGCCGGGCGCCGGAGCCGCTGGCTAGGTGACCGCTCCCGGGGCCCGCGCGCGGACCCGGGCCAGCAGCGCCCCCTTGTCCGGCTTGCCGCTCGGCGCCACGGGCACGTCGGTGAGGACGGTCAGCGTGGACGGAAGGCCCGCGACGCCGAGTTCTGCCTCCACGTGCTCCCGCACGGTGTCGAGGACGGGCGTGCGGCCCGGCGCCGCGACGACGAAGGCGTGGGCGGCCTCGCCCGTGTGCCGGTCCGGAGCGGCCACCACGTAGGCCCGGTCGACGTCGGGGTGGGCGGCGACGGCCCGTTCGAGGGCGCCGCAGTAGTGCACGACCGCGTTGACGATGACGATGTCACGGCTGCGGCCCGTGAGGTGGAGGAAGCCCTGCGCGTCCAGGCGCCCCACGTCGCGGGTGCGCACCCAGCCGTCGCGCAGCGCCTGGGCGCTCTCCGCCTCGTCGCGCCAGTAGCCGGTCATGGCGCAGGGCGTGCGCGCCCAGATCTCGCCGGTGGCCCCGGCCGGGACCGGGAGGCCCTCGGCGTCGCGCACGCTCAGCTCGGTGCGCGCCCAGGGGCGGCCGACGGAGGTGGCGGCCCCCTCGGGCCCGTGCGCGAGGTCGTCGGGCGTCAGGAGCGTGAGCATGCCCGTCTCGGTCTGGCCGTACGCCTGGTGCACGGCGGGGCCGATGCGGCGCACGGCCTCGGCGAGCGTGTGCGGGGCGAGCGGGGAACCGGCCACGATCAGGACCCGCAGGCCGCTGAGGTCGGTGGCACGGCCGGGCCCGGTGCGCAGCGCGTCGAGCACGTGGTGCAGCCGGGGCACGGTCATCAGCAGGGCGGTGATCCGCAGGCGCTCGACGAGCCGGGGGAAGTCCAGCGGGGGCGCGGGGATCACGGCGGTGCCGCCGCCGAGGAGGCACAGGCCCAGGTGCTCGAACATGACGGCGCTGGTGAGGGTGCCGAACAGCAGGAAGCGCCGGTATCCGGCCGCGAGGCGCGCGATCCGCTCGTCCCCGTGGGCGGACTGCCAGGACCAGTACGCGGTGAGCGCGCGGTAGTCGAGGACACAGCCCTTGGGGTGGCCCGTGCTGCCGCTGGTGAGGTGCACCAGCGCGGCGTCGTCCGGGCGGCCGCGCGCGAGAAGGCCGTCGCCGGGCAGCGGGCCGGCGTGCGGATGCGCCGCGAGCAGGTCGCTGTCGAGCCGCAGGACGGGGAGGTCACCGGCGGCGCGGAGCAGTTCGGGCGGCGGCGGGGCGGCGTCGGTGACGACCACGTCGACGTCGGCGGCGAGGACGTGGGCGAGCTGGGACGGCGTCAGGCCCGGTCGCAGGCCGGTCACCCGACAGCCCAGCAGATGGGCCGCGATCTGCACGGCGAAGCCCTCGGGGGTGACCTCCGTGGCGAGGGCGACGGCGCTTCCCGGGCCGAGTCCCGCCGCGCGCAGCCCGGCCGCGCACCGCGTGACGAGCGCGAGCACCTCGCCGCGCGTGACGGCGCGGGAGCGGTGCTCGAAGGCCACGGAGGCGGGATGGCGGCGGAACGCGTCGATCAGGGCCTGCGGGAAGGCGGCTTCCGGCGAATTGCTCGCTTTGCGTCCGTTTTCCACGGGGCATCCGTTTCGGAGGATGAAACAGCGGCAGCGGGAATGAGGGTACAGAACTGGAAAGCGGCGTACGATCTCTGGCCGATTTTCGCCCGGGGGCCGACCGGCCAGGCTCACGGTATCGCTCGGCCCTCTCCCCACAAGCCCCCATTCCCTGTGACGCACGCCACACCGAGGCGATCTGGCGGCCCACTTGAAGTGTCAACTACCGTGATGTATCCGCTCGTTGAAGCCTCTCACCGGAGACGTCGGCGACGCTCACCGGAGACGGGAGCAAGGCGTGACTCACGGTGGCTTGATTGACTACTTGATAGTCGGCGCGGGACCCGCGGGTCTCCAGGCCGGATATTTCCTTGACCGCTCCGGCCACAGCTATCTCATCGTCGAGTCCGGAACGGCTCCGGGAACGTTCTTCACGCGTTTCCCGCGCCACCGGAAACTCATTTCGATCAACAAGGTGCACACCGGCTGGGACGACCCCGAGCTGCGCCTGCGCACCGACTGGAACTCGCTCCTGACGGACGAGGGCGCCCCGCTGTTCACCGCGTGCACCCCGCGCTACTTCCCGGCCGCCGACGACATGGTCCGCTACCTGGCCGACTTCGCCGCGACGCACCGCCTGAACGTCCGCTACTCCACCCGCGTCACCGAGATCAGCAGGCCGGGACCGCCCGCGGGGACCGGCGACTTCACCGTCCGCACCGCCGACGGCGGCGTCCTGCGCGCCCGGCGCCTGATCGTGGCCACCGGCGTGAGCCGGCCCTACGTCCCGCGGGACATCGAGGGCGTCGAGACCGCCGAGCGGTACGACGAGGTGTCGGTCGACCCGGAGGACTTCACGGGCAAGCGGGTGCTGATCATCGGGCGCGGCAATTCCGGCTTCGAGACGGCGGACAACCTGATCGAGACGGCCGCGGTCATCCATCTCGCCGGGCCCGGTTCGCTGCGCATGGCGTGGCAGACGCACTTCGTGGGACATCTGCGCGCGGTGAACAACAATTTCCTGGACACCTACCAGCTCAAATCGCAGAACGCGCTCCTCGACGGCCGGGTCCTGTCTCTGCGCAAGCAGCCCGACGGCACGTATGTGGCCGCGGTGAGCTTCGCCCGGGTCGACGAAGTGGTCAAGGAGATACCGTACGACCGCGTCATTCTCGCCACCGGATTCCGCTTCGACGCGTCCCTCTTCGCCCCGGAATGCCGCCCGCGCCTTACCGTCAACGACCGCTTTCCGGCACAGACCGACGCATGGGAATCCGTCGACGTGCCGGACCTGTTCTTCGCGGGCACGCTCACCCAGGTACGGGACTTCAAGAAATCGACCAGCGGATTCATCCACGGATTCCGCTACGGCGTCCGGGCGCTGCACCGCATCCTGGAACGCCGCTACCACGGCGTCCCCTGGCCGGGCAGAGAGCTTCCGGCCACCGCGGCGGCGGCCGCGGACGCCGTGCTCGCGCGCGTCAACCGCACCTCCGCGCTGTGGCAGCAGTTCGGCTTCCTGGCCGACGCGCTGCTCGTCGGCGCCGACGGCGGGGTGCGCTACTGCGAGGAAGTACCGCTCGACCACCTCCACCGCGCGGTCGCGCAGGGGCACTTCGGCGAGGTGCGGGAGTACTACGCCGTGACCCTCGAATACGGCGCCGACCACGACCGCGTCGACCCGTTCGACATCGGGACCGGTCGGGTCGGGCAGCGCGACACCAGCGGACTCGACGGCCGCTATCTGCACCCCGTCGTCCGTGCCTTCCACGCCGGTGAGCTCCGCGCCGAGCACCACCTCACCGAGAACCTGGAGAACGAGTGGGACAGCGAGGAGGTCCACCGCGCCCCGCTCCTGGCCTTCCTGCGCGAACACCTCGCGCGGGAGAGCGCGGGCCGCGCCTGATGTCCCGCATCGAAGAGCTCCACGACCGCGCCCGCGCCGCGCTCGACCCCGTCCACTACGACTACTACGCCGGGGGCAGCGGCGCCGAGACCGCCCTCGCCGACAACGAACGCGCCTTCGCCGAACTGGCCCTGCTGCCCCGGGTCCTGCGCGGCAACGACCGGCGGGACACCGGGGTCGCGCTGCTCGGCGACCGGGCCTCGCTGCCGGTCCTCGTCTCCCCCACCGCCTTCCACCGCCTGGCCCACCCCGACGGCGAACGCGCCACCGCCCGCGCCGCCGCGCGGGCCGGAACCGTCCTGGTGACCAGCATGGCGGCCACGGTGGCCGTCGCCGACGTGGTGGCCGCGGCGCGGGCCGTGCGCGCGGACGCCGCCGTGTGGTTCCAGGTCTCCTTCCACCCGGACGACGACGTCACGACCGCCCTCGTGCGCCGCGCCGAGAAGGCGGGCTGCACGGCCCTCGTGGTCACCGTGGACACCCCGGTCTTCGGCCGCCGCACCCGCGACGAGCGCAACGGCTTCCACGACCTGCCGCCGGACCTCGCGCCCGAGAACCTGCGCGACCTGCCGGGCACCCCGCCGGGCGGCACCCTGCCCATCGCCATGTCCCCGGAGTTCACCTGGCGGCACCTGCGCCGGCTGCGCGACCTCACGCACCTGCCCGTGGTCCTCAAGGGAGTGCTGCACCCGTGGGACGCGCGCACCGCCGTCGACGAGGGCGTGGACGCGGTCTGGGTGTCCAACCACGGCGGCCGCCAGCTCGACGCGGCGCCGGGAGCCGTCCGCGCGCTGCCTCGGGTCGCCGCGGCGGTCGCGGGGCACGTGCCCGTGCTGCTCGACGGCGGGGTCCGCTGCGGAGCCGACGTCGCGGCCGCGCTCGCGCTCGGCGCCACGGCGGTCGGGGTGGGCAGGCCCGTGCTGTGGGGCCTCGCGGCGGACGGCGAGGCGGGCGTGCGGGACGTCATCGAACTGCTGCGCGCGGACTTCGACCACGTCCTCGCCCTGTGCGGCGGGCGCGGTCCTGCCGACCTGACCGCCGACAT
The DNA here is from genome assembly GCF_059448825.1 of Streptomyces sp. JLYT201. Lineage (NCBI taxonomy): Bacteria > Bacillati > Actinomycetota > Actinomycetes > Kitasatosporales > Streptomycetaceae > Streptomyces > Streptomyces sp. JLYT201. The sequence goes on along the minus strand of NZ_CM182551.1, from coordinate 8,530,651 downwards.
GGTCGTCACCAGGGCGTGGCCGCCGTCGGCGGGGCCCGACGAGCGGGCGGGGCAGGGGCGATGAGGCTCCGTGCCGGGGCGGCCGCCGCCGGGCTCGCCGCGCTGTCGTCGCCGTACTGGCTGCCGTCCGCGGTCGTCGCGCTGCGGATGCGGATCTTCGCGCGGCTCGGCGGGGGCGAGGGCGTCCCGGTCCCGGGCGAGCAGGTGGGGCCCGACCGGTTCGAGGAGCTGTACGGGCATCCGGCGGCGGGCGGCCGCAGCCGGGGAGCCGCCCTGTCCGACCTGTTCTGGTACTGGCTCGCGCCCGGCGCCGACGTCCACCAGGAGCACCTGGAGGCCGGACCGCGCTACGACGAGGTGGCCCGCACCACCCTGGCGATCCTCGCCGGGCCCGCCGCCGACCTCTCGCGCGCCGCGGCCCGCTGCACCGCGGCCGTCCTCGACGAACTGGGGACGGGCCGGGCCACCCTCGTGCGGCTGCGCGACCTGATGATGCCCGTGTGGGCGGAGTTCTTCCACGAGCGCGTCTTCCACGAGCCGTGCCCGCCCGGGGTGCGCCGCCTGATCACCGACCACGCCGACGACGTGGTGAGCGCGCTCAAGTGCACCCGCCCGCGCCACATGCGGCGCAGGCACCGCCTCACCCGGTACCTGGCGCGCCGCGTCGCCGCGGGAGCCGTGCCGCACGCGCTGCCGCGCTCCCTGACCACGCGCGAGCGGGCGTACTACCTCCAGGGCACGTTCTTCAACACGGCCGTGGTGCAGCTCTCCGAGGCGATGGCCCATCTGCTGCTCGCCCTCGCCGAACACCACGACGTACAGGACCGCGTGGCGCGCACACCGGACGACGACCGCTATCTGGACCACGTCATCGACGAGACGTTCCGGCTCTATCCCCTCTTCGGGGTCGCCCACCGCATCACCACGGCCGACATCACGCTCGGCACGGGCCCCACGCTGCCCGCCGGATCGGTGCTCTGCTTCAGCTACCCCGCCTACCACGCCACCGGGTACGCCGACCCGGAGGTCTTCGCGCCGCACCGCTGGGAGACGCGCACGGCCAGGGACGCCCACCACATCCCCTTCGGCGTCGCCGCCAACCGGCCGTGCCCGGCCTGGCGGCTCGCGCCCGTCGTGATGCGCGCGGCCGCGCGCGAGGTGCTGCGCCGCTACGCGCTCGACTCGGCGGTCTCGCACACCCGGTCCATCCCCCACCGGGCACCCTGTCTCCTGGTGCGGCGCGGGCGGCCGCTGCCCCGGCCGTGGGCGCGCGGCACCCGCGCGTTCCTGCGGGTCAGGGACCGCTTCGAGGACGTGGGGCGGGCCCCGGCACAGCTCGTCCTCGGCACCTGGATGGTGCTCGACGCCCGCCGCCACCGGCTCGCCGCGCGGTACTTCGCGACCCATGACACCGAGGGGCGGCCGCTGGCCGCGCACCCCGGCACGGACTCTCCCGGGTGTCCCCACCTGTCCGACTGAGGCCCGACCGAAGCCCCCTTGGCGCCCGCCCGGGGCCCGCTCCAGGCCCGGACGGGCCCACCGTCCCCAGCCGTCCCGATGCGAAGGGTGCGGACCATGTCCACCACCGAGCTCGGCCCCGCCTTCTTCCTCGCCGTCGTGGTGATCCTCGTGACCTGCCGGATCACCGCGTTCGCGCTGCGCGGCCTGGGGCAGCCGCCCGTCGTCGGCGAGATGGTCGCCGGGGTGCTGCTCGGCCCGTCCCTGCTCGGCCTCGTCGCGCCCGGCGTCGAGGAGGAGCTGTTCCCCGACGCGCTGCGCCCGGTGCTCTTCGTGGCCGGGCAGATCGGCCTGGTCGTCTTCATGTTCCAGGCCGGGTACGAGCTGCGCGCCGACCGGCTGCGGCCGGTGGCCCGGGCGGCCGGGGTGATCTCGGCCGCGGGCATGGTCGTACCGCTCGCGCTCGGCTCCGGCCTGGCGTGGGCCGTGCACCGCTCCGTCGACGTCCTGCCCGGCGACGCCCCGGTGCCGGTCTCCTGTCTGTTCGTGGGCGTCGCCCTGGCCATCACGGCGTTCCCGATGCTGGCCCGGATCATCACCGAACGCGGCCTGACGGGTTCCAGGTTCGGCTCCATCTCGCTGGCCGCGGGCGCCGTCGACGACGCCGTCGCGTGGGTGCTGCTCGCCGGTGTCCTGAGCCTGTCGCAGGGCAGCGCGGGGCCGTTCGCCAAGGCGGTGGCCGGGACGCTCGGCCTGTTCCTGATGCTCGCGCTGGTGTTGCGCGCCCGGGAGCCGATCGCGCGCCGCCTGGAGCGGCTCGCCCCCGAGCGGGCGCTGCTGCTCGTCGTCCTCACGCTGTTCCTCGCCGCCTGGTACACGGACACCATCGGTCTGTACGCCGTCTTCGGGGCGTTCAGCCTCGGCGTGGTCTTCCCGCGCTGTGCCGCGGTGGACCGCGCGGTCGGCTCCCTCGCGCCCGCGGGCCAGATCGTCTTCCTGCCGCTGTTCTTCACGTACTCGGGCCTCAACACCGACTTCGGCCTGCTCACCGGGCCCGCTCTGCTGCTGGTCACGGCCGCGTGCGTGGCCGCCGCCGTCCTTGGCAAGTTCGGCGCGTGCTGGCTGGCCGCGCGGGCCGTCGGCGAGGAGCGCGGGGTCGCGCTGCGCGTGGGCACGCTGATGAACGCGCGCGGCCTGATGCAGCTCATCGCCATCAACGTCGGGCTCTCCGCGGGCATCGTGACGCAGCGGATGTTCTCGATGCTCGTGGTCGTCGCGCTCGTCACGACGCTGATGGCCACCCCCGTCCTGAGCCTCTGGGACCGCCGCGACCGCACGCCGCGGCCCTCCGCGGCCGACACCCGCGAACCTCTTCAGGAACTGGCTCCGAAGGCGGCCGAAACAGGCCCGTGACGGCCCTGTGCGGGGGTTCCCCCGGGCGTACGGGGCGGACCGCGCAGCCCCGGTCACCCGGTCCGCCCACGCCCCGCACAGGCCCGTACGCGCGTTCGCCACATGCCGCCTGACCTGGGATTTCGTAGCGCCCGACGGTACGGTCCAGGGACATCGCGAAAGGGGATCGGATGGACCGGGACGCACGCGCAACCGAGCGGCACCTCCGCAGTGTCGAGGACGTACTGGAGCTCATGGACGGCCTGTTCGCGCCGGAGGCCGACCGCTGGACGGCGGGCGCGGCCGACTGGTGGGACGAGTTCTACACCGACCGGTCCAAGCCGGTGCCGTTCTTCGTGGACAAGCCCGACGCACACCTGGCCGCGCACCTCGACTCCGGGCTCATCCGGCCCGGCCGCGCCCTCGACCTCGGCTGCGGCCCGGGGCGCAACGCGCTGCACCTGGCCGCGCGCGGCTTCACGGTGGACGCCGTCGACCTGTCACCGGCCGCGCTCGCCTGGGCCGGGGAGCGGGCCCGCGAGGCCGGGGCCGACGTGCGCTTCCACCACGGCGACGCCTTCGCGCTCGGCCCGGACGTCCTGCGCGGACCGTACGACCTGGTCGTCGACTCGGGCTGCTTCCACCATCTGCCGCCGCACCGGCGCGTCAGCTATCTCGCGCTGCTCGACCGGGTGCTCGCGCCCGGCGGCCATCTGGCCCTGACCTGCTTCGCGGCGGGCGGCATGGGCTCGGAGCTGTCCGACGCCGACTTCTACCGCCAGGCGCGGCTGCAGGGCGGCCTCGCGTACTCGGCCGAGTCGCTGCGCTGGATCTTCGCCGACCTGACGGAGGTCGAGCTGCGCCGGATGCGCGACGAGCCGCCCGGGTCGCCGCACTTCGGCGAGCCCTTCCTGTGGGCGGGCCTGTTCCGCAGGGACGCCTGGCGGATCGCCTGACGGCCCGGCCGCGCGGGGCCCTGCACCCTTCGGTGCGGGGCCCCGCTTCCGTGGGTGGAGGAACTCCACCCGGGGCTGCGCCGAAGGATGCACGCCCACGTCACCCGGGCGCACGACGCACCGGGCCGACCGGGCCGGAAGAGTGGAGGGCGACCAGTGACGCGATCCCGCCTCCGCTCGGCGGCGGGCGACGGAAGGGGCCCGCGATGGACGGCTGCGCGACAGGGGGTGCCCGGGGCGGCGGTACGCGGCCGTCCGGGCCGGGGGCCGAGCGGCACGACCCGCACGGCCCGCTCGGTCCACTCGTCCCGCGCCGCCGGACGGGGTTCGGCGCGGCGTTCGGCGCGGCGGGGTGCACGGTGCTCGTGGCGGCCCTGCTCAGCCCGGGCGCCGCGGGGGCCACGACGGGGGCCGCGGGGCCTGCGGGGGCCGCGACGCAGGACGCGACCCCGCACGGCCCGGCTCTCGACGCGCCCGAGGGCACGGCCCTGCTGCCCAACCTCGACGACGACACGCGCCGCTGCCGACTGCGCCCGGGCGACCTCGACCGCCTCGACGTGGCCGTGGACCGGCGGCTCGCCGCGTGCCACGACGCGGCCGACGAGGTCGTCAACGGCCCCGAGGACCTGAAGGACTTGACCCCCGTGCGGGTGCGGCCGACCCGGGCCGACGGGGACGCGGGCGGCCGCGTGACCGTGCCCGCGGCGCAGCACCCGTACGTACGGATCTTCGTGGCGCGGGGCGGCCGGTACGTCCCGCTCGGCAGCGAAGGGCGCCTCACGGCAGGGGAGTTGCGGCAGGGGGCGCGGCTCGCCGTGGAGGGGCGCGACATCGTGCGCGACACCCGGCGGTGGGACGGCGACGTCGATCTCACCCTCGCCACGGCGGGCGCGGCGCCCCGGCGCGCCACGCTGACCCTGCGCATGACGCCGGTGCTGCTCCAGCACGACCTCCAGCGCGCCCGGCACGTCTTCGCCGCCGCGCCCGGCCCCGGCGCCCCGGACAGCGGGCAGCCCGCCGAGGTGCCGGTGCACACGCGGCCGCCGGGGCAGTGGCGGGAGTTCGCCGACTCGCTGCGCGCGGCGACCCGCGCCGCGGGCCTGCCCGACCGTGAACTGCGCTTCCAGGCGGGCTCGTCGCGGTGGTGGCGGGACATCTGGCGCCAGGACGTCGTCGAGCCCGGCTACGTCAGCAAACCGACGCCCGGCGGCGCCCCGCACACGCTGCGCGTCCTGCTGCGCTCCCCCAACCACTGGAAGTCCGCCGACGGCCGCCGGGAGAGCCTGCGCCGGGCGGGGCGGCTGCTCTTCCGCGACCTGCGCGGCCCGGGCGTCGGGGTCGTGCAGCAGTACACGACCCGGCGCGGCCCCGGCGTCGACGAACTCCTCAACTTCACCGGCAACATCGAGGCCCTGCCGCCGTACCCGGGGCACCCGCGGGGCCGGATCGTGTACGGGGCGACCGCGCGGCGCCACCCCGACCCGTCGTTCACGCGCATGCTCCGCGCCCAGCGACAGCAGGAACCCGTCGTCCTCGACACGTCCTGGCTGGTCGCCGGGCACGCCGACGAGACCGTGCACGTCGTCCGGGCCGACAACGCGCGCGGCTGGACGCTCGCGGTGTCCGACCCGCGCCTCGCGCTCGGGCTGCTGCGCGAGGCGCGGCGTGCCGGTGCGGGCGGGCACCGCCTGTTCGCGGACACGGTCGCGCCGGACAAGCCGACCGTCGACGCGTTCCTGCGGTACGAGGCCGCCGAGGGCGACAACGCGGACGCGGCCCGGCACATCGAAGGGCAGCTGAAGGCGCTCCTGCGCGAGACCGGCCTGCGCGCGGACGAACTCGTCCGCCTCCCCGTGCTGTACGCCCGGGTCGACGCCGGTCCCGGCGGGCCGCGCCGCCACATCGCCTTCTCCCCCGCGCTCGCCAACGGCCTGTCCCTGACCGCCCGCGACTACGCGGCTCCGGCCCCGCACGGGCCGAGGGTGCGCGGGCGCGACCTGTTCCGGGACGCGGCCGCACGCGCCCTGACGGCCAACGGCGTGCGGGTGCGCTGGGTGGAGAACTTCTCCTGGGCGCATCTGAGCCTGGGCGAGGTGCACTGCGCGACCAACGCGCTGCGCGAGATCGCGCCCTGACACGGCGCGCACCGACTCCCCCGGACCGCCCACGACACCCCTCCGTGACTCCCCACGACACCCCTCCGTGACTCCTCACGGCGCTCCTGCGGGTCTCCGACAGAGCCCCTATAAGGGCACAGCCGCCCCGCTGCCAAGCGATCGACGGATTCATCATGCTCTCGCGTGACACCGCCGCCCCGAGGGGCCCCGTCCCGGAACAATGGCCGCCATGTCTGACGACTGGAAGCGGCAGATCGACGCGCTCCACTCCGAGTTGGTACGCCGCGACGACCCGGCCGCGTGGGTCAGCGAGGCCGACGCCCTGGACGCCTCGTACCTCTATCCCCATCTCGCGGTGCGCGGCCCGGTGTTCGGGCTCGCCGCGCGCGAGCCGGGCGACGAGACGGACTGGCGGCTCCTCAACGACGTGATGGACGGCACGCCGCAGCAGGCCCGCGACGGCCTCAACTCCCTGCTGTGGTTCAGAGCCAAGGACGACGCGGACGGCCGCGCCGAGCGCCGGGCCCTGCTCGCCGCCGTGGCCCGCCTGGAGCGGGAGCGGGTGAACGAGGTCACCGTCCTCGGCACCCGCTACCGCGTCGTGCGCGGCGAGGAGTTCGCGCGCGCCGGTGACGACGGCCTCGAACCGCCGCGCCCCACCGATCCGGAACCCACCGTCCCCTCCTGGGACCAGCGGCCCTCACCGCCCTCCCACGACGCGGGCTTCGCCCTCGCCCCCGGCCGCGACAGCGGCGTCATGGCGGGCGCGCTGCGGCTCGCGCTGCGCGGCTTCACGTACGCGGGCGACGACTGTCCCCCGGCGATCCGCGAGGAGGCACGGCGGGCCGTACGGGACTACCCGGAGGTGGTCCTCCTGCCCGTCAGCTTCGGGGTCGCGGAGCGCCGCGGCGAACGCTGGCGACCGCGCGGCGCCCTCATGCCGACCCCGCACGACGCCCGCCGCCTGCTCGTCCACGGCCTCACCGAGTTCTGGCCGCTCCTGTACGACCTCGACGACGCCGGCCGCGCCGCGTTCGCCCACGCCGCCGAACGCTTCAAGTCGGCGGGCCGCGCCAACGAGGTGGTCGTCCGCGACCAGTGCTTCCGCATCTGCCGCGTGGAACGCATGGTCCGCGTCGGCCCCGACGGCCCCGAGCCCGCCCGCCCCTCCGACGTGGAAACGACGGACCCGATGAAGCTGCACCCGACGATGGACGAGAACGGGGCCATCCACTACGACGAGTGAGGCGCGGCCGCGGACGCACCGGTCGCCGGGGTGCCCGTGCCGTCCGGCTCCCCGTCCGGCCGACGGCTGGGCGGCTCCTCGCAGCCACCGGTGCCGTCCTCGGCGGCTCTGGTGGCGGCACGGTCACGCCGAGCGGCCTTCCACGCCAAGTGCCCCACGAACAGCGCGACGATCGTGCCCAGGCCGGCGGCGATGTGGACGGCCGAGTCCCAGAAGAACGTCACCCATCCCCAGATGTCCGCGAGCAGGTCACTGGAACCCTTCCCCGGTGCGACGTCGAGCTGGAACTGACGCACGGACTCCGCGAGAGCGTTGTCCGAGTCGAGGTAGTACGCAGTCGCGGTAAAGGCGACCCGTGCCGTGCCTGCCACGTCCGGCCTCACCGACCATTCCCACCTGGCCCGGTCACCGGTCGTCAGCACGTTCTGGACTGTTGACGAATGAGCCTCGCGGGAGTCTCCGAGGTCGTGGCAGTCGATCCTGACCCCCACCCGTGCCCCGACGTCGACCGTGCGGTCAGGCCTGGCGTTCGGAGACCCTCGCCAACTGCCCGAAACGACCACGACGAGCTTCCCCGCCTCGCCCACGCGCAGTCCCCGCGCCTTGAGTTCGAGGTCCCCCTTGAAGAGAGACGTGCGGGCGCGCTTCAGCGTCGAGACGTAGTCGCGCTGCGGATCCGGCGAGGCGCTCTGCCAAGTACCCGGACGCGGGAGAGGGCCTCCCCGTGGGTCGGGCGGTGCCGTGGTGAACACAAGCGAGACGGGCAGGACCAACATCAGCAGGGAAACCAAGAGGACGTGCCACGCATGGCGGCGCAGGAAGGGCGAGTGCGAAGCGCGTACCGGGCGCCCTCGCGGACGATGCGAGCCGTTTCTGTCCCTCATCACCTTCCCAGTTCCCAAGTCGAACTGTTGATCCTCCGCTCCCGCCCCACCGCTCCGGCCGCATCCCCGCACACAGGCCGCTCCAGGGCCGCGTCTCCCCTTGGCGCGCGACGACTTTGCGCATCGCCGTCGCCGAGCGGCGCGAAGGGCACCAATGTGGCACGACCTGGACATCGAGATGCCGGTTTTCTCCCAGGAGCTACGCACACCCCGGCACACTCCCTCGATTCGAGGTGCACCCCGCCGCTGTGCCACCATGACCCCGTGTTGGAGCTAGCCATCCTGGGAAGCCTCGCCGAAGGTCCGTTGCACGGTTATGAGCTGCGGCGGCGGGTCGAGCAGCTCTCCGGGTACACGCGGCCGGTGAGTGACGGGAGTCTGTATCCGGCGATCAACCGGCTGGTCGGGCGCGGGCTGCTCGGGCGGCACAGCGAGCCGGGCGCGGCGGCCACCAGGCGGCAGGTGCTGACGCTCAACGAGGCCGGGCGCGAGCGGCTCCTCGAGTGGCTGCGCGACCCCGCGCCGCACGAGATCACCGACTCCACGCGGTTCTTCACCGTCCTGGCGTTCCTCTCGCTGCTGCCCGACACCGCGCAGCAGCACGCGGTGCTGCTGCGGCGCCTGGAGTTCCTGGAGACCCCCGCGAGCTTCTTCTACGACGGCAACCGCCCGCTGCGCGCCGAGGAGGTCGAGGACCCCTACCGCCGCGGCATGCTCCGCACCGCGCGGGCCGCCCACCGCGCGGAGGTCGCCTGGCTGCGGGCGGTCCTGGACGGCGAGCCCGACGCCTGACCCGGGCGGCCCTGGCGGCCCGGACGTGTCACCGGCCGCACCGGACCCACCAGCCCCGGCGGGCCGTCCGGGCAACCGGACAGACCGCCGCGGATATCCGGCGGCCCGGCCGGGTAGGGAACCCGGTCCGACGTGCGGCGCACATCGAGGTTGCGGCGTCCGCCCCGGTTCTGGTTGCGTCACGCGGGCGACCACGAGAACCGCGGCCCGACCGACTTCCCGCCCTGACGGAGTGCTGATGACCATCGAACCGAGGACGACGACCACCCGCGCCGAGGACACCGCGGCCCGCTGGCTGCGGCGCCCGCAGCCGCGCCCCGGCGCGCGGACCACTCTGGTGTGCTTCCCGCACGCGGGCGGAACCGCGTCCTTCTTCACGCCCTGGGCCCAGTTGGTGCCGCAGCACGTGGAGTTGGTCGCGTTGCAGTACCCGGGCCGTCAGGACCGGCTCGGGGAGCGGCCGATAGCCACGATGACCGACCTGGCCAACGCCGTCGCGGAGGTGCTGCGCACCGGCATACGCGCCGACCGCGAGCTGATCCTCTTCGGGCACAGCATGGGCGCCGCGCTCGCCTGGGAGACCGCGCTGCGCCTGGAGGCCGGGACGGGGCCCGTGCCGCGGCGGCTCTTCGTCTCCGGGCACGAGGGCCCGAGCCGCAAGCGCCGCGGCACGGTGCACCTGCTGCCCGAGGAGCAGTTCGTCGGGAAGATGAAGGAGCTGGGCGGCACCGACCCCCGCCTCCTGGACGAGCCGGAGCTGCGCGAGATGGTGCTGCCCGCGGTCCGCGCCGACTACCGCCTCATCGAGACCTACCGCCCGGACCTCGGCGCCCGGCTCCGCTGCCCGATCGGGGTGTTCACCGGCGACCAGGACGCGGAGGTGACCACGCAGGACGCGGAGGCGTGGCGCGAGGCGAGCCTCGGCGGCGACTTCTTCACCCGGGTGTTCCCCGGTGACCACTTCTACCTCGCGGACCACGCCGCCCGCATCGTCGCCGAGATGTTCGGCGCCCGCTCGGGCGCCGGGCACGGCGCGGGCTGAGCGGGCGCCGGACACGGCGAGGAGCGGGAGACCGTTCAGACCGCGGCGCGCTCCGGCTCCGGCTCCGCCGCCTTCGTGACCGCCTGGCCACGCGGCGCGTGCGCCGTCCGCAGGCCGATCAGGGCGACCGCCACCACCAGGAGGAACGCCCCGCCCGCGATGGCGAAGCTCAGGGTGAACTGGCTCTCCTCGGGCAGCGCGGGCATCCCGGCGGGCAGCTCGATGGTCTTCGACGCGAGGAGGGTGGTGATCATCGCGCTCGCGATGGCACTGCCCACCGAGCGGGAGATGGAGTTGATGCCGTTGGCGATGCCGGTCTGGTGGGCCGGAACGCTCGCGACGATGAGCGCGGGCATGGAGGCGTAGCCGAAGCTGATCGCCAGGCCGACGACCATGCCCGCGCCGATCACGGAGGCGCTGGTGTCGTGGGCCAGGGTCAGCCAGGCGAAGCCGAGCACGCCGAAGGCCGCGCCGACGGCGAGCGTGACGCGCGCCCCGATCCGGCGCACCAGGACGCCGCCGAACTGGGCGCCGACCAGGGAGACGAGGGTGGTCGGCAGCAGATAGACGACGGAGGCGCCGAGCACGGAGGCGCCGAAGCCGTAACCCGCCACGTCCTCGGGCATCTGCACGAGGTACGAGACGCCGATGAACTGGGCGAACATCGCGAAGCCGAGCAGCAGGCCCGCCAGGTTGGTGAAGAGCACGGGGCGGTGCGTGAACATCTTCATGTCCACCATCGGCTCCTTGACCCGGTTCTCGGTGAGGACCCACACTCCCGCCATCACGGCCGCCCCGGCGAAGGAGCCGAGCGTACGGCCCGACGTCCAGCCCCACTCGTGGCCCTGCGAGATCGGCAGGAGCAGCAGGACGAGGAGCAGCGCCAGGGTGAGCGCGCCCAGCCAGTCGGTCCTGCCGCCCGTCGTGGCGCGGGAGGCGGGCACGACGAAGATCACGCCGACGAGGGCGACCACGGCGAGGACGACCGCGAGCCAGAAGACCCGGTGGTAGTCGGGGTCGTCCCCCTGGGTGAGGAGCCCCGCGCCGACGAGGGCGAGACCGCTGCCGAACGCGAGGGTGCCGCTGACCAGGGCCATCGCCCCGTGCAGCTTCTCCGGCCTGATCTCCTCACGCAGCACGGACAGGGCCAGCGGGAAGATCGCCGTGGCCGCTCCCTGGAGGACGCGGCCGACGATCAGCCAGGTCAGCGAGGTCGTGGTGGCGGCGAGCACCGAGCCCGCGATCATCACGAGGAGCACGCCGACGAGCGTGGGCTTCTTGCCGTGCTGGTCGCCGAAGCGGCCGAGGAGCGGGGTGAAGACGGCGGCGGACAGAAGCGTGGCCGTGGTCACCCAGCTGACGTTGGCCGTGGAGGCGCCGAGATCGTTCTGGATGATCGACAGGATCGGGACGACCAGGGTCTGCATCATCGATACGACCATGGCGGCGAGCCCGAGGACCAGGACGATCGAGGTCTGCCCCGAGGGGCGTGACGTCCCCGTGTGAGGTGCGTGAGACACGGAATCTCTTCCCAACTGCTTAAGAACCTAGAAACTTGAGAACCTCAAGCAACTGCATCACTGTAGGGGCCATTGTTTGAGATGGTCAAGTTTTAGGGCGTAAGATGGGCCCATGCCAGAAACTCCACGCGTCGGCACCGGCCAGCTGATGGAGCTGCTCTCGGTCTCGCTCGGCGCCTACTACGGCGACTTCACGGCCGCGGCCGCCCGCGAGAACCTCACGGCCAGCCAGGGCAAGACCCTGAGCGTGCTGCGCCGCGGCCCGGCCGCGATGCGCGTACTCGCCGGGACCCTGGCCTGCGACGCCTCGAACATGACGGGGATCGTCGACCGCCTGGAGAAGCGCGACCTGGTGCGCCGCGAGCCCAGCCCCGGCGACCGGCGCGTCAAGAACGTCGTCCTCACCGCCGAGGGCGAGCGCGTCATCGACGCGATCCGCGCGAACATGCGCACCACGCTCGCGGGCCTGGACACCCTCGACGACGGGGAGCGCACCGCCCTGCACGACCTCCTGAGCCGCGTCTTCGTCGCCGGTCCTGGCGACGCGTCCTAGGGCCTGCGGGCAGCCGTGGTCCCGGCGTGAGCGGTCACGCCGCTCCCCGCGCCCCTACGGGGCGTCCCACCGGGTCAGCGTCTCCGCCACGGCCGCGCTGGCCAGGTAGTTCGCCGCCAGGTGGAAGTCGAAGGCGTGGATGGTCTCGTGGGTGTCGGCGTCCACCCCGCGAAAGGAGCGGGAGACGCCCCGGACCGGCAGGGCGACCAGGTCGCCGAGATCGGCGACGTTGACCCAGCGGCGCACCGACGGCGGGCGCGCGCCGAGGTCGTCGGCCGGTGCGGGAGCGAGGCGCGGGAAGACGGCGTGCGGCAGGGCGAGGGGCGAGCCCAGCGTGAGGAAGAGGTCCACCTCGTGCTCGCGCCGCGCCCACAGCGCTTCGTAGGCGACGACGGAACCGAGCGAGTGCGCGATGACCACGTGGGGGCGCTCGCGGGCGATCACCTCCGCCACCGCGTTCCGCGCGTCGTCCCTGGCTGGGGAACCGCTCCGCAGATACGCGGCCACCTCGCCGAAGAAGCGCGCCACGAACCGCTCGACGAGCTCCGGCGACAGCCGCCGCCGCGCAGCCAGCCAGCCGAGGGCCTGCCGCAGGGGCCAGGTGCCCGGCCCCTGGTCATCCTCCTCCGGGAGGCCCAGCTCCCCCAGCCAGAGCCGGACCAGGGGCTCCGCGTCGTCCGGCAGGTCGTCCAGGTCCACGTCCTCGCCCTGGGCGCCCTCGTCCTGGACGTGGTCCGCGTAATAGGCGACGGTCAGGTCCGCCGCCGTCATGAGGGCGGCGCCCGGGCCGCGGGCCAGATGGCGTCGCCAGATCCCGGTCAGCCGCGCCGACGCGTCCTTCGCGGACTGTCCCGGCTGGTAGTTCCCCACACCGTGTACGCCGACGATCCGCACGGCACCCCCCTGCTCGCCCCCGCCCCGGCCCTCACCGCGCCGTGGGCGGGCGATCTCCCTTTGCCCACCGGCCCGTTGAGCTTCCTGCACAATAGTGGCCGACCCCGATTCGCCGGGGCCGAAGCCGACTCTTGGGCCAGAAGGAGAACGATGCGCGAGGTGGTCCGGTTCCCGCTGGCCAGCGGCGGGATCGCGAGCGTGGAGGTCGAGGACCAGGAGTACGGCGCGCGCCCGGTGGCCCGCTCCCACCACGGCTACATCGAGGCCGCCGGCAGTCTGGACCAGGCCATGGAGCAGATCCGCGAGGTCGCGAACGCGATGGTCCGCCCCCTGCGGGACATCCGGCCCCGGCCGGACGGCGTCGAAGTGGCCTTCGGCGTCCGGCTCAACGCGGAAGCGGGAGCCCTGATCTCCAGCAACGTGGGCGAGAGCCACTTCCAGGTCACCCTCACCTGGGGGACCGAGCCGCCCGGCGAGCCCCTCGTCTGACCGCGGGCCGCCCGGCAGCCGACCCGAGCGAGACATGACCGACCCGACCGAGCCGCCCCCGCCGCCGCACGGACCGGACGCGGGCCCTGCCGACGGAAGCCCCGCCGAGCGCTCCCTCGTCATCTCCGTGGGCGCCTTCACGACCCCGGCGGCCGCCCCCGCCGACGAGGAGGCCCCGCCGGGCTTCCGCCCGCTGCGCTTCGCCCACCGCCGCAGCGGTGCCGTCGCCGCCGCGCTGTCCGCGCTCGGACACCGCCTGCACGGCGACGGCGTCCTCACCGACCCGGCCCTCGCCGAGACCCAGGGCGCCCTCGACGAGGCCCTGCGCGCCACGCCCGTCGCAGGCGCCCTGGTCGTCCACGTGCTCACCCACGGCCACACCGACGACCAGGGCGGCCTCCACCTCGCCATGACCGACAGCGGCCCGTACGACGGACTCGACGTCGAGGCCTGGCTGCGCGCGGTCGAGCGCCGCCCCGACCAGCCCTGCGTCCTGCTGCTCCTCGACGTCTGCCACGCCGGTTCGGCCGTGGACTGGCAGTGGGTCGCGTGGCGGACGCGGCTGCGCGCCGAGCGCCGCAAGGCCTGGGTGCTCGCCGCGTCGGCGGCGGACGAGAAGGCCTACCAGGGCCGGTTCAGCCAGGCCGTCGCCGAGGTCCTGCGGCGCATCCGGGCCGACGGCCTGGGAGCCGACCCCGGGGTCGAGTTCGTCCCCGTCTCGCTGATCGCGCGGGAGATACGCAGGACCCTCGACGCCCTGTGGCGCGCGGAGGACGGCAGGCCGCAGCACCTGGACTCCACGCCGCTCGCCCTGGGCGAGGAGCCCGCCCTGCGGCTCTTCCGCAACCCCCGCTACCGCTCGACGCCGCTGGCCCGCCTCCGCCTGCACACCGAGGACTCCCTGCGCGGCTTCCTCGCCGAGCTCGACCCCGTGCTCGACGCCCAGCACTACCTGGGGCGCGCCTTCGGCGCGCACCGGGTGGCCGAGCGGTCGGTGTGTCTGTTCACCGGCCGCCAGGACGAGTTGGCGCTGCTCACGCCCTGGGTGGACGGCGGCACGGACGACGACGTCGTCCTGCGCGTGGTCACCGGCGGCCCCGGATCGGGGAAGTCGGCCCTCCTCGGCATGCTGGTGTGCGCCGCCCACCCGGACCTGCGCCCGCTGCTCGTCGACCGGCTGCCGCCGGACCTGCGGCTGCCCGGACGCGCGACCTCATTCGCCGCCGTGCACGCGCGCGGCCGGGGCCCCGCCGAGCTCGCCGCCTCCCTGGCGGGGCAGTTGGGGCTCGGCGCCGGGGGCGGGGCGTGGACCGCGTCCGACGTGGTGGGCGCGCTGCGGCAGCGGGTGTCGCAGGGCGGGGCGCCCGCCGTGATCGTGGTCGACGCCCTCGACGAGGCCGCCCACGTGCCGGACACCGTGGCCCTGTTGCTCCTGCCGCTGGCCCGGGCCCGCAGCGTCGACCGGGGGCGGCGGCGCGGCGGGCGGCCCGTGTGCCGCCTCCTGGTGGGCACCCGGGACGTGTCCGAGGCGGCCCCGCTGCTCGCCGAGGCCCACCGGCACGGCGGAGTCCTCGACCTCGACGCCGTGTCCCCCGCCGCGCTGCGCGCCGACGTGACCCGCTACCTCCTGCGCCACCTGGAACGGGATCCCGCGTACGACACCGCCGCCCAGGCGGGCCTCCGGGACGAACTCAGCCTGCGGATCGCCGGGGCCCTGGTGCCCGACGCCCGCGCCCCCGGCCCGGCGCGGGGCGGCGCGCCGGGGGCGTACCTCCTGGCGAGCCTGTACCTCCAGCATCTGCTCACGGCCCGCGAGCCCGTGGGCCCCGGCGCGGTCGACCGGGTAGTGGCGGAGGTGCCGCGGGACGTGCCCGACGTACTCGCCCTGCACTTGCGGCAGTTGGGCGACGCCTGGGCCCGGCCCGTGCTCACGGCCCTGTCCCACGCCGGGCATCCGGGCCTGCCCGCCGAGCTGGTCCTCGCGCTCGCGCCGCTGATGGACGGCGCGCCCGCCGCCGGGACGGACCGGGCGACCGTCTCGCAGGTCCTCACCGACCTCGCGTTCTACCTGAGGCGTTCGGTGGACACCGACGGCACGACCCTGTACCGCCTCTTCCACCAGGAGCTGGTCGACCACCTCAAGGCGGCGCCGGTGCCGGCCCGCGCCGTCCACCTTGCCCTGCTCGCGCCGCTGCGGCCCGCCGGGTCCGACGCCGTGGACTGGGCCCTCGCGCTGCCCTACCACCTGCGGCACCTGATCGAGCACGCCGCCGCCGCGGGGCTGCGCGACACGCTCCTCGCGGACCCCGGCTTCCTCGCGCACGCCGATCCGGCAGGCCTGGTCCGGCACCTCGACGCCGCCGAGAGCGCGGAGGCACGCGAACTGGCGGGCGTGTACGGCATGTCGGCCGACCGGCACCGCCACGCGGACCCCGCGGCGCGGCGCTCCGTCATGGCCGTCGACGCGGCCCGCTCGCAGAACGCCGGGCTCGTGCGGCGCCTCACGCACTCCCCCGGGGCCGCGCCCGCCGCGTGGACGCCCTCCTGGTTCTCCGGACGGCTGGGCCGCCCGGTGTCCGGCACGGTCGTGACCACGCAGCGGACCGTCACCGCGCTGGCCGTCGGCGAGTTCGCCGGGCGCCCGGTGGCGCTCAGCACGGACGGCGCCGCACTGCGGCTGTGGGACCTGTGGACGGGGCAGTCCCTCGGCCCGGCCCTGACGGGCCACACCCGTCCGGTGCGCGCAGTCGCCCTGGGGCGGCTCGGTCCCCGGACCTACGCCCTGACCGGAGCGGGCGACGCCACCGTCCGCCTGTGGGACCTGGAGGGGCAGCGCCCGCACGGCCCCGCGCTGCGGGGACACCGGGGGTCGGTGACCGGCGTGGCCTTCGTCGCGGTCGACGGGGCCGCGCTCGTCCTGTCCGCCGCCACCGACGGCACCCTGCGGCTGTGGGATCCCCGCCACGGACGGCCCGTCGGCCCGGTCGTCACCACCGGCACCTCGCCGGTCCGTGCCCTCGCGGTGCTCGACGATCCCGGCGGGCCGCTCGCCGTCACCGCCGACGGCGACGGGGCGGTACGGCTGTGGAGCCTGCGGCGGCGCGCCGCGCTGGGCGCCCCGCTCCCGGACGCCCCCGCGCGGATCGAGCACCTGGCCGCCGCGCCGTGCGGCCGGGGCCGTGCGCTGGTGCTCGCGGCGGGACCCGGCCGTGCCTGCCTCTGGGACGTCGCCCTCGACAGCGCGGGGGCCGCCCCCGGGGACGGCCCGGTCCTCGCCGCGGGCCCGCCGACCGTGCTCCCCGCGACCACGGGGCCGGTGGGCCTGCTGCCCGCCGCCCACCGCGACCCGGCCGTGGTCGTCACGCCCCGGGCGGAGAGCCTCGCCCTGCGGACGCTGCCCGACGGCGCGGAGCGCGTCGTCGGCGGCCATGCGCGGGCCGTCACCGCCCTGGCGACGAGCGTGGTGGACGGGCGGCGCGTGGTGCTGACCGGCAGTCAGGACACCACCATCCGGCGCTGGTACCCGGACTCCCCCACGTCACCGCCCGAACACGGCCATCCCGGCCTGGTCACCGCCCTGGCCTGCGGCACCGTCGGCGGTCTGCGCGTGACCGCCGTCGCGGCCGACAGCGAGATCTGTCTGCGCGACCTCACCGGCGGCCGCGTCCTGCGCCGACTCGACACCGGCCACGGCATCGTCACCGGTGTGGCGTTCGCCCGGACGTCCCGGCGTACGGTCCTCGTCAGCGTGGGCACGGACCGGGCCGTACGGGTCACGGACGCGGGCGGGGAAGAGGTCGTGCCGCCGCTGACCGGGCACACCGGCCGCGTCGACGCGCTGGCCGTCGGCCGCGTCGACGGCGGGCCCGTCGCCGTCACCGGCGGGGTCGACCGCAGCATCGCCGTCTGGGACTTGAGGGGCCAAAGCCTGCTCGGCCGACACGTGTCCGCGCACGACGCGCCGGTCACCGGCGTCGCCGTCGCCCCGGCCGCGGACGGCTCCGCGACCGTGGTCTCCTGCGGCGACGACAGGACCGTCAGGCTCTGGCGCCTGACCTCCGAAGGGCTCTTCGCCCGGCGCGTCATCCGCCAGGAGGGGTCCGTCCGCTCCGTGGCGCTGCGCCCCTCCGTGGCCGGTCCTGTCGCCGTCACCGTCGGCAGCGACCACGCGATCCGCCTCTGGGACAGCACCGACGGAAGTCCGCTCGGCCCGCCCCTCGCAGGGCACACTGCCGCCGTCATCGGCGTCGCGGTGGGGCGCTGCCAGGGGATCCCGGCCGCGTTCACCCTGGGGGCCGACGCCACCGTGCGTGCCTGGGACCTGCACGGCCGCCGTCCCCTGGCCCTGCTCGAACTTCCCGAGCCCGGCGAGGCGTTGGCCTGGGCGCCGGGCAGGGGGCTGCTGATCGGCATGGGCCGGGACGTCCTCCTGCTCCGCGAGGCACCCCGCTGAGCCCCCGTGGCGCGCCCGCGGCGAGCGCACGACTTCGCCCCCTCTCCGTGCCGGCCGCCGTCCTCACCGGGCCCCGCGGGCCGCAGAGGTGGTCAACCCGGTGCCCGGGCACCGCTCGTCCCGCACCGAGGCGAGCGCGCCGACGGCATCCGGCTCGCCTCGGGCCTCCCGCTATGACGACGGCGCGGCCGTCGCCCTCCCCCCGCGCACAGCGCCGGGCGTCTCGGCCGCCGGGAGATACGCGGTCACGCTCACCGCGGGCGCCGAGGCGGGGCTCGCGCCCACCGCCGGGCATATGCACTCGACCCGCCCGCAGTACGGACAGACTGGAACCATGGATGTCATGCCTTGCACTATGCCCTCCTGAAGTCAAGATTCCGTTAGAACCTGATGATTATCGGCTAGCTCACAGTGGACACTTGCTCCGCGCGGGGCGGATACGGTGGCCGTGTGATCGAGAGGTGGGACGACACGGCTCCGGGGGTGCTGAAGCTGCCCTCGGGCCGTCTGGTGCGCGGGCGCGGTCTGCGAAGGCCGCTGCCCGAGGGGCCCGGGCCGATGTTCGCCGTGTACCTCCTCGGCAGGCCCGCACCCCCTGTGGAGTGGGACGCACGCTGGCTGCGCTGGCCTGACTTCCGGCTGCCGTCGGATCGCGCGGAGGCGCGGCGGCTGCTCGGCGAGGCCTGGGCGCGGGCCGCGACGGAGCGCGTCGAGGTCGCGTGCGGCGGAGGTGTCGGCCGGACCGGCACGGCGCTCGCGTGCCTGGCCGTGCTCGACGGCGTCCCCGGCGACGAGGCCGTCGGATACGTCCGCGCGGGCTATCACCGCCGCGCGGTCGAGACCCCCTGGCAGCGCCGCTTCGTCCGCGCCTTCGCCGCCGGGTCCGGCACCGCCGCCTAGGCGTGCGGCGGGCGGGCCGCCGCGAACTCGCCGTGCCCGTACGTCACTTCCGTAGGATTCCCGCAGGGGTATGCCGAAGGAGTGGCCCATGGATCTGGAGCTGGCGGCCGATGAGCTGAAGACCGTGGTCAACCGGCTGCGCCGGGCGCAGGGGCAGATCGCCGGAGTGATCAGAATGATCGAGGAGGGGCGCGACTGCGAGGAGGTGGTCACCCAACTCGCCGCCGCTTCGCGCGCGTTGGACAAGGCCGGGTTCGCCATCATCGCGACGGGGCTCCAGCACTGCCTCGCTGACGAGGACCTCGCCGAGGGCGGCGACAGGGACCGGATGCGGGCCCGGCTGGAGAAGCTGTTCCTGTCCCTGGCCTGAGGGCGCGCGCGTTCCCAGCGCCACCGCGCGCTCCGTGCGGCGCTCATCGTCGTACGGCGACGTCGACGAGCATCCCGGCCGCCACCGCGAGCAGCACGCAGGCGAAGGCCTGCCGCAGCCGGGGCCCGGAGAGGCGGGCCGCGAGGCGCTTGCCGTCCCAGGCACCGAGGACGGCGGCACCGGTGAACGGCGCGATCACCGACCAGTCGAGGCCCGCCGTGGTGCTGCCCCGCATGGCCAGCGAGGCGAGGGAGTTGGCCGCGATGACGAGCAGGCTGGTTCCGGTCGCGGCCCGCATCTCGAAGGCGAGCACGGTGACCAGGGCGGGCACGACGAGGAACCCGCCGCCCACCCCCAGGAGCCCGGTCAGCGCGCCGAGCGCGGCCCCGGTGCCCGCCGCCCGGCCGGGCCGCACCGCGCCCGCCCCGCGCGCCCCCGTCGGCCCCGTCGGCCCCGTCGGCCCCGTCGGCCCCGTCGGCCCCGTCGGCCCCGGCCTCAGCATGCGCAGCGCGGCGAGACCCGCCACGGCGGCGAACGCGCCGGTGAGCACCGGCTGCGGCAGCCGCCCCGCCGCCGCGCCCGCCGCGGCGGCGGGCGGGATGCCCGCTCCGGCGAACAGGCCCCCCGCGCGCCAGCGGACGTGGCCCGCGCGGGCATGGGCGTACAGGGCGCTCAGCGAGGTGACGGCGACGATCAGGAGGCTCGCGGTGGTCGCGGCGGCCGGGGTGAAGCCGAGCGGATAGATCAGCGCGGGGACCGCGAGGACACTGCCCCCGCCGCCCAGCGCGCCGAGCGCGAGGCCGACCACGGCTCCGGCGGTCAGGGCGAGCACGAGCGCACTCATCGACGGTTCCGGGCCGGGTCAGGGGGAGGAGGGCCGGAGGGGGACGAGGCCCGCCTGCTCCGCGGCGGCGAAGCTGTCGTCGACGACGACCACGTCCCGCCCGGCCGCGTCGAGGAGCGAGGCCCCGATCGTCGCGCGCGTACCGCTGGCGCAGTGCACCCAGACCACGCCGTCCGGCACCTCGCGGACGCGGTCGCGCAGTTCGTGGACGGGGATGTGCACGGAGGCCTCGACCCGGCCGGCGCGGCGCTCGGTGGCGCGGCGCACGTCGAGCACCACGACGTCGCCGCGCCCGGCACGGGCCCTGGCGAGGTCGGCGAAAGTGGCGCAGCCGCCCGCCGCGAGGCGGCCGCCGGGGCCCACCCAGGAGCGGGGATCGCCGGTAGCGGCGGCGGCCGGGCGGTCGATGCCGACGCGGACCAGCTCCCGCTGGGCGTGGGCGAGTTGACCGGCCGAGGCGGCGAGCAGTGTGACGGGTCTGCGCCAGGGCAGCAGCCAGGCCAGATAGGTGGCGAGGTTGCCTTCGGCCTCG
Organism: Streptomyces sp. JLYT201; assembly: GCF_059448825.1. Lineage (NCBI taxonomy): Bacteria > Bacillati > Actinomycetota > Actinomycetes > Kitasatosporales > Streptomycetaceae > Streptomyces > Streptomyces sp. JLYT201. The sequence continues at coordinate 8,510,209 of NZ_CM182551.1, read as the reverse complement.
AAGTTGACGGACCCCGGCACGTGCCCGGCGGCGTAGGCCACGCGGTGGCGCAGGTCCACCACCCACTCCCCCGCGGCGAGGCGCGCGGCGATGCTCTCGGCGGTCGCGGGTTCCGGCGGGGTGAGGTCGACGGGGGCGGGCCCCGCGGCGTTGACCGGGCCCATGTGCGCGTAGTACGCGGGCACGTCGTCGAGCCCGGCAAGCAGCTCGGCGACGAACGCGTCCACGTCCTTGGTCAGGGCGGCGTTGCCCGCCCGTTCGGCGCCGACGGTGGTCTCCTGGCCCGGCGCTCGGCCGGACGCGCAGAAGCTGCCGAAGCCGTGGGTGGGCAGGAGGCGCACCGCGTCGTCGAGCGCGTCCGCCAGCCGGTGCGCGGACGCGTGCTGGGCGCGGGCCAGGCGCTCGGTGAGCCGTGGCTCGACGAGGTCGGGCCGCCCCACCGCGCCGATCAGGAGCGAGCCGCCGGTGAACGCCGCGACCGCGCGGCCGCCCTCGGTCAGGACGTATGCCGTGTGGTGCGGGGTGTGGCCGGGAGTGGCGAGGGCCCGCAGCGCCAGGTCCTCGTCGACGGTGACCGCGTCGCCGTCCGCGACGGGGGTGTGCGGGAAGGACACGGCGGCCCCGGCCGGGACCAGGTAGCGGGCACCGGTGAGGCGGGCGAGCTCCAGGCCGCCGCTGAGGTAGTCGTTGTGAACGTGGGTCTCCGCGACGTACGCGATCCGCACGCCCCGGCGGGCGGCCGCCGCGATGACCTGATCGACGTCGCGCGGCGGGTCGATCGCGACGGCCGAGCGGGGGCCCGCCGCCAGATAGCTGTGGTTGCCCAGGCTCGGAAACTCCAGGGTGTCGACGGCGAACACGGCGGCTCCTCCCCATGCGGCGGCGGTACCGGGCGAGTACCCAGGGGGGTATTTTCGATTCCGGCCGCCGCACAGGTTGGCGCGGTTCTTACCCCCGCGCGGGCGCGCGCCCCGCGCTCACGCCCCCGCGGCCGGGGCCCCGTCGGCCCCTGGCGCGGGCAGGGACCGGGTGAGCTGGTGCGATCTGCGTAAACGGCCGTCCTCGGTGAACTCGCCGAAGAGGTGCACCTCGGTGACGGTGGGGCCGCCCTTGCGGGTCCGGGCGTGCATCGTGAGGCGGGCGGCGATCCGGCCGCCGTCCGCGACGGCCTCGTGCACGTCGAACCGCCAGCCGACCACGTTCTTGCGCACGGGGCGCAGATGGGCGAGGAGGCGGTCGTGGTCGATCGGCACCCCGTCGCTGATCTGCACGACGTCCGGCGTGTAGTGGCGCTCCATGACGGACTCCGGCGCGTCGCCGCGGACCGTGGACTCGGTGAGGGAGGTGAAGAAGTCCGCGATGAACCGTTCGGGGGTGGTGTCGGTGAGTGGCTTCATGACGCTCCTGTCCGCTGGACGGATGCCGGGCGGCCGCTCGGCGGGTGCCGGGCGGCCGCTGGGTGGATGCCGGACGACTGCTGGACGGGTGCCGGACGACTGCTCGGCGGGTGCCCGGCGACTGCTGGACGGGTGCCGGACGACTGCTCGGCGGATGCCGGACGACCGCAGGGCGGGTGCCGGGCGACTGCTCGGCGGATGCCGGACGACCGCTGGACGGATGCCGGACGACCGCTCGGCGGATGCCGGACGACCGCAGGGCGGGTGCCGGACGACTGCTCGGCGGATGCCGGACGACCGCTGGACGGATGCCGGACGACCGCTCGGCGGATACCCGGCGACTGCTGGACGGATGCCCGGCGACTGCTGGACGGGTGCCGGACGGCCGCTCGGCGGATGCCGGACGGCCGCTGGGCGGGTGCCCGTTGGCTGGGGTGCCGGGCTACGATTTCTGACACCTCTGTAAGATATGACTCCTCGACAACTTGGACAAGGGTGTAAGAGATGACGCCTTCCGCGGAACCGCCCCGGCGCCGCCGCGCCGACGCCGAGCGCAGCAGAGCCGCTGTCCTGGACGCGGCGGTGCGGCTGCTGCGGCAGCGGCCGGACGCGGGCATGGCGGCCGTCGCCGAGGCGGCGGGCGTGACCCGGCAGACCGTCTACGCCCACTTCTCCTCCCGCGACGACCTCCTCGCGGCCGCTGTCGACCGGATCACCGAGGACGCGGTCGCCGCCCTGGACGCCGCCGCACTCGACGAAGGGCCCGCCGTGCAGGCGCTGTTGAGGTTCCTCGACGCCTCCTGGGCGTCGTTCGAGAACAACGCGTGGCTGCTTCAGGCGCCGTCGGCCGCCGGTTCGGCGGAGCGCGACGACGCGCGCCACGAGCCCGTCACCGAACGGCTCGTCCGGCTGGTCGAACGGGGCCAGCAGGCGGGCGAGTTCACCCCCGGCCTCGCGCCGCGCTGGCTGGTGGCCATGACGGTCGCCCTCGGGCACGCCGCCGGTGAGGAGGTCGCCGCCGGGCGCGTGCCGGGCGCCGCCGCCGGGGCCGCGCTGCGCACGACGGTTCTCCGGGTCCTCGGCGCCACGGAGCCCGCCTAGGACCTGTCCGAGGCCTGCCGAGGCCCGTCCCCGGAGCCTGCCGGGGCCTGTCCGGCGCCTGCCCGGGTCCCGTCCGGGTCCCGTCCGGGCCGGAGGATGCCAACTCCCCCTGCCATGGCGCCCGTTCGGCTGCTAAGGAAGGGGCATGACAGATCACGTCGCCGTCATCGGCGCCGGGTTCGCCGGCCTGTGCATGGCCATGCGCCTGACCCGGGCCGGTGTCGCCCCGTTCACCGTGTACGAGAAGGCCGACGACCTCGGCGGGGTGTGGCGGGACAACACCTACCCGGGCGCGGGCTGCGACATCCCCTCACAGCTGTACTCGTACTCCTTCGCGCCCCGTGCGGACTGGAGCCGCGCCTACCCCCGGCAACCGGAGCTGCTGCGCTATCTGCGCGACTGCGCCGACGCCCACGGCCTGCGCCCGCGGATCCGCTTCGGCACGGAGATCGTCGCGGCCTCGTACGACGAGACACACCGGTGCTGGGAGCTGCGCACCGCCGCGGGCCGCGTCCATCGCGCCCGGGTCCTGGTGACGGCCGTCGGCCAGCTGAACAGGCCCCGGTTCCCCGACGTTCCCGGCCGCGGGGACTTCGCGGGCACCGCGTTCCACTCGGCCCGCTGGAACCACCGGCACGACCTGACCGGCCAGGCCGTGGGGGTGATCGGGACCGGCCCGAGCGCGGTGCAGTTCGTGCCGCGCGTCGCGCGGCAGGCGCGCACCCTGCGGGTGTTCCAGCGCTCGGCGAACTGGGTCATGCCCAAGTGGGACTACCGCTACGGGCCCGTCCACCGGGCCCTGTTCCGCACGGCGCCCGGCCGTCTCGCCTTCCGCGGCGGCTGGTTCGCCTTCTGCGACACCGTGCTGTACTCGGCCGTGCGCGGCGGGCGGCTCGGCAAGGCCGTCGAGTACCTCTGCCGCCGCCAACTGCGCACCCAGGTGCCGGATCCGGTGCTGCGGGCCAAGCTCACCCCGGACTTCCCCCTCGGCTGCAAGCGCGTCCTCATCTCGGACGACTACCTTCCGGCGCTCGGGCGGGACAACGTCGAGCTGATCACCGAGAGGGTCACCCGGATCACCCCGCGCGGCGTCGTGACCGCCGACGGCACCGAGCACGCCCTCGACACCCTCATCTACGGCACGGGGTTCACCGCCACCGAGTTCCTCGCCGCCGTGACCGTCACCGGGCGGGACGGCCGGCTCCTTCGCGAGGAGGCCTGGGCGGACGGGGCGGCCGCCTTCCTCGGCATGACCGTGCCCGGCTTCCCCAACCTCTTCCTCCTCTACGGACCGAACACCAACCTCGGCAACAACTCCGTGGTCCTCATGATCGAGGCCCAGGTCCGCTACGTCCTCGACTGCCTGGCCACGCTCGACCGCGAGGGCCGGAACGCGTGGGAGGTGCCCCCGGAGGCCTTCGCCGCCTTCCAGGACCGCGTCCAGGAGGCCCTGGGCGAGACCGTGTGGCAGGCGGGCTGCGACAGCTGGTACAAGACCGCGACCGGGAGGATCACCAACAACTGGCCGTACCGCGCCGCCCGTTACCGCGCCCTCACCCGCCGCCCCGGACGGGCAGCCGCACGCCCGGTGACGAAGGAGTGACGGGCCCGACCACCCATTGCGTTTGGCATAGGACAATCCTATGTTTGACACAGGACGAATCCTGGCCGAGCCGTGGAGGTGGTGGGCGTGGCGATCCGCGGGGCGACGGCCGTGGAGATCGCGGACAGCGTGCGGGACCTGATCACCGCGGGAGAGCTGGCGCCCGCGGATCCGCTGCCGCCGGTGCGGGCGCTGGCGGCCGACCTCGGCGTGAACCGGAACACGGTGGCGGCGGCGTACCGCCAGCTGGTGGTCGCCGGAGTGGCCGAGACCCACGGGCGCGGCGGGACCGTGGTCGCGGGGACGCCCCAACTCGCCCGCGAGGGAGCCGGGTTCGGCGGCGGCCTCACCGACCTCGCCAGCGGCAACCCCGATCCCCTGCTGCTGCCCGACACCCTCGCGGCGGCCGGGCGCGGCGGCTACCGGCCGCAGCTGTACGGCGCGCCCGCCGTCGACCCCGGCCTCCTGGACTGGGCGACCGCGCACTTCGCCGAGGACCTGCCGGACCGCCCGTTCCGGGTCCTGGTGACCAACGGCGCGGCGGACGCCACGGAGCGCCTCCTCACCGCCCACCTCACGCGCGGCGACGCCGTGGCCGTCGAGGACCCGTGCTTCCTCGCGAGCATCGGCACGCTGCGCCTGAACGGCTACCGCACCGCCCCGGTCGCGGTCGACCACGCCGGGATGCGCCCGCAGGCGCTGCGCGCCGCCCTGGAGTCGGGGGCGCGCGCGGTGGTGTGCACGCCGCGCGCCCACAACCCGACCGGAGCGAGCCTGACCACGGGGCGGGCCGCCGAGCTGCGCGCCGTCCTGGCCGCGCACCCGGGGGTCCTGGTGGTCGAGGACGACCACTTCTCGGCCGTCTCCGCCGTGCCGTACCGCCGCGTCACGCCGACGGGGACCGCCACCTGGGGGCTGGTGCGCTCGGTGTCCAAGTTCCTCGGCCCTGACCTGCGCCTGGCCCTCGTCGCCACCGACCGGGAGACCGCCCGGCGCCTGGAGGCCCGGCTGAGCGCGGGCACGATGTGGGTGAGCCTGCTGCTCCAGCACACCGCCCGCGAACTCCTGCGCGACCCGGAGGTGCGGGCCCTGCACGACCGGGCGCGCCGCTCCTACGCCGCGCGCTCGGCGCTCCTGGTCGGGGAGCTGGCCGCGCACGGCATCGGCGTCCCCGGCTCCCAGCGGCCCGACGGCCTGAACGTCTGGGTGGACCTGAACCAGCGGGCCCGGCCCGTCGTCGAGGCCCTCGCGCGCCGCGGCTGGGCGGTGCGCCCCGGCGACCTCTTCGCCGCGGGTCCCGCCGGCCGGCAGGCGCTGCGCGTCACGACCGCCACGCTCACCAGGGCGCTCGCCCGGCGGTTCGCCGCCGATCTGGCCGCCGTCCTCGACCGTCCGCACGCCGCGTGAACCGCCCCGGGCCCGCACGCCCTCCGCTTGCGCCCACCTTCCGCAGAAGGGACGTCCCGTCATGTTCACCGGCCTCAGCGCCTTCCCCCTGACCCCGACCGACGAGTCGGGCATCGACGAGCGGGCCTACGCCCGGCTCGTCGCGCGCCTCGCCGCCTCGGGCGTGGATTCGATCGGCGCGCTCGGCTCCACCGGCGGCTACGCCTATCTGTCCCGCGAGGAGCGCGCCCGCGCCGCGCGCGTCGCCGTCGATGCGGCCGGGGACACCCCGGTCCTCGTCGGGATCGGCGCCCTGCGCACCACGCAGGTCCTGGCGCTCGCCGAGGACGCGCAGAAGGCGGGCGCGGCGGCGGTCCTGCTCGCCCCGATGACGTATCAGCCGCTCGGCGACGACGAGGTGTTCGGGCTCTACGAGGACGTGACGCGCGAGCTGTCCGTGCCACTGTGCGTGTACGACAACCCGCGCACCACGCACGTGGACTTCAGCGACGAACTCCACGGCCGCGTCGCGCGGTTGCCGAACGTCGCCGCGATCAAGATCCCGCCGGTGCCCGGCGATCCGGCCGCGGCCCGGGAGCGCGTCGCCGCGCTGCGGGCACTCGTCCCGGACTCCGTGTCGCTCGGGGTGAGCGGCGACTGGTCGGCGGCCACCGGTCTGACCGCGGGGTGCGACGTGTGGTACTCGGTCCTCGGCGGGCTCTTCCCCGACGTCGCCCTCGCCCTCACCCGGGCGGCCCGGACCGGGGACGCGGCCGGGGCCGCGGCCCGCTCCGAGCGCCTCGAACCGCTGTGGGAACTGTTCCGGCGCCACGGCGGCCTGCGCGTCATGTCGGCCGCGGCCGCCCATCTGGGTCTCGCGCCGGAGCCGAACCTGCCCCGGCCGCTGCGCGGCCTCGCCGCCGAGGACCGCGACCGCCTGGTCGCCGTCCTCGACGGTCTGGGCCTCACCTCCGCCGCCGGGCAGGGCGTGTGACGCGGGCTTCCGGGGCGGCCGACGCGCCTCAGCCGCGCCGGAAGACGGCGACCGTGCGGGCCGGTACGCGGAAGGTGCCCGTATCCCGCGCGTACGAGGCCGACTTGACCACCGCGTCCGCGCCGCGCGCCTGTACGGGGTGCAGGGCGTAGGGCGTGCCCGTGAGTCCGGTGAGGCGCTGCGTCTGCTCCTGCGGGGTCGCGTTGAAGACCACCACCAGGTCGCCGAGGCGCATGGTGATCACCCCGGGTGTCTCGTCCGCCGTGCCGGACAGCGGGAAGGCCAGCTCGGACTGGACCTGTTCGCTCGTCGCGAGGGAGAACACGGGCTCCGTGGCGCGCAGCCGCAGCAGGTCGCGGTAGGCGGCCGAGGCGCCGGTGATCTCCGCGCAGCCGGGTGTCAGGGCCCGGTCGGCGAGGAGCGGCTTCGCATGGGGCCACTTGTCCTTGTTGTCGGCGGCCTGGGGCAGGCCGCGGCCGAAGCCGTTGCCGTCGCGGCAGTCCCAGTGGATGGCGTTGAACCAGTCGCCGCTGTCGTAGGAGTTGCGGTCGAGGGACTTGGACCGCAGCAGGTCGCTGCCCGCCTGGGACAGCTCCGGGCCCTGCGCCAGGGTGGCCGTGGCCATCGCGAGGACCTGGGCGCGGGCCCGGGCTGCGGCGGGCGTGGACGGCGGGAGCTTGAAGGCGAGGGCGTCGTACAGCGTCTCGTTGTCGTGGGCGTCGGCGTAGGCGAGGGCGTCACCGGGAGCGGCCGCGTAGCCCGCGGGGGCGCCGTTGTAGTCGACGTCCGCGCCCTTGACCGGGCGGCCCGAGGAGTCGGTGAAGGAGTACGCCGCCAGATTGCCGGTGAGGCCGACCTTGATGAGGTCCTGGTAGTGCAGGAGGCGGGCCTTCTGCGCGGCGCGGTCGCCGCCCGCGGGCGAGGAGTTCGGGTCGGTGTACAGGCCGCTCGCGAAGCCCTGCACGCGCGGGTCCGCGTCGAAGGGACCGCCGCCGCGGACGGCGTCGCGGGCCCGGTCGGAGAACGTCGCGACGCCCGTGCCCGCCATGTTCTTCTGCGTGGCCTGCACGAAGCGGGCGTCGTCGGCGACCTCGCCGAAGTTCCAGCCCTCCCCGTACAGGATGACCTTCTTGCCGTCGACGCCGTCCTTCGCCGGTGTCAGGGCGTCCAGGGCCTTGCGGACGGCGAGGATGTTGGCCTTGGGGTGGTGGCCCATGAGGTCGAAGCGGAAGCCGTCGACCTTGTACGCGCGGGCCCAGGTGACGACGGAGTCGACGACGAGCTTGCCCATCATGGCGTTCTCGGGCGCGGTGTCGGCGCAGCACGTGGACGTGGCGACGGAGCCGTCGGCCAGCAGCCGCTGATAGTAGCCGGGCACGATCCTGTCGAGCACGGACCGGTCGGCCTGGCCGCTGGCCACGGTGTGGTTGTAGACCACGTCCAGCACCGTGCGCAGGCCCGCGCGGTTGAGGCCCTGGACCATCTCGCGGAACTCGACCGTGCGCCGGGTGCCGTCGGGGTCGCTCGCGTAGCTCCCCTCGGGCACCGTGTAGTGCAGCGGGTCGTAGCCCCAGTTGTAGGCGTCCTTGGCGGCGGTCCGCGCGACGCAGGCCTGCTGGGTCCCGGAGTCGGGCGCGGCGGCGGGCAGGTCGCAGCCGGGGGCCGCCTGGTCCCCGCGGCGCTCGGGGACGGTGCCGAAGTCGAAGACGGGCAGCAGATGCACGTACGACGTCCCGGCGCGGGCCAGCTTCCGCAGGTGCCGCATCCCGGCGGAGCGCGTGTCGGTGAACGCCCGGTACTGCCCGGGGTACTTGGCCGTGCGGTCGGCGACGGAGAAGTCCCGCACGTGCAGCTCCTGGACGCGCGCGGAGCGCAGCGGGACGGCGGCAGGCTTGCGCAAGGTCTTCCAGCCCGCGGGGGCGAGCTTCGGGTCGTTCAGGTCGACGGCCAGGGACTGCCGGGAGTCGGCGGTGAGGGCGGTCGCGTACGGGTCGGTGACCTTGTTCGTGACCACCGCGCGCACGCTGGGCGCCCAGACCTTCACGGCGTACCGGTAGGGCTTGCCCGTCCAGCTCTTCGGACCGGCGGCCGACCACACGCCGGAGGCCGCGTCGCGGCGCATCGGGACGCTGCGGCCGCCGATGTCGAGGCGGACGTCCTGGGCGGTGGGCGCCCACACGGCCAGCCGGGGGCGGCCGCCCCTGAAGACCGGGCCGAGGTCGGCCCCGGTGGCCGCGCGGCTGTAGAGGTCGTCGAGGACGCCCTGGATCTGTACGCCCGTCGCGGCGCGCGCGGTGCCGTCGGCGTCGCGCACGACGGCGGCGAGCTGCCCGGTGAGGGCCGTGCGCACGCGGCCCCGGTCACGCGGGTCGACGCGGAAGGCCGCGTAGTCCCTCAGGTGCGGGTACGCGGCCCGCTGGGCGGCGGTGAGGCCGCCGGGGACGCGGGCGAGGCGGATCCGTCGGGCCTCGCCGCGCACGTCGTCGCCGTCCGTGGTCAGGCCGCCGTCGCGGGCGTACCGGACCTCGGCGTCCCGGCCGACTGTGTCCCACGCGAGGGTAGAACGGTCTATCCACTGTGCCTTCGACGTCGTGAGGTCGAGGTCCGTCCCGCCGGGCGCCGCCGTCGCGCCGGAGGACGGGGGCACGGCGGCGGCGAGCAGGGCGAGGGCCACGGCCGCCGTCAGCGAGGAGCGGGAGGTCAGCACTTCCTCGCCCCCGTGTGCAGGGCGAGGGCGGTGTGCGGCGCGACGGCGGCCGTGAACCGGCCCGAGCCGTCGACGGTGACGGACCGGCCGCTCTGCACGTCGCAGTAGCCGCCCGCGGGCAGCGAGCTCTGGAAGGTGCGGTTCAGCTCCGCCCCTTCGTGGTTGACGACGACGTACGCCTTGTCGCCGCGGCCGAAGGCGATGGCGTCGTTGCCGTTGTCCCACCAGTGCGTCACGCCCGCGCCCCGGGCGGTGTTGCGGAGCTTGACCATGCTGCGGACCTCGGGCCAGGCGTGCTGGCACTTCCAGCCGTCGCGGTAACAGGCGCTCACCCGGCCGCCGTTCGGCGGACCCGCGTCGCGGTCGGTGAACTCGTAGCCGGAGTGCACGTCCGGCGATCCGTAGGGCCACGCGAGCATGAACACGTGCGCCAGGGTGTGGTCGGCGCCGTCCTTGTAGGTGAGCGTGTCGCCGCCGCGCTCGGTGTCGTGGTTGGCGACGAACACGGCCGCCTTGCCGGAGGGCAGGTAGGCCCAGCCCTCGCCGTAGTTCTTCAGGTAGGCGAGCTTCTCGTTCTGGAACACGCGCTTGAGGTCACGGGCGTAGCGGAACTCCTGGACGTCGCCGTTGCCCAGGTACTCGTCCGGCGCGACGGCCTCGCCCGCGCCGTGGATGGCCTCCTGCTTCCAGTACGCGTTCGGGTCGCTCAGCCGCGCCTTGATGTCCTTCAGGTCGGCGGCGGCCATGTGCTTGGCCGCGTCCACGCGGAAGCCGTCGACGCCCAGGGAGAGCAGGTCGTTCAGGTACGCGGCGATGCGGCCGCGCACGTGCTCCTCGCCGGTGTCCAGGTCGGCGAGGCCGACGAGCTCGCACTCCTGGACGTTGAAGCGGTCCTGGTAGTTGGTGATCTGCGCGGTGCAGTTGTCGAAGTCGGGGCGCGAGTAGACGCCCGGGTAGTCGTACTTCGTGTACGACGAGCCGCCGGTGCCGGTGCCGTTCCCCGCCGCCATGTGGTTGATGACGGTGTCCACGACGACCTTGACGCCAGCGCCGTGACAGGTGTCGACCATCTTCTTGAAGGCGGCGCGGTCGCCGAGGCGCCCGCCGATCCGGTAGCTGACGGGCTGGTAGGAGGTCCACCACTGCGGGCCCTGGATGTGCTCCTGCGGCGGCGACACCTGGACGAAGCCGTAGCCGTCGGGGCCCAGGCGGCCGGTGCACTCCCTGGCGACCGCATCGAACTTCCACTCGAAGAGCACCGCGGTGACGTCCTTGCCGCCGGGCGGGGCGGCCTGCGCCTGCGGGGCGGCGCTCGCGACGCCGCCGAGGGCCGCGAGGAGCGCCAGGGTCGCGGTGCGTGGCCGTCCGCGGCGCGCGCCGCTGCTCGGGGATGTCACGGGGCCTCCTGGGGGGGGTTGAAGGTTGTTGCAGAAAACTTGCAACACCGTTTGCGCCGTGACCGTACGGCGCTCAACAACCCCGGTCAACCCTTCGGACACACTCCCGTCACCGGGCGGAAACAGCTCAGGCGCGGGGCGCGGCCGCCGTGGAGCCGCGCACGACCAGCTCGGGCTGAAAGACGAACTCCGTGCGCTGCACGGGGTTTCCCTCGATCTCCTCCAGGAGGGCGCCGACGGCCGCCGACGCCATCGCCTGCACCGGCTGGCGCACCGTGGTCAGCGGCGGATCCGTGAAGGCGATGAGCGGCGAGTCGTCGAAGCCGACCACCGACACGTCACCGGGCACCGCGAGGCCGCGCTGACGGGCGGCCCGCACCGCGCCGAGCGCCATCATGTCGCTGCCGCACACCACCGCCGTGCAGCCCGCGTCCAGGAGCGCGCTGGCCGCCGCGTGGCCGCCCTCGACGGTGAACAGGGTGTTCCGCACGAGCAGTTCGGCCTCCCCCTGCGCCAGGCCGAAGTGCTCGTGCAGGGCCGCGGTGAAGCCCTCCGCCTTGCGGCGCGAGGGCACGTAGCGGCTCGGGCCGATGGCGAGGCCGACGCGCTCGTGGCCCAGCTCCGCCAGATGGCGCACGGCCATCCGTACGGCGGCCCGGTCGTCGGGCGAGACGAAGGAGACGGGGACGTGCGGGTTGTAGCCGTTGATGAGCACGAACGGCACGCCCCGGCCCGCCAGTTCCAGATAGCGCCCCGGGTCGGCCGTGGTGTCGGCGTGCAGCCCGGACAGGAAGACGATGCCGCTGACGCCCCGCGCCTCCAGCTGCTCGACCAGCTCGTCCTCGGTGGCCCCGCCCGGCAGCTGGGTGCAGAGCATGGGGGTGTAGCCGTGCCCGGCGAGGACCTGCTCGACGACCTGCGCGAACGCCGGGAAGATCGGGTTGGTCAGCTCGGGGATGACCAGGCCCACCAGGCCCGCGCTGCGCCGCTTGAGGCGCACCGGGCGCTCGTAGCCGAGCACGTCGAGGGCGGCGAGCACCCGCCGCCGGGTCGCCGCGGCGACGCCCGCCTTGCCGTTGAGCACGCGGCTCGCCGTGGCCTCGCTGACCTCGGCCTGCGCGGCGATGTCCGCGAGCCGCGGGGCGCCGCGGTCCACGTCCCGTGGACCCCGGTCGGCGCCCCGCGGCGGCGACGTCGTCACACCGCCCACCAGACGGTGGTGTCGGCGGGCAGCTCGACCACGTCGTCGGCCGCCGCTTCCACGTCCGCGCTGGCCAGGAGCGCCCGGCCGGGCGCGGGCAGGCGTACGGCGGTGCCCGTGGTGTTGGCGGTGCACACGAACCCCTCGCGGCGGAAGGCGAGCACGCCCGCGGGCGCGTCCAGCCACTGGAGGGCGTCGCCCGCGCCGAGTTCGGGACGGGCGCGGCGCACCCGCAGGGCCTCGCGGTACAGCTCCAGGGTCGACGCCGGGTCGCCGGTCTGCGCCTGGACGCTCAGCTCGCCCCAGCCCGCGGGCTGCGGCAGCCAGCTGCCGCCCGCGCCGAAGCCGTACGACGAGCCGTCCTTGGTCCACGGCAGGGGCACCCGGCAGCCGTCGCGGAAGCCGTCCTGGCCCTGGGCGCGGTGGAACGACGGGTCCTGGCGCGCCTCGTCGGGCAGGTCGGTGACGTCGGGCAGGCCGAGCTCCTCGCCCTGGTAGAGGTAGGCGGAGCCGGGCAGGGCCAGCATCAGGAGGGTGGCGGCACGGGCCCGGCGCAGGCCGAGCGCGCGGTCGCCGGGGGTGCGCAGCTGGGTGCCGAGGCCCGGCGGATTGGCGAACCGCGTGGCGTGCCGGGTGACGTCGTGGTTGGACAGGACCCAGGTGGCCGGGGCGCCGACGGGCCGCATCGCGGCGAGCGAGGAGTCGATGACCGCCCGCAGCTCGACGGCGTCCCAATGGGTGCCCAGGTACTGGAAGTTGAAGGCCTGGTGCATCTCGTCGGGCCGCACGTACAGGGCGGTGCGCTCGACGGTGGGGGTCCAGGCCTCGGCGACCAGGACCTTGTCGTCCGCGTACTCGGCGAGGACCTGCCGCCAGCTGCGGTAGATCGCGTGGACGCCGTCCTGGTCGAAGAACGGCATGCTGTCGTTGCCGAGGAGCTTGAGCTGGTCGTGGTGGCCGATGTCGGGCAGGCCCGCGGCCTTGACCAGGCCGTGGGCGACGTCGACGCGGAAGCCGTCGACGCCCTTGTCGAGCCAGAAGCGCAGGATGGAGCGGAACTCGTCGCGGACGGCCGGGTGCTCCCAGTTGAAGTCGGGCTGCTCGGGGGCGAACAGGTGGAGGTACCACGCGCCGTCCTCGGTGCGGGTCCAGGCGGGCCCGCCGAAGATGGACTCCCAGTCGTTGGGCGGCAGTTCGCCGTCGGCGCCCTTGCCCTCCCGGAAGTGGTAGCGGTCCCTGAGCGGGGAGCCGGGCCCCTCCGCGAGGGCGCGCCGGAACCAGTCGTGCCGGTCGGAGGAGTGGTTCGGCACCAGGTCGACGATGACGCGCAGCTCCAGGTCGTGCGCCTCGCGGATCAGGGCGTCGGCGTCGTCCAGGGTGCCGAACATGGGGTCGACGGCCCGGTAGTCGGCGACGTCGTAGCCCGCGTCGGCCTGCGGCGAGGCGTAGAACGGGCTGAGCCAGACGGCGTCGACACCGAGGTCCTTCAGATACGGCAGGCGGCCGCGGACGCCCCTGAGGTCGCCCATGCCGTCGCCGTCGGCGTCGGCGAAGCTGCGCGGATAGACCTGGTAGATCACCGCTTCGCGCCACCAGTCCGTACGCGTACCGGAGGTGTGGTCGGCGGCGGGGGCAGCGAGATGCTCGGTCATGTCTTCCCTGAGGAGTGGTGGCGGGTGCTGGGGTGTCAGGACTTCGTCGCGCCGGCCGTGAGCCCGGAGACGAGGTGCCGCTGGACGAGGCCGAAGATCACCGCGGCGGGCACGGCCACGATCACGGCGGCGGCCGTCAGCGAACCCCAGTCGCTGGTGTACTGGTTGACGAAGGTCTGCAGGCCGCCCGCGAGGGTGAGGTTCTCCTCGCCCGTCATGAACGCGGAGGCGTAGGCGACCTCGGCCCACCCCGTGATGAAGCTGTAGAAGCCGGTGACGGCCAGGCCGGGCTTGGCGAGCGGCAGGATCAGCCGCCAGAAGGTGCCGAACGGGTTGAGCCCGTCGACGCGTCCCGCCTCGTCGATCTCCACCGGGATGGTGTCGAAGTACCCCTTCATCATCCAGGCGCTGAACGGCACCGCGATGGTCAGGTACGTGAGGACCAGGCCCATGGGCTGGTTGAGCAGCTCCAGGCGCGCGAGCAGGTTGTACAGCGGCACGATGAGCACCGCGACCGGGAACATCTGGGTGATGAGCAGCAGCCACATCAGGGGCCGCATGCCGGGGAACTTGAACCGGCTGACCGCGTACCCGGTGGTCGCGGCGATGAACACGCCGATGACCGTGGTCAGGCCGACGACGAACAGCGAGTTGCCGACCCAGTCCAGGAACTTGGTCTCGTTCAGGACGTGGTCGTAGTTGCCGAAGGTGAAGTCCTTGACCAGGGCGGTCGAGAACGCCTCGCTCTCCGGTTTGAACGAGGTGACGAGCAGCCACAGCGGCGGGAGCACCGCGATGGCGCTGGCGATCAGCAGGGTGACGTGCAGGGCGACGGAGGCGAGCGGTCCGCGTTCGCCGCGCGGCCGCGGCTTGTTGTTGCTCATGGTCACCACACCTCTCCTTGCTTGCGGAGCGCGCGGCGGTAGACCACCGCGAAGAGCGAGAGGAGCAGCAGGATGAGCACGCCCCAGGCCGCGGACCCGGCGAAGTCGCGCGGGCTGACGACGAACGACAGGCGGTAGGCGTACGTCACCAGGATCTCGGTGGCGTCCCCCGGTCCGCCCCGGGTGAGCAGGAAGATCACCGGGAACATGTTGAAGGTCCAGATGGCGCTGATGAGGACCACGGTGGTGGCGACGGACCGCAGGCCGGGCAGGGTGATGTGGCGGAAGCGCTGCCAGGCGCTCGCGCCGTCCATCTCGGCGGCCTCGTACAGCTCGCCGGGGATGGACTGGAGTCCGCCGAGCATGGCGACGAGCATGAACGGCACGCCGAGCCAGACGTTCACGGCGATCACCGAGAGCTTCGCCCAGGTGGGGTCGTTCAGCCAGGGGACCGCGTCGAGACCGCCGCCCTTGAGGATCGCGTTGAGCAGGCCCTTCTTCTCGTTGAAGAGCAGCCGCCAGGTGAAGACGGAGACGAAGGCCGGCACCGCCCAGGGCAGGATCAGCGCCATCCGGTAGAAGGAGCGGCCCTTGAGCTTGCGGTTGAGCATGTTCGCGAGGACCAGGCCGATCGCGAACGACAGGGCGACGCAGGACACCGTCCACACCACGGTCCAGGTCAGCCGGTCCCAGAAGACGCCGTCGTCCAGGATCGCCTTGTAGTTGTCCAGGCCGACGGACTCGTAGGTCGCCGGGATGTGGTTGACGCCGATGGTGCGCTCGACGTTCGCCTCGTTGGCGTTCGTCGTCGACAGGTAGATGCCGCGCACCAGGGGGTAGCCGACGATGACGCCGATGACGATCACCACGGGGGCGACCATGGCCCAGGCGTACCAGTACGTGCTCAGCGCCCTGCGCAGGCGTCCGGGGCTCTTCCCCGCGCGGGGGCCCCGGCCGCGGACGCGCCGGGCGTCCGCGGCCGGGGCGGCCCGGGGGCCGCTCTCAACAGCCATCGCTACTTGTAGTCCTTGAGGAGCTTGCGGTAGGCGTCGCCGATGCCCTTGGCGCCGTCTTCGGGCGAGGTCTTGCCGCTGAGCACCTTCTGCATCTGCAGGCGGATCGGCTCGAACAGCGAGTTGGCCTCGGGGATCCAGGGGCGCTGGACGGACTTGTCGACGGCGGGCTTGAAGAACTGCACCATCTGGTTGTCCTTGACGGACTTGACGTCGTACACGGAGGTGCGCGTCGGCAGCAGGCTGAGCTTCTCGGTGGTCTGCTGCTGCACCTTCGCGGAGCTCATGTACTTGATGAACTCGTAGGAGGCGTCCAGGTTCTTGGAGCCCGCGTAGGCGGCGAGGTTCCAGCCGCCCTGCGGCGAGGCCTGGCGCGCGCTGCCGCCGGGCACGGGGGCGACGCCGAGGTTGGTCTTGTCGCCCTTGAACTGCTTGCCCTGGAGGGCGCCCTCGATGGACCAGGGGCCGTCGAGGGCCATGGCGACGTCGCCGTCCTTGAAGGCGTTGAGCTGGTTGTTGTAGCCGTCGCTGGCGTCGGTCACGGCGGCCTTGGAGTCGACCAGGTCCTTCATGACCTCGAAGGCCTTGGCGCCCTCGGCGTCGTCGACGGTGATCTCCTTCTTCTTGGTGTCCAGGAGGTCACCGCCCTCGCCGTACAGGTAGGGCAGGTAGAAGTACGGGTCGTCGCCGCGCAGGTAGAGACCGGTCTTGCCGGACTTCGACTTGATCTTCTTGGCGGCGGACTTCACGTCGTCGAAGGTCTTGGGGACCTCGACGCCCGCGGCCTTGAGCATCTTCTTGTTGTAGAAGAGCGCGAGGGTGTCGATGGTCTGCGGGGCCGCGTAGGTCTTGCCCTTGAACTTGGTGCTCGCGGCGGCCTGCGGCAGGTAGTCCTCGGGCTTGTCGAGCGCGGCGGTGCCCTCCAGCGGGGCCAGGTAGCCGAGGTTGGCGAAGTCGGCGACCCAGGCGACCTCGGTGCGCATCACGTCGGGGGCGCCGGAGTTGCCGCCCGCGGCGTTCTTGAACTTGGCGTTGGCCTCGCCGAACGGGACGTTCACGTAGTTGACCTCGACGCCCGGGTGCAGGTCCTCGAAGCCCTTGGCGAGCTTCTCGTACGTGGCCTTCTCGGCGTCGTTCGAGGTGTCCCAGAACGTGACGGTGCCGGACAGCTTGCCGCCGCTCTTCTTCCCGCCGTCGCCGTCGTCGCCGCCGCACGCCGCCGCTGTCATCGTCAGGGCGGCGACCACCGCGGTGGCCGCTATGCCACGCCGCATGTGAACTCCTTCAACTGGACCCGGAATGACCCGGGGTGATCCCGGGGGTGACCCGGAACGAGGGGAGGCGAAAGGGGAGCCTCCTGCTGGCCGCACTCGACGCGGCGCCGGGTTGGCAGGAACGTAACAGGCTTGAAAACGCACCGAAAGACCTTGCGGGGAATTTCTGCAAGAGATGACGATCGTTACCGCCGCGTGTCCTGCGGGTTGCGGTCCGGGCACGGAGGCACGCCAGTGCCTCCTGCGGCTTCTCCACTTGGCGCGCTTGCAGTGGTTTCTGTGGCTTCCGCAAGCTTGCGCAAGCTGTGGGCAAGGAGCGCCCCTGCGGGTACAGTCCCGTGCATGACCGCGCGGCTCGTCGACATCGCAGCTCAGGCGGGGGTCAGCGAAGCCACCGTCAGCCGTGTGCTCAACGGCAAGCCCGGCGTCGCCACGGCCACCCGCGAAGCCGTCCTCGCCGCCCTCGACGTGCTCGGCTACGAACGGCCCGTACGGCTGCGCCGCCGCGGCAGCGCGGGCCTGGTCGGCCTGATCACGCCCGAGCTCGACAACCCGATCTTCCCCGCGCTCGCCCAGGTCATCGGGCAGGCCCTGACCCGCCAGGGCTACACACCGGTGCTCGCCACCCAGACCCCGGGCGGCTCCACGGAGGACGAGCTGACCGAGATGCTGGTGGACCGCGGCGTCGCCGGGATCATCTTCGTCTCCGGGCTGCACGCCGACACCACCGCGGACACGCGGCGGTACGCGGCGCTGGCCGCCAAGGGCGTCCCGCACGTCCTGGTCAACGGCTTCTCCCCCGAGGTCGACGCGCCCTTCGTGTCGACGGACGACCGGGCGGCGGCGCAGCTCGCCGTGCGGCACCTGGCCTCGCTCGGCCACACCCGCGTCGGCCTCGCGGTCGGCCCCCGGCGGTTCGTGCCCGTGGTCCGCAAGATCGAAGGCTTCCGCCTCGGCACGCACGAGCGCTTCGGCCTCACCGCCGAGCAGTCCGACGCCCTCGTCGAGCACTCCCTCTACACCCTGGAGGGCGGTCAGGCCGCGGCGGCCGCGCTGATCGCGCGCGGCTGCACGGGCATCGTCTGCGCCAGCGACATGATGGCGCTCGGCGCGATCCGCGCCGCCCGGCAGCAGGGCCTCGACGTGCCCCGCGACATCTCGGTGGTCGGCTTCGACGACTCCCCGCTCATCGCCTTCACCGACCCGCCGCTGACCACGGTCCGCCAGCCCGTGCAGGCCATGGGCCAAGCGGCGGTGCGCACCCTCCTGGAGGAGGTCGGCGGCACGCCCGCGCCGCACAGCGAGTTCGTCTTCATGCCGGAGCTCGTGGTGCGCGGCTCCACGGCGTCGGGGCGCGACCGGTCCTGACCTGCGGGGCCGGGGCGGACCTCGGACGCCCCGCGCTCACGGCCGGGCACCGACCGCGCGCTGGTCCGGCGGCGGCCCGGCAAGACGGCGGCCCGCCGCCCCGTACACCTTCGTGACCGGCAGCCGGACCACCAGGCGGCGTTCGGCGACCATCACCGAGCGGAAGCGCTCCCAGTCGGGGTGCTCGCCCTGGAAGCCCCGGAAGACCAGGGTGAGTTCGTCGGCCACCGCGTCGTGCGGGTCCGTGGTGACGGGCGTCAGCTCGGCCGTGCCCTCGGCGACCATGTACGCGTAGCCGTTGGGGCTGGTCACGAAGAAGCTCGCGCGCGGATCGCGGCGCAGGTTGCGCGTCTTGGCGCGGTCGTAGGTGACCATGAGGCGGATGAGCCGCGCCTCGGGGTCGTAGGCGTAGCCGACGTTCGACAGCTGGGGGCGGCCGTCGCGCTTGAGGGTCACGAGCGTGCCGATGCGCCCGCGCCCGAGCAGCTCGTACAGGGCGTCGTCGCCGGTTGTCGCCAAGTGCTCTGCCATGCGGCGAGCGTAGGGCAGCGGGCCGCTGTCCAGGGGACGCGGAGCGGTGCCCTCGCCGCCCGCGGGGGAGGTGGACGGGGCGAGGGCACCGCAGCCCGGGGGCTCACGTGGTGGCGAGGGCCTCGGTGGGCGGGAGCCGGGCGGCGCGCACCGCGGGATAGAACCCGGCGAGGCCGCCGATGAGGAGGGTCGCGCCGACGCCGCCTGCCATGGCCCACACCGGCACCACCGACGGCCAGCCCTGGTAGGCGGCGTACCCGGAGGTGACGGCGATGCCGAGGAGGACGCCGCCGAGACCGCCGAGGGCGGACAGGAGCAGGGCCTCGCAGAGGAACTGCGTACGGACCTGGCCGCGGGTCGCGCCCAGGGAGCGGCGCAGGCCGATCTCGGAGCGGCGCTCCAGGACGGAGATGACCATGGTGTTGGCGACGCCGACGCCGCCGACGAGCAGCGCGACCGCGCCGAGGCCGAGCAGCAGCCCGCTGAGCGCGTCGTCGGTGGCCTGCTTGGCCTCCAGGGCGTCGGAGGGCCGGGAGACGTTGGTCTCGCTGGGGTTCTCCGGGTTGGCGGTGGCGCCGAGGAGGGCCTGCACGTCGGTGACGGCCGCGTCCTCGGCCCGGGTGTAGACGGTGGTCGGATGCCCGTCGAAGTCCAGCTCCCGCTCGGCGACCGGCCAGCCGACGAGCGCTGCGGAGTCCAGGTCGGGCACCAGCTCATTGGGAGCGAGCAGGCCGACGACGGTGAACCACTGCCCCCCGAGCCACACCTTGGTGTCGGATCCGGCCCGGAAGACGCCGAGCTGTTCGGCGGCCTTGGGGCCGAGGACCACCGCCGGGTAGCGTGCGTTGGCGGCGTTCAGCCAGCGCCCGTCGACGAGCTTCGCGCCCGCGGTGCCCGGCAGGTCCGCGCGGGCCGCGTACACGGTGAGGCCGCCCGTCTCCTCCTTGGGGACGCGGTCGTTGCGGAAGACCTTGGCGTCGGTCTTGCCCACGGCCGAGACCGAGGCGACGCCGTCGATGTTCCCGATCATCCCCACGGCCTCGTCGGGCAGATGGGCGGCGCCGCCCGCGAAGGACTGGCCCGGCGAGACCGTGAGCAGATTGGTGCCGAGCGCGGCCAGGCGGCGGTCGAGGTCCTCGGTGCTCGACGTGGAGATGCCGACGACGCTGACCATGGCGGCGATGCCGATGGCGATGCCGAGCGCGGAGAGGAACACCCTGAGCGGCCGCGAGCGCAGGCCGGAGCCGCCGACCCGCAGCACGTCGGCGGGGCGGAGCCGGGCGGGCCGGGGGCGGGGCGGCGCCGGGTGCGGCTCCTGGGGAGCGGGCCGCCGTTCCTGCGCGGCCCCGGTGACGGCGTGCGTCGTGCTCATCGCGGGGCCCCCTCACGCGGGGACGCACCGGCCAGGACCGGTGCGGCCGGTGCGCGGTCCGGCGCCGCCCCGGCGGCCGAGTCGTGCTCGATGCGGCCGTCCTTGATGCGCACCTCGCGCGGCAGGGAGCCCGCGATGTCCCGGTCGTGGGTGATGACGACGACCGTGGTCCCGGCCCGGTGCAGCTCGTGCAGCAGGCCGATGACCACCGCGCCGGAGCGGGAGTCGAGCGCGCCGGTGGGCTCGTCGGCGAGCAGCAGCGGCGGGTCGCCGAGCACCGCGCGAGCGAGCGCCACGCGTTGTTTCTCGCCGCCGGAGAGCTGGTGCGGCTCGTGGTGGAGGCGGTGGCCGAGCCCGACCCGGCGCAGCGCGCGCTCGGCGAGCCGGCGCCGCTCGGCGCGGGAGCGGCCGCCGTAGAGCAGGCCGTCGGCGACGGAGTCCAGGACGGGCACGCCGGGGGCGAGGTGGAACTGCTGGAAGACGAAGCCGATCGCCTGGGCGCGGAGCGCGGACAGCTCCCGGTCGCTGAGCCGGTCCACGGCGTGCCCGTCGACGCGGACGGTGCCGGTGGTGGGGCGGTCGAGGGTGCCCATGATGTTGAGCATCGTGGACTTGCCGGAGCCGGACGGGCCGACGACGGCGAGCAGTTCGCCGCGCCGGACCACCAGGTCGGCCCCGGTGAGGGCGCGGACGTCCCCGTACGTCTTGGAGACCCCGGTCAGTTCGAGCACCGGGCGGCCGTGCGCGCTCACTTCGGCACCCCCACGACCGTGCCCGCGGTGAGGCCCTTGCCGGAGACCTCCACCATGCTGTCGGCGAACATGCCGGGCTTGACCGGTACCCGCCGCACGTCGCCGCCGGGCTCCACGACGTCCACGGCGTAGCCGCCGCCCCGCTGGGCCACGAGGGCGTTCACGGGCACGACGAGGACGTTCTTGCGGGTCTCCGCCTTCAGGGAGACGTCGACGGACGCGGCCTGGTAGCGGCCGAGGCCGCGCTGTGCGGGGACCTTCAACTCGACGGGCAGCGTGGCCTTGTCGTCGCCGGAGCCGCCGCCCGAACCGCCGCCGTCGCCACCGCCGCCGTCCCGCGCGGTGGTGGGGGTGCCGACGTCGGTGACCTCGGCCCGGACGGTCGAGTCGTCGGGCAGCGTGACGGTGGCCTTGGTGCCCTTGCGCACCAGGTCCTCGAACTGCGCGTCCAGGTCGACGGTGACGGCCCGTTCGGTGCCGGTCCAGCTCAGGACGGTGCCGCCGAGGGGCGCGCCGGGCGCGGCCCGGACGTCGGCGACGCGGCGCGCCCCGGGGGCGACCACGGCGTCCGCGGGCTGCACGGCGCCGGTCTCCTCGCGGCCCAGGTCGTCCTGCCAGTCGCGGACGGCCGCCGCGGTGCCGGAGGTGTACGTGTCGTCGACCGTGAAGCCGGTGTAGCCGAGCGCGGCCAGGTTGCGCTCCAGGATGCGGACGTCCGCGCCCTCGCTGCCGGTGTTCAGGGTCCGGTAGAAGGGGATCGAGCCGTACAGGAGCGGCACTTCGCGCTCGGCGACGCGGTACACGGTGTCGCCGCGCTTGAGGACGTCGCCGTCCTCGGGCACCCAGGTGACGACGCCGCCGCTGCCCCGCCCTCCCGCCGGGGCCGCCACGGCTGTCGTGTCGCCGTAGCCCAGGTTGCCGTTCACGGTCTCGGTGCGGGTCAGGGTGGTGCGCTGCACCTTGGTGGTCCGCGGGGGCGCGTCGGGCGCGGCCGTGTCGGAGCCGTCGCCGTCGCCGCCGAGGACGCCGGTGGCGGCGGCCCCCGCGCCGCCGACGACGGCGACCGCGACGGCCACGAGCACGGCGGTGCGCAGCGGGCGGCGGCGCCTGCGGTGGCTCGCGGGCGCGCCGGGGCCGCCGTCGTCATCGCCGCCGCCGTCGCCGTCGTCCCGCTCGGCGAGGCCGTCCGGCTCGGTGGTGGCCGCTTCCGGGGCGGTGGCCCCCTCGGGCGCCGGGGCGTCGAGGTCCCGGGCGGCGCGGGGCGCCACGTCCTTGGTGCCGGGCGGGGTCACCTCGCCGGGCTTGCGCAGTTCCAGGGCGCGGGCCGGGCCGGGGGCCGCCGGAGCCGCGGCGGTGTCGGGGGCGTCGGCCTCCGTGTCGGGGAGGTCGGCCTCCGGGGCACGGGCGTCGGCCTCCGTGGCGCGGGCATCGAGCTCCGTGGCGCGGGCATCGGCCTGCGTGCCGTGGGCATCGAGCTCCGGGGCACGGGCATCGGCCTGCGTGCCGTGGGCATCGAGCTCCGTGGCACGGGCGTCGAGCTCCCTGCCGTGGGCCCGCTCGCGGGTCTCGTCGGGTGCGGTCACTGGCCGCCGCCCGTGCCGGTGAGGCCGCCGCCGGGCCACTTGTCCTGGCAGGCCACCCGGGCCTTCTGGAACGCGTCGCCCCCGGGGTTGATGCCGCTGGACGCGAAGTCGATGCTCATCGAGCCGCCGTTGATCTCGGGGTCGGGCAGGTTGGGCAGCCCGTTCTTGCGCATGCACTTGGCCCAGGCGGCGACCTTGCCCGAGTCCAGCGGCTCACCGCCGCCGCCCCCGCCGCCCCCGCCGAGTTCACCCTGGGGCATCTTGTCCCGGCAGGCCTCCATGGCCTTCTGGAACTCCGCCGAGTTGGGGTCGACGCCCTGGCCCGGCGTGAGCTGGAGGCCGCCGCTGCCGCCCTGTTGCGGGTCGGGGAACTTGGCCACGCCGTTCTCGCGCATGCACTTGGAGAAGGCGAGGGCCCGGTCGAAGGGGCTGGTGGGCGAGGGGTCGGGGGTGGCGGAGCCCTTCGCCTCGTCCGACGAGGGGCCGCCGTCGTCGGAGCAGCCCGCGAGCAGGGCCCCGGCGAGCAGCGCCGCGACCGCGAGCACGGTGGAGCGGGTCCGCCCGTGGAGTGTGGACGTGCCGGTTCGTTTGCGTGTGGTGGACATGCGGACCAGGTGTACGCGGGCGCCGGTCACACGGCGGGCACAACCACCCGCGCGCATACAGACTCGGGCGCACGAGAGCCGTACCGACGGCCGGGGTCGCGCCGGAGCCGCGCCGGGGCCGCGGTGGAGCCGTCCTAGGGCACCGCCCGTTCGTCCCCCAGCTCCCCCACCCCGGCGATGCCCCGCTCCAGGAGGTCCACCAGGGTGTGTCTGCTCTTGCCGCGTGCCTCCGGTGCCAGGCCGCCGTTCGGCTCTGCGAGGTCGGAGAGGGCGGCGAGCACGGCGGCCAGCTCCTCCTGGAGGCGGGTGAGGACACCGGCGACCGCCGCCGCGTTGGACTCCACGATGTCGCCCCACAGCCGGGAGTCGCCGCGCGCGATGCGGGTGACGTCGCGCAGGCCCTGGCCCGCGAGCCGGGCCGCCGCCGGGCCCTCGCTCAGCCGCGCCGCCATCAGGCTCGCGAGGAGGTGCGGCGCGTGCGAGGTGAGGGCGACCGCGTCGTCGTGCGCGCGGGCCCGCATCACGCGCGGCACCGCCCCGCACAGCGTGATCAGGCCGAGTGCCCGGTCGAAGGCGGGCTTGGTGGTGAGCCGGGTCGGGGTGAGCACCCAGGGGCGGCCGTGGAAGAGCTCCGCCCGGGCGGCGAGCGGCCCCGAGCGCTCCCGGCCCGCCATGGGGTGCCCGCCGACGTACGCGGCGGGGTCGGGGGCGCTGTCCAGGATCTCGCGCTGCGGGCGGACCTTGACGCTCGCCACGTCCGTGTAGCTGAGGGCGAGGCCGCGCGCCTGCTCGCGGGCCAGGACGGGGGCGATCTGGCTGGGCGGTACGGCGAGGACCGCCAGGTCCACGGGGTGCGGCGGCGGTCCGGGACGGCCCGCGCCGAGGACGGCGGCGGTGCGGACGGCTGACTCGTCGCGGTCCGCGAGGTAGACGCGCACGCCCCGCCCGCTGGCGGCGAGCGCCACGGACGTGCCGATGAGGCCGGTGCCGACGACGGCGAGCGTACGGATCCTCACGGGGTGCCTCCGGCGTCCGCGGGGTCCGCCCCGGCGAGGCGTTCGTCGACGAGCGCGGCGAGCCGGTCCAGGCCCTGCTCGATCCGTTCGGGCGTGAGCGTGCTGATGGAGAGCCGCAGTTGGCGGTGGCCCGCGGTGGAGCCGTAGAAGTGGTGCATGGGGGTGAAGAGCACTCCGTGGCGGCGGGCCGCGTGGGCGAGCAGGGCGTCGTCGACGGTGAAGGGCACGGTGACGACGATGAAGAAGCCGCCCGTGGGTGTGTTCCAGCTGACGCCCGCGCGGTCTCCCAGGCGCCGGTCGAGGCCGTCGAGCACCTGCTGGAGGTTCTGCCGGTAGACCTCCGTCTCCCGGCGGTTGGCGGCGGCCATGCTGCAGCCGTGGGTGAGCAGCTTGCCGCCGATGACCGCCTGGACGATCGGCGGGGTGTTGACGGTCAGCATGCTCTTGATCTTGGAGAGTTCGTCGGCGAGCAGGGTGCCGGCGCCGCCCGCCCCGGTCACCCGCTGGTCCGCGACCGCGTAGCCCACGCGGGCGCCGGGCATGCCGGTCTTGGCGAACGAGCCCAGGTAGACGACGCGTTGCCGCGTGTCGAGGGCCTTCAGGGTGGGCGGCCGCTCGGCGGCGCTGTTCAGGACTCCGTACGCGTTGTCCTCCAGGAGCAGCAGGTCCTCGGCCGCGGCGAGGTCGAGGAGCCGCCGCCGCTCGGCGACCGGCATGCTGACGCCCACGGGGTTGGCGAAGTCGGGCGTGACGTAGCAGGCGCGCACGCGCCGGCCCGCGGCGCGCGCCCGGTGCAGCTGGTCCGCCAGGTCGTCGAGGTCGATGCCCCGCTCCCCCGTGCGCACGGGAAGCACCGGCAGGTCGGCGAGGAGCGCGGCGCCGGTCAGGCCGACGTAGGTGGGGCTGGGCGCGAGGAGCGCGTCCCGGTCACCGGCGCGCAGGACGCGCAGGACCAGGAACATCGCCTCCTGGCAGCCGACGGTGACGACGACCGACTCCGGGTCGGCGTCGATGCCCTCGTCCACGGCGAGGCTGCGCGCGACCAGGCCGGCGATGATGCCCTTGGTGTCGCCGTACTGGAAGAGGGCGCGGGCCACGGCGGCCTCGCTCATGCCGAGGTCGCCGCGCAGGTGCGCGCAGAACGCCCGCAGGTACTCGTGGATCAGCGCCACGTCGTAGAAGCCCTCGTAGGGGCGGCCCGCCGCGAAGGAGATCGCGTCCGGGTACGTGCCCGCGATCTCGTTCAGCAGGTTCATGGATTCCATCGACGTATCGCCGAGCGAGGCGTGCAGGGTGGCCGCGTCCAACTCGGCGCGGACGATTTCCGATTCCAGGATTTCCATCACCTGAGTCCTTAAACGACGACGGTGCGGTCAACAGGGCGGAGCGGTGCGCGGCCCGCTTTCTGCCCGTATCACTTTGACAGGTGCGGCAATCCGGCGGACGACCGTACGATCGGGGCCGCATCAGAAGTATTCGGCCTCGCCGCCCGGCGGTAAAGACACACCACGAAAAAGGAAGTGCGAGGAGCGTCATGACGGATTTACCCGCACAGGCCACGGCAAGTGACCTCCCCGGGGTCTCGGATCTGGCCGTCGACCACGTCGAGTTGTACGTCGAGGACCTGGACGCCGCGGTGCGCGACTGGGTCGACCGCTACGCCTTCACGGTCGTCGGCACCGGAGGCGGCCCCGACCACCGCGGCGTCGCCCTGCGCCAGGGCCGCACGACGCTCGTCCTGACGTCGGCGACGTCCGGGCGGCACCCCGCGTCCGCGTACGTCAGCACGCACGGCGACGGCGTCGCGGACATCGCGCTGCGCACCGCCGACGTGTCCGCCGCGTTCGCCCGGGCGGTGGCGGGCGGGGCGCGTCCGGTGCGCAGGCCCACGCGGCACCCGGGCGGGGGGCCGCTGCTCACGGCCGCCGTCAGCGGCTTCGGCGACGTGACGCACACGCTGGTGGAGCGGACGCCCGGCGCGGGCCCCGGCCTCCCGCCCGGGTTCGTGCCGGTGCCCGGGGCCGGCGACGGGCGCGCCGACGGGGCCGGGCTCGTGGAGGTCGACCACATCGCGGTGTGCCTGGAGGCGGGCGACCTGGAGGCGACGGCGCTGTTCTACCGGCGTGCCCTCGGGTTCCGGGAGGTCTTCCAGGAGCGCATCGTCGTCGGCGCCCAGGCGATGGAGTCCAAGGTGGTGCAGAGCGCGGTCACCGGAGCGGTCACGCTGACGCTCATCGAGCCCGACCCGCGGGCGCAGCCGGGGCAGATCGACGAGTTCCTCAAGAGCCACCACGGGCCGGGCGTGCAGCACCTGGCGTTCTCCAGCGCCGACGCCGTCCGCTCGGTGCGCGCGCTCTGCGGGCGCGGCGTGACGTTCCTCAAGACCCCGGGCACGTACTACGACCTGCTCGGCGAGCGGATCGGCCTGCGGACGCACGCCCTCGACGAGCTGCGCTCCACGCACCTGCTCGTGGACGAGGACCACGGGGGCCAGCTCTTCCAGATCTTCACCGCGTCCGCGCACCCGCGCGGCACCCTCTTCTACGAGGTCATCGAGCGCCAGGGCGCGCGGACCTTCGGCAGCGCCAACATCAAGGCGCTGTACGAGGCCGTGGAGCTGGAGCGGACAGGGCGCCGTGCCGAAGGCTGACGACACGGGAGCGGACGCGTCGAGCGGCGCGGCGGCCGGTTACGACCCGCGGGACGCGTACGACCTCGACGACATGGAGCGGGCCGCCGCGGCCGTGCTGCCGCGCGGCGTCCGGGACTTCGTCGCGGGCGGCAGCGGCCGCGAGCGGTCGCTCGCGGCCAACCGGGAGGCGTTCGACCGCCTCTACGTCACGCCCCGGGTGCTGCGGGACGTCTCGGCGTGCACGACGGACACGACGCTGCTCGGGCGTCCGGCGCGGCTTCCCGTGGCCGTCGCGCCGGTCGCCTACCAGCGGCTGCTGCACCCCGAGGGGGAGCTGGCCGCCGCGCGGGCGGCCGCGGCTGCGGGCGTGCCGTTCACGGTCGCGACCCTCAGCAGCGTGCCCGTGGAGGAGGTCACGGCGGTCGGCGGCACCGTGTGGTTCCAGCTGTACTGGCTGCGGGAGCCGGGGCGCACCCTCGATCTCGCGCGCCGGGCCCGGGACGCGGGCTGCGCGGCGCTGATGCTCACCGTGGACGTGCCGTGGATGGGGCGCAGGGCGCGGGACGCCCGGGGCGGCTTCGCGCTGCCCGGGCACGTGCGCGCCGTGCACCTGGACGCGGGGGCCCGCTCGGCGGCGCACCGGGCGCCGGGGCGCGGCTCGGCGGTGGCCGCGCACACGGCCGCCGCGTTCTCTGCGGCCCTGACGTGGTCGGACGTGGCCGAACTGCGGTCCTCGACGCACCTTCCGCTGATCCTCAAGGGCGTGCTCGCCCCGGCCGACGCGGCGCGCGCGGTGGAGCTCGGCGTGGACGCGGTGGTGGTGTCCAACCACGGCGGGCGCCAGCTCGACGGCGCGCTGCCCGGCGTCGCGGCGCTGCCCGGCGTGGCCGCGGCCGTCGCGGCGGCGGGCGGCGGCTGCGAGGTGCTGCTCGACGGCGGGGTCCGCGGCGGCGTGGACGTGGTCAAGGCCCTCGCCCTGGGCGCCGCCGGGGTCCTGGTGGGCAGGCCGCCCCTGTGGGGGCTCGCGGCGGCCGGGGAGGCCGGGGTCGGGCGGGTCCTGGAGCTGCTGGCGGCCGAGCTCGGCGACGCCCTCGGCCTCGCGGGCTGCGCGGGGGTGGACGCGGCCCGGGAACTGGACGTCACGCGGCTGCCCTGAGCCGCCGCCCAGCGGTCAGTACATCATCCGCGGATCAACGTAATGCTTGAATTCGAGGAGATTTCCGGTCGGGTCGACGAGCACGAAGGTGCGGTGTTCCTCGACCGTTCCGTCGAATCGCGACCGCGGCTCCTGGAATACCGGCACCTTGCGCAGGTCGACGATTCTGAGCAGCGCGTCGAAATCCGTACGGGAGCGGAACGTCACGCCGAAATGCCGGGGATAGAGCGAGAGCCGGGACCGCTCCGGCTCGTCCGGCGCGTAATGGCAGACGAGTTGGTCGCCGAAGAAGTCGAACGTGACGCGGTCCGGATAGCGGCGGGCCAGCGGGCAGCCCAGGAGCTTGTTGTAGAAGTGCGCGGCGGCGTCCAGGTCGCGGGCCGGAACGGCGATGTGGAAGGCGTCGGCGGAGTTCCTCACGGATTCTCCCGGGAGTCGGCGAGGGGCTCGGCGGAGCCGGTGGGACGCTCGGGCTCCGCCGGGCCCGCGGGGTCGTCGAGGAGCGTGTCGGCGCGCAGGCCGAGGCGGAGCGTCTCCAGGGCGATGACGTCGTCGAGGGCCACGTTGCCGAGGTTCACCCGGCGGCCGACGCGCTGGATGAAGTACGTCTGGAGCCCCTTCGTGGGCGCCTCGAAGATCAGCAGGTCCGGGTGCGGACCGGCGTCGAGGACGTCCTCGATGAGGCCGAAGCGCACCTCGCCGTCGGGCCGGCAGATGCCGCTGGTGCCGCTCTCGCGCGCCTCCAGGATCACCGCGCGCGCCCCGGCGTCCAGATCGCGCCGGATGTCGGCGATCCACTGGCTCGGCGGATACGTCTCCGAGCGGCGCGGGTCCTTGAAGCCGACCTCGGAGACGACCTCGAAGTCCGCGGCGAGCCGGGCGATGTAGCGCGCCTTGCGCCGCGGGGCCAGGTCGATGGTGCCGTTGGACACCTCCACGCGCCCGCAGCCGTGCTCCCGGCACAGCGCCCGGTAGTCGTCGAAGCGGCCCTTGCGCACGTACGCCTCGAAGAGCGTCCCGCCGAACATGTACGGGATGCGGTGCTGGCGCAGCACCTCCGTCTTGGTCTTGATGCCGGAGGTGACGAGCGCGGTGCCCCAGCCGAACTTGACCAGGTCGATGAACTCCCCCGAGCTCTCCACGACGTCCTCGAACCAGCGGACGGGCGCGCCACCGTCGATGACCATCGTCTGCCCCCGGGTGCGCGGCTTGGGTTCGCGCACGGGCAGGTCCAGGGGGCGGGGCGCGCCGGGCGGGGCGGAATCCTGGGGAGCGCGGCTCCGGGGAGCGGACGTGTGGGGCACGGAGGTCTGCGGCACGGAGGTCTGCGGCACGGAGGTCTGGGGCACGGAGGTCTGGGGCACGGGTTTCTCAACTCCCTTGTCCTTGCGGGCTTCTGGCGCGGTCGGTCACGAGTGCGCGCTTGTGCACCTTGCCGAGGGCGGTGCGCGGCAGGGCGTCGACGACGTGGATCTCCTGCGGCAGCTTGTACGGGGCGAGGCGGGCGGCCAGGAAGGACGCGAGGGCCGCGCGGTCCGGCCCCGCGGCGACGATCCAGGCCGCGACGCGCTGCCCGAGCCGGTCGTCGGGCAGGCCCACGACGGCCGCCTCGGTGACGTCCGGGTGGGCGAGGAGCGCGTCCTCGACCTCGCCCGCGCCGACGCGGTAGCCACCGCTCTTGATCAGGTCGGTGTCCTTGCGGCCGAGCAGCCCGAGGGACCCGTCCGGCAGCCACGCGCCGAGGTCGCCGGTGCGGAACCAGCCGTCGCCGTCCACGGCGGGGCCGCGCCCCACGTAGCCGGAGAACAGGCCGGTGCCGCGCACCATGACCTCGCCGTCGGCGGGGTCGAGCCGCACCCGCGCGCCGGGCACCGGGCGCCCCACCGAGCCCGCCGCCACGTCCGCGCCGAGGTCCGCCGGGCGCGGCGAGGTGACGACGAGGGTCTCCGTCATCGCGTACCGGTTGAGGAGGCGGTGGCCGGTGAGGCGCCGGACGCGCTCGGCCACCGCGCCGGTCAGCCGGTCCGCGCCGGACACCAGGAGCCGGGCGCCGCCGAGGGCCCGCAGGTCGGCCGCGCCCAGGGAGCCCCACAGGGCGGGGACGCCGAAGTAGAGGGAGGCGCCCGGCACGGGCGTGAGGTAGGGGCCGGTGTGCACGAGCGGCGAGCCGATCCGCAGCGGTCCGAGCCCGCCGAAGACGAGGCCGTGGACGTGGGACAGCGGCAGGGCGTGCGCCAGGACGTCGTCCGGGGTCCACCGCCACAGCGCGGCGAGCGCGTCCAGGCCCGCGGCGAGGGCGCGGCGCGGGATCACGGCGCCCTTGGGCTGCCCGGTGGAACCGGACGTGTACAGGATCAGCGCGGGCGTCTCGTCCGGGGGCGGCCCGGGCGGGGGCGCGGTGTGCGCGGCGCGCGGGGTGAGGGCGGCGAGCCGGTCGTCGTCCAGGACGAGGTCGACGTCGGCGTCGCGCAGCACGTGCGCGCGCTCGCGCGGGGCGGCCGCCGGGTGCAGCGGGACCGCCGCGCCCCCGGCGGCGAGGACCCCGGCGACGGCCACGAGGGTGTCCACGCTCGGGCGGGCGACGACGGCGACGCGGCGGGCCCCGGCCACCGACCGGGCGACCGCGCCGACGGCCCCGGCGAGTTCGTCACCGGCCAGGGCGCGCCCGGCCACGTCGAGGCGGGCGCGGCCCTCCTGGAGTGCGGGCAGCAGGACCGGAGCGGACTCCACGGCCACGGCCTAGGCGGCGACGAGCGCGGCGACCACCGCGACGAACGCGCCGAACGTCGGGTTCTCCCAGAGGTCGCGCATCCCGTCCAGCTCCACCTGGTAGGTCTGCTCGACGGCGCCCATCACGTGCAGGGCGGCGAGCGAGTGGCCGCCGAGCGCGAAGAAGTCGTCGCCGTCGGCGACTTCGGGCACGTTCAGGGCCTCGCACCACAGCGGGGCGATGACGTCCCGGACTTCCGTCGCGGTCGTCGTGCGGGTCGCTTCCATCAGGTCTCCTCCAGGTCGTGGCCCGGCCCTCCGGGGCCGCGCAGGGTGATCGCGCCGGACGGGCAGCGGGCGAGCGCGGCCCGCACCCGGGCAGTGAGGCCGGGGCCGGGGTCCGGGTCGAGCAGCAGGACCCGGCCGTCGGTGTCCGACTGGTCGAAGACCTCGGGCACCTGGGCCAGGCAGAGGCCGGACGACGCGCACCGGGCGCGGTCGACGCGGACGCGCACGACGCTCTCCTTCCGGGTCACGCCACTCCCTTCCCTGATCGTCGCGCTCTCCTCCCGGGTCATGCCGCTCCCCTCCCCGGTCGTCGCGCTCTCCTTCCCGGTCACCGGGCAGGCTCCTGCCAGGTCACCGGCAGGTGGTCGAGGCCGTGGGCCAGCGCGTGGACGCGGAACCGGACGGCGTCCCCGGCGCCTTCGAGCCGCAGCCCGGGCAGGCCGCGCGGCAGCGCAGGATAGGCGGCGCCGAGCAGCATCCGGGCGAGGGCGGCGCCCAGGCAGTGGTGGATGCCGTGCCCGAAGGTGACGTGCGCGGCGGGCTCCCGCGCGATGTCGAAGCGGTCGGGCTCGGCGAGCAGCGCGGGGTCGCGGTTGGCCAGCGGCAGGGAGCAGATGACGTACTCCCCCGCCCGCACGAGCTGCTCGCCGACGGTGACGTCGGTCAGCGCGACGCGCGGGGTGGGGGCGTGCGGCACCGCGAGGTAGCGGAGCAGTTCGTCGACGGCGCGGCCGACGGCGTCGCGGTCGTCGTGGGCGGCGGCGAGCCGGGCCAGCTGTCCGGGGTGTTCCAGGAGCAGCAGGGTGCCGAGGCCCAGCATGCCCGACAGGTTGTCCAGGCTGGCCAGCACGAGGAGGACGCACACGCCCCGCAGTTCCTTGTCGGTGACGTCGGCGCCGTGGTCGGTCACCAGCGTGCCGAGGAAGCCGTCGTCGGGGGCGCGGCGCTGCCGGTCCACCATGGCGGCGACGTAGCGGGACAGGAGTTCGCCCGTGGCGGCCCGTCGTCCGCGGGCCGCGCCACCGGCGAGGAAGCCGTGGCACAGGCGCAGGAACTCGGCGCGGTCGTCGCGCGGTACGCCGATCAGCTCGCACAGGACCGCGCCGGGCACCGGCAGCGCGAAGCCGTCGACCAGGTCGGCGGGCGGCCCGGCGCGGCGCAGCGCGGCCAGGCGCTCGTCGATGACGGCGTCGATGCGGGGCCGGAGCCTGCGGATGCGGCGGAGGGTGAACTCCGGGGTGAGGATCTGCCGCAGGCGGGTGTGTTCCGGCGGGTCGTAGTCCATGAGCTGGCCGATCATCGCGTCGGGCCGGACGCCGAGTTCACGGCCCGACGCGGTCCGGGAGCCGAAGCGGCGGCGGGTGGAGAACCGCAGGTGGTCGCCGAGGACCTGGCGCACCTCGGCGTGTCCTGTGACCAGCCAGACGGGCCGCCCGTCGGTGCCGGGGCCGACGTCGATCCTGCTCACGGGGGTGCGCGCGGCGAGGGCGCGCAGTTCGCCGGCCGGGTCGAAGCGGTCGCGGCGGGTGTGGACGACCGTGGCGACGCCGCTGGACGTGGCTGCCTCGGACATGGCTCCCTCCCGGGAATTCGGCGGTCTACCAGCTGATCGGCAGTGTCTCCACGCCGTACGGGGCCTGCCGCCGGAAGCGGATCTCGGCGGGGTCGACGGCGAGTCGCAGGCCGGGGAAGCGGCGCAGGACCGCCGGGTAGGCGGCGCGCAGCTCCATGCGGACCAGGGACGCGCCGACGCAGTAGTGGACGCCGTGGCCGAGGGCCACGTGGGGGCCCGGCTCACGGGTGAGGTCGAGGCGGTCCGGGGTGCCCTCGGGCGTGGCGCGGTTGGCCGCGATCAGCGAACAGGCCACGCGGTCACCGGCCTTGATGACCTGGCCGCCCAGGGGCACGTCCACGCGCGCGGTGCGCGGCGACGCGGTCGGGATGACCGAGAGGTAGCGGATGAGCTCCTCCACCGCGCGGTCGGTCGACTCCGGCCGCCCGCGCAGGAGTTCGAGCTGGTCGGGGTGGTCGAGGAGGGCCAGGAGGCCGAGGCCCAGCATGGCCGCCACGTTCTCCACGCCGGAGCCCATGACGAACGCGCTGAGGCCCACCAGCTCCTCGTCGCTGACGTCGTCGCCGTGTTCGCGCACCACCCGGCCGAGCAGGTCGTCGGTGGGCTCGCGGCGCTTGCGGGCCACGAGCCGCCCCATGTACGCCATGTACGCGCCGCCCGCGGTGACCTGGGCGCCGCGCCCCCGGAACGCGGGGCGGCCGATCTTGAGCAGCCGCGCGAGTTCGGCCCGGTCGTCGCGCTCCACGCCGAACAGCTCGCACATGACGAGACCGGGCACGGTCCAGGCGACGTGCCGCATGAAGTCGGCCGGTGCCCCGGTCTTCTCCAGGGCGTCCAGGCTGTCCGCGACGACGCGTTCGACGGCGGGCTCCAGGCCGCTCATGCGCCGGACGGTGAACTCCGGGGCGAGCAGCCGGCGCAGCCGGGTGTGGTCCGGCGGGTCGTACTGGACGAGGTTGCCCACCTGGGCGGGGCGTCCGCGCGGTCCGCCCGGGGCGGCGACGCGGGTGCTGAACCGGTCGGTGTCGCCGAGGACGGACCGCACCTCGTCGGACCCGGTGACCAGCCAGCCGGGGCCCGCCGCCGGATCGTCGGTGAGGTCGGCGCGGGTCAGCGGGGCCTCGGCGGCGAGCCGGGTCAGGTCCGGCAGCGGGTCGAGCCGGTCGCGCCGGTTGTGCGGGGCGAGGTCGGTCGGGCGTGCCATGGAGGGGTCACCTCACTCGCCCGCGCGGTCCGGCACGGGTGCGCCGTCCGTCGCCCTGCCCGCGGTGCCCGCGCCGGGCGGCTCGCACCAGAGCATGCCGTCCGCCGAGGGCACCAGGCCGTCGCCGAACAGCGGCGCCTCCGGTTCGGCGTCCTCGCCGAGCAGGGCGCGCATCTGGACCTGGCCGCCCTCCTGCATCACCTCGCGCACCACGGAGGACTTGAACAGCGGCACCATGCTGCCGTCGGCGCTGCCCGCGACCTCGTCCACGGCGTCGGAGAACTCCGCGGACCCGGCCCGGAAGCGCTTGGCGACGACGTCGGCGTCGGTGAGGACCTGCTCGCCGGAGGACACACCGCCGATCAGCTCGACGAACGACTGCAGTTCGGGCCGGTCGGCCTTGGTGACCTTCTTGGCCCGCCAGAAGTAGGAGTCCTCGTCGTGGTGCATCTCGTAGAAGGAGAGCAGGAACTCGTAGAAGACGCCGTACTCGCGGCGGTAGCGGACCTCGAACTCCCTGAGGGCGCGCGGCTCGTCGACGGTCCCGGCGAGCACGCTGTTGATCGAGCGGGCGGCGAGCAGCGCGCTGTAGGTGGCGAGGTGGACGCCGGAGGAGAACACTGGGTCGACGAAGCAGGCGGCGTCGCCGACGAGGACCATGCCGGGCCGCGAGAACGTCGTGTGGTGGTACGAGTAGTCCTTGCGGACGCGCAGTTCGCCGTACGGTCCGGTCGTCACCCGGTGGGCGTCGGCCAGGTACTCGCTGATCAGCGGGCACTCGGCGATGAGCGCCCGGAGCGCCTGGTGCCGGTCGCCGCGGATCTTGTCGGCGAGCTCGCGGCGGACGACGGCGCCGACGCTGGTGAGGGTGTCGCTGAGCGGGATGTACCAGAACCAGCCGCTCTCGAAGGCGACGGACAGGATGTTGCCGGAGTTGGGTTCGGGCAGCCGCTTGCCGCCTTCGAAGTAGCCGTACAGGGCGAGGCTGCGGAAGAACTCCGAGTACGCGCGGGTGCCGCCCACGCGCTGGTGGATCCGGCTCTTGTTGCCGGAGGCGTCGACGACGAAGGCGGCGAGCGCCCGGCGTTCGTGGCCGTCGGCGTCGGTGTAGCGCACGCCGCGCACCCGCTCGTCGTCGGCGACGACGTCGAGGACGGCGCAGCCCTCGCGGACGTCGGCGCCGACGCGACGGGCGTTCTTGAGGAGGATGTCGTCGAACTTGGACCGCTCGACCTGGTACGCGTACGACGTGGGGCCCGACATGCGGGGCGAGACCGCGAAGGAGAAGGTCCACGGGTCGGGGTTGGCGCCCCAGCGGAAGGTGCCGCCGCGCTTGCGCGGGAAGCCCGCCCTGGCGAGTTCGTCGGCGACGCCGGTGAGGCGGCACACGCCGTGCACCGTGGAGGGCAGCAGGGACTCGCCGATCTGGTGGCGGGGGAAGTGCTCCTTCTCCAGGACCAGGACGCGGTGCCCCCGCATCGCCACCAGCGCGGCCAGGGTCGATCCTGCGGGACCCCCGCCGACGACCACCACGTCGAATTCCTCGGAATCCGGCAACGTCATCTCCCTCCCCATTCGGGCTTTCCGACGTTTTCCCGGTGGCCGGAATTCCTTCCCGGGCCCGGGATTCCTGTGCGCTCGGTCGAGTCTGGTAATGACCGCGGGTGCGCGTCAAGCGCGTCCAAGGTCGTTCAAGTCGGCACTGTCTGTTTCAACTTGGGAATTCTCCGGAGCCGCGCCCCGGGAAATGTCACCGGCGGCCCGGTGCGGTGCCCGGGGTGTTTTCCGGAACCGGCGCGCGACGCGCCCCTCCCTGCTGATGAGCGAGATCAGCGGGCCGGTCATGAACGTCGTCACCAGGGCCATGAGGACGAGGACGGTGAAGAGTTCCTCGCCGATGATCCCGGCGTCGAGGGCGACGTTCAGGACGATCAGCTCGGTCAGGCCCCGGGTGTTCACGAGGGCGGCGACGAGCGCCGCGTCGTGCCGGTCGAGGCCCGCGAGGCGGGCCGCGCCGTAGCCGGGCAGGAGCTTGCCGAGGGTGGCGACCGCCAGGACGAGGAGCAGCAGGACGACCCCGTCCGCGCCGAGGGCGCCGATGTCGAAGGACAGGCCCGTGGTCACGAAGAACAGCGGCAGGAGCAGCCCCGCGCTCTCCTCCATCGGCCGCAGCACGTCGGCGTCCGGCACCCCGTCCCGGCGGGGCATGGCGATGCCCGCGAGCAGGCCGCCGAACACGGCGTGCAGGCCCAGTTCGGCGGTCACCCAGGCGCTGCCGAGGGCCAGGCCGAGGGCGAGCGTGAGCTGGTGGGCGCGGAGCGCCCCCGATCGTTGGAGCCACCGCGTGAGCAGTGGCCGTACGACCAGGAACAGGAACGCGACGAACACCGAGAGCAGCGCGAGCGACAGCTGCCAGGAGCGCGCGGCGGCGTGTCCGGTGCCCGCGAGCGCGGCGGCGAGCACCAGCCAGGCCACGACGTCCATGAGCCCGGCCGCGGTGGTCGCGACGGTGCCCGGCGCGGTGCCCGCGAGGCCGCGCTCGCGGACGACGGCGGCGAGCACCGGCAACGCGGTGACGGACAGCGCGACCGCCATGAACAGCCAGAACGACCGGCCGTCCACGCCATCGGGGCGGACCGCGTCGAACACTTCGGGGAACGTCCCTGCGGTGCCCGCGCCGATGCCCGCGGGCACGAGGAACGCGCACAGGGCCACGGTCGCCGCGGCTCTGCCGCCCTGCCGCAGCTGCCGCGCGTCCATCTCGTAGCCCACCACGAACATGAAGATCACGATGGCGATCTGGGAGAGCACGGTGAGGAACGGCAGGACCTCCGACGGGAAGAGACGGCCCGTCAGGTCGCCCGGCAGCCGTCCGAGGAGCGTCGGCCCGAGCGCGATGCCCGCCGCGATCTGCCCGATCACGGCGGGCTGGCCGCAGCGGCGGGCGAGCGCGCCGAGCACCCGGGACGCGACGACGATGAGGGCGACGTCACCGATGGCGACGGTCGCGATGGATTCCGTGTTCATCGCCGTGGCCGCTAGGGTGCCGCGGTCCCGTCCATGTCCGCCACGAGGCTCTTGGGACGCATGTCCGTCCAGTTCTCCTCGATGTACGCGAGGCATTCCGCGCGGCCCGCCGCACCGTGCGCGGTGGTCCAGCCGTCGGGAATCTCCGCGAATACCGGCCACAGCGAATGCTGGCCCTCTTCGTTGACCAGGACGAGGAAGCTGCCGTTCTCATTGTCGAAGGGATTGGTCATGGTTCAGTCCTTTCGGGAATTCCCGCGGGTTCGGAGTGTTTCGGTGACGACGCGTCCCACGTGGGACAGGGGACCGGGTTTGAGCATGTCGTAGTGGCCGGCGGAAATGTCGTACGGCCGTACGGCGCCGTGGACGTACGGCCGCCAGCTGTCCGCCGCGGCGGCGGCCGGCAGGTCGTCCGGGCGGTCCTCGGTCGCGACGAAGAGGAGCAGATCGCCGCCGAAGGGGCGGGGCGTGTGGGTGGGGGTGAAGGCGGCCATGTTGCGCAGCACCTTCTCCAGGTTGGCGAGGGACTGCGCGCCCAGGCCGGTCGAGCGGTAGAGGTCGGCGATGCCGCCCTCGTCCCGCTTGAGCAGGGCGTAGCCGTCGGAGTCCGCGTCGTCGGCCCGGTCGTCCTCGCCGCGCAGCCGCGACCGGGCGGAGCTGTGGGGGTAGGCGTCGAGCAGGGCGAGCAGCGCGACCTCTTCGCCGAGCTCTTCGAGGCGGGTGGCGACGGCCTGGGCGAGGGTGCCGCCGACGGACCAGCCGAGGAGGTGGTAGGGGCCGGTGGGCTGGACCGTGCGGATCTCCTCCGCGTAGTCGGCGGCCATCTCCTCGATGCTGCCGGGCAGCCGCTCGGGGCGGGCGAGGCCCCGGGCCTGGATCCCGTAGAGCGGCACGTCGGCGGGGAGGTACGGCAGGAGCGCCGCGTAGCCCCAGCTCAGGCCCATGCCGGGGTGCAGGCAGAACAGCGGCGGGCGGCTGCCTTCGGGGCGCAGCGGGAGCAGCACGTCGAGGTCGCCGCGGCCCTGCCCCGGGCGGCGCCGTCCGGCGGTCTCGGCGGCGCGGCGCAGCGCCAGTTCGCCGGTGGCGGTCCACCGCGCGCGGTCGCCGGTGCGGAACATCCGCGTGCCCGGGGCACCGTGGGGGTCGGCGACGAACCGCTCGCCGGTGGCACCGGGCCGGTCCGCGTAGCCGCGGGCGAGCACGGGGCCGGCGACGTACAGGTCGCCGGTGGCTCCCGGGGGTACGGGCCGCAGGAAGTCGTCCAGGACCCGGGCGCGGGCGGGGGCGACGGGGTGGCCGGTGGCGGCCGTCGCCTCCTGGGTGTCGGCGGCGCTCGCGAGCCGCAGCCAGGTGCCGCCGGTCTCCGGCGTGCCGTGGCCGTCGGCGGCGGGGGCCCGGGCCGCCCCGAGGCGCACCTCGGCGCCCGCGCAGAGCGCGGTGAGCAGCTCCACCGCGAGCTCCGCGGGCGGGGCCGCGCTGTCCAGCTGTACGGGGTCGCCGGGGCCCGGGAGGTGCGGCCCGCGGGCGGTGAGGGCGCGGTGGGTGAGGACGGTGGCACCGGCTTCGAGGGCGGGGTGGTCGGGGTGCAAGGGGTGGTCAGGGTGCAAGGGGCGTGCGGGGCCAGGGGCGTTGGGGGGTGCCGTGCGGGCGCTGTCAGCCGCTGCGTCTCCGGGCGCGTCCCCAGGGGCGCAGCCAGCCGCCCCGTCCCCGACCGCGTCCCCAGGGGCACTGCCAGCCGCTCCGTCCCCGACCGCGTCCCCGGGCCCGGAGGCCGCCGCTCGCCCTGGCCCGGCCCCTGCTTCCGTCGCGCCCGCCGCCGGGTCGTCGAGGGCGAGGAGCGGTACCCCGTCCACCACGGGCGCGGCGGCGGCCGCGTCGTGCACGAGCGCGGCGGGGCGGGGGCCTCCGCCGCCTTCCACGGGCCGTGCCGGGTCGGCGAAGCGGCAGGCGGCGCCCGCCTTCAGGACGCCGAGCAGCGCGACGACCAGCATCAGCGTGGGCGGTACCGCCACGACGACCACGGCCTCCGGTCCGGCGCCGAGGGCGGTGAGGCGCCGGGCGAGGTCGCCGGCCGCCGCGTCCAGCGTCCCGTACGTCATGGACGCCTCGTACATGCCGGGGACGCGCTGGTCGACGACGGCGACGGCGCCGGGGTCGGACGCCGCGCGCTCGGCGAAGAGGCGGGGGACGGTGCCGCCGCGCGGGGCTTCCCCGGTGCCGTCGGCGAGGGCGTCCGCCCGCGCGCGTTCGGCCTCGTCCACGAAGACGTCGACCGCGCCGAGACGCACCTCGGGGTCGGCGACGGCCTGGTGCAGGACGCGGACGAGGCGGCGGGCGAACGCGTCGGCGGTGGCCTCGTCGAACAGCTCGGCGGCGTAGCGGAGGTGCCCTTCGAGGCCGCCGAAGTCGCCGTCGGACAGATACCGCTCGGTGAGCTCGACGGACAGGTCGAGCTCGGTGGCCGGCGCCCCGGTGTCCAGGCGGGTGGAGCGCACGCCCGGCAGCTCCCAGAGGTCCCACGCGTCGGCGATGCTGTCGCGGACGTCGAGGAGGACCTGGAAGACCGGGTGGCGGGCCAGGGAGGGCGGGGTGTCGAGGGCGTCGACGAGCCGCTCGAAGGGCACGTCGCGGTGTACGGCCGCTTCCTGGTACGTCTCCCGCGCCCGGCCCACGAGTTCGCCGAAGGTGGGGTCGCCGGACACGTCGGTGCGCAGGGCGAGGGGGCCCGCGAAGGGGCCCACGACGCCTTCGAGGCCCGGGTCGTCGCGGCGCGGCACGAGCGTGCCGACGGTGATGTCGTCGCCCGCGCCGAGCCGGGACAACAGCAGGGCGAGGGCCGCGTGCACCACGGTGAACACCGTCGTCCCGGCCTCCTCGGCCACGTCGGCGACGCGGGCGTGCGCCTCGGGGTCCAGGCGGAGCGGGACGGTGCCCGCGCGGTGGGAGGCGACCGGGGGCCGGGGGCGGTCGGCGGGCAGCACCAGTTCCGCGCCGGTGCCCGCGAGGGCGGCCCGCCAGTGGGCGAGCTGGTCGTTGACGAGGCTGTCGCGGCGGCTCTCGCCGTCGAGCAGCTCCCGCTCCCAGCGGGCGTAGTCCGTGAACTGCACGGGCAGCGGGGCGCGTTCGGGGACGCGGCCCTCGCGGCGCGCGCCGTAGGCGGTGGCGAGGTCGCGCAGGAGCACCTCCACGGACGCGTCGTCCGCCGCGATGCGGTGCAGCACGAGGAGCAGGACGTGCTCGGTGGCGGAGAGCGTGAACAGGTGCCGCGTCCACGGCGTCTGCCGGGCCAGGTCGAACGGTCGCCGGACGTGCTCGGCGATCAGCTCGGGCAGCCCGGCCTCGTCGGCGGGTGCGACGGTCAGGAACGGCGGCTCGGCGGTGCCGGGCCGGGGCTCCTCGTCCGCCCGCTGGACCTGTTGGCGCAGCTCCCCGCCCTGGACGCCCGGGAAGAGCGTCCGCAGGACGTCGTGGCGGGCCGCGACGTCCGCGAGGGCCGAGCGCAGCGCCTCCTGGTCGAGGTCGCCGCTGAGCCGCAGCGCCACCGGGACGCGGTCGAGGCCCGACTCTTCGTCGAGGCGCGCGAGGAGCCAGGTCCTCAACTGGCCCGCGGTGACGGGGGCGTCGCCCCGGTCGGGGGCGGGCGCGAGCACGGGGCGCGCCTTGGTGGCCAGGAGCCGGGCGACCTCGGCGGGGGTGGGGGCGCCGAAGAACTGGCGGATGGGCAGCTCCGCGTCGAACTCCTCGCGGATGCGCCCGGCGAGGCGCATGGCGAGGCCCGAGTCCCCGCCGAGGTCGAAGAAGTTGTTGTCGGCGCCGACCCGTTCGAGGTCGAGCACCTCGGCGAAGAGGCGGCACAGCGTCTCCTCGGCTGCGGTGCGGGGCCTGCCGCCGGTGACGCGTTCGGCGAAGTCGGGGGCGGGCAGGGCCGCGTGGTCGACCTTGCCGTTGCGGGTCACGGGCAGGGCGCCGAGGGTGAGCACGGCCGCCGGGACCATGTACGGGGGCAGGCGCTTGGCGGCGTGCTCGCGGACGTCCTGCGGGTCGACGCCCGCGGCGGCGGACGGGACGACGTAGCCGACGAGGCGGCGCCCGCCGGGCCCGTCGTCGCGGGCGACGGCCACCGCCTGGGCGACGTCGGGGTGCGCGGCGAGGGCCGCCTCGACCTCGCCGAGCTCCACGCGGAACCCGCGGATCTTCACCTGTGCGTCGGCGCGGCCCACGAACACCAGCTCGCCGTCGGCGGTGAGGCGGGCCAGGTCGCCGGTGCGGTACATGCGCGTGCCGGGGGCGCCGGGCGGGAACGGGCAGGCCACGAAGCGCTCGGCGGTCGGGCCCTGCGCCCGCCAGTAGCCGTGGGCCAGCGAAGGGCCCGCCAGGTACAGCTCGCCGGTCGCGCCGGGCGGCACAGGCTGGAGGAAGGCGTCCAGGACGTACGCCTGCCGGCCGGGCAGGGGGCGGCCGACGGGCAGCACGGCGAGGTGCTCGTCGCCGGGCCCGACGGGGTGCCAGGTGAAGCACAGGGTGGTCTCCGTCGGCCCGTACATGTGCCGCACGGCGACGTCCGGGCAGGCCGCGCGCACCCGCGCCACGGCCTCGGCGGGCACCACGTCCCCGCCGGTCAGGACCTCCCTGAGGCCGGTGAAGCAGGCGGGGGTCTCGCTCGCGAGCACCCGGAACGTGCCCGCGGTCAGGTGCAGCGT
This sequence comes from Streptomyces sp. JLYT201, assembly GCF_059448825.1. Lineage (NCBI taxonomy): Bacteria > Bacillati > Actinomycetota > Actinomycetes > Kitasatosporales > Streptomycetaceae > Streptomyces > Streptomyces sp. JLYT201. Next base: position 8,469,084 of record NZ_CM182551.1, on the reverse strand, counting down.
CGTCACGCCGCGCGCGGTGTACCGGCGGATCTCCTGGGCGTCGACGACTCCGGGCCCGGCGACGAGGACGCGTCCGCCCGCGGCCAGCGGGACCCACGCCTCGAAGAGGAACGCGTCGAAGGCGTGCGGGGCGTGCAGCAGCACCGTGTCGTCGGGGCCGACGCGCCAGCCGGGCTCGCCGACGAGGGCGGCCACGGCGCCGTGCGGGACGGCGACGCCTTTGGGGGCGCCGGTGGAGCCGGAGGTGTACATCACGTACGCCGTCTCGCCCGCTGTCACGGGCACGGCGGGGCCGCCGTCGTACGCGGCGAGGCGCTGGACGACCTCAGGGTCGTCGAGGACCACGAGGGGCCGGGAACCGGGCGGCACGGAAGCCCGCGTGCCCCGGCCGCACACCACCGCGCGGGTGCCGCTGTCGGCGAGGACCGTCGCGATCCGCTCCACCGGGTGCCCCGGATCGACGGGTACGTAGGCCGCTCCGGCGCGCCAGACGGCGAGGAGGGCCACGACGACGTCCGCCGACCGGTCGAGCACGACGGCCACGCGGTCGCCGCGGGCCACGCCCGCCGTGGCGAGGTGGGCCGCGAGGCGGCCCGCCGCGTCCCGCACCTCCCCGTACGACCAGGTGCGTTCGCCGTCCAGGAGGGCCACGGCGCGCGGGGACGCCGCGGCCCGCGCGGCGATCAGCGCGGGCACCGGGCGGCCGGGGACCGGGCCGGGCGTCACGCATCCGGCGGGCCGCCCGGGGGCGGTGACGCGCAGGCTCCCCACGGGGGCGCCGGGTGTGGCGACGAGCTGCTCCAGGGCGCGGACCAGGCCCGCGTGCGCGGCCTCGGCGGTGGCGCGGTCGAACAGGTCGGTGCGGTACTCCAGCTTGAGGTGGGTGCGTTCGCCGGGGGCGACGACGAGGGTGAGCGGGTAGTGGGCGGCCTCCCGGGCGAAGCCGTGCGGGCGGATCGTCAGGGCGCCGGGGTCCGGGGCCCGTCCCGCGGGCGGCCGGGGGAAGCTCTCGTACACCATGAGCGTGTCGAACACCGCGCCAGAGCCGGCGAGTTCCTTGATGTCGAGGAGGCCCAGGTGCTGGTGGGCCAGGAGGGCGCTCTGGCGCTCCTGGAGGCGTCGCAGCATCTCGACGGCGGGCTGCGCGCCGTCCAGGGGCACGCGTACCGGCAGGGTGTTGATGAGCAGGCCCACCATCGACTCCACGCCGGGCAGTTCGGCGGGGCGGCCCGCCACGGTCGCGCCGAACACCACGTCCGTGCGCCCGGCGAGGCGGGCGAGGACCAGGGCCCAGGCGCCCTGCGCCACGGTGTTGACGGTCAGGCCGTGGGTGCGGGCCAGCTCGGTGAGGCCCCGGCCGAGCGCGGGCGGCAGGTCGCCGCCGACGTGGCCGGGGAAGGCGGGCGGGCGCTCCGGGACGGCGGGGGCGACCAGGGTCGGCTCGGCGGCGCCGTCGAACTCCGCGCGCCAGGCGGCCCGGGCGGCCTCCTTGTCCTGTTTGCCGAGCCACAGCAGGTAGTCGCGGTAGGAGGTGGTGCGGGGCAGGCGCGCGGTGTCGCCGCCGTGCGCGTAGGCGGCGGTGAGCTCCGCGACGAGCACGGGCGCGGACCAGCCGTCCATGAGGATGTGGTGGCTGGTGAGCACCAGGCGGTGCCGGTGCGCGGCGAGGCGGACGAGGAGCACGCGCAGCAGCGGGGCCTTGGCCAGGTCGAAGCGCTCGGCGCGCTCCTGTTCCGCGAGGCGTTCCAGGGCGGCGCGGGCCTCGGCCCCGGGGAGGCGGGACAGGTCTTCCGTGCGCCAGGGCAGGGTGACGTGGCGGGCGATGACCTGCACCCTGCGGGCGCCGCTGACCTGGCGGAAGCAGGCGCGCAGCGCGGCGTGCCGGTCGAGGAGCGCGGCCCAGGTCGCCTTGAGCCGGGCCTCGTCCAGGGGGCCTTCGAGCGCGAGCGCGGACTGCACGGTGTAGACGTCGGGTCCCTGGTCGTCGAAGGCGGCGTGGAACAGCAGGCCTTCCTGCAGCGGCGACAGCGGCCACACGTCCTCGACTGGGGATCGGGTCATCGCTTCTCTCCTCGGCACGGCGTGGGCGGCGCGGGTCAGGGCTGGTCGTCGGTGAGCCCGGCTTCGAGTTCCTCGATCTGGTGCTGCGCGAGGTCCAGGAGGGGGAAGTCGGACGGGGTGTGGCCCCCGGCGGCGGGGGCGGTGGTGTGGGTGGCGAGGCCCGCGAGCAGGTCGAGCCAGGCCTGGCCGATCCGCTGTCCGGTGGCTTCGGCGAGCGCGCCGCGCGGCCAGCTGAGGGACAGGGTGAGTTCGGGTCCGTCAGCAGTGTCCACGATGACCGCGCCCGCCTCCAGGGCGTGGGTGGACGGCATGTCCGGGTCGGCGCCGCCGCCGATGTTCCCGGTCGGCTGCCAGGGCGCGGGCGGGCCCTTGTGGGGCCCTGCCGGGAAGCGCCCGAGGTAGTTGAAGCCGATCTGCGGGCGCGGCAGGGCGGCGAGGGCGTCCGCCGTCGCGGGGTTGAGGTGGCGCAGCAGTCCGTGGCCGAGGCCGTCGCCGGGGACGGCCCGCGCCTGCTCCTTGACCTCTTTCAGGAGGGCGCCGCTCGCCGGGCCTCCGGCCCGCGCGTCGTCCAGGTCGACGCCGCGCACGTCGAGGCGTACGGGATGGGCGCTGGTGAACCAGCCGACGGTGCGGGACAGGTCGACGCCGTCGAGGGGCTCGCGGCCGTGGCCCTCGACGTCGAGAAGGAGGGCGGCGGCGTGCGGCCGGGTCCGGGCGACGGCGCCCGCGAGGGTGGCGAGCAGCACCTCGTGCACCCCGCAGTGGAACAGCGCGGGCGTGGTGCCCGCGAGAGTGGCCGCCTGCGCGGCGGGCACGGTCCACGTGGTGCGGCGCACGGTCGCGGCGGTGTCCCGGGCCGGGTCCAGGGCGCGCTCTCCCAGGAGCGGCTCGTCGGTGTCCAGGAGCGCGGCCCACCCGGCCAGTTCGGCGACGCGGTCCGGTGCGGCGGCGCGTTCGGCGAGGAGGTGCGCCCAGCGCCGGAAGGAGGTGCCGGGCGGGTCGAGCGCGGGTTCGGCTCCGGCCGCCGCGGCCCGGCAGGCCTGGGCGAGGTCCGGCAGGAGGATCCGCCAGGACACGCCGTCCACAGCGAGGTGGTGCACTGCGAGGACGACCCGGCCGGTCCGTTCGGGCCCGGCGTCCAGCCACACCGCCTGGAGCAGGGTGCCCGCCGCCGGGTCGAGGCGCCCGACGGCGTCGCGTGCGGCGCGTCCGGCGAGTTCGTCGAGGTCACCGGTGGCGGCGGCCCGCGCGTCGACACGGCGTACCAGGTCGTCGGCGGTCACCGTGTCGGCGGCGCCGACGACGAGCCGGGGCCCTTCGGCCACGCGGGCCCGCAGCATGTGGTGGGTGCGCAGGAGCGCGGCGACCCCGGCGGCCAGGACGTCCCCGCCGAGCCCCGGCGGGGCGGCGACGGCGGCCCACTGTGCGAACCCCGGGCGCAGGGCGTGCTCCCCCAGCTCCCGTGCCACCGGTGTCCAGGGCACCTCGCCGACGGCGACGTCCTCGGCGTCGGGCCCTTCGGGCGCGGTGGTCCCGGCCACGGCGGCGAGGCGTTCGGGCGTCTTCTCCTCGAAGACCTGGCGCGGGGTGAGCACGAGTCCGGCGCGCCGGGCGCGGGACGCCAGCTGCATCGAGGAGATCGAGTCGCCGCCGAGGGCGAAGAAGCTGTCGTCCGCGCCGACCCGTTGCAGGCCGAGGACGTCGGCGTACAGGGCGCACAGGACGGTCTCGGCGGGGGTGCGGGGCGCGCGTCCCGTGGCCGGGCCCGCGAGGTCGGGGGCGGGCAGCGCGGCCCGGTCGAGCTTGCCGTTCGCGGTGAGCGGCAGTTCGGCGAGCGGCACGTAGGCGGCAGGCAGCATGGGGCCGGGGAGCCGTTCGGCGGCGAAGTCCCTGAGGGAGGAGGCCAGTTCGTCGCCTGCGGGCGGCGCGGCCGCTGCGGGATCCGTCCGCCGCGTCACGACGTAGGCGACCAGGCGCCGCTCCCCCGGCCGGTCCTCGCGTGCCACGACGGCGGCCTGGGCGACGTCGGGGTGGGCGGTGAGGGCGGCTTCGACCTCGCCCGGCTCGACGCGGTGCCCGCGCACCTTGACCTGGGTGTCCGCGCGCCCGGCGAAGACGAGTTCGCCCTGTTCGGTCCAGCGTGCCAGGTCCCCGGTGCGGTACATGCGCGCGCCGGGCTCGAACGGGCAGGCCACGAAGCGTTCGGCGGTCAGCGCTGCCCGGCCGCCGTAGCCACGGGCGAGCCCGGGGCCCGCGACGTACAGTTCCCCGGCCGTGCCCGGCGGCAGCGGCTGGAGGAAGGCGTCGAGGACGTACGCGCGTGCGTTCGTCATGGGGCGGCCGATGGGCACGGCGGCGGCGCCGGGCGCCAGGGGTTCGCTCATGGCCGCGCACACGGTGACCTCGGTGGGCCCGTAGGCGTTCACCATGCGGCGTCCGGCCGACCAGCGGTCGACGAGGGCGGTGGGGCAGGCCTCCCCGGCCACCACCAGCGTCGTCAGGTCCGGGGGCAGTTCGTCCTCCGTGGCGAGGACGCCGGGCGGGACGGTGACGTGGGTGGCGCGCCACCGCCGCAGCGCGTCCGTGAGCGTCACGTGCGGCGGCAGTTCGTCGGCGCCGGGCACGACGAGCGTGGCGCCGGACAGCAGGGCCATGCACAGCTCGGACACCGCCGCGTCGAAGCCGAGCGAGGCGAACTGGAGCACGCGCGAGTCGGGCCGTACCGCGAACCGTTCGATCTGGGCCCGCGCCAGGTGTGCGAGGCCTCCGTGGGTGACGACGACGCCTTTGGGCCTGCCGGTCGAGCCGGAGGTGTAGATGACGTACGCGGCGTTGGCCGAGGCGGGCGGCACGTCGGGCGGGGGGCCGCCCGGGTGTCGGGCCACGGCGGCCGCGACGGCCGGTTCGTCCAGGACGACGACGTGTCCCGGGAAGCCGTCGGGCACCGCCGCGGCGGTCCGCGTGGTGCACAGGAGCACGGCGGGCCCGGCGTCGCGCAGCACGTACGCGACGCGGTCCGCCGGGTGGCCCGGGTCGACGGGCACGAAGGCGCCGCCCGCCATGGTCACGGCGAGCACGGCCTCCACCATGGCAGCCGAGCGCGGCACGAGCACGGCGACGCGCGTCTCCGGCCGCACTCCGGCGTCCCTGAGGTGGCGGGCCAGGCGTCCGGCCCGGTCCGCGAGGCGGGCGTACGTCAGCTCCTGTTCGGTGCCGTCCGGCGCGCGGCACGCCAGGGCCACGGCGTCGGGCGAGCGCTCCGCCCGGCGCCGGAACAGCTCGGGCAGCGGTGCCGCGTCGACGGTGGCGCGGTCCTGGTTCCAGGCGCGCACCACCTGTTCGTGCCGTGCGGCGCTCAGCGCCCTGACGCGCGCCACGGGGACGTCCGGATCCGCCGTCAGCTGGGCGAGGACGTGGGCGAGGGACGCGGTCAGCTCCTCGGCCCAGGGGCGCGGGAACACGTCGGGCCGGTGGATGAGTTCGCCGTGCAGCCGCTCTCCGGGCACGGCGATCAGCGTCAGCGGGTAGTGGCCGGTGTCCTCCGGTGTGCCGCCGGGCCGGATGGTCAGCGTGTCGGGCGAGGGCTCCGCGAGCACGGGCCGCGGATAGCTCTCGTACACGAGCAGCGCGTCGAAGGCCGCGCCGGGCCCCGCGAGGCGGCGGATCTCGGGCATGCCGACGTGCTGGTGGGCCATGAGGGCCACCTGCCGCCGCTGGAGGTCCGCGAGCAGGGCGGCGACCGGCTGTCCGCCGTCGAGCCGCACGCGCACCGGAAGCGTGTTGAGGAACAGGCCGACCATGGATTCCACGCGCGGCAGTTCGGCGGGGCGGCCCGCGGCGGTGGCGCCGAACACCACGTCCGTGCGGCCCGTGAGGCGCGCGACGAGCAGGGCCCAGGCAAGCTGCACCACGGTGTTCACCGTGACGCCCCGGGTGCGCGCGAGGTCGGTCACCGCGGCGGTGAGCTCCTCGGTCAGCTCGAACGGTACGCGGGCGGGCACGACGGGTTCCCGCGCGGCGTCCTCGGGCGCCACGAGCGTCGGCTCGTCCGTGCCCGCGAACTCCTCCCGCCAGGCCGTCCGCGCCGCCTCCTTGTCCTGCCGTCCGAGCCAGGCCAGGTACGCGCGGAACGAGGTGGCCGGGGGCAGTTCCCGCGCGTCGCCGCCCGCCCGGTAGAGCGCGGACACCTCGCCGATGAGCACGGGCAGGGACCAGCCGTCCGTGACGATGTGGTGGTTGGTGACGATCTGCGCGTGCCGGTTCTCGCCGAGCTTGGCCAGGGTGAGCCGCAGCAGCGGGGCCGTGGTCACGTCGAGGCGCCGCTCCCGCTCCTCGTCGACGAGGCGGCCGAGGGCGGCCCGCGCCGCGTCGGCGTCGAGCGCGCTCAAGTCGACCTCACGCCACGGCAGTTCGACGTCCCGGGCGATGACTTGGACGGACTGCCCCGACGCCGTCTCGTGGAAGCTCGCACGCAGGATCGGATGCCTCTCACACAGGGCCCGCCAGGACGCCTTCAGCCGCGGCACGTCGAGGGGCCCGTCCAGGGCGAGGACGCGCCGCCCTTCGTAGAGGTCCGGCCCCTGTGCGTCGTACGCCGCGTGGAACAGGAGCCCTTCCTGGAGCGGCGACAGCGGCCAGAGGTCCGCCATCTGCGGTACGCGCTCCTCCAGTTCGGCCACGGCGTGCTGGTCGAGGTCGAGGAGCGGGAAGTCGGAGGGCGTGTGCCCACCGGCCCCGGGACGGCCGGTGTGTGCGGCGATCCCGCCGAGCAGTGCGCACCAGGCCCGGCCGAGGCCGTGGACGGACTCTGCGTCGAGGAGCCGCTCCGGCCAGCTGAGCGTGAGGGTCAGTGTGGGCCCCTCTCCGCCGTCCCGCACGGCGACGGCGGCTTCGAGCGCGTGCAGCGCGGGCATGCCCGGGGCCGCCGCGCCGCCGATGGCTCCGGTGAGCTGCCAGGGGCCTTCGCCGTCGCCGTCGGTGGCGAACCGGCCGAGGTAGTTGAAGCCGATCTGGGCGCGGGTCAGGGCGGCGAGAACTTCGGCCGTCGCGGGGTCGAGGTGGCGCAGCAGGCCGTAGCCGAGCCCGTCGCCCGGCAGCGTCCGGGACTGCTCCTTCACCGCCTTCAACAGCGCACCCGCTGCCGGACCACCGGCCAGGGCCTCGTCCAGGTCGACACCGCCCAGCTCGACGCGGATGGGGTGCGAGCTGGTGAACCACCCCACCGTCCGCGAGAGGTCCACCCCTTCCAGGGGTTCACGGCCGTGGCTCTCGATGTCGATCAGCAGCCCGTCGGCCGTCGACGGCCGGTGCCGCACCACCGCGCCCGCGAGCCCGGCAAGCAGCACCTCCCGCACACCGCAGTGGAACGCCGTCGGCGTCTCCCCCAGAAGGGTGCGCGCGTACGGCTCCGGTACGGTCCACGACTCCCGCCGCATGCTCGCGGCCGTGTCCAGCGCGGGGTCCAACTCGCTTGCGCTCACCGGGTTCTCGGGTACGTCGACGTGGCGCGTCCAGGCGTCGAGTTCGGCTGTGGGTACGCGTTCGGCGAGCAGGCGGGCCCAGCTGCGGAACGACGTGCCCACGGGTTCGAGCTCCGGCTCCCGTGCGGCCGCGAGGGCCTCGCAGGCGGTGCGGAGGTCCGGCAGCAGGACGCGCCAGGACACGCCGTCCGCGACCAGGTGGTGCACGACGAGGGTGAGCCGACCGACGGCGTCCGGCCCCGCGTCCACCCACACGGCCTGGACCATCACGCCCGCCGCCGGGTCGAGGCGCCCTACCGCGTCGCGGGCGGCCCGGGCGGCGATCTCGTCGAGGAGGCCGTCGGTCCCGTCCACGCGGGTGACCAGGGCGGTCGCGTCGACGGAGCCCGCCTCTGGTACGACCAGGGTGACGTCGTCGGCCGTCCGTGCCCGGAGCATGTCGTGCGTGTCCAGGACGACGCCCAGACCGGCCGCCAGGACGTCGAGGCCGAGGCCGGGCGGGGCGCCCACCACCGCCCACTGCGCGAACTCCGGGTCGGCCGCCCAGCGCCCCAACTCCCGCATCGCGGCCGTGAACGGGACCTCGCCGAGCCCGTCACCTGCGGTAGGTGTGCCGCCGGTCGCGGACTCCGCCGTCGCCGCGAGCCCGGCCGGTGTCTCGTGCTCGAAGACGTCCTGCGCCTTGAGGACGAGTCCGGCGCGTCGGGCGCGGGCGACCAGCTGCATCGACATGATGGAGTCGCCGCCCAGCTCGAAGAAGCTGTCCTCGACTCCAACCCGTTCAAGCCCCAGGACCTCGGCGAACAGCGTGCAGAGGATCTTCTCCGCCTCCGTGCTCGGTTCGCGTGCGGTGACGCGGCCCGCGAAGTCCGGCGAAGGGAGCGCCGCGCGGTCCACCTTGCCGTTCCGCGTCACCGGCAACACGTCCAGGACCATCACTGCGACGGGAACCATGTACTCCGGGAGCACCTTCGCCACGTACTCCCGCACGGAATCACCCTCCAGGGATTGCCCGTTGGCCACCACGTAACCAACCAGGCGCCGCTCCCCCGGCCCCGCCTCCAAAGCAGTCACCACCGCCTGAGCCACACCCGGATGCGCCGCAAGGGCCGCCTCCACCTCACCCAGCTCCACCCGGAACCCACGGACCTTCACCTGAGCATCCGCACGCCCGACGAAGACAAGTTCACCTTCGGCAGACCACCGCACCAGATCCCCCGTGCGGTACATCCGCCCACCCGGCACATACGGGCAAGCCACGAACCGCTCCGCCGTCAGCCCCGGCTGCCCCACATACCCCCGGGCCAGCCCCTCACCCGCCACATACAACTCACCGTCCGTCTCGGGCGGCACCGGACGCAGGAAGGCATCCAGCACGTATGCCTTCCGCCCGGGGAGCGGGCGCCCGATGGGCAGGACCGAGCCCATCGGCTCGCCCGGCCCCCAGCTCCGCCAGGTGGCACACAGGGTCGCCTCCGTCGGACCGTACATGTGCCGCACGGCCAGGCCAGGGCAGGCCTCCCGCACCCGGGCCACGGCCCCGACGGGCACCACGTCACCGCCCGTGAGGACCTCCCGCAGACCGGTGAAACAGTCGGGCGCCTCACCCGCGAGGACCCGAAAAGACCCGGCCGTCAGATGCAGGGCCGTCACCCCGGCCTCAACGAACTCCCGCACCCGCCCGCCATCCACCGGCCCCGGACCGGCCACCACCACCCGCCCACCCGACACCAACGGCACCCACACCTCATACAACGACACATCAAAGGCATGCGGAGCATGCATCAACACCGAGTCACCCGGACCCACCCCCCAAGCCCGCTCCGCCACCAGCGAAACCACACTCCCGTGCGGCACCGCCACACCCTTCGGCACACCCGTCGACCCCGACGTGTACATCACGTACGCCACATCGTCAGGGCACGCCTGAGTGCCGGTCGGGGTCTCGTGCAGCGTCGCCAACCGGCTCGCGGTGGAGGGGTCGTCGAGGACGACGACACGTGCCTCGGCCTCCGGCACCGCTTCCCGTGTCGCCCGGGTGCAGAGCACCGCCGCCGGAGCACAGTCCCCCAGCACCAGACCCACCCGCTCCACCGGAGCCGACGCATCCACCGGGACATACGCCGCCCCAGCCCGCCACACCCCCAACAGCGCCACCACCACATCGACCGACCGCTCCATCACCACGGCCACCCGGTCGCCGCGCCGCACACCCACACGCGAGAGGTGCACCGCCAACCGGCCCGACTCCGCCCACAACTCCCCGTACGACAACGACCGCTCGGCCCCGCACAGCGCCACCGCATCCGGCGCCGACGCCACCCTGCCCGCCACCAGCTCAAGCACCAGGCCCTGCGGGCCCTCGCCCGGCGTGGTGCCCCACTCCTCCAGGAGGAGGCCGGGTTCGGATGCGGTGAGGACGTCCAGGCGGGCGACCGGTGCGGAGGGAGTGGCGCTCAGCTGTTCCAGGACCCGTACGACACGCTCCGCGATGGAGGTGGCCCGGCTGCGGTCGAACAGGTCGGGCCGGTAGGTCACCACGACCCGCAGCCGCTCGGTGGGGACGACGCCGACGGCGAGCGGGTAGTGGGTGCCGGCCACCGTGTGGAGCCGCTTGATCGTGACGTCGGCGGCACCCCGGTCGGGGCCGGTGAGGGCGACCGAGCCGCGCGGGTAGTTCTCGAACATCAGCATCGTGTCGAACACCGCGCCGGATCCCGCCAGTTCCCTGATGTCCGGCAGACCCAGGTGCTGGTGCGCCGTGAGGGCCGACTGGTGTTCCTGGAGCGTGCGGAGCATGTCGACGACCGGCTGCCCGGCGTCGAGGCGGACGCGGACCGGGAGGGTGTTGATGAACAGGCCCACCATCGACTCCACGCCCGGCAGCTCCGGCGGGCGCCCGGCGACCGTGCCGCCGAACACCACGTCCGTGCGCCCGGCCAGGCGCGCAAGGACCAGGGCCCACGCGCCTTGGGCCACCGTGTTCACGGTCAGGCCCGCGGTACGCGCCCACGCGTTCAGCTGCCCGGTCCGCTCCAGGGACAGTTCCACCGAGACCACCTCGGGCGTCACCGGGGACCGGCCGGGGTCGGCGGGCGCCACCAGCGTCGGGCCCTCGGCGCCCGTGAACTCCGCGTCCCAGGCAGCGCGCGCCGCCGCCCCGTCCTGCCCGGCGAGCCAGGCCAGATAGGCCCGATAGGAGGTCGCCCGTGCGAGCCCCGAGGCGTCGGCGGCGGCCGCGTACAGGGCGGACACCTCATTGAGGACGACCGGCATCGACCAGCCGTCCAGAAGGATGTGGTGGCAGGTGAGAGCGAGTCGGTGGCGGTTCTCGCCGAGGCGGACCAGCAGCAGCCGGAGCAGCGGCGGCCGGGACAGGTCGAACCTGCGGTCCAGCTCCTCGGCCGCCAGCCGGTCCGCGGCAGCCTCCGCCTCTGCCTCCGGAAGCCCGGACACGTCGGCTTCGCGCCAGGGCAGTTCGACGGTCCGCTCGACGACCTGCACGGCCTCACCCGACGTGGGCCTGTGGAAGCCCGCCCGCAGCACGGAGTGCCGGGCGAGCAAGGCCTCCCACGACGCGCGCAGGCGCCCCGCGTCCAGGGGGCCTTCGAGGGCGAGCAGCCGCTGCGTCTGGTAGACGTCGGGCCCTTCGTCGTCGTACGCGGCGTGGAACAGCATTCCTTCCTGGAGCGGCGACAGCGGCCAGATGTCCGCCACCTCCTGTGCCTGCTCTTCGAGTTCCGCTACGGCCCGCTGCGTGAGGTCGAGGAGCGGGAAGTCGGAGGGCGTGTGCCCACCGGCCCCGGGGCCGTCGGTGTGTGCGGCGATCCCGCCGAGCAGTGCGCACCAGGCCCGGCCCAGGTCCTCCGCCGCCCGCTCGTCCAGGACGTTCGCCGGCCAGGCGAGGGTGATGGTGACCGTGGGGCCGTGCCGCGCGTCCTGGACGGTGGCGCTCGCCTCCAGGGCGTGGAGGACGGGCGTGTCCGGGGGGATCGTGCCGCCGATGGCCCCGGTGAGCTGCCAGGGGCCTTCGCTGTCGCCGTCGGTGGTGAAGCGGCCGAGGTAGTTGAAGCCGATCTGAGCGCGGGGCAGGGCGGCGAGAACTTCGGCCGTCGCGGGGTCGAGGTGGCGCAGCAGGCCGTAGCCGAGCCCGTCGCCCGGCAGCGTCCGGGACTGCTCCTTCACCGCCTTCAGCAGCGCACCCGCTGCCGGACCACCGGCCAGGGCCTCGTCCAGGTCGACACCGCCCAGCTCGACGCGGATGGGGTGCGTGCTGGTGAACCATCCGACCGTGCGGGTGAGTTCGGCCCCTTCCAGGGGTTCGCGGCCGTGGCTCTCGATGTCGATCAGCAGCCCGTCGGCCGTCGACGGCCGGTGCCGCGCCACCGCGCCCGCGAGCCCGGCAAGGAGCACCTCCCGCACACCGCAGTGGAAGGCGGCGGGCGCCCTGCTCACCAGGTGGGCGGCCGTGTCGCCTGTGATCGTCCAGGTCCGGTGCGTCATGGTGGCCGCGGTGTCCCGCTGCGGGTTCAACTCGCCTTCGGCCAGCATGCTTTCCGGCACCTCAACATGCCTCACCCAGGCGTCGAGTTCGGCTGTGGGTACGCGTTCGGCCAGCAGGCGGGCCCAGCTCCGGAACGACGTGCCCACGGGTTCGAGCTCCGGCTCCCGACCGGCGGCGACCGCCTCGCAGGCGGCACGGAGGTCCGGCAGGAGGAGACGCCAGGACACGCCGTCGACCACCAAGTGGTGGGCGACGAGAGCGAGCCGACCGACCGCGTCCGGCCCCGCGTCCACCCACACCGCCTGGACCATCACACCCGCCGCCGGGTCGAGACGCCCCACCGCCTCCCGGGCGGCCCGCTCCGCGATCTCGTCCAGAGCGCCGTCGGTCCCGTCCACGCGGGTGACCAGGGCGGTCGCGTCGACGGAGCCCGCCTCCGGCACGACCAGGGTGAAGCCCTCGGTCACCCGTGCCCGGAGCATGTCGTGCGTGTCCAGGACGACGCCCAGACCGGCCGCCAGGACGTCGAGGCCGAGGCCGGGCGGGGCGCCCACCACCGTCCACTGCGCCAGCCGGGGGTCAGTCGCCCAGTGGCCCAACTCCCGCATCACCGGCGTCCAGGGCACTTCCCCGACGCCGTCGCCCGGCGCGGCCGTTTCCTCGCCCGTGGCTCCCGCAGCGGCGGCGAGCCCCGCTGGAGACTCGCACTCGAAGACGTCCTGCACCTTGAGGACGAGTCCGGCGCGTCGGGCGCGGGCGACCAGCTGCATCGACATGATGGAGTCGCCACCCAGCTCGAAGAAGCTGTCCTCGACTCCAACCCGTTCAAGCCCCAGAACCTCGGCGAACAGCGTGCAGAGGACCTTCTCCGCCTCCGTACTCGGTTCACGCTCGGTCACCCGGCCCGCGAAGTCCGGCGAAGGGAGCGCCGCGCGGTCCACCTTGCCGTTCCGCGTCACCGGCAACACGTCCAGGACCATCACTGCGGCGGGAACCATGTACTCCGGGAGGGCCTTCGCCACGTACTCCCGTACGGAATGACCATTCAGAGCTTGCCCGTTGGCCACCACGTATCCGACCAGGCGCCGGTCCCCCGGCCCCGCCTCCAAAGCAGTCACCACCGCCTGAGCCACACCCGGGTGTGCCGCAAGGGCCGCCTCCACCTCGCCCAGCTCCACCCGGAACCCACGGACCTTCACCTGAGCATCCGCACGCCCGACGAAGACAAGTTCACCTTCGGCAGACCACCGCACCAGATCCCCCGTGCGGTACATCCGCCCACCCGGCACATACGGGCAAGCCACGAACCGCTCCGCCGTCAGCCCCGGCTGCCCCACATAACCCCGGGCCAGCCCCTCACCCGCCACATACAGCTCGCCAGCCACACCCGACGGCACCGGCTGGAGATACGCGTCGAGGACGTACGCACGCCGTCCAGGCAGCGGGCGCCCGATGGGCAGCACCGAACCCACCGGCTCACCCGGCTCCCAGCTGCGCCAGGTGGCACACAGGGTCGCCTCCGTCGGACCGTACATGTGCCGCACGGCCAGGCCGGGGCAGGCCTCCTGCACCCGCGCCACCGAAGCAGCAGGCACCACGTCACCGCCCGTGAGGACCTCCCGCAGACCGGTGAAACAGTCGGGCGCCTCACCCGCGAGGACCCGAAAAGACCCGGCCGTCAGATGCAGGGCCGTCACCCCGGCCTCAACGGACTGCCGCACCCGCCCGGCATCCACCGGCCCCGGCCCGGCCACCACCACCCGCCCACCCGACACCAACGGCACCCACACCTCATACAACGACACATCGAACGCGTGCGGAGCATGCATCAGGACCGCATCACCCGGACCCACCCCCCAAGCCCGCTCCGCCACCAGCGAAGCCACACTCCCGTGCGGCACCGCCACACCCTTCGGCACACCCGTCGACCCCGACGTGTACATCACATACGCCACATCGTCAGGAGCTACCCGGACGCTCCCGGAGGTGCCGTCGCAGCTCTCCAACTCCTGTGCTGTAGCCGGATCATCAAGGACCACCCGGCGTGCGCCCGCATCAGGCACCCTGTCCCGTGTCGCCCGGGTGCAGAGCACCGCCGCCGGAGCACAGTCCCCCAGCACCAGACCCACCCGCTCCACCGGAGCCGACGCATCCACCGGGACATACGCCGCCCCAGCCCGCCACACCCCCAGCAACGCCACCACCACGTCGACCGACCGCTCCAACACCACCGCGACACGGTCACCACGCCCCACGCCACGACGCGAGAGGTACGCCGCCAACCGGCCCGACTCCGCCCACAACTCCCCATACGACAGGGACCGATCGGCCCCGCACAGCGCCACCGCATCCGGCGCCGACGCCACCCTGCCCGCCACCAGCTCAGGCACCAGGCCCTCCGGGGCCTCGCCCGGCGTCGTGCTCTGTCCCTCGACGAGGATTGCCCGCTCCTTCTCGTCGAGTACGCCTATCCGGCCCACCGGTGTCGAGGGGTCGGCCGTGATCTGGGTCAGTACGTGGAAGAGCCAGGTGAGGACCGATGCGGCCGTGTCGCGGGCGTACAGGTCGGGGCGGTAGTCGAGCTTGCAGCGCATGGGGGTGCCGGGTGCCACGACGAGGGTGAAGGGGTAGTGGGCGGTCTCCTCGCCCGCGACGACGCGCAGGGAGAAGGTGTCGGGGGCGGGCGTCTCGGTGGGGGTGCGCGGATAGCTCTCGTAGACGACGAGGGTGTCGAAGGCCGCTCCGGGGCCCGCGAGTTCCTTGATGTCGGAGAGGCCCAGGTGGTGGTGGGCCATCAAGGCCGTCTGGCGCTCCTGGAGTTCGGTCAGCATGCGCGCGACCGGCTGATCGGCGTCGAGGCGTACGCGTACGGGGACGGTGTTGATGAACAGGCCCACCATCGACTCCACGCCCGGGAGGTCCGCGGGGCGGCCGGCCACGGTGGCGCCGAACACCACGTCCGTGCGTCCGGCGAGCCGGGCCAGGACGAGGGCCCAGGCGCCCTGCACCACGGTGTTGACCGTGAGGGCGTGGTGGCGGGCGAAGGCCGTCACCGCTCGGGCGAGGTGCGTCGGCACGTCCCGGGTGAGGATCTGCGGGGTGCCGGGCGCGCGGCCCGGGTCGGCCGGTGCGACGAGGGTCGGCTCGTCCGCGCCCGCGAGGTCGAGCCGCCAGGCGGCCCGAGCCGCTTCCTTGTCCTGGCGGGCGAGCCAGACGAGGTAGTCCCGGTACGAGACGGGCGCGGGCAGGGCGCCCGGGTCGCCGTGGGCCGCGTACAGCGCCTTCAGCTCGCGCAGCAGCACGGGCAGGGACCAGCCGTCCATGAGGACGTGGTGGCTGGTGAGCACCAGGCGGTGCCGCGTCTCGCCGCGACGGATCAGGAGCAGCCGCAGGAGCGGCGGGGCCGTGAGGTCGAAGCGCTCGGCCCGCTCCGCGCCGGCCAGGTCGTCCATGGCGGCCCCGGCCTCGTCGTCGGGCAGGCCGGAGAGGTCGGCCTCGCGCCAGGGCAGGGTGACGTCCCGGGCGACGACCTGGATCGCCCCGCCGGACTTGCGCCGCCGGAAGCCCGCGCGCAGGGCCGGGTGGCGGGCCAGGAGGGTCTGCCACGCCGTGCGCAGCCGGGCCGCGTCCACCGGCCCTGTCAGGTCGAGCAGGCGCTGGCCCTGGTAGACGTCGGCCCCCTGGTCGTCGAGCGCCGCGTGGAAGAGCAGCCCCTCCTGGAGCGGCGACAGGGGCCACACGTCCTCGACACGGGATCGGGTCATCGCTTCTCTCCTCGGACGGGGCTGGTCAGAACGTGTCGTCGTGCGGCCCGGCCTCCAGTTCGTCGACCTCGTCCTGGCCCAGGTCGACGAGCGGGAAGTCGGAGGAGGTGTGGCCGCCCGCCGCGGGCTCCGCGGTGTGCGCGGCCAGGGCGGTGAGCTGGTCGAGCCAGGCCCGGCCGATGCCGTCGGCGGCCGCTTCGTCGAAGAGGCCGCCGGGCCGGCTCAGGGTGAGCGTCAACTCCGGCCCTTCGGGGGTGTCGCGGACGACGGCGCGCGCGTCCAGGGCGTGCCGGGCGGGCATCCCGGGGGGTGCCGAGCCGCCGAGCGCCGTCCGCCCGGCGGCGGCCCAGGGGGCGACGGCTCCCGACGTGCCGCCGTCCGCCGCGAACCGGCCCAGGTAGGTGAAGCCGATCTGGGGGTGCGGCAGGGCGGCGAGAGTCGGTGCTGTGTCGGGGTTGAGGTGGCGCAGGAGGCCGTGGCCGAGACCGTCGCCCGGCACGGCGCGCGCCTGCTCCTTGACGGTCTTGAGGAGCAGGCCCGTCGCCGGGCCTCCGGCGTGGGCCGCGGCGACGTCGAGCGCGGACAGGTCGAGGCGGACCGGGTGCGTGCTGGTGAACCAGCCGACGGTGCGGGCCGGTTCGATGCCGTCGAGGGGTTCGCGTCCGTGGCTCTCCACGTCGACGACGAGCCCGCCCGCGGCCTCCGGGCGGTGGTGCGCGACTGCGCCCGCGAGGCCCGCGAGCAGCACCTCGTCCACCCCGCAGTGGAAGGCGGCCGGGGCCGCGCCCACCAGGGTGCGTGCCCGCTCCGGCGGCACCGTCCAGGTCCGGTGGACCAGGGTCGCCACGGTGTCGCGCGCCGGGTCGAGGGCCCGGCCGCCGAGCGGCGGCGCCCCGGCGCCGAGCACGGCGGTCCACGCGTCCAGCTCGGCGACGCGGTGGTCCTGGCGGGCCTGCTCGACGAGGAGACGAGCCCAGCTCTGGAAAGAACGTTCTACCGTCCCCAGTTGAGGTTCCTGTACGGCGGCGACGGCCTCGCAGGCAGCACGGAGATCCGGCAGGAGAAGGCGCCAGGACACGGCGTCGACCACCAAGTGGTGGGCGACGACCGCGAGTCGGCCGACCTGGTCCGGTCCCGCGTCCACCCACACGGCCTGGACCATCACGCCCGCCGCCGGGTCGAGACGCCCCACCGCCTCCCGGGCGGCCCGCTCCGCGATCTCGTCCAGAGCGCCGTCGGTCCCGTCCACGCGGGTGACCAGGGCGGTCGCGTCGACGGAGCCCGCCTCCGGCACGACCAGGGTGAAGTCCTCGGCCGCCCGCGCCCGCAGCATGTCGTGCGTGTCCAGGACGACGCCCAGACCGGCCGCCAGGACGTCGAGGCCGAGGCCGGGCGGGGCGCCCACCACCGTCCACTGCGCCAGCCGGGGATCGGCCGCCCAGTGGCCCAGCTCCCGCATCACCGGCGTCCAGGGCACCTCGCCCACGCCGTCGTCGGCCTTCCGGGTCCGTTCGGCGGTGCGGGCGGCCAGGGCGGCGAGTCCGGCCGGGGTCTCGTGCTCGAAGACGTCCTGGGAGGTGAAGTCGAGCCGCAGGCGGCGGGCGCGGGCGGCGAGTTGCATCGACATGATGGAGTCGCCGCCCAGCTCGAAGAAGCTGTCCTCCACGCCGACGCGTTCGAGCCCGAGGACCTCGGCGAACAGCCCGCACATGACCTCTTCGGCCTCCGTGCCCGGTTCGCGTGCGGTGACGCGGCCCGCGAAGTCCGGCGAGGGCAGCGCCGCGCGGTCCACCTTGCCGTTCCGCGTGACCGGCAGGGCGTCAAGCACCAGCACCGCGGCAGGGACCATGTAGTCGGGGAGGACCTTCGCCACGTACTCCCGGGCCGAAGGGCCGTCCAGGTCCTGCCCGTCGGCGACGACATAGCCGATCAGGCGGCGCTCGCCCGGGCCCGTCTCCGGAGCCGTGACCACGGCCTGGGCCACGGCCGGGTGGGCGGCGAGGGCCGACTCCACCTCGCCCAGCTCCACCCGGAACCCGCGGAT
The DNA here is from genome assembly GCF_059448825.1 of Streptomyces sp. JLYT201. NCBI lineage: Bacteria > Bacillati > Actinomycetota > Actinomycetes > Kitasatosporales > Streptomycetaceae > Streptomyces > Streptomyces sp. JLYT201. The sequence goes on along the minus strand of NZ_CM182551.1, from coordinate 8,451,231 downwards.
CTTGACCTGCGCGTCCGCGCGCCCGACGAAGACCAGGGTGCCGTCGGCGGTCCAGCGGACCAGGTCCCCGGTGCGGTACATGCGCCCGCCCGGCACGTACGGGCAGGCCACGAACCGCTCCGCCGTGAGCGCGGGCTGCCCCCAGTAGCCCTGGGCGAGCCCCTCGCCCGCCACGTACAGCTCGCCCGCCACCCCCGGCGGCACCGGCAGCAGGAACGCATCGAGGACGTACGCCTGCCGGCAGGGCAGTGGGCGGCCGATGGGCAGGACGGGCCCGACCGGCTCACCCGGTCGCCAGGACCGCCAGGTGGCGCACAGGGTCGTCTCCGTCGGGCCGTACAGATGGCGCACGGCCAGGCCGGGGCAGGCCTCGCGGACCCGGGCCACGGACGCGGCGGGCACCACGTCTCCGCCCGTGAGGACCTCGCGCAGGCCGGTGAAGCAGTCGGGCGCCTCACCCGCGAGGACCCGGAACGACCCGGCCGTCAGATGCAGGGCCGTGACCCCGGCGGCCGCGCAGGCGCGGACGCGTGCGGCGTCCACGGGGCCCGGTGCGGCGACGACCACGCGGCCGCCGGACACCAGGGGCACCCAGATCTCGTACAGCGACACGTCGAAGGCGTGCGGGGCGTGCATGAGGACCGCGTCGTCCGGGCCGATCCGCCAGCACCGCTCGGCGATGAGGGCCGCCGCGCTGCCGTGCGGGACGGCCACGCCCTTGGGCACGCCCGTCGAGCCGGAGGTGTACATCAGGTACGCCGCGTCGGCCGCGCCCGTGCGGGTGCGCGGGCCGTCCTCGCGCGCGGCCACCTCCCGCACGGTGGCGGGCTCGTCCAGGGCGATGACGCGCGCCCCGGTCTCCGGTATCGCGCCGTGCGTCGCCCGGGTGCGGAGCACCACCCGGGGCGCGCAGTCCGCGAGGATACGGGCCACGCGCTCCACCGGGGCCGACGTGTCCACCGGCACGTAGGCCGCGCCCGCGCGCCAGACGGCGAGGAGGGCGACCACGACGTCGGCGGACCGCTCCATCAGCACGGCCACGCGGTCGCCCCGGCGCACCCCGCCGTCGGCGAGGTACGCGGCGAGACGGCCGGAGTCGCGCCACAGCTGTCCGTACGTCAGGGTCCGTTCGCCGTCGACGACCGCCGGGGCCTCAGGTGCCCCGGCGGCCCGTCGCGCGATCAGCTCGGGCACGAGCGCGTCCGGCGTCTCGCCCTCCGTGGCACCCCAGCCCTCCAGGACGAGGCCGCGTTCGGGTCCGGTGAGCACGCCGACGCGGCCCACCGGCACGGACGGGTCGGCGGCGATCTGTTCCAGGACGCGCGCGACGACACCGGTCAGGCCCTCGCCGACGTCCGGGTCGACCAGGCCGGGCTGGTGGGTGACGTCGACGCGGACGCGGTCGCCGGGGACCACGCCCACGGACAGGGGGTAGTGGGTGGCCTGGCGGGACTCCGTCACGGTGAAGGCCGGGGCGTCGGGGCGGGGCGCGTCGCCGGTGACGCGGGGGTAGTTCTCGTGGACGAGGAGGGTGTCGAAGGCCGCGCCGGGCCCGGCGGCCGCCTGGATGTCGGCGAGCCCCAGGTGCTGATGGGCCATCAAAGCGGTCTGGCGTTCCTGGAGTTCGGTGAGCATGCGGGCGACCGGCAGCGCGGCGTCGAGGCGGACCCGCACGGGCAGGGTGTTGATGAACAGGCCCACCATCGACTCCGCGCCCGGCAGCTCCGGCGGACGCCCGGCCACGGTGGCGCCGAACACCACGTCCGTGCGCCCGGCCAGGCGCGCAAGGACCATCGCCCAGGCACCCTGCACCACCGTGTTGAGGGTCAGGCCGTGGCTGCGGGCCAGGCCGGTGAGCGCGGCGGAGGTGTCGGCGGAGAGCCGGACGGACGCCCGGACGGGCAGGGCGTCGCCGCGGGCCCCGGCCGCGGGCCCGGCGACCAGGGTGGGTTCCCCGGCCCCGGCGAGTTCCGCGCGCCACGCGGCCCGCGCGGCCTCCTTGTCCTGCCGGGCGAGCCAGGCGAGGTACTCGCGGTAGGAGGTGACCGGCGCCAGGCCCGAGGCGTCGCCCCCGGCGGCGTAGACCGTGGCGAGCTCGTCGAGGAGGACCGGCAGGGACCAGCCGTCGAGCAGGATGTGATGGCTCGTCAGGACGAGGTGGTGGCGGCGCTCGCCGCCGCGGATCAGGAGCAGGCGCAGCAGCGGTGCCGCGGCCGGGTCGATGCGCCGGGCGCGCTCGCTCTCCGTGAGGCGGTCGCGTTCCGCGCGGGCGGCGGCTTCGGGCAGCGCGGAGAGGTCGGCCTCGGCCCACGGCAGCGCCACCTCCCGCATGACCAGTTGGACGGCCTCGCCGGACGCGCGGCGGTGGAAGCTCGTCCGCAGCACCGCGTGCCGGGCCAGGAGGGCCTGCCAGGAGGACCTCAGCCGGGCCGCGTCCAGCGGGCCCTCGACGGACAGGACGGACTGGACGGTGTACACGTCGGGGCCCTGGCCGTCGAAGTCCGCGTGGAACAGCAGGCCTTCCTGGAGCGGGGACAGCGGCCAGACCTCCGCGAGGGCGGACCCCTGGGCGGCGGCTCCCCGGGCGGCGGACCCCTGGGGTCCGGACCCTTCGGCGGCGGATTCCTGACCGGCGGTGGGTGCCTTCACAACGACCGTCCTCCTTCGAGTCCCTCAAGTCCTTCGTGTCCTGCGAGCCGTGCGGTGCGGGTGTGCGGCGGGCCGGGCGGCGGCCCCGGTGGGTGCGGTGGCCCGGCCAGCTGGGCGGCGATCGCCTCGAACTCCTCGACCTCGTCCTGCGCGAGGTCGAGCAGCGGGAAGTCGGACGGGGTGTGCCCGCCCGCCGTCGGGTCCGCGGTGTGCGCGGCGAGGGCGGCGAGCAGGTCGAGCCACGTCCGTCCGAGGCGCTCCGCGTCCCCGGCGGCCAGGACGGCGGCGGGCCAGCCGAGCGTGAGCGTCAGCTCGGCGCCGCCGGGTGTGTCCCGCAGGGCGGCGGCGGCCTCGACGACGTGGGCGGCGGGCAGGTCGGGGGCCGCCGAACCGCCGATCGCCGTGTCCCCGGCGAGGTCCCAGGGGGCGACGGGCCCGCCGGGCGTGCCCGTCGCGAAGCGGCCCAGGTAGTTGAAGCCGATCTGCGGCCGGGGCAGGGCGGCGAGGATGGGCCCGGTCTCCCGGCCGAGGTGGCGCAGCAGGCCGTAGCCGAGGCCGTCGCCCGGCACCGCGCGGGCCTGCTCCTTGACCGTCTTCACCAGCGCGCCGACGGCGGGCCCCGCGGCGAGGGCGTCGTCGAGGTCGACTCCGGCGAGGTCGACGCGGACCGGGTGGACGCTGGTGAACCAGCCCACCGTGCGCAGCAGGTCGGCGCCGCCCAGGGGCTGGCGGCCGTGGCCCTCGACGTCGATGAGGACGGTGCCCCCGGATGTGCCGTCGTCGCGGCGGGTGCGGCCCACGGCGCCCGCCAGGGTGGCGAGGAGCACCTCGTGCACACCGCAGTGGAACAGCGCCGGAGCCTGGGTGACCAGCGTGCGGGTGTGCCGCGCGGGCACCGTCCACATCGTGCGGCGCGCCGTGGCCGCGGTGTCCCTGCGCGGGTCGAGGGCCCGGCGGCCGAGGGGCGGCTCGGCGTGGGCCACCACGGCGGCCCAGCCTTCGAGTTCGGCGGTGCGCTCCGGTTCGCTGGCCTGCCCCGCCAGCAGGCTGGCCCAGCGGCGGAAGGACGTACCGGCGGGTTCCAGGGACGGTTCGTGGCCCGCGGCCGCGCTCTCGCACGCGGACCGCAGGTCGGGGACGAGGACGCGCCAGGAGACGCCGTCCACCGCCAAGTGGTGCACGGCGAGGGCGAGTCGGCCCACGCGGCCCGGCCCGGCGTCCAGCCACACGGCCTGGAGCATGACGCCGCGGGCCGGGTCGAGGCGCCCCACCGCGTCGCGTGCGGCGTCGCGCGCCGCCGTGTCGAGGCGGCCGTCGGCCACGCCGGTCGCGTCCACCGCGGTGACGAGGTCCGCGGCGGACACCGCCCCTTTCTCCCGGACGACGAGGCGCGGTTCGGGCCCCGGTCCGACGGTGTGGGCACGGAGCATGTCGTGGGTGTCGAGCAGGGCGCGCACGCCCGCGACGAGCGTGTCCGCGCCGAGCCCCGCCGGGGCGCCGACGAGGACCCACTGGGCGAACGCGCCGCCGGTCACCCGCTCCCCCAGGGCCCGCATGACGGGCGTCCACGGTACGTCGCCGACCCCGATGTCCCAGGCGGGCTCCGCGCCGGTGCCGAGCTTGGCGACGCGGGCGAGGTCCGCCGCCGTCGGCCGCTCGAAGACGTCCTGCGAGGTGAACGCGACCCCGGCCGCGCGGGCCCGGCTGACCAGCTGCATCGAGGTGATGGAGTCGCCGCCGAGGCGGAAGAAGTGATCGTCGGCGCCGACCCGGTCCAGGCCGAGGACCTCGGCGATCAGGGCGCAGAGGGTCTCCTCGGCCGCGGTCGCCGGGGCCCGGCCCGCGACGCGTTCGGCGAAGTCGGGCACGGGCAGGGCCGCCCGGTCCACCTTGCCGTTGGGGGTCGTCGGGAGCGCGTCCAGGGCGAGCACGGCGGCGGGCACCATGTGGGCGGGCAGCACGTCGGCGGCGTGCGCGCGCACCGCCTCGCCGTCCAGGCCCCGGCCCCGGTCGGGGTCGGCCGTGACGTAGCCGACGAGCCGCCGCTCCCGGGGCCCGTGGGCGGTCAGGCCCACCACCGCGCGGCCGACGTCGGGGTGCGCGGCCAGGGCGGCCTCGATCTCGCCGAGCTCCACGCGGAAGCCGCGCACCTTCACCTGGGCGTCGGCGCGGCCCTCGTACACCAGGTGTCCCGCGGGGGTGCGGCGGACCAGGTCGCCGGTGCGGTACATGCGGGCGCCGGGTGCGAACGGGCAGGCCACGAACCGCTCGGCGGTCAGGCGGGCGCGGCGCAGATAGCCGCGCGCGAGCCCGGCGCCCGCGACGTACAGCTCGCCCACGGTCCCGGGGCCCACCGGCTGCAGGAAGCAGTCGAGGACGTACGCGGCGGTGCCGGCGACGGGGCGGCCCGTCGTCGGCGGGTCGTCGGCGCGCAGCGGGCGGCTCGCCGTGGAGGTGACGGCGGCTTCGGTGACGCCGTACTCGCTGTGGACGTCGCGGCCGCGCGCCGTCCACCGGCGGCGTACGTCGTCGGGCGCGGTCTCGCCGCCGATGATGAGGACCCGCAGGTCCGGCAGGTGGCCCGGGGGGAGTTGGGCGAGCAGCGTGGGGGTCATGGCGACGTGCGTGACGCGGCTCGCGCGCAGCAGCCGGACGAGTTCCTCGCCGGTCGCGTGGCGCCGCGCGGGCGGGGCGAGGACGAGGCGGCCGCCCGCGCACAGGGCGGGCCAGATGTCCGCCATCGACACGTCGAAGCTGGGCGAGACGAGCTGCAGGATGCGGCTCGTCCCGTCCATGGCGTAGCGGCGGGTGTGGTCGGCGACGAGGTTGCGCAGCGCGCCGTGCGGCACGACGACGCCCTTGGGGGTGCCGGTGGAGCCCGAGGTGTAGATCGTGTACGCCGCGTTGGCCGCCGCCAGGGCGGGGCGCTCCGCGCCGGTGAGGGGGCCGGGGGCGTGCGCGGCGACGGCGAGGGCGGTCGCCGGGTCGTCCAGGACGACGACGTGGCCCCGGTAGCCGTCCGGCACGACCGCGCGCGTGGCGCGGGTGCACAGCAGGACCGGCGGGGCGACGTCGTCCAGGACGAGGCGGACGCGCGCGGGCGGGTGGCCGGGGTCGACGGGGACGTACACGCCGCCCGCGAGGGACACCGCGAGGAGCGCCACGATCAGCTCGACGGAACGGTCGGCGCACACGGCGACCGGGGTCTCCACACCGACGCCGCGCCCCTTCAGGTGGCGGGCGAGGCGGGTCGCGTACGCGGACAGCTCCTCGTAGCGGACGGTCCGGCGGCCGGACTCGACGGCCACGGCCGCCGGGGTCGCGGCGGCCCGCAGCGTGAAGGCGTCGGGGGCGAGCAGATCGGCGCGCGGGTCGGTCGTGGCCGACGCCAGGGCCTGCTCCACGGCCAGGGAGCGCTCCGCGGGGCGGAGGACGCCGACGCGCCCCACCGGCAGGCCGGGGTCCGCGGTGAACTGTTCCAGGACGTGGGTCAGCCAGCGCACCAGTTCCTCGACGCGGGCGTGCGGCACGGCGTCCGGGCGGCCCACGAGGTGGCCGCGCAGCCTGCGGTCGGGCACCACGATCAGCGCGAGCGGGTAGTGGCCGCGGTCCTGCGGCTCGCCGACGGGCCGCATCGTCAGGGCGGGCGCGGCGGGGTGCTCGGGCTCGGTGGGGTGCTCGGGCAGGTTCTCGAAGACCACGAGGGTGTCGAAGACCGCGCCGTCGCCCGCGGCCCTGCGGATCTCCTGAAGTCCCGTGTGCTGGTGGGGCATCAGGGCCACGTGCCGCTCCCGCAGCGCGGCCAGCAGACCGGCGACCGGGGTCGCGGGATCGAGCCGTACGCGCACGGGCAGGGTGTTGATGAACGGGCCGACGGCCGACTCGACGCCCGGCAGGTCGGCGTGGCGGCCCGCGACGGTCGTGCCGAACACCACGTCGGCGCGGCCCACGAGCCGGGCCAGGACCAGCGCCCAGGCGCCCTGCACGACCGTGTTGACGGTGACGCCGTTGGTGCGGGCCAACACGCCCACGGCGTAAGTGAGTTCGTCGCTCAGCTCGAACGTCACCGGGCGGGGCACGACCGGCGTCCGCACCGACTCCTCGGGCACCACGAGGGTCGGGCCTTCGGCGTCGGCGAGCTCCGCACGCCAGGCGCGGCGCGCCGCCTCGTCGTCCTGCCGGGCCAGCCACGCCAGATGGGCGCGGTACGGGACCGGGGCGGGCAGGGCCGAGCCGTCGCCCGCGGCGGCGTACACCGCGGCGAGCTCCTTGAAGACGACCGTCATGGACCAGCCGTCGACGAGGGTGTGGTGGCTGGTGATGACCTGCTGGTGGCGGTCCGGGCCGAGCCTGATCAGGAGGAGCCGCAGCAGCGGGGGCGACGCGAGGTCGAAGCGCGCGGACTTCTCGGCCTCGGCGAGGCGGGCGGCCTCGGCCGACGCCGCGTCCTCGGCCAGCCCCGACAGATCGCTCTCGCGCCAGGGCAGCGGTACGTTTCCGGCGATGACCTGCACCGGCTCGCCGGACGCGCGCTGGTGGAAGCTGGCGCGCAGCACGGCGTGCCGGTCCAGGAGCGTGCGCCAGGACGCGCGCAGGCGGGCCACGTCCAGCGGCCCGTCGAGGGCGAGGACGCGCTGGCTCGCGTACACGTCCGGGCCCGCGTCGTCGGCGGCGAAGGTGGTGTGGAAGAGCATGCCTTCCTGGAGCGGCGACAGCGGCCAGACGTCGGTGAGGCCGGGCAGCCGGGCGCGCAGCCGGGCCAGTTCGCCGGGGGTGAGGCCGGCGAGGAGGGGCGCGGCGGGCTCGGGGCCTTCGGCGGCCTCTTCGCCGGGGCGCGTGTCGCGTGCCGGGTCCCCGGCGGCTGCGTCCGCCTCGAAGCGCGCCACGGCCGCGAGCCCCGCCGGCGTGTCGTGCTCGAAGACGTCCTGGGCGCCGCACCGCACCCCGGCGCGCCGGGCCTGCGCGGCCAGTTGCATCGCCATGATGGAGTCGCCGCCGAGGCCGAAGAAGCTGTCGTCGGCGCCGACCCGCTCCAGGCGCAGGACGGCGGCGAACAGGTCGCACAGGATCGCCTCGACGGCGTTGCGGGGCGCGCGCCCGGTGGCCTTCGCGGCGAAGTCGGGGGCGGGCAACGCCGCCCGGTCCACCTTGCCGTTCGGGGTCACCGGCAGCGCGTCCAGGGTGAGGACGGCCGCCGGGACCATGTGGTCGGGCAACAGCGAGGCGACGTGGGCGCGCAGCGCTTCGGGGTCGATCGCCCGGCGGCCACCGCCCCGGCCGTCGCCTCCGTCCCCGCCGCCCCGGCCCTCGTCTCCGGCCCCGCCCTCGTTCATGTCCTCGCTCCCGGCGTCGCCCGTCACGACGTACCCGATGAGGCGGCGCTCACCGGGCGTGTCCTCGGGGGCCGTGACGACCGCCTGCGTCACCGCCGGGTGCGCGGCGAGCGCGGCCTCGACCTCGGCGGGCTCGACGCGGAACCCGCGGATCTTGACCTGGCCGTCCGCGCGGCCGACGAAGACCAGCGCGCCGTCGTCCCTCGCGCGGACCAGGTCCCCGGTGCGGTACATGCGCGCGCCGGGCTCGAACGGGCAGGCCACGAACCGCTCCGCCGTCATCGAGGGCTGCCCCCAGTAGCCGCGCGCGAGCCCGGCCCCGGCCAGGTACAGCTCCCCCACGAGGCCCGGCGCCAGGGGCCGCAGGGCCGCGTCGAGGACGACGGCGCGCCGCTCGGGCAGGGCCCGGCCGACGGGCAGCACCGGGCCCGCGTCCTCGCCCGGCCGCACGTGGTGCCAGGTGGCGCACAGGGTCGTCTCCGTCGGCCCGTACATGTGCCGGACCGTCACGTCCGGGCAGGCCCGGCGCAGCCGCTCGACGGCCGCGGCGGGCACCACGTCGCCGCCGGTGAGGACCTCCCGCAGACCGGTGAGGCAGTCCGGCGCCTGACCGGCCAGGACCCGGAACGTGCCGGCCGTCAGGTGCGCCGCGGTGACGCCCCCGGCCACGTACCGGCGCAGGGCCTCGGCGTCGACGGGTCCCGGCCCGGCGACGACCACGCGGCCGCCGGACACCAGCGGCACCCACATCTCGTACAGCGAGGCGTCGAAGGCGTGCGGCGCGTGCATCAGGACCGCGTCGTCCGGGCCGACGCCCCAGCCGGGCTCGGCGACCAGCTCGGCCACGGCGCGGTGGGGCACCGCCACGCCCTTGGGCGCGCCCGTCGAGCCGGAGGTGTACATCACGTACGCGACGTCGTCGGCGCGCACCGCGTCCGCGAGGCCGCCCTCGGCGGCCGCCGGGCCGTCGAGGAGCAGGACCCGCGCGTCGCCGTCCGGCACGGCGGCGCGCGTCGGTCCGGCGCACAGCACGACGGACGCGGCGCTGTCGGCGAGGACGCGTGCCACGCGCTCGGCCGGGTGCCCCGCGTCCACGGGGACGTACGCGGCCCCGGCGCGCCACACCCCGAGCAGCGCCGCCACCAGGTCCGGGGAGCGTTCGAGCACGACCGCGACCCGGTCGCCGCGGCCGACGCCCGCGCCGGTGAGCCGCCGCGCCACGCTTTCGGAGCGCTGCCACAACTGTCCGTACGTCACGGCCTGTTCACCGTGTACGAGGGCCACCGCGCCGGGGCGGCGGGCCGCCCGGCGGCCGATGAGGTCCGGCACCGGGCGGGGGCCGACGGGCTCCGACCGGCGCCGGGCGGGAGCGGGCGCCAGGTCGACGCGGCCGGTCGGCACGGCCGGGTCGGCGACGAGGCGCTCCAGGAAGCGCAGCAGGGACCGGTGGCCCGCCCGCGCCCAGTCCTGGTCGTAGCGCGCGGCGTCGGCCTCCAGGGAGATGGCCAAGCCTTGGTCGTCGGACCAGCCGCTGACCACGACGCTCAGCTCCTCGACGCGGCGGTGGGACAGGTCGCGGGCGATGCCGCGGCAGGGGCCGAAGCGGAGGTTCTCGCCGAGGGGCAGGACGTTGACGAACGGCCCGAAGTGCCAGCGGCCGCCGCTCGGCCAGGCGAGTTCGCGGCGCAGCCGTTCGCCCCGGTACCGCTGGTGGCGCAGCAGGCCGGTGGCCTCGCGGGCCGCCTCGCGGGCCAGCTCCGTGAGGCTCATGCCGGGGGCCGCGGGAATCCGGAACGGCAGGACGTTGGCCGTCGTGCACGGGGTACGCCGTTCCTGGGCGGTCAGGCGTCCGGCGACGGGCAGGCTGAGGACGGCCTCGTCGGCGCCCGTCAGGCGGCAGCCGAACGCGCCGACGGCGGCGACCACGAGCCGGGGCCAGCTCACCCCGGCGGCGGTCGCGGCGGCGCGCAGCGCCCGTACGGCGGGCGGCGCCAGATGGCCGGTGGCGCGCGCGGCGGCGTCGGGGGCGGCGGCCCCGTGGCCGGGCACCGCCGTGAGCGGCGGCCGGTCGGCGAAGCGGTCGTGCCAGTAGGCGCGGTCGCGGGCGTGGTCGGCGGAGGCGCGGTAGGCGTCCTGCTGCCGCAGCAGTTCGCGCAGCGGGGCGTGGGCCGACGGCGGCGCTGCGCGGCCGTCCAGCGCGGCCGTGTAGAGGTCGGCGACGCGCCGCGCCATGAGGGAGCAGCCGAAGCCGTCCATCAGGAGGTGGTCATAGCGCTGGTACCACAGGTGGCGGTCGGGGCCGAGGGTGAGCAGGGCGTAGCCGAACAGGCCGTTCGCGCCGTGTGCCGCCATGGCGTGCTGCTCGGCCCGCATCCACGCCTCGGCGGTGCGCCACGGGTGGTCGGCGCCGGTCAGGTCGACGGTGGGCAGGCTCTGCTCGGGCGTCGGCGCGAACCGCTGGGTCACCCGGCCGTCGGCGTCCTCGACGAAGCGGGCCCGGAGGATCTCCGTCTCCGCCACGGCCCGGCGCAGGGCGTGCTCGAACACGCCGGTGTCGAGCGGGCCGAGGATCTCCACGTGTTGGCCGATGGTGTAGAGGCCGCGCGTGCTCTCGATGCGCTGGGCCAGCCAAATTCCCTCTTGGCTCTCGGACAGGGGCAGAGTGGAATCCGCCTGGCTGCTCATCGCTCTCCCTTCTGCTGATGGGCCGCTGTACGGGTGTGGGGCGCGGGGGTGCCGTGGTCAGTCGTCGGGCTCGCCGCGGCGGCGGACGGCGTACTCGCCGCCGCCGGGCGGCAGGCCGCCGCCGAGGACGAGGCCGTCGCTGCCGCCGGGCATGGGGCCGCGGCCGAGCACCGGCCCCTGGCCGAGGACGGGTCCCTCGCCGAGGACCGGCCCGTCGCCGGGCGTGCGGGTCCGCACCCGGGGACCGGCGCCGTTGGCGCCCTGGCGCTGGAACTGCGTGTGGTACAGCTCGGCGTACAGGCCCTCGGCGGCGAGGAGTTCCTCGTGCGTGCCGCGTTCGCGGATCCGGCCGCCGTCCACGACGAGGATCTGGTCGGCCTCGCGGATGGTGGACAGGCGGTGGGCGATCACCAGGGACGTGCGGTCGCGCAGGGCGGTGGTCAGGGCCCGCTGGACGGCCACCTCGGACTCGGAGTCCAGATGGGCGGTCGCCTCGTCGAGGACGACCACGGACGGCGCCTTGAGCAACAGGCGCGCCAGGGCGAGGCGTTGCTTCTCGCCGCCCGACAGGCGGTAGCCGCGGTCGCCGACGACGGTGTCGAGTCCGCTGGGCAGCGAGCGGATCAACTCGCCGATCCGGGCGGCGTCGCAGGCCTTGAGGAGGTCGCCGTCGGTGGCGTCGGGGCGGGCGTAGGTGAGGTTGGCGCGGATCGTGTCGTGGTAGAAGTGCGCGTCCTGGGTGACCACGCCGACCGTGTCGCGCAGCGAGTCCAGGGTGAGGTCCCGCAGGTCGTGGCCGTCGACGCGGACGGTGCCCGACGTCGGGTCGTACAGGCGCGACACCAGGTGCGTCATCGTCGTCTTGCCGCCGCCGGACGGGCCGACCAGGGCCGTGAGCTTGCCGGGCGGCAGCTCGAAGGTCAGCTCGTGCAGCACCACCGGGGTCTCCTGGGTGCGCTCCCGCTGCGAGAGCGCGCCGGCCTCCAGGGACGCGAGCGACACCTCGCTGGGGCGCGGGTAGCGGAAGTCCACCCGGTCGAACTCGACGCGCGGCGCGGCCCCGGTGCCGGGGGCGGGCAGGGCGCGGGCGTCGGGCTTCTCCTCGATGAGGGGCTTCAGATCGAGCACCTCGAAGAGCCGGTCGAAGCTGACCAGGGCGGTCAGGACGTTCGACTGCATGCTGGACAGCTGGGTGATGGGGCCGTAGAGGCGGCCCATGAGCACGGCGAGGGCCACGAGCGTGCCGAGGCGGAAGGCGCCGTCCAGGACGAGGGCGCCGCCGACGCCGTACACGAGCGCCGTGGCGAGCGCGGCGAGCAGCGCCATGAAGATGAACGACATCCGGCTGAACACGGTCCAGACCACACCGACGTCGCGGACCCGGCGCGCGCGGGCCGCGAACGCCTCGGCCTCGGAGCGGGGGCGGCCGTAGAGCTTGGCGAGCATGGCGCCGCTGACGTTGAACCGCTCCTGGATGACGCCCGCGAGTTCGGCGTTGGACTGCATCTGCTCCCGCGAGTAGCGCTGCAGGCGCCGCCCGACGTAGACGCCGGGCACGACGAACAGCGGCAGCATGGCGACGGCGATCAGGGTGATCAGCCAGGACAGGTAGAACATCTCGGCGAGCACGAGGAGCACCGTCAGGACGCTGGTGGCCGAGGTGAGGATCAGGCCGATGGACTGCTGGGCCAGCATCACGTCGGCGTTGAGGCGGCTGGTGAGCAGGCCCGTCTGGGTGCGGGTGAAGAACGCCATGGGCTGCCGCTGGACGTGGGTGAACGTCTGGACGCGCAGGTCGTGGCTGACGCCCTGGCCGACGCGCCCGGAGAAGTAGCTCTGCGCGAGCTGCATGACCGCGTCCACGACGGCGAGCCCGGCGACGACCAGGGCCAGGGTCACCACGAGCCCCAGGTCGTCCTTGAGGATGCCGTCGTCGACGATGTCCTTGAGCAGCAGGGGGGTCGCCACGATGACGAGGGAGTCCACCACGGTGGTGAGCAGCAGGAAGAGCAGCGCGTTCCGGTGCGGGCGCACATAGGTGAGGGCGCGGCGTGACGTTCCCGCCCGCAGTTTCTGTTTCTTGGTGTCGGACGAGTTCGGGTCTCCGACGGTAATTCCACCAGGACCTTGGGTGATTAACACGCGATGGAATCCTCTCGGGATCGCGTACATTCCTTCGACTGCGCTCGTACCGAGGACGGTAGCGCCCCGCATTCCCACCAACCAGGCCTGAAAAATGGGCAGTGGACGGCCTTAACGGGAATAGGGAGAGACCACTGTCCGACCGAGTGACGTACACACTTGGACGGGGCGTGGCGCGCCCCGAAGGGGCGCGGGGAACTGCGCGACCAGCCACAACGGACCCGCAGACAACGGAACGGGCCACGGCAGGCGGCAGCGGGCAGCCGGCGGCCGCCCAGCGGCCGAGCCCCCGCTCAGGCCGTCTCCACGGCCTTGCGCTGCACGCGCTGCGCGAACTCCGCCCACATCTCCGCACAGTCCGTGGCGAGTTCGGCCACGATGGCACCGCAGTGCGGCGGCACCCTGTCGATGATCTTGTCCCAGTCCTCCGGGCTCAGCGTGTGGATGGTGAGCAGCCGCAGCAGCATGCGCCCGGTCTCGCTGAACCGCAGGGCCGGGTCCGCCTTGAGCCGGTCCACGATCGCGGCGCGGGCCTGGGCCTGGCCCCGGTCGGGCACCGCGACCGGGCCGAAGCCCGTGCGCGGCGCGGGCGGCGCCGCCTCCCGGCAGCCGGCCCGCCGTCCGCGCCGCAGCTGCGGATCCTCGCCCCGCATCATGCGGTTGCGCACGTCGCGGACCGTCTCGGGCGAGATGGAGGCGGCCCGCGCGACCTGGCGCAGCGACAGGCCCGGGTTCTCCGCGATGATCTCGCTGGCCAGCCTGCGGCCCTCGGCGCCGTTGACCGGGCGGACCCGGCCGTCCTGGCCGATGCGGGACTGCGCGCCGGTGACCTGGCCCGGCGCGCGCCTGCGGATCTCGGCGACCGTGCCGGGCGCGATGCCCGCGACCGAGGCGATCATGCGGTCCGACCACTGCGGGTGGGAGGTGATGATGCGCCGGGCCGCGCGCTTGCGGTCCGTGGTCGTCAGCGGAAGCCCGTGGGCGATGTTGGACTCCACGGCGAGCACGAAGGCGTCGGCCTCGTCGCCGTCGAAGAACCGGGCGGCGATCGCGGTCCGGCCGCGCACCTGTGCGGCGCGCACGCGGTGCAGCCCGTCGATGACCCGCATCGTCGAGCGGTGCACGGTGATCGGCGGCAGTGGTGTCTGCACCGCGGCCAGTGTCTCCACGTGGTCCGGATCCGCTCCGGAGAGTCTGGGTGAACCGGCCGTCGACAGTGTGCTGATCTCCACTTCGACGACCGTGAGTCGATCGATGCGCGGGTGCCCGGGTAGTGCCAACTCAACTCCCCCTCATGATGTGTTCGCGCCGAGCAGGCCGCCGATACCCACCGCCGTTTCGTCTCCCCGGTGCGTGCCGCGGATGTCGTCACGCGGACTCGTGTCCCGGACCGAGCGGCACCGACGTCTGCGGCTCTGAAGTCTCCGAAATCCCCGAATTCGATGTCCTGGCGTGATGCGCCGCGTTGTTCTACGACACGGCGTTCACGGACGGCGTCGCATTCCGCGAGCCCGTATTTCCTGGCGCGATCTGCGCGACACCGCATTCATGACGTAACAGAACGACTTCGTGATAGCCGAACACGCTCACCTTAACAACGCGCTTTCCGGCCTGGTACCCCTCATTAACAGGCCGGTCCGCGCCCCGGACACCCCTATTCACCCCTATCCGGACGTCACCGGACGGTGGTGGGGTAGTGGAGCGGCGCGGGGTTCGCGGGCTCGGCGCGCGCCGGGAAGGCGACCGCCACCACCAGGCCGCCGCCGGGCCGGGCGGACGCGCTGAGCAGGGCGTCGTGGGCGGTGGCGATGGTGCGGACGATGGACAGGCCGAGCCCGTGGTGGCCCTCGTCGGCGGTGCGGCCGAGCCGCTGGAAGGGCTCGAAGAGCCGCTCCACCTGCTCCGGCGGCACCCGGGGGCCGGAGTTGACGACGGTCACGAGGGCCCGGCCGTCCTCGGTGCCCGTGCTGATCCGCACGTGTCCGCCGGGCACGTTGTAGCCCACGGCGTTGTCGACGAGGTTCGCCACGAGCCGCTGAACGAGCGCGGAGTCGCCCGCCAGCGGGGCGGGCGCGGTGCTCGTCGTGATCCGCAGCCGGTGCCGCGCGGCGTCGGGGCGCGGCACGCGGACCGTCTGCTCCGCGACGTCGGCCAGGTCGAGCGGCTCGCGGCGGTCCAGGCCGCGCTCGCTGCTGGACAGGGTGAGCAGCGATTCGAGCAGCCGTGCCTGCTGTTCGCTGATCGTGAGGAGCCGCTCCAGATTCGCGCGGTACGACTCCACGGTGGCCTCGCGGTCCATGAGCGACTCCTCCACGAGCGCGTGCTCCAGGGTGAGCGGGGTGCGCAGTTCGTGGGCGGCGTTGGCGACGAAGCGCTTGTGCGCGTCGAGGGCGGTCTCCAGACGGCCGAGGAGCCCGTCGACGGTGTCGGCGAGGTCCTTCAGCTCGTCGGCGGGGCCCGCGACGGCGAGGCGCTCGTGCACGTTGCGCGCGGAGATGCGGCGGATGGTGCCGGTCATGGTGCGCAGCGGCCGCAGCACGCGCCCGGCGACGAGCCAGCCGAGCGCGATGGACAGGACGGCCATGATGGCGAGGGCGATGCCGGACTGCACCACGAGGCTCCGCAGGTCCTGCTGGTGCTGGCGGTAGGCGTGTTCGCGCAGCGCCCGGGTGCCGTCCTTGAGGGGCAGCGGCACCTGGCCGCCGGTCAGGCCGAGCGGGCCGCTCGCGCCGTCCGCGCGCCCCAGGACGGGCCCGTCGCCCTCCCTGCCGAGGACGACGCTCGTCGAGGCGTGGGTGACGAGCAGATAGGTGATCGCGAGCAGCACGGCGCCGGACACGACGAACAGCACGCCGTACAGGAGCGTCAGGCGCATCCGCACCCGCTTCGGCAGCAGTCGGCGGATCGCAGCGGGCGCGGACGGCGCGGTCAGTCGCATGGATGCCTCAAATCCGATACCCACCCCGAGGCACGGTCTCGATGACGGGCGGGGTGCCGAGCTTCGGGCGCAGCCGGTTGATGGTCGCCTTGACGGTGGTGGTGAAGGGGTCGGCGGCCTCGTCCCACACCCGTTCCAGGAGTTCCTCCGCCGACACCACCCTCCCTTGGGCGGCGAGCAGATACTCCAGGACCGCGAACTCCTTGGGCGTGAGGGCCAGTCGGTGCCCGGCCCGGGTCGCGATCCGCTGCGCCGGGTCCAGGCACAGGTCGTCGTGGACGAGGATCGGTGGCAGGGCGGGCTGCGGGCGCCGGGCGAGCGCGCGGATGCGGGCGACCAGCTCGGCGTACGCGAAGGGCTTGGGCAGATAGTCGTCCGCGCCGAGGTTGAAGCCGTCGACGCGGTCGGCGATGGTGCCGGACGCGGTGAGCATCAGGACGCGGGCGTGCACCGGCTGCGCGGCCAGACGGCTGCACACCTCGTCGCCGTGGACGACGGGCAGGTCCCGGTCCAGGACGACGACGTCGTACTCGACCACCGCCGTGCGCTCCAGCGCGTCGGCGCCGTCGTACGCCACGTCGACCGCCATGCCCTGGCGGCGCAGGACCCGCGCCACGGACTGGGCGAGTTCGGTGTGGTCCTCGACCACGAGCACTCTCATCGGCCACCCCCGCACCACTGGAGACTGCCCGGGCCCGCGTCACGCACGGGTCACAGCCCGGGCCCGTCCCACAGCGGCAGCGTACCGGCGCCGCCCGGTGTCCACAGGACCGCGCCCGGCGCCGGTGGGTGCCCGGTGGCCCCCTGTGACCGGAGCGGACGTGCGGACCGCCCTGTGACCGTCCGCCTCGTAGAACGGGACGGTGACCACGGAGACGACCGACGGACGTCCGCGACCGGTCCCGGCGCGGCGCGGGGCGCCGCTAGCGGGTGCCGCTGCCCGCGGCGGGTCTGATCTTCTCCGTGAGGTCCGTACGGCGCTGGACGTCCAGTTTCCGGTAGGCGCGGGTCAGGTGCTGCTCGACGGTGCTGATGGTGATGAACAGCTTGTCCGCGATCTGCCGGTTGGTGTGCCCGCGGGCGGCGAGGGTGGCCACGCGCAGCTCCGCGTCGCTCAGTTCGACCGGGCGTCCGGCGGCGGGCGGGGCCCAGGCGCCGTCGCCGCCCAGCGGGGTGCCGGGGTCGGCCGGCCGCGGCGGGGCGGGGGCGGGCACGCCGCACTCGCGGGCCAGCTGCTGCGCCTTGCGGGCGAGGGACCTGGCCTGCCCGGCGCCGCCGAGTTCGCGGTGGGCGCGGGCCAGCTCGTCGGTGGCGCGGGCGAGTTCGAGCCGGTGCCCGCTCTCGCGCAGTGTCTCCACGGCCTCCTCCAGGAGCGGCGGACGGTGGGCCGCGGGGAGGGTGCGGGCGAGGACCCGCAGCGAGACGCCGCGCGTCCAGGCCGCCCCCGGGCCGACCAGGGCCAGTTGCTCCTCGGCGAGGTCGTGGGCGCGGCGCTCGTCGCCCAGGGCCAGATGGGCCTGGGCCGCGTCGGTGCGCCAGGGCACGAGTCCGGGCAGGTCCAGGTCCCAGCAGGTCATGAGGTCGCCGCAGGTGCGGAAGTCGTCGAGCGCCGCGTACGGCCGGCCCGCCGCCAGGTAGTAGTGCCCGCGCGCCCACAGATAGACGAGGCCGTCGGGCGTGTGGAAGGCCATCTCCGGTACGGGGACGCACAGATGGGCGGCCGCGTCGTCCAGCCGGCCGAGGGCGGTCTTGGCGTACACGGCGAGGGCGACCGGCGCCGCGAGGGCGACGCCCCAGCCCTCGGCGGGCACCAGCGTGATCGCCGTGTGCGCGGACCGGTCGGCCGCGGCGAGCCCGCCGAGCCTGACCTCCACGCGGGCCTTGACGGTCGCGAGCTGCGCCTGCCACATGGGGGCGCTGCGCGCGGTGGCCTCCTTGAACAGGGTCTCGCTCCAGTACGCCGCCTTGTCCAGGCGGTCGGCGAGGATCAGCGCGTTCAGCGCGACGACGAGCGCGGGCACCGTGCCGTCGTCGAGACGGGTGCCCTGGAGGGTCTGCTCCGCCCGCACCACGACGTCGTCACCGGCCCCGTCGAGCACCGCCCGCACCAGCGTCGCCGCCCGTTCGTGCGCGCTGCGCGCGGGTCCGGCCCCCCACGAGGCCTCGTCGGCCGACCGGGCGGGGCGCGGCAGGCCCGGATACTCGTACGCCAGCCAGAGCCGCACGTCGTCGAGCCGGTGCGGGGTGCCCGCGCCGGGCGCCGCGCCCGCCGCGCGGCACTTCTCGGCGGCGCGCAGCACGGCGGTGGCCTGGTCGACCTGCCCGAACCACAGCAGGTGACCGACGAGTTCGGCCGCGTGCCGGGTGCTGACGCGGCCCGCGAGCGCCCCGGCGGTGAGCGCGGGCAGGTGCTGGGCGGCCGTGGCCGGGTTGACCCGCCGGGCGGCCCGGGCCAGCGCGGCCCTGATCTCCAGGGAGCGCCGCTCGTCCGCGCAGCTGTCGCGGGCGGCGCGCAGACAGGCGAGGGCGAGCCCCACCTCGTCGTCGGCGAGGGCCCGCTCGGCGGCCTCAAGGAGGGTGGGCAGCGCCCACGCGGCGTCGACGGGGCCCGCCTGGATCAGATGGCGCACGACCACCGTGGCCGCGTGGCCGTGGTCGTGCAGGACCTCGGCGACGCGGGCCTCCAGGTGCGCGCGGTGCGCGGGCTCCATGCTGCGCAGGACCGCGGCGCGGCCCGCCTCGTGGCGGAACCAGCCGGAGCCGAGCAGCCCTCCGGCGCGCAGCGCGTCCAGGCTGCGGTGCGCCGACTCGCGGCTGACGCCGAGGACTTCGGCCAGCTCGGCGTGGGCGGCGTGCGGGCCGAGGACCGCGAGCGCCCAGGCGGTGTTCCGCATCGCGGTGTCGCTGCGGTACAGGCACATCGTCACGGCCTGTTCGAAGGCCTCGCCGGGCACCAGGGCCGCGGGGCCGCCCTCGCGACTCCCGGCGCCCGGTCCACGGCCGTCCTCGATCAGTGCCCGGGTGAGCAAGGGGTTTCCGCCGCCGATGCGGTGGAGCTCCGCGACCAGCGGGCGCGTCCCCCACCACCGCTGCCCGTGGCCCCCGCACGCGGCGGCCAGCTCGGCCACGCCCCGCCGGGTCAGCGGGCCGAGCCTGATATGGCGGCAGCCGGCAACGCGCAGCAGATCCATCTGGAAGCACGCCGCGCCGGATCCCGTATTGCCGGAAAGGCCACTTCCGCTTTCTCCGAGCAGCATCAGAATGCGACTCGCATCCAGCCTGCGCGCGAGATAGAGCAGCCCTTCCAGAGAATAGAGATCGGCGTGCTGGACGTCATCGATGACGAGCACCACCGGCCTTTCCTTCGCCTTTTCGATGATAATCCCACTGAGTTCCGTGATCACATTCACCACCGTGGCGGGCAGCGCGGCCCGCGCCCGGCGCGCCGGCACGGTGACCGCCACGAGATCGACGAGCCGTGCCGCCCTGGTGGCGTCGACGTCCGGCAGCTCCGCGCCGAGCAGCAGCTGCCCCATCACCCCCAGGGGCATATCGCGCTCCACATCCGAGGCCGTGGCCTGCATCAACAGCGCCCCAGCGGCGTGCGCCCGAGCGCCGAAGGCACGCAGCAGCGCGGTCTTCCCGCTCGCCGCGACCCCGCTCACCAAGAGCGCTCCGCCCTGCCCGGCGACGGTGGCGCCGAGCATGCCTTCCATGATCGAGAATTCCTCGTCCCGTTCCACCACATTCATGAGCCGACTTCTCCCCCGCACCTGACGGCTGACTCGTGTCCGGCACTGCCGATGGTCTGACCCAATCTTTCGGACGCGACCGACCAGCTGATTGAAGATTCTTCCACACCAGAAAATCGACTACCAGCGGAATTTAACGCAATCGGGCCCGGCAACCGCCGAAATTTCGCCATCGACTCCATGAACGGATTTCTTACTTCCGCATTGCCTGATGTTTGTTGCACTATTCCTCTGGAGCGAAAAGCAATGGCTATTCAGAAGGGCGTGCCGGGCCTGCCGCGCTGACCTGGCGCGACGCTCCCGCGGCGGACTTGCAGCTGAACACGTCCGCCTCGGCGGCCCCGCGCCCGCCGCCTTGGCCCGGACCTTCGCCCTGAAAGGGCTTGCGGCCGCCTTCCAGCGGGCGTCGCCGACGCCCCGGCGGTGGCCGGTAGCCGTCCCCCGCGGACACCCACCGCCCCTGGAGCCGACGTACCCTACTTGCATGGATGCGCAAGGACAGTCGTGGGACGCGGCGGCCGCGGACCGGGCCGTGGCCGTGCTCAAGGCCGTGGCCGACCCCTCCCGTTACCGCCTGCTGTGGGCGCTCAGCCAGCAGGAGCTGCCGGTCAGCGCGCTCGCGGAGCTGATCGGCGCGCACGTGGCCGCGACCTCCCAGCACCTGGCGAAGCTGCGGGCGGCCGGACTCGTGGTGCCGCGCCGCGAGGGCACCCGGATCTACTACCGGGCCGCGGACGTGCGCGGCCTCCTCGAAGAGGCGGCCCTGGTGGCCCGGCCCGCCGCCGCGGGGGCCGAGCCGGGCGCCCCGGAGGGCGCCGCCGCCGGGCCCGCCGTCGCGCACGCGCCCGCCGGGACGCCGCGGGCCCGGGTGGGCCGGGCCGCGCGCCGCCGCCCGGCGACCGGGCACTGACCACCCGTCAGGATGCCGCCGCCCGCTGCTCCTTGACGCCGAGGACGGCGAGCAGGGCCCGGGTGGCGGGGCTGGGGTTGAACCGGCTCCACACCAGGTACTCCACGCGCCGCGGCCCGTCGACCACCGGGACGAGGGCGAGCCCGGGGTCCGCGGCGACCGGCGGCCGGATGAACGCCGACGGCAGCAGCGCGACTCCGAGCCCACGCGCGATGAGGCCGGTCATCAGGGCGACCTGGGCCTCGTACGCCACGTCACGGACCAGGCCCGCCGCCGCGAACGCCTGATCGGACTGGGCCCGGGCGGGCGACCCGGCCGCGAAGTCCACGAACGTCTCCCCCGCGATCTCCCCCAGCGTGACCCGGTCGGCACCCGCGAGGCGGTGCCCGGCGGGCACGACGAGCACGTGCTCGTCGCGGTCGAGGACGAGGGACTCCACGCCGGAGGGCACATCGCCCTCCGGCAGGCCGAGGAAGGCGATGTCCAGATCGCCGTCGCGGACCGCGGCCGTCAGCGCGTCGCTGCGGCCGCCCCGCAGGAAGACCCGGACGTCCGGGTGGCGGGCGCGGTAGCGCTGGAGCAGTTCGGCCACGTCGACGGCCGCCGTGGTCACGATCACGCCCACGGCGAGCCGCCCGCGCACCACGCCCGACGCGGCCGCGGCGTCGGCGCCCGCGCGCTCCGCTGCGGCCAGGCACTCGCGCGCGCCGACGAGGAACGCCTCGCCCGCGCTGGTCAGTTCGGTGCGGCGGCTGGACCGGGCGAACAGCTTCACCCCCAGCTCCCGCTCCAGGCTCGCGATCCGGTGACTGAGGGACGACTGCACCACGGAGCAGCGCTCCGCGGCGCGCGTGAAGTTACGGGTTTCGGCGACGGCGACGACGTACCGCATCTGCTGGAGATCCACGCGATCATGGTGATCGTTCATAGCTGCCATGACAACCATGCTTTGGAGCCATGGTGGGGTGCGGCCGAGACTCCTCACATGCCGAGCATGCCGATACCGACCGAGCGGTCACCGGGCCCTTCGCGGGCCCCTGCGGCGCCACGGGTGGCGACCGTCGCGCTGACCGCACTCGCCCCCGCCTCCTGGGGCACCACGTACGCGGTGACCACGGAGCTGCTGCCGCCGGGGCAGCCGCTGTTCGCCGGGCTCGTGCGCGCCCTGCCCGCGGGGCTGCTCGCCCTGGCGCTCACCCGGGTCCTGCCCCGCGGGGACTGGTGGTGGAAGGCCGCCGTCGTGGGCGCGCTCAACATCGGTGCGCTGTTCCCCCTGTTGTTCCTGGCGGCCGAGCGGCTCCCCGGCGGGGTGGCGGCCACCCTCGGCGCCACCCAGCCGCTGCTGGTCGCCGCCCTCTCCATCGTGGTGCTCCGCGACCGGCCGACGGCCTGGCAGTGGGCCTGGGGCGGGCTCGGTGTGCTCGGTGTCGGGCTCGTCGTGCTCGGCCCGCAGGCCCGCCTGGACGCCGTCGGCATCCTGGCCGCCCTCGGCGGAACGGCGGGCATGGCGGGCGGGATCGTCCTCACCAAGCGCTGGGGCCGCCCCGCGGGGGTCGGCCCGCTGGCCCTCGCGGGCTGGCAGCTCACGGCGGGCGGGCTGCTGCTGCTCCCGCTCACGCTCCTGGTCGAGGGGGTGCCGCACGGGATCGACGGCGCCGCCGCGGCCGGTTACCTGTGGCTCGGCGGCATGGGCGGGATCGTCTCGTTCACGCTGTGGTTCCGCGGCATCGGCAAGCTGCCGGTCGGCGCGTCCGCGCCGCTGGTGCTGCTCTCGCCGCTGGTCGCCACCGTCGTCGGCCTCGCGCTCGGCGAGTCCCTGAACCTGCCGCAGGGCCTCGGCTTCGCCCTCGCCCTCGCGGCGCTGCTCGCCACGCAGCTCGGTCCCCCACGGCCGCCGCACCCCAGCACCACACCCGACATCCACGTAACGGAACACCTGACGCAAGGAGAGCGGACGCGATGAACACCTCGGTGACGACGGCCACGCGGGAGATTCTGGAGGAAACAAGGGCGGGCATGACGATCGCCGTGCTCGGCGCCACCGGGATGGTGGGCAGCCGGGTGATCGCCGAGGCCGGTGCCCGGGGGCACCGCGTGCTCGCCCTGTCCCGGCGGCCCGCCGACGACGCACCGCACGTGACGCCGGTCGGGGTCGACGCCCGCGACCCGCAGTCCCTGCACGCGGCCCTCGCGGGCTCCGGCGCGGACGCGGTCGTGGTGACCCTGCGGACCCTGCCGGTCGACCAGGAGTTCCTGGTCGGGGCCACGCGGTCGGTCCTCGACAGCGCCGCGCGGCTCGGCCTGCGCGTCCTCGTGGTCGGGGGCGCGGGGGCGCTGCGCAGCCCGGGCGCGGCGGATCTGCTGGTCGCCGACGATCCGACGTACGTGCCCGCGGCGGTGACGGCCGTCGCCGCCGCCGGGGTGGCCCAGCTGCGGACCTGCCAGGACCACGCCGGGGGCGACTGGGTCTATCTGAGCCCGCCGGCGCTGCTGGAGCCCGGCGACCGCACGGGCCGCTACCGGCGCGGCACCGACACCCTGCTCACCGGCGCCGACGGCCGCTCGTGGATCAGCGCGGAGGACCTGGCGGCCGCCGTGGTCGACGAGCTGGAGGCCCCCGGCGCGGAGCGCCACATCACGGTCGCCGCCGCCTGAGCGCGTCACCGGCCGCGCCGCGGTCGCCCGCCGGTCCGTCGTGGCCGGCCGCGCGGTTCCCCGTACCTCTACGGGGCGCTCTCGCCGGCCTCGTCGAGCCGGTACTCCTCGTGGTCCGCGTCGTAGGCGTACAGCTCCGCGTACCGGCCCCAGTCGGTGGCCGTCTCCAGCTGCCGCTCGACCTGCTCGCTCGTGAAGTGGTGGGCGAGCAGGTCGCGGAAGTACCCGGCGCGGGCGGTGCCGCCCGGGCTCCCGGGCAGGCTGTTGGTGATCAGCTTCACCAGCGGGACCTCCAGGGCGGCGCGGGCGAACAGCGGCTTGGACGTCTGTACGTCGGCCCCGGCGAACGCGGCGCCCGCCTCGGTCAGGACGAGGTCGTCGCCCCTGACGTGGGCGAAGCCGAGCAGGTCGAGCGCGTCGACCTGCGGCAGCAGGTCGTCGACGTCCAGCGCGAGGTCGTCGGCGAGCTCGGCGAGGTCGCAGCTCCCACCCCGGTGGGCGACCGTCTCGGCGAGGCCGGACAGGCCGTCGACGGTGGCCGGGGGCAGCGGGGTGGTGGCGACGGTGCGCCGGTCCGGCTCCGCCGCCTCCGTGCGGCCCGGGAGGCGGGATTCGCGGGGGCGGCCGGTCATGACCCGGTAGACGCGGTCGATCAGCTCCTCGAAGGCGGGCGCGGTGCGGTCGCGCGGGCGCTCCAGGCCGACCTCGATGGTCTCGCGGACGGTGCCGTAGGGGCGGGAGCCCAGGACGACCACGCGGTCGGCCATCAGGACGGCCTCCTCGATGTTGTGGGTCACCAGGACCACGGCCCGGGTCGGGAACTGGCCGGACTCCCACAACTCCATCAGCTCGCCGCGCAGGTTCTCGGCGGTGAGCACGTCGAGCGCGGAGAACGGCTCGTCCATCATCAGGACGTCCGGCTCGACGACGAGGGCGCGGGCGAAGCCGACCCGCTGGCGCATGCCGCCGGACAGCTCCTTGGGGTAGGCCGACTCGAAGCCGTCCAGGCCGATCAGGTCGATGGCCTGCACGGCGGCGCGGGCCCGTTCGCCGGCGGGCACGCCGCGCGCCTCCAGGCCGAGTTCCACGTTCTGCTGCACCGTCAGCCACGGGAGCAGCGCGAAGGTCTGGAAGACCATGGCCGTGCCCGGGTTGGCGCCGGTCAGCGGCTCGCCGCGGTAGGCGACGGAGCCGGAGCTCGCCGGGATGAGCCCGGCGAGGCAGCGCAGCAGGGTGGACTTGCCCGAGCCGGACTTGCCGAGCAGGGCGACGATCTCGCCCGCGCGGATCGTCAGGTCGACGCCCGCGAGCACGGGCAGTTCGCCGTCGGCGCCCGCGTAGGACTTGGTGAGCCCGGCGGCTTCGAGCAGGACGTCGCCGTCGGCGGCGCGCGGGGGCCTGCCGGCGGGGCGGGCGGTCGGGGTGCGCAGGGCGCGGAGGGCCTTGAGTGCCATGAGGGAGGCTCCAGTTCTCCAGGCGGGCGGGGACGTTCGGGGACCGGTCGGCGGTCAGAGGGAGTAGCGCCGTTCGGCGAGGCGGTAGAGGCGGCGCCACAGCAGCCGGTTGAGCCCCACCACGTACAGGCTCATCACGGCGACGCCCGCGAGCAGCCGGGGGAAGTCGCCGTCGGCGGTGGCCCGGGCGATGTACGCGCCGAGGCCGGTGGCGGTCAGGGTGGTGGCGCCGAAGGTGACGACCTCGGAGACGATCGAGGCGTTCCAGGCGCCGCCGGACGCGGTGATGCCGCCGGTGACGTACGCCGGGAAGACGCCGGGAAGGACCAGCCGCCGCCAGCGCTGCCATCCGCGTACGCCGAGGTCGTCCATGGCCTCGCGCAGGTCGCTCGGGATCGACATGGCACCGGCGATGGTGTTGAAGAGGATGTACCACTGGGCGCCGAGCGCCATCAGGAGGATGCCGCCGACGTCGAGGGACAGGCCCGTCCGCAGGAAGAACCAGACGGCGAGCGGGAACAGGAAGTTGGCGGGGAAGGACGCCAGGACCTGGACGACGGGCTGGGCGATCCGGGTCAGGCGCGGCGAGAAGCCGATCCACACGCCGACGGGCACCCAGACGACGGTGGCGGCGGCGACCAGCACGACGACGCGGGCGAAGGTGACGAGGCCGAGGAGGAGCGGCTCGCCGAACACGCCGAGTCCGGTGCGGTCGTGCAGATAGCCGCCGAGGTCGGCCAGGCCCCAGGCGATGAGACCGCCCGCGACGAGCGCGAAGGCGATGTCGCCGGTGCGCCGCCGCGCCGGGTCGAAGGACAGCGGCCGGTCGTCGGTGCCGAGGACGCGGGCGGCCCGGCCCAGGGCGCGGCCCGCCGGGCGCAGCAGGGATCCGAGCAGCCGGGGCCAGTGGGAGCGGCGCAGGAGGTCGAGCACGGCCGAGCGCTGCACCTCGCTCGCCTCGGACTGCTCGTTCCTGAACCGCTCCGCCCAGGCGGTCAGGGGCCGCCAGAACAGGAAGTTCACGCCGATGACCATGACGGCCATGGTGAGGACGGCCCAGCCGACCTTGCCGAGGTCGCCGTCGGCGACGGCCGCTCCGGCGTAGGAGCCGACGCCCGGCAGCGCGTACTCCTTGTTGTTGACGCTGATGGCCTCCGACGCGACGAGGAAGAACCAGCCGCCGCCGAAGCTCATCATGCCGTTCCAGACCAGGCCGATCGTCCCGGCCGGGACCTCGACCTTCCAGAACCGCATCCACTTGGTGAAGCGGAACGACCGGGACAGCTCGTCGAGTTCGCGGGGCAGCGCGGTGAGGGACTGGTAGAAGCCGAACGTCATGTTCCAGGCCTGCGAGGTGAAGATCGCGAAGATCGACGCGCACTCCAGGCCGAGCATCGAGCCCGGGAACAGTGCGAGGAACCCGGTCACCGCGACCGTCAGGAAGCCGAGCACGGGCACGGACTGGAGGATGTCGAGGGCCGGGATCAGGATCCGCTCGAGGCGGCGGCTCTTGGCCGCCGCGTAGGCGTACGCGAAGGTGAAGGCGATCGAGGCCGCGAGCGCGGCGAACATGCGCAGGAGCGAGCGCGCCGCGTCGTACGGCAGTCGCGCCGGGTCGGTGTCCACCGTGACCGACCGCTCGGTGGAGAAGCGGACGGTGGTGCCCTGACCGACCTTGAGGACGAGGTAGAGCAGTACCAGGACGGCCGCGGCGACCACCACGTCCACCCACGTCATGCGGGACACACGGCCCGCGAACCGGCTGGCGAGCGGGGCGCGGGGAGCGCCGCCGCTGGTCCGGAACGACATCACAAGAACCTCCGACCACACTGTGGGCACAGCGGCCCCCGGGCCGCGACCGCAGAACGCGGCGGGCCGTGCGGGGTCCAGGGCGATGCCCGGTGTGCGTAAGTGAATTGACTAGCGGGATCAGAAGCCGCCGTCGAGGCAGCGGCCGCTACTGGGAGGGTCTGCGCCCATGGCTGCCTCCTTCGGTGATGTGCCGGACAGGGGCCGTGGGGGGCCAGGGGAAGTGTGCGCTTCTTTGCGTCGATACGCAAATAAGCAGGTGGAGGGCGGTCTCCGATGGGGATCCTCTATGCGCATTTGCGCAAGCATGCAACTATGGGGTGTCCCGTACGACCGCGCCACCGGGAGGTGCCGCCATGCAGGCCCTGACCACGTTCGACTTCGCTCTCCGCCTGGCCACCGGCGTCGGCTGCGGCGCCCTCATCGGGGTGGAGCGCCAATGGCGCGCCCGCATGGCGGGCCTGCGCACCAACGCGCTCGTCGCCGCGGGAGCCACCCTCTTCGTGCTCTACAGCGAGGCGATGGCCGACCCCACGAGCCCCACCCGGGTCGCGTCGTACGTCGTCTCCGGCGTCGGCTTCCTCGGCGGCGGCGTCATCATGCGCGAGGGCGCCTCCATCAGCGGCCTCAACACGGCGGCCACGCTGTGGTGTTCGGCGGCGGTGGGCGTCCTCGCCGCCTCGGGGCGGCTCGCGCTCGCGCTGCTCGGCGCGTTCGCGGTGATCGGCGTCCACCTGGTCCTGCGGCCCACCAGCCGTCTCATCGACCGGGCCCCGCAGGCGAGCGCCGACACCACCACGCGGGTCGCCTTCCACGTCACCTGCGACCGGCGCGCCGAGACCCATGTCCGGGCGCTGCTCATCCAGCTCCTGAGCAGCGCGGACCCGCGCCTCGCCGGGCTGCGCATCCGGCGCGGCGAGGGCGGCTCGACCACCGCGCTCGAAGCCGCCGTCACCCTCGACGGCGCCCCCGGCGCGGACATGGAGCAGCTCGTGACCCGGCTCTCCCTGGAGCCCGGCGTCCGCGATCTGCACTGGCACCTGGCCGACCAGGACGAGCAGGCGCGCGCCGAGCGGTCGGCGGCCTGACCCTCAGCCCCTCATGCCGCGCCGAGGCGCCGCGCGACCTCACCGAGACCCTCCTTCAGGGCGGTGAGCTGGCCGGGCGTCAGCACGTCGATGAGATGACCCCGGACCACGTCGACATGGCCCGGGGCGGCGGCCTCAAGACGGCGGCGGCCCTCGTCGGTGAGGACCGCGTACACGCCGCGCACGTCGTCGGCACAGGAGCGGCGGCGCACCAGACCCGCCTTCTCCAGCTGGTTGATCTGATAGGTCAGCCCGCTCTTGCTCGTGACGACCACCGCGGCGAGTTCGGTCATGCGCAGCGCGCCCCCCTCGGCGGCGGAGAGCCGCACCAGGACCTCGTACTGGAGGTGGGACAGGCCTGACTCGTCCTTGAGCTGCTCCTCGATGCGGCGGTTGAGCAGCGCGCCCGCGGTCAGGAAGGCCTGCCAGGCGGCCATCTCGTCGTCGTCGAGCCAGTGGGTCTTGGGCATGGCCCCAGACTACGCCTGTTGTTCAAATTCGAACCATCCAGTACGGTCGAGGGGTGGTTCAAATTTGAACCCCCCGTCTCGCCGCTGTGCCCCGCCGCGCACCCGACCGCCCCGCCGGGCGCGCCCCACCGCAAGGAGCCGACCCATGACCACCCCAGCCCCGGAGCGCATGCCGTCCCTCTTCCTGAGCCACGGCGCCCCCACCCTCGCCGAGGACCCCGTCTGGCCGGGCGAGCTGGCCCGCTGGGGCGCCGAGCTGCCGCGCCCGACGGCGATCCTGATGGTCTCCGCACACTGGGAGGAGGCCCCGCTCGCCCTCGGCGCCACCACCGCCGTGCCGCTCGTCTACGACTTCTGGGGCTTCCCCGAGCACTACTACGGCGTCCAGTACGCCGCCCCCGGCGCCCCCGAGCTCGCCGAGCAGGTCCGCAAGCTGCTGCGCGGCCCGGGCACACCGGTCCAGGACCTGCCGGACCGCGGCCTCGACCACGGCGCGTACGTACCGCTGCGGGAGATGTACCCCGACGCCGACGTGCCGGTGCTCCAGGTGAGCCTGCCGACCCTGGACCCGCTCAAGCTGATGGAGATCGGGCGCAAGCTCGCGCCGCTGCGCGACGAGGGCGTCCTGATCGTCGGCAGCGGGCACTTCACGCACAACCTGCGGGCCATCAACCCCGGGAACGAAGTGCCCGCCGTCCTGGCCGAGTTCGACGACTGGGGCCGCCGCACCCTGGCGGCCGGGGACGTGGACGCGCTCCTGGACTTCGCGCACAAGGCTCCGGGCGCCCGCTACGCCCACCCGCGCGAGGAGCACTTCGTCCCGCTCGCGGTCACGCTCGGCACCGCCGTGGACGACCTGCGCACGCAGCGCAGCGTCATCGAGGGCACCTGGCTCGGCCTCTCCAAGCGCTCGGTCCAGTTCGGCTGAGCACGAGAAGCCGCGCCTGCGCCCGGTGCGGTAGCGCGCCCGCGCCGCGACGTCCGAGCCGTACCGGCCCTTCGCGACCCCGCCCTGCCGCGCGAGGGGCCGGGCCGCGTGTGCCGAGCGACCGGCGGGCCTTCGACGTCCACCGTGGGCGGACTCGTCCCGCACGTGCGGGTGACTGCGTCAGGCGGCGTACGCACACCGAGGTGTAACGATCGCGGTGGGGGTCACCCGTGCACCAAGCCGGTGACACCGCGGCACTCAGTGCAGGTCAGCCGGTGGACCGCTCCCGTCCCCCCGCGTTCTCCCGCACACGGGGCGACGGTCGAGGCGGACGGGCCGCGCGCGCGAGGCAGGAGCGCGCGGCCACTCCGTGTGTTCCCACCCTCCCCCAGAGTGACGCGCGGGAGTACGCTGCGAGCAGTCCGTGGAAGGGGTGTCGCCGTCAGCGCTGCGACGCCCGTCCGGCGCCCTCTCGGGCCTGGAGCGAGGCCCCCTCCGCCAGCGGCTGTGTCCAGCGGGACTCTGCACCCGCATCTTCGGCACCGCGCGAGGGGCCGCCCGCGAAGGCCCTCCCCCCCCCATCGCCGCCTCTCCTGCGAGGTGCCCGGCATCCAGGACTCATCATGCGCGGTTACTTCGCCGACGACCTCCTCGTCATGATGCCCGCGGGCGCGTTCGCGGGCGTTCGCCTGTTCGGCGAGGTCGTCAGCGCCCACCGAGGGCCGCTGGCCGTGGCCCTCACCGAACAGAGCAAGGAGTCGCAGGAGATCACCCTCGACCTCACCGGTGTCCGCTACTTCGCCAACAGTGCCCTGGAGATCCTCGTCGTCCTCGGCCGCCATCTCCGCCCGCCCCAGTGCCTGGTCGTGCGCGCCGCCCCCGAACTCGGGCTGCGGGACCGGCTCGCCGCGCGCGGCTGGGACGACATCGAGACGCTGCGGCTCGTCGACACGTGACCGCGCGGCCGGAGGCCCTCACCGTCGCGGGAGGCGGTGAGGTCCACCCGGTGAACGCCCGCGCGGCGGCCCGCGGCCGGTGGCGCTACGCCCCGCCGCCGCGGTCGTCGTCGCGGTGGGCGTCCTCCTGGGCCCCGGGGTTCGGAGTGAGCGCGTCACCCGCCTCGCCGTCCTTGGCGCGGTCCCGCTCCTCCCCGGGGTCACGCGTGGCCGCCTCCTCGGCTTCCTCGAGGACCTCCTCGGCGGCCGTCTCCGCGGGCTTCCCTGACGGGTGCCGGTGGTCGTGGTCGTGGTGCGTCATGGCGGTCCTCCCTGGGATGGCGCGAAGGGCCGGGTGCTCCTTCGGCGGCGTACGTCTCCTGCGTCAGCGCACGTCGGTGATGACGAAGCCGCTGCGGGGCCGGGTCGGCACCCGGCGCAACGGAATGCGCAGGTCCTGGTCGGGGACGCGGTAGTCGAGCCGGGCGAGGCGGGGCAGCAGCGTGCCGAGCACCGCGAGGGTGACGTCCTCCCCCGGGCAGCGGTGGCCGGTGGCGGCCTCCCCGCCGCCCTGCGGGACGAGTTCGTCGCGGCCGGGCTCGCGGCCCGTGAACCGCTCGGGGTCGAAGGTGTACGGCGCCTGCCACAGGTCCGGATCGTGGTTCTGCCCGTAGAGGTCGAGCAGGACCAGGGTGCCCTCGGCGATCGGCTCGCCGCGCCACTCGACGTCCCGCGGGGCGAGCCCGGCGACGAAGGGCGCGAACGGGTAGAAGCGCCGCACTTCGTGGGCGAAGGCCCGGGCGTACTCCTCGCCTCCCTTGGCGAGCGGCACGCGCAGCTCCGGATTGCGGTGCAGGGCGTGGGCGCCGAAAACGGTGTACCAGGTGACGGCGACGGTGGGGCGGATGACGTTGAGGAGTTCCACGGCGGCCGTGCGCGGGTCGAGCGGCTCGCCGTCGGCGTCGCGGTGCGCCGCGACGGCGTGCAGCGCGGAGGGCCGCCGAGCGGGGTCCTCCTCTTCGGAGAGCTCTCCGGCGGCCGCCGCCCGGGTGGCCTCGACCAGCCGGGCGAGGCGCGCCTCCTGGCGGCGCCGGGCGCGCCGGGCCCGCAGGTGGCGCGGCCCCGCGGTGGCGAATCCGTCGACCATCGCCACCAGGTCCGCCGCGGTCCGCCGGGGCTCGTCGCCCCAAGGCTCCCCGAGGGGGATGCCCGCCCAGGCGCACACGGCGCGGGTGATGAGGACGCCGACCTCGTCGAACAGCGTCACCTCGGAGCCGCGTGCCCACTCCTCGCGCGCACGCTCCCACTCCTCGGCCACCCGGTCCGCGAGGGCGGCCACGCCCGGCGCGTCCTTCAGGAGCGACACGAACAGGGCCTTGCGCGCCCGGTGGTCCGCCCCGTCGAGCGTGTGCACCGCGCCCTGGCCGAAGAGCGTGCTGAGCACCGGCTCGGGCAGGGCGGAGCGCCGCCGCACATGGTCCTCGTCGTAGAAGAATCCGACGGCGGCCGGTCCCCGCAGCGCGACGGCCGGCTTGCCGAGCAGCCGCGTGCGCACCGGGCCCGGGCCCCGGCGGCGGCTCAGGTCGGGCAGCCACGCGTAGCCCTGGCGGAGCAGCGGCAGAGTCTGGTCGGACAACGGAACCTCCTACAGTTGGTGCCCGGCGAGAGGGCGGGCGCACAGGGCGCGGCCCGTCCCGCTCCACCCTCCGCCGGATGGGACACCGCCACCACCGGAGCGGGCGTACGCCACCCGGTCCGGCTTCGCGATCGGAGTGCACGAGTGCCCGGCACGGTCACGGTGAATCAGGGGCGGCCGATCGGCCGCGGTCCGATCGGGCGCACCGGGGCGTGTCGGGCGTCCGGCGTCCGCTCGTCGCGACCGCGCACGGCATCGTCGCAGTAGCTCGCGCCCGGGCGCCCCGGACCGGGAGGCGTCGCCGGGACCGGTGGGCCCGTGAGAGGGAGCGGATCTGGTGCGTGACGGCGGTGCGAGGGTCCTGACGGGAGTGCTGCTCTGCACGCTGACGGCCTGCGGCTCGCTCAGCGAGCGCGAGGACGCGGCGGGCGCCGCCGCGGCCCGGTTCGCCGCGAGCCTGCGGCTCTCGGACGCGGTGCGCGGCTGTGCGGCGCTCGCGCCCGGGACCCGCGAGGAACTGGAGCGGTCCGCGGAGCGGCCCTGCGCGCGGGCGCTGCCGGAGGCGGGGCTGCCGCCGGCGGGCCCGGTGCGCTCCGTCGAGGTGTACGGCGGTCAGGCACGGGTCGTGACCCGGCGCGACACGCTCTTCCTCTCCTCGTTCCCGGGTGGCTGGAAGGTCACGGCCGCGGGCTGCGCGCCCCGGCCCGGGAAGCCGTATCGGTGTCTGGTCAAGGGTGGTTGACGCGTGCGGACGTTGTTCACGCTGTATCTGGTGGTGGTGCTCGGCGGGCTCGCCTACTGCACGGTGCTGGGGCTGACGCACCGGTGAGGCGGGTGCTGCGGTTTCTGCGCCACAACGGCCTGACGCTGGCCTTCGGGGCCGGGTTCCTCCTCGCCCTGGCGGGGCAGGCGGTCGCCGGGCACGCCGAGTTCAACAACCGCCTCGTCGCCGAGGAACTGCACCCGGTGGGCTTCGGCGGCTATCTGCTCACCTCCGACTTCGCGGTGGACGTGACGGAGAACTGGCAGTCCGAGTACCTCCAGTTCTTCCTCTACGTCTTCGGCACGGTGTGGCTGCTCCAGCGCGGCTCGCCCGAGTCCAAGGAGCTGGACGAGGCGGGCCCGGGGACGGACCGGGAGCAGAAGGTCGGCCGGTACGCGAGGGCCGACTCGCCGCGTCTGGCGTCCGTCGGCGGCGTCCGCCAGGCCTGGTACTCCCGGTCCCTCGGCATCGTGATGTGCTCGCTGTTCCTGCTCTCCTGGCTGGCGCAGTCCATCACGGGGGTGGCCGCGTACAACGAGGAGCACCTGCGGGGGCTCCAGGCCCCGATCAGCTGGTCCGCGTATCTGACGGCCGCCGACTTCTGGGACCGCACCCTGCAGAACTGGCAGTCGGAGCTGCTCGCCGTGGGTTCGATGGCGATCTTCTCCGTCTATCTGCGCCAGCGCGGCTCACCGGAGTCCAAGCCGGTGGGTTCGGCCCACACGTCGACCGGTGTCGAGGGCTAGCCGTGGTGCCGCCAGCCCCGGTCCGTGCGGACCAGTTCGGTGAAGCCCAGGTCCTTCAGGAGCGCGAGGGCCTCGCGGTCGTCGGCGGACTCGTAGGCCAGGAGGCGGTCGGCTCCGGCCAGGCGCAGCCACCGGGCGGCCTCGCCGAGGAGCCAGGCGGGCAGGGACGGGACGCCGTGGCCCGGCTCGGTGCGGAGGTTGCCGATGTCGGCGAGCGAGCCGTTGCGGGCCTGGCGCTCGGGGCGGCCGAGGGCGGTGTCGACCTCGATGAAGCCGAGGTCGCGGCCGTCCAGGTGCGCGGTGAGGCGGGTGCCGCACTCGCCGAGGGTGCGGCGGACGGCCAGGCCGGCCACGGGGGCCGGGGGTGTCGGCAGGTCGGGCACCGCGGCGATGAGGACGACCTCCGTGTGCCCGGTGTGCCGGAACCCGGCCCGCTCGTAGACGGCGCGGACGTGCGGCCAGGTCCGGGGCAGGCCGTACACGGCGGGCGCGGGCAGGGCGCCGTCGGCCTCCCGCACGCGCACGCCCCAGCGGGCCAGTTGGGCCAGGCAGGCGCTCATCAGCAGATCGGCGGCCGTGTCCGCGTCCGGCCAGAAGGACGCGGCCGGGCGCGCCACGAACCAGTCGATGACACCCATGTCCCGGTAGTCCGGGCCGACCTCGGCGTCGGCGCGGTAGCGCAGCAGGTGCGCGGCGGCCACGACGTTCGAGCGCTGTTCGGCGACGAGCGTCACGCGCTCGGCGACCCAGGGGTCGACGATGAACTCGTCGGGCCTGCGCGCCAACTGGCCGAGGACGGTGTTAACGGAGACGGAGACGCCGGGGACGACGGCGGCCACATGGGCGTTCACCAGCTCCGTGAGCTGGTCGCGGTCATCGCGGTGGAAGGGGCGTACCTGGAGCGCGGGCATGCGCGGACCTCACTGTTCAGGCCGGTCGGGGCCGTGGTGGTCGAGGAGGCCGCCATGCGATGCGGTACGCCGCCGATCATACGACGGACTCCCGCGCGGACGCCACGGGATCCGCCACCGCCTTCAGGGCCAGGTCGTTGCGGGACGTCAGATACGGGCGCAACTCAAGGACGCCGTCGGCGGTGGCGGGCCGTGCGCTCGGGAAGACGTCGGTGCGGCGCCGCTCGATGACGTCGCCGCGCAGCCGCGCGAGCCGGATGACGTCGCCCTGCTCGTCGTACGGTTCGAGGCCCAGGTCCCAGATCGCCTCGCCGCCGGGGTGCTGCCCGGCCGGGTCCGCCAGCGGGACCCGGGCGGTGAAGCAGCCCGCCTCGTCGACCGCGCAGCGGGTCTCGAACGAGGCGTCGCCGCCGCGCAGCCGGGCCCTGAGGCGGTAGTGGTGGCCGCGTGCCGCCGCGCCGTGCACCGTGCCGGTGAGGGTGATCGCGTCCGTGTCCACGGCGAGCGACTCCAGTTCGGCGTGGGCCGCCCTGCTCCAGGTGCGCAGGGAGAGGTTGCCGTCCTGGGTGCGGTACGGCACGGCGGTGGCGAAGCCCGCGCCGGAGGGGTGCGGGGGCACGGTGGGGGCGAGCAGCCTGCCGGTCTCCACGAGCCCCGCCCGCGCCCGCCGGACGCGGCCCTTGCGCCCCTGCTGGAGGTGGACGTTCCAGTAGCCCTCGGCCATGGGGCGGCCACTGCGGTGGAGCAGGAGCCTGACGTACGGCTCGGTGTCGTCGGCGGTGATCCGGAACGGCAGGCGCACCGTGTCGTCCTCGGTGCCCGCGCGCGGCCTGAGCACCAACTGCCAGTCCCCGTGGGCGAGTTCCGCCACGGGCACGCGGAAGTAGAGCGAGCCGTCGGGGGCCACGCGGCAGCCGACGGCGACCGGCGGCAGCGCCTTGCCGAGCCAGGCCGCCACGCCGAGGCGCTCGGCCAGCGCGCCCACGCGCTGGCGGGGCGTGCGGGCCGCCGCCGTGCGCGCGGCGCGGGTCCGGGAGCGGCGGGCGGCCGCCGCGCCGGGCCGCAGGTCGTCGATCAGCGCCTCGTACTGGGCGGCCGTGTGGTCGGGCAGGAAGCGGCGGGCCGAGCGGATCGCGGCCTGGGCCATGCGGAAGCGTTCGGCGTCGTTCTCGATGAGGCGGCAGAGCGCGTCGGCGATGCCCTCCTCGACGGCGGCGTCCGGGCCGTCCGCCGGGACCAGCAGTCCGTCCTCGCCGTGCGTGATGATCTCGCGCGGCCCGAAGTCGCAGTCCGTGCTGACCACCGGCACGCCCAGGCGCATGGCCTCCACGATCGTCATGCCGAACGACTCGGTGGAGCTGGAGACGGCCGCGACGGCGCCCTTGGCCCACTCCGTGTCGATGGACGTGCGGGCGTCCATCAGGAACACGTGGTCGTGCAGGCCGAGTTCGTGGACGCGCCGGCGCAGCTTCTCCTTCTCGCGGCCCTGTCCGTAGATCCGCAGGGTCCAGTCCGGGTGCTGGGCCGCGACCTTGGCGAACGCCCCGATCAGGCGGTCGTAGCGCTTGACAGGCACCAGGCGGCCCGCCGCGACGACCGTCCGGGTGTCGCCGGAGGAGGCCTCGGCCTCGGGGGCGGGGATGCAGTTCGGGATGTGGGTGAGCCGCGTGGGGACGTCGGGCAGGGCCGCGCGGTAGGCGCGCTCGTCGCCGTGGCTGACGGTCACGAACGCGTCGAGGCGCGCGATCGCGGCGTCCTGGTCGCGGCGCAGGCCCGCGCGGTGGAAGTCGTGGGTGACGTGCTCCTGGCCGATGCGGAGCTGGTCGGCGCGGCCGTGCTCGGCGAGGAAGCACACCAGGTAGGGGCGGGTCGCGATGACGACGTCCGCGTCGGAGCGGCGCAGGTGCTCGGCGAGCCGCGTCTCGCCGAGCCTGCTGGGCGGCGTCTTGCCCTTGTACATGAGGTCGTGCGGGCACACGGTGCCGGACGCGCGCTGGGCCGGGTCGCGGCCGTCGTAGTGCCGGGAGCCCGGGCGCAGGTCGACCAGGGGGCGCAGGGTGACGCCGGGCCCGAAGGGCAGGCTCGGGGTGTCGGCGGTGCGGTAGTACGAGACGACCTCGACCTCGTGGCGCTCGGCGAGCGCGGTGGCGAGGTTCGCCGTCGCGCGGATGGTGCCGCCGATGCCGTACGCGTTGTAGAGCAGGAAGGTGATCTTCATGAGGGGGCTGTCCCGTGGGCTTCGTTTCG
This sequence comes from Streptomyces sp. JLYT201, assembly GCF_059448825.1. Classification (NCBI taxonomy): domain Bacteria; kingdom Bacillati; phylum Actinomycetota; class Actinomycetes; order Kitasatosporales; family Streptomycetaceae; genus Streptomyces; species Streptomyces sp. JLYT201. Next base: position 8,415,180 of record NZ_CM182551.1, on the reverse strand, counting down.
AGGGGGGGGTGGCGTAGGGGGCGGGCGCTGGGGTGCGCTCCGGGGGCTAGATCACATGTGGGCCTTGGGTGGGGTGTTGTCCGAGATGTCCGTGGCTCATACACCCTCCCGCCCGTGCGGGTCCCGAGGCGTCCCGCCGGGGGTTGAATCCGGGGCGCCGAACGGCGGGAGCGACCCCCGCCATTCGGCGGGGGTCGCGAGGACGGTCACGGGACGCGGTCCGCGACCTTGGTCGTACGCTGCAGCAGCGCCTCCAGCGGGCCGCGCCGGAAGAACCGCGTCCACAGCGCCGCGAACGCGCAGATGCCCACGACGAACCCGAGCAGCACGAGCGTGGACTGCGGCAGTTCGTCGCCGCCGAGGAAGCGGATGGCGACGATGTGCAGGACGTACGCGGTCAGCGACATGCTGCCGACCGCGATCACCGGCCCCGCCAGACGCCGGAAGCGCGGCAGCGCGTCGGCGGCGAGCAGGCACAGCGCGAGCACGGCGACGGCGACCCCGGTGTTCGCCACGATCGACAGGGTCGTCTCGCTGTGCGGCGCGGCGACGAACAGCCAGCCCCAGGTGTCCTCCTCGGGCCAGCCCGCGACGTCGGACCACCACGCCGTGCCCGTCCCGCCGGCCGGGAAGCCCGCCCGGCCCAGGGCCTGCGCCACGCCGGGCAGGTGGTGCAGGGCGAACCAGGACCCGCCGTAGCCGAGCACGGCCAGGCCCGCGCCGGTGGCGGCCAGGCGGATCCGCACGGCCGTGTCCGCCAGGTCGAGCCGCGCCACGGCCATGCCCGCGATGACGAAGGGCAGCCAGGACAGGGCCGGGTAGGAGCCGGTGAACAGCAGCGAGACCAGGCCGTCCCCGGTGCGGGGCCAGGCCAGGGGGCCCGTGGAGCCGCCGCCGAGGGCACCGTCGTAGTACACCGCTCGCACGATCAGGAACAGGAGCTGGGGCAGCACGAGCGCCGCCACCACGGCGATCTCGGCGAGCGTGCGCGCCGAGAGGCGGTACAGCGGCAGGACGAGCAGGAAGTACAGGCCGTAGAAGGCGAGGATCACCTCGACCGGCGTGCCGCTCATGGTGAGCGCGGTGCCGAGCACGAGGAGGACGACGGCGCGCAGGACGACCTTCGCCACGGCCTGGCGGCCCGCGCGGCCGGTCCTGGGCGCCCGGCGCCCGGTCATCAGGACGACGGAGAAGCCCGCGAGGAACGCGAAGAGCGCGGACGACCGGCCGTGCGCCAGCTCCATGAGGAACCCCCGCACCCCGCCCGCCGTCGCGGGGTCGGGCCCCACATGGGCCGCGTACATGCCGAAGACGGCGAGGCCACGGGCGAGGTCGACGCCTATGAGACGGCCGGTCGACCGCGCCTCGGCCACCGGTGGCGCGGCCGGTGCCGGGGCCGTGGCCACTGCGTTCTGTGTCATGCCGCTCAGCCTCGGCGGCGGGCCGCGCGCGGGGTATCCGGCAGTCGTCCGGCGCCGCTCCGCCGCCCGGCCCGCCCCTCCCCCCGAACGGCTGGAACCCCCACGCCGGGTGGCTGCCGTACGGGACCGCCCCCGCGCGCCACCGGCGCCGCCGCCTAGAGTCGTACGGGGACGATCACGAGGGCGGCCCCCCTCGCGGGCGGGCGGTCCGCGGGACGACGACGGCGAGGCGGCAGGCGTGATCCGGGTAGTGGTGGTCGACGACGAGGCCCTGGTGCGATCCGGGTTCGAGCTCATCCTCAACGCGGCCGACGATCTGCACGTCGTCGCGACCGCCGCCGGGGGCGACGCCGTGGACACCGTGCGGCGCGAGCGCCCCGACGTGGTGCTGCTCGACATCCGCATGCCGGACGTCGACGGCCTCACCGTCCTCAGGGAGCTGCGGTCGCTGCCCGAGGCCCCGGCCGTGGCGATGCTGACCACCTTCGACACCGACGAGTACATCGTGACCGCGCTGCGCTCCGGGGCGGCCGGGTTCCTGCTCAAGGACACCGAGCCCGACCAGCTCGCCCAGCTGGTGCGCACCCTCGCGGCGGGCGGCGTGGTGATGTCGCCCAAGGCGTCGCGGTCCATGCTGCGCGCCCACCCCGGGCCCGGCGGCTCCGCCGCCTCGGGTGCGGACCGGGCCCGCGTGGAGCGCCTCACCGGCCGGGAGCGCGACGTCCTCGTCCTCATCGCCGAGGGCCTGACCAACGCCGACATCGGCACCCGCCTCCACCTCAGCGCGGGCACCGTCAAGGACCACGTGAGCGCCATCCTGACCAAGCTCCGCGTCACCAGCCGCGTCCAGGCGGCCCTGCTGGCCGAGCGCGCCGGGCTCCTGGACGCGGGAGGCCGCGCGGAGGAGCCCGGGTGAGCGACCGGCAGCAGGACGGGGACACCCCGCCGCCGACGCCCGACACGTCGGTCTCCTCGGCGGACCAGGGCGGGGCACACCCCTCGGGCGACAGCCCGGCGGCGGACCGGCGGGCGTCGCGTCCCCCGGCGCGCCGTCGGGGCGCGCTCGCGGCGCTGCGGGCCAGGCGGCCGCGGCGGGTGCCGCCGTACCTCGTCGACCTGGTCGTCTTCGTCTGCGCGGTGATCGACCTGGGCTTCACCACCGACGGCTACGACGAGACTCCGGGGGCGCTGACCGCGGCGACGGTGGCCTGTCTCGCGCTGCTGCTCCGGCGGCGGTTCCCGCTCCTCGTCGTGCTGCTCACGCTGCCCTCCAGCGTGATGGTGGAGCTCACGGTGCCGCCGTTCGCCGCCCTGTTCACGCTGGCCGACCGGACACGGGACCGCAGGCTCCTCGCCATCTGCGCGATCCTGTCGGCCGCCGCGTCCGCCTTCCCGTGGCCGCCGAGCTCGCTCGCCTCCGACGACCAGACCTGGACCCTGATCTACTTCGTCTACACGCTGACGACCGCGGCCGCCCCCGTGCTGCTCGGCCAGCTCACCCAGGCGCGCCGGGACCTGTCGCGCCGACTGGCCGAGATCGAACAGGCGCGCGAGCACGAGCGGGCGCTGCACGCGCAGGCCGTGCTCGCCCAGGAACGGGCACAGCTGGCCCGCGAGATGCACGACGTCGTCTCGCACCAGGTGTCGCTGATCGCGGTGCGGGCGGGCGCCTGGCAGGTCGCCGCCAAGGACACCGACTCGCGGGAGGCGGCCCGCACGATCCGCTCCCTGAGCGTCAACACCCTCGACGAGCTGCGGCACATGGTCACGCTGCTGCGCGCCTCCGGCGGCCGGGCCACCGAGCTCACCCCGCAGCCCACCCTCGCCGACCTGCGGACCCTGGTCGGCTCCAGCGGCATCGAGGCGGAGCTGACCGGCGCGCTGCCGCCGGACATCGCGACGCCCGCGCAGCGCGCCGTGTACCGCACCGTGCAGGAGGCGCTCACCAACGTGCGCAAGCACGCGCCCGGCGCCCGCGCCCGCGTCCACCTGTGGGACGACGGCGAGGAGTTCGGGGTCACGGTCACCAACACCCCGCCCACCCGCCCCTCGCTGCCGCTGCCCGGCTCCCAGCAGGGCCTCATCGGCCTGCGCGAGCGCGCGGACCTGCTGCACGGCACCTTCCAGGCGGGCCCCACCCCGGACGGCGGCTACCGGGTCAGGCTCGGCGTCCCGAGCGCGGGCGACTGAGCCCGGCACGCCCCGGCCTGTCCGGCCTCCTCCTGTGCCGCGCGGACCGCACCCCGTATATCTGGGGCCCATGACCACGCCGCAGCCCCGCCCCGCATCCCGGCCGCGTGCCGCGCTCGCCATGGCGCGCGACGCCGCAGCCGCCGTCCTCGACGAGCAGGCGCTCGCCGCGCTCGACGCCGTCTGCGACCTGACGTATCCCCCGCTGCTCGACGACTTCGGCACGGCGGCGGCCCGGGCCGTCCTCGGCCGGGTCGAGGTGCTCGTCACCGGCTGGGGCTGCCCGCCGCTCGACGCGGCCGCGCTCGCCGCCGCGCCCGGCCTGCGGGCCGTCGTGCACACGGCGGGCTCCGTGCGGGGACACGTCACGGACGCCTGCTGGGAGCGCGGCGTGCAGGTGTCGTCGGCGGCCGCCGCCAACGCCCTGCCGGTCGCCGAGTACACGGTCGCGATGGTCCTGCTCACGGGCAAGCACGTCCTGGAGCGGGCCCGTGCCTACACCGCCGCGCGCCGCCCCGACGACCCGATGCGCACGCCCCGCGCGCTCGGCAACCACGGCCGCACCGTGGGGATCCTGTCCGCCTCGCACGTCGGCAGGCGCGTCATCGAGCTGCTGCGCCCGTACGACCTGCGGATCCTGCTGCACGACCCGTACGTCGACGCGGCGCGGGCGGCCGCCCTCGGCGTGCGCGGCGTGGGCCTGCGGGAGCTGTTCGCGCAGAGCGACGTCGTGAGCGTGCACACGCCGCTGCTGCCCGAGACGCGCGGGCTCGTCGGCCGGGACCTCATCGCCGCCCTGCGCCGGGACGCGGTGCTCATCAACACCGCGCGCGGGGCCGTCGTCGACCAGGACGCGCTCACCGAGGCCGTGACGGCGGGGCGGATCCGGGCCGTGCTCGACGTCACGGACCCCGACGTGCTGCCTCCCGGACATCCGCTGTGGGACTGCGAGAACGCCCTGCTCACCCCGCACCTCGCCGGGTCGCAGGGCAACGAGTGGCGGCGCCTGACCGACCTCGCCGTGAGCGAGGTGGCCCGCTGGGCGGCGGGGGACGGCTTCGCCCACGCCGTGTCCGCCCGACAGGCGCGGCTGCTGGCCTGAGGGGCGGGGGCGTCAGGCTCCCGTCGTGGAGCCCGGCCGGACGATCATCAGGATGGTGACGGTCGCCCACAGGACGTTGAAGATCCCGGTGGCCATGGCGAGTCGGGCGCTCGCCCGCGCGTCGGGCCGCACCGCGACGGCGCCCTCGGCCGCGCGGGCCGTGCCGTCCTCGGCCCGCGGCGCGGCATCGGGCCCCGGCCCGGTCACCGCCGCCAGGGCGGCCTCCTGACGGGGCAGCACCAGCAGCATCAGGACCAGGGCCGCCAGGAAGGTCAGCCCGATCGACGTGATCAGCCACGGGCTGCCCAGGACGTCCATGCTGCTCGCGGTGGCGAAGCCGAAGGCCACCACGGCGATGCCGAGGCCTCCGTAGACGCGGCTGATGCGGTGCAGGGTGCGCAGCGTGGTGACGGGCCGCGGGTCGTCGGGGGCGGCCAGGGCCTCGCGCAGGACCTTGGGGAACATGCTGGCGGCGACGGTGACGGGGCCCACGGCGACGATGGCCGCGAGTACGTGCAGGGCGAGGAAGAGTTTCGACATCAGGGGCTCTCGGCTGGGCGGCGGGACAGGGGGCTTCAGATCGCGACGGGCTCGGTGCCGGTGTCGCTCCAGACCACGCCGCGGCGCTCGTGGGCGAAGAGCTCCTCGACGGCGTGGGCGACGCGCGGCCCGAACTCCCGCTCGAGCAGGTACAGGCCGAGGTCGAGGCCCGAGGTGACGCCGCCGCCCGTGACCAGGTCGCCGTCGTCGACGACACGGGCCCGCACGGTGCGCACGCCGAGCCCGGCCATGCCGTCCAGGGCGGCGTGGTGCCCGGTGGCGGGGCGGCCCTCGATGAGCCCGGCCAGGGCCAGGAGCAGCGAGCCGCCGCAGACGGTGGCCACCGTCACGCCGGGGCGGGCCAGGGCGTCGCCGAGGAGCCCGGGCAGGCCGGTGCGCAGCGTGCGCCCGAGCCGTGCGGGGATGCTGTCGTCGTCGGGGTCGCGCTGTTCGGTCGCCCCGGCGGCGCCCGGCAGGAGCACCAGGCCGGCACGGGAGGGGTCGAGCCGCGCCGTGGCCCTGAGGCTGATCGGCGCCAGACCGCTGGGGACGTCGCGGGGCCCCTCCGCCGAGACCAGTTCCACGGTGAGCGCGCCGTCGGTCGCGTGCCCGCCCGCGTACAGGACCTCCAGTGGGCCGAGGACGTCCAGCGGGTCGAAGCCGTCGAAGAGTACTGCCTGCACGCGCATGCCGGGGTTCCGTTCCGTGGTGAGGGAGCCGTGCCGAGGGGCTCGGGCACCGCCGAGGCTAGCCAGGGCGCGCCGCGCCTCGACAGCGGCTGGAATGACAGCTTTCAACGGGATATCGCCAGTACGCGGCGGGGCGGGCCCAGGGGGTGCGCGGGCCGGGGAAGGCCTGGTCGGGCGCTGTCCGCGTCCCGCGCTCCGGGTTGGCGGGAAACCGGTGATGTCGTACGTTGCCGCCATGCACACGGTCGCGGTCCTCGCCCTGGACGACGTCATCCCCTCCGACCTGGCGATGCCCATCGACGCCTTCGCCCGCACCCGGCTGCCCGGCGAGCGCTCCGGCTACCGGGTGCGGGTGTGCGCGGCCGAGGAGGAGGTCGACGCGGGCGGCGCGTTCGCGCTGCGGGCGCCCTACGGCCTGAGCGCGCTCCCCGAAGCCGACACGGTGATCGTGCCGGGCGTGCACGACCCCTCGGCGCCGGTGCGCGAGGACGTCCTGGACGCGCTCCGCGAGGCGGCCGGCGCGGGCACCCGGATCGCCTCGGTCTGCGTCGGCACGTTCGTGCTCGCACAGGCCGGGCTGCTCAAGGGGCTGCGGGCCACCACGCACTGGTACGCGGCCGAGCAACTGGCCGCCGCCTACCCGGACATCGACGTCGACCCGGACGTCCTGTACGTGGACAACGGCCAGATCCTCACCTCCGCGGGCGCGGCCGCCGGGATGGACCTGTGTCTGCACATGATCCGCCGCGACTACGGCTCGGCGGTCGCCGCCGACGCCGCGCGCGCGTCCGTGATGCCGCTGGAACGCGAGGGCGGCCAGGCCCAGTTCATCGTCAACCAGCCTCCGGCGCACCCCCGCGGCCAGGCCTTGGAGCCGCTGCTCGCCTGGCTCGACGAGAACGCGGCCCGCGAGCTGACCCTCGACGACATCGCCGCGCACGCGGGCCTGAGCAGCCGCACGCTGCTGCGCCGCTTCCGCGAGCAGACCGGCACGACGCCGCTGCAATGGCTGCACCGGGCGCGGGTGCGCCGGGCCCAGCACCTCCTGGAGACCACCGCCCACCCGGTGGAACGCATCGCCGCGCAGGTCGGCTTCGGCTCGCCGACGGCGTTCCGCGACCGCTTCAAGCGGGTCGCGGGGGTCAGCCCGCAGGCGTACCGGCGGGCTTTCGGGACACGGGCCTAGCCCTCGGGGACCGGGCCCTGACCGGGCCCTCAGGGGAGCAGGACGAGACGGCCGCGCAGGCCGCCCGCCGCGAGGCGGGCGTGGGCCTCGGCCGCGCGGGCCAGGGGCAGCGTGTCGGCCACGCGCAGCGTGAGGCGGCCCGCCGCCGCCAGGGCGGACAGCTGCCCCAGGGCCGCGCCGTCCGCCGCGATCCAGTGGTTCCGGGAGCGGATGCCCCGCAGGCCGGGCGGGGCGTCCGCCGCCACCGCCACGAACGCCCCGCCGCCCCGCACGGCCGCGAGCGCGGGCAGCCCGACACCCGCCGCGTCCAGGGCCCCGGCCGCGCCGCCCGGCACGGCCGACCGCACCGCCGCCGCCAGGTCCGGGACGTCCCGGGGCACGAACCACTCGGCGCCCAGGCCCCGCACCAGGCCCTCGTCCGCCGCGCCCGCGACCGCCAGCACCCGCAGGCCGCGCAGCGCCGCCAGCTCCACGGCGTACCCGCCGACGGCCCCCGCCGCGCCCGTCACCACCAGCGGCGCCCCGGGCGGCAGGTCGAGGGCGGCAAGGGACTGCCAGGCCGTGAGCCCGTTCAGGGGCAGGGTGGCGGCCGCCGCCGGCGGCTGCCCCTCGGGCGCCGGGGCCACCGCCGTCGCGTCCAGGACCACGTACTCGGCGTACGTCCCGAGGGAGACGTCCAGCAGGTCGCGCAGGCCGATGACCTCGTCGCCCACGGCGAGGGCGGTCACGGACGGGCCCGTCGCGTCCACCGTCCCGGCCACGTCCCAGCCGAGGCCGGTCGTCGCGCGCGGCGCCATCCGCCCGGCCGCCACGAGGGCGCCGGAGCGGGTCAGCAGGTCCACGGGGTTGACGGTCGCCGCCGCCACGCGGATCCGCACCTGGCCGGGGCCCGGTGCGGGCACCGGCACCCGCGTGAGCTCCACGGCCTCCGGTCCGCCCGGCACCCGCACCACCGCTGCCCGCATCACCGTCGTCGCGCTCATAGCCCCGCTCCTCCGCCGTCGGCCCCGCCGCCCCGTCGGCGGCCGGTTGACCTCAACGCCCAACGTAGGGAGAGTTGCTCTCCGTAGGGAAGCACGCACTTCAGAGTGCCTATGTCACCCGGAGGAGACCCCGTGGCCACCCGGACCGCCGCCCAGCGCCGCGCCGAGGCGCGGGCCGCGTACGACGCCTTCGTCGCGCAGTGCCCCACCCGCCAGCTCCTCGACCGCATCGCCGACAAGTGGGTCTCGCTCGCCCTGACGGCCCTGGCCGACGGACCGCACCGCTACAGCGAGCTGGCCCGCCGCCTCGCGGGTGTCAGCCAGAAGATGCTCACCCAGACCCTCCGCAACCTGGAGCGCGACGGCCTGGTGAGCCGCACCGTCACCCCGGCCGTGCCGGTCCGCGTCAGCTACGCGCTCACGCCGGTCGGCGAGAGCCTGGCCGGTCTCATGGGGGCGATCAAGGGCTGGGCCGAGGACCACATGGACGAGGTGCTCGCCGCGCGGGCGGCGTACGACGACGGGGCGACGGCCGCCGCCGACTGACCCGACAGGCGTGCGCGGGAGCGCGCACCGGGCGAGCGGCTCACCCCTTGCGCGCCACCACCAGGCGCCAGCGCGGGCTGCCGTCGTCCCTGCGTCCGAACTCCGCCAGCGGAAGCAGCCGTACCGCGAACCCGGCGCGCTCCAGATCGGCCCGCACCCCGGCCAGCGGAAACGTGCGGTAGTACATGACGAAGGGCGGCCGCCACAGCGCGTTGCGCACCCGCATCGCCGAGTCGAAGCCGAGCATGGCCCAGTACCATGGTGACGTGAGTGGCTGGGGTGCGCCGAGGGGAAAGGCGAACAGGCCGCCGGGGCGCAGCGCCCGGTGCACCTGGGCGAACAGCCCGGGCCGCTCGGACGGCACGAAGTGGCCGAACGCGCCGAAGCTGACGGCCACGTCGAAGGCTCCGGCGAACGGCAGCGCGCGGGCGTCGGCCCGCACCCAGTCCACCGTCGGCCCCGGCTCCGGCGCGGCGAGGGCCGCCCGCGCCTCGGCCAGCATCCCGGCGCTGAAGTCGACGCCGGTGACCCGCTCCCGGCACAGCGGCAGCAGCGTCCGCACGCCCGCCCCGGTGCCGCAGCACACGTCGAGACCCGCCGGGAACGGGCCAAGTGGACGCAGGGCGTCGGCGGTCGCCTCCAGGATGCGGTCGGGCGTGCGGAACGGCGTGCGGTCGAACTTGGGAGCCAGCAGGTCGTAGCCGTGCTCGGTGGAGGACAGCGCCTGCACGGCCAGTTCGCGGAGCGAGGGGCCCTGGGAGGTGAACACCGGCACAGCCTAATGAGTCCCCCTGGCCGGGAACCGCCACGCGGTCTACCGGGCCGGGAAACGCGTCGGGTAGAGCTTCGACTGCCGCACACCCGAACTCACGCCCCGGAGGTACCCCCATGTGCGCACGCAGGACGCCCGACGGCGCCGGCCCGGCGATGGCTGAAATGGCCGGCAAGACCCGCTTCGACGACATCTACGACCGCCCCGACCCGAGGTCGTATTTCCGCCGCCTGGCGCCCTTCGCCTACGAGATCCCGCAGCACGCCCAGGACGTCTTCCGCCGCACGCTCGCCGAGCGGGAGCAGAAGGGCCCGCCCGGCGCGGGCGGCGAGCGCATCACGGTCCTCGACCTGTGCTGCTCGTACGGCATCAACGCGGCGCTCCTGAACCACGACCTGACGCTCGACGACCTGTACGCGCACTACACCGACGAGGCGGCGGACCGGCTCACGCCGGGTGAACTCCTGGACCGCGACAAGGAGTTCTACGCCGAGCGGCGCCGCCCGGACGCGGTGCGGATCATCGGCGTCGACACGGCGGCGCGGGCCACGGCCTACGCCCTGGCCGTCGGTCTGCTCGACGAGGCCTATGCGGAGAACCTGGAGCGGGTCCCGCCCAGCCCCGGCCTGGCCCGCGCCCTCGGCCGCGTCGGTCTGATCACCGTCACCGGAGGCATCGGCTACGTCTCGTACCGCACCTTCGACGCGCTCCTCGCCCACGTCCGGCTCCCCCTGTGGGTCAGCGCGTTCGTACTGCGCACGGTGCCCTACGACCGGATCGCCGAGAGCCTCGCCGCGCACGGCCTCACCACCACGACGGACCCGCACCGCCTCTACCCGCAGCGCCTGTTCACCGGCCCCGCCGAGCAGCGCGACGCCGTCGCCCGGGTCGCCGCCACGGGCGCCGACCCCACCGGCTTCGAAGCCGCGGGCCGCTACTACACCCGCCTGTACGCGTCACGGCCCGAGGCCGCCTGAGGGTCGCGCCGGGGGCAGGTCCTCGCCCCCGCCCCCGGGCGTATCGTTAAACACGGGACAATTCAGCGATCCCGGACGGCTCGACCGACAGGGGGTCGTCATGCTGGAGGAACTGGTCGTGGCGGGCGCGGCCACGGCGTCCGCCGGTCTGGTGTACGCGGCGTCGGCGGCGCGTGTCGTCAAGCAGTACGAGCGCGGTGTCGTGTTCCGGCTCGGGCGGCTGCACGGCTCGCCGCGGCCGCCCGGGTTCACGATGGTCGTGCCGATCGTGGACCGGATGCGCAAGGTCAACCTCCAGATCGTGACGATGCCCGTGCCCGCGCAGGAGGGCATCACCCGGGACAACGTCACCGTCCGGGTCGACGCGGTCGTCTACTTCAAGGTCGTCGACGCCGCCAACGCGGTCGTGCAGGTCGAGGACTACCGCTTCGCCGTCTCCCAGACGGCCCAGACGTCGCTGCGCTCGATCATCGGCAAGAGCGACCTGGACGACCTGCTGTCCAACCGCGAAAAGCTCAACCAGGGCCTGGAGCTGATGATCGACAGCCCCGCCATCGGCTGGGGCGTGCAGATCGACCGCGTCGAGATCAAGGACGTCTCCCTGCCCGAGACCATGAAGCGCTCCATGGCCCGCCAGGCCGAGGCCGACCGCGAACGCCGCGCCCGCGTCATCAACGCCGACGCCGAACTCCAGGCCTCCAAGAAACTCGCCGCAGCCGCCAAGGAGATGTCCGAGCAGCCCGCCGCCCTCCAGCTGCGCCTGCTCCAGACCGTCGTCGCCGTCGCCGCCGAGAAGAACTCCACCCTCGTCCTGCCCTTCCCCGTCGAACTCCTGCGCTTCCTGGAACGGGCCGCACAGCAGCAGACCCCGCGGGACGGGAGCTGAGAAGGAGGGCCGCAGGGGCTTGAGGGGCCCGCCGCCGCATGCTAGAAAGCGCTTGCCAGGCCGCGCCGCACGCCTCTGCACCCCGTGCACCCCCTGCTCCTGCTCCTGCTGCTCCCCCTTCGTCTCCCGGGAGTCCCGCATGCCCTCATGGCCCCGCCGCGCCTTCCTGCTGACCACCGGCACCGCCGCCCTCGCGCTCGGCGCCCCCGGCGGGCCCGCCGCCCGGGCCTCGGCCGGGGACGCGTACGCCGAACTGCGCGCCACCTGGCGGACCCTCGTCCTCGGCGAGGGGTTCACGCCGACCGCCGAGCCCTTCAAGGGCCGCCTCGCCGGGCTCGGCGAGGCGGCCCGGCGGTGGCGTTCGGCCATGGCCCCGGCGAGCGGCTCCCTCTGGCCCGACCTGCCGTACGCCGACCCCGAACCGGACACCGACCAGGACTCGTTCGCGTACTCCGCCAACGTCGTGGCCAGCTACGCCCGGCTCGCCTCGATGGCGCAGGCCTCCTGCCAGCCGGGCACCGGCCTGACCGGGGACGCCGGGCTGCGGGCCGACGTCCTCACCGGGCTCGACCATCTGTACGCGCAGGTCTACAACGAGCGCACGACGCGCTTCGGCAACTGGTGGAGCTGGCAGATCGGCGCCCCGCAGGCGCTGCTCGACACCTGCGTGCTGCTGTACGACGCGCTGTCGGCACAGCAGGTGGCCCGGTTCTGCGCGGCGGTCGACCACTTCGTGCCCGACGCGGCGGTCGCGCACTACACCGGCACCAGCACGGGCGCCAACCGCGTGGACCTGTGCCGGGTGCTCGCGCTGCGCGGGGCCGTGGGCGCGACTCCGGCGAAGCTAGCCCTGGCCCGGGACGCCCTGTCACCGGTCTTCCCGTACGTGAGCAGCGGCGACGGCCTGTACCGCGACGGCTCGTTCATCCAGCACACCACCGTGCCCTACACGGGCTCCTACGGTGCGGTGCTGCTCGGCGGGCTCGGCCTGCTGTTCGCGCTGCTCGCCGACTCGCCCTGGGCGGTGACGGACCCCGGCCTGCAGATCGTGTTCGACGCCGTGGAGCACGCGTGGGCGCCGTTCCTCTACAACGGCCTGGTGATGGACTGCGTCGCGGGCCGTGCGCTCAGCCGGGGCGTCGCCGCCTCCGACGACCGGCGCGTCCAGGCCGACGACCATCTACGCGGCCATCCGATCCTGGCGTCGGTGCTGCTGCTCGGACAGGGCGCGTCCGCCGCCGAACGGGCCCGCTGGCGCAGCCTGGTGAAGGGCTGGATGCGCCGCGACCACTACAGCCCGGCGCTCGCCGACCCGCAGCTCGGCATCGCCGCCCTGGCCCGCCTCAAGGACGTCGAGGACGACGCGGGGACCGCCCCGGTGCCCGAGCCGACCGGCCACCGGCTCTTCCCCGAGATGGCGCGGGCCACGCACCGGCGCCCCGGCTGGGCCGCGTCCCTCAGCATGGCCGACTCCCGCATCACGTACTACGAGACCGGCAACGGCGAGAACCTGCGCGGCTGGCACACCGGCTCGGGCCTGCTCGCCTGGTGGGGCGACACCTATGCCAACGGTCAGTACAGCGACGCCTACTGGCCCACCGTCGACCCCTACCGGCTGCCCGGCACCACCGTCTCGCGCACGGTCCTCGCGGACGGGGCGGGCGGGGACTGGGGCGCCGCGCGGCCGGCCGTGCGCTGGGTGGGCGGCGCCACGGACGGACAGCGGGCCGCGCTCGGGCAGCATCTGAAGGGGCTGCTGAGCACCCTGTCGGCGCGGAAGTCGTGGTTCTGCCTGGACGACACCATCGTGTGCCTGGGCGCGGGCATCAGCTGCACGGACGGCACGGCGGTGGAGTCGACGGTCGAGAACCGCAACCTGGGGACGGCAGGCCGCGCCCCCTTCCAGGCCGACGGCGTCCCCAAACCCGTCGCCACGCCCTGGGCGCAGACGCTGACCGGCGCCCGGTGGGCGCACATCGGCGGGCACGGCGGCTATGTCTTCCCCGGCGGCGCCACCGTGAAGGCCCTGCGGGAACAGCGCACCGGCAAGTGGAGCGACATCAACCGGGGCGGCTCCGCGACGCCCCTCACCCGCACCTTCCTCACGCTGTACGTGGACCACGGCACCGACCCCACCAGCGGGTCGTACGCGTATCTGCTGCTGCCCGGCGCGAGCGCGGACCGCACCGCCGAGCGGGCGGCGGCCGTCGGCTGGCTGCGGATCCTCGCCAACACGGACACGGCGCAGGGCATCGACGTGCCCTCGCTCGGCTGCACGGCCGCGAACTTCTGGGCGGGCGGCGCGGCGGGACCGCTCGCCGCGAGCGCCGCCTGCTCCGTCCTCGTCACCGAGCGGCCCGACGGCACGGCCACCGTGTGCGTCAGCGACCCGACCCGGGCCCCGGGCGGCGGCCTGACGGTGACCTGGCACCGGCCGGTCGCCGAGGTCACGGGCCGGCCCGCCACCGTGACCTCGGCCGCGACGGGCGGCTCGCTGACGCTCGTCTTCGGCGACCTCGCGGGCACCCGGGGCACCACCCAGAAGGTCACGGTGCGGCTCGGCTGACCCGCCGCGCGCTACGACGTGGCCGCCGCCGGGAGGTCCGTCCGGGGCCTCGGCCGCCCGGGGGCCGTCCGCAGGACCAGGACCATGGTGAGCCCGCCGCCGGGGGTGTCCTCGGCGGTCAGGGTGCCGCCGAGGGCCTCGGTGAAGCCGCGGGCGACGGCGAGGCCGAGGCCCACCCCGGCGCCGCGCGGGGCGTCGCCGTGGCGCTGGAACGGCTCGAAGATGCGGTCCTTGGCGTCGTCGGGGACGCCGGGGCCGCGGTCCACGACGCGCAGCTGCACCTGGTCGGCCATGGTGCTGGCGGCGACGAGGACGGGCTCGCCCTCGGGGCTGTACTTCAGGGCGTTCTCTATGACGTTGGCGACGGCGCGCTCCAGGAGGCCCTTGTCCGCGGCCACCATCGGCAGGTCCTCGGGGATGTCGAGGACGACGTGCTCGGCGGGCGCCGCCATGCCCTCCAGGGCGAGCGGCACCACCTCGTCGAGGTCGATCTCGCGGACGATCGGCTGGACCGTGTCGGTCTGGAGGCGCGACATGTCCAGGAGGTTGCCGACCAGGTGGTCGAGCCGGTCGGCGCCCGCCTCGATCGCCTCCAGGAGTTCCGCCCGGTCCTCCTCGGACCACTCGATGTCGTCGGAGCGCAGGCTGGACACCGACGCCTTGATCCCGGCGAGGGGGGTGCGCAGGTCGTGGCTGACGGCGGCGAGCAGGGCGGTGCGGATGCGGTTGCCCTCGGCGAGGGCGCGGGCCTGGTCGGCCTCGGACTGCAGGCGCTGCCGGTCGAGGACCACCGCGGCCTGCGCGGCGAACGCGCCGAGCACGCGGCGGTCCTCGGCGGGCAGCACGCGCCCGGTGAGCGCGAGCGACATGGTGTCGCCCACCGGCATGTCCACATCGGCGTACTCCGGGCGGTCCGCGGGCTTGCGGGTGCCGACGCTGCCCGCGCAGGTCCAGGGCGCCGTGTCGTTCTCGCGCTCCAGGAGGGCCACGGCCTCCATCGCGAAGGTCTCCCGGACGGTCTCCAGGAGCGAGGCGAGACCGTTCTCGCCGCGCAGCACGCTGCCCGCGAGGTGGGAGAGGATCTCCGACTCGGCGCGCAGGCGCGCGGCCTGGTGGGTGCGCCGGGCCGCGAGGTCGACCACGGACGCCACGGACACCGCGACCCCTATGAAGATCACCAGGGCGACGATGTTCCTGGGGTTGGAGATCAGTACGTGGTGGACGGGTGGCGTGAAGTAGTAGTTGAGCAGCAGGGAGCCGAAGGCCGCGGAGGCGAGGGCCGGGAGCATGCCGCCGAGCAGGGCCGCCGCGACCGTGAGGGTCAGGAACAGCAGCATGTCGTTGGCGAGGCCGAGGCCCGGTGCGACGCCGCGCAGCAGCAGGGCGAGCAGCACCGGGCCGACCATGCCGATGAGCCAGCCCCAGATGAGGCGGTTGCGGCTGAGCCGGGCGGTGCGCGGCGTGCTGGACAGGCCCGTGCCGGTGCCGACCTCGTCGTGGGTGACGAGGTGGACGTCCAGGTCGGGCCCCGACTCGCGGGCCACGGTGGCGCTGACGCCGGGCCCGAAGACGTACTGCCAGGCCTTGCGGCGCGAGACACCGAGGACGATCTGGGTGGCGTTGACGCCCCGGGCGAACTCCAGGATGCCCGCGGGAATGTCCTCCCCTATCACCTGGTGGAAGGAGCCGCCGAGGTCCTCGACCAGGGTGCGCTGGACGGCGAGCTCCTTGGGCGAGGCCGCGGTCAGACCGTCGCTGCGGGCGATGTAGACCGCGAGGACCTCGCCGCCCGCGCCCTTCTCGGCGAGCCGGGCGGCGCGCCGCAGCAGGGTGCGGCCCTCGGGGCCTCCGGTGAGGCCGACGACGATGCGCTCGCGGGCCTGCCAGGTCGAGCGGATGTTGTGCTCGCCCCGGTACTGCTGGAGGTACTCGTCGACCCGGTCGGCCACCCACAACAGCGCCAGCTCCCGCAGCGCCGTCAGATTGCCCGGCCGGAAGTAGTTCGACAGGGCCGCGTCGACCTTGTCCGCCTTGTAGATGTTGCCGTGCGCCATCCGCCGCCGCAGCGCCTGCGGCGACATGTCCACCAGCTCGATCTGGTCCGCGCGCCGCACCACCTCGTCCGGCACCGTCTCGCGCTGCCGCACCCCCGTGATCGACTCCACCACGTCACCCAGCGATTCCAGGTGCTGGATGTTGACCGTGGATATGACGTCGATGCCCGCCGCGAGGAGTTCCTCGACGTCCTGCCAGCGCTTGGCGTTGCGCGAGCCCGGCACGTTGGTGTGCGGGAGTTCGTCGACGAGCGCGACGGCCGGGGCCCGCTCCAGGACGGCGTCGACGTCCATCTCGGTGAAGGTGGCGCCCCGGTACTCCAGCTCCTTGCGCCGTACGACCTCCAGGCCGTGCAGCATCACTTCCGTGCGCGGCCGCCCGTGGTGCTCGACGAACGCCACCACGCAGTCCGTGCCGCGCTCGATGCGACGGTGGGCCTCGGACAGCATCGCGTACGTCTTACCGACGCCCGGTGCCGCCCCCAGATAGATCCGCAGCTTGCCGCGTGCCATATATCTCGGTGTCTCGTCTCTGCGCTCGGGTGCGATGGATGCGCCCATCACTCAAAGGCGCTCAGAATGCCAGACGCTTCCCCGGTGTGCACCGTTGACCTCGGCGAAGTGCCCGGCGAAGGGCAGCGAGAGGACCATCGTGAGCCCCCCGCCGGGGGTGTCCTCCGGCGTGAGGGTGCCGTCCATCGCCTCGGCGAGGCCGCGGGACAGGGCCAGGCCGAGGCCGAGGCCCGTGGTGTTGTCGGTGTCGCCGAGCCGCTGGAAGGGCTCGAAGACGCGGTCGCGGTCGGCGGCCGGGAGGCCGGGGCCCCGGTCGACGACGCGCACCTCGACCCGGCCCGCGAGGGCGCTCGCGGTGACCAGGACCCGGCCGCCGGGCGGGGTGTGCCGGGCGGCGTTGTTGACGAGGTTGGCGAGGACGCGCTCCAGGAGCGGCGGGTCGGCGAGGACGGCGGGGATCTCCTCCAGGCCGCCGGTGTCCACGGGGCAGGCCACCGGCAGCGAGTCGAGGGCGGGCCCGAGGACCTCTTCGAGGGCGGTGGCGCGCAGTTCGAGGCGGAGCGCGCCCGCCTGGAGGCGGCTCATGTCGAGCAGGTTGTCGACGAGCCGGTTGAGGCGGGTCAGGGACTCCTCGGCGGTGGCGAGGAGCTCCTGCCGGTCCTGCTCGCAGAAGTCCAGGTCGGGGCTGCGCAGCGAGCCGATCGCGGCGAGGGCGGCGGCCAGCGGGGTGCGCAGGTCGTGGCCGACGGCCCGCAGCAGGGCCGTGCGCATCCGGTCGGCGGCCTTGACCGGCTCCACCTCGGCGACGGCCTCGGCGAGCCGGGCCCGCTCCACGGCGGCGCCGACGTGCGCGGCGAACGCGGCGAGCACGCGCCGGTCGGCGGCGGGCAGGGTGCGGCCGCGCAGCACCAGGTAGGCGTCGGTGCCCGCAGGCACGGCGGTCACCTGGTCGTCGGTGGTGTCGGGCGGCAGGTCGACGAGCTCGGCGGCGGCCACGCCGAAGGCCTCGCGGGCCCGTTCGAGGAGGGCGGGGACGGGCCGGCCGCCGCGCACGATGGTGCCCGCGAGCGCCGACATCGTCTCGGCCTCCGCGGTGGCGCGCGCCGAGCGCCGGGACAGGCGCAGCGAGCGGTCGACGACGGCGGCGACGGTGGCCGCGACGATCGCGAAGACCACGAGCGCGAGGACGCTGTTGGGATCGCCAAGGGTGAAGTGCCCGACGGGCGGCATGAACCAGTAGTTGAGCAGCAGCGACGCGGTCACGGACGCGACCACCGCCGAGGCCACGCCGCCGATGCAGGCCACGCCCACCACGGCGAGCAGGAAGAGCAGCGCCTCGCTGGTGAGGTTGAGGCGGTCGCGGGCGGCGTCCAGGTCGAGCAGGAAGGTCAGGGCGAGGGGCAGGAGCAGCCCCGCCACCGGGCCCGCGACGCGGCGCGGGCCCGACAGGGTGCGTCTGCGGGAAGGCAGGAGGGTGCCGTGCCCGGCGCGTTCGTGCGTGACGGTGTGGACGTCGATGGCCCCGGAGAGGGCCACGACGGTCTCGCCGGTGCCGCGCCCGGTGAGGAACCGCTCGAAGCGGCCGCGGCGACTGGAGCCGAGGACGAGCTGGGTGGCGTTCTCGGCGCGTGCGAACTCCACGAGGGCACCGGCCACGTCGTCGCCGACCACCGAGTGGTAGCTGCCGCCGAGGTCCTCCACCAGGCGCCGCTGGCGGGTCAGGGACGCGTGCGAGGTCCCGGCGGCGAGGCCGTCGCTGCGCGTGATGTGCACGGCGAGCAGTTCGCCGCCCGCCGAGCGGTCGGCGATGCGGGCGGCCCTGCGGACCAGGGTGTCGCCCTCGGGCCCGCCGGTGAGGCCGACGACGACGCGCTCGCGGGTCTCCCACACGCCGCCGATGCCGTGTTCGGAGCGGTAGGCCTGGAGGGTCTCGTCGACCCGGTCGGCCAGCCAGAGCAGGGCGAGCTGGCGCAGGGCCGTGAGGTTGCCGGGGCGGAAGGCGTGGGCGAGGGCCGCGTCGACGTCCTCGGGGGCGTGGATGTTGCCGTGCGCCATCCGGCGGCGCAGCGCCTCGGGGGCGACGTCGACGAGTTCGATCTGGTGGGCGCGGCGCACCACCTCGTCGGGCACGGTCTCGGCCTGCGGCACCTCGGTGATCTTCTCGACGACGTCGTTGAGGGACTCCATGTGCTGGATGTTGACCGTGGTCACGACGTCGATCCCGGCGGTGAGCAGCCGGTCGACGTCCTGCCAGCGCCGGGGGTTTCGGCCCGCGCCCGGCACGTTGGCGTGGGCCAGGTCGTCGACGAGGGCGACCTGGGGGCGGCGGGCGAGCAGCGCGTCCAGGTCGAGCTCGGTGAACTCGCCGCCCCGGCAGGAGCGGCGGGCGGGGTCGACGGCCGTCACGCCGCCGGCCCGCGCCTGCGCCAGCGCTGCCTCGGTGTGCGGCCGCCCGCGGCACTCCACGTAGCCGATGACGACGTCCGCGCCGCGGGCGGCCCTGCGGAGCCCTTCGTCGAGCATGCGGCAGGTCTTGCCGACCCCCGGTGCCGCTCCGAGGTAGATCTTCAGCTGTCCGGGTCGTCCGTCCGTCATCGCGCCGGTGTCAGAACCTCTCGGGGTAGAGCCGCGCGAGGACGAGGTACCCGACGAGGGCGGCGGCGATCAGAAGGCCCACCACGTTCTCGGCGCTCATGTGCCTCAACTCCCTGGCTTCCTGGGTGACTTCCCCCACCGAAGCGGGTGCCGGGGACTTCGGACACGGCCCTTGACGCATCCTTGGCAGCGGCCGCCGGGACGTTGACGCGGCCTTGACGACGGCCCCACCAGGGGGAACGCCTAGCGCAGGGACTCGATGGCGCGGGCCATGCTCTCGCTGCCGCGGCCCTCGGCCAGCTGCCGCTGGAAGACCTCGTGCAGCGGCAGGAGCAGGTCGACGCCGACGCCCTGCGCCCGGGTCGCGGTGAGGATGTTGGCGAGCCCGACGGCGTTGATGCCGATGTTCGACGTGTCCGTGCGGTAGTCGCCCGCGTCGATCTCGGCGGCGAAGCCGGGGAGCGCGCCGAGCGCCTCCTTCAGCCAGCGCACGAGGAGTACGGTGACCTCCGCCGCCTCGATCCCGGCGGAGCGGCCGACCGCGACGGTCTGGAAGAAGCCCGCGAACATCCCGTACATGCCGCTGAGCAGGGCCACGTCGTGCACCGGCGCGAGCCCGGCGTCGGCGCCGACGAACACCGGCGAGCCGAGCGGCTCCAGGAGCGGCCGGTACGCGGCGAAGGCGTCGGCGTCGCCGCTGTACAGGACGAAGGCCTCCGGCGTTCCGATGGTCTGCGGGATCGCGTACACCGCGCCGTCGACGTAGGCCGCGCCCCGCTCGGTGACCCAGGTGCCCAGCTCGCGGGCGGGGCCGGGGGTGCCCGACGTCAGGTTGACGACGGCGCGGCCCGCGAGGGCGTCGCCGACGGGGGTGAGCAGGTCGCGGACCGTCGTGTAGTCGAGGACGCAGACGACGACCAGCTCACTGGCCTCTACGGCGGCCTTCGGTGTGGGCGCCGCGGTGGCGCCCAGCGCGACGAGTGCGTCCGCCTTGCCCCGCGAGCGGTTCCAGACGGTGACCTGGTGGCCCTGGTCGAGGAAGGCGCGGGCGAGGACCTGGCCGAGGTTGCCGAGGCCGATGACGGTGACCGTGGCGGGGGGCGTGGGAGTGGCGGTGCTCATGGGATCGGCGGTGCTCATGGGGTCGCTCCGTGGTGAGGGGCCGGGCTCCTGGGCGCCGCGGCCTGTGTCGTCACCCTGCGGGCGGGCGCTGTCGGTCGGCTGTCGGTCCACTGCCGGTCCGGCTGCCGCCGGGGCCCGGGCGGTCGGGGGCAAGGGCCCGAGGGGGGCGGGGGGCCGGGGACCGGGGAGCCGGGGGGCGGGAGCCGGGGGGTCGTTCACCTGGCGCGTTATCGTCGTCCGCATGCGATTCGGGGTGCTCGGTCCGCTGGCCGTGTGGACGACGGACGGCGCGGCCGTCACCGTGCCGGGCGCCAAGGTCCGTGCGCTGCTCGCCCAGTTGCTCGTGCACCCCGGGCGGCCCGTCTCCGCCGAGCGGCTCATCGACGGGCTGTGGGGCGAGGCGCTGCCGGAGCACCCGGCCAACGCCCTCCAGGGGAAGGTGTCCCGGCTGCGCCGGGCCCTGGACGAGGCCGGTCCCGGCGGCCGTGACCTGGTCGCGTCGGGGCCCGCCGGGTACGCGCTGCGGGTCGAGTCCGACGACGTGGACGCGGCCCGGTTCACGGCCCTGGTCGAGCGGGCGCGCGCCGCCGGGGAGCCGCGCGAGCGGGCCCGCCTGCTCGCGGACGCGCTCGGCCTCTGGCGCGGCGAGGCGTTCGCCGACTTCGCCGGTGAGGCGTTCGCGCGGGGCGCGGCGGAGCGGCTGGACGAGGCCCGGCTCACCGCGCGGGAGGAGCACGCCGAGGCGCGCCTCGACAGCGGCGAGCACGGGCAGCTGGCCGCGGACCTCGCCGACCTGGTCGTACGCCATCCCGCGCGGGAGCGGCTGCGGGCGGCGCAGCTGCGGGCGCTGTACCGCTCGGGCCGCCAGACGGAGGCGCTCGCCGCGTACGAGGACCTGCGGCGTCGCCTCGCCGAGGACCTCGGGCTCGCGCCGGGTCCGGAACTGGCCGCGCTGCACGGGGCGATCCTGCGCCAGGACCCGTCGCTCGACGGGCCGTCCCCGCCGCCCGGCGGGCCCGCGCGCCGCGGCCGTCCGCCGACCGCCGCCCCGGGCGTGCGCTCCAACCTCCCCGCCCCGGTGTCCGGCCTCGTCGGCCGGGACGACGCCGTGCCGGGAGTACGTCGGCTGCTCGGCGCCACGCGTCTGGTGACGCTCACCGGCCCCGGCGGCGTGGGCAAGACGCGGCTCGCGGTGGCCGCGGCGCACGGGCTCGTGCCCGCGTTCCCCGACGGGGTGTGGCTCGTGGAACTCGCGGGCGTCGACGCGGGCCGCGACCGGGCGGAGGCCGCCGTCGCGGAGGCCGTGGCGCGGGTCCTCGGGCTGCACGAGGAGCCGGAGGCGGGCCCGCAGCGGGACGCCGTGGCCCGCCTGACGGACGCGCTGCGCGCCCGGCGGCTGCTCCTCGTGCTCGACAACTGCGAGCACGTGGTGGACGCCGTGGCCGCCCTCGCCGCCGGGCTGCTGCGCGCGGCGCCGGACCTCACCGTCCTCGCTACCAGCCAGGAGCCGCTCGACGTGAGCGGCGAGCGGGTGTGGCCGGTGCCGCCGCTGGAACTGGGCGGCGCCATGGAGCTGTTCGTCCAGCGGGCCGGGCTCGGGCCCGGCACGGCGGCGCTCGGCGCGGACGACACGGAGGCCGTCGCCGAGCTGTGCGTACGGCTCGACGGGCTGCCGCTGGCCCTCGAACTCGCGGCGGCCCGGGTCCGCACGATGGGGGTGCACGGTCTGCTCGCCCGGATCGACGACCGGTTCGCGCTGCTGCGCCGGGGCCTGCGCGACGCCCCGGCCCGGCAGCGCACGCTCCGCGCGGTGATCGACTGGAGCTGGTCGCTCCTGAGCGGGCCCGAGCGCACGGTGCTGCGCAGGCTCGCCGTGCACGACGGCTGCGGCCCGGCCGCGGCCGAGGCCGTCGGCGCGGGCGGCGCGGTGCGCCCCGCGGACGTCCTCGACCTGCTCGCGCGGCTCGTGGACCGCTCGCTCGTGGTCGCGTCCGACCGCCCGGACGGGCCGCGCTACTGCCTCCTGGAGTCCGTACGGGCTTACGGGGCCGAGCAGTTGCGGGAGGCGGGCGAGGCCGAGGAGGTGCGCGAGCGGCACAGCGCCCACTACGCCGCGCTCGCCGAGCGCGGCGGCGCGGCGCTGCGCGGCCCGGAGCAGCGGCGGTGGCTGGAACGGCTCGACGAGGAGAGCGGCAACCTGCGCCGCGCCCTGGACGCGGCGGTCGGGCACGGGGCTGTGGAGCGGGCGCTGCGGATGGTGAACGCCCTCGCCTGGTACTGGGTGCTGCGGGGCAGGGTCGCCGAGGCGCGCCGCTCCCTGGACGCGGCCCTGGCGCTCGCGCCCACCGCCACGGGGCTCCCGCCGGGGGCGGCGGCCGCGCGGGCGCTCGCCCTCGCCTGGCGCACCGGCATCGCCCTGCGGGAGGGCGACGAGGGGTTCACCGACGCGTGCACCGGGACCGGGACCGACACGGACGGCGCGGCCTTTGCCGCGGCCGGTCCGCCGACGGCCGCGCACCCGGACTTCGAGCCGCTCCTCGCCGCCGTCCTGGAGGCGTACCGACACGTCGACGATCCGTCGGGGCGGGCCACCGCGCTGTGGATCCTCGGCTCCGCGCAGCTCGGCGCGGGCGCCGTGCGCACCGGGGAGCGCCTGGTGAACGAGGCGCTCGACGCCTTCGAGGCGCTCGGCGACCGCTGGGGCACCGCCGCCGCGCTCAGCGTGCGGGCCCGGCACGCGATGGCGCGCGGCGACCTGGCGGCGGTGCGGCGCGACAGCGAGCGCAGCGCGCGGCTCTTCCGTGAACTCGGCGACGCCCTGGGGCAGTTGCAGACCGTGTTCCCGCTGGCCACGCTCAGCGAGATCGCGGGGGACCACGCCGAGGCCGCCCGGCTGCACCACGAGGGGCTGCTCGTCGCGGAGCGGCTCGGGCTGTGGGCGGAGGCCTCCAAGCGGCTGTCCGGGCGTGGTCGGATCGCGCTGCTCACCGGGGACCTGGCCGGGGCGCGCGCCGATCACGAGCGGGCCCTGAAGCTGGCGCGCGACCACAGCTTCCGCTCCGGCGAGATCGACGCCCTGATCGGCCTCGGGCTCGGCGCCCGCAGGGAGGGCGACCTGGACGGCGCCGAGCGGCACATGCGCGCGCTCCTCGCGTGGTTCCGCAAGGCCGACTACGGCCCCGGCGTGACGCTCGCCCTCGCCGAGCTCGGCTTCGTGGCGGAGCTGCGCGGCGACGCGGCGGCGGCCCGGGCGCTGCACGCGGACGGGTTCGCGGCGGCGCTGCCCCTCGGCGACCCGAGGGCGCTGGCCCTCGCCCTGGAGGGCCTCGCGGGGGCCGAGGCGGCCGCGGGCGCGCACGGCACGGCGGCGACGCTGCTCGGCGCGGCCTCGGCGGCCCGCGCCTCGGTGGGTGCGCCGCTGCCCGATGCCGAGCGCGGGGACGTGGACCGCGTGCAGGCGGCGGCCCGCGCCCGCCTCGGCGCACAGTCGTACACAACCGCTTTCGAGCAAGGGCAGCGGCTGAGCCCGGTGGCGGCACGCGCCGTCGTGGCCTCGCCCTCACCCGTTTGACCTGGGGCGATGCCGCTTCCCGCCCCTGCTTCAGCGTCCGCCGCAGGCGTCCCGCGCGCTCCGTGTGCCCCGCTGATTACCGGGTGGGGCCCGGCCGGTCAAGCACCGGTTTCCGGTCGAAGCCCACGTTGCAAAAAACGACCGACCGCTCATTTTCGCAGGTCAGAGGGTTGTTTTGGGTTATACCACCAGTGTCAAAACGGCGCGCCGCAAGATGAGTGGGCGCGCTCCCGCGTACGTTGAGCTGCCCGAATGACCACGTGCGCCTCGCTCAGCGGACGCCTGCATCCGGAAATCGACCATCAGTTTGCTGCTTACTCAGCGCACTTGCCAGACTCCTCAACGCAATCGCCGCTACGGCACGCAACCCGTCCGTAACGCGCAGCAGTATCGGTACGCAACATCCATTCTCGTACCACTCACCCGCAGTTGAAGGAGCATTACAGTGCGTCACCTCCTCAAGACCGTGAGCACGGCAGCTGCCGTGGCCGCCGGCGTCCTGACCGTTTCGGCGGTCACGACGGGCGCGGCCCAGGCCGCCACGCCGAAGCCGATGGGCCTGTACGCGCCCTCGGACCTGGTGCTCACCGTCGGCCAGGGCGAAGACGCCGCCACGGCCACGGTGCAGCGCGCGGTCACCCTGACGTGTGCGCCGAAGGCCTCGGGCACCCACCCGGCGCCGCGTGCCGCCTGCGCGGAGGCCGCCGCCGTGGGCGCGCGGTTCGACGCGCTCGTGAACAAGGAGCCCAAGGCCTTGTGTACCAAGGAGTGGAACCCGGTCGTCGTCTCCGTGAGCGGCGTCTGGCAGGGCAAGCACGTCGCCTGGACGACCACGTTCGGCAACCCCTGCACGAAGGACGCGGCGCTCGCCGAGGGGGCGCTCCTGAACTTCTGACGGTCCGTCCCCCAAGACCCCTCGGCCACCTTTCGTGGGGGGAGGCAGCCGAGGCCCGCGGCCCCCGATGTCCCGAGCATCGGGGGCCGCACACTGCCGCCTTGAGGCAGGACGCGGGCGTACGGGAAGAGTTCGCGGGTCCGGCCGGTTGGCACCAACCGGACCGGCATCCGGCCGGCCCGTACGCCCTTGCCGAAGGAGCCCCCATGAGCCCCGCGGACGACCACACCCTCGACGGCGAGTACGCCCCCAACACCTGGGACTGGGTGGCGGAGCACGTCGACCGCTACGAGTCCAGCGGCGGTCTGGACGGCACCCTCCTGAACGGCTACCCCACCGTCGTCCTCACCACGAGGGGCGCCCGGTCCGGGAAGATCCGCAAGACCCCGGTGATCCGCGTCTCCGACGGCGAGCGCTATGCCGCCGTGGGCTCCGTCGGCGGCGCGCCCAAGCACCCCGCCTGGTACCACAACGTGCTCGCCCACCCCCGCGTGCGGCTCCAGGACGGCCCCGCGATCAGGACGTACGAGGCGCGCGTCGCCGAGGGCGAGGAACGCGCCGCCTGGTGGGCGCGGGCCGTGGAGACCTTCCCCCAGTACGCCGAGTACCAGAAGCAGACCGAGCGGGTGCTGCCCGTGGTGGTCCTGGAGCCGGTGGCGGAGGACGCGTGAGCCGTCCCGGCGCCGGTCCGGTCGTCCCCGAGCCGCTCGACACCGACCGGCTCACCCTGGAGCCCCTCGGTTCCGCGCACGCCGAGGAGATGGCCCCCGTCCTCGCCGACCCGGCACTGCACGCGTTCACCGGCGGGGCCCCGGACGACCTGCCCGCCCTGCGCGCCCGGTACGCGCGCATGCTCGCCGGGCCGCCCGAGCCCGGGGTCTCCTGGTGCAACTGGGTCGTTCGCGTCCGGGCCGACGGGCGTCTCGCGGGCACCGTGCAGGCCACCGTCACCCCCGACGGCGCCGACGGGCTGACCGCCGAGGTCGCGTGGGTGGTGGGCACGCCGTGGCAGGGGCGCGGCATCGCCACGGAGGCGGCGCGGGCCCTCGTCACCTGGCTGTTCGGGCACCCCCGGGTGACCTCGGTGAGCGCGCACGTCCACCCCGATCACCTCGCGTCCGCCGCCGTCGCCCGCGCCGCCGGGCTCGCCCCCACCGCCGAACGACAGGCCGGCGAGGTCAAGTGGCAGCTCGTGCGAGAGCCTTGAGGGGTCAAGGACACCGACCCGCCCCACACCCCGGGGCGGGTATGACGGATGATCGTGGCAGCCACACCACAGAGCTGCACACAGCACCGCAAACGCAGAGAGGAACCACCCCATGGATGACCGCTTCGACGTCGTCGTGCTCGGAGCAGGACCCGGCGGTTACGTGGCCGCCATCCGCGCCGCCCAGCTGGGCAAGCGGGTAGCGGTCGTGGAGGAGAAGTACTGGGGCGGCGTCTGCCTCAACGTCGGCTGCATCCCGACGAAGGCCCTCCTGCGCAACGCCGAGCTCGCCCACCTGTTCACGCACGAGGCCAAGACGTACGGCATCAAGGTCGACGGCGAGGTGTCCTTCGACTACGGCGAGGCGTTCCGGCGCAGCCGCACGGTCGCGGACGGCCGCGTCAAGGGCGTCCACTTCCTGATGAAGAAGAACAAGATCACGGAGTTCGACGGCCGGGGCACCTTCCTGGACGCCAACACCCTCCAGGTGGCCAAGTCGGACGGCACGACCACCACGATCGGCTTCGACAACTGCATCATCGCCACCGGTGCCACCCCGAAGCTGCTGCCCGGCACGCGCCGCAGCGACCGCGTGGTCACGTACGAGGAGCAGATCCTCGCCGACGAGCTGCCGGGCTCCGTGGTGATCGCGGGCGCGGGCGCGATCGGCATCGAGTTCGCCTACGTCCTGCACAACTACGGCGTGAAGGTCACGATCGTCGAGTTCCTGGACCGCGTCGCCCCGCTGGAGGACGCGGACGTCTCCAAGGAGCTGGCCAAGCAGTACCGCAAGCTCGGCATCGACGTACTGACCTCCACCCGCGTGGAGTCCATCGACGAGTCGGGCCCGCAGGTCCGCGTGACCGTCACCGCCAAGGACGGCAAGCAGCAGGTCCTGGAGGCCGACAAGGTGCTCCAGGCCATCGGCTTCGCGCCGAACGTCACGGGCTACGGCCTGGAGGCGACCGGCGTGGCGCTCACCGAGCGCGGCGCCATCGACGTCGACGGCCGCTGCCGTACGAACGTGCCGCACATCTACGCCATCGGCGACGTGACCGCCAAGCTGATGCTCGCCCACACCGCCGAGTCCATGGGCGTCGTGGCGGCCGAGACCATCGGGGACGCCGAGACGATGGAGCTCGACTACCCGATGATCCCGCGCGCCACCTACTCGCAGCCGCAGATCGCGAGCTTCGGCTGGACGGAGGCGCAGGCCAAGGAGAAGGGCTTCGACGTCAAGGTCGCCAAGTTCCCGTTCCAGGCGAACGGCAAGGCGCACGGCCTCGGCGACACCGTCGGCTTCGTGAAGATCATCAGCGATGCCAAGTACGGCGAGATCATCGGCGCCCACCTCATCGGCCCGGACGTGACGGAGCTGCTTCCCGAGCTGACCCTGGCCCAGCAGTGGGACCTCACGGTGCACGAGGTGGCCCGCAACGTGCACGCCCACCCGACCCTGGGCGAAGCCGTCAAGGAGGCCGTGCACGGCCTCGCCGGACACATGATCAACTTCTGAGTCCGCGGCTGCGCTTCCCGCGCTTCCCGGGGCCGCCGCCGCGGTCCCGGGAAGGCCGTCCCGAGTGGCGGGCCCGCATGGTCCGGCCGATGCTGGGCAGGATGTGATGTGCCTCGGGGGCGAGGAGAGGCAGTGATTCATGTTCTCTGCACTGGGCCGTTTCGTGGTCCGCCGCCCCTGGTGGGTGATCCTCGCCTGGGTCGTCGCGGCGGCCGCCGTGATCTCGCTGGCACCGAAGCTCACCTCCAGCACCGACGAAGCCAGCTTCCTGCCGGATCATTACGAATCCATCCGCGCCTCCGACCTCCAGGAACGGGACTTCCCGCAACAGGAGAACATCGGCGCGATCATCGTCTTCCAGCGCTCCGACGGCGGGCGGCTGACCCCCGCCGACTCCACCGCGGTCACCCGGGTGTCGAAGGACCTGGAAGCGAAGAAGATCAAGGAAGTCCAGGCCGTCGCGCCCGGTGAGGTGTCGCCCAACAAGCGCGTCCAGACCTCCGTCGTGGCCATGCCGAAGATCACCAACCCCGAGGACACCCAGCAGCAGGACGCCGTCGAACAGCTCCGCAAGGACCTCAAGGGGGAGCTGAAGGGCACCGGCCTCGACGCGGGCATCACCGGCTCGGCGGCGCAGGCCCTCGACGAGAGCGACGCGTCCGAGCGCGCGGGCCTGCTCGTGGGCGCCGGCACGATCGTCATCATCATCGTGCTGCTGCTCGTGATCTTCCGCAGCCCCATCATCGCGCTGCTGCCGGTCGTCCTGATCGGGCTGATCTCGCCGATGGCGACGGGCCTGATCGCCTGGGCCAACGAGGCCTTCGACATGAAGGCCGACTCGTCCGTCCAGGAACTGCTCACCGTCGTCCTGTTCGGCGTCGGCACGGACTACATCCTGTTCCTGCTCTTCCGCTACCGCGAGGCGCTGCGCGCGGGCGAGGACGCCAAGGGCGCCATGGTGCACGCCGTGGAGCGGGTCGGCGAGGCCATCACCTCGGCGGCGGGCGCCGTCATCGTCGCGTTCGCCGCGCTCACGCTCTCCTCCCTCGGCATGCTGCGCTCCATGGGCCCCGCCCTCGCGATCGCCGTGTTCCTGACCCTGCTCGCCGGGCTCTCCCTGGTCCCGGCCGTGGTGTCGCTGCTCGGTACGAAGGTCTTCTGGCCCTCGAAGTCCTGGCAGCGCGAGCCGCAGGGCACGGGCTTCGCCCGGCTCGGCACCTCCATCGCCCGCAAGCCCGCCGTGTGGACGGTCGTCTCGGCCCTCTTCATGGGCGCGCTCGCGCTCGGCGCGCTCGGCTACAAGGCCAACTTCGACCTGGCCGGGTCCTCGCTCCCCAAGGACAAGGAGTCGGTCGTCTGGCAGGACAACCTGGAGAAGGGCTTCCCCGCGGGCACCACCGACCCGACGTTCGTGTATCTCACGTCGACCGGTGACGGGCCGCTGCCCGAGGGCCGGCCGGCCGCGTTCCGCAAGCGGTTGGAGTCCGTCGACGGCGTGGGCTCGGTGGCCGCGCCGAAGGTCAGCAAGGACGGCACGACCGCGTCGTACTCGGTGGTGCTCGCCGACCCGCCCGCCTCCGAGAAGGCGCTCGGCACCATCAAGGACGAGCTGCGGCCCGCCGCCCACGCCGACGCGCCACAGGGCACCAAGGCGCTGGTCGGCGGCATCACGGCCGTGTACGTCGACATCAACAAGGCCGTGGACCGCGACTACTCGGTCGTCTTCCCGGTGGCCGCGATCGCCATCATGGTCATCCTCGGGCTGCTGCTGCGCAGCCTGGTGGCGCCGTGGTACCTGATGCTGTCGGTCGCACTCGGGTTCGGCGCGACGCTGGGCGCGACATCGCTCCTCTTCCAGCAGATCGGCAGCCAGCCCGGCCTGATGTTCATGCTGCCCGTGATCATGTACTTGTTCGTGGTCGCGCTCGGCACGGACTACAACATCCTCATGGTCTCGCGGCTGCGCGAGGAGGCCCGCGAGGGCCGCGGCCCGCACGAGGCGGCGGGCGTCGCGGTCCGGCACTCGGGTCCGACCATCGGCTCGGCCGGTGTGATCCTCGCGGGCACGTTCGCCACGCTGATGCTCGCGGGCAACTCGACGCTCTCCCAGATGGGTTTCTCCCTGTCCTTCGGCATCGCGGTCGCCGCGTTCGTCATGGCGATGCTGTTCACCCCCGCCCTGACGGCCCTCATCGGGCACGCGGCGTGGTGGCCGGGCCACGGCGACCGGGCCCCCGGTGCCGGGGCGGACGAACGGGGTCGCACACGGGAGGAGTCACGGCACTGAGCGCCGCGCGGAGGGGAGTTGCCGCCCGGAGGAGGTTGCCCAGGGGAGTTGCCGACCGGAGGGGTGTTGCCGGGGAGTCGCCGCCCGGAGGGGAGTCGTGCGCCGACCACCGCCCGGCGGCGGCGCGTGCCGCGCATACTGACGTCATGGGATTCGCCGTCTTGATGACCCTGCCCGGCCTCGTCATCGCCCTGACCGTCGTGGCCTTCGTGGACCAACTGCTGCTCCGCGCCGGGCGCGCGGGGCTGCTGCCCTGGCGGAACAGCGCCCGCCAGGGCCAGATATCGGCGACCGGCTTCGAGCAGCTCCACGCCAGCTTCTCGCCCGGCAAGCAGAACGAGCTGAAGGAGCGCCAGTCCTCCCTCGTGATGCGCGACGACGAGGAGGACGGCGCCCCGCCGCACCGCACCGCGGTGGACCTGGACGGCGGCGTCGCGACGGTCCGGCTGCCGCGCCCCGGCCGGTAGCCGGGCCCGGCCTCAGGTCCCGTCGGCCCGGGCGGCGCGGCCCCCGCGGGTGCGGCCGATGCCCGTCGCCGTGGCGGACAGGGCCACGGCCACCACGCACGCCCCCACGGTCAGGCACACGGCCCGGACGCCCCACGCCCCGGCCGCCGCGGTGACGGCGGCGGCACCGGCCGGGCCGAGGGCGCTGTGGAGGGTCCAGAAGGACGAGGTGACCCGGCCCAGGAGATGACTGGGCGTCACTTCCTGGCGCAGGGACATGGAGTTGATCCCCGCGACGCCGGTGCAGAAGAGCACCACGGCCGCGAGCACCGCCACCAGCGGCACGCTTCCGGTGAGCCCCAGGCAGGCCACGGCGGTCCCGGCGAGCAGGTGGACGCCGATCCAGCTCACGCCGAACCCGAGGCGCCGGCGCAGCCGGTCGACGGCGAACGACGCGCCGAGCGTCCCGAGCGTCCCGGCCGCCAGCACAGAGCCGACCGTGCTGTCGCCGTGCCCGAGGCCGTGCTTGACGTAGTAGACGATGACGTCGGTCAGGCCGTAGGTGAGGAACGTGAGCAGCGCCAGGAGCACGGTCAGCGGCCGCAGCACCGGGTGCTCCCACAGGAAGCGGGCCCCGGCGAGGAACTCCCGCCGGACACCGCCCCGTTCCTCCGGTTCGCCCCGTCCGCCCCGCTCGTCGCGCCCCTCCGCCTCGTCGGGTGACGGCATCGGCCGTATGCGGACGAAGAGGATGCCGACCGCCGATACCGCGAACGTCGCGGCGTCGATGCCGAGCGCCGCGGCGGGCCCGAACGCGGCCGCGACGAGCCCGGCGAGCATCGGCCCGCCCGCGCTCGCGATGGCGTACGCGCCGAACAGATGGCTGTTGGCCTTGAGGATCCGGCCGGGCCCCACGATGGCGGGCACCACCGTCACATACGTCACCTGGAAGAGCATCGCGAAGGCCCCGGCGACCGGCACGACCGCGTAGACCAGCCACAGCGGCGTCGCGAACAGCCACACGAGCGGCACCATGCCGAAGAGCACGCAGCGCGCGACGTCGGTGAGCACCAACAGGCGGCGCCGGTTCACCCGGTCGGCGACGACGCCCGCGAAGAGGCCCGTGACGATCGAGGCCAGGCCCGTGAGCCCGGTGACGAGTCCCATCTGCGCCACGGAGCCGGTGCGGTGCAGCACGAGCAGCGGGATCGCCACGTGCGAGAAGGAGTCGCCGAGCGCGGACAGGCCCTGGAGGGCGAGGAAGAGGCGGTAGTTGGGGTCCGCCCACAGGGAGGCCGGACCGGGGCTCGACGTCCGTGCCGCGCGCCGTGAGGTGTCCCGCCCCGCCATGCGCTCCCCCTCCACGCCCCGCCCGTCGGCGGCCCGGGTCACTCCCCGGGCTCGAACGCCTTGGCGAGATCTTGGGCGTCGGCGTACGAGAGTACGTCCCTGGGGCGGGCGGCGCCGCGCAGGAACTCCTGGGCCACGTCCACCGCCTGCTGCACGGCCGCGCGGAACAACAGCGAGCCCGTGCTCACGCGGCGCACGCCGAGGTCGGCGAGGCGCGCGGGCGACGGGCCGTCCGGCGCGTGCAGCACGTTCAGCGGTACGTCGAGGGCGCCGGCGAGCCGGGCGATCACGGCCTCGTCCCGCACGCCCGGCGCGAACGCCCCGTCCGCGCCCGCCTCTTGGTACGCGGCGAGGCGCTCCTCGGTCTCGGGCGCTCCCCCGGCGGCGAGCCAGTACGTGTCCGTGCGCGCGTTGACGAACAGGTCGGGCGCGGCGGCCTTCACCGCGCGGATCAGCGCGCACTGCGCGTCGACGGCGGTGAGCGTGCCGTCCGGGCGGCCGTCCTCCAGGTTCACCCCGACGACGCCCGCCCCGGCCAGCGCGCGGGCCAGGTCCGCGACGTCCTCGGGCCGGTCGCTGAACCCGCCCTCGATGTCGACGGAGATCAGGGCGGGCAGCCGGGCGATGCCCCGGGCGAGCCGCAGCGTCTCCTCGCGCGCGGCCCCGGTGGCGTCCGCCTTGCCCGCGGCGGCGGCCACGCCGAGGCTCGTCGTCCCGATCGCGGGGAACCCGGCGCGGGCGAGCGCGGCGGCGGACGCGTGGTCCCAGGCGTTGGGCAGCAACAGCGGCGCCCCGGCGCGGTGCAGGGCACGGAAGGCTTCGTGGCGATCACTCATGCCGCGCACTCTGCCAGAGGGGTCCGACAGCGGGGCCGGGCGGTGCTCCGCCGCTCGGCGCCGCGGCGGCCGACGGAGCCTCGGGGCGGTGGGCCGCTCCCCGGTGGGCGGCCGACCGGCCTTCCCCGCAGGGCTGATCGAACCCCAACAGGAACCTGACAGCTTCCACACAACTTCGCGCCAGTCTGGCGACCGTGCCCGGCGGAACACCGGTGTCCGCCGCCCCCGCCGGGCACGCCCCCTCTTGTCCGAGCCGGAACGGAGCCCCATCACATGACCCACCGCGCCCACGCCCGCCCCCACGCCCGCCCCCTGCGCGCCGCCGCCGTCGCCTCCGCCGTGGCCGTCGGCGTGCTCGCCGCCCCGTCCGCGTTCGCCTCGGAGTCGACGCCCAAGCCGAAGCCGACGGCCGGTGAGAGCGCGCCCGCGCCCGAGGTCTCCAAGGAGTCCGTCGCCAAGAAGCGGGCCGCGGCGGAGGAGGCCCTGCGGGACAAGCGCAAGCAGGCCGCGCCGCGCGGCGGCGTCGCCGCGGGCGACAAGCCCGTCGTCACAGACGCCAAGGAGAAGACCGCCGCGCCCGCGCCCGAGCCCGCGCGGAAGAAGCCCACCGTGACCCCCAGGGGCGGCGTCGCCGCGGGCGAGCGACCCGCGGCGGGCGGCGGCGACACCACCCCGGCCCTCGTCGGCTCTGCGGCGGGCATCGCCCTGCTCGCGGGCGCGAGCACCCTGGTCCTGCGCCGTCGCGCCACCGGTCGCGCCCAGGGCTGAGCCCGGCCGCGAGGACCACCTCCCCCGCCGGGCGCCGCGCCGCGCGCGCCCGTCCGGCCCGATCACGCGTGGTGGCGCCGCCCCTTGCCCGGGCGGCGCCACCACGCCCGGAGCACCCATGCCCCTGAAGAGCCGACCGCTCCCGCGCCGTGCCCTCGGCGCCTGCGTCCTCGCCGTCGTCGTCGGCGCGGCCGTGGGCGGCTGTTCCGCCGCCGACGGAACGGCCGCCGCCACCAAGGAGAGGCCGTCCGCCTCCAAGACGTACGACGTGGGCACCCCCGACGCGGCCGCGTCGGCCGCGCCCGCTGCCCCCGTGCACGTGGCGATCCCGTCCATCGGCGTGCGCAGCCCGCTGCTGCGCCTCGGTCTGAACCCGGACCGCACGGTCGAGGTGCCGCCCGCCGAGAAGGGCATGACGGCGGGCTGGTACACCGGCGGCGCGATCCCCGGGCGGCGCGGCGCGGCCGTCATCATCGGCCACAACGACACGCGCTTCGGCCGGGCCGTCTTCCACGACCTGAAGAAGGTGCGGGTGGGCGCGGACATCGCCGTACGGGACGCGCACGGCAGGACGGTCCACTTCCGGGTCACCGCCACCGAGACGGCCGCCAAGAAGGCCTTCCCCACCGACAAGGTCTACGGCGCGACCGATGCCCGCGCCCTGCGCCTGATCACCTGCGACGGCGCGTACGACGCCCAGGGGCACCCCGTGGACAATCTCATCGTGTACGCGACAGCGAATCGCTAGCCGGTCCGGCGCCTCATCCGGCTCCGGGGGCCGCCGGGCGATCGGGTTAGGCTTCTTCCGCAACCTGTTCATGTGTGCGAAGCGGGGGAACGTCGACGGTGTCCGATCTGGGACGGCTCGTGGCCGGCCGGTACCGCCTCG
Source organism: Streptomyces sp. JLYT201 (assembly GCF_059448825.1). Lineage (NCBI taxonomy): Bacteria > Bacillati > Actinomycetota > Actinomycetes > Kitasatosporales > Streptomycetaceae > Streptomyces > Streptomyces sp. JLYT201. The sequence goes on along the minus strand of NZ_CM182551.1, from coordinate 8,381,273 downwards.
CGGAGCGCGTGGGCCGGGGCGGCATGGGCACCGTGTGGCGGGCCGAGGACGAACTGCTCGGCCGGCACGTCGCCGTGAAGAAGCTGCACGTGCCCCCGCATCTGAACGACGACGAGATCCGGACGCTGCACGAGCGCACCCGCCGCGAGGCCCGCAGCGCCGCCCGGATCACCCACGCCCACGTGGTCGTCGTCCACGACGTCGTGGACGACGAGGGCCTGCCGTGCATCGTCATGGAGTACATCCCCTCCGTCACGCTCGGCGACGTCCTGGCGGAGCGCGGCGCGCTGGCGCCCGCGGAGGCGGCCCGGCACGGCCTGGCCATGGCCGCCGCGCTGCGGGCCGCGCACGACGCGGGCGTCCTGCACCGGGACGTGAAGCCCGCCAACGTCCTGCTCGGGCACGACGGCCGGACCGTGCTCACCGACTTCGGCATCGCCGTCGAGAGCGGTACGCCGTCCCTGACCCGGACCGGCGAGCTGATCGGCTCCGTGCGCTACCTGGCGCCGGAGCGGCTGCGCAGCGTCGAGCACGGGCCCGCCTGCGACCTGTGGTCCCTGGGCGTGACGCTGTACGAGGCGGTGGAGGGCCGCCATCCGTTCGAGCGCGGCACCGCGATGGAGACGGCGTACGCCATCGCCACCGAACCGCACGCTCCCCCGCGCGCCGCCGGGGAGCTGGCCCCGCTGATCGAGGGCCTGCTCGTGAAGGACCCCGAGCGCCGCACCCCGGCGCACGAGGCGGAGCGCCTGCTCAGGCGGGTGGCGGGTACGGGCTCCGGCACGGGCGCGACCGTGCTCGCCCCGGCCGGTCCCGCGCCCGCCGCGGCCCCCGCGCGCCGGGGCGGCCGCGGGACCGGCCGCCGCGCGGCCCTGTGGTGCGGCTCCGCCATCGTGGTCGCCGGATGCGTGACGGGCGGCGTCCTGCTGTGGCCCGGCGACGGCGACGAGGCGTCCGGGGCCCGGCCCGCGACCGGTGCCTCCCGCCCCGCCGTCCCGCCCGTGCCGTCCGGCTACCACCTGGCGCGGCAGGAGGGCGGCCTGGCCCTGCCCGTGCGCGACGGGTGGACCCGCAAGAACCTGCCGGGCGGCGACGTCGCGTACATCGACCCCACAGGGCTGGTGGGCCTGCGGGTCAACGTGGCGGAGTTCGCGGGGTCCGACCCGGTCGAGCACTGGCGCAGGACCGAGGAGAGCCAGACCCGCCGGGACAACCCGGGCTACGAGCGGGTGCGGATGGCGGCCACGACCTTCCGGGGCGCGCCCGCGGGGTACTGGGAGTTCACCTTCGACGGCAAGGCCCGCACGTTCCGGGCCGTGGAGATGGCGTTCTCCGACGACGACGGCACCCAGTACGTCGTCTACCTCTCCGCGCCGAACGAGCGCTGGAAGCAGTACCGCCCGGTCTTCGACACGGCCGTGAAGGGCATCCGCCTCGACGGCTAGGCCTGCCCCTGCACCCGGGAAAACGCGGTGGCCGGTGCGCGACACGGCGTCCTAGGGTGGCGCGGTGACGACTCGGATGATCATCCTCAACGGCGGTTCCAGCTCGGGCAAGTCCGGGATCGTGCGGTGCCTGCAGGCCGTCCTGCCCGACCAGTGGCTGGCGTTCGGCTGCGACGCGTTCGTCGACGCCCTGCCCGCGCGGATGCGGGGGGCGGACGGCGGGATCGTGTTCGCCGCCGACGGCGGCGTGGACGTCGGGGCGGACTTCCGGGCCCTGGAGCGGGCCTGGACCGAAGGCATCGTGGCGATGGCCCGCGCGGGCGCCCGGATCGTCGTCGACGACGTCTTCCTCGGCGGCGCGGCGTCCCGGCGGCGGTGGGAGGAGGCCCTCGGCGACCTGGACGTGCTGTGGGTCGGCGTCCGCTGCGAGAGCGCCGTGGCCGCGGGCCGCGAGGTCGCGCGCGGGGACCGGACCCCCGGCATGGCCGCGGCGCAGGCGCGCCTCGTCCACGAGGGCGTGCGCTACGACCTGGAGGTGGACACCACCCGTACCGAGTCCCTGGAGTGCGCCCGCGCCATCGCCGCCCGCGTCACCTGACCGGCGCCTGCGGTCACCGCAGCGGACGGGCCGCGTGCGCCCGCTCCTCCGCGCGGCCCTGGAGGCGGGCGGCCCGCTCCCGGATCGCGGGCAGCTCGGCGCGGAGCGCGGCGCCCGGACAGCTGGTGGTGTAGCCGTCGGTGTGCCCGGCCACGGCGTCGAACTCGGCGCGCGTCCCCACCGGGAACCGGCTGAGGCTGTTGCTGGACACCAGCTGCGCCCGCAGCCGCGGGTCGACGTCCGCGAGGCCGAGCTTCCACGCGGTGAGCGCGGCGATGGCCTCCGTCATCGGCCGCGGCACCGGGGTGCCCGCGGTGAACGTGCCGAGCGCGGCGATCCCGGCCGTGCGGTGGTTGAACCCCTGCGTGTGCGCGCCGACGACGGGCCGGTCGACACCGCCCGCGCGGCCCTCGTAGATCGTGCCGCAGCGGTCGACGAGGAAGTTGTAGCCGATGTCGTCGAAGAGCCGGGCACCGGTCTGGCCCGCCGCGAGGGCCCGGATGATGCGCGGCGCGTCGGCGCAGTCGTAGCTGTTGGGCGAGTCCGTGTGGTGGACGAAGACGGCGATCACGGGGCCGCCGTAGCGCACCGGCGGGCCGGTCTCGCCCGTGTCGCCCAGCCACTTGGCGCGCGGCACGATGGGCGGCCGGGCCGCGCGGTGGGCCGCGGGGACCACGGCGGGCCGGTGCCCGGCCTCTTCGGCCGCGTGCTCGACGCCCACCGCGCACAGCGCGAGCGCCCCCACGGCGAACAGTCCCGGCACCCCGGCGAGGACCGCGCGCCCGGCAGGCGGCAGCCGCCCCGCCACCGCCTCCCGCACGACACGCATGCCTCCCACTCTCCGGGCGGCCCACCGGACCCGCGCGCGGGGTGCGCCCGGTCGGGGGACGCCCCCGCGACCGGCGGCGCAGCGCGCCCTGAGCCGCCCGGAGGTCCGCTGCCTTCAGACGCGCGCCGCGCGGCTCGCCCCCTGAGCGGGCACCGCGCCCACGCGCCCCGCGCCGCAGTCGGTGGCCACCGTGTCGGCGAAGGCGCGCGCCAGCGGGCTGAGCGCGTCCCAGCGGCGCACCGCCCAGCCCACGGACAGCGCGGGCAGCTCCGGCACGGGCACGAGGCGGAGCCCCGGCGGACCCGCGTCGCGCCAGCCGGGCAGCTCCGGCACGACGGCCTGGCCGACGCCGAGTTCGGTGAGCAGCAGGGCGGTGTCCCAGTCGGCCACGCTGGTGTGGCCCTGCGGCCGCAGCCCCGCGTCGGCGAGGGCCGCGTCGAGGCGGGAGCGCGAACTGGACACCTCGGGCGGCCGGATGAGCTGCGCGGCCGCCAGGTCGGCGAGGGTGGCGCGCCGCTTGGCGGCCAGCGGGTCGCCGCAGGGGACGGCCAACACCCAGCGCAGCTCGGCGACGGGCCGCTGCTCGATGCCGCGCACGGGTTCGCCGATGGTGACCCAGGCCAGGTCCAGGTCGTCGGCGGCGAGCGCGTCGAAGCAGGCCCGGCTCGAACTCGCCGTCTGGAACTCCAGGGCCACCTGCGGAAACCGCTGCCGGAAGCCGACGATCGCGTCGGCCATGAAGTGCCGCACCGTCGTGGCACCCGTGGTGATGCGCACCGCGCCGCTCTCCCCGCGCACCAGGTCGCGCAGGCGGCGCAGGGCGAGGTCGATGCCGCCGATGCCGTCGGAGGCGGCGGCGTGCAGGATGCGGCCCGCCGACGTCGGCACGACCCCGCGCGCGTGCCGCTCGAGGAGGCTGACGGCCAGCTCCTTCTCCAGGCGTTTGACGTGCTGACTCACCGCCGACTGCGTACAGGAGAGGTCGCGCGCCACGGCGCTGAGGCTGCCCGCGCGGCAGACGGCGATGAAGACACGGAGATCGTCGAGCGTCACGGCACGACGCTAGGGCGTTCCCGGCACGGGTGTCACATCCAGGGCCTGACCCGGCCGGGCGGCCGGGGCGTGGTCCGGCCGGGCCCCCGCGCCGCCTGCATGTCGCACAGATCACACGAGGTCGCGGGGTGGGCGGGAACCCCCCTGCCTATTTCACCGTTGAACAAGATGAGGGTCCCGGCCGCGATTCCCCCGTCCGGCCGGGGCCCTCTCGCCTGCACACCCTCCCGGCACTTCTGACCGACACACACCTCCCGCGTTGTCATGTACAGACCTACCGTCGAGGGCGGGAGCCCCTTCCCCCACCGCTCCCAAGGAGGCACCGTGTTCAGACGCGTCATCGCGGCGGCCGCTCTCGTGGTCACGGCCGCCCTCGTCCCCGCCGCACCGACGACGGCGAGCGCAACGGCACCGGCCCCCGTCCGCACCGCTCCGGTCCCGGCCGCGGGCGAGGAGCAGGCGGTCGACCTCCGGCTCGGCTCCCCCGACGGCCCGGCGCGGCAGGAGATCCGGCACCCGGGAGCGGCGTACGTCAAGGTGCACTTCGCCCGCCTCACGCTCGCCCCCGGCGACCGCCTGACCGTGGCCGACCCGGCCGGACGCGAAGTGCACACCTACCACGGCGACCCCACCCGCGGCGGGGCCGCGCCGGGCGACGCGGGCTTCACCCGGCACGGGCGCACCGGCTTCGCCGCGATGTCCGTCGACGGGGACACCGCGGTGATCACCCTGCACACCCGCGGCGAGCGGCGCTCGCAGGCGAGGGTCGACCGGTACTGGCGCGGCTACACCCCGGCGGAGTTCGCCGCCGAGAACCCGGCGACGCGCAGCGTGTGCGGCGCCGACGGCCGCCGGGACGCCGTCTGTTACAAGACCAGCCACCCCGCGCACTACGCCGCCTCGCGCGGCGTGGCCCGCATGCTCCTGAACGGCGGGGGCTACTGCACCGCCTGGCGGGTGGGCCGCGGCAACCACATGATGACCAACAACCACTGCATCAAGACACAGGCCGAACTCGACAAGGTGGAGCTCCAGTTCGACTACGACTGCGCCACCTGCGGCGGCAACGACCCGCGCCCGGGCACCAAGGTCGGCGCGAACGCCCTCCTGCGCACCTCGGCGAGCCTCGACTTCACGCTCTTCAGCGTGGACGACTTCGACCGGATCACCCAGTTCGGCACCCTGTTCCTGGAGACCCGCGCGCCGATCGCGAACGAGCAGGCGTACATCGCCGGGCACGGCGACACCCGGCCCAAGCGCATCTCGATCTACGAGGAGCGCGACGGCGGCGCCTACTGCGGCGTGCGGACCCCGCAGCTCGGCGCCGAGGACGTCGGCTACAACTGCGACACCTCGGGCGGCAGCTCCGGCTCCCCCGTGCTCGCCGGTTCCTCTCACAAGGTGATCGCCCTGCACTGGGGCGGCTCCTGCCCGACCAACGTGGGCACGCGCATGGACAAGATCTACCCGCAGATCCAGGACCTGATCGACAACCGTCCGTAGCCCGCGGATCGTCCCGGACGGAGCCCGCACCGGTCGGTGCGGGCTCCGTTCCGTAACGCGCGCGCCCCGCCGCGCGCCCGCACCCCCGTGCCACCCCTTCGGGCGGAATAGGCCATCTGTCCCGCGCCTGGCTGGACAGGACGGCATCATGCGTCCATGGACGGTGCCACGCCTGTGCAGGTCTTGTTCCCACCCGACGAGTACGACGCCGTACTGCGGCACGCGGACCGGCTCGGCCTCACCGTCGCGGAGTTCATACGGCGGGTGGCGACCGGGCACGTACGGCGGGGCGGCGACGCGCGCGCCGGCGCGGTCCGGCGGGGCGCGAGCGTGCCGCCGGTGCGCCGCCGCCTCGACGCCTCGTCGGCGCCCGCGCTCCAGCGGTTCCTGGACACCCTGGCGACGGGATCCTGAACCCGGCGCACGACTCGCCCCGGCCGGGGGCTCAGCCCAGCGCGACCTCCGGCTCATAGAGGTCGAGCCACACGGCCAGGTCGAGGGCGCGCTCCATGCCGCGCCGCGAGGCGGGCCTGATCTGCGGCGTCTCGCGGTGCGCGAGGCGCCGCAGCGCGTCGCGGTCCACGAGGTCGAAGACCGGATGTCCGGGCTGCGCGAGCAGGTCCTTGGCGTGCTCCTGGAGCGCGAAGGCGTACTTCGGGTCCTGCGTCGACGGGTAGGGGCTCTTCACCCGGTCGTACACCGACTGGGGGAGCCGGTCCGCGGCGGCCTCCCGCAGCAGCGACTTCTCCCGGCCGTCGAAGGTCTTCAGGGCCCAGGGCGCGTTGTAGACGTACTCGACGAGGCGGTGGTCGCAGAACGGCACCCGCACCTCCAGGCCGACGGCCATGCTCGCCCGGTCCTTGCGGTCGAGCAGCACCCGCACGAAACGCGTCAGATACAGCTGGCTGATCGTGCGCATGCGGTACTCGAAGTCACTCTCGCCGTCGAGGCGTTCGACCGCGGCCACGGCCCCCGCGTAGCTGTCGCCGACGTAGGACCGCAGGTCCAGGATGTCCAGGACGTCACGGCGCAGCAGCCCCGCCTCGTCGCCGAGGGTCTCGGCGTGCCGCACCAGCCAGGGGAAGGTGGTGCCGCGCCGCGCCTGTTCGTCGAAGAACTGCAGATAGCCGCCGAAGACCTCGTCCGCCGACTCGCCGGACAGGGCGACCGTGGAGTGTTCCCGGATCGCCTGGAAGAGCAGGTACAGCGAGGCGTCCATGTCGCCGAAGCCGACGGGCATGTCGCGGGCGGTGAGCATCTTCGCCCGCACCTGGGGATCGGCGAGCGTCTGCGCGTCGAGGACGATGTCGCGGTGATCGGTGCCCGCGAGCCGCGCCACGTCGTGCGCGTAGGGGGCATCCGGCGTGCCGCGCAGCTCGTCCGCCACGAAGTGGTCGCTCTGCCCGGCGAAGTCGACGGAGAAGCTGCGCAGCGTCTCGCCCGCGCCCTTGAGCTGGTGGGCGGCGAGCGCGGAGAGCGCGGAGGAGTCGAGGCCGCCGGAGAGCAGCACACAGCGCGGCACGTCGGACACGAGCTGGCGGCGGACGATGTCGTCGAGCAGGGAGCGGACGGTGGCCACGGACTCGTCGCGACCGTGCGGGTGCGGCCGCGTCTCCAGACGCCAGTAGGTGCGGGCGCGCAGGCCCCGGCGGTCCACGGTGACGACGGTGCCGGGCTCGACCTCGCGCATGCCGTCCCACACGGCGTGCCCCGGCGTCTTGACGAAGGCGAACACCTCGCGCAGCCCGTCGGCGGTCACGCGCGCCCGGGCCAGCGGGTGGGCGAGGATCGCCTTGGGCTCGGAGCCGAAGAGGACGCCGTCGGACGTCGGGCGGTAGTAGAAGGGCTTGATGCCCATGCGGTCGCGCACCATGACGAGCCGCTGGCGGGGGCCGTCCCACACGGCGAAGGCGTACATCCCGTTGAGCCGCTCGGCCACCTCCTCGCCCCACTGGAGGTAGCCGCGCAGCACGACCTCGGTGTCGGAGTCGGTGGTGAAGGCGTGCCCGAGCCCGGCCAGTTCGGCGCGCAGCTCGGTGTAGTTGTACGTCTCGCCGGAGTACACGAGCGCGACCGTGCCGCCGGGCGTGGCCGCGGTCATGGGCTGGCGGCCGCCGGGCAGGTCGATGACGGCCAGGCGCCGGTGGCCGAGCGCCGCGGGGCCCTGCGCCCAGGTGCCGCGGTCGTCAGGACCGCGGCAGGCCATCGTCTCCGTCATCGCGTCCAGAACCGGGCCCTCGGTCCGCAGCTCGCGGTCGAACGAGACCCAGCCGGTGATGCCGCACATACGATTCCTCCCGCCGAAGTAGATGTATCTAGCAGCTATATCGACAGGCTCCGCCCCGAACCCCGTGCGGTCAACGCTCGCGTCACCCCGCGAACCCGGCCGACCCGCGGATTCCGGCCGCACCGGACCGAAGGTCAAGAAGTCACCACGGCCGGACGGCCGCCCCCACCGCGTCCGACCGCGCCGGGGGCACATCTGGAACATCAGGTTCCGGCCGTCCGTAAAGCTTTGCTCAACACGCGGGCGTCAGACAGGCCTGCACGGCGGGCGCGTACCGATCGGTGATCTCGGCGATCGCCATCGCCCGCAGATGGGGGCCGCGGGCGATGCCGTACATCACACCGAGGCCGAGGAGCATGGCCACCGCCATCTCGGCGCGCAGCCCCGCATCCTCGCCCGGGAGGCGCTCGCCGAGCCTGCGTACGACCTGCGTGCGGAAGTTGGCGCGCAGCACATAGCCGTGCTCGCGGTGCAGCGGGGCGAAGACGATGCGCAGGAGGGGGTCGGCGCCCTGCTCGGCCTGGCTGGTGAGCAGGTGGTGGACCATGTGGCGGCCGAGGCCCTCCAGGGGCGCGTCGAGGATGGCCGCGGCGTCCGCCTCGAAGGACATGATCTGCGCGAACAGCGCGTCCTTGCTGCCGAAGTACTTCAGGACGAGCGGCGGGCTCACCCCCGCCCGCTCGGCCACCGCCTTCAGGGTGATGTCGGCGTGCGCGTGCCGCGCGAGCAGATGCCGGGCCGCCCGCACGATGGCGGCCCTGGTCTCTTCGGCGTCACGGCGGGCGGACCCCGTCACGTGCCGGTGCGGCCGCGGGGTGGAGCTGGTCATGGCGTCACTTTCCCTCACCGGCCGCCCGGTCCCGGCGGCCGCGTCCGAGGGTAGGCGGCGGACACCCCACGGGCCACGGACGGTTGCACAGGGCGCAACAGCCCCGCCGTCAGCCGCACCACCGGATATCGGAGAATTCCCGGACAGTCGGGACAGTTCACGCGCGATTCTCGGACATCTCTCCCCGGGGCGGAGTGAATGGCAATTCACCTGGCCCGGCGAATTGCCATTCACCCGCCGAGAGTTGACGGTACGTCGATTTGCGGGACGGACTTCGCGGACCGTACCCGGGAAACGATCCGCGGCCGGACACCGTCTCGCCGCAAGGTCCGTACCTTTATGGCCGAAGGTCACCAGGGGCCGCCCCGGCGCGGGCGCGGAGATCGTCGCGCGCAGCGCCCCGCGGCGACCGCCCACCCGGCCCGTGGGGCGCCCGGCACCGCTCCGCCATACTGCGGCCATGACCAGATTTCGTGTGGGCTTGATCGGTACGGGTCCCTGGGCGACCGCGACGCACGCGCCGGTGCTCGCCGCGCATCCGGACGCCGAGCTCGCCGGCGTGTGGGGCCGCCGCCCCGAGGCCGCCGCCGAGCTCGCGGCCACGCACGCCACCACGGCGTACGCGGACGTGGACGCGCTCTTCGCCGCGAGCGACGCGGTCGCCTTCGCGGTGCCGCCGGACGTGCAGGCACCCCTGGCGGCGCGGGCCGCGCGGGCGGGCTGCCATCTGCTCCTGGACAAGCCGGTGGCCACGGACGCGGCGGCGGCGCGCGCCCTGGTCACGGAGGTGGAGCGGGCCGGCGTGGCCTCCGTGGTGTTCTTCACACTGCGGTTCGCCCCGCCCGTGGCCGACTGGCTGGCCGAGCGGGCCGGGGAGGGGCCGTGGTTCACCGGGCGGGCCGACTGGTACAGCTCGTTCTACGCGGCGGACGGGAGCGGCGCCTTCGACTCCCCGTGGCGGGCGAGCAAGGGCGGCCTGTGGGACGTCGGGCCGCACGCGCTGTCCGTCCTGACGGCGGTCCTCGGCGAGATCACGACGGTGACGGCGGCCCCGGGACCGGCGGACACGGTCCATCTGATCCTGCGGCACGCGGGCGGCGCGTCCAGTACGGCGACCCTGACGCTGCGTGCCCCGGAGCGGGCGACGGGCGTGACGCTGGAGTTCCGCGGCGAGCGCGGGACGGTCTCCCCGGAGGCCTTCGAAGAGACAGGGTGGGGCGATTCGGGCGTCGCGTTTCGGTCAGCCGTGAGCGCGCTCGTGACGGCGGCACATGCCGGACGGCCGCACGCGTGCGACGTGCGATTCGGCGCGCGTGTGACGGAGATCCTGGCAGCGGCGGAAAAGCAGGTGACGGCGCTCGACGGCACGGAGCAACAGGGCCGAACGCGGACTCGGGTCTCTTGAGCGAATACCAGCCACAAGGGCCGCCCGGAACAACACGGGGCGGCCGGTACCGTGGCCGCTACGTAATGGCGAGTGACGGCACCGGCCGCAGCCAGTGAACCCAGGAACCGAACCGGGTAGTAACTGCCACACAGGTACACACTGCTCAGTTTCCGACCACACAGATCGGAATACGAACAACCGGTCCCGCGCGCTACCCGACTACGACCCCGTAGGCGGAGGGGGTATCCGACGCCGAGGAATTTCAGCCAATTTCATGCTCCCCGAACAAGATGCCCCTGAGTTGTGCCCGCGAGCCCACCGACGATCAAACCTGCAGGTCGGTGGCCCCGCCCACTCCATGATGCCGCACGAGCTGATCGTTTTCTTCAGGCAATGTTTATGCCCAAAGACGATGCGAATATTTAGACTGCTGACGCTCAACTCGGCGTGTACGAAGAGGGATTACCCACCATGAACAAGACGGCGCTGCGCGCTCTGCTCCGTGAACGACGCGCCCTCATCGCCCCCGAATCGCACGGCTTCGTCCGCTCGACGGGGCAGGGCAGACGGGCACCGGGGCTCTCCCAGCATCAGGTGGACCAACTCCTGCATCGCACCCTTGGTACGTACCACCGCCTCGAGTCCGGCAACTACCCCAACCCACCGGCGGCCCTCCTGCGCGACGTGGCCCGTCTGTTCGGGCTGAACGAGCAGGAATGGGTGTCTTTGTGCCGGTACGCCCTGCTCCAGGACCCTCCGGGGCCGCTGCACCTGTCGTCGGGCAAGGAGGTGCCGGGCGTCTGGCGCGAGGCCGTCAACGGCATCTCGCACATCGCATACATCGCGGACGCGTCCTGGGACATGCTCGTGTACAACGACGCCTGCGCCGCCGTCTTCCCCGGGGGCGAGGTCCCGCCGAACATCATGCGCTGGATGGTCCTCAGCCCGGTGGCCCGCGAGATCCTCCTCGACTGGGACACCTCCTGGGCGCCCATGCTGCTGCCGCAGCTGCGCGGGGCGCTCGCCACCCGGCCCGAGGACGAGACCCTCCAGCAGATCGAGAAGGAGGTCCTCGCCGACCCCCTGGCCGCCCCGCTGTACGGCGCGGACAAGCCCTACCCCCACCCCGACGGCGACGAGCGGCCCCTGCTGCACGCCGAGAAGGGCGCGGGCTGGGTCACCATGTGCGCCGCCCAGCCACTGACCGCTCCGGGCGCCCGGATGATGATCCTGGTGTTCCACCCCGGACGGGAGCGCGTCCACCCGCGGGCGCCGATGCTGCGGGCCACCTGACGGCCCGCGGCGGCCGGCCACCGCCCCGGCACCGCTCCACCGGCATCACCGCGAGCAGGCCCGCTCCGGCACCGCCCCACCGCATCACCGCGGGCGGGGCCCGCCCCGGCGCCACCTGATCGCCGCACGCGGGCCCGCTCCGGCCGACGGCCACGAGCGGGCCCGAACGACGGCTCTTCCCAGGTCCGGGGCCCGCGCTGGAACCGCTACGCCAGGACGCACGTTCGACGAGGTGCAGTACGTTTCCTTATGCCCTCCACATCCGACCTGCACCTGGCGGGAGTTCCTTCGTGTCCGCATATGTCCTCAGACCCCAGACCGTCGTCGGTGACCACAAGGTCACCACCGCGGAGATCACCGACGACATACGCCGGCACCACCCCGACCACCCTCGGCTCACCGCGTTCCTGCGGGTCATCGGCAACTGCGGGGTCGAGACCCGCTACTTCACCCGGCCCCTCGACTCCCCGACCGTCGCCGGCACGGCCGATGTGCACGAGCGGGCCACCGCGGCCTTCGGCGACGCCCTCGCCATGGCCGAGCGCGCGGCCACGGCCGCACTCGCGTCGGCCGGGCTCGCCGCCACCGACATCGACGCCGTGGTCACCACGCACACCACCGGCTGGTCCGTCCCCAACCTGGACATCCACCTGATCGAACGGCTCGGCCTGCGGCCCACCGTGCGCCGCATCGCCCTGACCACGCTCGCCTGCCCCGGCGGCACCCAGTCCCTGATCCGGGCCGCGGACCTGGTCGCCGTCCGGCCGGGCAGCAAGGTCCTCGTGGTGGCCGCGGAGGTCATCTCGTCCGTCTACCACCACAACGACACGGGCATCGAGGCCATGATCTACAAGGCCCTGTTCGGGGACTCCGCGGGCGCCACCGTCGTGACGGACGAGCCCCTCGGCCCGGGCCTGGTCATCGAGGACACGTACGAGTACGTGCTGCCGGGCAGCATCGACCGCCAGCGCGGCCGGATCACGGCGGACGGATTCCACTTCGACTCCACCAGGAAGGCGCTCACGGCCGCGGACGACGTGCTTCCGCAGCTTCTGGAGTGGATCGGTCCGCAGACGGCCGAGTTCGCGGTCGTCCACCCGGGCAGCCCCCGCATCATCGCCGACACCACGGCCGCCCTCGGACTCGATGACGTTGACACGCGTCACTCCACGGACACGCTCGCCCAGGAGGGCAATCTGGGCGGGGTGAGCGTGCTGCGCGTCCTGGAGCGCACGCACAGCGCGCCGCCCGCCGACGGCGCCCGTGGCTACACCGTCGCCTACGGCCCCGGCTTCACCACCGCCGCGCTGCGCTGCCGCTGGCAGGGGTGAGGGCGCCCCGGAGCAGCGGCGCGGGGGCCGCTGCTCACCCCTCCGGCTCGGCCGCCGCGGTGATCTTTCGTCCTTTCGGCCACCCCGATCCGGCCATCTGACCGATGGCGCGGGCCCCGGGGCGTCCGGGACGGTGGGGAGCATGGACACGGTGTGGAAGCGCGGGCGGCGGCTCGTCGCGGTGGCCGTCGCCGGTGCGGTGACGGCCGCCGTGGCCTGCGCCCTCGCCACGGCGGCGCCCGCCCGGCAGGGGCAGGAGCAAGCGGCCGTCGCCGACGGCGGCGGGCGGTCCGCCGCGTCGGACTGGCGCCTGGACGCGACCGCCCTGGGCCTGACGGCCGCCGCGTCGACGGCGGGGCTCCTGGCGCTGCGGCGGGGAGGCCGTCACGGGGCCCGGCGCACGGCACCCGCGCGCCCGCGCGCCGTCGCGGGCGCCTCCCCCGCGCCCCGGCGACCGGCCCCGCGCGAGGCGGCCCGCTGATGCTGCACGCGCTCTACCTCGTCGGCATCGCCGCCTTCGCCGCGAGCGGCGTGCTCGCCGCGCACCGGGCGCGGATGGACCCCTTCGGCGGGCTCGTCCTGGCCTTCGTGGCCTCCATCTCCGGCGGCACGCTGCGCGACCTGATCCTGGACCGCCACCCGCTGTACTGGACCCACGACTGGGTCCTGCTCACCGTGATCGCGGTCACGGGCATCACCACGATGCTCTATCTGCGCCACCGCGAGCTGCCGCAGCGCACGCTGATGGTGGTGGACGCGGTGGGCCTCGCCGTGGTGACCGTCATGGGCGCGCAGGCCGCCATCGACGCGCACGTCACGCCGCTCGCCGTGATCATCCTGGCCGTCCTGACGGGGGTGACGGGCGAGGTCCTGCGCGACGTGCTGTGCGGGCAGTTCCCGCCGCTGCTGCTGCGCGAGGAGGTGTACGCGACCGCCGCGCTCGCGGGCGCCGGCTGCTACCTCGGGCTGCACCACGCGGGCGCGTCCCCGACCACCACCACGGTGACGTCGGCCGTCCTCGTCCTCGCGCTGCGCCTCGCGGCGATCACCAAGTCGCTGCACCTGCCGCCGCTGTCCCGGGCCCGGGCCCCGCGCGCGGACCGCTGACCGCCCGCCGGAGAAATCCGGTTGTCCGGCGCGGAGCCCCCTGCTGAAGTAACCGGATGGACTCGACAGCGGCCCTCGCGGCGTACGACCAGCAGATCCGGCAGAGCCCCGACCCGGAGGGGCCCGGCGGCCGCGTGGAGCGGGCGGACGGCGTCATCCGCCATGTGGGAGCCGCCGCCCACGACTGGAACGGCGTGCTGTGGTCGGACCTCGACCCGGCCACGGCCGACGCCGCGATCGCCGCGCAGGTGCGCCTGTTCACCGGCCTGGGGCGCGACTTCGAGTGGAAGCTGTACTCCCACGACCTGCCCGCCGACCTGCCCGAGCGGCTCCTCGCGGCCGGGTTCGCGCCCGAGCCCGCCGAGACCCTGATGGTCACGGAGGTCGACGCGCTGCCCCTGGACGCCGCCGCGCCCGAGGGGATCGAGCTCGTCCCGGTGACGGACGAGGCGGGGGTGCGGCTGATGGTCGCCGCGCACGACCGGGCCTTCGGCTCGGACGGCGCCGCGCTCGGCCGGCAGGTGCTCGACCAGCTGACGGCGGCGCCCGACACGCTCGCCGTGGTCGTCGCGCTGGCCGGGGACGAGCCGGTGAGCTCGGCGCGCATCGAGTTCCGGCCGGACACGGACTTCGCGGGCCTGTGGGGCGGCGGCACCGTGGCGGCGTGGCGCGGCCGGGGCATCTACCGCGCGCTGATCGCCCACCGCGCCCGCCTCGCCGCCGCCCGCGGCGTGCGCTACCTCCAGGTCGACGCGTCCAGCGAGAGCCGCCCGATCCTGCGGCGGCTCGGCTTCGCGGAACTGGCCACGACCACGCCGTACGTGTACCGGCCCGGGGCGCCGCTCAGCCCAGGAGCTTGATGATCGCGTCGGCGGTGTCCGTCTCGCCGAGCCGCGGGAAGACCTTCTCGACGGCGGCCAGATGGGCCTGCTCGTCCATGTCGGTCACGGCGTCCACGGCCACCGTCACGTGGTAGCCGTGCTCGTGCGCCGCCCGCGCCGTCGACTCCACGCCGAACGCGGTCGCGATGCCGCCGACGACGACCTGGGTGACGCCCCTGCGGCGCAGCTGAAGGTCGAGGTCGGTGCCGTGGAAGGCGCCCCACTGGTGCTTGGTGACGACGATGTCGCTGTCCTGGCGGTCCAGTTCGGGCCGCAGCTCCGCCCAGTCGGCGGGGGTCGCGCCACCGCCGCCGAGCGTGACCTCGGTGCGCCCGGGCGCCCGGCCCGTCACGCGGACCAGGACGACGGGCAGCCCGTGCGCGCGGAAGGCGGCGGCGAGCCGGGCCCCGCGCTCGACGATCCGGTCGGCCGGATGGATCGTCGGCAGGGCGGTGATGCCCTTCTGCAGGTCGACGAGGACGAGGGCGGTCTTCGGGTCGAGCGTGGTGGCGGTCATGGGGGTGCCTTTCTCGTACGGGGTGGGCGCGCTCGGCGGCGCCGGGGGTCACGGGCGGACCAGGCGCTCCAGGAGCACGACGGCGTCGGCCAGCTGCCGCTGCTCGCGCTCGTCGAGCCGGTCCGCGACGGCCGCCGCGAGCCAGTTCCGCTTGGCGTCCCGCGCCTCGGCGAGCACCCGGCGGCCGCGCTCGGTCACGGAGACCACGGACCGGCGCCCGTCGTGCGGGTCCGGCGCGCGCTCGACCAGGCCTTCGGCTTCCAGCGCGCCGACGGTCAGGCGCATGGACTGGGGCCGCACGTGCTCGGCGCGGGCCAGCTCCGCCGTGGTGGCGGGCGCCTCCGCGAGCAGGGCGAGCGCGGACCGCTGCGAGGCCGTGAGGCCGGTCTCCGGCGTCTGCGTGCGCAGCCTGCGCACGACGTGCCGGACGGCGACGGTGAGGTCGGCGGCGATCTGCTCCGGCCCGGGTCCAGCCGTGCTTCCTGACGAGTCGGTCATGACGTCACCGTACGAAATAGGCAGGCAGACTTGCAAGTCTGCCTGCCTATTACCTGGAGCCCCCTTGCCTGGAGGTCCGCTTGCGTGGAGCCCGCTTCCCTGGGGGCCCGGCGTCTCAGCTGTTCGGCGGCGTCTCGTCCGGGAAGATCTTCGTGACCACCTCGCCGTCCTCGGTCAGATATCCGTGCAGCATGCCGGGGCTGCTGTGCGGCGCGTCGAACTGCCCGTCGGGCGCTAGGGCGATCACACCCCCGTCGCCGCCGAGGGCCGGAAGGCGCTTGACGATCACCTCGTACGCGGCCTTCGCCACGCCCACGCCCTTGAACTCCATGAGGTTCGAGATCGTCGCGGTGGCCCCGCCCCGGATGAACACCTCGCCCGCGCCGGTGGCGCTCGCCGCGACCGTGCCGTTCTTCGCGTACGTGCCCGCGCCGATCAGGGGCGAGTCGCCGACGCGGCCGGGGAGCTTGTTGGTGAGGCCGCCGGTCGAGGTCGCCGCCGCCAGGTCACGGCGCTTGTCGACGGCGACCGCGCCGACCGTGCCCTTGGACTGTTCGTCGGCGAGGGCGGCAGGGGAGCGCGCGGCCTTCTTGTCGCCGCTGCCGCCCTCGCGGCCCTTCTCGGCCTCCTTGGCGGCCATCAGGGCGTCCCAGCGGGCCTGCGTCCAGTAGTAGTCCTGGGTGACGGTCCGCAGGCCGTGCCGGGCGCCGAAGTCGTCGGCGCCCTCGCCCGCGAGGAGCACGTGCTTCGACTTGTCCATGACGGCCCGGGCGCCCTCGATGGGGTTGCGCAGGTTCTTCACGCCCGCCACGGCACCGGCCTTCAGATCCGAGCCGCGCATGATGGACGCGTCCAGCTCATGGCCCGCGTCGGCGGTGAAGACCGCGCCCTTGCCCGCGTTGAACAGCGGGTCGTCCTCCAGCTTCGTGACCGCCGCCTGGACGGCGTCCACGCTGGAGCCGCCCTTGTCGAGCACCTTCTGCCCGGCTCTGAGGGCCTCGGTGAGCCCGTCCCGGTACGCCTTCTCGCGCTCCGGCGTGGTCTTGTCGCGGTCGAGGGCGGTGCCGGCGCCGCCGTGCACGGCGAGGACCACGTTCCGGGCGTCGGGCCTGGCCTTGCCCGCGGGCCGGGCGTCGGCGGCGGCAGCGGCGCGGCCGTCCGGAGCGCGCTCCCCGCCCTGCGGGAGGGCGAGCGCGGTGGCGGTGACCGCGGCGGCGGTGGCGAGGGCGGGAACCAGCCAGGTCAGGGGACGTAAGCGCATGGGCACTCCTCGGCGGGACGACGACGGGGCCACCGTAAGGGCATGCACATGACGCCAACCAGAGGGCGTCACGCCGGGGGGAGGGAGCAGCGACGGGCCGCCCCCTCCCCCGTGCCGCGCCCGCTTCGGCCCCGCGCCGCGGGCGTCTCAGCGGATCGGCAGCCCCGACAGCGTGCGCGCGATCACCAGGCGCTGGATCTCGCTCGTCCCCTCGAAGATCGTGTAGATCGCGGCGTCCCGGTGCATGCGCTCCACCGGGTACTCGCGCGTGTAACCGTTGCCGCCGAGGATCTGGATCGCCTGCGCGGTGACCTTCTTCGCGGTCTCGCTGGCGAACAGCTTGGACATGGAGCCCTCGGCGCTCTCGAACTTCTTGCCCGTGACCGCCATCCAGGAGGCCCGCCACACCAGGAGCCGGGCCGCGTCGATCTGCGTGCGCATGTCCGCGAGCTGGAAGGCGACGCCCTGGTTGTCGATGATCGGGCGGCCGAACTGCTCGCGCGTCCTCGCGTACTCCAGCGCCTCCTCGTACGCGGCGCGGGCGGTGCCCACGGCCATCGCGCCGACGGCCGGGCGCGAGGCCTCGAAGGTGGCCATGGCCGCGTTCTTCACGCGCTCGCCGCCGCTCTTCGCCCGCTCCCGCGCGCGGGCGAGCCGCTCGTCCAGCTTCTCCTTGCCGCCGAGCAGACAGGAACCGGGGACGCGTACGCCCTCCAGGACGACCTCGGCGGTGTGCGAGGCGCGGATGCCGTGCTTCTTGAACTTCTGCCCCTGGGACAGACCGGGCGTGCCCGGCGGCACGATGAAGGAGGCGTGCCCCTTGGAGCCGAGGTCGGGGTCGACCACGGCGACGACGACGTGGACGTTGGCGATGCCGCCGTTCGTCGCCCAGGTCTTGGTGCCGTTCAGGACCCACTCGTCCTTGACCTCGTCGTAGACCGCGCGGGTGCGCATCGAGGCCACGTCGGAGCCCGCGTCCGGCTCGGACGAGCAGAAGGCGGCGACCTTCACGTCGCTGGCGTCGCCGTACATCTGCGGGATCCAGGTGCCGATCTGCTCCTCGGTGCCGTTGGCGAGGACGCCCACGGCGGCGAGGCCGGTGCCGACGATGGACAGGGCGATGCCCGCGTCGCCCCAGAACAGCTCCTCCATGGCCATCGGTATGCCGAGCCCGGTGGGGTCGAAGTACTGCTGCGCGTAGAAGTCCAGGGAGTAGATGCCGACCTTCGCGGCCTCCTGGATGACCGGCCAGGGCGTCTCCTCGCGCTCGTCCCACTCGGCGGCCGCGGGCCGGATCACGTCCGCGGCGAACCCGTGGAGCCAGTCCCTGACCTCCTTCTGTTCGTCGTTGAGCTCCATGGTGAACTCGGCCATGACCCCTCCAGGCTGCGAACCCGTGCTACGTTACTTGCGGTAACTGGAGTCTGTTACCGGCCGGTAGCCTGTGTCAACTCCCGGCAGCCCGTTCGATGCGCGAGGGCTTCCGGGTGTTACGTTGCGCGTTGCGTCAGGAATCGCACGGGCGGAGAACACCACATGGAGACCACGCAGCGGACCGACCAACAGCGGTCCGCCGAGCAACGACGGCGCGAACTCCTTGAGGCGGCCGACCGCGTCGTGCTCCGCGACGGCCCCGGGGCCTCGATGAACGCCATCGCAGCCGAGGCGGGCATCACCAAGCCCATCCTGTACCGGCACTTCGGCGACAAGGGCGGCCTCTACGCGGCGCTCGCCAAGCGCCACACGGACGCGCTGCTCGCCTCCCTGCGCGCGGCCCTGGACGCCCCGGCCGAGCGCAGGGAGCGCGTGGAGGCCACGCTCGACACCTACCTCGCGGCGATCGAGGCCCGGCCGCAGGTCTACCGCTTCCTCATGCATCCGTCGGAAGCCGTCTCGTCCGGCGAGGTGAGCGGCGAGGGCTTCGACGTGGGCCTGCACTCCGCTCCCCTGCTCCGGCGCCTCGGCGAGGAGCTCGCCGAGGTCATCGAGGAGCGCGTCGACCTCGGCCCGCAGAGCGCGGAGCTCGCGCGCGTGTGGGGCCACGGCATCGTCGGCATGATGCACGCCGCGGGCGACTGGTGGCTGGGCGAACGCCCCTGCCCCCGCGCCCAGTTGGTGCGCAGCCTGGCGGACCTGCTCTGGGGCCGCCTGGCCGCCGCGGGCAACCGCGTGGGCGGGCCCGGCTTCTGAGAGTCGTGAGGGCCCGGGGCGCGCCGCGCCCCGGGCCCTCATTTCCGCCCCGCCCGACAGCTCAGGCCGTCGTCGCCCAGGGCGCCCGAGCCGCCCGGCGCAGGACCCGCCGCCTGCGCCAGCCCGTGACGTGGTCCGTGTACACGCCGCCCGTCAGGTGGTCGCTCTCGTGCTGCAGACAGCGCGCGAAGAACCCGGTGCCGTGCACCCGCACCGGCTCCCCCGTGACGCTCACGCCCTCGACGACCGCGTGGTCGAAGCGCGGCGTCGCCGCCTCCAGGCCCGGCAGCGACAGACAGCCCTCGGGGCCGCGCACCGTCACGCCGTCGAGTTCCACCACCCGCGGGTTCACCACGTGGCCGAGGTGGCGCACGTCCTCGTCGTCCGGGCAGTCGTACACGAACACCTGGAGGCCCACGCCGACCTGGTTGGCGGCGAGGCCGACGCCCCGGGCCGCGTACATCGTGGCGAACATGTCCTCGACGAGCGCCGCCAGTTGGGTCCCGAAGTCCGTCACCTCCGCACAGGGGGTGTGCAGCACGGGGTCACCGAGCAGGGTCAGGGGTCGTACGCGCCCTGAGGCGCCCGGGATCGAGCCGTGTCGCATGGCCGCAAGAGTACGGTCCAGGGGACAGCAGTGGTGCCGGGTGGTGGTGCGATTCGGGCTTGTCAGTCGATCTCGATAGGCTGGGCCGACACGATGCCGGGCAGGCGCGGCGCCGTACGCAAGGAGGACCCAGAACGATGGCAGGACACCCTGGCAGCTCAGAGTCGCTGTCGGCACGCGCCAAGCTGGCCGTGACGGCGGGCAAGGCGGCCGCGGCGGTGTCGCGCGCGGCGGGCCGCGGCAGCGGTTCGGTGATCGGCGGCAAGGTCGCGCTCAGACTCGACCCGGAGCTCCTCGGTCGGCTCGCGACCCACCTCGACGTAGTCCTGGTCTCGGCCACGAACGGCAAGACGACCACGACGCGCCTGATCGCCGAGGCCCTGCGCGCCAGCGGCCAGGTCGTGTCCAACGCCCTCGGCGCGAACATGCCCGCGGGCATCACCTCCGCCCTCGCAGGCGGCTCGGACGCCAAGTTCGGCGTGATCGAGGTCGACGAGAAGTACCTGGCGGGCGTCGCCCGCGACGTCGACCCCAAGGCGATCGCGCTCCTGAACCTCTCGCGCGACCAGCTCGACCGCGCGGCCGAGACCCGCATGCTCGCCGAGAAGTGGCGCGAGGGCCTGGCGGGCACCAAGGCCGTCGTCATCGCCAACGCCGACGACCCGCTGGTCGTCTGGGCCGCCTCCTCCTCGCCGAACGTGGTGTGGGTGGCCGCGGGCCAGGCCTGGAAGGACGACGCCTGGTCGTGCCCGGCCTGCGGCGGCGTCATGCAGCGCCCCGGCGACGACTGGTACTGCGGCGAGTGCGGCTTCCGCCGCCCCACGCCCAGCTGGGCCCTCTCCGGCGACCACGTCCTGGACCCGCACGGCTCGGCCTGGCCGATCCACCTCCAGCTCCCGGGCCGGGCGAACAAGGCGAACGCCACCTCGTCCGCCGCCGTCGCCGCCGTCTTCGGCGTGCCGCCGCAGGTCGCCCTGGAGCGGATGTATCAGGTCCAGGCCGTCGCGGGCCGCTATGACGTGGTCCAGTTCCAGGGCCGTGACCTGCGTCTCCTTCTCGCCAAGAACCCGGCAGGCTGGCTCGAAACGTTTTCGCTGATCGACGGACCCCCGGCCCCGGTGATCCTCTCGGTGAACGCGCGCGGGGCCGACGGCACCGACACCTCCTGGCTGTGGGACGTCGACTACACCCGGCTCGCCGGTCACCCGATCTTCGTGCTCGGCGACCGCAAGCTGGACCTCGCCGTCCGCCTGGAGGTCGCGAACCTGGACTTCCGCGTCTGCGAGAGCCTCGACGAGGCCGTACAGCTGGCCCCGCCCGGCCGCATCGAGACCATCGCGAACTACACCGCCTTCCAGGACCTGCGCCGCCGCGTGGGCAACTGACCGCGCCCCGACCGTCACTGAGGACCAATGAGCATGAGCGACAACAGCCTCCGGCTGGTCTGGGTCTACCCGGACCTGCTGTCCACGTACGGGGACCAGGGCAACGCCCTGGTCGTGGAGCGCCGCGCCCACCAGCGCGGCCTCCAGGTCGAGCGCTACGACGTGCGCAGCGACCAGCCGGTGCCCACCTCCGGCGACATCTATCTGATCGGCGGCGGCGAGGACCGGCCGCAGCGGCTCGCGGCCGAGCGCCTGCGCCGCGACGGCGGCCTCCAGCGGGCCGTGGGCAACGGCGCGATCGTCTTCTCGGTCTGCGCCGGCTACCAGATCCTGGGCAACGAGTTCATCAACGACCTGGGCCAGCGCGAGCCCGGCCTCGGCCTGCTCGACGTGGTCTCCGTGCGCGGCGAGGGCGAGCGCTGCGTGGGCGACGTCCTCGGCGACATCGACCCGCAGCTCGGCCTGCCGGAGCTCACCGGCTTCGAGAACCACCAGGGCGTCACGCACATCGGCCCGAACGCCCGCCCGCTGGCCCGCGTCCGCCTCGGCAAGGGCAACGGCACGGGCGACGGCACGGAAGGCGCCTACAACGGCACCGTCTTCGGGACGTACATGCACGGGCCCGTCCTGGCCCGCAACCCGCTGCTCGCCGACCTGCTCCTGAAGCTGGCGCTCGATGTGAACGCGCTGCCGCCGACGGACGACCGCTGGTACGAGGCGCTGCGCGCCGAGCGGATCGCGGCCGCCCAGCAGCCCGCGTAACGCCTTCGGCGCGGGGGGCGGCTCTGTCGCGCTGCGCGCTCGTCCTCAAACGCCGGACGGGCTGGATTTCTCCGCCCGTCCGGCGTTCGGCTGCCCCCGTCCGGCGTTTCGCTGTCCCGTTGCGTGTCCAGTGGGTGGGCGATGCCTGCGGGGGCGGGCGGTGCGCCGGTAGGGTGGGCCGGGATTTCAGCCGGACGACGGGGTCCGGTCACCGCCCACCTTGCAAAGGTTTCGCACCATGCGTATCGGTGTCCTGACCTCCGGCGGCGACTGCCCCGGACTCAATGCCGTCATCCGCTCCGTCGTGCACCGTGCCGTAGTCGACCACGGCGACGAGGTCATCGGCTTCCACGACGGCTGGAAGGGCCTCCTGGAATGCGACTACCGCAAGCTCGACCTGGACGCGGTCGGCGGCATCCTGGCGCTCGGCGGCACGCTCCTCGGCTCCTCCCGGGTACAGCCCGCCCACTTGCGTGACGGCGTCGCGCGCGCCAAGGGGCACGTCGCCGAGCTCGGCCTCGACGCGATCATCCCGATCGGCGGCGAGGGCACCCTGAAGGCCGCCCGGCTCCTGTCCGACGCGGGCCTGCCGATCGTCGGCGTACCGAAGACCATCGACAACGACATCGCGGTCACCGACGTGACGTTCGGCTTCGACACCGCCGTCGGCGTGGCCACCGAGGCCCTGGACCGCCTCAAGACCACCGCCGAGTCGCACCAGCGCGTCCTGATCGTCGAGGTCATGGGCCGTCACACCGGCTGGATCGCGCTGCACTCGGGGATGGCCGCGGGCGCGCACGCCGTCGTCGTGCCGGAGCGGCCCTTCGACATCGAGGAGCTGGCCGAGAAGGTCGGCGAGCGCTTCGAGGCGGGCAAGAAGTTCGCCATCGTCGTGGCCGCCGAGGGTGCCAAGCCGCGCCCCGGCACCATGGAGTTCGACGAGGGCGGCAAGGACGTCTACGGCCACGAGCGGTTCGCGGGCATCGCCCGGCAGCTCTCCCTCGAACTGGAGCAGCGCCTCGGCAAGGAGGCCCGCCCGGTGATCCTCGGCCACGTCCAGCGCGGCGGCACGCCCACGGCGTACGACCGCGTGCTCGCCACCCGCTTCGGCTGGCACGCCGTGGAGGCCGTGCACCGCGGCGAGTTCGGACGGATGACCGCACTGCGGGGCACCGACATCGTGACGGTGTCCCTCGCCGAGGCCGTAGAGACGCTCAAGACCGTGCCCGAGCAGCGGTACGAGGAAGCGGAGTGCGTGCTCTAGGCCACCGCCCCGCCCCCGGCGAGCGCCGGGGTCCCGAATCCGCCCCCGGTCGCGAGCGCGCCCGGGGGCGGTTCTACTCTGGTGCGGACACACAGCGCACAATCTGCACGAAACAGGAGCCAGCGGATGGATCACGGCGGGCACGGCATGCACGGCATGGACCATGGGATGAACATGGACCTGCCGCCGTTCACGCTGGCGCGCGGCCTGGAGATCTCGGTCGAGCCCTTCTTCCTCATCAGCTGCCTGGTGGCGCTCGGCCTGTACGGCTGGGGCGTCGTCCGCCTCGTGCGGCGCGGCGACAAGTGGCCCGTCGGGCGCACGGTCTCGTTCGTCGTGGGCGTCCTCACGATCCTGCTCGTGATGTGCACCAAGCTGAACGACTACGGCATGGTCCTGTTCAGCGTGCACATGGTCCAGCACATGATCATCAGCATGCTGTCGCCGATCCTGCTGCTGCTCGGCGCGCCGATCACGCTCGCGCTGCGGGCGCTGCCGGTCGCGGGCCGGGGCCGCAAGGGGCCGCGCGAGCTGCTGCTCATGCTCCTGCACAGCCGGTACGTGCGGATCATCACGCACCCCGCGTTCACCATCCCGATGTTCATCGCGAGCCTGTACGCGCTGTACTTCACGCCGCTGTTCGACACCCTCATGGGCTCCAAGGCCGGGCACATCGGGATGATGGTGCACTTCCTCGCCGTCGGCCTGGTCTTCTTCTGGCCGATCATGGGCATCGACCCGGGCCCGCACCGGCCCGGCCATCTGATGCGGATGCTGGAGCTGTTCGCGGGCATGCCGTTCCACGCGTTCTTCGGCATCGCCCTGATGATGGCGTCCGAGCCCATGATCGAGACGTACAAGAACCCCCCGTCCTCGCTCGGCGTCGAAGCGCTCGCCGATCAGAACGCGGCGGGCGGCATCGCCTGGGCGTTCAGCGAGATCCCCTCGGTGCTCGTCCTCATCGCCCTGCTCTTCCAGTGGTACCGCTCCGACCAGCGCGAAGGCCGGCGCAAGGACCGCGCCGCCGACCGCGACGGGGACAAGGAGCTGGAGGCGTACAACGCCTATCTGGCGTCACTGGCGTCGCGCGGGCGCTAGCGTCCGGACCTCCTCACGGGTGAGGATGGCACCGAGGCCACGGTCTCGGTGCCCCGGATACCGGACGCCCGAGCCGTCTGTCGTGAGGAGGCAGGGCGATGCCGGGTGCTACGAAGACGATGGGCGCGTTCACCATCGGCGGTCTGGTGATGGTGACCGCTTACACGGTGGCCCTCGGCAGCAACGGCTGGCTGTGGTTCGGCTGGGTGGTGCTCGGCCTGATCACGCTGGCGATGGTCTTCTCCCGGCCCACGTGAGGCGGGGGCGGGGCGGCCCTTCACCGGGGCCCGGATCCTTCGGGGGCCTCCAGTACTTCCGGCCCCTTCCGGCGCTTCCGGCGCTTCCGGTCAGAAGCGGAACACGTGCCCCGTGGACGCCTCCATCTCGCACGCGTTGCCGTACGTCTTGTGCCAGGCGACCGGCCGCCCCTGGAACGTGCCGGTCGCGCCGACGGTGACCGGGTCGTACTTCTTGGTGCAGATCCGGTCCTCCCGCGGGAGCTCGCCGAAGTCGCCGCCCGCCCGGTCCAGCTCCGCACACGCCTCCCGGGCGTACGGGTGGTGCCCGGACGGCTCGGGCGCGCAGCGCAGCAGCACCCCGCGGATCCACGTGTTCTGAGCCCCCGACACCGTCAGGAAGACACCGCGCGCGTCGGGCTGCGGCCCGTCGACGGGCGCGGCGGCCGCCGGCCCGGCGACCGTGGCGAGCGCGAGCAGCGCGGCCGGGGTGACGAGGAGCGAACGCATGGGACCTCCGGAGGGGCGGAAGCGGACGCCGCGTCACGGACGAGGACCTCGGGCGTCACGGACGGTGGCGTCAGGGGCGGCTGGGCATCGGCCCATCGCACCGTACGGCGCCGGGCCCGGCCCGGCGGACGACGGCGGGCCGGGCCCAGAGCACCCCCGCCGGGCGGCGCCCGGCCAGCGGCCACGCCACGCACTCCCCCACCCGGCCGCACGACAGAACCCGAACGGACCAGTCCGCCGCGCGATCGAATCGACCCGAACGGGCTCTCGCCTAGGCGCCGCCGATTGACTACTGTGCGTCGGCACCACCCCCGGGGGAAGGCGGCGCCCGCATGTTCTACCTGGTCCTCAAGTACGCGCTGATCGGGCCTCTGCTGCGGCTGATGTTCCGGCCCAGGATCGAGGGGCTCGAACACGTCCCGGAGTCCGGCGCGGCGATCGTCGCCGGGAACCACCTGTCGTTCTCCGACCACTTCCTGATGCCCGCGATCCTCAAGCGGCGCATCACGTTCCTGGCCAAGGCCGAGTACTTCACGGGCCCCGGCGTCAAGGGCCGCCTCACCGCCGCGTTCTTCCGCAGCGCCGGGCAGATCCCGGTGGACCGCTCCGGCAAGGAGGCCGGGCAGGCCGCCATCCGCGAGGGGCTCGGCGTGCTGCGCAAGGGCGAGCTGCTCGGCATCTACCCCGAGGGCACCCGCTCGCACGACGGGCGCCTGTACAAGGGCAAGGTCGGGGTGGCCGCGATGGCCCTCAAGGCACAGGTGCCGGTGATCCCGTGCGCGATGATCGGCACCTTCGAGGCACAGCCGCCCGGCCAGGTCGTGCCGCGCTTCCAGCGCGTGACGATCCGCTTCGGCGAGCCCCTGGAGTTCTCGCGGTACGCGGGCATGGACGGCGAGAAGGCGGTCCTGCGCGCGGTCACCGACGAGATCATGTACGCGATCCTCGGCCTGTCGGGCCAGGAGTACGTCGACAAGTACGCGGCCGACGTGAAGGCGGAGGAGGCCGCGGGTCAGACCGAGGAGAGCGGGCGGCCCGCGCCGCGGCGCAGGCTTCCGAGGCTGCCGCTGAGCTGAGCGCGGCCCCGAGCGCTCGTCTGCCGACCGCGAAAAGGCCTGGGGGCCGCGCTCGCGGGCCCCGTACGGTCCCGTCATGGGACACGCGGTGGTACTGGGAGCGACGGGGCAGATCGGGCGCGCGGCGGTGCGGGCGCTCGCCGCGGACGGCTGGGCGGTGACGGCGGCCTCGCTCGGCGGCGGGCGCGACGACGGCTGGCCGGACGGGGTGCGCGTGACGCGCCTTGACCGCGCGGACGACACCGCGGTCACGCGCCTCGTGGGCGACGGCTGCGACGTCCTCGTCGACATCGTCGCGCACGGCGCGGAGCACGCCCGGCAGCTGGCCGCGGTGCGGGACCGCGTCGACTCGGCCGTGGTGATCTCCAGCGGCGCGGTGTACGAGGACGAGCGGGGCCGCAGCTTCGACACGCAGGACGAGCCGGACGGCTTCCCCCGCTACCCGGTGCCGATCCCGGAGACCCAGCGGACGGTCGGGCCGGGCGAGGCCACGTACGGCACCCGCAAGGTCCGCCTCGAACAGGAGCTGCTCGCGCTCGGCGACGCGCTGCCGACGACGCTGCTGCGCGCGGGCGCGGTCCACGGCCCGCACTGCCGGGCGCCGCGCGAGCTGTACTTCGTCAAACGGGTCCTGGACGGGCGGCGCGTGCGCGTCCTCAGCCACGGCGGCACCGGCCTGTTCCATCCGGTGAGCGTGCTGAACCTGGCGGAACTGGTGCGCCTCGCGGCGGCGCGGCCCGGCTCCCGCGTCCTGAACGCGGGCGACCCCGACACCCCGACGGTGGCCGGGATCGGCGCGGCGATCGACGCGGTCATGGGCTTCGAGAGCGAGACGGTGCTCATCGAGGGCGAGGCACCCGGCAAGGGCGTGGGCCTGACGCCGTGGACCACGGCGCATCCGGTGGTGTACGACATGACGGCCGCGCGGCGGGCGCTGGGCTACACGGCGGTGACGACGTACGCCGACTCGCTGCCGGACACGGTCGCCTGGCTGACGGACCGGCTCGCGGGGAGGGACTGGCGCACGGCCTTCCCGGTCCTGGCGCGCGCCTACGATCCGGTGATCGACCTCTTCGACTACGCGGCGGAGGACGCCTGGCTGACGGCTCGGGCGGCCTGAGCGGCCAGGGCAACCTGAACGGCCTGAGCGGCCAGCCGGAACGCGGTCGGGAGACCGCCCGGCCAAGGCCGAGGGCGATCTCCCGACAGCAGACATCACCTACAGGTCGCGCAGGTGTCGTACAGGCGTCACGGCTTGGGCGTGGCGTGCGGGGTGCACGTCACGTCGCGGCTGTCGACCTTGCCGGTGAGCAGGTAGGTGTCGACCCGCTCGTTCAGGCACGGGTTCTCCAGGTTGGTGATGCCGTGCGAACCGGCGTCCTTCTCGGTGATCAGACGCGAGCCCTTGAGGCGCTTGTGCAGCTCCACGCCGCCCTCGTAGGGGGTGGCGGCGTCACGCGTGGACTGGGCGATCAGCGTGGTGGGCAGACCCTTGCCGCTCTTGACCTCGATCGGCTGGTGCTGCTTGCTGGGCCAGGTGGCGCACGGCAGGTTCATCCAGGCGTTCGCCCAGGTCATGAACGGGTGGTCCTTGTGCAGGCGAGTGTTGTCCCGGTCCCACTTCTTCCAGCTGGTGGGCCACTTGGCGTCGGCGCACTCGACGGCGGTGTAGACCGCGTTGCTGTTCTCCGAGGCCTTGTTGCCCGCGATGTCGGACAGGTCGGGGCTGGCGGCCTTGATGAGCGGCTGCCGGTCACCGGCGACGAACTTGCTCCAGTTGGTGGCGATCGAGACCCACGTGGAGTCGTAGTACGGGGCGCTCTGGAAGTACGAGGTCAGCTCGGCGGGGCCGACGACGCCGTCGAACGGCGCCTTCTTCGCGGCGGCGCGCAGGTCGGTCCACTGCGCGGCGACCTTCTTCTGCGTGTCACCGAGGTGGAAGACGGAGTCGTACTTGGCGACCCACGTCATCCAGTCCTTGAGACGCGTCTCGAAGGCGACGTCCTGGTCGAGGTTGGCCTGGTACCAGATCTTCTCGCGCGAGGGGTTCACGACGGAGTCGAAGACCATGCGGCGCGCGTGCGAGGGGAAGAGCGTCGCGTACACGGCGCCCAGGTACGTACCGTAGGACACGCCCAGGTAGTTCAGCTTCTTCTCGCCGAGCGCGGCGCGGATGACGTCGAGGTCACGCGCGGTGTTCGGGGTGGTCATGTGCGGCAGCATCCAGCCGCTGCGCTCCTTGCAGCCGTCCGCGTACTCGGCGGCGAGCTTGCGCTGGGCGCGCTTGTCGGCCGCGGAGTCGGGCACCGGGTCGAGCTTGGGCGCCTTGACGAACTCCTGCGGGTCGACACACGAGATCGGCGTCGAGTGGCCGACACCGCGCGGGTCGAAGCCGACGAAGTCGTAGGCCTTCGAGGTCTTCTCCCACAGCTTGCTCTTGTTCACGACGCGCAGCGGGAAGCGCATGCCGGAGCCGCCGGGGCCACCGGGGTTGTAGACGAGCGCGCCCTGGCGCTCCTCCTTGCTCCCCGTGCTGCCTATGCGGTCGACGGCCAGCTTGATCTGCTTGCCGTAGGGCTTGGCGTAGTCGAGCGGAACGCTGACCCAGCCGCACTGCACGGGCTTGGGGAAGCCCCAGTCCTCGGGACAGTCCTTCCAGTCGACGCCCTTCTTCGCCGCCCGCGCGGCGGCGACGGCGGCGCCCCGGGCCTCACGGTCCTTGGCGTAAGCGGCCTTGCCGCCGGCGGCGTCGGCACTGGCGGCAGGCGCACCGAGCGCCCCCGCGATCAGCGTCGCCGCAACGAGAGCACCCGCGGATCCGAACGTCATCGCTCGTCTGCTCCGCGCGGTCATCGGGGTACGTGTCAAGTGGGGCCTCCCGCACATCGTTTCGGTCATTCCCTCGGTACGGGGATACTTCCGTCTGCGGGGGTGGTCAGGACAGGTGTGGTTGTTGTTCTTTACCAATCCGATAAACGGACCGGCCAGTACGGTGAACGGTTCATGCACTTCAGCAGGCGGATGCCGGGGCTCCGCTTGGCTCAGAGGGCTGGTCCGGGAGCTACGGCACCGGGGCGGGCCACCTTTCGGGGTCTCGCCGACCGCCCTCCTCGCCGTCCGAATGTGTCGCCCATGACCTCCGCGCCCTCGGCGCCGGCCGGCCGCGCGTCCTCACCGAACTCCGCACGAGCTCCGCCTTCACCGCACCAGCAGCAGCACCAGCGCAAACCAAGATGGTGGAGCTCCAGTGAAGTTCCGGTTGGACCCCGGTCAGTCGATGCCTTCGACGATGCGGAAGTCGCGTTCGACGCCGTCGGAGAGGGCGGCCAGTGCCTCCTGGTAGGCCGCACTCTCGTACGCCGCGACGGCCTGCTCGAAGCTGTCGAACTCGACCAGGACGGTGCGTTCGGCGATTCCGGCGTCATGAGCGACGACCCGACCGCCACGCACGAGGGTCCGGCCGCCTCCGGGTCCGACGGCCAGCGGGGCCAGCTCGTTGTAGGCAGCCAGTTTCTCAGGGTCTGAAATGGTGCGGTAGACGCTGACCCAGTAGCCCTTGGGCATGGAACCTCCAGTGTGCGGATGAGTGCGTCTGACTTGCGGGTCGGTCGCGGAGGAGCGCCGACGGGCGAGAGCGAGGCTTGTCGGCGTCGTGATCGCCATGGCGCCGATGCCGGTGCCCGGTCGACGTCGGCGGGGCGGGGCGGGGTGAGCGGTTCGATGCGTGGTGTCTCGGCGCCTCCCGCTTCGGTTTTCGCATCACTATGATGCTTCGAGAACCGAAGCGCAAGGAGTGAGCATGGAAGCCAGAGCGCCGCGTCCGGGTGTGCCGGTGCGGGGATCGGAATCGGGTCGGCCAGTGATGGCCGCATTCGACCTGCTCGGACGGCGTTGGACGTTGCGGATCCTGTGGGAGCTGAGTCAGGCCCCGGCCGGCTTCCGTGAACTGCAGCGCCGATGCGAGCACATGTCCTCCAGCGTGCTCAGCAGCCGCATCGAGGAGCTGTCCGACGCCCGCCTGCTCGCCCCGGACGGCGATGGCTACCGCCTCACCCAGCTCGGCCGGGAACTCATCGAGGCGCTGAGCCCGCTGACCGTCTGGAGTCGACGCTGGGCCCAGGAACTGGGGCCCGCGACGGCAGAAGGACTGGAATGATCACCGCGTGGCTGGTCCGAGCACGGCAGTGGTGCCGTCCTGGCCCGTTCCCTTCAGCGGGCTGAGCCCGCGCCGGTTCGGCAAGTCGGTGACTTCGGTGCGGCGTTCAGGGAGCCGACGCTGCCTGCCGGGCTCGGCCGGGGAGCCGACCGCTGGAGGACCGAGTACTGAGGCTGCCAGGCCTGAGGGATCCTCGGCTTCCGCTCCGATCAAGTCGTTGACCAGGCACACCGATGCCGCGCCACGGCGTACACGGCGTCAATCTGCTCAGGGCTCAATACTCCGGAAAGCGGGCCGAGTGCGGACACCTCCCGCTCGCGGTACACGCGTACGGCGAGCTGAGTGGGGGCCTTTTCGAGACGTGTCACACCGACGAACACGAGCACTGGCTCCACCCGCACGGGAAAGCCGACGTAGCGTTCCAGTACCGCCTGCACCCTGCCTGCCTCGGCTTTGCTCTTGCGGCCATAGGGCTGGGGCTTCCCATGGTTGACGCGCGTCATCTCGTCACCGACCCAAACGGCCTTGCCGAAGTGACGCTTGGTATTGATGCAGAAGATCCCGCCGGGGCCGATCAGGAGATGGTCGATGTCCACCTTTCGGGGCAGCTCTATCGAGTGCAGGACGTGCCAGCCATGGTGTGTGAGTCTCTGCAACTCGGCACCCACACGGACTTCTCCAGCCAACCCCTTGCGGTAGGAGTCCAGTTCGGACGGCCGCCGCAACAACCAGTCGATCCATCGCTGGAGCAGCGTAGGCCCCTCTGCTTGAAGCTTCGCGCGCAGGGATTCACCGGGACGGTTCAACGCGAGGTCATCGGCCGGCGTCAGGGGAGGCAACTTCGGTACGGGGGGCGCCTCTTGCCGAGGGGGGCGAGGCTGCGGAGGTGCGGGAGCCGCGGGCTTGGCGCCGCGAGTGAGACAGGCCCGTAAGAGCCGCAGAGCCTCGCGCCGATAAGGTTCCTGAAGGATCGTGACTTTGCCCGTGCTCCGGTCGGCCCACGCGACAGCCGTGCCGTCGGACAGGTTCACATACAGCCGATCTTGCCCGTATCGCTTCCACGCGACGACCTTCAGCTCACCCATGCTCGCCCCCCGGTTACGACTCCGACCCCCATAGCCATGGCAACAGGGGGCCGTCGCCCTCACAAGAAGGCGGACCGGTCACACCGAAGCCCGACGCGGTCACACAGATGCGGCACGAACACACCGAGCCTCAGTCACCTGCGTTCCGACAGCAGTGAGGGGATCAGGTCACCGGAGTCCGTTCCGGGGTGGAGGGTCGGCGTGGGGGTGTGGGGTCCAGGTGGGTCACCACCGTGGCGTAGAAGCGGTGTACCGCGTCGTCGACGCTGCGGATGAAGCCGGACTCGGCGTTGCCGCGGCTGCTGCCCATGCCCTTGAAGAGGGAGAGGCGGAAGCCGGTGATGTGTGCGCCGTCCTTGGGCAGCAGGTCGGCCGGTTCGGGGCGCAGGCGCTCCAGGGTGCCCCGGGGCCCGCCCGCCTCTTCCTCGACCAGGGTTTCGATGTGGAGGTCGGCGGGGGCCTCGGCGAGGCGCCTTACGAGCCGTTTCGCCCAGGTCAGGGGGTAGCCCTGGTCCGGTGCGGGAATCTCGACGCAGGTGCGCAGCCTGCCGGTGCGCAGGTCGGCGATGACCGTGAGGAGGCCGGGCGTGCCCTCGATGCGGACCTCCGCGTGCAGCCTGCCTTCGAGGCACAGCTGGTCCGCGAGGCGGGCCCGGCGGGTTCCGGGGTCGATGCCGCGCTTCGACCGCTGGACGGGCAGCACCTTCTGGCCGAGCTCGCCGCCGAGCCTCAGGCACACCTGACGGATGAGCCGTTCCCAGCTCTCCACCACTTCGAGGGCGCGGGCGTCTCCGTGGCACAGGGTCTCGTCGTCGATTCCGTTGCGTACGGGAACCCAGGCGGAGCCCATGTTCTGGAAGCCGTGGCAGCCCGAGCTCTCGTGCTGGAGGTAGTGCAGCAGTTCCTGGAGCAGCCAGGCGTGCGCCGCGTTGCCCACGCCCTCGTGCCGGATCAACAGCTGTGCCTGGTGGACGACTTCGGCCCAGGACAGGTGCCAGAGCGCCACCTTGTGTTTGCGCCGCCCGTCGATCCTGACGTCGACGAGGGGGCTGCCCTCCAGCGCGACGTCGTTCGACAGGGCGATGACGGCCTCGTAGCCCCGGCGCGTGGCGATGTCCATGTACGCCTGCACCTGTTCGGCCCTGAGGGCGTTCCCGTTGGTCTTCGTCTCCACCAGCGCGGTCCACAGCTTGCCGGCCCGCTCGACGCGGATCACTCCGTCGGGGCGCCGCGGAGCGTCGCCGTGGGGCAGCGAGACCTCGGCGAACGTCTCCATGCGGCCCGCCGGTGCCCCGAACCCGGCCGTGAGCCTCCTGCCGAACTCCGGAACCTGCGCCATCACCGAGAGGAGCACGGACGTGGCCCGCGCCTCGCGGTCCCGGTCGCTCTTGAGCACGGAGACCGGGAAGAGCCTGGCCGACCTCCAGGACTCGTTCTCCGCCAGGGACTTCTTGGCCGCTCTGGGCAGGGTGACCTTCTTCTTGGCGGTACGAGGACGCGGCGCGGGCTTCCTCGGCTCCCCCTCGCCCTCGGGCCGCCGGGGAGCCGGTACGGCCGCCAGCACCTGGGGCGGTGCGCCGACGACCGCCGGGGCCGCGGGGGCGACGGCCGACTCCACGCAACGCGCCGCCGCGTCCTGCGGCTGTCCGTCGGCCTCGTCGGCCGCGTCGTCATCGATGTCGACGCCGAAGTCCGTTGCCAGGCCCGCCAGTCCGGCCGCGTACCCGTCCCCGACGGCCCGGAGCTTCCACGCGCCGCCGCGGCGGTAGAGCTCGCCGAAGATGAACGCGCTCACCGCTCCCGCCTCGTCGATCCCGAAGCGGACCAGGTCCTCGCCGGAGGCGTCGGACAGCGTCAGCCGGAGATCGCCCAGTTCCCCGAAGTGGGCCCCGTCGTACCGGCTCGCCGCCACCACGATGCGGTCGATCTCGTCGGGCACCGCGGTCAGGTCGAAGCCGATCCGGTCCTTGTTGCCGCTCCCGCTGGGGGACTTGCCCAGGAGCTGGACGCTTCCGTCGGCGGCCACCGGGTTGTTGTAGAAGTAGAAGTCCGCGTCGCTGCGCACCTTGCCGTTGGCGTCGAGGAGCAGCACGGAGACGTCGGCGTCGCCCTCACCCGTCGAGCTGGTCCATTCCAGACTCACCATCACGGAGCCGACGTTCTCGCTCAGGGCCGCCAACCCCACGTTGGCACCCTTGGTCAACTCGTACATGCCCCCGCCCCCTCTTGCGCACGCCGAACGCGCGTCGCCCGCCCCCATCGCCCGACGGACGACCCGATGTGATGTGCGACACATTTGCCGCACGGCAGGACTCTAGTACTCGGCGGGCGTGGTCCGCGGCGGTCTGCCGGAAACAGCGGAAGGGGGTGCGACTGTGGTGAAGGTGCTGTTCCGAGGGGCCCCGGCCCAGGGCCTTAGCCCCACCGTTCCAGCGCCCCGTCCAGGATCCGGCGCAAGCGCAGCGCGTCCGGGGCGACGGCCGTGACGAGGGCCGCGGGGCCCGGGAGGGGGGTGAGGGCCGCGTGGTCGTCCAGGACGGTGGCGGGGGGCGGAGAGGCCTGGAACTCGGGGCGCACCAGGAGGAGTTGGCCGACCGCCCGGTGGCCGTCCAGGACCGCCGGGCCGTTCCAGCCGGGCGGGGCGGTGGGGCCGCAGGTCAGTTGCTGGTCGAGGAGGGGGCGGCCCGCGTGGCGGACGGTGAGGCGGGTGCGGAGGAGGCCGGGGGGTTCCGCGGTGCGGCCCAGGGCCTGTTCCTCGCGGAGTACCAGGCGGCCGCCCTCGGCGACGTCCACGCGGGTGGTGACCCGCAGGTCACTGTCCCGTACGGAGATCAGCTGCTCGGGGAGCCAGCGCAGCTCCGCGTCCTCGGCGACACAGAGGCGCACGTCGTAGTGCGCCTCGCGCTGGTCCTGGCCCGGCAGGGCCATCGTGGCCGCAGCGGAGCCGATGTGCAGGCGCGCGCCCCGCTCGGCCGTCGCCTCGACGGTGAGGTGGTCGCCGCCCAGCGGACCGCTCATCGCGCCGACCAGCAGGACCCGGGCGGCAGCGCCCGCCGGGCCCGCGGCGCGGACGCGGCGCAGCGCCAGCGGGCCCTCGCCCTCCAGGACGGGCAGGGCGGTGCCGCCGCGGCCGTCGGGCCGGGCGGTCACGCGGGCGGTGGCCCTGACTCCCGCGGAGCCGAGGGCCCGCGCCACCGGTGTGCTCGTCACGCGTCGGCCGCGACCCAGGCCGCGTACTGCGCGCGCACCCAGTCGGACACCGCCGTCACGCCCTCGGCCGAGCGCAGCGACTGGAAGACCACCGGCAGTTCGGCGCGCTGCGCCTTGGCGTCCGCGGCCATGCGGGCCAGGTCCGAGCCGACGTACGGGGCGAGGTCCGTCTTGTTCACCACGAGCAGGTCGGCCGTCGTCACGCCGGGGCCGCCCTTGCGCGGGATGTCGTCCCCTCCGGCCACGTCGATCACGAAGATCTGGGCGTCCACGAGGCCGCGCGAGAAGGTCGCCGTCAGATTGTCGCCGCCGGACTCCACGAGGATCAGGTCCAGCGGGCCCACCTCGTCCTCCAGGTCCTCCACGGCCTCCAGGTTCGCGGAGATGTCGTCCCTGATCGCGGTGTGCGGGCAGGCGCCCGTCTCCACGGCGGCGATCCGCTCCGGCGGCAGCACCGCTTCCTTGAGCAGGAACTCGGCGTCCTCGCGGGTGTAGATGTCGTTGGTGAGGACGGCGAGGGACAGCTCCTCGCGCAGCGTGCGGCACAGGGCCGCCACCGTGGCCGTCTTGCCCGAGCCGACCGGGCCGCCCAGGCCTATGCGCAGGGCCCGGCGGCGGCCGTCGGGACGGTGCGCGTCCGCGCTCACGGCCGAGGCTTCGTCGTGGCTGTGGTCCAAGTGCATGGTTCTCCTCGGGAGCGTTCGGTGGGGTTACGGGTTTTCAGGGGACGCGCGCCGGGCAGGGGGCCTGCCCCTACCGAGGGCTCCGCGGCGGGACGGGCTTGCGCGCTCGGAGCGGCCGCCCGCGCCCCCGGGCCCTACGACGCGAACAGCCGTACCGGCCACGCCGCATGCGCCTCGCCCCCGATCTCAAGGAGCGGCGCCGACGCCGCCGGGAGCGCGTCGAGGCCCTCGTCGCGTACGTGCCCGGCCGCCGCCACCGCCTCCTCCACCACCTGGTCCACGTCGTCCCCGAGCCGCGCCAGTGCGGCCGTGGCGTCGAAGGGATCGAGGCTCAGCAGGCGTACGACCGCCGTGGCGGGCCCGCTGATGGACTCGTAGGCGGAGCAGTACGCCGCGTCGGCGGCCCCGAGCCCGGCCGCCCGTGCCGCGGCACCGAGGACGACCGGCTGGTGGGCGCCCTTGGGGAAGGCCCGGGCCAGCGCGTCGAGCTCGGGCGCGGGCCAGGTGGCACGGGCCGCGCGCAGCAGCTGGCGGCCCAGCTTGCGCGCGGCGGTCCGCAGGGCCAGGGACGGGGTGCGCGCGTCGGCGGCCGCGTCGAGGGCGGTGAGCTCCGCGACGCCGAGCGCGGCGGCCGCCGCCAGGGCGGCGGACACCAGGCCGGTGGTGTGCAGCCGCCCCCGGCAGAAGGCCTCCAGGCTCGGCGCCCCGGTGATCCGTCCGGCCTTGACGGCCGCCTCGGCGCCGCCGGAGTGCGCGTGGCCCCCGGCGGGGAAGCGGCCGTCGGCCAGGATCAGGAGTGCTGCTCGTGACATGTTGACGACAACCAGGATCTGAGGGTCGGAGGGGCGGAGGGGGGCGCGGTCAGAAGAGGAAGTAGCGCTGGGCCATGGGGAGTTCGGCCGCCGGTGCGGGCTCCACCAGTTCGCCGTCGATCGTGACCGCGAAGCTGTCGGGCGCCACCTCCACCCGGGGCAGGGCGTCGTTCTCCCGCATGTCCGCCTTCGTGCGCCCCCGGGTCGAGCGGATGGCCACGAAGCGCCGGTCGAGGCCGAGGCGCTCGGGCAGGTCGTCGTCGAGGGCCGACTGGGTCACGAAGTTGAAGGAGTTGAGCGCGGGCGCCCGGCCGCGGGCGCCGAACATCGGGCGCGGAAGGACCGGCTGCGGCGTGGGGATCGAGGCGTTGGCGTCGCCCATCTGCGCGTATGCGATCTGCCCGCCCTTGAGGACCACCTGCGGCTTGACGCCGAAGAACGCGGGTTCCCACAGGACCAGGTCGGCCAGCTTGCCGCTCTCCACCGAGCCGACCTCGTGCTCGATGCCCTGGGCGATGGCCGCGTTGATCGTGTACTTGGCGACGTAGCGGCGGGCCCGGTGGTTGTCGGCGCGGGTGTCGCCGGGCAGGGCGCCCCGGCGGCGCTTCATCACGTGCGCCGTCTGCCAGGTGCGCAGGACGACCTCGCCGATCCGGCCCATCGCCTGGGAGTCCGAGGACATGATCGAGATCGCGCCCAGGTCGTGGAGGACGTCCTCGGCGGCGATGGTGGTGGGGCGGATGCGGGACTCGGCGAAGGCCAGGTCCTCCGGGACCGCCGGGTTGAGGTGGTGACAGACCATCAGCATGTCGAGGTGCTCCTCGACGGTGTTGACGGTGTGCGGGCGGGTCGGATTGGTCGAGCTGGGCAGCATGTTCGGCAGCGAGACCGCCGTGATCATGTCGGGGGCGTGGCCGCCGCCCGCGCCCTCGACGTGGAAGGCGTGCATCGTGCGGCCGCCGACCGCGGCGAAGGTGGCGTCGACGAAGCCCGCCTCGTTCAGGGTGTCGGTGTGGACGGCGAGCTGGGCGCCCGTGTCCTCGCAGACGTTCAGGCAGGCGTCGATGACGGCGGGGGTGGCGCCCCAGTCCTCGTGGATCTTGAAGCTGACGGCGCCCGCGCGCAGCTGCGCGTGCATCGAGGCGGCGTTGGTCGTGTTGCCCTTGCCCAGGAAGCCGATGTTGACGGGGCTGTTCTCCATCGCGGCGAACATCCGCGCCAGATGCCAGGCGCCGGGCGTGATCGTCGTGGCCTTGCTGCCCTCGGCGGGGCCCGTGCCGCCGCCGATGAGCGTGGTGACGCCGGAGGCCAGGGCCTCGTCGACGATGGTCGGCGAGATGAAGTGGATGTGCGTGTCGATGCCGCCCGCGGTGAGGATCTTGCCGTTGCCCGCGAGGATCTCGGTCTCGGGGCCGATGACGAGCTCGGGGTGCACCCCGTCCATGGTGTCCGGGTTGCCCGCCTTGCCGATGCCCGTGATGCGGCCGTCGCGGATGCCGACGTCGGCCTTGACGACGCCCCAGTGGTCGATGATGAGCGCGCCGGTGATGACGGTGTCGGGCGCGCCCTCGGCCCGGGTCGTGCGGGCCTGGCCCATCGACTCGCGGATGACCTTGCCGCCGCCGAACACGGCCTCGTCGCCGGAGCGTCCGGGGCCGCCCGAGCGGTCCTCCTCGATCTCCACGAGCAGGTCGGTGTCGGCGAGCCGGACGCGGTCGCCGGTGGTGGGGCCGAACAGGTCCGCGTAAGCGGCTCGGGACAGCTCAGGCACGGGTCGCTCCGTTCGCTTCGCCGCCCGGGCCGGGGGCGTCGGGCACGTCGAGGGCGCCCCGGGTCTCCCCGCGCAGTCCGGGGACGACGCGGGCGCCGGCCAGGGGGACGAGCTCCACGTCCACCGGGATGCCGGGCTCGAAGCGCACGGCGGTGCCCGCGGCGATGTTGAGCCGCTTGCCGCGCGCGGCGGCGCGGTCGAAGTCCAGACCGGGGTTGGCCTCGGCGAAGTGGTAGTGGGAGCCGACCTGGACGGGCCGGTCGGCGGCGTTCAGGACGGTCATCCGGGTCGTCTCGCGGCCCTCGTTGAAGGGGACGGGCTCCTCGGCGAAGAGGATCTCCCCGGGCATCGGCCCACGGCCCGATCCGGTCACGGCGTTCATGCGGTGCGCACTCCCGTCACACGATCGGGTCATGGACGGTGACGAGCTTGGTGCCGTCCGGGAAGGTCGCCTCGACCTGGACGTCGTGGATCATCTCGGGGATGCCCTCCATGACGTCGTCCCGCGTGAGCAC
Organism: Streptomyces sp. JLYT201; assembly: GCF_059448825.1. NCBI lineage: Bacteria > Bacillati > Actinomycetota > Actinomycetes > Kitasatosporales > Streptomycetaceae > Streptomyces > Streptomyces sp. JLYT201. The sequence goes on along the minus strand of NZ_CM182551.1, from coordinate 8,343,094 downwards.
CCTGCGCCCCGACGCCATCAGATCAGCGACGCTGCGGCCGTCCCTCGCGCCCTCCAGGACGTGTGACGTGATGAGGGCGATCGCCTCGGGGTGGTTGAGCCTGAGGCCGCGCGCCCTGCGCTTCTCGGCCACGTCGGCGGCCACATGGATGAGCAGTCTCTCCTGCTCGTGCGGGGTCAGTTGCACGTCCCACCTCACAGTCCTCGCCCCGGACCGTGCGGGGTCCGGCTGCCGCGGCCACCGCGACGGGCATAGATGTAACACGCAGCGACTCGCGTGCCGGTGTCCACTTTCGCTTACGGAATCCCCAGGTGGCGTGGCAGGGCAGGCTAGTTGGGCGGAGTTTCAGCGAGGTTAACCAGCCTTTGACTGAGCCATGACCATCAGCGGGGCTCCGCCATACACATCAGGCCACGCAGGGCGTGTTGCGAGGGCGGGCAGGGCCTGGCGCGCGGCGGCCGCACCGGTCGGCCGGGCGGGCCGCTAGGTCATCCGGGGCCCGTGGTGCTCGGCGGCGATGCCGAAGCGCTGCCGCTCCCCGGGGGCGGACGCCGTGCCGCCGATCGACGACACCGAGGTGATCACCTGCTCCTGCGCGGGCTCCTCCGCCTCTTCGAGGCGTCGCAGGTCGTCCGCGGACACGAGGGCCACGAGGGGCTTGCCGTGCCGCGTAACGACGACGCGCTCACCGCCGTACACGACGCGGTTGATCAGGTCGGCGAGCTCCGCCCGGGCTTGCGTCACCGGAATCTCGTAGGCCATGCCCCCATCATAACGTCACGTACGTCCTGTACATTTTTTACAGAAGGCCGCCGCACCGGGCGGCGGCCCCGTGCTGCCAGGAGGCGTGCCATGCGCGGACCGTCCGCCCGTTCCGTCCTGCCGGAGTTCACCGAGCGCACCAGTTCGGGCCTGCGCACCTGGGATCCGTACTCCAAGCTCCTGGACGAGCGGATCGTCTTCCTCGGCACACCGGTCGACGACGTCTCGGCGAACGACGTGATGGCCCAGGTCCTCTATCTGGAGCACGCGGCGCCGGACCGGGACATCTCGCTGTACATCAACTCCCCCGGCGGCGACTTCAGCGCGACGACCGCGATCTACGACACGCTGCGGTACGCCTCCTGCGAGGTGGAGACGGTCTGCCTCGGACAGGTCGCGTCCGCCGCCGCGGTGCTGCTCGCCGCGGGCACGCCCGGCAAGCGGGCAATCCTGCCCGGGGCCCGGGTGCTGCTCCAGCAGCCCGCCCTCCCCGAGCCGGTGCGCGGCCAGCCGACCGACCTGCGGATCCGCGCGGAGGAGCTGCGGCGCACCCGCGCGCTCCTGGAGGAGATGCTCGCCCGTCACACCGGGCGCACGCCCGAGCAGATCTCGGCGGACATCGAGCGGGACACGGTGCTCGACGCCGAAGCCGCCGTCGCCTACGGTCTGGTGGACCGGGTCGTCGCGAGCCGCAAGGCCGTGGGCCCGGACGCGGAGTGAGGCGCAGGTGCTTCCGGAACTGCCGCCGCTGCCCGCGCTGACCCGCGCGGAGGGCGAGGTGGTCGACGCCTATCTGGCGGTCCTCGACCTCCTCGGCCGGATCAACCCGGCCCGCGCCGAACACACGTACGGCGGGCTGCGGGCCGCGCAGGCGCTGGTCGCCCGGGCGACCGACCTGCGGGACGCGCTGGCGCTCATGCATCAGCGCGGGGAGAGCGAGGTGCACGCGCCGACGCTCGCGCGGGCGCTGCGCGTCCTGGACGGCGAGCGGCGCGCCGCGCGCGTGGCGGTGCCGCCACCCACGGAGCCGTGACGGAGGTCAAGGGGACGCCGACGGCACGAGGGTCCGTCATGATTCAGTCCGATTCACCCCCCACGACCGGCCGTCTCGTGCCACACTTCCAGCCAGCCCCCATTCCGTTTTCGGCCTGGCCGCCCCGTGCGCCGGTGACATCTGACACCGTGGAACGCGCCCCGGACCCAGCGCGCCTGCGCCATCCGCCCGTTGCCGGTGTGCGCCGATGTCGGGCCGAGTCCGGGGTTGCCCCGGAGATGACCAGAGATGATCGCCCCTTCTGCGTAATCGGCGCTCGTCCCGGCGGCCCCCCGAAGATGCGCAACTCCCTTACGCCGCACCCGGATTCGGGCGTTCCGGCGCTGATGGGGCAATCATCTCCGAGTGTGACCTAGACCCCATTCGGGCGCTGTCCACCGGAACGGGTCAGGCGTGAGGAGCCTCACATACCACCGATCCGGCTCGGTTTTTTCGCCCCTCTCGGGTGAAGATCCCTTCCGACGACAAGCCCCCGCCACAGGCGGCGGGGCGATCCGGGCGGACGCCGAGTCCTGCCGCCGCCCGGATGCCCGGTCGACATCTGTGCACCGGCAGGAGTGGAGGACCCAGCAAGGCGGGCCGTCCGGCTAGTCCGGAAGGTCCTTGGGGTGAAGTCGCATCGCGCGGCCGGGCATCTTCGCCTGCCCGAACCCGACAGGTCATCCTTCACAGGCGGCTGACGAAGGGTTGCGCATGACTGCGCTGCATCGTGTTCCGTCGCTGCTGACGAGGGCCAGTACGGCTTCGGCTCTCACACTCGCCGCCGTGGGCGGCACCATCGTGGCCCCCGGGCTCACCGGAGACGCACAAGCGGCCACCTCGCACGGGACGAAGGCGCTCAAGGTCGCGGCGTCCAAGAAGGGCTCCCCGTACAGCTACGGCGCGATCGGGCCGAACCGTTTCGACTGCTCGGGCCTGACGCTCTACTCGTACAAGCGCGTCGGCAAGAAGCTGCCGCGCACCGCACAGCAGCAGTACAACAAGACCCGCAAGGTGTCCTCCGCCAACCGCACCCGGGGGGACCTGGTCTTCTTCCACTCCGGCCGGAGCGTCTACCACGTCGGCATATACGCCGGTAAGGGCAAGATCTGGCACGCCCCGAAGCGGGGCACCGTGGTGCGGCTCGAGAAGATCTGGACCAACCAGGTCTGGTACGGCCGGGTCCGCTGACCCGCCGGCGGGCGGCGGCCCACCCAGGGCCCGCGCCGCCGCCCGCTCCGGGCGCCACCAGCGCCTTTCGCCGCCGTCCGGTCAGGTCCCGGACGGCGGCACCATCCCGAGGACGCGCCGGACCACCGCTCGCGCAGACGTCACCCGCCCGGCCCCGTCGTCGGGGCGGGAGTGGAGCGGCTCCGCGCGGATACTCGTGGACCATGGCCGACCATCACCCCCGTGCCGCGGGCGTCTCCAGACCGGACGCCGCCCGGCACACGCGCAACGAGACGCCGCTGGAGCGGGCCGACCGCAACTTCTCCGAGCTCCTCCAGGAGCTGCGGGTCACCCAGACCGGTGTGCAGATCCTCTTCGCGTTCCTGCTCACCCTCGCCTTCACCCCGCGCTTCCCCTCACTCGACTCCGTGCAGCGCGCCACGTACGTCGTCACGCTGCTCCTGGCCGTGCTCGCCGCCGCGCTGTTCACGGCGCCCGCCGCGCTGCACCGCACCCTGTTCGCGCGGGGCGCCAAGCCGCTGATCGTGCGGGTGTCCTCACGGCTCGCGGCCGCCGGCCTCGCGGTGCTCGTGCTCGCCCTGACCGGATCCGTCCTGCTCGTCGTCGACGTGGCCGTGGGCCGCGCGGACGGGGTGCTCGCGGCCGCGGGCACGTTCCTGGTGTGCGGCGGACTGTGGGGCGTGCTGCCCCGCCTGGTCGGCCGCGCGAACGGGAGGCCCTGACCCCGCGCCCGGGTCAGTTCTGCACCGGCACCGACCACGGCAGGGTGATCCACACCGTCTTGCCGCCCTCCGCCGTGGGGCGGACCGTGAGTCTGCCGCCGCACTCGGCGGTGAGCCAACGGACGATGACCATGCCCCTGCCGTTGTCCTGCTGGACGGCGGCGGGCAGCCGCTTGGGGAAGCGGGGATGACTGTCCGTGACGCCGATGCGCAGCCGCTCGTCGCGGTCGAGCCGGACGTCCACGGTGAAGGTGGGCGAGAGGCCGAGGGTGTGCTGCACCGCGTTCGTGGCGAGCTCCGAGACGATGAGCCGCACCGTGTCGGCCACGTCGGCGTCCGCCGGGAGGCCCCACTCGGTGAGGACGTCCGCGACGTACGTGCGGGCGGTGGAGACCGAGACGGGGTCGCTCGGCAGGGTGACTGATGCTTCCTGGTGGTCTGCCATGACGGCGCCGTCCCTTTCCCACCGGGACCGCACTTCCGACGCGTGGCGGAAGTACTCGAGGATCGTCCCGGAGCTGGTGCTTCGCGCCAGATTGCCACTCTCTCGCGGGCCGCGCCCGCCGATCCACCGAGATGTGCATATATCTGTCGCTCGAAGCGGTGAACTCTGCGACGGCAGACCGTATTTGGGCGCAACACTGGCAGTTCCCCTACTGTCCCCTACCGTTGGCGCGGTCCTCCGGAAGGACCCAGAAGGAGACAGCCATGCAGTACGGTCCCGCGGTGCGCCGTCGCAAGCTCGGTGCGGAATTGCGGGCGTTGCGCGCCGAGGCCGGGCTCACCAGCGGCGAGGCCGCCGCCCTCGTCGGCTGGCACCAGTCGAAGGTGAGCCGGATCGAGACGGGCCGCAGCGGCGTGAAGGCCACCGACGTACGACTCCTCCTGGAAGCGTACGGGGTTCAGGACCCGCATCTGCGGGAGCTGCTCGTCGCCCTCGCGGGCGGCGGCGACGAGCACGGGCGCCACCACTGGTGGCACGCCTACCGAGGGCTCCTGCCGCCCGCGTACCGGGACTTCATCAGCCTGGAGTCGCAGGCCTGCCGGGTGCGCACGCTGGAGACGACGGTGGTTCCCGGCCTGCTCCAGACGCCCGAGTACGCCCGCGCGGTGACACGTGCCGCGCTCGGCGGGCGGCCCGAGGAAGAGGTCGAGGCCCTCGTGCAGGTGCGCCTCGCCCGCCAGGACGTGCTGCGCAGCGAGCCGCCGCTCAGGCTGAGCGTGGTCCTGGACGAGGCGGTGCTGCGGCGGCAGGTGGGCGGCCCCGAGGTGCTTTCCGGACAATTGCGTCGGTTACTGGACGCGGCTCGGCTGCCTCAAGTGCGGCTCCAAGTGCTCCCGTTCGCCTCCGGCGAGCACATCGGACTGATCGGCCCTTTCGTTATTCTCTCCTTTCCGAACATTTCTGATCTGGATGTGGTTGTTCTCGACCACTTGACGAGTAGCCTCTACCTCGAACGGAAAGAAGACCTTCAGGCGTACACCGACGCCTTCAACTCGCTTCGCGGACAGGCGCTTTCCGTTCAGGATTCAATGGATTTCATCGCCGAGTTAGGTGACGGCGCGTAAGGAGGCACCATGACTGCACTGCCTCGGTACGTTCCCTCCAGCACGTCTCTCAGGGGCGCGCGGTGGCGGCGCAGCAGCCGCAGCAACGGAATGAACAACTGTGTGGAGACGGCCCCGCTCGGCACAGGCCCCCTGACGGGCCTGCTCGCCGTGCGCGACTCGAAGAACGCGGCTGGCCCGGCCGTGCTCTTCTCCCCCGCGGCCTGGGAGGTCTTCGTCGACGCCCTTCGATGAAGGCTCACGGCCCTTAGGTGAGGCCCGAGTGAGTGCGCCGGACCCTGGACCCAGGTCGTAGGTGCCAGATCTCAGGTGTCAGGGTGCGGTGCGGCTGATCACCCCGACGACCTCGGCGACCTGTGCGTCGCTCAGGTCCGCACGGGCGGTCAGCCGCAACCGCGAGACGCCGTCGGGGACCGACGGCGGACGGAAGCATCCCACGGCGAGCCCGGCGGCACGGCAGTCGGCCGCCCAGCGGACCGCCGCCCCGGGTGACGGGGCGCGCACGGAGACGACGGCGGCGTCCGGACGGACCGCCGAGAACCCCTCCCCCACAAGCAGTTCGTGCAGCCGGCCCGCCACCGCACGCGCGCGTGCGGCACGCTCGGGCTCGCGGCGCAGCAGCCGCAGCGCGGCGAGCGCCGCCCCGGCGGCGGCGGGCGCGAGGCCCGTGTCGAAGATGAACGTACGGGCGGTGTTGACCAGGTGGTCGATGACCCGTGCCGGGCCGAGCACGGCGCCGCCCTGGCTGCCCAGGGACTTCGAGAGCGTGACGGTGACCACCGTGTCGGGCGCGCCCGCGAGCCCGACGGCGTGCGGGGCGCCCCGGCCGCCGTCGCCGAGGACGCCGAGCCCGTGGGCGTCGTCGACGACGAGGCCCGCGCCGAACGCGCGGCAGGCGGCGGCCAGTTCGGCTAGGGGCGCGGCGTCGCCGTCCACCGAGAACACCGAGTCCGTCACGGCGATGGCGGGGCCCTCGTGGGTGCCGAGCGCCTTGCGCGCCGCCTCGGGGTCCGCGTGCGGCACGACCTGGGTGGTGCCGCGGGCGAGGCGGCAGCCGTCGATCAGGGAGGCGTGGTTGCCCGCGTCCGAGACGATCAGCGAGCCGTACGGGGCCAGGGCGGTGACGGCCGCGAGGTTCGCCGCGTAGCCGGAGGACAGCACGAGGGCGGCCTCGAAGCCGCAGAACGCGGCCAGCTCCCGCTCCAGGTCCGCGTGCAGTGCGGTGGAGCCCGTGACCAGGCGCGAGCCGGTCGCGCCGCCGCCCCAGCGGTGGGCGGCGGCGGCCGCGGCCGCGGTGACCTCCGGGTGGCGGGTGAGGCCGAGGTAGTCGTTGCCCGCGAGGTCGAGCAGGGTGGTTTCGGCCGGGCGCGGGCGCAGGCGGCGGACGAGCCCGGCGCGTTCGCGCGCCCGCGCCTGCTCGTCGATCCAGTCGAACGGCGCGCTCGTCATGAGGCCTCCAGGTCGTCGTCCGCCTGAGCGGTGCGAGGGGATGCGTTTGTAGACAGTGCACAGACCCTAGCGGGCGCGCCACCGGGCCATGGTGTGGCAATACCCACACCTGTCAGAGGTTCTGTTGTGTGGTTTCTCCATGGTCAGACGGACCCGGGTACGCCAGGATCGGCGCCATGGATCTGCTCAACACGCTGGTGGACAAGGGGCTTCGGCGCGAGCTGCCGACCCGCGACGAGGCGCTTGCCGTGCTCGCGACCTCCGACGACGAACTGCTCGACGTGGTGGCGGCGGCCGGAAAGGTGCGGCGCCACTGGTTCGGTCGGCGGGTGAAACTGAACTATCTGGTCAATCTGAAGTCGGGCCTGTGCCCCGAGGACTGCTCGTACTGCTCGCAGCGGCTCGGCGCGGACACCGGCATCCTGAAGTACACCTGGCTGAAGCCGGACGAGGCGTCGCAGGCCGCGGCGGCCGGGCTCGCGGGCGGCGCCAAGCGGGTCTGCCTGGTGGCGAGCGGCCGGGGGCCGACGGACCGGGACGTCGACCGGGTCTCGGACACCATCAAGGCCATCAAGGAGCGACACGAGGGCGTCGAGGTGTGCGCCTGCCTCGGCCTGCTCTCCGACGGCCAGGCCGAGCGGCTGCGCGGCGCGGGCGCCGACGCGTACAACCACAACCTGAACACGTCGGAGTCGACGTACGGCGACATCACCAAGACGCACACCTACGCCGACCGCGTCGACACCGTGCAGAAGGCCCACGCGGCCGGCCTTTCGGCCTGCTCGGGGCTGATCTCGGGCATGGGCGAGACGGACCAGGACCTGGTCGACGTCGTCTTCGCGCTGCGCGAGCTCGACGCGGACTCCGTGCCGGTGAACTTCCTCATCCCCTTCGAGGGCACCCCGCTCGCCAAGGAGTGGAACCTCACGCCGCAGCGCTGCCTGCGCATCCTCGCGATGGTGCGGTTCGTCTGCCCGGACATCGAGGTCCGCATCGCGGGCGGCCGCGAGCTGCATCTGCGCACGCTCCAGCCGCTGGCCCTGCACCTAGCCAACTCCATCTTCCTCGGCGACTACCTGACCAGCGAGGGCCAGGCGGGCAAGGCCGACCTGGAGATGATCGCGGACGCCGGGTTCGAGGTGGAGACCGCGGACCAGGTGACGCTGCCGGAGCACCGCCGGGGCGGAGGTTGTGGTTCCGGTTCTGCGTCCGGGGCCGGGGAGGGCGCGGGATGCGGCTCCGTCTGTGCCCCCGCCGAGGCCCCTGAGGCCGCCGCGCAGGCCGAGCCGGGCGGCGCGCGGACCGACCTGGTGGCGGTGCGCCGCCGGGGCGCGGGGACGGACGTGGCGCCCAATGCCTGACCTGCGCGAGATCCTGGACCTCGACCGCGCCCACGTCTGGCACCCCTACGGGCCGATGCCCGGCCGGCAGGAGCCGCTGGTCGTCGAGGCGGCCAGCGGGGTCCGGCTGCGGATCGCGGGCGTCGGCGACGTGGTCGACGGGATGTCGTCGTGGTGGTCGGCGATCCACGGCTACAACCACCCGGTCCTCAACGAGGCGGCGCGCGACCAGCTCGGCCGCATGAGCCACGTCATGTTCGGCGGCCTCACCCACGAGCCCGCCGTGCGCCTGGCCAAGCGGCTCGTCGACCTCACGCCCGACGGCCTCGAACACGTCTTCCTCTCCGACTCCGGCTCGGTGTCGGTCGAGGTCGCCGTGAAGATGTGCCTCCAGTACTGGCGCTCCGTCGGCAGGCCCGAGAAGCAGCGGATGCTCACCTGGCGCGGCGGCTACCACGGCGACACCTGGCAGCCGATGGCCGTGTGCGACCCGCAGGGCGGCATGCACTCCCTGTGGCAGGGAGTCCTGCCCCAGCAGGTCTTCGCCGACATGCCGCCCGCGGGCTTCGACGCGTACGACGACGCGTACGCGGCCCACCTCCACGACATCGTCGGGCGGCACGCCCACGAACTGGCCGGCGTGATCGTCGAGCCGGTCGTCCAGGGCGCGGGCGGCATGCGCTTCCACTCCCCGCGCTATCTGCGGGCGCTGCGCGAGGCCTGCGACGCGCACGACGTGCTGCTCGTGTTCGACGAGATCGCGACGGGCTTCGGCCGCACAGGTGCCCTCTTCGCCGCCGACCACGCGGCCGTCACCCCGGACGTGATGTGCCTGGGCAAGTCGCTGACCGGCGGCTATCTGACGATGGCGGCGACGCTGTGCACGCCGCGCGTCGCCGACGGCATCGCCCGCGGCGAGGTCCCCGTGCTCGCGCACGGCCCGACCTTCATGGGCAACCCCCTGGCCGCCGCGGTGGCGAGCGCCTCCATCGACCTGCTGCTCGGCCAGGACTGGCAGACCGAGGTCAAGCGGATCGAGACGGGCCTGCGGGCCGCGCTCGCCCCGGCCGCGGAGCTGGGTCACGTCCGTGACGTACGGGTCCTCGGCGCGCTCGGCGTCGTGCAGCTCGACCACCAGGTCGACATGGAGGCGGCGACGCGGGCCGCGGTGGCGGCGGGGGTGTGGCTGCGGCCGTTCCGCGACCTCATCTACACGATGCCGCCCTTCATCACCGGGGACGACGACGTGGCGCGCATCGGGCGCGCCGTGTGCGCGGCGGCGCGCGCGAGCGGGGAGGCGCAGGCGTGAGCGTGATCGTGGTGTCCGGCACGGGCACGGAGATCGGCAAGACGGTGACGACGGCGGCCGTGGCCGCGCTCGCGCTCGCCGCCGGGCGCAGCGTGGCCGTCCTCAAGCCCGCGCAGACCGGCGTCGGTCCCGGGGAGCCCGGTGACGTCGCCGAGGTGCAGCGGCTCGCGGGCGCCCGGGTGACGGGCGCCGAACTGGCCCGCTTCCCCGAGCCGCTGGCTCCGGCGACGGCCGCGCGGCGCGCGGGGCTCGCGCCCGTCACGCCCGGCGACGTCGTCGAGGCCGCGCGCAAGCTGGCGGCCTCGCACGACCTCGTCCTCGTCGAGGGCGCCGGGGGCCTGCTCGTGCACCTCGACGGGAGCGGCGCCTGCATCGCGGACGCGGCGCGCGAGCTCGCGGCGCCGGTGCTCGTCGTCACGGCGCCGGGGCTCGGCACCCTCAACGTGACCCAGCTGACGGGCGAGGCCCTGCGGGCGCGGGGCATCGAGAGCCTCGGCCTGGTCATCGGCAGCTGGCCCGCCGCGCCCGGCCTCGCGGCGCGCTGCAACGTCGAGGAGCTGGCCCAGGTGGCGGGTGCGCCGCTGCTGGGGGCGGTGCCCGAGGGGGCCGGGAGGCTGAGCGGGCCGGAGTTCCAGGCCGCGGCCCCGAGGTGGCTGGGGCCCGAGCTGGGGGGTGTTTGGGACGGGGTTTCCCTTCCCTAGCCCGCCGCTTCGCTCGGGCGCGGGCGCGGGGCGGGCAGGGCTCGTCCGGCGCCCGCGGCCGGGGCCTCGGCCCGGTTGCGGCGGGTCCTGAGGGGGGAAGAACCAGCCATCTCCCCTCCGTGAGGAGGCCACCGTGCCGACCGCCAAGCCCTCCCGCCGTGCCCCCGTCCACCATCCGCTCTTCGCCCGTTGCTACGCCCGCTTCAGCGTCGCGGCCGAACCGGCGATCGCCCCGTACCGTGCGGAGCTGCTCACCGGGGTCGGTGGCCGCGTCATCGAAGTGGGCGCGGGCAACGGGCTGAACTTCCCGCACTATCCCGCCGCCGTCTCCGAGGTCGTGGCGATCGAACCGGAGCGCCTGCTGCGCCAGTTGGCCGTCTCGGCGGCGCTGCGCGCGGACGTGCCGGTCGACGTGGTGCCGGGCGCGGCGGAGGCCCTGCCGGTCAAGAGCGAGGCCTTCGACGTGGCCGTCGCCTCGTTGGTGCTGTGCAGCGTGCGGGACGTGCCGCGCGCGCTGGCGGAGCTGCGGCGGGTCCTCCGGCCGGGCGGCGAGCTGCGGTTCTTCGAGCACGGGCGGGCGCGGGGCGCGGCCTTCGCCACGGCCCAGCGCGCCCTGGACCGCACGGTGTGGCCGCTGCTGTTCGGCGGTTGCCACACCGCGCGGGACCCGGTGGGCGCGCTGCGCGCTGCCGGGTTCGAACTCGGCCCCTACCGCCGGATCCTGGTGCCCGCGAAGCGCCCGCGCCTGCCCACGTCGCCGTGTGTCCTCGGCACCGCCTGGCGGCCGTCGGAGGACGGGGTCTGAGCGGTCTCAGAGGGGCTGGACGAGGTTCACCGCGTTGCCGTCCGGGTCCTTGATGTGGGCGACCCGCTGGCCCCACGGCATGTCGTTCGGCGGCCCGAGGACCTGGCCGCCGAGGTCCTCCACGGGGCCGAGGAGCGCGTCCACGTCGTCGACGGTGACGCTGAGCAGCGAGCGCTGGGGCGCGTCCAGCGGGGCCTTCTCGTCGGCGACGATGCCGAGTTCGGACTCCCGTACGCGCAGGCCCACGAAGAACACCGGGCCTTCCTCGGGGACGCGGGTGGTCTGTTCGGCGCCCAGGAGCTGGGCGTAGAAGGACTGGAGCCGGATCACGTCCGGGGTGATGAGCATCGGCTGGATGGTGGCAGGCATGCCTGGCCTCCTGGGAGTCGTGAACGAGCGGGCGCGGGTGCGGAATCGGGCCTGTGGGGGTGACCGCAGCGGCGCGTGAAACTCATCGGTGCCCGGCGGGGCACACGCCCGCGCCGCCGCCGCTCGCCGCGTCCGGCAGGGGCGCGGGGACGGGCCTGCTCCGGGGCGCTCGGCCGGGGGTGCGGGTCACCGGCTCGCGTCAGGCCACCCTGGCCCGGGGGCCGGGGTCATCGGCCCACTGCAAGGCCGCTCGGCCAGGGCCGCGGGTCACCGGCCCGCCTCAGGCCACCCTGGCCGGAGGCCGCGGGTCACCGGCCCGCCTCAGGCCGCCCGATCAGGGGTGCGGTCACCCGGCCCACGTCGGACCGCCCGGCCAGACGTGCGGGTCACCGGCCCGCCTCAGGCCGCCCGGCCAGAGGCGCAGGTCACCGGCCCGCCTCAGGCCACCCTGGCCGGAGGCCGCGGGTCACCGGCCCGCCTCAGGCCACCCGACCAGGGGCGCGGGTCACCCGGCCCACGTCAGACCGCCCGGCCAGAGGCGCAGGTCACCGGTCCGCCTCAGGACCCCGGCGGTGCCGGGTGCGCGGGGCGACTCGGGGGCGCGCGGTCGCTGAGACCCCGGCGGCCGCGCCCGTCACCGGCTCCACTGGCGCAGTTCCCGCGCTATCTCCCCGACGCCCGCCGCGTCCTCCTTCACCAGGCGGGCGAGGTCGCGCACCTGCTCGGGCGAGGTCACGACCTTGACCCCGCTCGCGACGAGATAGGCGTACGCGACGGACACCGCGAAGAGCGCGTTCGAACGCTCCAGGGCGGGGACGTGGAGCAGCACCTGGAGGAGGGCGGCGGCGCGGTCGTGCGGTCCCTCGTAGACGGGGACGTCGAAGATCTCGGCCCGGTGCCGGGCCACCGCGGCCACCAAGGCGCCCCAGTCGGCGACTTGGGGGTCTCCGGGGGTCTTCTGTTCGGCGATCATCAGGAGCCAGGCGAGGTCGATGCGGAGGTTCAAGAGTCAGCGACGACCTTCGCGGTCCGCGCCGAACTCCTCGGCGAACACGCCTTCGTACTGCTTCATGAAGTCGGCGGCGGCCTCCACGAACGTATGGCCGAGCTCGCCGACGTCCTGTTTGACCAGCTCCTCGATGTACCGGTTCACGCTCATGCCGCGGGCCAGGGCGCGCTCGCGCGCGGCCCGGGCGGTGTGCTCGTCCACCCGCACGTTCAGCTGCGTCTTCGCCATGCCCTCAAGCTAGCGCCGCCGCGCTAGCACCGACAAGGGCGCCAGGACGGTGCCCCTTACATACGTCCGGGTGCCCGACCTGCGAGGGATACCGGCCACGTGACCGCGCGCCTACCCTCTGAACCCTCTCCACTCCTGCGCCGCGCCCGCCCGGCCCGGCCGACGGCCTCAACCAGGGAGGCGGCCTTGTCCACACCCGCTACGACGCCGCACGCGGAACGCGCCGAGCCCCCGGGCACCGCCGCCCGCGCCCGCGGCCTGACCAAGGCCTACGGCTCGGGCGAGACCGCGGTGCTCGCCCTGGACGCGGTGGACGTCGACATCGCGCGAGGCCGGTTCACGGCCGTGATGGGTCCCTCCGGCTCCGGCAAGTCCACGCTGATGCACACCCTCGCCGGGCTCGACTCGGTCTCGGCGGGCCGGGTGTGGCTGGGCGGGACCGAGATCACCGGGCTCAAGGAGCGCGAGCTGACGCGGCTGCGGCGCGACCGGGTGGGCTTCATGTTCCAGTCGTTCAACCTGATCCCGACGCTCAACGCCCGCGAGAACATCACGCTGCCCATGGACATCGCGGGCAAGCGCCCCGACGCCGAGTGGCTGGAACACGTCATCGACACACTCGGCCTGCGCGACCGGCTCCGGCACCGGCCCGCGCAGCTGTCCGGCGGGCAGCAGCAGCGCGTCGCCTGCGCGCGGGCCCTCGCCTCCCGGCCCGAGCTGATCTTCGCCGACGAGCCGACCGGCAACCTCGACTCACGGGCCGGGCTCGAAGTCCTCGGCTTCCTGCGCGACGCCGTGGACGCGCTGGGCCAGACGGTGGTGATGGTCACGCACGACCCGGGCGCGGCCGCCCACTCCGACCTGGTGCTCTTCCTCGCCGACGGCCGGATCGTGGACGAGATGGACCGGCCGACGGCGGAGGCCGTCCTGGAGCGCCTGAAGCGGTTCGACGTGCTGCACGCGGTGCCGCGCGACACCGAAGACCCGGCGCAGAGCACCCCCGACGAAGGCTGAGGCGGACCGCCGTGCTGAAGTCCACGCTCCGCAGCTTCCTCGCCCACAAGGGCAGACTGTTCCTCTCCGCGCTCGCCGTGGTCCTCTCGGTGGCGTTCGTCGCGGGCAGCCTGATCTTCTCGGACACCGTCAACCGCACCTTCGACCGGCTCTTCGCGTCCACCTCGGCCGACCTCGCGGTCTCCCCGAAGGACGACGACGGGCGCGTGTCGACGGGACACACCCCGACGCTGCCCGCCGCCGTGGCGAAGGAGGTCGCGCGGGTCGACGGCGTCGCGGCCACGCACGTCGACGCGTCCGTGGACAACGTCACCGTCGTCGACCGCGACAACGACGCGGTGGGCCCGACGACCGGCGCCCCGACCGTCGCCGTCAACTGGTACGAGACCGAGCGCAGCCCCGTGCGGCTCACCTCGGGCCACGTTCCGCGCGGCCCCGGGCAGGCCCTGCTCGACGCGGACACGGCCGACAAGAAGGACGTGGAGATCGGCGACACGCTGACGGTGATCGCCGCGCCCGGCTCCTTCCGGGTCGAGGTCGTCGGCATCGTCACGTTCCGCACCACCAACCCCGGTACCGCCCTGGTGTTCCTGGACACCCCGACCGCGCAGACCAAGCTGCTCGGCGACGGGGACGCGGCGACGAGCGTCGCCGTGGACGCGGCGCCCGGAGTGAGCGACGCCGAGCTGAAGCGGCGCGTCGCCGCCCGGCTCGGATCGACGTACGAGCTGAAGACCGCGGCCGAGCAGGCCGAGTCCGCCGCGGCCGAGCTCGGCGGCTTCCTGGACGTCGTCAAGTACGTGATGCTCGGCTTCGCCGGGGTCGCCGTCCTCGTCGGCGTGTTCCTGATCGTCAACACCTTCTCCATGCTGATCGCGCAGCGCACCCGTGAGCTGGGGCTGCTGCGCGCCCTCGGCGCCGACCGCAGACAGGTGCGCCGCTCGGTGCTCATCGAGGCCGTGCTGCTCGGTCTGGCGGGCTCCACCCTGGGGCTCGGCGCCGGGATCGGGCTCGCGGCCGGACTCATCGAGCTGATGGGTCTGCTCGGCATGAACCTGAAGTCGACGGAGATGGTGATCGGCTGGCCGACGCCCGTCGCCGCGTACGTCGTGGGCGTCGGGGTCACGTTCGTCGCCGCGTATCTGCCCGCGCGCCGGGCCGCGGGGGTCTCGCCGATGGCCGCGCTCGCGGACGCCGAGATCGCCGGAGTGGGGCGGCCGCTGCGGCTGCGGGCGCTCGTCGGGGCCGTGATCGGGGTGGCGGGGGCGGCGGCGCTCGTGGGGTGCGCGGCCGCGGGCGACACCTCGACGTCGGCCTCGCTGCTCGGGCTCGGCGTCGCCCTCACCCTCGTTGCCATGGTCGTGGCGGGGCCGCTGCTCGTCCGCCCGGTGATCCGGGTGCTCGGCGGCGCCTTCCCCGCGGTCTTCGGGTCCGTGGGCCGCATGAGCCAGCGCAACGCGCTGCGCAACCCGCGCCGCACGGGCGCGACGGCCGCCGCCCTGATGGTGGGCCTCGCGCTGGTGGGCGGCCTGTCCGTGGCGAGCGCGTCGATGACGAAGTCGTTCGACGAGCAGATCGACAAGACGCTGGGCGCGGACTTCGTCGTCAACGGCGCCGCCAACCCCTTCACCCCGTTCCCTGCCGAGGTCACCGAGAAGGTGCGGGCGACACGGGGCGCGGGCCTCACCGTCCGCAACCGCTTCGCGAACCTGAAGCTGCGCACGCCCGACGGCAGGACCGTGAAGTCGACCGTCGCGGGCTACGGCGACCGGGTCGACGAGGTCCTCAACCTCTCGTACGCGCGCGGCAGTACGGCCCGCGCGCTGGCGCCCGGACACGTCGCGATGGACAAGGACTTCGCCAAGGACCACGGCGTGCGCGTCGGTTCGGTGCTGCCCGTGGAGATCGCGGACCGGCGCGCGGCCGACCTCACGGTCGGCGCGCTCACCGACATGGACCTCGCGGAAGGGCCCGGCCTGGAGGGCGGGATCTTCATGGGGATCGGCACGCTGGAGAAGTACGTCCCCGACGGACAGGACGCCACGCTCTACGTCAACGCCGCCGAGGGCACGGACGCGGGCACGCTGCGGGACCGGCTCGAGACCGTGCTCGACCCGTACCCGCAGCTGAAGGTGCTCGACCAGGCCGACTACAAGAAGCTGATCCGCGAACAGATCGCCGTGCTGCTCTACCTGGTGTACGCGCTGCTCGGCCTCGCGATCGTCATCGCCGTGCTCGGCGTGGTCAACACCCTGGCCCTGTCGGTCGTGGAGCGCACCCGGGAAATCGGACTGCTGCGCGCGATCGGTCTCGCACGGCGGCAGCTGCGGCGCATGATCCGCCTGGAATCGGTGGTGATCGCGGTGTTCGGCGCGGTGCTCGGGCTCGCGCTCGGCCTGGTGTGGGGCGTGTCGATGCAGCAGGTCCTGGCGTTGCAGGGCCTCAAGGCGTTCGCGGTGCCGTGGTCGACGATCGTCGCCGTGGTGGTCGGTTCGGTGGTCGTGGGGATCGTGGCGGCCCTGCTCCCGGCGCTGCGGGCCTCGCGCATGAACGTGCTGGAGGCGATCGCGCACGAGTGAGGGGGGTGGGGTGCCGGGGCGACAGGATACCCGGGGTGCCGCCTCGGGCGTTGCCTCGGGTGCCGGAGGCCGGGTGCCGGGGGCCGGGGGCTTCTGACGCCCGGCCGTCGCGTGTCCGGGCCCGGCCGCCGCAGGCCCGGGGCCCGACCGCCGCCCGCCCGGCGCCCGGCCGTCGACGCGAAGCGGTCTGGCGGTGACCGGGCACCTGATGATGGACTCGGACGCACCTGTGCCGGTCCCGCGTACCGCTGGAGAGTTCATGCCCGTACGCCCCTTCCGTTTCGGCGTCACCATGCTCACGCCCGCCCCGCGCGCCGAGTGGCGCGAGAAGTGCCGCACGGCGGAGCGCCTCGGCTACGACGTCGTCCTGGTCGCGGACCACCTGGGCATGGCCTCGCCCTTCCCCGCGGTCGTGGCCGCGGCGGAGGCCACCGAGCGGGCCCGCGTCGGCACGTTCGTCGTGAACGCGGGCTTCTTCAACCCGAGGCTGCTCGCACGCGACGTGGCCACCACCGACCTGCTCACCGACGGCAGGCTCGAACTCGGCCTCGGCACCGGGTACGTGCGGGCCGAGCACGACGCCGCGGGCCTGCCGTTCGGCTCGCCGGGCGAGCGCGTGACGCATCTGCGGCGCACCGTGGAGGAGCTGGAACGGGCTTTCGCCGACGAGGAGTTCCGGCCGCGGCCCCGCCAGCGGCCGCGCCCGCCGCTGCTCATCGGCGGCAGCGGCGACCGCATGATGCGGCTCACCGCCGAGCACGCCGACATCGCCGCGTTCACGGGCGCCCGCGCGGTGCCGGGCGACCCGAGCGGCAAGCTGGTCCCGCTTCCACCCGAGGAACTGGACGAACGGGTCGCCGCCTACCGGCGGTTCGCGGCCGGGCGGGCCGAGCCCGCCGAGCTGAACCTGATCGTCCAGACGATCCGGATCACCGACGACCGGCGCGCGGCCGTACAGGAGATCGTCGACCGCGTCCCGCACCTGACGACCGACGACGCCCTCGACCTGCCGGTCATGCTCATCGGCACCGTCCGGCAGATCGCCGACCAGCTGCGCGCCCAGCGCGAGCGCTACGGCTTCTCCTACATCTCGGTCCTGGAGTCGTACTACGAGGCGTTCGGCCCTGTGATCGAGGAGCTGCGCGGCGAGTGACGTACCGCGCATCCGGCATGACGTGGCGCGCGGGCGACGTGACGCAGCCGCGCGGGTGACAGGACGCAGCCGCGCGGGCGGTGCGCCGGGCCGCTGTCCGGATTCTGAAATTCCGGGCGGCGGGGGCGCGGTCGGTGATGGGATGCGGCCATGGATGATCTACGGATTCGGCCCGCACTGCCCGGCGACCTGGACGCGGTCCTCGCCTTCTGGAAGGTGGCCGCGGAGGGCACGAGCATCAGCGACGACCGCGCGGGCGTGGAGCGCCTCGTGGCCCGCGACCCCGACGCGCTGCTCCTGGCCGAGCGCGGCGGCGAGCTGGTGGGCACGGCGATCGCGGGCTTCGACGGCTGGCGGTGCCATCTGTACCGGCTCGCCGTGCACCCCGACCAGCGGAGGCGCGGGATCGGCTCGGCGCTGCTCACGGCGGCGGAGCAGCGGTTCGCGGCGCTCGGCGGGCGCCGCGCGGACGCCATGGTGCTCAACCGCAACGAGCGGGCCCACCACGCCTGGCACGCGGCCGGGTACGCGCCGGAGCCGCAGTGGAGCCGCTGGGTGAAGCACCTCGACGAGTGAGCCCCCATAGCCACGCATCCATCACTTTTCGTGGCCATTCACTACGGAACGTAATGCCCCTGGTAGTGCTTTGCTGGTCCTTTAACATGGATGGGCCCCTGTAACCCCGACGAAAGGTGTGAGCGTCCGCCCATGGGCGAGCCTCCTAGTACCCGACATCGCGCATTCACCACGCCCCTGGCCGATCATGGGACGGAGGTGACCCGATGACCGAAGTGCTCCTGCTCCTCGTGGCGGTGCTGCTGTCGCTCGCGTGCGGCGTCTTCGTCGCGGCGGAGTTCTCGCTCACGACCGTCGAGCGCAGCGAACTGGAGAGCGCGGCGGAGCGCGGCGAACGCGGCGCCGAGAGCGCCCTCAAGGCGGTCAAGAACCTCACGTTCCAGCTCTCCGGCGCGCAGCTCGGCATCACCGTGACCGGCCTGGTCGTCGGCATGCTCGCCAAGCCCGCGATCGGCGATCTGATCGAGGGCCCGCTCGGCTCCGTCGGCGTGCCCGAGGGAGCCGCGTCGACCGTCGCCCTGCTGCTCGGCACGGCGCTGTCCACGGTCTTCCTGATGGTCGTCGGCGAGCTGGTGCCCAAGAACTGGGCGATCTCCTCGCCGCTGCCCATCGCCAAGCGCGTCGCGACCCCGCAGCGGATCTTCAGCGCGGCCTTCCGGCCCTTCATCACGCATCTGAACAACACCGCGAACCGCGCCGTGCGCCGCATGGGCATGGAGCCCGCCGAGGAGCTCGCCTCCGCGCGCGGCCCCAAGGAGCTCGCGGCCCTCGCCCGGCACTCCGCCAAGGAGGGCGCTCTTGAGGCGGAGGCAGCCGAGCGGTTCATGCGCACGCTGAACCTCGCCGACCTGACCGCGGAGAACGTGATGACTCCGCGCGTCCAGGTCGTGGCCCTGGAAGCCCAGGCCACCTGCCAGGACGTCGCCAACGCGACCCGCGGGACCGGTCTGTCGCGCTTCCCCGTCTACCAGGGCTCCCTCGACACGGTGGTCGGCGTCGTCCACATCAAGGACGTCATCGCGCTGCCCGCCGAGCGCAGGCCGCGGCTGCCCGTCCGCGAGCTCATGCGCGAGCCGCTGCTCGTCCCGGAGTCCCTGACCGTCGACCGGCTGCTCGACCGGCTCTCGGGCAAGCGCACCATGGCCGTCGTCATCGACGAGTACGGCGGCACCGCGGGCGTCGCCACGCTCGAGGACATCGTCGAGGAAGTCGTCGGCGAGGTGCACGACGAGCACGACCCGCACGAGACGCCCGACCTGGCCGCCGTCGGCACCGACGAGGACGGCCGCGAGCTGTACTCGGCGGACGGCGCGGCCCGCACCGACGAGCTGGCCCGCGTGGGCCTGCGCGTACCGGACGGCCCGTACGAGACGCTCGCCGGGGTCGTCGCGACCGAGCTCGGCCGCATCCCCGCCGTCGGCGACCGCGTCGACGTCGGCGGCTGGCACCTGGAGGTCGTGGACGCGGGCGGCCGGCGCGCCGCGCGCGTGCTGCTGCACGCCCCGGCGCCGAGCGACGACGCGGACGGCGAGGACGACGGACACGGCCGCGAGGGCCGTGACGACGGACGCGCCGACGGCGAGGACCGGCGCGGAAACGGACGCTCCGGCCGCCACGGGGGCGGCGGGCGGCGCGGAGACCCGTCCGACAGGCGCGCGGACTCCCGTGGGCGGGGCAAGAAGGGGAAGGGCGAGCGATGACCGTCATCCAGTTGCTGATCGGCCTGGCGACGCTCGTCGTCAACGCCTTCTTCGTGGGTGCCGAGTTCGCTCTGATCTCGGTGCGCCGCAGCCAGATCGAACCGCACGCCGAGGACGGCGACCGGCGCGCCAAGAGCGTGCTGTGGGGGCTCCAGCACGTGTCCGTGCTGATGGCCGCGGCGCAGCTCGGCATCACGCTGTGCACCCTGGTGCTCGGCGTGGTCGCCGAACCCGCGATCGCGCACCTGCTGGAGCCGCTGTTCGACGCGGTGGGCGTGCCGCACGGCCTGGTCCACCCCATCTCGTTCGTCATCGCGCTCGCCGTGGCGACGTATCTGCACATGCTGCTCGGCGAGATGATCCCCAAGAACGTCGCGCTGGCCGAGCCGGTGCGCAGCGCGCTGCTGCTCGGCCCGCCCCTGGTGGCGCTGGCCCGCGCGCTGCGCCCGGTGGTCTTCACGGTCAACGCGTTCGCCAACGGGATCCTGAAGCTGCTGCGGGTCGAGGCCAAGGACGAGGTCGCGGCGACCTTCTCGGACGCCGAACTGGCCCGCATGGTGCAGGACTCCAGCGACGCGGGGCTGATCGACGACCGCGCCCAGGAACGGCTGCACGACGCGCTCGAACTCGGCCGCCGCCCGGTCCGCGACGTGGTGCTCCCCCTGGAACGCGTGGTCTACGCGCGCGTGGGCGTCACCCCGGAGAAGCTGGAGCGCCTGTCGGCGGACAGCGGCTTCTCGCGCTTCCCCGTCGTCGACGAGGGGCGCCGGATCGTCGGCTATCTGCACGTCAAGGACGCGCTGGAGGTCACCCCGCGCGACCTGCCCTTCCGGGTGGCGGACATGCGGCCGATCGCGCGCGTCCGCGAGACCACGCCGCTGGACGGCGTGCTCTCGGCCATGCGGGGCAGCCGTACGCACGTGGCCGCCGTGCTCGGCGCGGACGGCCGCCTTGCGGGCATGGTCACGATGGAGGACGTGCTGCGGGAGCTGTTCGGGCAGCCCGTCTAGCTCCGCCGATCCGTCTGCGCGAGCTCACCGGAGGGCGCGCTTCCGTCAGCTGACGGGGGCGCGCCCTCCGCCGTCCGGGGTCTCCGTGAAGCCGGGTCCGGGCGGGCCGACCTTCGCCGAGCCGAGCGCGGTGAGGACGGCGAGCAGCGCCGCCATGCCCGCGGTGCCGAGGGCCGCCGCCCAGGCCACGTCCAGGAGGTTCGTCGCCCCGGCGACGAGGATCGCGGCGAGTGCCTGCGCGAAGGTGCGGACGGCACGCTCCGCGGTGGCTTTCCAGAAGGCAGCGCTCCACATGGCGGCCCCCTCTCCAGGAGCGAGGCCTCACGGTTGAGCCCTCAACTGCCCTTATGGTCGCGCCCCTCGGCACCGCTTGTCGACGCGTCGGCCGCCCCGGGCATGAGGGCCTCCTGGAGCCGGGTGAGGAAGGCGTGGGCGGCGGGTCCCTGCGGGCCGTCCGCACGGCGGGCGAGCGCGATCCGGCCGCGCGGCACCGGCTCGGCGAACGGCAGCGCCCGCAGACCGAGCTCCGCGACCTCCGCCTCCGACGCGGGGAAGACCGCCACGCCGAGGCCCCGCGCCGCCAGCTGGGCGACCAGGTCGGGCGCGGCCGCCTCGAAGGCCACCCGGGGCGCGAACCCAGCCCGCGCACAGGCCCGTTCCAGGACCGCCCGCAGCCCGGTGCCGCGCGGCAGGCTGATGAGGGGGCGCTCGGCGAGCGCGGCCAGGGGAAGGCCGAGGGCGGTGGCGGTCTCCGCGGGGCCCGCGTGTTCCTGCGCGTACGCGATCAGCGGGTCGCCCTCGGCCACGACGGCCGCCAGCGGCTCGTCCACCACGATGTCCCAGAGGACGCCCTGCGGCGGGGTGTCGGTCGTCGGGCCGACCAGGGCGACGTCGAGTTCGCCCGCCCGGAGCGCGGCCAGCATGCGCTCGGACGTGTCCTCGGTCAGGGCTATCTCCACGTGCGGATGGTCGTCGTGGAAGTCGGCGAGCAGCTCCGCCACGCCGAACACGCCGGTCGCGGAGCCCGAGACCACCCCGAGCGTGACGCGGCCGCGCAGCAGCCCGGTGAACTCGTCGGCCGTCTGCCGCATCCCTTCCACCGCGGCGAGCGCGGCACGGGCGTACGGCAGTACCGCCGCGCCCGCCTCCGTCACGGTGACCGTACGGCCCGAACGGTCGAGGAGGCGCTGCCCCAACTCCCTCTCCAGCTGGCGGACCTGGGCGCTCACCCCGGGCTGCGCCACGTGCAACCGGGCCGCGGCGCGGGTGAAGTTGGCCTCTTCCACGACGGTCAGGAAGTACCGCAGCTGGCGAAGTTCCATAACCGGGAATGCTAGTCACCAGACGTACTTGCTCTTGGACTTGTCGCACCGTCCCTCAGATCTTGGAACCATGGGGAAGCTCGCCAGGGCGGGCGGCAGCCTGCACCGCATGACGGACCGGTGCGCCCGCGCGGACGCGGCGGCGTACGGGACGGACGAGCTCGCCGGTTTCCTGCGCGAGCACGCGCACCACCCGTGGACCCCGCCGGTGGGCGGCTTCGCCGGCGCGCTCGGCCACGACGTCGTGCACGGCATGGACATCACGGTGGCCCTCGGCCTGGACCGGCGCGTGCCGGAGGACCGGGTGCGGATCCTCCTGGACCACGTCACCGTCAAGGGTGCCAAGTTCTTCGGCGCCGACCTCGCCGGGGTCCAGCTCTGCGCCGACGACCTCGACCGGACGTACGGCTCCGGGGCGCCGCTGCGGGGAGCGGGCCAGGACCTGCTGCTCGCCGCGTTCGGCCGCGCGGTGCCGCGGGGGCGGCTGCACGGGGAGCCGAGCGGGCGCTTCACGGCGGCCTGAGCGGGGGCCGCCCTCGGGCAGGGCCGGGGCCGCCCGACAGCCCGAGCGGACGGTCGACGCGCGGGCCGCACCCGGCCCGGGTGCCGTCGGCGGCTCGGGCCGGGTGCCGTGAGCGGCTCGGGCCCGGCCCGCGTCCGCGGGATACCATCGACCCCGCCATGCAGATCAACGCCACCTACTCCAGCCTCGTCGCGGTCGGCGACTCCTTCACCGAGGGCATGTCCGACCTGCTGCCCGACGGCGGCTACCGCGGCTGGGCGGACGTGCTGGCCGAGCGCGTCGCCGCCCGCACCCCCGGATTCCGGTACGCCAACCTCGCCGTGCGGGGCAAGCTCATCGGGCAGATCGTCGACGAGCAGGTCGGCGTCGCCGCCGAGCTCGGCGCCGATGTGATCACGCTCGTGGGCGGCCTCAACGACACCCTGCGCCCCAAGTGCGACATGGGGCGCGTACGCGGTCTGCTCGAAGAGGCCGTGGAGACCCTCGCCCCGTCCTGCAAGCAGCTCGTCCTGATGCGCAGCCCGGGCCGCCACGGCCCGGTCCTCGAACGGTTCCGGCCCCGCATGGAGGAGCTCTTCTCCCACGTCGACGACCTCGCGGCCCGCCACGGCGCCGTCGTCGTCGATCTGTACGGGTCGACGGCGCTCGGCGACCAGCGCATGTGGGACGTGGACCGGCTGCATCTGACGGCGGAGGGGCACCGCAGGGTCGCCGAGGCCGTCTGGCAGACGCTCGGGTACCCGCCGCAGGAGGACTGGCAGGCACCGCTGCCCGTCGCCGTGCCCCCGTCCTGGTCCGCGCGGCGCGTCGCCGACGCCCGCTTCGCCCGGCAGCATCTGGCCCCGTGGATCGGCCGCCGGCTGACGGGCCGCTCCTCCGGCGACGGCCGGACGGGCGCCCACGTGGACCCCACGACGGGCCGCGCCTTCTGGGTCACCCCGGCCGACACCGCGACGCCCGGCCCGGTCCAGGGCTGGCACCGCGTGGAGCCGGACCCCTCCTGAGCCCGCGGCCCGGCCCAGCCGGGTGTGGCCGGGTACACGCCGTACGCCCGGGCACGGAATGCCGCCGCGATCTTGGGAGTTGGCCGGAGCAGAAGCAGTTCACTCCTGCTCCCCACCCCGACAAGAGGATCGCGCCATGACCACCCCGCCTCCCGTCCCCCGCCCCACGGCCCCCGCCGCCGTGCCCGGACCGGGGACCCTGCACGGCCGTACCGTCGTCCTCATCGGCGGCGGCTCCGGCATCGGGCTGCGCGTCGCCCACCAGGCGGTGGCCGCCGGTGCCCGGGTGGTGCTCGGCGGGCGGTCCGCGGACCGGCTCGCCGCCGCGGCCCGGGACCTGGGGGACGCGGCGACCTGGCACACCGTGGACGTCACCGACCGCGCCTCCCTCGCCGCGTTCTTCGCCCCCGTGGAACGCGTCGACCACCTCCTCACCACCGCGGGCACCTACCGGGTCGGCCCCATGCTGGAACTGAGCGACGAGGACGCCGAGAGCCCCTTCGTCGCCAAGTTCTGGGGCCAGTACCACGCGGTGCGGCTCGCCGCGCCCAAGCTCACGGCCGACGGGTCCGTGGTCCTGATGTCCGGTGCCGCGGGCGCCCGCCCACCGGGCCCCGCGCCCGCCTATGCCGCCTGCAACGCCGCCCTCGAAGGCCTCGCCCGCGGCCTCGCCGTCGAGCTCGCCCCCGTCCGCGTCAACGTCGTCTCCCCCGGCACCATCGACGGCAACCTGTGGCAGGGCCGCCCCGCCGAGGCCCGCGAGCAGGCCTTCGCCCAGTACCGCAGGGACACCCTCCTGCACCGCCTCGGCAGCGAGGACGAGATCGCCCACGCGGTGCTCTATCTGTTCGGGAACGGCTATACGACGGGGTCCACGTTGTATCCGGACGGGGGCTACACGCTGAGGTGACCGGCATACGGGGGGCGGGGCGGCGGGGCCCTTCCCGTCACCCCACCCCGCCCCTGCCCCTCGTAGGTTCAGACGAACCCAGCCATGGCGCTGGCCTGCAGAAACCGCCAGTAGAATGGCCTACTGTGACTGCTGCGCCTGCTAAGCCCCGTATCCCGAACGTCCTCGCCGGGCGTTACGCCTCCGCCGAGCTCGCCACGCTCTGGTCGCCCGAGCAGAAGGTCAAGCTCGAGCGTCAGCTCTGGCTCGCCGTGCTGCGCGCGCAGAAGGACCTCGGCATCGAGGTGCCGGACGCGGCGCTCGCCGACTACGAGCGGGTCCTCGACCAGGTCGACCTGGCCTCCATCGCCGAGCGCGAGAAGGTCACGCGCCACGACGTGAAGGCCCGCATCGAGGAGTTCAACGCCCTCGCCGGACACGAGCACGTCCACAAGGGCATGACCTCCCGCGATCTGACGGAGAACGTGGAGCAGCTGCAGATCCGGCTCTCCCTGGAGCTGGTGCGCGACCGCACGGTGGCGGTGCTCGCACGGCTCGGCCGGCTCTCCGGCGAGTACGCGGAGCTGGTCATGGCGGGCCGCTCGCACAACGTGGCCGCGCAGGCGACGACCCTCGGCAAGCGCTTCGCGACCGCCGCCGACGAGCTGCTCGTCGCCTACCGCCGCCTTGAGGACCTCCTCGGCCGCTACCCGCTGCGTGGCATCAAGGGCCCGGTCGGCACCGCCCAGGACATGCTGGACCTGCTCGGTGGCGACGCGGACAAGCTCGCCGACCTGGAGCGCCGCATCGCGACGCACCTGGGCTTCGACAGCGCCTTCACCTCCGTCGGTCAGGTCTACCCGCGCTCCCTCGACTACGAGGTCGTCACGGCGCTCGTGCAGCTGGCCGCCGCGCCGTCGTCCCTGGCGAAGACGGTCCGACTGATGGCCGGGCACGAGCTGGTCACCGAGGGCTTCAAGCCGGGCCAGGTCGGCTCGTCCGCCATGCCGCACAAGATGAACACCCGCTCCTGCGAGCGCGTCAACGGTCTGACGGTCATCCTGCGCGGCTACGCCTCCATGACCGCCGAGCTGGCCGGCGACCAGTGGAACGAGGGCGACGTGTCGTGCTCCGTGGTCCGCCGCGTGGCCCTGCCCGACGCGTTCTTCGCGCTGGACGGGCTCCTGGAGACGTTCCTGACGGTGCTCGACGAGTTCGGCGCGTTCCCCGCTGTCGTCGCCCGGGAGCTGGACCGCTATCTGCCGTTCCTCGCCACCACCAAGGTCCTCATGGCGTCGGTGCGGGCGGGTGTGGGCCGTGAGGAGGCCCACGAGGCGATCAAGGAGAACGCGGTGGCTTCCGCGCTCGCCATGCGCGAGCAGGGCGTCGAGCGCAACGAGCTCCTCGACAAGCTGGCCGCCGACTCCCGCATTCCGCTGGACCGCGCGCAGCTGGACGAGCTGATGGCCGACAAGCTGTCGTTCACCGGCGCCGCCGGGGCGCAGGTCGCCGCGGTCGTCGCGCAGATCGAGGCGGTGC
Source organism: Streptomyces sp. JLYT201 (assembly GCF_059448825.1). Taxonomy (NCBI): domain Bacteria; kingdom Bacillati; phylum Actinomycetota; class Actinomycetes; order Kitasatosporales; family Streptomycetaceae; genus Streptomyces; species Streptomyces sp. JLYT201. The sequence goes on along the minus strand of NZ_CM182551.1, from coordinate 8,317,298 downwards.
TCAAGGCGCACCCCGCGGCCGCGGCGTACGCGCCGGGCGCGATTCTCTGAGACGCGGTCTCCCGCGTACCGGGAGGCCTCACACGTCGGGCGGGCCGTGGTCCGCGTGCCCGGCACGGTCAGCTCCGTGCCCGGTGCGCGCCGCGGCCCGCTTCGCGTCTGCGGGCCGCCGCGAAGGCCGGTGTGGTGGGTGCGGGAGCTGTCCGGGGGCCGGGGGTGCGGGCCCGCTGGCGGGCCGCCCCTGAGGGGGCATGAGGGGGGCGGCCCGCCTTCGGTGCGGCTAGAGGCCGACGTCTCGGCTGCGGATGTCCTCCAGGGACTCGCGGCGTACGAGGAGGCGGGCGTGGCCGCCCGCGACGGCGACGACCGGTGGGCGGCCGACGAGGTTGTAGCCGGAGGCCATCGACAGGTGGTAGGCGCCTGCGACGGGTACGGCGAGCAGGTCGCCGGGGTGGGTGTCGCCGGGCAGTTGGACGTCGGTGGCGAGGACGTCCCCGGCTTCGCAGTGCCGGCCGACGACGGTCACGGTGGTGGGTTCGGCGGTGGAGCGGCGTCCGATGAGGCGGGGCAGGTAGCGCACTCCGTACAGGGCGGGGCGCGGGTTGTCGCTCATGCCGCCGTCGACGGCGACGAAGGTCCGTTCGCTGGTGCGCTTCACCGACAGGACGCGGTAGAGGGCGACGCCCGCGGGTCCTGCGATGGCGCGGCCGGGTTCGACGATCAGGCGGGGCACGGGGAGGCCGGCCGCCGCGCAGCTCTCGGCGAGTTCGGCGCGCACCTTGCGGGCCAGGGTGGTGATGTCGAGTGCGTCCTCGCCGGGGCGGTAGGCGATGCCGTGGCCGCCGCCGAGGTCCAGCTCGGGCAGGGTGATGCCGTGGTGGTCCTTGATGCGGGCCATCAGGCCGACGAGGCGGCGCACGGCGCACAGATAGGGCTTGTCCGTGGTGATCTGGGAGCCCAAGTGGCAGTGGAGGCCGACCAGTTCGAGTCCCGGCTGGTCGAGGATGCGGGCGATGGCGTGCTGGGCGGAGCCGTCGGTGATGGACAGGCCGAACTTCTGGTCCTCGGTGCCGGTGCGGATCTTGCTGTGGCCGCCCGCGGCGATGCCCGGTACGACGCGGACGAGGACCTTCTGGCGGCTGCCGTGGGGCACGGCCGAGGCGAGCCGGGCGATCTCCGAGGCGCTGTCGATGACGATGCGTCCGACGCCGAGCCGCAGGGCGGCGTGCAGGTCCTGCGGGCTCTTGGCGTTGCCGTGCAGGACGATGCGGTGGGCGGGGAAGCCGGTGGTGACGGCGAGTTCGAGCTCGCCGGCGGAGCACACGTCGAGGCCGAGCCCCTCCTCCGCCACCCAGTGCGCCATGGCGCGGCACAGGAAGGCCTTGGCCGCGTACAGGACGTCGGCGTGCGGGAAGGCGTGCAGATAGGTGCGGCAGCGGTCGCGTACGTCGGCTTCGTCCAGGAGGTAGGCGGGGGTGCCGAAGCGCTCGGCTATGTCGGTGAGTGCCACGCCGCCGACGGACAGGTCGCCGTGCGGGAGCCGGGTGGTGGAGTGCGGCCAGACCGTGAGGTCGTCGTGGGCGTCCAGGGGGGCGGGGGGCGCGGCGGGGGTGGGGAGCGCGGCGTGGTCGCGGGCCGCGGGCAGGTCGGCAAGGGTCATGGCGGGGTCCTCGTTTCGCCTCGTCTTCACATCGTCACCGGGCCGGGTCAGCCGATCCAGGCGGTCAGCGCGCCGACCAGGGCGGCGGCCCCGCTGACGCGCGGCGCGCCCGCGGCCTGCGGGTCCCACTCCCGTCGGCGTGGGGGGCGGTGGGCCGCAGCGGCGGCGACGGACGGCACGGTGACCGGCGGCACGGGGGTGACGGGCGTGTCGGAGGTGAGCCCGGGGTCGACGGTGACGCCGGTGACGCCCAACGGTTCGGTGAGGGCGCGCAGCGCGGGTTCGGAGAGGCGGATCCAGGGCTGGCGGGCGCCGAGGGTGGCGGCAAGCCGCTGCTCGGAGGTGAAGGCGACGGCGGTCCGGCCGCCGACGGGTGTGCGGAACAGGCGGGCGACACAGCCCGCGGGTCCCGGCCGGACGGGTACGAAAAGGGGTCCGGCCGGGCCCCGTTCGGCAGGCTCGGGGTCTTCGCCGCACACCAGGGGCTGGGTCATGGTTCCTCCTTGAGCAGCCTCGGGTGAGGCTCTCGTGGGTCGGTCGGGCGCCGCGGCCTTGGTCGGTGCGGGCGCTGGGGCCCGGTGCCGGGCAGCGGGCACATGGTGACGTTATGCCCGGCACGGGGTGTCAACCGAGCGTCCATGACGTGCCGTTGACGGTAAAGGGGCGCACGCTGACACTCTGCTGACGCGCGCCCCGGCCGGCCGACCCGGAACGGGTGAACGGGTGCGGGCGGGTGTGACGCCCGCACCCGCCACGGGCGGGTGTGCTGCCCGGCCCCGCCACGGGCGCGTGCGGCGCCCGGCCCTGCCACGGGCCCGTCCCGCTGCTTCGGCTCGAAGCTGCCGTTCCTCGAAGCCGTCACTCCTCGAACCGGTAGCCCATGCCCGGCGCGGTGATCAGGTGCCGTGGATGGGCCGGGTCCGGCTCCAGCTTGCGGCGCAGTTGGGCCATGTACACGCGCAGGTAGTTGGTGCGCGTGCTGTGCGAGGGCCCCCATACCTCGCCGAGCAGTTGCTGTTGGCTGACGAGGCGGCCGCGGTGGCGGATCAGGACTTCGAGGAAGTGCCACTCGGTCGGGGTGAGGCGCACGACGTGGCCGTCGCGTAAGGCCTTCTTGGCCAGGAGGTCGAGGGTGAAGCCCGGCGTCTCGACGAGGGCCGGGGTCTGTTCGTGGTCGGCGGGCCGCGTCCTGCGGGCCGCGGCCCGCAGCCGGGCGAGGAGTTCGTCCATGCTGAAGGGTTTGGGTATGTAGTCGTCGGCGCCCGCGTCGAGCGCCGCGACCTTCTCGTCGGAGGCCTGGCGGGCGGATACGACCAGGATCGGGGCGCGGCTGAATCCGCGCAGCCAGCCGATCAGATCGATGCCGTCCATGTCGGGCAGTCCGAGATCAAGGAGGACCACGTCCGGCGGCCGCGCCGACGCCAGACGCTGGGCCATGCCCCCGTCGACCGCCGCGTCCACCTCGTACATACGCGCCTTGAGGTTGATCTCCAGAGCCCGTACGAGCTGTGGGTCGTCCTCGACCACCAGCACCCGGGTCATCGTGTGCCGCCTCCTGACAGTGCGGGCGGACCCTGCCCGCGACCGTACGCGGCCGCAGCGGAACGGGCCCACAGAAATTAGTGCGGTCCCGTTCAGCAAAGCGCCCACCAGCGCGTTCGCCGTCGCTCTTGATGTCTCTCATACGGCGGGCCCAACGGCGTTGACGCGTCTCTTACATGTCCTCAGCCGTCGGCGAGGCCTCGGGCGACGTCCTGGGCGCTGGCGTAGGGCCGGTCGTCGGGGAGGCGCGCCGCGAGGTCGACGAGGCGGTCCGGCGCGTGGTGATCGCGCAGGGTCCGCACCAGCTCGTCGCGGTGGAGGGGGTAGGCGCGGCGGCTGAGGTGGCGGGCCAGTTCGCCGCGCAGTTCCACTTCCCGCGGGGTCACTCCGGGCGGTGTCGAGCCCGGCCGCGGCGGTACGGGCATCGGGTCGACGGCGGGCTGGTCCTCGCCGGAGGGCTCCAGGGCCCGCTCCTCGCGCGCACGGGTCTCGTGGCCGCTCAGGAGCTGCCCGCGCAGCTCCTTCTTCAGCTCGTCGTCCCGCAAGGGGCCCGTCTTGTTCTGACCTCGGTCGCTCATCCTCGCTCCCCTGTCGACGGTCGGCTCGCTCGTCATGCGTCGCATCGGGTCGGTGGCCGGTCTGGCGGGTCGCGTATCCGCGTGGCGCCGCGTCAAACCGATGCGCCCCATCCGTTTCCAGGAGCACAACGAGCAGCCGCAACGAGGAGCCCTCGTGTGCGGCGACAGCGAGGAGCCCAGGAACCAGGGATGAGGAGGGGCACACGAAAACGTCCCGGGTCCCGGCCCCCCTCGTGGCCGCGACCCGGGACGTCCGCTTGGACGGACGAGGGATGCCCGGTGCGGGGCGCAACCGCCCCTCCCCCCGTTACCCCCGTGTCAGGAGGGGTGCGCTGTCGGCGGTGGTCGTCGTCACACGGCCTCCGAGCCCGCACCGGGGTCCGTTCGTCCGTCCCCCCGCAGTGATCAGTCTTGGGCCGGTTCCGGAGGTTCCTGTTCTTGTTGACGCCCTCCTGATGTGCCATCAGGGCCTCTTGACGTGGTCTTGACGCCTGCGGGCCGGGCCGCGCCCGGGCGAGGCGCGGCGCGCATCAGGGGCCCGTCAAGGACCGTACGGACGGCTTGAAGGCCAGCTCAGGGGCCAGTTGGATGAGGATCGTGAACAGCTTCGCGCGCCATGACGACCGGCCGCCTCATACGGCGGTGCCGGTCGCGCGCCCGTTCTCCTGACGCGGCGCTCAACCCGCACCGCACCCGCCACACCTGCCGCACTCACCACCAGAGCCGACACCCGTTGGCGCCTGTTGGCACCTGTTGGCGCCCTTCCCGCCGTGACCCGGCGCTCCGGACGAGCGCGCACGGCCCCTTCACGGATGCACAGGCCTCCTTCACGGGTCACGGCCCTCCACGCGCATGCCCGCCCCCGCCGGGGGCCGCCCCGGCATGCCCCGACACAGGAACACCTCATGTCTTCTGCCTCACTGTCCGGCCGTACCGCACTCGTGACCGGAGCCACCTCCGGCATCGGCTTCGAGACCGCCCGCCTGCTGGCCGAACGCGGCGTCACCGTACTGGTGCACGGCCGCACCCTCGACGAGGCGCGGGCCGCCGTCGACGCGCTCGTCGCCTCGACCGGCGCCGACGCGCCGCGCCCGTACGCCGTCGCCGCCGACTTCACGCGCCTGGAGGAGGTCGAGGAGCTCGCACGGCACGTCGTCGCCGAGCACCCGCACCTGGACGTCCTGGTGAACAACGCGGGCATCGCGGCCCCCGAGCGGCACACGGTCACCGCCGACGGCAACGAGATCGCCTTCCAGGTGAACTTCCTCGCGCACTACCTCCTCACCAGCCTCCTGGAACCCGCGCTGACCAGCGATCCCGGCGGCCGCGTCGTCAACGTGTCCTCGTCGCTGCACCGCACGGCGTCGATCCAGTGGAGCGACCCCAACCGCGTCCGCCGCTACTCGCGCCTGGCCGCCTACGCCCAGTCGCAGCTCGCGCTCACCGTCTTCGCCGCCGATCCGCGCGTGACCGCAGTGTCCGTGCACCCGGGCGCGTGCGACACGGCGCTGCTGGCGCTGTACGCGCACGAGGGCGCGACCGCCGCCGAGGGCGCCGCCCACGTGGTACGCCTGTGCGACCCCGCCGTCGAAATCGTCAACGGTGCGTACTACGACCGTGCCGAGCGGGTGGAACCGGCCGCGGCCGCCCGGGAGGACCGCACGGTCAAGCGCCTCACCAAGCTGGCCGACGTGCTGGTCGGCCACGCCTCTTGAAGGAACCGCCGGATTCCGCGCCCGGCCCGCCCGCCCCCGCGTGCGGGCGGGCCGGGCGCGTCCCGTCGCGTGCGCCCTCTATTCTCTCGATCGCTTGTTGACACCCCTGGAGGACGGCTTCCGTGATCCCGCTCGCGCCGCGTCAACTTCCCGCTCTCTCGGACTGGTTCGCCGTCGGAGCGCCCGGTACCGCCGCCCTGCCCGAGCACGCCCTGGCGCACGGCGTCGGCCAGTGGTGGGCGGACCGCGCCGAGGCACCGCGCGTGCTCGCCGTGGCCTGCGCCGGGCACGTCCTGCTGCGCGGCGACCCGCGCGCGGTGACCCCGGCGGAGCTCGCGCCGTTCGCGGCCGGCCACGTCGAGGCTCCCCTGCGCTTCCTGCCCCGGCTCGGCGCCGCCTTCGACCGTCTGGTGCCCGTCGAGCGCATGGTCTACGTCCACCGGGAGCCCGTCGCCGTCCAGCGCCCGCCGCGCGGGGTGCGGATCCGTACGGTGACGGCGGACGACGCGGCCGCGCTGGCCGCGCGGTGGCCCGGATCCGACTGGCTGCACGACAGTTGGGGCGGCGCCGAGGGGCTCGCCGCCTCCGGGCGCGCGGTCGCCGCCTTCGACCGCGACGGCCGGGTCCTCTCCGTGGCCTGCTCCTACTTCGCGGGCGCTGCGTACGAGGACGTGGCCGTCGCCACCGCCCCCGAGCACCGCCGCAAGGGGCTCGCCCACGCCTGCGTGACCGCGCTCACGGCGGACGTCGCGGCGCGCGGCCGCACCGCGAGCTGGTCCTGCGCACGCGACAACCGCCCGAGCCGCCTCCTCGCCTGGACGACGGGCTTCCGGCTGGAGCGCGAGTACACGCGGTTCGCCACCGGTGCCCCTCTACCTCAATCGGCGGCATTGGGCAAACCCCTCCCGAACCCCACATCACCCCTGATGCCCCTTCTGTGACGTGCAGCAATAGCGTTCACGCCGCCCGAGTTCAAGAGCATCCAAAGAGTCCAAGGTCACAGCCGAGCCTCGGCATCAGGTGCCGTTTCCGCCCTAGCATCGACGCATGACGGTCCTGCCTGACGACGGGCTTTCGCTGGCCGCCGATTTCCCTGATGCGACCCATGAGCAGTGGCAGCGCCTGGTGGAAGGCGTACTGCGCAAGTCGGGCAAGGACGTATCGGGGGCGGCGGCTGAGGATGCCCTGTCCACCGCACTAGAGGACGGGCTCAGCACCCGCCCGCTGTACACCGCCCGTGACGCCGTGGCCGACGTGGGCCATCCGGGCTTCGCCCCCTTCGTGCGGGGCGGCGGCGCCGCGGGCGCCGCCGCCACCGGCTGGGACGTACGCCAGCGGCACGCGACGAGCGACCCCGGGAGCACGAACGAAGCGGTCCTCACCGACCTGGAGAACGGCGTCACCTCGCTGTGGCTGAGCCTCGGCCCGGACGCGCTGCCCGTGTCCGGCCTTGAGCGGGCGCTCGACGGCGTGTATCTGGACCTGGCCCCGGTCGCCCTGGACGCCGGTGCGGCGTACGAGTCGGCGGCGCGGGCCTTCCTCGGGCTCGTGGACGCGGCGGGCGTCGCCAAGAGCGCGGCGCGCGGCACGCTGGGCGCCGACCCGCTGGGGCACGAGGCGCGTACGGGCGAGGAGTTGGGCGCGGACGCCGCCGTGGAGCTCGCGCGGCTCCTCGGCCGTGAGTACGGCGGTCTGCGGGCCCTGGTCGTGGACGCGCTGCCGTACCACGAGGCGGGCGGCTCGGCCGCGCAGGAGCTCGGCGCCTCGCTCGCGACGGGTGTCGCGTATCTGCGGCTCCTGACGGACGCGGGCCTGTCGCTCCAAGAGGCGTGCGCACAGCTGGAGTTCCGCTACGCGGCCACCGCCGACCAGTTCCTGACCATCGCCAAGCTGCGGGCGGCGCGGCAGCTGTGGTCCCGGGTGACCGAGGCGTGCGGCGACGCGGCCGCGGGCGCCCAGCGGCAGCACGCGGTCACGTCCCCGGTGATGATGGCCCGCCGCGACCCGTGGGTGAACATGCTGCGGACGACGGTGGCCGGCCTGGCCGCCGGAGTGGGCGGCGCCGACGCGGTCACGGTCCTGCCCTTCGACCACGCCCTGGGCCGGCCGGACGCGTTCGCGCGCCGGATCGCCCGCAACACCTCGACGATCCTCCTCGAGGAGTCGCATCTGTCCCGGGTCATCGACCCGGCGGGCGGCTCCTGGTACGTGGAGCGGCTGACCGTCGAACTGGCCGCAGCGGCCTGGGCGTTCTTCCAGGAGATCGAGCGGGCGGGCGGTCAGGCGGCGGCCCTGCGCTCGGGTCTGCTCGGCGAGCGCCTCGCGGCGACCTGGGCCGAGCGCAGCCGCAAGCTCGCCAAGCGGCGCGAGCCGATCACCGGCGTCAGCGAGTTCCCGCACCTCGGCGAGAAGCCGGTCGAGCGCGAGCCCGCGCCCGCGGGGCCGACGGGCGGTCTGCCGCGGGTGCGCCGCGACGAGGCGTACGAGGCGCTGCGGTCCCGCTCGGACGCCCATCTGGCGGCGACCGGTGCCCGGCCGAAGGTGTTCCTGGCCGCGCTCGGCCCGGCGGCCGCGCACACGGCGCGCGCCTCGTTCGCCGCGAACCTCTTCCAGGCGGGCGGTGTCGAGCCGGTCCACGACCCGGTGTCGGTGACGGCCGGCTCCGCCGCCGACGCGTTCCGGGCCAGCGGGGCGACGGTCGCCTGCCTGTGTTCGAGCGACGCGCTGTACGCCGAGGAGGCCGCGGCCGTCGCGGCCGCGCTGAAGGCGGCGGGCGCCCGGCACGTGTTCCTCGCGGGGCGGCCCGGCGAGTACGGCGAGGACGTCGACGCGTACGTCTTCGCCGGCTGTGACGCCGTGGCCGTGCTGTCCTCCACCCTCGACCTCATGGGAGTGGCGCCATGACGATCCCCGACTTCTCCGGCATCGGCCTGGGGGCGGACGCGCCGCCGCAGGGCTCCGCCGGGCAGTGGCGCGCCGCCGTCGAGGCGGTCACCGGCAAGGACGCGGACGACCTGCTCTGGGAGACGCCGGAGGGCATCGCGGTCAAGCCGCTGTACACCGGCGCGGACGTGGAGGGCCTGGACTTCCTGGACACGTATCCGGGGGTGGCGCCGTATCTGCGCGGGCCGTATCCGACGATGTACGTGAACCAGCCGTGGACGATCCGCCAGTACGCGGGCTTCTCCACCGCCGAGGAGTCCAACGCCTTCTACCGCCGCAATCTGGCCGCCGGGCAGAAGGGCCTCTCGGTGGCCTTCGACCTGCCCACGCACCGCGGCTACGACAGCGATCACCCGCGGGTGACCGGTGACGTCGGCATGGCGGGCGTGGCCATCGACTCGATCTACGACATGCGTCAGCTGTTCGACGGCATTCCGCTGGACCGGATGACGGTGTCGATGACGATGAACGGCGCGGTGCTCCCGGTGCTCGCGCTGTACATCGTCGCCGCCGAGGAGCAGGGCGTGCCGCCGGAGAAGCTGGCGGGGACCATTCAGAACGACATCCTCAAGGAGTTCATGGTCCGCAACACCTACATCTATCCACCCAAGCCCTCCATGCGGATCATCTCCGACATCTTCGCGTACACCTCGCAGAAGATGCCGCGCTACAACTCCATCTCGATCTCCGGGTATCACATCCAGGAGGCCGGGGCGACGGCCGACCTGGAGCTGGCGTACACGCTCGCGGACGGGGTGGAGTATCTGCGGGCGGGGCGGGAGGCGGGCCTGGACGTGGACGCGTTCGCCCCGCGGCTCTCGTTCTTCTGGGCGATCGGCATGAACTTCTTCATGGAGGTCGCCAAATTGCGGGCGGCGCGCCTGCTGTGGGCCAAGCTGGTCAAGCAGTTCGATCCGCAGAACCCCAAATCGCTGTCGCTGCGCACGCATTCGCAGACCTCGGGCTGGTCGCTGACCGCGCAGGACGTGTTCAACAACGTGACGCGTACGTGTGTGGAGGCCATGGCCGCCACGCAGGGCCACACCCAGTCGCTGCACACCAACGCCCTGGACGAGGCGCTGGCGCTGCCCACGGACTTCTCGGCCCGCATCGCGCGCAACACGCAGCTGCTCATCCAGCAGGAGTCCGGTACCTGTCGCGTCATCGACCCGTGGGGCGGCAGCGCCTACGTGGAGCGGCTGACCTACGACCTGGCCCGCCGCGCCTGGCAGCACATCCAGGAGGTGGAGGCCGCGGGCGGCATGGCGCAGGCCATCGACGCGGGCATTCCGAAGCTGCGCGTCGAGGAGGCCGCGGCGCGGACGCAGGCGCGGATCGACTCGGGCCGCCAGCCGGTGATCGGCGTGAACAAGTACCGCGTGGACAGCGACGAGCAGATCGAGGTCCTGAAGGTCGACAACTCCTCGGTGCGCACGCAGCAGATCGAGAAGCTGCGGCGGCTGCGTGCCGAGCGTGACGACGCGGTCTGCCAGGACGCGCTGGCCAAGCTGACGGCGGCGGCCGAGCGCGGCTCCGGCACCGGCTTGGAGGGGAACCTCCTGGCGCTCGCCGTGGACGCGGCCCGCGCGAAGGCCACGGTCGGCGAGATCTCGGACGCCCTGGAGAAGGCGTACGGGCGGCACGCGGGCCAGATCCGTACGATCTCCGGTGTGTACCGCACCGAAGCAGGCCCGTCGCCGTCCGTGGCGCGCACCCGCGCGCTGGTGAAGTCCTTCGAGGAGGCCGAGGGGCGCCGTCCGCGCATCCTGGTCGCCAAGATGGGCCAGGACGGCCATGACCGCGGCCAGAAAGTCATCGCGACGGCCTTCGCCGACCTGGGCTTCGACGTCGACGTCGGCCCGCTGTTCCAGACGCCCGGGGAGGTGGCGCGGCAGGCCGTCGAGGCGGACGTGCACATCGTGGGCGTGTCCTCGCTGGCGGCCGGGCATCTGACGCTGGTGCCCGCGCTGCGCGAGGAGCTCGCCGCCGAGGGCCGCGAGGACATCATGATCGTCGTGGGTGGTGTGATTCCTCCGCAGGACGTGCCGACGCTCCTGGAGATGGGGGCGGCGGCCGTGTTCCCGCCGGGCACGGTGATCCCGGACGCGGCGTACGACCTGGTGCGGCGGCTCGCCGGGAGCCTCGGCCACGAGCTGACGGCCGAGGGCGCCGAGGGCGAACAGACCGCCGACGGTCCCGGGAACGGGCTGTGAGCCGCTGACCCCATGGCACCGACGATCGATCTCGACACGTATGTGAAGGGCGTCCTCGACGGCAAGCGCGCGCACATCGCGCGCGCCATCACGCTCGTGGAGTCCACCAAGCCCGAACACCGCGTCCTCGCCCAGCGGTTGCTGACGCAGCTGCTTCCGCACGCGGGGCGGGCGCGGCGCGTGGGCATCAGCGGAGTGCCGGGGGTGGGCAAGTCGACGTTCATCGACGCGCTCGGCACGATGCTCACCTCGCTCGGCCACCGGGTGGCGGTGCTCGCCGTGGACCCGTCGTCGACGCGCACGGGCGGCTCCATCCTGGGTGACAAGACGCGCATGGAGCGCCTGTCGGTGGACCCGATGGCGTTCGTGCGCCCCTCGCCCACGGCGGGGACGCTCGGCGGCGTGGCGAAGGCGACCCGTGAGTCCATCGTGGTGATGGAGGCCGCGGGGTACGACGTGGTGCTCGTGGAGACCGTCGGCGTGGGCCAGTCGGAGACGGCCGTCGCCAACATGGTCGACTCGTTCCTGCTGCTCACGCTCGCCCGGACCGGCGACCAGCTCCAGGGCATCAAGAAGGGCGTCCTGGAGCTCGCGGACGTCATCGCCGTCAACAAGGCCGACGGCCCGCACGAGCGGGACGCGCGCTCGGCGGCCCGTGAACTGGCGGGCGCGCTGCGCCTGATGCACGGCAGGGACGCGGTGTGGACGCCGCCGGTGCTCAGCTGCAGCGCCCGCGAGGGCAGCGGGCTCGACACCCTGTGGGAGCGCCTGGAGCAGCACCGCGCGCTCCTGGACTCCACGGGCCGTCTCGCCGCCAAGCGCCGCGACCAGCAGGTCGACTGGACGTGGACGATGGTGCGCGAGGAGCTCCTGGGCCGGCTGTACGCCCACCCGGACGTGCGGCGCCTCGCGCCGGAGCTGGAGCGGGGCGTGCGCGAGGGGACGGTGACCGCGACGACAGCCGCGGAGCGGATCCTGGCGGCGTTCCAGGACACCGGGGCGGGCGGCGCCGCGCCGGAGGGCGCAGGACCGCCCCGGGCCTGCGGGGACGCGCGCCCTCACGACGTACCACCGAAGGACGGAACCACCCCGTGAGCCATGACGCACCACCGGTCCTGCTGCACACCGAGGGCCGCGCGGCCCACATCGTCCTGAACCGGCCCCGCGCGCTGAACGCCCTGGACCACACCATGGTCCGCCTGATCGACGAGGCGCTCGCCGCCTGGGAGCGGGACGAGGCGGTGGCCACCGTCGTGGTGTCCGGCGCCGGGGAGCGGGGCCTGTGCGCGGGCGGTGACGTCCGGGCCGTGCGCGCGGACGTCCTGGCGGGCGGCGGCGCCGCGTCGGCGGCCTTCTGGCACGACGAGTACGTGCTCAACTCCCGCATCGCGCACTATCCGAAGCCCTATGTCGCCCTCATGGACGGCTATGTGATGGGCGGTGGCGTCGGGGTCTCGGCCCATGGCGGCGTGCGGGTCGTCACGGAGCGCTCGCGGGTCGCCATGCCCGAGACGATCATCGGTTTCGTGCCGGACGTCGGCGGGACGTACCTCCTGTCGCGGGCGCCGGGCGAGCTGGGCACGCATCTGGCCCTGACCGGCTCGGCGGTGGGCGCCGCGGACGCCGTGCTGTGCGGGCTCGCCGACCACTACGTGCCCTCCGGGCGGCTCGCGGAGCTCACCGCGGCGCTCGCGGACGGCGAGGCGGCGGACGTGGTGGCCGCCTTCGCCGAGGCCGCGCCCGAGGGCGAACTGGCCGGGCACCGGGAGTGGATCGACTCCTGCTACGCCGCCGGGTCCGTGGAGGAGATCGTCGACCGGCTGCTGAGCTGGGGCGATCCCGCGGCGAAGGAGGCCGCGCAGACGCTCCTCTCGCGCTCGCCCACGTCCCTGAAGGTCACGCTCACCGCCGTGCGCCGGGCCCGCGCGCTCGGGTCCCTGGAGGACGTGCTGCGTCAGGAGTACCGCACGTCGTGCGCATGCCTGACCTCCGCGGACTTCCCGGAGGGCGTGCGTGCCCAGGTCGTGGACAAGGACCGCAGGCCCCGCTGGTCGCCCGCGGACCTCGCGGAGGTGCGGGACGCGGAAGTGGCCCGCTTCTTCCTGCCCTCCCCGTACGGGGAGTTGAAGTTCGCGCCGGTGGCTGACGGGCCCGGCCTTCGGGGCGGCCGGGGCTGACGCACGGGCTCCCCCGGGCGGAGGCGGCGGCGCCGTCACGGCGGGTCGACCTTCGTGACCACCGCGAGGAGTTGCAGCGCGTCCCGGCCGCCCCAGCGGGCCACTCCCAGGGCCAGCCAGTGGCCTTCGGCCTGCCACAGGTGCACGTCGGGCACGGTCTCGCTGAGGGACGCCCAGGGCTCCGGCACGTCCCCCGAACCGGCCACGACGCGGGCGAAGGCACTGGCGAGGCTGATGATGTGGGGCTCGCCCCAGCGCGCGGTGAGGAGCACGGCGAGGGCCTCGCGCTCCGCCTCGTACTGCTCCTCCATGGCGTCGCGGGCCGTGCCGTCGTCGTCCTCCGCCGTCTCGTACGTGCGTAACTCCGCGATGTGGAAGCCGGGTCCGGCGCGGACGGCCGCGGACCTGCCGGGCGCCTCGGGAAAGTCCCGGGCGCGCAGCAGGTCGATCGTCGCGAGGTGCTCTGCGCTGCTCATGCGGTCCAGTAAAGCGGCCGCCACTGACAATCAGTCATCACCACCGGGGCGACCGCGGGCTGCCGGGGCTGGGTGAGACAGCTGTCACCTGGGCGCGCGCACTGTCACTGCGACCCGCCCGGCTACGGCTCCGAGCTGAGCCGTGTGTCCTGCCGCAATGAAGCCAACGGATTCTCACTGGGTGGCTGGCGGAGAAGGTCCGCGCTGGAGGCGGCGCTCGGGTCCGGTTGGAGTCCGCACTTCCTGGAGGGGCGGCGGCAACCGCCTGAAGCCCGCTCAGGGAGGCCGCCTTGACGAACAGTCCGCCGCCTTCGACCAGCACTCAGGTGCTGTTGCTCAGGCGTCCGAGGGAGCGTATGTCGCGAGGTAGGCGGTGATGACGCGTCGCGCTTCGCCGATCGTGGTCTCGTCCCCGGCCGGGGTGCTGCGGAACGCGATGTCGAGGAGCCGGTTGCCCACCTCGAAGGCCAGTCGCAGGACGTGGCGGGGGGTGTCGACGCCCATCAGGCCACGCTCGACGAGGAAGTGGTGGAGCCGCTCGGCCTGTGCCCCGTCGAAGGCCGGGACCGGGTCGCCGGCGGTCGTGCCCCGCCGTGCGAACCACAGCTCGGTGCAGCTCGGATGCGCGCGGAAGTAGTCCCGTACGGCATCGAGGACGGCGTCGACGGTATCGGGCAGCGTGCGCGGTCCGGGGGCCTCCAGCGTGGCGCCGATGCGCGCGTCGAGCTCGCGCACATGGCGCTCCAGCAGTTCGGCCTCGACCCCGTACCGGTCGGGGAAGTAGTGGTAGATCGAGGCCACCGGGATGCCTGCCCGCTCACTGATCGCCTTGAGCGTCGTGGCCTCGTAGCCCTGCTCGCCGAGCAGCGCCTCGGCGGCGTCGAGAATGGCGCGCCTGCGCGCCATCCCGCGGCGCTGCACCGCCGGGCGAGACGGTGCCTGGCTGGTCGGTTTTCCCTCGGACACGAGGCCAGAGCGTATCAATCGCGTTCCTGCCCCCTTGCTGACGATCAGTTATGGCCACTGCCCGCACACCATACTCAAACTCGAATCGAGTTCGAGTATGGTGTGCGGGCACGAGTGAACCGACTCAAGGGAACGGGAGAAGACTCATGGCCGACTGCTCGTACGACGTCGCGGTGATCGGTGCCGGATTAGCCGGAGTGACCGCGGCACGGGACCTCAGCTCCGAGGGCCACTCGGTGGTCCTGCTCGAAGCCCGCGACAGGGTCGGCGGACGGACCTGCACGGGCGAAGCCTTCGGCCGCCAGGTCGAGTTCGGCGGTAGCTACGTCCACTGGACCCAGCCGCATGTGTGGCACGAACTCCAGCGCCACGGCATCCCGTTGGCGCCCCCGCTCGCCATCGAGACGATGTACTGGCTGGCCGACGGCGCGGTGCACTCCGGCAGCCCGGCCGCCTACACGGACATCGTCGCCCCTCTCGCGGCCCGGTTCTTCGCCGACGCCCGGACACAGTTTCCGATGCCCTTCGACGCCACCGCGGTCGACAACCGCGCGGTCGAGAAGGAGACCCTGGAAAGCCGCCTCGACTCCCTGGACCTGTCCGGATACGACAGGGACGTCCTGGAAGGGACGCTGGCCACGCTCGTCCACTCCTACAGCGAACAGGGCCTCGCACAGGCCCTGCACTGGGCGGCCACGACCTTCGGAGACTGGGGCGCCTTCCTGGAGACCGCCGGCTTCTGGCCGATCGAGGGCGGGACCAAGCGGCTCATCGAGGCCATCCAGAGCGAATCGAGGGCCGATCTGCGGTTGTCGACACCCGTGAGCGCCGTCGAGGACGAGGGATCCGCAGTCGTCGTCACCACGCGCGCCGGCGAGCGGATCCGGGCCCGCTCGGCCGTCATCGCGCTGCCGCTCAACACCCTGGGCGATCTCACCGTCTCCCCCGAGATCGCCCGGCCGGCGCGCACGATGATCGACCAGAAGCATCCGGTGCGCACCGCCAAGATCTGGGCGAGGGTCAGGGGCGAGGTCGAGCCCTTCTGCGCCTTCGCGCCCGTCGGCAAGAACCCCGTCAACACCGCGAAGGTGGAGTACCGGCACGACGGCGACACCCTCGTCGTGTGCTTCGCCTCCGGCCCCTCGGCCGTCGGCGCCGGGGACCGCGCGGGAGTCGAGGCGGCGCTGCGCACCTTCGTCCCCGGCATCGACGTGCTGGAGACGGCCGGCCACGACTGGGCCGGTGACCCGTACTCCCAGGGAGCCTGGGTCCACCACCGGCCCGGGAACCTGACCCAGGCCGCCCCGTTGCTGCGCGAGCCCCACGGGCGCATCCACTTCGCCGGAGGCGATATCGCGACGGTGGGCGTCGGAGGGATCGACGGCGCCTTGGAGACGGGCGCCGGCGCCGCCCGAGGTATCGCCGCGGTACTGGCGGCCGACGCTCTCGTCTAGGCGCCCTCGCCCGGACGCTTCGCCTGCCGCAGGTCAGCGGGGCAGCGAGGGGCCTTTTCGGCCGCAAGGGGCACGCGGACGCCGGGTACGTCGGTGTGGGCGATGGCCTCACCGAACAGGACATGGCATCAGGCCCGGTCGCGGCCCTCCACGAGATCGCGCGTCGCCTCGATGCCCCGTTCCTCGGAAGCCACCCCGCTGAACAGCGGTTACCACCACGAGTGATCAAGCTTGAGGAACAATTCGACCCGCGAGGAGAGAAGCCAAGCTCACGCGAGCCCAACTTCCATGAAGGCCACATTGTTGGGGAACAGGCCGGGCGGGCGCCGCTCAGGCGTCCCTGCGGCGCACCGCCCACCAGCCCGCGAGCAGCGCGGCGCCCGCCCAGGCCGCCGTCACGGCGAGCCCCGTCCACGCGCCGAGGGTGCCCGTGGGGTGCGTGTGCAGGACCTGCTGTCCGGCCTTGTCGGGCAGGAACTGGGCGGCGCCGCCCGCGACGTCGCCGACCACGAAGGACACGATGAGGAGGAACGGGATCAGCAGGCTGAGCACGGCGGTTCCGCTGCGCAGCACCGTGGTGAGGCCCGCCGCGAACAGCGCCATCAGGGCCAGGTAGACCCCGCCGCCCAGGCAGGCGCGCAGCGCTCCGGGGTGGCCGAGCCCGATGGCGTACTCCCCCAGGAAGGCCTGGCCCGCGAGGAACGCGCCGAAGCAGGTGGCGAGGCCCACGAGCAGGGCGGCCGTGCCGATGACGGCGGTCTTCGCGGCGTAGAACAGGCCGCGGCGCGGGACGGCCGCGAGCGAGACGCGCAGCGCCCCCGTCACGTACTCGGAGCCGACGGCGGCCGTGCCGAAGCTGATGGCCGCGATCTGGCCGAAGTTGAGGGCGTAGAAGGCGTCGAAGACGGGTTCGGCGTCGAGGTTGTCGGCCTCCGCCTTGCCGACGGTGGCGAACGCGAGGACGGTGATCGCGAGGGTCGCCGCGAACACCGCGAGGAGCGAGACGAGCGTCGCCCGCAGCGACTTGATCTTGATCCACTCGGAGTGGAGCACGGCGGCGGTCGACATGGTCAGGCCTCCTGGCGGTTCGTGGTGGTCGCGGAGCCGGTGGGGCCCGCGGAGAATTCGGTCTCCTCGGCGGTGAGGGCCAGATAGGCCTGCTCCAAGGACGCCTCCTCGTCGGCGAGTCCGAGGATCGGGACGCCCGCGCGGGCGGCGAGGGCGCCGACCTCGGCGGCGCGGGCGCCGTCCACCGTCCAGGCGCCGTCCTCGGCCTCGGTCAGCTCGTGTCCCGCGCGGGCGAGGGCGGCCCGCAGCCGTGCCGGGTCGCTGGTGCGGGCGCGTACGCGGGGGCTGCTGTGCGCGGTGATGAACTCCCGCATGGGCGTGTCCGTCAGGAGCCGGCCCTTGCCGAGGACGACGAGGTGGTCGGCGAAGGTGGCGGTCTCGTTCATCAGGTGGCTCGACACGAGCACGGTGCGGCCCTCCCGGGCGAGGCGGCGCACGAGCTCGCGGACCCAGATGATCCCCTCGGGGTCCAGGCCGTTGGACGGCTCGTCCAGGAGGACCACCGCGGGGTCGCCGAGCAGGGCCGCCGCGATGCCGAGGCGCTGCCGCATGCCCAGCGAGAACGTCTTGATCCGCCGGTGCGCGACGGCCGCGAGGCCGGTCTCTTCGAGGACCTCGCCCACGCGCGGGGCGGCGACGCGGTTGCTGACGGCGAGCGCGCGCAGGTGGTCGCGGGCGGTGCGCGCCCCGTGGGCGGCCTGCGCGTCGAGCAGGGCGCCGACCTGGCGCAGCGGCTCGTCGTACGCCGCGAACGGACGGCCGCCGACGGTGGCGGTGCCCGACGTGGGCCGGTCGAGTCCGAGCACGAGGCGCATCGTGGTGGACTTGCCCGCGCCGTTGGGGCCGAGGAAGCCGGTGACGCGGCCGGGCCGGACACTGAAGGTCAGGTCGTCGACCGCGCGCCTGGTGCCGTACTCCTTGGTCAGCTGGTGGACGTCGATGCTGGTCATGGGGCCCACCCTCGCGGCGCGCGGCGGGGCGGGGCCTCCCCCGGCCGAGGAGATCGTCTCCCCCGTGCGGGGGAGCCGGGCCCCGCGCGCGTCCTGGCACGATGACCTGCATGATCCGCCTGCTGCGACCGCTGACCCGCGCGGTCACGTACACCCGCTGGCTGCATCTGCTCGTCGGCGGCCTCGTGGTGCTCGCCGTGGCCACGGTCCACGGGATCGAGGACGCCACGGCCCGGGACTGGGTGGTCATCACGCTGCTGCCCGTGCCCTTGATGGCGGCGGTCGCGCTGGTGCCCGCGATGCGCCGGGCAGAGGGGCTCCAGGCACGCCTGATGCTGTTCCCGGGGGCGCACGCGCGGGAGGCGCGGTCCGGGGACGAGGGGGCCGACGGGGCCGACGGGGAGGGTCCCGGCATCTCCGTGGCTCCCTCGGCGTCGTGGCGCGACCGCGGCCGGACCGCCCTGTGGCTCGTGGTGCGCCTGGAGTTGGGGTGGGGGCTCGGCGTCGCCTCGGTGCAGCTCATCGGGTACGCGCTGACGCTGCTCGGCACCACGTCCGAGGCCCCCGACCACGACGGGCTCTTCCTGCCCCGGCCGGGGCAGGGCGCCTGGAACGCGCTGTTCCTGCCGCTGCCCCTGATCGTCCTGAGCGTTCTGGTGGTCGCGGCGGGCGGCCTCGCCGCGGCCGCCGCGCGGAGCCTCCTCGGCCCGTCGCCGACCGAGCGTCTCGCGGCCCTGGAGGAGCGCACCGAACAGCTTCTGGAGCGCAACCGCATCGCCCGTGAGCTGCACGACTCCATCGGGCACGCCCTGACCGTCGCCGTGGTGCAGGCGGGGGCCGCGCGGGCCGCCGCCGACGCGGACTTCACCGACCGCGCCCTGGAGGCCATCGAGGAGACGGGCCGCGACGCCCTGGAGGACCTGGAGCGGGTCCTGCGCGTGCTGCGGGAGGACGCCGGGCCCGCCCGCCGGCGTCCGACCCTGGCCGCCGCGGACCGGCTCCTGGAGTCCGCGCGCACGGTGGGCGCCGAGGTCGACGCCGTCGTGTCGGGCCCGGTGGACGAGCTGCCGGGACCGGTGTCGCGGGAGGGCTACCGCATGCTCCAGGAAGCGCTGACGAACGTCCTGCGGCACGCGGGCCCGGTTCCGGTCCGGGTGCGCGTGGCGGTGTCCGGCAGCGCGCTGACCCTCGACGTGCGCAACGCCCTGCCGCGGCAGGCGGCCCCGACCGGCCGGGGCGGCAGCGGGCTGCGCGGCATCCGCGAGCGGGCCGTCCTGCTCGGCGGCCGGGCGAGCACGGGGCCCGAGGACGGCGAGTGGCGGGTGCACGCCGAACTGCCGCTGCGCTGAGGGCCCCTGAGCCCCCGCCGGGCCGGTGATCTAGGCTGGCCGGATGCCCGTGACCGTGCTCCTCGTCGACGACGAGCCCCTCGTCCGCGCGGGTCTGCGCGCCGTCCTGGAGGCGCAGCCCGACATCGAAGTCGTCGGGGAGGCGGCCGACGGCGCCGCCGTGATCCCCCTGGTGCGGCAGCTGCGCCCGGACGTCGTCGCGATGGACGTGCGCATGCCCCTCCTGGACGGCATCGAGGCCACGCGCGCGGTGCTGCGCACGGTGCAGAACCCGCCCAAGATCGTCGTCATCACGACCTTCGAGAACGACGAGTACGTGTACGAGGCGCTGCGCGCGGGTGCCGACGGCTTCCTGCTCAAGCGGGCGCGGCCCGCGGAGATCGTGCACGCGGTGCGGCTGGTGGCCGAGGGCGAGTCGCTGCTGTTCCCGGCCGCCGTGCGCCGCCTGGCCGCCAGCCACGGCGAGGAGCGGGGCGAGGAGGGCGCCCGGGCCGCGTTCGCGCGGGCGGGGCTCACCGGGCGTGAGGAGGAGGTGCTGCGCCTGATGGCGCGCGGCCTGTCGAACGCGGAGATCGCGGGGCGGCTCGTGGTCGGCACCGAGACGGTGAAGTCGCATGTGAGCGCGGTGCTCGCGAAGCTCGGCGCACGGGACCGGACGCAGGCGGTGATCGTGGCCTACGAGTCCGGTTTCGTGGCTCCGGGGTGACGCGCGGCTCCGGGAAGGGGTGGTTCCCCGGGGGTCGGCACGATCAGCACTCGCACTGGTGGACGGCTTCCGAGTACCATCCGCCCATCATGCGCATGGGATGGAAGGTAGGACGTTGGGGCGGCTGACCGGCGGAGATCCATCTCTGCTACGGCGGATCAACTCCTCGGTGGTGCTGCACGCGCTGCGCGCCGCGGATTTCGCGACACTCACGGAGATCACCCGGGCGACGGGCCTGTCACGGCCCACCGTCGAAGGCGTGGTCGAAGGGCTGATCGAGGCCGGTCTCGTGGTGGAGACGGACGTGGACGACGGTGCCACGCGGCGCCAGGGACGACCGGCACGCAAGTTCCGCTTCCGTGCGGAGGCGGGGCATCTGCTCGGCCTGGAGATCGGCCCGCACCGGGTGGCGGCCGTCCTGTCGGACCTGCACGGCAAGATCCTCGGCACGGCGGCCAAGGACGTCTCCGAGACGGCGTCGGCGGACGAGCGCCTGGAGCGGCTGCGCGGGGCGGTCGCCGATCTGCTGCGCCGCGCCGGGGTGGCCCGCGGCTCGCTGCGCGCCGTCGGCGTGGGCAGCCCCGGCATCGTGGAGGCGGACGGCTCGGTGCGCCTGAGCACGGCGCTGCCCGGCTGGACGGGGCTGCCGCTCGGCGAGCGGCTGCGCCGCTCCTTCAAGTGCCCGGTCCTGGTCGAGAACGACGCGAACGCGGCGGCGGTGGCCGAGCACTGGAAGGGCGCGGCGACGAAGTCGGACGACGTGGTGTTCGTCCTCGCCGGGCTGAGCCCGGGGGCGGGTTCGCTGATCGGCGGGCGGCTGCACCGCGGCTACGGCGGCGCGGCGGGCGAGATCGGCGCGCTGCACCTGCTGGGCCGTGAGGTGAAGCCGGAGACGCTGCTCTCGACGACGGACGAGCCCTTGCACCCCCTGGACGAGCAGGCCGTGGCGGAGGTGTTCGCGCACGCCCGGGAGGGCGACGAGCGGGCCCTGGCGGCGGTGGACCGCTTCATACGGCGGCTGGTGCACGACGTGGCGGCGCTGGTCCTGGCGCTCGACCCGGAGCTGGTCGTGGTGGGCGGCTGGGCGGCGGGCCTGGACGGTGTCCTCGACCCGCTCCGCCGCGAGCTGGCCCGCTACTGCCTCAGGCCGCCCCGGGTGGCGCTGTCGATGCTGGGCGAGGCGGCCGTCGCGACGGGCGCGCTGCGCCTTGCGCTCGACCACGTGGAGGACGAGCTGTTCGCCGTGGAGGGCACGGTGTCCGCTTCGCGGTGAGGTGCGGGAGCCCCGCGGTTGTCCTCGAACGCCGGACGGGCTCGCTGCCCGTCCGGCGCACTCGTGCGTCCAGCAGGCCTCAGGAGGCCTGGCGCTCCGGGCCGTGGTGGATCTCCAGCGCGCCCTCGTCGCCGAACGTGAGGCGGCAGGTGTCCGCCCGGTACGTGGCCACGGAGAGCGCCACCGTGCGGCCGCCCGCCAGGAAGCGGGTGGTGACGACCAGGACCGGGGCGCCGGGCAGCCGGTCCAGGGCCCGGGCGTCGTCCGCGCGGGCCGAGCCGAGCTCGACGGCGCGGTCCTGGCCCTCGATGTCGAGCCGGGCGAGCTCCCGCAGCACGGCACGCGCGCGTGCGGGTCCGGCCGGGGCGTCGATGGCGGTGAGGTCGGGCACCGATGCCGAGGGCACGTACAGCAGCTCGGCGGCGACGGGGTGGCCGTGCGAGACGCGGGTGCGGCGGACCACGTGGACGGGCTCGTCCGGGCCGGTCTCCAGGGCGCGGGCGACGTCGGCGGGCGGGACGGCGGCCTCGCTGTCGGCGGGCTGCCAGTCGTCGCCGGGCGCGCCGGGCCAGCTGCCCCGGTCGGTGCCGACGGCCACGCCCATGCGCGGCGGCGCGACGGTCGTGCCGACGCCGCGGCGACGCTGGAGCCTGCCTTCCAGCTCCAGCTGCTCCAGGGCCTGGCGCAGTGTCGCGCGGGCGACGCCGAACCGGGCGGCGAGGTCCCGCTCGTTCGGAAGGATCTCGCCCACGGCGAACTCGGAGTCGAGTGCTTCGCTGAGCACGGTCTTGAGGTGCCAGTACTTCGGCTCCGGCACCGTTTCCAGCTGCGTGGTCCCCACCCTGTCCTCCGCAATCGCCGTGCGCAGGCGGCTTTTCAGCGCCTTGTTTATTAAAGGTTCCTGCACTATCTCAGCGACGATAGAGCCGCGCTCATCCTTGGTCAAGACCAATCCTGCTTCCGTTACTGCCCGCACAGAAGTGGTGCCACAGAGCATTCACGCGGTGTTCGCGCAGGGTCGACACCTCACCCCCTGGGGTGACGAAAACCGATACGTCGCCCATGCGCGCGCGTGACAGCAAGCCCCCGCCGGTGGCACGGGCGGGGGCTTGGCCCGGAAGGCCGGGAACCTAGAGCGAGAGACTCCCGAGCTTGTCCGGATTCCGCACGATGTAGACGCGCTGCACGCGCCCGTCGGCGACATCCAGCTGGAAGACGCTGTCCACCTTGCCGTCCACCAAGAAGGCGACGGAGACGGCGCCGTTGAGCTCCAGGTAGCGGAACTCGACCCGCTCGGCGCCCGGGACGCTCTTCTTCGTCACGCCCAGGACGAAGCGGCCGACCTTGTCGGAGGTCTCCAGGGTCCGCAGCGGCGCCTTGACCTTGCCGCCGCTGTCGCCGACCAGGCGCACGTCCGGGGCGAGCAGCGACATCAGCCCGTCCAGGTCGCCCTCCAGGGCCGCGGCGAGGAACCGCTCGGTCAGGTCGCGCCGCTCGGCGGGGTCGACCTCGTAGCGCGGCCTGCCCTCGTCGACGTGCTTGCGGGCGCGCCCGGCGAGCTGGCGCACGGCGGCCTCGGTGCGGTCGAGGGTCACGGCGATCTCGGCGTACGGGAACCCGAAGGCCTCACGGAGCACGAACACGGCGCGCTCCAGGGGGGAGAGGGACTCCAGGACGACGAGGACGGCGAGCGACACGGAGTCGGCGAGCACGGCCCGCTCGGCGGTGTCGGGGACGGTCGGCCCGAAGTCGGTGACGAAGGGCTCGGGGAGCCAGGGGCCCACGTAGGACTCGCGGCGCGACTGCGCGTGGCGGAGCCGGTCGATGGCCAGGCGCGTGGTGACGCGCACCAAGTAGGCGCGCGGTTCGCGCACTTGCTCCCGGTCGGCGTGGGACCAGCGCAGCCAGGCGTCCTGGACGACGTCCTCCGCGTCGGCCACGCGGCCGAGCATGCGGTAGGCGACGCCCAGGAGGACGGGCCGGTGCTCTTCGAAGACGTCGGTCGCGGTGTCGGTAGCCACGATCCCATCCCAGCTCACCGGCGATGGGCTGTCCACCCGCGACAGGCCCGGCGGACGAGGATCACAGCCGGGGGCGGCGGGATGTTCCCAGTCGGCGCCGGACGGCCCCTTGAACTCGGGGCTACTGAAGGGTAATTGTTGCTGACAAGCTGTCTAAGTCAGGAGTGGTCATGGCCGCAGAGGTGGCAGATGTCACGTTCGCCGTCGAGTCGCCCCGCGGGCCGCGCCCAGTGACCGTCTCCTACCGGCGCACGGGTGCCGGCGCGCCCCTGCTGCTCCTGCACGGCATCGGGCACCACCGCCAGGCCTGGGACCCGGTCGTGGACATCCTGGCGGCCGAGCGCGACGTGATCGCCGTGGACCTGCCGGGCTTCGGCGTGTCCCCGCCGCTGCCGGACGGCCTCGCGTACGACCTGTCGTCGGTGGTGCCCGCGCTCGCGGCGCTGTGCGGGGCCCTGGACGTCGAGCGGCCGCACGTGGCGGGCAACTCGCTCGGCGGCCTGCTCGCCCTGGAGCTCGGCCGCGAGAAGCTCGTACGGTCCGTTACAGCCCTGTCGCCCGCCGGATTCTGGACCCGGGCCGAGCGGCGGTACGCGTTCGCGACCCTGCTCGCGATGCGGCGCGCCGCGTCCGCCCTGCCGGTGCCCGCGATCGAACGCCTCTCCCGCAGCGCCGCGGGCCGCACGGCTCTGACGAGCACCATCTACGCCCGCCCCGCGCGCCGGGCGCCGGAGGCCGCCGTCGCCGAGACGCTGGCGCTGCGGTACGCGACCGGGTTCGAGCAGACCCTGGCCGCGGGGCGCGACGTGGTGTTCCGGGACGACGTGCCGGGCCTGCCGGTGACGATCGCCTGGGGCACCCGTGACCGCCTGCTCCTGCGCCGCCAGGGCGTGCGCGCCAAGCGGGCCATTCCCGGGGCACGGCTCGTCCGGCTGCCCGGCTGCGGGCACGTGCCGATGAACGACGACCCCGCGCGCGTGGCGCGCGTCATCCTCGACACGAGCCGCTGACGCGCGGGCAGGCGTCAGGAGTTGGACCACGCGCGCGTGCAGAGCACCAGGCGGTAGCCGTCCGGGTCCTCGACGGTGACGCCCCACTCGTTCCAGTACGGGTTGGGCGACAGGATGCGCTTGCCGCCGTGGGCTTCGAGGCGCGCGACGAGGTCGTCCGGCACCTCGCCGTCCACGTAGACGACGAGGAGGTCCTCCTCGGTGGGCCGGGCGTCCACGGGCGCACCGTGGACGAGCTCCAAGTGCCAGGCGCCGTCCGGCCAGCCGACCATGAGCAGCGCGTGCTCGCCGGGGCCGCCCGCGTCCTTGCGGTAGACGACGCTCAGGCCGAGCCCCTCGACCCAGAACCGCTCCGCCGCGGCGAGGTCACGGGAGGGGCGGGCGATGCGGATGTGGCTCGAACCGTTGACGGGCACGGGGTACTCCTTGCGTCCTGCTGAGGTGCGGCTCGCCCTGCCGCGCGCCGTCCGGACCACTGTAGGAAGCAGTGGATCTTGTCACCATCGGGCCTCGGTCCCGGTCCCCGGGGCGCGTGGCGTACACCTTCGGGACTAGGCCCTTCCCGTCGGACGGGCGGCGGGTGCGCGGGTGTCCGCGCGGCGGTTCCCCTGGAGCCATGGCCAGTTGTTCACTTGGGGTTCGCGTGCGAGCCGTGACACGAAAGTAAACGTGACTTCGCACACCGAACGACCGCCGTCCTTGGAGGCGCCCTCATGTCACACCGTCCGTCGAGCCCGTCCCCGCGCCGCCGCAGCGTGCTGCGCGGCTCGCTCGCCGTGCCCGCGGCGCTGGCCGTGCCCGCCGTGCCCGCGCTCGGCGGCGCCGCCCCGGCCTTCGCCCTCTCCGGGCGTCCCAGCGCCCGGTGGGGCGTGCAGGCCGGTGACGTGGGCGCGCACTCGGGTCTGGTGTGGGTCCGCTCCGACCGCCCGGCCCGCATGATCGTGGAGACCTCCGCCACCGAGTCGTTCCGCAGACCCCAGCGCTGGTACGGCCCGCTGCTCGGCCCCCGCACCGACTTCACGGGAACGACGCGGCTGCGCGAGCTGCCCGCCGGCGAACAGATCCACTACCGCGTGCTCCTGGCCGACCCGGACGACCCCAGGCGCACGAGCAAGCCGGTCACGGGCACGTTCCGCACGGTCTCCCGCTCGCGCAAGGACGACGTGCGCTTCCTGTGGTCGGGCGACATCGCGGGCCAGGGCTGGGGCATCAACCCCGACCTCGGCGGCTGGCGCGTGTACGAGGAGATGCGCCGGCGCAACCCGGACTTCTTCCTGTGCAGCGGCGACAACATCTACGCCGACGGCCCCATCCAGGCGAGCGTCAAGCTGCCCGACGGGCGGGTGTGGCGCAACGTCACCACGGAGGAGAAGTCGAAGGTCGCCGAGACCCTCGCGGAGTTCCGCGGCAACTTCCGCTACAACCTGCTCGACGAGCACGTGCGCCGCTTCAACGCCCAGGTGCCCTCCATCGTGCAGTGGGACGACCACGAGGTGCGCAACAACTGGTACCCGGGGCAGATCCTGGAGGACCCGCGCTACACGGAGAAGAACGTCGACGTCCTCGCGGGGCGTTCGCTGCGGGCCTTCAGCGAGTACTACCCGATCTCGACCCAGCGCCCCGGCGACAAGGACGGGCGGGTCTACCGGGTGCTGCGGCACGGCCCGCTCCTGGACGTGTTCGTGCTGGACATGCGCACGTACCGCAACGCGAACTCGCCGAACCGGCAGCCCGAGGACGCCACCGGCATCCTCGGCGCCGAGCAGCTCGCCTGGCTCAAGCGGGAGCTGTCGCGCTCGCGCGCGGTGTGGAAGGTGATCGCCTCCGACATGCCGCTCGGCCTGGTCGTCGCGGACGGCGCGACGAACTTCGAGGCCGTCGCGCAGGGCGACCCGGGCGCACCGCTCGGCCGTGAGCTCCAGATCGCCGAACTGCTGCGCCACATCAAGCACCGCAGGATCACCGGCACGGTGTGGCTGACGGCCGACGTGCACTACACCTCGGCGCAGCACTACGACCCGTCGCGCGCGGCGTTCAAGGACTTCGCGCCGTTCTGGGAGTTCGTGTCGGGCCCGCTGGCCGCGGGCGGCTTCCCGGCGGTGAAGCTCGACGGAACCTTCGGTCCGGACCAGACGTTCGTCAAGGCACCGGACCGGCCCAACACCTCGCCGGCGGAGACACCGCCGTACTACGGAGAGGTGGACATCGACGGCGGCAGCGGCGAGTTGACGGTACGGCTGCGGCAGCAGGGCGGAGGCGTGCTCTTCACCAAGGTGCTGCAGCCGGGGCGCGTGGGCCAGTGAGCCTCCGGCGGGCGCGTCCGCCGGCGAGCGCTCGCGGGTGCTTCCGTTGGCGCGTACCGATGGGGGCTTCCGCCGGTGAAGTGCTGGACGGCACGTCCACCGGTGCGCCACGGTGGACGCGGTGCCGCTGACGGCCCGCGCTCGGTGACGACGCGCGGTCCGACGGCGGCCGCGGAACCGTCGCGGGCCCGGGGCCCGCGGCGGTCGCACGGGTCGGACGGACCGAGAGGTCAGTGACGATCAATGGGCCGGTGACGGCCGACGGGGGAGATCGATGGACCATCACGGTGAACCAAAAGGAATGAAAGCGACAGAACCGCACTTAACCCATCAGACACAAGACGTTCGTGATCACGCAACACCCTTGGGCCACAGTGGCCGTATGACTGCTGACATGCCTGAGGTGACACGGAGCAAGGACGGACGGCCGGTGCACCACTGGCGCCGGGACGTCGTCGAACTGGCCGCGCTGTTCACGGCCGTGGCCGCCGCGGACGCCGTGGCGAATCTCGTGGGGCACGGCCCGGACGGGCCCGAGCTGCTGCTCGTCTCGGCCGTCCTCCTGGTCGCCACGGCCGGGTTCCACACCTGGTGGGCGCGGCGCCACACCCACGCACCGCCCGGCACGGGCGATCCCGATACCGGCGCCCGGCCCTCCGCCGTGGAGGACCGGGCCACCAGCGGCCCGGCGTCGTCCCCGGACGGGTCGACGCTGTGGCGCATGCGGACGACCGTGCGCGACGAGCCGGGTTCGCTCGCCGCGCTGTGCACGGCGCTCGCGCACGCGCGCGTGGACATCCTCAGCCTGCAAACGCATCCGCTGGCCGACGGCACGGTCGACGAGTTCCTGCTGCGCGCGCCCGCGGCGCTCCCCGCGGCGGACCTCACTCGGGCGATCGCCGCGGCGGGCGGATCGAGCACCTGGATCGAGCGGGCGGACGCGCACGACCTGGTGGACGCGCCCACGCGCATCCTCAGCCTCGCCACGCGCACCGCCCTGGACGCCGCCGAACTGCCGCTGGCACTGCGCCAGTTGCTGGGCCGCTGCACGATCCGCCTGCTGCCCGCCCAGCGCGGGCGGGACGGCGGGGAGGTGCCGGTGGAGGGCGCCTGGGACGGCACGCTCCTGCGCCTGCGGGCCCCCGAAGGCGGAGTGATCACGGTCGAGCGTCCGCATCTGCCGTTCACACCCACGGAGTTCGCCCGCGCGCGGGCCCTGGTGGAGCTGGACGCCAGGCTCGGCCCCCGGGTGCCGCGGGGCGAGGACGTCCTCACCCTCGCCGAGGGCAACGACATCACGGTCAGCCGCGCCGACACCGCCGACCTGGACGCCGCGAGGGCCATGCACGAGCGCTGCTCCCCGCGCACCCTGGGCATGCGGTACCACGGCCCGGTGGGGGACGCCGACCGCTATCTCAACCACCTGTTGAGCCCGCGCTTCGGCCGCACCCTGGCCGCGCGCACGGCCTCCGGCCGCGTCGTCGGCCTCGGCCACCTGCTGTGGGACGGCGACGAGACGGAGATCGCCCTGCTCGTCGAGGACGAGTGGCAGCGCCGCGGCATCGGCCGTGAACTGCTCGCCCGCCTCGTCTCGATGGCCGTGGAGGCGGGCTGCGACAACGTGTACGCGGTGACGCAGTCGTCCAACACAGGCATGGTCGCGGCGATGCGCGGCCTCGACCTGCCCCTCGACTTCCAGATCGAGGAGGGCACGCTGGTCATCACCGCCCGCCTGGACGCGACACCGGTGCGCTCGCACCTTCCGTACGACAGCCACCAGTAGTCCCACGCGACACCGGCGGCCCTGCCGGGACCCGGGATGCCCGGGCCCCGGCGGGGGTACCGCGCGGGGCTAGGCCGCGGCGTCCGGGGCGAGGTGGGAGGCGGCCATGTCCTTGTCGCCGTGCCCGGCCCCGGCCGCCCGCTCGAACCGCCGCAGGCCGGCCGCCGTGACGTCCACCGGTACGCCCGCGGACCGCGCGGCCTCGACCACCAGGCGCGCGTCCTTGGCCGCGTTGGCCACGGAGAAGCTGGGCGCGTGATCGGCCGCGAGCATGGCGGCCGCCTTGGCCCGGAAGAACGGGCTGTCCAGGGGCCCGCCCGCGATCACGTCCACGACGAGGGCGGGATCGACGCCGAGGCCCTCGGCCAGGGCCAGGCTCTCCGCCGCGCCGTGGGTGAGCGCGAACACGAAGCCGTTCAGGGCCAGTTTGAGGCGGCTCGCGGCGCCGTGCTCCTCGGAGACCCACACCGTGCGGCTGCCGATGGCGTCGAAGACCGGCTCCGCCCGGTCCCGCCCGGCCTGCGGGCCGGAGGCCAGGACGACGAGCTGCCCCTGCTCCGCGGGCTGCTTCGTGCCCTGCACCGGGGCGTCGTACAGGACGAGGCCGTGGCGTTCGGCGAAGCCCGCCAGGTCCTCGGCCGCGGCCACGCCCACGGTGCTGAGCTGTATCCAGACCGTGCCCGGCGCGAGGCCCGGCGCCGCGGCCTCCATGACCTCGTACACCGCGGGCCCGTCCTTGAGCACGGTCACCACGACGTCGGCGCCCGCCACGGCCGCGGCCGGGTCGGCGTGCGCCTCCACCCCGTCGAGCGCGGCGAGTTCGGCGGCCTTGGCGGGCGTGCGGTTCCACACGCTCACCGCGAACGCGCCGCGCAGGTTGCGCGCCACGGGGGCGCCGATCGTGCCGGTGCCGAGCACGGCGACCTTCTGCTGTGTCATGGGGTTCCTTCCGAGCGATTTTTATTGACCGAACGTTCCATTATTTGGGCATGCGAAAGGGCGCGAGCGGGATGGGAGCGAAGCGGCGGCGACGGCCGGGCCCGTTCCCTCCCGCGGGCCCCGGCCGGCCGCCCCGTCAGTCCAGGAGCGCCAGCGCCTGCTCCGCCGCGTCGCGCACCCGCTCCTGCCCGCCGGAGACCTTCCCGACCACGCGGATGCCCTGGAGCAGCACGAGCAGCATGCGGGCGAGGGCGCGCGGGTCGCGGTCGTCCGGGAGTTCGCCCTGGGCCTGAGCGCGGGTGAGTGCGGAGCGCAGCAGCGTCTCCAGGCCCTCCCAGTTCCGCTCGACCCTGCGGTCCGCCGCCTCGTCGTGCGGGGCCAGCTCCGCGGCCGTGTTGGTGATGAAACAGCCGGTGCGGCGGCGGTCGGCGGCCGCGGCCTCGGCGGCGAAGCGGCGCACCAGGTTCCGCACGCCGGGCAGCGCGGGCCCGGGGCGCGACAGCTCGTCGAGCAGCTCGGGCTCCCGCGTCTCCGCGTACCGGTCCAGGGCCTTCAGATACAGCTCGTGCTTGTTGCCGAAGGTCGCGTAGATGCTGGCGCGGCCGATGCCGAGGTGCGCGACGAGGTCCGCCATGGACGTCGCCTCGTACCCCCGGCTCCAGAACAGGTCGAGCGCCGACCGGAGCGCCACGTCGGGGTCGAATTCCTTGGTTCTGGCCATGGCGCAGAAGCTAGCCGCAACTGGAACGGTCAGTCAAACATGTGCGAGGCGCGACGCCCACCGGACGGGCCCGCGCCCCGACCGCGCCTCGCCCGCGCCCCTTCGGTGCCCCCTGCCGACGCCCCGCCCGTACCCTCTTTCCGCGCCCCGTCCGTACCCCCGCCCGTGACGCGCACCCCGGTCCCGTATCAGGATGTCCGCATGTCAGACACGAAGATCGCAAGCAGCACGACGGGCCAGGGCCCGCTGCCCCGCCAGGTCGCCGACGCCTACGTCGACGCCCTCGTCGCCCTCGACCCCGTCACCGGCACCTACCTCGGCGTCAAGGAGAGCCACAGCAAGCTGCCCGACCTCTCCCCCGCGGGCCACGCGGCCCGGGCCGAACTCCTGCGCACCACCCTCGCGCGGCTCGACGAGGCCGAGGCGCGCCCCGGGGCCGACACCGCGATCGAGCGGCGCTGCGGGCGGCTGCTGCGGGAGCGCCTGACGGCGGAGCTCGCCGTGCTGGAGGCGGACGAACCCCTGCGGACCGTCGGCAACCTGGGCACCCCACCGCACGAGGTGCGGGAGATCTTCACGGTGACACCGGCCGAGACCGAGGAGGACTGGGCGGCGATCGCCGAGCGGCTGCGGGCCGTGCCCGCCGCGTACGAGGGCTACCGCGCCTCGCTCGCGCTCGGCCTCGAACGGGGTCTGCCGGGCGCGCCGCGGCCGACGGCGACGTTCGTCGAGCAGCTCACGGAGTGGGCGGGTCCCCAGGACGGGCGCGGCTGGTTCGAGGACTTCGCGGCGGCCGGGCCCGCGGCCCTGCGCGGCGAGCTCGACGCGGCGGCGAAGGCGGCGACCGGCGCGGTCGTGGCCCTGCGGGACTGGATGCGGGACGTGTACGCGCCCGCGGTCGCCGATGCCCCCGACACGGTGGGCCGCGAGCGGTACGCGCTCCTGTCCCGCTTCTACAACGGTACGGACCTGGACCTGGACGAGGCGTACGCCTACGGCTGGGCGGAGTACCACCGGCTGCTCGGCGAGATGCGGGCCGAGGCCGAGAAGATCCTGCCCGGCGCGGCCACGCCGTGGGCGGTGCTCGCGCACCTGGACGAGCACGGCACGCACATCGAGGGCGTGGACGAGGTCAAGCAGTGGCTTCAGGGCCTGATGGACGAGGCCATCGAGGCGCTGGACGGCACCCACTTCGACCTGGCCGAGCGGGTGCGGAAGGTGGAGTCCCGCATCGCCCCGCCCGGCGGCGCCGCGGCCCCGTACTACACCCCTCCGTCGGAGGACTTCTCCCGGCCCGGCCGGACCTGGCTGCCGACGATGGGCCTGTCCCGCTTCCCCGTGTACGACCTGGTGTCGACCTGGTACCACGAGGGCGTGCCGGGGCACCATCTGCAGCTCGCGCAGTGGGTGCACGTCGCCGACGACCTGTCCCGCTACCAGGCGACCGTCGGCATCGTCAGCGCCAATGCCGAGGGCTGGGCGCTGTACGCGGAGCGGCTCATGGACGAACTGGGCTTCCTCACCGACCCGGAGCGGCGGCTCGGCTATCTGGACGCGCAGATGATGCGCGCCCTGCGCGTGATCGTCGACATCGGCATGCACCTGGAGCTGGAGATCCCTGCGGACTCCGACTTCCACCCGGGCGAGCGGTGGACCCCCGACCTGGCGCAGGAGTTCTACGACGCGCGCTCCAGCCGTCCCTCGGACTACGTGGAGAGCGAGATGACGCGCTATCTGACGATCCCGGGCCAGGCCATCGGCTACAAGCTCGGCGAGCGCGCCTGGCTGCTCGGCCGTGAGAACGCGCGCCGCCGCCACGGGGACGCCTTCGACGCGAAGGCCTGGCACATGGCGGCGCTCTCCCAGGGCTCGCTGGGGCTCGACGACCTGGTGGCCGAGCTGTCGGCGCTCTGACCGGCGGCTCACGGGCGCCCGGCGCGCCGAAGGCCCTCCCCTCGACGGCGGCTTCAGCAGCCGCAGTCGCCGTCGAGGGGGGCCGTCAGGGGGTCCGGCTCGCGCCGGTCCTGGCCCTCCCACGTCTCGTACGCGAAGCCCTCGCGGGCCCAGTACTCGAAGCCGCCGAGCATCTCCTTGACCTGGAAGCCGAGTTCGGCGAGGGCGAGGGCGGCGCGGGTCGCGCCGTTGCAGCCGGGGCCCCAGCAGTAGGTGACGACGGGCACCGACTTGTCGAGGAGGGCCTCCGCCTGCTCGGGGATGAGGGCGGTCGGCAGATGGACGGCGCCCGGGACGTGGCCCTGGTCCCAGGACTCGGTGGAGCGGGAGTCGAGGACGACGAAGCCGGGGTCGCCGTCGGCAGCGAGCGCGGCGGCGACGTCCGAGACGTCGGCGTGGAAGGCGAGGCTGGCGCCGAAGTAGGCGGCGGCCGCGGCGGGAGCGGCCGGGGGCACGCGGAGGACGGGGTTCGGGACGGTGGCGCTCACGGCGGTGATCGTGTTCATGGCCGGAAATCTACGGGCCGCGCGGTCGGCGCTGAACCCGTGATTCCCGGCGTACCTCTTGATCGACCGGGGATTTCCCTGTTTCCTCTCGGGCATGACCGGTTATTCCACGGACGCCACCGACTGGCGCATCCTCGACGTCCTCCAGCGGGAAGGACGCGCGAGTTACGCGGAGCTCGCACGGGCCGTCTCGATGTCCCCGAGCGCCGTCACCGAGCGGGTGCGGCGCCTGGAGGAGGCGGGCGTGATCCAGGGGTACGCGGCCGTGGTCGACCCGGAGCGGCTCGGCCTGCCGATCCTCGCGTTCGTGCGGCTCCGCTATCCGAACGGCAACTACAAGCCGTTCCACGACCTGGTCGACGCGACGCCCGAGATCCTGGAGGCGCACCACGTCACCGGGGACGACTGCTTCGTCATCAAGGTCGCCGCGCGCTCGATGCGGCACCTGGAGGAGGTCTCCGGAAAGATAGGCGCGCTCGGCGCCGTGACGACGAGCATCGTCTACTCCTCTCCCCTGCCGAGGCGTCCGCTGGGGCGCTGACCCCGCCCGCCCGCGGGCCTCATCCGGCGCCGCGCTGGCGCACCACCGACCCCTCGCGCCCCTTGACGACCTCCAGCTGCGCGTGCACCCGGCGGCGCAGGTCCGCGACGTGGCTGACGATGCCGACGCTGCGGTCCCGCTCGCGCAGGGAGTCCAGGACGTCGAGGACCTCGTCGAGGGTCTGGTCGTCCAGGGTGCCGAAGCCCTCGTCGATGAAGAGGGTGTCCAGGCGGACGCCGCCCGCCTCGTCCGTGACGACGTCCGCGAGGCCGAGGGCGAGGGCGAGGGACGCGAAGAACGTCTCGCCGCCGGAGAGCGTCGAGGTGTCCCGCTCGCGGCCCGTCCAGGCGTCGACGACGTGCAGGCCGAGGCCGGAGCGGCCGCGGCCGGTGCGGTCGGCGGAGTGGACCAGGGTGTAGCGCCCCGAGGACATGCGGAGCAGCCGGGCGGTGGCCGCCGCGGCGACCTGTTCGAGCCGGGCGGCGAGGACGTACGACTCCAGGCGCATCTTGCGTTCGTTGTCCGCCGAGGTGCCCGCGGCGAGCGTGGCGAGGCGGGTCACGCGGTCGTACTCCTCGCGCAGCGGCGCGATCCTGCGGGCCGCCGCGGTCGAGCGGGCGGAGAGCCGGTCGAGGTCGGCGCCGCGCCGGGCGGCGGCGTCGCAGGCGGACGCGGCGGCGCGCGCCCGCAGGTCCGCGGCCTCGACGGCGGCTTCGGCGGCGGCGAGGGGCGCGGCCGGGAGCCGGGCCGCGGCGGCCGCGTCCGGCTCGGCGAGCAGCGCGCGGACCGCTGCCTCTTCCCGCTGCCAGGCGTCGACGCGTTGCTGGAGCTCCCGGTGCCGGGCGTCGTCGAGGAGCGCGGCGGCAGCGGCGGCCGGGGTGTCGAACCCGGCGCGGAAGGCGGCGTCGGCGAGGCGGGCGTCGGCGTCCTTCAGGCGCTGGGCGGTGTCGTCGGCGGTGCGCGCGGCGTCGGCCGCCTCGGTGAGGAGGGCGGTCCCGCGCTCCAGTTGGGCGGCGCGCTCGGCGACGCTGGCGCAGCCTCCGCGGGCGTGGGCCAGCTCGTCCGCCAGGCCGGTCCGCTCCCGCTCCAGGGCGTCGCGCAGCGCGGCGCGGGAGTCGACGCGGCGCGCGGCCTCCTGCTGGGCCGCGACCCTGCGGTCGTGCTCGCGCTCGGCCCGGGCGAGGGCCTCGCGCGCGGCGTGCAGGCCGGACGCGCGGTCGCGGGCGCTCCCGTGCTCCTGGCGCAACCGCGCCACGGACGCGGCCAGTTCGGCCACGGGTGTCTCCGAGGCCGCGGCGGTGGCCGCGGCGAGTTCGGCGCGGACGTCGGCGTGCTCGCGCTCGGCGCACTGAGCGGCCTCCTCGGCGCGCTGGTGGGCGGCGAGCGCGGCCTCCTCCGTGGCGCGGTCGACGTGTCCCTCGGCCCTGCGGGCGGGCGCGGGGTGCTCCGTGGCGCCGCACACGGCGCACGGGGCGCCGTCGGTGAGGTGCGTGGCGAGCTCGGCGGCGATGCCCGCGAGGCGCCGCTCCTTGAGGGTGAGCCAGTGCGCGTGGGCCCGGGCGGCGTCCTCGCGGGCGGTGACGGCGCGCTCCCTGGCCGTGGCGGCCGCCTCGGTGAGCCCGTCGCGGCGCCGGGCGGCGTCCAGCCGCTCCTGGTCGGCCTTGAGCTGACCGGCGAGGTGCTCGGTGCGGGTGGCCGCCTCCTGGGCGGCTTCGATGTCCTGCTGGAGGCGGGTGCGGGTGCCGTCCCAGTCGGCGAGCCAGCCCTCGGCCTCCTGGAGGAGGTCGTCGTCGGCCCGCTCCTGGCGGTCGAGGTCGGCGCGCTGCGCGGACAGTTCGCCCAGGCGGTGCTCGGCGCGGCGGGCCGACGCGAGTCCGCCGAGCTCCTCGCTGGCCTTGCGGGCGGCGCTCGCGAGGCCTGCCGCGCTCTCGTCGGCGTACCGCGCGGGGAGGAGTCCGCGCGCGCGGGCCTCGGCGGCGGTGGCGCGCCGGTGGTCGGTGTCGATGTCCGCGCGCAGCGCGAGGGCGGGGGCCACGGCTTCCGCCCTGCGGCCCTGCTCCATGCGGGCGAGCACGCGCCGGTGGTCCTCCGCGCGCTCCTCCAGGCGGGCCGCCCGCTCCTCGGCGTCGGCGAACCTCCTTTGCAGCCGGGCCCGTTCGCGTACGTCGTCGAGCTCGGCGGCCGCGGCGGCGCGGGCGGACTCGGCGTGGGCGAGGGCGCTGCGCGCGACGGCGTGCCGCTCGCGGGCGCCGGAGCGGGCCACGGCGGCCCAGGCGAGGACGGCGCCGGCGAGCCCGGGGTCGCCGGGCTCGACGTCCGGCAGCGGCAGCTCGGCCCCGGCGTCGCCGGGCGCGGCGCCCGCCGCCTGCTGCATGCGGTGGGCGTCCGCGAGGAGGTCCGCGTCGGCCTCGCGGACCTGGGCCTCGGCGGCGCGGCGCCGCTCGGCGAGCCGCTGCTCGACGGCGGCGAACCTGCGGGTGTCGAAGAGCTTTCCGAGGAGCTTGCCGCGGGCCTCCGCATCCGCCCGCAGGAAGCGCGCGAAGTCGCCCTGCGGCAACAGCACGACCTGGCAGAACTGCTCCTTGCTCATGCCGAGCAGCTGGGTGATCTCCTCGCCGATCTCCTGGTGGGATCGGCTGAGGTCCTTCCAGGTCCCGGTGCCCGCGGCCGGGCCGTCCTGGCCGGGGACGTGCTCCCGCAGCCAGCTCTGCGCCTTGTCCGTCGTGGTGCCCGTGCCCCGCTTCTTCGGGCGCTCCCAGGGGGGCTGCCGGGTGATCTCCAGGCGGCGTCCCGCCACGGTCAGTTCGAGGCGCACCTCCGTGCGGACGTCCGGGCGCGCGTGGTCGCTGCGCAGGGTGACGCCCTGGCCGCTGCCCTGGCGGGGTCCGGGCACCGAGCCGTACAGCGCGTAGCACACGGCGTCCAGGACGGAGGTCTTTCCGGCGCCCGTCGGGCCGTGCAGCAGGAAGAGCCCGGCGGCGGACAGCTCGTCGAAGTCGATGTCCTGGGTGGTGCCGAAGGGGCCGAAGGCGGTGATCCGCAGCCGGTGCAGCCTCATCCGGCCACCTCGCGCAGCATGTCGTCGGCGCGGACGGCGTCGAACGCGTCCCGCAGCACCGTCCGCTCCCGGTCGTCGGGGCCCGCGCCGCGCACATGGGTCACGAAGTCCTCCGCGATCTGCTGGTCGGTGCGGTCCTTGAGGCGCCGCGCGTACGACACACCGGGCTCCTCGGGGGCGCGGGCCGGGTCGAAGACGAGGCTGAGGGTGTGCGGGAAGCGCTCGCAGAGCCGGGCCATCGGCTCGTCCGGGCGCACGGGGTCGGTGAGGGTCGCCTCGATCCAGGCGTCCTCGTGCCGGGCGAGGTCCGGGTCGGCGAGGAGGTCCTGGAGGTCGCCCCTGACGCGGGCGAGGGGCCGGGGCACCGGGCAGTCGACGCGCTCGGCGGCGGTCAGCCCGCCCGCCGCGTCGAGCTCGACGAGCCACATGCTCTTGCGGTGGTCGGCCTCGGAGAAGGAGTACGCCAGCGGGGAGCCGCTGTAGCGCACGCGCTCGTCGATGATCTGGCTGCCGTGCAGATGGCCGAGGGCCACGTAGTCGACGCCCGCGAAGACGGCGGAGGGCACGGAGGCGACGCCGCCGACGGTGATGTCCCGCTCGCTGTCGCTGATCTCGCCGCCGGTCACGAAGGCGTGGGCGAGGACGACGGAGCGGGTGCCGGCGGGCCGGGCGGCCAGGTCGGCCCGCACCCGGTCCATGGCGGCGCCGAGCACCGCCTCGTGTCCGGCGCGCTCGACGCCGAACTCGTCCTTCACCAAAGCGGGCTCCAGATACGGCAGGCCGTAGAAGGCCACGTCCCCGTGGGCGTCGGCGAGCACCACGGGCTCGCCGACGCCGGCCGGGTCGGTGCGCAGATGGATGCCCGCGCGGTCGATGAGTCCGGCGCCGACGCCGAGGCGCCGCGCCGAGTCGTGGTTCCCGGAGATCATGATTGTGGGCACGCCGAGGTCGGCGAGGCGGTGCAGGGCGTCGTCGAACAGCTCGACGGCGGCGAGCGGGGGCACCGCCCGGTCGTACACGTCTCCCGACACGACGACGGCGTCCACCGCGCGCTCGCGGACGGTGGCGACGAGATGGCCGACGAACGCGGCCTGCGCGTCGAGCATGCTCACCCGGTGCAGGGCCCGGCCGAGATGCCAGTCGGAAGTGTGCAGCAGCCTCATGGCCCCCGAGACTAACGGCCGGGTCTGACATCACGGGCGCCCCCACAGTTCCCCGGGGCACACAACACGACCCTCCAGGGCATGGTGTCCCGCCCTTTCGGGCCGCGAACGGGACAGGTGCCCCGTTACGGCAG
Source organism: Streptomyces sp. JLYT201 (assembly GCF_059448825.1). NCBI lineage: Bacteria > Bacillati > Actinomycetota > Actinomycetes > Kitasatosporales > Streptomycetaceae > Streptomyces > Streptomyces sp. JLYT201. The sequence goes on along the minus strand of NZ_CM182551.1, from coordinate 8,280,097 downwards.
TGCCCCGAAGGGGCGCGGGGAACTGCGCGCCCAGCCACGACGTGGCGGCAGACGGCGACGGCCCGAGCCCGCGGAGCCCAGCCGGTCAGGCGTCCCCGTAGGCCTCTCCCCCCAGTTCGAACCCGGCGCTGCCCGCCGTCGCGTCGGCGAGCCAGGCGCGGAACTGCTCGACGTCGGCCTCCGGGAGGCCGATCTCGATGGTCACCGCCTCGCCGTAGCCGACGTCGCGCACCTCGCGGCCCGCCGCGCGCAGGTCGTTCTGCAGCTTGCCCGCGCGCTGGTGGTCGACGGTGACGGTGGCCAGGCGGAAGCGGCGCCGGGTGCGGGTGCCGAGCGCGTCCAGGGCCTCGCCGACGGCGCCGCCGTAGGCCCTGATGAGCCCGCCCGCGCCGAGCTTGACCCCGCCGTAGTAGCGGGTGACGACGGCCACCACGTACCGCATGTCGCGGCGCAGCAGCATCTGGAGCATGGGCACGCCCGCCGTGCCGCCCGGCTCGCCGTCGTCGCTCGCCTTCTGCACGGAGGCGTCCGCTCCGATGACGTACGCGAAGCAGTTGTGCGTGGCGGTGGGGTGTTCCTTGCGGACGCGGGCGATGAAGTCCTGGGCCTCCCGCTCGGTGGCGGCGGGTGCGAGCGCGCACAGGAAGCGCGAGCGGTTGATCTCGGTCTCGTGCACGCCCTCACGGGCCACGGTGCGGTACTCGTCCAGCATCCGCCCAGCGTATGCCCCCTGTCGGACGGCCCGGACGGGTGCCCGCCGCAGCGCGGCGGACCGGTGCGCCTGCTTGCCGCCCTCGGAGGGCCCTGGGTACTTTCGCGGCGGTTCACAGGGCCGTCGTGATGAGTCGACGTCCGTAGTCGGTGTTGCCGCAGTTCTTACTCACAAGTACCACAACGACATTACCGCGCAGTATTTATAGGATTCAGGCAGCGAGAATCCGGAACCCTGCCCGTAGGAACCATGACAGTTACCGGTGCGTCTATTGAGGGGCATTCACAGCGGGGATCACACCACGGTGAAAAATCGATGAGCGGTACGGAATTGCGGCTTCCATTTATGGTTCCGGTGCATGATTCCTCCGCACCGATGCGTAGGGTGTAACACTCAAGTGCTCTGGTCAGAGACACCAGGGCTCCGGAGGAGATATGGGGCACCGATTCAGATTCAAGATTCTCGGCCCGCTCTCTGTCATGTCCGGCTCCGGCCAGGTGCACGTGGGAGGTCCCCGACACCGCACCATCCTCGCGTCCTTGCTGCTCAACGCGGACCGGATCGTGTCCGTCGACACGCTCGTCGACACGGTGTGGGACGGCCGCCCACCGGCCACCGCACGCACTCAGGTGTCCATCTGCATCGCGGCGCTGCGCAAAGCATTCAAGGCTGCTGGATTCACGGACCAGGTCATCGTGACGGCGCACCCGGGATATCTGTTGCGCATCGGCGAGCACGAGGTGGACGCCATCGAGTTCCAGCAGCTCGTGACCACGGCCGAGGAAGCCGTCAGGACTGACCGATTAACGGACGCCGCCCATGCGTACACCCGGGCGCTCGGCCTTTGGGAAGGCCCGGCATTGACGGGCGTGACGGGCCGCGCCGTCGAGGACGAGGCCCGGCGTCTGGACGAGCTGAAGCTCAGCGTGTTCGAGGACGCCGCCGACGTACGGCTGCGCCTGGGCCAGCACCACCGGGTCATCGCGGAGCTGGCCGCCACGGTCCGCGCCCACCCGCTGCGCGAGCGCGCCCTGCACCTGCTGATCACCGCCCAGTACCGCTCGGGCCACCGCGCGGAGGCCATGGAGAGCTACCGGCAGGGACGCAAGCGCTTCATCGACGAGCTCGGTCTCGAACCGGGGCCCGCCCTCAAGGAGCTGCACCGCTTCATCCTCCAGGACGACCGCGAGCGCGGGCCCGGCACCCAGGACGGCGCGGGCGCCGACCCGCCCGCCACCGCGCCGCTCCCGCACGATCCGCCCTTCGAACTGCCCACGGACGCCCCCGGGTTCACCGGCCGCGCCCGCGAGCTGGAGCAGCTCGGCGTGCTCCTCGACCGCGGCGCCGACGTGCGCGGGCCGACGGTCGGGCTGATCAGCGGGCTCGCGGGCGTGGGCAAGACCTGTCTCGCGGTGCGGTGGGCGCGCGGGGTCGCCGACCGCTTCCCCGACGGCGTGCTCTTCGCCGATCTGCACGGCTACGACGAGCGCCACGAGCCGACGGCCGCCGCCGGGGTCCTCGGCGGCTTCCTGCGCTCCCTCGGCTTCGCGGGCGTGCAGATCCCGCAGGCCCCCGAGGAGCGGGAGGCGATGTACCGCAGCGCGCTCGCCGACCGGCGCGTCCTCGTGGTCCTCGACAACGCCCGTACGTACGCGCAGATCCAGCCGCTGCTGCCGAGCAGCGAAGGCTGCAGCGCCCTCGTCACCAGCCGCGACCAGCTCGCCGAGTTCGTGGCCTGGCCGCCGCGGGCGCGCGTGCACCTCAACCGGCTGGCCCCGGCCGAGGCGGTGGAGCTGGTCGACCGCGTCGTCGGCTCCCAGCGCGTCGCCGCCGAGCCCGCCGCCGTGGCCCGGCTCGTGGAGCTGTGCGACCTGCTGCCCCTCGCGCTGCGGATCGCCGCCGCGCGGCTCGCCGCCAAGCCGCACTGGACCGTGACCCACCTGGTGTCCCGGCTCAGCGACGAGGAGCGGCGCCTGGACGAGCTGAGCCAGGGCACCTCGCGCATCCGGGCGAGCTTCGGGATCAGCTACCGCTGCCTGTCCGCCGACGCCGCCCGGCTCTACCGCGGCCTCGGTCTCCTCGACGTCCACGACTTCGCGCCCTGGGTGGCGGCGGCGCTGCTCGACACGGACCAGTTCACCGCGGAGCGGCTCATCGAGCAGCTCGTCGACGCCCAGTTCCTCACCGCTCTGGGGCCGGACGCGGCCGGGCAGCCCCGGTACCACTCCCCCAGCCTGCTGCGCATCTTCGCGCGCGAGCGGGCCCACGGGGAGGACGCCGAGGAACAGGGGCGCGCCGCCGTCGTCCGGGTCCTCCAGGCGGCGCTCGGCCTGGCCGAGCAGGCCCACCGGCGGCTCTACGGCGGCGACTTCAGCATCATCCACAGTGCCGCGCCGCGCTGCGCACCGCCCGACGCACTGGCCGCCGAGCTGCTCGCGAGGCCGCTGGAGTGGCTGGAGGCGGAGCGGCTGTCCCTGGTACGGCTCGTCGGGCAGGCCGCGGGGGCCGGCCTCGACGAGCTGGCCTGGGACCTCACGCTGTGCTCGGTGGTCCTCTTCGAGACCCGCAACTACGTCGACGACTGGCGCCAGTGCGCCCAGCAGGCCCTGACCGCCACCCGCGCCGCGGGCAACGTCCGCGGCCAGGGCGCCATGCTCTACGCCCTGGGCGCCCTGGAGATGCGCCTGCGCCGGTTCGCGGGCGCCGACGCGGGCTTCGCGGCGGCGCTGGCGCTGCACGAGCTCGCGGGCGAGGAGCACGGACGCGCCCTGGTCCTGCGCAGCATGGCGATGATCGACCAGATGCGGGGCGCGACGGACTCCGCGATGGACCGCAGCGTGGCCGCCCTCGAGGTGTTCCGCGCGGTGGGCGACCTGTCGTCACAGGCCCATGTGCTCAACAACATGGCGCAGATCGAGCTCGACCGCGGCCATCTGGCGCAGGCGCGCAAGCTCAGCCTCCGGTCGGTGCGGATCTCGTCGGGCATCAGCCCGGGAGGCGCCCGCAGCACGGCGCAGGGCACGCACCGGCTGGCCCGCGTCTATCTGGCGGAAGGCCGCTACGACCTGGCCGAGAGCGCTCTCCTGCGCATGATCCGCATCACCCGGGCAAGCTCCGACCTGCTCGGTCTCGCCCATGGGCTCCTCGGCCTCGGCGAGGCCCGGCTCGGCCGCGGCGACTGGGAGCAGGCCCGCGCCACGCTCCTGCACGCCCTCGACATCGTGGCCACGGTGCACAGCCCGCTCGTCCTGGGGAAGATCAAGCTGGCCCTCGGGGCGGCCTGCGGCATGGGCGGCCAGGACGACCGCGCCCGGGAGTACCTGCGGGCGGCCCGCGACTGCTTCCTGCGTGTGGGCGTGGACGACTGGGTCAAGCGCGCCGACGAGGCACTGGCCGCGCTGCGCACGGCGGGGGCGCAGCGGCGCGCCGAGGGCCAGGCGCACCAGGGCGAGGCCGCCCGGCGTCTGACGGTGCCCCGGGCACGCGCGCCCTGGGACCGCGCGGCCGCCGAGCGCGCCGTCTGGAACCCCGCGGCGGCGCGGGCCCGGGCCGGGCACGCGCCCACGGAGCACGGCGACCACGAGGAGGACGGCGCCGAACCCGGGCCCGAACGCGGCGGTCCACGCCGCATCCACCCCGACCAGCAGGGCGCGGACCGCGAACTCGGCAAGGCCACCGCCCTCGGCCTGGCGCCCGGCGGTCCTGGCGGCGGGCCCCCGCACGAGGGGCCGCGCGAGCACCGCGATGGCTGAGCTGGGGCGATATCGCGGCGCGGGCACGGCGGAAGGCGGATCGATAGGGGACCGAAGCCGCCGCCTCCTACTGTCGGCCGCGCGGGGCCGGTCGCCTCACCGACGCGGCCCCGCACCGCCGTGGGCCTCCACGGCGTCCCGTACCCCGCCGTGGCGCCCCGCGGTGTCCCGCGAGGCGCCACGACAAGCATCGTTCTCGTCAGTTCTGGTTCTCGTCAGTTCTAGTCGTTCTCTTCAGCTCTCGTCGTTCGTGGAAGGAATGCGATGCACAGCAGGCGGACCACACCGGGCGGCGATGCCGCCCCCCTCAAGGGCCGGGTCGTCGCCGGGCCCCTGGAGCCCGGCGACGACGAGGACTGGCACGCGGTCCCGCACCGGTCAGGTCCGCGCGGGCTCGGCTCTCGCGCTCCCCAGTGACTGGCTGAACAGCAGCACCAGTTCGTGGAAGCGGTACAGGGGCCGCCCCAGGCGGTCCACGCCGCAGATGTCCAGGAGGGCGGCGTCCACCAGGCGCTCCAGGCGCCGCTCGGCCGTCGACTCCGGCTCGGCGAGGCAGCGCGCGGCGGTCTCGGCCCGGAACGGCTCCGTCCCGAGGCTCGCCAGGCACATCAGCGTACGGCCGGTGTGCCGGGGCAGCTGCCGCAGCGAGGTGAGCAGCGCTCCGCGCACGTCCAGTCCGCCGTACGACAGTTCGCGCAGCCGCGTCGACGGCTCCGCGAGGCGGTTCGCGAGCCACGCGGCGGGCCAGCGGGGCCGGGCGGCGAGGCGGCTGCCGACGACGCGCAGCGCCAGCGGCAGGCCGCCGCAGCGGGCGAGCAGCGCCTGGGTGGCCGCCGGGTCGGCGAGGAGCTGGGCGCGGCCCGCCACGCTGACGAGCAGGTCGAGCGCGGCGTCGTCCTCCAGGGGGGTGAGCACCGTGGTGCGGGCCTGGGTGACGCGCGGCAGCCGGGCCCGGCTGGTGATGAGGACCGTCGCCTCGGGCGAGCCCGGCACCAGGGGCTCCAGCTGGCCGCTGTCGACCGCGCCGTCGAGGACGACGAGCAGCCGCTTGCCCGCGGTGCGGATGCGGTAGAGGCGGATCAGCTCGTCGAGGCAGGTGCGGTCGTCGTAGCCGTCCGTGCCGCGCACGCCGCCGGTGGTGTCCGCGAGCTCCGGCACCGCGCCGAGCGCCCGGAGCAGCATCGTGAGGACGTCGCGCACGCTGCGGGGCGTGCCGTCGGCCGTGGTGAGCTCGGCGAAGAGCTGGCCGTCGGGGTAGTGCCGGGCGGCGGCGTGCGCGGCCCGGACCGCGAGCGCCGTCTTGCCGACGCCCGCCATGCCGGTGACGAGCAGGCCGCGCGGCCCCCCGCCGTCCGGGTCGGGCGTCAGCTGCTTCTGCATGGCGGCCAGTTCGCCCTCCCGGCCGATGAGTTCCTCGACGTCCGCGGGGAGCATGGAGGGCCGGGGCGCGTCGTCGTAGGCGTCCGAGCCCGATCCGCCGCTGCCGGCGCCGGGGCCGAGCTTGCCCACGAGGACCGCGTGGTAGGTCGAGCCGAGCGTCTCCCCCGGGTCGATGCCCAGCTGGTCCGCGAGGACGTCGCGGCCCTCGTGGTAGCTGCGCAGCGCCTCGGCCTGCCGTCCGCACCGGTACAGGGCGGTCATCAGCTGGGCGCGCAGCTTCTCGCGCAGCGGGTACTCCGCGACCAGGCCGGTGAGTTCGGCGGTCAGCCGCTCGTGCCTGCCGAGTGCGAGGTCGGCCTCGATGCGGCGCTCCAGGACGTGCATCCTGGCTTCCTCCAGGCGCGGCAGCTCGGCTTCGGCGAGATGGTCGGTCACGCCGGAGATGCCGGTGCCGCGCCAGAGGCCGAGGGCCTGGCCGAGCAGGGCGGACGCCTCGCGGTTGCGGCCCGCGGCCAGTTCGGCGCGGCCCCGCTCGGCGAGCCGCTCGAACTCGATGAGGTCGACGGTGCTGCGGGGCGCGCGCAGCGCGTACCCCGGCGGGCGCCGCTCGATGGCGACTTCGTCACCGAGCAGCTTCCGCAGCCGCGACATGTACGTGTAGATCTGCGCGCCGGACGTGGCCGGCGGCTCCCACCCCCACAGCAGGGTGCTCATGCGCGCGTCGGACACCACGCGCCCCCGCGCGAGCAACAGCGCCGCGAGCACCGTAGGTACTTTGGATCCGGTCAGGGCGATTCTCTCGGCGCCCCTTACTGCTTCCACCGGGCCGAGGACTCGAAAGTCCATCTCGGCACCCCCCGTCGTCAGGCGAACACTTGCTGGGTCTGACGCTACGAAGTGCCGTTATCCACGGCTTATTCGGCGGACAACAACCTTTAAACCTCACGCACCGCATACGGCTGAATACATACCTTCAGCCGTATGGGCGCTGTTGCCGGATCCTGCTGTTCCCGTGCCTCGGGGAGGTGTTCAGTCGCCCGCGAGCCGCGCGGTGATGTCCCGGCCGAGGCCGGCCGCGACGGCTTTGTGCACCTCTTTGCCCAGGTCGGAGTTTGTCATCACGACGCATCCGGTGCCGGACCGCAGCCGCAGGGAGGTCAGCGCCCGGTAGCCGGGCGTCTGTCCGCCGTGGCCGAACTCCACGTCTCCCAGGGAGCCGTCGATGACCGTACCGAGGCCGTAGAAGCTCCCCGGGAAGGCTTCCGTGAGCATCGCGGCGGCGAGCGGTCCCGGCAGCAGGTCGCCGAGGCCGTTGCGGGTCCTGCGCAGCGCGCCGGCGAACTGGGCGAGGTCGGCGGGCGTGCTCCACAGCCCGCTGCCGGCCCGCGCGGGGCGGCAGCGGTGGCCGCCGTGCAGCGCCTCTCCGTGCCGGTCGTGTCCCGCGGCGAGGTCGGCGGAAGCGCCCGCGGTGAAGGCGCTGTCCCGCATGCCGAGCTCCTGGAACACCAGCTCGTCGACGAGCTTGCCGAGCTCCTGGCCCGTCACGTCGGTCAACACCTGTTCAACAAAAGCCCATTGGCTGCCCGCCTTGCGGAACACCGATCCCGGTTCGGCCTCGGCCTCGACGTCGTCGAGGACGTCGGACAGCGTGGGCATGGTCTCGTCGGGGTGCCACCACGTTGCCGAGGCCGAGGAGAGGCCCGCGGTGTTCGACAGGCAGTGCCGCAGGGTGACCCGGCCGCCGCCGGGCAGCCGCGGCACGGTCCGCCCGGTCAGGTACGCGTCCAGCGGTTCGTCCAGGCCGAGCGGCCCGTCGGCGACGAGGCGCAGCGCGGCGAACGCGATGACGTGCTTGCTGATCGACCCGGCCTGGAAGCGGGTGCGCAGCGTGACGGGCGCGCCGGTGTCCATGGACCGTACGCCGTGCACGTGCAGGGCAGCGACCTCCCCGTCCCGCAGGACGGCGACGGCCGCGCCGGGGATGCCGTGCGCCGCCATCACGGCTTCCACGTCGGGCGCGGGCGTGCCGCCGGTCACCGGCGCACCGGCCCGGGACCGGCCGCCGGGGCCGTCGTCCGCCGCGCTGCCTGTGCCGTCTGCCGCCGCGCGGGCGTCGTGGGCTTCCTGGGGGTGGCCGTCATCGTCTTCTGCTCCGTAGGTAGCGGGGGTTCCGTCGATCGCCGCCCCGAGGTCGGCGATGGTCACGCTGTCCAGGAGCATCCGCAGGGTCACGGTGAGGCCCGCGCGCCGCCCGGCGGCGAGGACGTGCACGATGCGCATGGAGTCGACCCCGAGGTCGGCGAGCCGGTCGTGCGCGCCGACGCCGGGGACGCCGAGCACCTCGGCGCACACGTCGGCGAGCAGCCGCTCGGTCGGGGTCCGGGGCGCCTGGTAGGCGCGGTCGGCGACGAGCGCCGTGCGCTGGGGCGCGGGCAGGGCGGCGCGGTCGACCTTGCCCGCGGCGTTCAGGGGCAGCCGGTCGAGCAGCACGAAGCCCGTGGGCACCATGTACCCGGGAAGCCGCGCGGCGAGGTGGCGACGCAGTTCGTCCTGCCCGGCCTCGGCGGCTTCGGGGCCGCCGGGCCCGGTGGTCCCGGCGCGGCCGCCGGACGGCACGACGTACGCGACCAGCCAGGGTTCGCCCTGGCCGTCCTCGCGGGCGACGACGACGGTCGAGCCGACGCCGGGGTGGGTGACCAGCTGTTCCTCGATCTCGCCGAGTTCGACGCGGTAGCCGCGGATCTTCACCTGGTGGTCGGCGCGGCCCAGGTACTCCAGTTCGCCGTCGGGGCGGAAGCGGACCCAGTCGCCGGTGCGGTACATCCGCGACCCCGGCGGCCCGCCGAGCTCCTCCGGCAGGAAGCGTCCCGCGGTCAGACCGGGGCGGCCCACGTAGCCGCGGGCCACGCCCGCGCCCGCCAGGTACAGCTCGCCGATGACACCGACCGGGACGGGCTGGAGCGCGGCGTCGAGCACGTACGCGCGGGTGTTGTGGATCGGCCGTCCGACGGGCATGTCCGGCGGGCCCGCGGGCACTTCCCAGCCGGTGGACCAGACGGTCGTCTCGGTCGGCCCGTACAGGTTGACCAGGCGGTCGACGTGGCCGCGCAGTTCGCGGCCCAGGGACGGCGGGCACGCCTCGCCGGTGGTCACCGCGGTGAGGGGGCGGTCCGCGAATCCGGCCGCGAGCAGCAGTTTCCAGCCCGCGGGGGTGGCTTGGACGTGGGTGACGCCGTGGGTGTCGATCAGGTCGAGCTGGGCGAGCGCGTCGCCCAGGCCGCTGTCGTCCACCAGCACCACGGAGCCGCCGGTGATCAGCGGCAGGTACAGCTCGGCGTAGGAGATGTCGAAGGACACCGACGTCGCCGCGAGCCACACGTGGTCCGGTGCCGCGTCGAACCGCGCCCGCATCGAGAAGAGCAGGTTGAGCAGCGAGCCGTGGGCGATCTGCACGCCCTTGGGCCGCCCGGTCGAGCCGGAGGTGAACAGCGTGTAGGCGAGGCCGTCGGGCGGCGGGGGACCCGCGGGGGCGGTGGGGGCGGGGCCGGGCGCGGTGCCGGGCCGCTCGCTGATCCGCCGCTGGTCGCGGTCCAGGTCGAGGAGTTCGCCGTCGTACGCGTCGCCGAGCAGCCCGGCCAGGGTGCGCTGGGTGACGACGAGCCGGGCGCCCGCCGTGTCCAGCATGTAGGCCAGGCGCTCGGTGGGCAGGGCGGCGTCGAGGGCCAGCTGGGAGCCGCCCGCCTTCCAGATGCCGAGCAGCACCGGGAGCAGCCAGGGGCCGCGCTCCAGGAGCACGCCCACCACGGACTCCGGGCCGACGCCCGCGGCGCGCAGCTCGTGCGCGACGCGGTTGGCGCGGGTGTCCAGTTCACGGTAGGTCAGGACGGTCGTTCCCGCCCGTACGGCGACCGCGTCCGGGGAGGCCGCGGCCGTCGCCTCGAACACGTCGTGCACGCGCCTGCTCATTCCCACTCCATGTCGGTGTCGTTCCAGTCCTGGAGAAGCCGCGCGCGTTCGGTGTCCGTGAGGACCGCCGCGCGGGCGTCGCCGTCCGCGTCGGCCGCCATGGCCTCGAGGACGGTCCGGTACATCCCGGCGAGGCGTTCCGCGTTGGCGCGGTTGAGGCCGGTGCTCACGGCGCGCAGCACGAGCCTGCCGGGGACGTTGGCGATCGACATCGTGAACTCGTTGGAGCTGTCGCCCGCGCCCGCCCGGACGTCCACGGAGCCGGTGTCGACCTGGTGGAAGTCCTGGTAGCGGAACATGATGTCGAACAGCCGCCCGCCGCCCGCGAGGCGCTGCACGGCCGGCAGGGGGTACCGCCGGTGGCGGTACACCTCGGCCTCGCGGTCGAACACCTGCCGCACGAGGTCGCGCCAGGTGTCGGCGGTGCGGTCGTGGGCGAACGGCAGCGTGTTGAGGAACATGCCGTACACCCGCTCGGCGCCCGGGACTTCGGGGCGCGCGCTGTACAGGACGCCGGTGTGGAAGGCGTCTTCGTTCGTGACCGAGCCGAGCACCTTCAGGTGCGCGGCCAGCAGGACGGCCTTGAAGGACGTGCCGGTCTCCGTGGCGAGCGCGCGCAGCGCGGGCTCGATGTCACGGAACTCCACGGACAGTTTGAAGTCCTCCCGCTCGGCGGTCACGCCGTCGCCCCACTCGGGCGGCAGCGCGCACGGCGCGTGGCCGTCGACGACGAGCCGCCAGTAGTCCCGGTCCTGCGTGGAGTCGAGCGCCGCGAGTTCGGCGGCGACGAAGTCCGCGTACCGCACGGGCATCGGCTCCTCCGGCTCCGGTTCCGTGCCCTCGGCGTACGCGCGGTAGGCGTTCAGCACCTCCATCAGGAGCGACTGCTGGCTCCAGCCCTCCGTGATGGCGTGGCAGTGCGTGAAGCCGAGGTGCCACGCCTCGTCGGACTCGACGAGCGCGGAGATCCGCAGGAGCGGCGGGCTCGAGACGTCGAACAGCTCGGCGCGTTCCCGCGCGATGTGCGCGCGCCTCCCTTCTTCGAACTCCTCGGGCGTCGTCCCCCGCAGGTCGTGCACGGCGACGATGGTGTCGGCCTCCTGGTGCACGAGTTGCAGGGGCATCTCGTACGTTTCCAGCGCGAAGGAGGTCCGCAGCATCTCGTGCCGGGCAAGGACCGTCCGTGCGGCCTGGGTGAGGGCGTCGGCGTCGAACGGCCTGCCGTCCTTGATCCGGAACGTGGACGTGTTGTGGTACTTGTTCAGGCCGTCGTCGGAGAGCATCTCCAGGAGCATGCCGAGCTGGACCTGGGAGAGCGGGTAGGCGTCGGCGACGCCTGCGGGCAGGGCCTCGCGCACGCTCTGCGGTACGAGCGCGAACGGCTTGATGCCTTCCGGTTCGGGGGCGCCGCCGCCGGTGCCGAGCGCGGCGGCGAGACCCGCCACCGTCCGGTGCCGGAACACGTCGCCCACGCCCGCCTCGAAGCCCTGTGCCCGCAACGCACCCACCAGGGCGATCGCCTTGATCGAGTGCCCACCGAGGTCGAAGAAGCTCTCCTCCACGCCGACCTTCTCCAGGCCCAGGACCTGCCCCCACACCTCGGCGATCCGCGCCTCGGCGTCGGAGCGCGGGGCGACATAGGTGTCGGCCACCGCCGCTGTCGCCTCGGGCAGGGCCCGCCGGTCGACCTTCCCGTTGGCCGTGAGCGGGATCGCGTCCAGCTCCACGAACACCGACGGCACCATGTACTCCGGCAGGACCTCGGCAAGGGACTCGGCGAGCCCGTCGCTGTCCCCGACGACGTACGCGATCAGCTGCTGCTCGTCGGAGACGACGGCGGCGGCGTCGGACACCGACGCCTGCGCCACCAGCGCGGCGCGGATCTCGCCCAGCTCGATGCGGTAGCCCCGGATCTTCACCTGGTCGTCGATACGCCCCAGGAAGTCCACGGCTCCATCAGCCCGCCAGCGAACCAGATCGCCGGTCCGGTACAAACGCTCACCCGGCCCCCCGTACGGATCCGGCACGAACCGCTCAGCGGTCAACCCAGGCCGCCCGGCGTAACCACGCGCGACACCCATGCCACCGACGAACAACTCCCCCACGACTCCGATGGGTACGGGCTGCTGCTGTGCGTCCAGCACCCTCATGACCATGTTGGGGAGCGGCCGTCCGATGGGCACGACTCCCGTGAACTCCTCCTCCAGCGGGAACACACACGTCCCCACCGTCGCCTCGGTCGGCCCGTACTCATTGATGACCTGCCCGTCACCGAGCAACTGCCGCCACCGCTCCACCAACTGCCCCGGAAGCGCCTCACCGGCCACCACCACACGGGAAACGAGCGACTGGATCTCAGCATCACCCAACTGACCATCCAGCACTTCCAGATGACCAGGCGTCAGCTTGATGAACGCGAACGGACCCGCCGCCACCAGCGCATCACCCAGCTCCGTCAGCTCACCGCCATACAGCCACACCCGCTGACCGGCCACCAACGGCGCCCACACATTCGGCACCACCAAGTCGAAGGCCACCGACGAGAACACCGGCGCACCACCCGAACCAGCAGCCGCCAGCTCCCGCTCCGCCCACTCCACATGATTCGCCAAGCCCCGGTGCGTGACCTCCACACCCTTGGGCCGACCCGTCGAACCCGACGTGAACACCGTGTACGCCACAGCATCCAGATCAACCACAACTTCGGGTGCCCGCACCGGATACGCCGACAGATCCTCAGCCGTCAGCACCGTCGGTATGCCCGTGGTGAACCTGTCGGCGTACTCGGCCGAGGTGACAGCGGCCGACACCTTGCCATCCACCACCATCGCCGCGATCCGCTCCGAAGGAAGCACCGGATCCATCGGCACATAACCCGCACCCGCACGCCACACACCCAACAACGCCACCATCAGCTCAACCGAACGATCCAGCAGCACCGCCACCGAGGAGCCCACACCGATCCCGTCAGCACGCAGACGATGAGCCAGACGATTCGCCGCCACATCCAACTCCGCATACGAGAGCCGCTGTTCACCACACTCGACGGCCACAGAATCCGGGGCCCGGACCACCTGCCGCGCCACCAACTCCGGCACCGACACACCCGACACCGCCACCACCGACTCCGCACCACCCCACACGCGCAGCACGCGCTCGCGCTCGCCGTGCGGGAGGAGGGTCGTCTCGGCGTCGCCGTCGGCGTCCGCAGCGATCGCTTCGAGGGCCGCGCGGTACATCGCGGCGAGGCGCGTGAGGTTCGCCCGGGTGACGGCGCTCGGGTCGACCGTGAGGAGCAGGCCGCCGGCGCGGGCCGCCACGGCGAGGCCGAACTCGGTGGCTCCCTCGCCCATGCCGGAGTCGGCGTCGACGATGTCGCTGTCCGTCTGGGCGTCGCTCAGGTCGAGGTAGCTGAAGCGGACGTGCAGCAGGCGGGAGCCGTCGCCCAGTTCGCGCTGCATCACCGGCATCGGGAAGCGCCGGTGCGGCCAGAGGGCACCCTCCTGCTCGAAGACCTGGCCGATGAGCTCGCGCCAGGTGCGGGCGCCGCGGCGGTGGGCGAACGGCACGGTGTTGAGGTACATGCCGTAGACCCGTTCGGCGCCCACCGCTTCGGGGCGGCCGCTGCACACCAGGCCGGTGCTGAAGGCGTCCTCCGGCGTGAGCTGGCTCATCACCTTCAGGTGCGCGGCGTGCAGCACGGCCTTGAGCGAGGTGCCGGTCTCGCTGGCGCGGGCGCGCAGCGTCGGCGCGAGGTCGTCGAGCGGGACGCGCAGCGTGTGCGCGTCGCGTCCGGCGGCCTCCGGGTCGCCCAGGGCGGACGGCAGCTCGAACGTGCCGTGGCCGTCGATGACGTCACGCCAGTAGGCGCGGTCGTCCTCGGAGGCGAGGGAGGCGATCTCGGCGGCCACGAAGTCGGCGTACCGCACGTCGGGGGTCTCCCGCGGGGGCAGTTCCCCGTCGGCGCGCAGCGTCAGATAGCCCTCGACGATCTCGCTGAGCAGGGAGCGGTGGCTCCAGCCCTCGGTGATCGGGTGGCACACGCTGACCGACAGCCACCAGGCCTCGTCGGACTCGACGAGCGCGGAGATCCGCAGGAGCGGCGCGTGGTCGAGGGCGAACGGCAGGGCGCGCTCGCTGACGATGTGCTCGCGGCGGAAGGTCTCCTGCTCGCCCGCGCTGCGGTCGCGCAGATCGTGGACGGTGACCGGCAGAGCGGCGTCCGCGTGGATCAGTTGCAGCGGTGCCGAGTAGCCCTCCAGGTCGAAGGAGGCGCGCAGCATCTCGTGGCGTTCGACGACGGCGCGGCCCGCCGAGACGAGCGCGGCGCGGTCGAAGGGCCGGCCGTCCTTGATCCGGAAGGTGGTGGTGTTGTGGTACCTGTTGCGGCCGTCGTCGGCGAGCATCTCCACCAGCATGCCGAGCTGGACCTGGGCCAGCGGGAACGCGTCGACGAGTCCGTCGGGCAGCCGTTCCCGATCGCTCGGGTCGAGCAGCGCGAACGGCGCGGTGCCTTCCGGTTCGGGGGCGCCGCCGCCGGTGCCGAGCGCGGCGGCGAGACCCGCCACCGTCCGGTGCCGGAACACGTCGCCCACGCCCGCCTCGAAGCCCTGCGCCCGCAACGCACCCACCAGGGCGATCGCCTTGATCGAGTGCCCACCGAGGTCGAAGAAGCTCTCCTCCACACCGACCTCCTCCAGGCCCAGGACCTGCCCCCACACCTCGGCGATCCGCGCCTCGGCCTCCGTGCGCGGGGCGACATGGGCGTCCGTGTCGGTCGCGCCGGGGTCGGGCAGGGCCCTGCGGTCGGCCTTGCCGTTGGCCGTGAGCGGGATCGCGTCCAGCTCCACGAACCCCGACGGCACCATGTACTCCGGCAGGACCTCGGCGAGGGACTCGGCCAGGCCCTCGCTGTCCCCGACCACATAGCCGATGAGCCGCTGGTCGTCGGAGACGACGACGGCGGCGTCTGACACCGACGCCTGCGCCACCAGCGCGGCACGGATCTCACCCAGCTCGATGCGGTAGCCCCGGATCTTCACCTGGTCATCGATACGCCCCAGGAAGTCCACGGCTCCATCAGCCCGCCAGCGAACCAGGTCGCCGGTCCGGTACAGACGCTCACCCGGCCCCCCGTACGGATCCGGCACGAACCGCTCAGCGGTCAACCCAGGCCGCCCGGCGTAACCGCGCGCGACACCCATACCACCGACGAACAGCTCTCCGGTCACACCGACGGGGACCGGTCGCATCCCGCCGTCGAGCACCCTCATGATCATGTTGGGGAGCGGCCGTCCGATGGGCACGACCCCGGTGAACTCCTCCTCCAGCGGGAACACACATGTCCCCACCGTCGCCTCGGTCGGCCCGTACTCGTTGATGACCTGCCCGTCACCGAGCAACTGCCGCCAGCGCTCCACCAACTGCCCCGGAAGCGCCTCACCGGCCACCACCACACGGGAAACGAGCGACTGGATCTCAGCATCACCCAACTGACCATCCAGCACTTCCAGATGACCAGGCGTCAGCTTGATGAACGCGAACGGACCCGCCGCCACCAGCGCATCACCCAGCTCCGTCAGCTCACCGCCATACAGCCACACCCGCTGACCGGCCACCAACGGCGCCCACACATTCGGCACCACCAAATCGAAGGCCACCGACGAGAACACCGGCGCACCACCCGAACCAGCAGCCGCCAGCTCCCGCTCCGCCCACTCCACATGATTCGCCAGACCTCGGTGCGTGACCTCCACACCCTTGGGCCGACCCGTCGAACCCGACGTGAACACCGTGTACGCCACAGCATCCAAATCGACCACCACCTCAGGCGCCCGCACCGGATACGCCGACAGATCCTCAGCCGTCAGCACCACCGGCACATCGACGAAACGGTCCGCGTACTCGACCGACGTCACGGCGGCCGACACCTTGCCGTCCGCCACCATCGCCGCGATCCGCTCCGAAGGAAGCACCGGATCCATCGGTACGTAACCCGCACCCGCACGCCACACACCCAACAACGCCACCATCAGCTCGACGGATCGATCCAGCAGCACCGCCACCGAGGAGCCCACACCCACACCATCAGCACGCAGACGATGAGCCAGACGATTCGCCGCCACATCCAACTCCACATACGAGAGCCGCTGTTCACCACACTCGACGGCGACAGCATCCGGGGCCCGGACCACCTGCCGGGCCACCAACTCCGGAACCGACACCCCGGACACCGCCACCACCGACTCCGCACCACCCCACGCGCGCAGCACGCGCTCGCGCTCGCCGCCGGGCAGGTAGTCGTGGAGGGCGTCGCCGTCCGCGTCGGCGGCCATCGCTTCCAGGACCGCGCGGTACATGGCCGCGAGGCGGTCGACGCCGGCGCGGGACATCACGTGGTTCTGGGCGGTGATGACCATGAATCCGGCGCGGGTGGACACGCCGAGCGGGAACTCGGTGGGGCTGTCGTCGATGGTGGCCGGGTAGTCGATGACGTCCTGGTCGACCTGGCGGAAGTTCTGGTAGCTGAAGCGCACGTCGACCAGGCGCCCGGTGGCCCCGCTGTCGCGCTGCATGGCGCCGAGCGGGTAGCGGCGGTGCGGCCACAGCTCGATCTCCTGGTCGAAGACCTGCTGAACGAGGTCGCGCCAGGTGCGGGCGCCGCGCCGGAAGGGGAACGGGAGGGGGTTGAGGTAGACGCCGTGGACGCGGTCGGCGCCGACGGCCTCGGGGCGGGCGTTGGTCACCAGGCCCGTGCGCAGGGTCACTTCGGGCGTGAGCTGGCTCATCACCTTCAGGTGTGCCGCGTGCAGGACGCTCTTGATCGGCACCTTCGCCGTGGCGGCCAGGGCGCGCAGGCCCTGCTCCACGTCGTGGTAGGGCACCCAGGCCCGGTGCAGTCCGCGCGGGGTGGTGGCGGGGTCGTCGCCCCAGCCCGCGGGCGGGTCGAACTTGGCGTGGCCGTCGATGATCCGCCGCCAGTAGGCGCGGTCCTCGTCACTGGCGAGGGCCGTCAGCTCGGCCGCGACGAAGTCGGCGTAGCGCACGGCGGCCGGTTCCGGCTCGGCGGGCGGGACGCCGTCGCGCAGCGCGCGGTAGGTGGCGACGAGCTCCATCAGGAGCGAGTGGTGGCTCCAGCCCTCCAGGACCGCGTGGCACTCGGTGAGGGTGAGCCACCAGCTGCCGTCGTCGCGGGTGTGGCCGGTGAAGCGGACCAGCGGCGCCGCGGTGAGGTCGAAGAGCTCGGACCGCTCGGCGGCCATGAACTGCCGCAAGTCGCGGTCGAGTTCCTCGGTGTCGAGCGCCCGTACGTCGCGGACGGCGACCGGGGAGTGGACCTCGCCGGGGGCGTGGACGAGCTGGAGGGGGACGGAGTAGCCCTCCAGGGCGAAGGAGGTGCGCAGGATCTCGTGGCGGCCGAGGACGGTCCGCACGGCCCGGTCGAGGGCGCCCGGGTCGAGGGGCCGGTCGTCGAGGATCCGGAAGCAGGTCGAGTTGTGGTAGTGGTTGCGGCCGTCGTCGGCGAGCATCTCGACGACCATGCCGAGCTGGACCTGCGCCAGCGGGTAGGCGTCCACGACGCCGGACGGCAGCTTCGCCCGGTCCTCGGCGGACAGGAGCGCGAAGGGCTCGACGCCGGGCTCGGGCGCGGCGGGCGCGGGGCGGCCGGTGAGGAACTCGACGAGTTCGGCGGGGGTGCGGTGCGCGAAGACGTCGCGGACCGTCACGTCGTACGCGGCCTCGCGCAGGGCCCCGACGAGGGCCACGGCGCGCAGGGAGTCGCCGCCGAGGTCGAAGAAGTTGTCCTCCACGCCGACCTGGTCGACGCCGAGCACGTCGCGCCAGACGCCCGTCATCTCCTCCTCGGCCGCGGTGCGGGGTGCGACGTGCGCGCGCTCGACGGCGAGGGCCCCGCGGTCGGGCGCGGGCAGTGCCGCCTGGTCGAGCTTGCCGTTGACGGTCAGCGGGATCTTCGCGATGACGAGGAACGCGCTGGGCACCATGTACGCGGGCAGCGCCCGGGCCAGGAGGGCGCGCAGCTCGCTGGGCGCGGCGACGGCGTCGCTGGTGGGCACGGTGTAGGCGACCAGGCGCCGGTCGCCCGGCGTGTCCTCGCGGACCACGACGACGGCGTCCCGCACCCGCGGATGCCCGGCGAGGAGGGCCTTGATCTCGCCGAGTTCGATGCGGTGGCCGCGGATCTTGACCTGGTGGTCGATGCGGCCGAGGTAGTCGAGGGTGCCGTCGGGGCGGTAGCGGGCCAGGTCGCCGCTGCGGTAGAGGCGGGAGCCGGGCGGCCCGTACGGGTCGGGCACGAAGCGCTCGGCGGTCAGGCGCGGGCGGCCGAGGTACATGCGGGCGACGCCGGGGCCACCGACATGGATCTCGCCGGGCACGCCGACGGGCACCAGCTCGCCGTGCGCGTCGCGGAGCTGCACCCTGAGGTCGGGCAGCGGCACGCCCACGGGGTTGCCCGCGTCGGAGGCGATGTCGGCCTCGGTGACGCGGTGGTAGGTGGTGTGCACGGTGGTCTCGGTGATGCCGTACATGTTGATGAGCTGGGTGCGGTCCAGGTCGCGCCGGGCCGTCCAGGGGGCGAGGCCGGGCACGTCGAGGCGCTCGCCGCCGAACGTGACGACGCGCAGGGCGAGTTCGTCGATCAGCGGATGCCCGTCACCGGCCAGGGAGACCAGACTGCGGAACGCGGACGGCGTCTGGTTCAGGACGGTGACGCGCTGCTCGGCGAGCAGGGCGAGGAAGTCCTCCGGGGAGCGCGCGGTCTCCGCGTCCACGACGACGAGCCGCCCGCCGTACAGCAGGGCGCCCCACATCTCCCACACCGACATGTCGAAGGCGTACGAGTGGAAGAGCGTCCACGTGTCGCGGTCGTCGAAGCCGTAGTACCGCTCGGTGCTCGTGAACAGGCGCAGGACGTTGGCGTGCGTCAGGCCCACGCCCTTGGGGCGGCCGGTGGAGCCGGAGGTGTAGATGGTGTAGATCAGGTCGTCGGGGGTGACGCCGGAGTCCGGGTTCGTGTCGGGCGCGGCCGCGAGGGCGGCGGTGTCCTCGTCGTTCTCGTCGCCGTCGAGGACGACGAGCCGCCCCGTGTGCGCGCCGCGCAGATGCTCGGCGCGCGCCTGCGAGGTCAGGACGATCTCGGCGCCCGCGTCCTTGAGGGTGTACGCGATGCGGTCGGCGGGGTGCTCCGGGTCGAGCGGCAGATAGCCGGCGCCCGACTTGAGCACGCCGAGGAGGGCGGGCAGCAGGTCGATGCCGCGGTCGAGGCTGATGCCCACCAGGCCGTCCACTCCGGCGCCCAGGCGGCGCAGGTGGTGGGCGATGCGGTTGGCGCGGGCGTTGAGCTGCCCGTACGTCAGGTGCTGCGCGCCGCACACCACGGCGACGGCGTCCGGGGCCGCCGCGGCCCGCTCCTCGAAGACCTCGTGGGCGCAGGCGGCGGGCGCCGGGAGCGTCTCGGCGGGCGGCACGAGCACGGCCAGGTCGGCGGCGTCGAGCAGCTCCAGGCGGGACAGCCGCAGGCCGGGGGCTTCGGCGGCGGCTTCGAGGAGGCGCACGTAGTGGCGGGCGAGGCGTTCGGCGGTGGCCCTGTCGTACAGGGCGGTGCTGAACTCCAGGGTGCCGCGCACGCCGCCGTCGGGGCGCTCGCCGAGCTGGAGGGTCAGGTCGAAGCGGGAGACGCGGCTGGTGGCGCGCAGCGGCTCGGCCGTGACGCCGGGCAGCCGGAAGGAGCTGGTGCGCTCCTGGTGCAGGGTGAAGGCGACCTGGCACAGCGGGGTGCGGGACAGGTCGCGCTCCGGCTGGAGGTCGTCGACGAGCCGCGCGAAGGGCACGTCCTGGTGGTCGAAGGCGTCCAGGGTGGTGGCGCGGGCCTGCTCGACGAGGTCGGTGAAGGCCGGGTCGCCGCTCCACCGGCCGCGCAGCACCAGGGTGTTGATGCCGTAGCCGATGAGCTGCTCCAGCTCGGGTCTGCCGCGCCCGGACACGACGGTGCCGACGGGGACGTCGGTGCGGCCGGTGTAGCGGGACAGCAGCGCCTGGTAGCCCGCGAGCAGGGTGTGGAAGAGCGTGGCGCCGCGGCCGGTGCCGAGGTCGCGCAGGCGGGCGGTCAGCTCCGGCGAGAGCTCGACGGGCACCGCGTCGCCGTCCCAGGAGCGGGTCGCGGGGCGCGGCCGGTCGGTGGGCACCTCCAGGGCCGTGAGGCCCTCCAGCTGGGTGCGCCAGTACGCGAGGTGCCGGTCGAGCGCGCCGTCGGCGAGCCGGGCGCGCTGCCAGGCGGCGTAGTCGGCGTACTGCACCGGCAGCGGTGCGAGCGGCGACGGCTGCCCGGCGGCGAACGCCTCGTACAGGGCGGAGAGTTCGCCGAGGAACTGGCCGACGGACCACTCGTCGCACGCCACGTGGTGGAAGACGACCACGAGGATGTGGTCCTCGGCGGCGACGCGGATGAGGCGGGCCCGCACCGGGCCGCCGCGCTCCAGGTCGAAGGGCCTGCCGGGCTCGGCCTCGGCGAGCGCGAGGGCGCGCCGCTCGCGCTCGGCGGGGTCGCCGAACGCGCTGACGTCGTCGGTGGGCAGGTCGAACAGGCCCGGCTCGTCGATGACCTGGACGGGCTCGGTGCCGTCCAGGCGGTAGCGGGTGCGCAGGATCTCGTGCCGGGCCACGACCGCCGTCAGGCCGCGGCACAGCACGTCCGGGTCCAGCGGCCCGCCCAGGCGCAGCGCCACCGGGACGCTGTACTCCCAGCTGTCCGGGTCGAGGCGGCTGAGGAACCACATCTGCTGCTGACCGTGGGAGAGGGCGAGGGGGCCCTCGCGGTCGGCACGGGCCACCGCGGTGCGCCGTCCGCCGCGGGCTCCGGCGAGCCTGGCGCGCACCAGCTCCTCGCGCTTGTCCTGGGCCGCACCGGCCCCTTGGCCCGTCCGATTTCCGCCAGTGCTCATGCTGAGCGCTCCTCCCGACCTTTCACGTGATGCGTCCGTGCGTTGCCGCGAACCTGCTGGGTGTGGCGCCCCGGCCGGGGCGCGGATGTCAGGTGCCCGCCTGCTCCATGCGGCGGCGCAGGCTCGCCGGGCGCATGTCGGTCCAGACGGTGTCGATCCGGTCCAGGCACTCCTGGCGGGTGCCCTCGGTGCCCTCGGCGTGCCAGCCGGCGGGCGGCTCGCGGTCGGCGGCCCAGATCGAGTACTGCTCCTCGTCGTTGCGGACGACGCGGTAGAGGCGGTCGTCGTTGAGGTCGTCGGCCATGTCGGCGTCCCTTCGAAAGCCGGGGCGTGCCCGGGGGAAAGCCGGGGCAAGCCCCGGGGATCGTTACGTCCTCAGCTTCCGGCGGGCACCTATATGCGGCCTCTACGCAGGCAACACCGCAGGCGCGCCCGCTCGGGCGCGCGCGGACAGCACGCGGCCCGGTCCCGCCGGGGCGATGGGGACCGGGCCGCGTGATCTTCGGGGCGGGCGCGAGCCGCCTATTCGCGGGCGCCCACCAGCTGGACGATGCGCGAGCGCAGGGCGGCACCGACGGGCAGCACGGTGCCGACGACGGCGAGGACCGCCGAGACGGCGGTGACCGTGCCGACGACGGCCCACGGCACCACGATCGGCGCCGCGCCGAACAGCTCGTGGAGCGCGCCCCACAGGCCGATGAGGTTGACCGCGGAGGCGATGACCGCGAGGGCCACGCCGATCGCGGTGACGAGCAGCGACTCGGCGACGAAGAACCGCACGACCTGTTTCGGCGTGGCCCCGGCGAGGCGGAGCACGGCGAGGTCGCGGCGCCGGTCGGCGGTGGCCATGAGCAGGGTGTTGAGGATGGCGATGAAGCAGAACAGGACGACGATCAGCGCGGTGGAGCGCTGCCGCACCTCGATGAGGTGGCGGGCGTACGCGCTCTCGGTGGCGACGAGTTCGTCGCGCGTCATGAACTTCGCGCCGCTGCCCCGCACGGCCTTCTCGATGGCCGCGGTGGCGGCGGCCCGGTCGGTGCCCGGCTTCAGGGAGATGTAGGCGCGCCGCGCCAGACCGTCGCGCGAGTACGCGGCGGACGCGGCGAACCGCTCGGGCAGATAGGCGACGTCCGAGCCGCGCAGCGCCTTGTAGACGGCGGCGACCTTCAGCGTGGCCTGTTCGCCGTCGCCCAGGAAGATCTTCACGCGGGTGCCCACGTCCCAGCCCCACAGGTCGGCGACGGCCATGCTGGTGTCGTCCAGCCTGTCCAGGGACCCTTCGGTGACGTCGAGGTCCATGGTGTGCTTCAGCGCGGCCGTGTCGACGACCAGGCCGTCGTTCACGTCGAAGCGGTCCTCGTCGCGGGTGTACACGGTCGTCAGGAGCGGCGCGGTGATCTGTACGCCGTCGATCCGCTTGACCTTGTCGATGACCTCGGGGCTGATGCCCGGCGTGTCGTCGGGCGCGAGCGCGTACTCGGAGGTGACCGAGTTGCGCAGGCCGTGGTCGCGGGCGGCGCCGAGCGAGTCGGTGGCCGCGAGCAGCGACAGGGCGAGGCCGACGGTGAGCAGGATCGGGGCGGCGGTGGCGGCCGTGCGGCGGCGGGCGGTGAGCGCGCTCTCGCGCACGAGCATGGCCGTGGGCCCGGCGGAGTTGCGGAAGGGCCACATGAAGAACCGGGTGAGCGGTCCGACCGCGAGCGGGGCGAGGACGGCCGCCGCCAGGACGGGCACGAGCAGCTCGGTGACGTAGGTGTTGGGCGACAGGACGCTCTGCGGCTTGCCGAAGGCGATCCACCCGGCGAGGCCCACTCCCGCGGCGACGCCGGCCGCGCCGAGCAGCCGGCGCGCGGGCGTCATGCCGGTGTCGTCCACGGCGGCTTCGCGCAGCGCCTCGACGGGGCGGACCGTGCCCGCCCTGCGGGCGGCGGCGACGGCTCCGCACCAGGCGACCGTGACACCTACGAGGAACGCTCCGGCGAGCGGGGTGACGATCGTCCAGTGCAGGGACGGCTTCACCTCGAACCAGTCCGGGGCGATGTCCATGGCGATCAGCACGTCGGCGAGGAGCTGCGCGCCGTACAGGCCGAGCGCCACGCCCGCCGCGGACGCCAGCGTGCCGACGAGCAGGGCCTCGCCGCGCACCATGCGCCGCACCTGCTTGGGGGTGGCGCCGACGGCCCGCAGCAGGGCGACTTCGCGGCGGCGCTGGACGACGGCGAAGGCGAACGTGGAGGCGACGACGAACACCGCGGTGGTGCCCGCGACGCTGGCCATGACCGGCACCAGGGTGACGGTGTTGTCGAGCGTCTCGCGGTCGCGGTCCTCACTGGCGTCGGCCTTGTGCCGGTCCTGCCCGGTGAGCACCTCGGCGTCGTCGCCGACGGCCGCGCGGACCGCGGCGAGCGGGCCGAGCGGGACGAGGGCCTCGATCCGCGGGGAGATCCGGGCCGCCTCGGCGTCGCTGAAGAAGACGGCGTCCTCCCAGTCGACGGGCGAGACGGTGCCGGAGACCGTGTAGCGGGAGACGCCCGCGGCGGTCATCACGGTGACCTGTTCGCCGGTGCGGGCCTGGTCGGAGGGGACGACGACCTGGTCCTTGCCGGTGGGCGGGCGCCCGTCGGTGAGGCGGTAGCCGCCGAAGCGCGCGACCGGCCAGGGGTGGCCCACCTGGTCCTTGGGGCCGCCGTCGAGCTGGGCGTAGAAGGCGCGGTCGACGACGACCCCGCCGGTGCCGGCGACCTTCTGCCGCAGCGCGGGCTTGATGCCCTCGGACTCGGGCAGGGAGCGGACGCCGAGGTCGTGCTGGGCGGCGTTCCAGTCCCCGTCGTCGGGCTTGACGACGGCCGTGGCCTTGGCGAACCGTTCGACGGGGCGGTCGGGCAGGTCGAGCACGGTCATCAACAGGGCGCCCATGGCGGCCACTTGGGCGACGCCGAGGACGAGCGCCACGAGGGTGCCGAGGAACGACACCCAGCGCGACCGCAGGGTCTGGTAGGCGATGAAGAGCACTTACGACACCGCCAGGCTGGTCATCCGGGCCGCGACCGCCTCCGCCGTGGGCCGCTCCAGGCCGCCGGCGAGGTTGCCGTCGGCGAGGAAGACGACGCGGTCGGCGTACGCGGCGACGTTCGGGTCGTGCGTGACCATCACGATCGTGGTGGGCCGGTCGGCGAGCTCGGTGGCCGCGTAGCCGTCGCCGGTGGGCGGGCCCGCGAGCTTGCGCAGGGTGTCGAGGAGCTCCCGTCCCGTGTGCAGGTCGAGGGCGCCCGTGGGCTCGTCGGCGAACAGCACGGCGGGGCGGCTGACCAGGGCGCGGGCGATGGCGACGCGCTGCTGCTGGCCGCCGGAGAGCTGGCTGGGGCGGCTGCCCGCCTTGTCGCCGAGGCCCACGAGGGCGAGCGAGCGGGCTATCGCCTCGCGCTTGGGCTTGCGCCCGGCGAGGCGCAGTGGAAGGGACACGTTCTGTGCGGCCGTGAGCGAGGGCAGCAGGTTGAAGGACTGGAAGATGAAGCCCGTCCGCTCCCGGCGCAGCTCGGTCAGCTGGGTCTCGTTCAGGGTGCTCAGATCGGTGCCGTCGACGCTCACCCGGCCCGAGGTGGGCCGGTCGAGGCCCGCGGCGCACTGCAGCAGTGTGGACTTGCCGGAGCCGGAGGGGCCCATGATCGCCGTGAAGCTGCCCCGGGGAAAGGCCATCGTGACCTCGCGCAGCGCGGTCACGGGGTTGGCTCCCGAGCTGTATGTCTTGGTCAGCGACTCCAGCCGCACTGCCTCATCCATCGATTCTCCGTAAGGTCAGGGTCGTACGTGGGGAGACGACCACTGGCTCGCTCTCCCTCTCGGGGGGCGGCGCCATGTTGTTCTCGTCCTCCAGTGCCGCACCTCGGCGCGTGAACACGAGGGTCGCGACGGCGGCGAGGACCGCCATCACCACGGATGCGCCGATCAGGACCTGACGGGTGCCGTACGCGTCCAGGAGGAAGCCGGTGCCGAGCGCGCCCAGTGAACTCGCGCCGGACACGAGCAGCATGACGACGCTGCCGACCCGCCCCTGCATGTTGTTCGGGGTGATGCGCACCTGGTGGGACATGCCTGCGACGGTAACAGCGGCTCCTATATGCGATGTTATGAAAAAGAGAGACCCAAGTGCCGCCGGATGGTGGAAAACCACCGTTCCGGGCAGGACGAGTGCCCAGGCCACATGGGACACGATCATGGTGTGCCGCATCGGCAGGCGCTTGCTGAGCGCGCCGCCGGTGATGGCGCCGAGGAGGCCTCCGACGCTGCCCGCGGCCATGATCAGGCCGACGGTGCCCGCGGGTCGGCCGGAGTCCCGCACCACCACCGCCACGCTGAGGATCAGGGCCTGGAAGATCAGGTTGCTGCCCGCCATGATGAGCAGCGCGGTGCGGAAATAGGCGCGTTTCCACACCCAGTCGAGCCCGGCGCGGATCTCCGCGGTCATGGGCCGTTTCTTCCCGCCCTTGCCCCCCTTCCCCTTGCCCCCCTTGGCCTTCGTGTCGTCCTTGGCCCGCAGCCGCACCAGGGTGATCAGGGACAGCAGGTACATCCCGACGCTGGACATGAACGGCATCCACGCGGAGATGCCGAACAGCATGCCGCTCGCCGGGTGTCCGACGAAGTTGACCGCGCGGGAGCGCGCCTCGTTCGTGGCCATGGCCGCCGACAGCTGCCGGGCGGGCACCACGCCGCGCACGGTGGCCCGCTCGGCCAGCTGGTAGAAGACGGTCAGCGCGCCCTGCACGAAGGCGACGGCGGCGATGTGCCACACGTAGAGGCGGTCGCCCGCCAGGGCGACGGCGACGGTCGCGACCGCCACCATCCGTCCCACCACGCACACGAGCATCACGCCGCGCCGGTTCCAGCGGTCCACGAGGACCCCGGCGGGCAGCTGGACGAGCAGCGCGGGCAGGAGCGCGGCGAAGCCGACGAGGCCCGCCGCGCTCTTGGACCCGGTGTGCCACAGGATCAGCAGCGTGAAGGCCATGCCGGAGCAGCGCTCCGCCATCACCGACAGGGCCGAGCCGGTCCACAGGAGCCGGAAGTCGCGGTAGGAGTTCAGGCCCGGGAGGGCGTGCCGGCGACGCGGTTTCGTGCCGCCGTCGGCTGCCTTCCTCATCGCGCCCCGGCCCGGCACCACTCCAGGACGGCCATCGCGCTGTGCAGCTTGTGGGTCGCCTGGGTGAAGGCGATGCTGGCGGGCCCGTCCAGGACGTCGGCCGTGACCTCCTCACCACGGTGCGCGGGCAGGTCGTGCAGGAAGACCGCGCCGGGGCTCGTCCGCCACAGCTCGCGGGTGACCTGGAAGGGGGCGAAGACCTCGCGCCAGTCGGCGGTCGGCTTCGTCGTCCCCGTGGTCTGCCAGCGCGTGGTGTAGATCGCGTCCACGCCCTCGGGCAGGTCCGCCATGTCGTGCCGCTCCCGCACGGTCGCGCCGTGCATGTCGGCCTGCGCGACCGCGGTGGCGATGACGTCCGCGGGCAGGCCGTAGCCGGGCGGCGTGCGCAGGTCGAGGGTGGTGTCGGGGAACCGGCTCAGGGCGAGCGCGAGGGCGGCCGCGCTGTTGTTGCCCTCGCCGACGTACAGCACGCGCAGGCCGTCGACGTGGCCGAAGTGGCGGTGCAGCGTGGTCAGGTCGGTCAGCGCCTGCGTGGGGTGCTCCTCGGCGCTCATCGCGTTCACGACGGACATCGGCCCGGCCGCGGCCCAGGTCCGCAGCTCCTCGGTGGCGTCCGACGTGCGGGCCACGAGCAGGTCGAGCATGCCCGCGAGGACGCGCCCGGTGTCCTCGCTGGTCTCCCCCGTGTTGAGCTGGAGGTCGCCCGGCCCGAAGGTCACCGTCCTGGCGCCGAGACGCAGGGCGCCGGTGGTGAAGGCGGTGCGGGTGCGCGTGGAGGTGCGCCGGAAGTAGATCCCGACGATCGCCCCGGCGAGGGTCTCCTCGCGGACGCCCGCCGCGAACTCGGCGCCGCGGGCGACCAGGGCGCGCAGGTCGTCGTCACTGAGGTCGCACACGGAGATCAGATGGCGGGTGGCGCCGTCCGGTGTTCCCGTGGCCTCCGCCCGGGCCCCGTTGAGGCGTTGTCGAGCGTGCTGCTGCATGGTGGTTCTCCCCCTGTCTCAGGCCTGGTCGGTGGGCGTGCCGGTGCGGGTTTCGCCGTCGTCGTCGGCGGTGGGCGCGAGGATCGCCTCGATCTCGGCGCGTACGCGGTCCTCGATCTCCTGGGCGAGCCCGGCGACGGTGGGCCGCTCGAAGGCGACCCGGACGGGCAGGTCGAGGTCGAACTCGTCCTGAAGCCGCGAGATCAGCCGGACCGCGAGGATCGAGTGGCCGCCGCGCTCGAAGAAGTTGTCGTCGGCGCCGATCTTGTCCACGAGGAGGATCTGGCTCCACACCTCGGCGATGCGCGCCTCGACCTCGGAGCGCGGGGCGACATAGGTGTCGGTGACCGTCGCGCCGGGGTCGGGCAGGGCCCTGCGGTCGGCCTTGCCGTTGGCCGTGAGCGGGATCGCGTCCAGCTCCACGAACACCGACGGCACCATGTACGGCGGCAGTGCCTCGGCGAGGGACTCGGCGAGCCCGTCGCTGTCGCCGACGACGTACGCGATCAGCTGCTGCTCGTCGGAGACGACGACGGCGGCGTCGGACACCGACGCCTGCGCGACCAGCGCGGCACGGATCTCGCCCAGCTCGATGCGGTAGCCCCGCACCTTGACCTGGTCGTCGATGCGGCCGACGAACTCGACCGCCCCGTCGGCCCGCCACCGGACCAGGTCGCCGGTCCGGTACAGGCGCTCGCCCGAGCCCCCGTACGGGTCGGGCAGGAACCGCTCGGCGGTCAGCCCGGGGCGTCCCGCGTAACCGCGCGCGACACCCGTCCCGCCGACGAACAGCTCCCCCACGACCCCGACCGGAACCGGACGCATCCCCCCATCAAGCACCCGCATCACCATGTTGGGAAGGGGCCGTCCGATGGGCACGACTCCCGTGAACTCCTCCTCCAGCGGGAACACACACGTCCCCACCGTCGCCTCGGTCGGCCCGTACTCATTGATGACCTGCCCGTCACCGAGCAACTGCCGCCAGCGCTCCACCAACTGCCCCGGAAGCGCCTCACCGGCCACCACCACACGGGAAACGAGCGACTGGATCTCAGCATCACCCAACTGACCATCCAGCACTTCCAGATGACCAGGCGTCAGCTTGATGAACGCGAACGGACCCGCCGCCACCAGCGCATCACCCAGCTCCGTCAGCTCACCGCCATACAGCCACACCCGCTGACCGGCCACCAACGGCGCCCACACATTCGGCACCACCAAATCGAAGGCCACCGACGAGAACACCGGCGCACCACCCGAACCAGCAGCCGCCAGCTCCCGCTCCGCCCACTCCACATGATTCGCCAAGCCCCGGTGCGTGACCTCCACACCCTTGGGCCGACCCGTCGAACCCGACGTGAACACCGTGTACGCCACAGCATCCAGATCAACCGCAACTTCGGGTGCCCGCACCGGATACGCCGACAGATCCTCAGCCGTCAGCACCACCGGCACATCGACGAAACGGTCCGCGTACTCGACCGACGTCACAGCGGCCGACACCTTGCCATCCACCACCATCGCCGCAATCCGCTCCGAAGGAAGCACCGGATCCATCGGTACGTAACCCGCACCCGCACGCCACACACCCAACAACGCCACCATCAGCTCAACCGAACGATCCAGCAGCACCGCCACCGACGAACCCACACCCACACCATCAGCACGCAGACGATGAGCCAGACGATTCGCCGCCACATCCAACTCCGCATACGAGAGCCGCTGTTCACCACACTCGACGGCCACAGAATCCGGGGCCCGGACCACCTGCCGCGCCACCAACTCCGGCACCGACACACCCGACACCAACGCCGCCGACTCCGAGCCGCCCCACGCGCGCAGCAGGCGGCGTTCCTGGACGGAGGAGATGTCGAGGGCCGACAGGGGCAGCTCGGGGTGGGAGGCCACGCCTTCCAGGAGGCGGACGTAGTGCTCGGCCATGCGGGCCGCGGTCGGCTGGTCGAAGAGGGCCGTCGCGTACTCGAAGGCGCCGACGAGGGAGCCGTCCGCCTGGCACCACATGAACAGCGTCAGGTCCGTCTTGGCGACGCGCCAGGCGCCCTGGAAGGCGTCCATCAGGACGTCGTCGGTGGCGACGGCGGTGGCGCCCTCGTCCTGGAGGTCGAAGGCCACCTGGTACAGCGGGGTGCGGGAGAGGTCGCGCACCGGCTGGAGCTCGTCCACGAGGCGCTCGAACGGCAGCTCCTGGTGGGCGAACCCGGCGAGCGTCGTGGTGCGCACGCGGTCGAGCAGCTCGGTGAACGCGGGGTCGCCGCTCGTGTCGCAGCGCAGGACCAGGGAGTTGAGGAAGAAGCCGACCGTGTCCTGCGTCTCGGGGCGGGTGCGGCCCGTGACCGGGCTGCCGACGCCGATGTCGTCCTGCCCGGAGTAGCGGGCGAGGAGCCCGGCGAAGGCCGCGAGGAAGGTGACGTACGGGGTGGCGCCGTGGCGGCGGCCGACGCCGGTGAGGGTGTCGGCGAGCCCGGCGGGGATGGTGAAGCGGACCCCCGCGCCGTGGGCGTCGCGCCGGGCGGGCCGGGGCCGGTCCGTGGGCAGCTGGAGTTCCGTGAGGTCCGCCAACTGCTCCTTCCAGTACTCCAGTTCGCGGTCGAGGGCCGGGTCGTCGGCGCGCTCGGACTGCCAGGCGGCGTAGTCGGCGTACTGGACGGACGGCTCGGCGAGGTCCGGGGCGCGGCCCTCGGAGCGGGCGGCGCACAGCTCCCGCAGCTCGCGCTCCAGGAGGACCGTCGACCAGCCGTCGGTGGCGATGTGGTGGGTGGTGACGAGCAGCACGGGGCCACCCTTCGGCACGTGGACGAGCAGCGCCCGCCACAGGGGCCCTTCGCCCAGGTCGAAGCCGCGGCCGAACTGCTCTCCGAAGAGCCTCTCCAGCTCGTCCTCACCGGCGTGCTCGACCCGCAGTTCCACGGGGGCGGCGGGCACGACGGCCTGCCGGGGCTCCTCGCCGCGCAGCACGTAGCGGGTGCGCAGCGACTCGTGCCGGGCCTCCAGCGCGTCCAGGGCCCCCTGCACGGCGGCCGTGGTCGTGCCCGTGGGCAGCCGCAGGAACATGGGCGCCACCCACTCGGGGCTGCCCGGGTGCATGCGGTCGAGGAACCACAGCCGGTGCTGGCCGAAGGACAGGGGCAGCGGCTCCGTGCGCGGGACGGGCGTCACCGGCGGCACGGCGGGCCGCGCCTCTTCGAGGAGGCGCGCCTGCGCCTCGACGGTGGAGGCGCCGAACAGGCCGCGCAGCTGTACGTCGCCGCCCGAGGCGGTGCGCAGCGCGTCGGCGAGGCGGGTCAGGACGAGCGAGGAGCCGCCGAGGGCGAAGAAGTCGTCGTGGGCGCCGACCCGTTCGATCTGGAGCAGCTCCTCCCAGACCTGGGCGACGAGCCTCTCGGCGGGCGTGCGCGGCGCGGTGTACGTGCCCCGGGCGCCCTGGTCGTCGACCGGGTCCGGCAGGGCCGCGCGGTCGACCTTGCCGCTCGTGGTGAGCGGGAAGGCGTCGAGGGTGACGAACAGCGAGGGGATCATCGCCTCGGGCAGCCGGCCCCGCAGGGAGCGGCGCAGCTCGTCGCGCGGCACGCGGCGGCCGGTGGTGAGGTAGGCGACGAGCCGCTTCCCGCCGGGGGTCTCGCGGGCCGCGACGACGGCGCCGCGCACGTCCTGGTGGGCGGTCAGCGCGGCCTCGACCTCGGCGGGCTCGATGCGTACGCCGTTGACCTTCACCTGGTGGTCGGCGCGGCCGAGGAAGTCGAGGGCGCCGTCGGAGCGCCAGCGGGCGAGGTCGCCCGTGCGGTACATGCGGCTGCCGGCCGGGCCGTGCGGGTCGGGCACGAACCGTTCGGCGGTCCCCGCGGGGTTGCCCGCGTAGCCGCGGGCGACGCCCACGCCCGCCGCGTACAGCTCGCCGACGACGCCGATCGGCACCGGCGCGAACTCCTCGTCGAGGACGTAGGCCCGCATCCCGTCGAGGGGGCGGCCGATCGGCACGGCGTCGGTGTGCCGCTCCGGGTCGAAGAGCTGGCCGCTGACGTCGATGGAGCACTCGGTGGGCCCGTACGTGTTCCACACCTGGGCGCCGGAGGGCTCGGCGAGGCGGCGGCACAGCGCGGCGTCCAGCGGCTCGCCCGCGGAGGCGACCAGGCGCAGCGCACCGCAGTCGGCCCAGGCGGGCTCCTGGACGGCCATCCGCAGGACCGACGGCACGCCCTGCAGGACGGTGACGCGCCGCTCGGCGACGGTGCGGGCGAGCAGCGCCGGGTCGGACTCGGCGCCCGCGGGAGCCATCACGACGGTGCCGCCCGCGGCGAGCGGCGCGAACAGCTCCCAGGCCGCCGCGTCGAAGGTGATCACGGTCTTCTGGAGCACCCGGTCCCCCGCGGAGAGACCCTGGTGGGAGAGCGACCAGGCCACGCGGTTGGCGATGCCGCCGTGCTGGATGACGACGCCCTTGGGGCGGCCGGTGGACCCCGAGGTGTAGGTGAGGTACGCGGCGTGCTCGGCGGAGACCTCGACCGCCACGTCCTCCTGGGGGAGCCCGTCGAAGGCGCCCTCCTCGTCCAGGGCGGCGACGCGCCCGGCCAGGGCGGCTTCGAAGAGCCCGGCCGAGGCCCGCGTGGTCAGGGCGAGGGCCGCCCCACTGTCCCGGGTCACCCAGGTGTTCCGCTCCGCCGGGTGCCCCGCGTCGAGGGGCACGTACGCCGCGCCGGCCCGCCACACGCCGAGCAGCGCCGCGAGCAGGTCGCGCCCGCGGGGCAGACACACGGCGACGCGCGCCTCGGGTGCGACGCCGCGCGCCACGAGCAGCCGCGCGACGTCGCCCGCCCGCCGGTCGAGCTGTTCGTAGGTGAGGGAGCCGAGGTCGTCCTCGACCGCGACGGCCCGCGGCGTCGACGCGGCCTGGGCGGCGATGAGCTGATGGAGCGGGACGGTCATGTCTGTTTCTCCGTAAGAGTGTCGAGCCGCGGTGTCAGAGGGCCGGCGTCGGCAGGAAGTCGCTGACGACGGTGCCGATGCCGCAGCGGCGCGCCTTGTCGTGGACGAAGCGGGCCAGGGCCAGGTCCAGGACGCCGAGGCCGAACGGCGAGAACACCAGGGGCCTGCCCGGGGCGGGGCTCAGGGTGGCCCGTCCGCGCAGCAGCTCGCCGACGCCGGCCTCGATGAAGTCCCGTCCGCCGGTTTCCTGTTCGGCCAGGTGGATGGAGGTGCGCTCGCGGCAGACGTGGTCGACGTCGTCGACGACGTTGTGCGCGCCGAGGATCGCGGGCACGGTCAGGTCCCGCAGCGACACGTGCAGCACGGCGGCCGACGGCGGGCAGGCGGCGAGGCCGGTGTGCGGGGTCGCCGCGGTCGTGGCGAAGGACACCAGGTCGTGGTCGGCGAGGGCGTCGTCGAGCCGGTCGCGCCGGCGGACCTTGACGTCGGGCAGCAGCCGCGCGTTGTCCCGGGCGAAGCAGCGGGCCCGCTCGGGGTCGCTGTCGTACAGGGTGAGGTCCGTCAGTTCGGGCCGGTCGGCGGCGAGGAAGCGCAGGACCTCGCGGTTGATGACGCCGCAGCCGATGAGGGTGACGCCGGTGGGCCTGCGCTCGCCCAGGAGCAGCCGGGCGCCGAGCGCCGCGGAGGCCGCGGTGCGCCGGGCGGAGATCACCGAGGCCTCGATCAGGGCCTCGGGGTGGCCGTTCTTCAGGGAGTTGAGCAGGATCGCGGCGCTGGCGCGCTGGAGGCCCGAGGCGACGTTGTCGGGGAAGGAAGCGATCCACTTCATGCCCGCGACGGCTTCCTGGCCCTCGTCGCCGTCCGTCGGCGCGCTCGCGCCGAGGTAGCCGGGCAGCCCGATGATGCGGTCCTTCGGCCGGTCGGGGAAGCGCAGGAACACCGAGTGCGGAAGGCTGGTGCGGCCTTCGTCGTGCGCGGTGTACGCGGCGGCGACCAGGTCGATGAGCTCCCGCTCGCGCCCGGCGAGCAGCCCCTCCACCGCGCCGTGTCCGAGGATCAGCATGCTGCGACCGCCATGGTGTGTCCCTGTTCCTTCCACAGGTGCTCGATGTCGCCGAAGTGGCGTCGCACCCAGTCGTCGTCGTAGATCGTGTCGAGGTAGCGGTCGCCGCGGTCCGGGAAGACCAGCACGCAGGTGCTGCCCGGGGGGATGCGGTCCGCGAGCTTGCCGAGCGCCGCGGTGACGGCGCCCGACGAGCCGCCCGCGAGGATGGCCTCGCGCAGCGTCAGGGTCCGGCAGCCCACGACGCACTCCAGGTCGGAGACGAGGACCACCTCGTCGGCGGCGCTCGGGTCGAAGAGTTCGGGGCGCACGGCGGCGCCGTGGCCGGGCAGCAGGCGCGGCCCGGGCGGCCCGCCGAACAGCACGCTGCCGAGCGCGTCGACGCCCACGACCGTCGTGTTCAGGCCGCGGTCGCGGATGTACTGGGCGCAGCCGCGCAGGGTGCCGCCGGTGCCGGTGGAGCAGAAGAGGTAGTCGACCCTGCCGTCGAGCGCCTCGTCGATCTCCCGCATGGTGCGCACGTGGGCGCGCGGGTTGAGCGGGTTGCGGTACTGGTTGGGCCAGTACGCGCCGGGTGTCGTCGCCACCAGCTCGCGCACCCGCGCGAGCCGGCTCGGCAGATAGGCGCCGGTCTCCGGGTCGGGCTCGGTGACCATGTCGACGGTGACCTCGTAGGCGCGCAGGATCGCCAGGTTCTGCCGGGTGGTGCGCGGGTCGACGACGCACGTGAAGTCGATGCCGTAGTAGCGGCAGATCTGCGCGATGCCGATCGCGAGGTTGCCGGAGCTCGACTCCACCACGGTGGACCGGCCGGGCAGCAGCTCCCCGGCCCGGATCTTGCCCAGGAGCATGGAGAGCGCCGAGCGGTCCTTGACGCTGCCGCCGGGGTTGGCCGACTCCAGCTTGGCGAAGACGCGGGAGCCGAAGCTCGGCAGGAGCCCGCCGAGTTCCACCAGCGGGGTGCCGCCGACGGCGTCGAGGATGCTGTCGTGGACCGCGGTGCGGGCGCTCACGCCTGCCCGCCGCTCAGCGCGAGCAGCAGGTCCCGCTCGGTGTCGTCGGTGAGCGGCACCCGGGCGACCCGGGTGTCGGGCGCCTCGACGGTGGCCGTGACGCACCGCTGGAACTGGTCGAACAGCCGCTGGGCGGTGGCCTCTTCGAACAGGTCGGTGTCGTAGCGCAGGGCCACGGTGAGGCCGTGCGCGTCGCGGGTGATCTCCAGGGCCAGGTCGCACTGGCCCTCCAGGTGCGGGATCTCGACGTAGGCGAGCTCGTGTCCGGCGAGGGCCACCTTCTCGCCCGCGACCAGGCCGTCCATGCCGTGTCCGAACCGGTCGGTGGCGACCATGGTGACGGAGATGCGGAACAGCGGCCCGGAGGCGCCCTGTGCGACCAGCGGGAACGGGTAGGAGACGCGCGCGGTGGCCTGCCGGACGCGGTCCGCCGCCGCGTCCACGGCTTCGCGCAAGGTGGTCTCGCGGTCGAACCGGGCGCGGATCAGGACCGGGTTGACGAAGTAGCCGATGATGTCGGCGGCC
The DNA here is from genome assembly GCF_059448825.1 of Streptomyces sp. JLYT201. Lineage (NCBI taxonomy): Bacteria > Bacillati > Actinomycetota > Actinomycetes > Kitasatosporales > Streptomycetaceae > Streptomyces > Streptomyces sp. JLYT201. The sequence goes on along the minus strand of NZ_CM182551.1, from coordinate 8,245,661 downwards.
GCCGCGCGCCGGGTGGAGGCCGGGCAGGCGATGAGGAAGTCGCTCTGGCCCGTGCAGCGGTGCAGCATGGCCTGGAAGGCGCCCACCATCAGGGCGAACGGCGACACGTGGCGCTCGGCGGCGGCCTCGGACACCGCCTGAGCGAGCGCGTCGGGCAGCCGGCGCACCAGGCTGGCCCCGGTGTGCGAGGACACCGCGGGGCGCGGCCGGTCGGTGGGCAGCTCGGCGGGGGTGGAGCCCTCGCACTCGGCGCGCCAGAACTCTCCCTGCCCGGTGCCGCGCGGCGAGTCGAGGAGGGTGCGCTCCCGGCCCACGAACTCGTCGTAGTCGTGGGTGATGGGCTGCCAGTCGGGGGCACGCCCGGCGATCTCCGCCTCGTAGGCGGCGAACAGGTCGCGCCACAGCAGCCACTGCGAGATGGCGTCGGTCGCGATGTGGTGCGTGACGACGACCAGCAGCGCGTCCGTGCGGCGCAGCAGCAGCGTGGCCCGCACCGCCCCCTCGTCCTGGAGCCTGAAGGGCGCGCGCACCTCGGCGTTGACGCGGCGGCGCAGCTCCTCCTCGTCGGCGTCCGGCACCTCGACGACCGCGATCTGCGCGGCCTCCTCCGGGGCGTCGACGACGCGCCGGGGCCGGCCCGCGACCTCGGTGTAGCGCGAGCGCAGCATCGGGTGCCGGGTGAGCAGGGCCCGCCAGGCCCGGTCCAGGGCCGCCAGGTCGGGGGCGGGCGTGATCCGCCCGCCGCCCGCGAGGTTGTAGGTGGTGGACTCGGGGTGCAGCGTGTGCAGCAGCCACAGCCCCTCCTGCCCCACCGACAGGGGCAGCGTCCCGGCCAAGGGGTCGGTGCGGTCCATGCGTCAGACCCCTGCCTTGGCCTCGACGAGGAAGTCGACGACGTCGCGCACGCGCAGCAGCGTCGCCACGGTGTCGTCGGGCACCGAGAGCTGGTAGGTCTTCTCTACGGCGGCGAGCAGGTCGACGCGGGTGAGCGAGTCCATGCCGAGCTCCTCGAAGCTGGATTCGGCGGTGACCTCGCCGTCCAGGTCGAAGGCGGTGTCCTGAACGAGGCGGACGACGTCGGCGGTGAGTGCGTCTCTGGCCATGGTGTGACCTCTTTCTGTGTGCGGTTGGGGACGTGGATGGAAGGTGACGGATGAAGTGCGCTGCGGCACGGGAGTGCCCCGAAGGGGCGCGGGGAACGGCGCGACCAGCCACGACGAGGCCCGCAGCCGATCGACGGCACCACAGCGCGGCAAACCCAGCGAAGCGTTACGGCATGCGCACGATCTGGCCCGCGTAGGTGAGCCCGGCGCCGAAGCCGAGCAGCAGCACGATGTCGCCGGGGGTGCTGCGGCCGCTGTCGTAGAGGCTGCTGAGGGCCAGCGGTACGGACGCGGCCGAGGTGTTGCCGGTGACGACGACGTCGTTGACGACGCGCTCCGGCGGCAGCCCCAGTTCGTGGGTGAGGGTCCTGATGATGCGGTTGTTGGCCTGGTGGGGCACGAACCAGTCGACGTCGTCGATGGTGATGCCCGCGGCCGCGCAGGCGCGGTGGGCGACGTCCGGCATGGTGGCGGTCGACCACTTGTAGACCAGCGGCCCGTTCATCTGGACGTACTCGCGGCCGTCGGCCTTCTCCGTGATGCCGAGCACCTTGTGCCGGGCGCCGTCGCTGCCCCACACGGCGGGTCCGACGCCCACCTCGGTGGAGCGGGAGACGACGGCGGCACCGGCACCGTCGCCGAAGATGACGAAGGTGTCCGGGTCCTGGGGGTCGATCCAGTCGCTGGTGCGTTCGGCGCCGACGACCAGGACGGTCCGGGCCTCACCGAGCCGGACCGCGTTGGACGCCATCGCGAGGGAGTAGGTGAAGCCCGCGCAGACCGCGTTCAGGTCGTACGCGCCGGAGTTGGGCAGGCCGATGCGGCTGGCCACCTCCGGGGCGATGCCGGGCATGCGGCGCTTGCGGGTGGCGGTCGCGACGATGGTGAGGTCCACCTCGGCGGGGTCGACGTCGGCGTGCACGAGCGCCTTCTCCCCGGCCGCCACGGACATGGCGACCAGGCCCTCGCCCTCTCCCGCGTGGTGGCGGGTCTTGATGCCCGTGCGCTGCTCGATCCACTCGGGGGACACCGTCGTGAGCGGCGCCAGGTCCTCGTTGGTGAGCTGCCGGGCGGGCCGGTAGGCGGCGATGCCCGTGATGCGCGAGCCGTAGGTGCGCTCGTCTTGCAACAGGTCTGCCAGGGGCATGTCTTCCTCGACTTCTCTGAAGTGTCCTCGGCGCTCGGGGCGCTCAGGTGTCCGAAGGCTCGGCCATGGCGACGGCGATGCGCCGGGGGCCGGTGAAGGGCTCACGCGCGTGCGCGGTGAGCATGTTGTCGACGATCAGCACGTCGTCGCGCTGCCAGTCGAAGCGGACCGTCGCGGCCCGGTAGGCGGCGCGCAGCTGGTCGGTGACGGCGTCGGGGATCGCGCCGCCGTCGCCGTAGTAGGTGTGGGTCGGCAGGTCCGGGTCGTCGAAGATGGCCCGCAGCCCCGCGCTCACGTCCTTGGCGAGGGTGGTGAGGTTGAAGAACGTGGCGTGGTTGAACCACACCTGCTCCCCGGTCACGGGGTGGCGGTGCACGGCGTGCCGCACCGCGGTGGTGCGCAGGCCGCCCCCGGGACGCCACTCGGCGGTGATGTCGCGCTCGGCGCAGTACGCCGTGACGGCCGCCCTGTCGGTGGTGTTGAAGGCCTCCTGCCAGGGCACGCCGAAGCCCGGGTGGAAGTTGCGCACGACCTGCCAGCCGCGCCGCTGGAACTCCTCGCGGACCTCCGGGTCGAGGGAGCGCAGCACCTGCCGGGTGTCGGCCAGCGGGGTCGCGCCCTGCGTGGTGGGCGGCTCGACGCAGTAGAAGTACAGGGTGCGCGGCCACACCGCCTGGTAGGAGTTCTCGTTGTGCAGGAAGATCTCCTCGTCCGGCGGGTAGTCGGTCGAGGTGTACACCTGGCCCTTGATGGTGCTGCGGGGTGACGACCGCTCGGCGTAGGCCAGCGGCGGCGTGCCGGAGAAGGCGCGCACCGTCCCGTCGAACCCGTCGACGCCCCCGACGTCGAAGCCGCGCAGGAGCAGGGCGCCGCGCTCGGTGAGCTGGGCGCGCAGCGCCGTCCGACGGGCGTGGATGTAGTCCTGTACCCGGGTCCCGGGGACCTCGGGCCGGTGCAGCCCGGGCAGGGTGCCGGCGCCGGCCCAGCCCGCGGGCACCTCTTCGACCTGGTGGCTCATGGCTGTCTCGCTCTCTCGCTCTCCGCGGCCCGGCGCCGTCAGTCCGACATGGCGACGAGGACGCGCCGGTCGCCGGTGAACGGGCGGCGGCCGTGCGCCAGCAGGACGTTGTCGATGAGCAGCAGGTCGCCCTGGTACCAGTCGACGTCGACGGCGGCCGCCAGGCCGCGGTCGCGGATCTGGGTGACGTACTCGCCCGGGATGCGGCCGCCGTCGGCGAAGGTGACCATCTGGGGCAGCTGGTCCTCGGGCAGGATCGCGGCGAGCTCGGCGGCCGTCTCGTCGCCGAGCCCCGCCGGGTGCCACTGGTCGGCCTGGTTGAACCACACCTCGGCGCCGGTGACCGGGTGCCGGGTGGTGGCGGGCCGCACGGACTCCACGCGCAGGGAGCCGTCGCGCTGCCAGTCCCACTCGGCGCCCGAGCCCTTCAGGAACTCCTCCACGACGCCGCGCTCGGCGGTCTCGAAGGTGTCCTGCCAGCTCTTGCCGAGGCCGTAGCCGTCGTGCAGGTTCTGGATGTAGCGCACGCCGCCCGCGAAGGCCTCGCGCACCTCCGGATCGAGGGCCGCCAGCCACCGGGCGGCGTCCAGGACGGGGGTGGCGCCGCCCCCGCCGGGCTGGATCGCGCAGTAGAAGGCGAGCCGGGCGGGCCACACGTGCGCGTAGCTCATCTCGTTGTGCATGGAGATGGTGAACTCGGGCGGGTACTCGGTGGACGTGTAGACGTTGCCGCCGACCTTGGTGCGCGGCGAGTTGCCGTGCACGTAGGCGAGGCGGTGCGGCAGCAGCCGGTCGAGGACCCGGTCGAGTTCGTCGGTGCCGACCTCGAACCCCCGGAACACCAGGGCGCGTTCGCGCACGAGGGCGGCGTCCAGGCCGCCGTCGAGCTCGTCGATGCGGGTGAGCAGCTCGTCGGCGCCGCCGCCGGCGGCGGCCCGCACCTCGTGCGGGGCCCAGGTCTGGGATCGCGTCATGTCGCTGTCGTTCCTCTCGCGGTTGCCACCGGGGCGGGCGCGAGCCGCTCGGCGATGTCCGAGGTCAGCTCCGCCTCCCTGGGGGCGAGGTAGAAGTGGTCTCCTGAGAACGCCCGGAGCGCGAAGTCACCGGTGGTGAACCCCTCCCAGGCGCGCACCCGGTCGCCCGAGCACCCCGGGTCGCGGTCGCCCAGGTAGGCGGTGATGGGCGCGTGCAGCGGGGCGGCCCCGGCGGCGGGCGCGTACGTCTCGACGAGCCGGTAGTCGCTGCGCAGCACGGGCAGCAGCAGCTCGCGCAGCTCGGGCTCGGCGAACGGGTCGACGCCGCCGAGGGTGCCGAGGCGGCGCACGGCGGCGAGCAGGACCTCGTCGGCCGCGCGGTGCAGCGTGGTGCGCCCGCCGTGCCCTGGGGCGGCCCGCGCGGACACCATGAGGTGGACGGGGGCGGGGCCCGCGCCCGCTTCGAGGCGCCGCGCGACCTCGTAGGCGACGCTCGCGCCCATGCTGTGCCCGAACAGGGCGAGCGGCACGTCGTCGTACCCGGCGAGGGCGCCGGTGATCCGGTCGGCGAGTTCGGGCATGGACTCCACGCACGGCTCGTCGAGCCGCTCCTGCCGTCCCGGGTAGCGCACGGCGACGACCTCGACGGCGGTGGGCAGGCGGTGCCGCCAGCCGTCGAAGAGCCGTGCGGTGCCGCCCGCGTGCGGGAAGCAGACCAGGCGCAGGCGCGGCGTCCGCGGCGGCCCGGGTGCGCGGTGGAACCACAGGCCCGGATCGTCGGACGCGGTCACAGGGCCATGCCTCCGTCGATGCGCAGCACCTGCCCGGTGACGTACGACGCCTCGTCGGACACCAAGTACGAGACGAGCGAGGCGACTTCCTCGGCGCGGCCGAAGCGGCGCAGCGGGATGGCGGTGAGGGCGCCCTGCACCGCCTTGTCGGGGAGGCCCGCGACCATGTCGGTGTCGATGAAGCCGGGCGCCACCACGTTGGCGCGCACTCCGTAGCGGCCCGCCTCCTTGGCGAGCGACAGGGTCAGGCCGATGATCCCGGCCTTGGAGGCGGCGTAGTTGGCCTGTCCCGAGTTGCCCGCGACGCCCGACACCGACGACAGCGTGACGATGGAGCCGCCGCGCCGTCCCATCAGGGGCCGCACCACGGACCGCAGCAGGTGGTAGGTGCCGTCGAGGTTGGTGCGGACGACCCCGTCCCACTCGTCGTCGGTCATGAGGCCGAGCGGCCGGTCCCGGGTGATGCCCGCGGAGGCCACCACGGCGTGCAGCGGCCCCAGTTCCCCCTCGGTCTCGGCGACGAGCTCGCGCACCGCGGCCCCGTCGGCGACGTCGACCTGCCGGGTCAGGGCGCGGCGGCCCGCGGCCTCGACCTCCTTGGCCACGACGTCGGCCGCCGCCCGGTCCGAGCGGTAGCACAGCGCAACGTCGAAGCCGTCCCGCGCGAGCCGGGTCGCCACCGCGCGCCCGATGCCCCGGGAGCCCCCGGTCACCAGCGCGACGCGTGCTTCTTGGCCCTTGCCCTGCTGCCCGGCCTGACGCCCGGCCCCCTGGTCCGACTCCACGTGAAGCCCCCCTCATTCGTTCGAATGAGTCGAGCGTCGGTTCGGTCGCTATATGTGACCTATACGGTGACCAGCCCGGCGCGGACGGGCCGCGCGGCCCTGTCGGGGACGCGGGCCCCCCGGTAGAGTGATCCGCCGTGAACTCACCTTCGAACGCGGCGGCCGAGGCCCCCGGCGGAACCCGCATACTGGGCGCGCTCCTGGCCGGACTGCCCGTCGCCGTCTGCGAGACGCGCGAGGACCCGGCCGAGGCGGTCCTGTACCCCGAAGAGGCCGTGCACGTGGCGAAGGCCGTGGACAAGCGGCGGCGGGAGTTCACCACCGCGCGGCACTGCGCCCGCACCGCGCTCGCCCGCATCGGCGTGCCGCCCGGGCCCATTCCGCGCGGCGAGAAGGGCGAGCCGGTGTGGCCGGACGGCGTGGTCGGCACCATGACGCACTGCGCGGGCTACCGCGCGGCGGTCGTCGCCGAAGCCGCCGCGGTGACCTCGCTCGGCATCGACGCGGAGCCCGCCGAGCGGCTCTCGGACCCGGGCGTGCTCGACCTGGTCAGCGACGAGGCGGAGCGCGCCGCGCTGGCCGCGCTCGCCGCCGAGCAGCCGTCCGTGCCCTGGGACCGGCTCCTGTTCAGCGCCAAGGAGTCCGTCTACAAGACGTGGTTCCCGCTGGCCCGGCGCTGGCTCGGCTTCGAGGACGCGCACCTGACCATCCGTGCCGACGGCACCTTCTCCGCCAAGATCCTGATCGAGGGCCCGCTGGTCGCGGGCTCCGAGCTGACCGGGCTCGACGGCCTGTGGACCATGCGGGACGGGATCATCGCGACGGCCATCGTGCTGCGCCCGGAGTGAGCCGCGCGCCGGGCGGCCGGGTCACGGCCGTTCGTCCCCCGCCCGCCCGGCGAGGCTCGCCCAGAACATCCCCTCGTACTCCTGGAGCAGCCGCCCCTGCCGCAGTGCCGTCCCGGGGGTGACGCCGCCCCCGGCCACGCCTTCCTCCAGCGCGGCCAGGGCCTCGCGGTCGAGGTCGGGGGCCGGCGCGGCGAAGAAGTCGAAGAACGCGCAGGCCTCGTCGGAGAAGCCGTAGCGCGTGCGCAGCGCGGCCGCGAGCGTCGCGCAGTAGCCGCCCCACGCGGCGAAGTTGGCGGTCAGGGCGAGCACCACGTCGGCCGGTTCGCCGTTGAGGGCCAGCCAGGCCACGTACGCGGGGTAGGCCTGGCAGCCCGCCCTCGGTGCGTACGCGCACTCCTCCTCCGCGCTCACCCGGCAGGCGGCGAGCAGCGGGCCGAGCCGGTCGGCCGCGAGGCGTTCGCCCTCGGCGAGGGAGGCGAAGAACGCGGCGCCCGCGGGCAGCCCCGCCCGCGCCGAGCGGTCCGCCAGGTGCAGGAAGGAACGGCGGTCGGCCGGAATGACCTGGCGCTGTTCCAGGGCGAGCGCGGCCACGGCGCCCCGCTCCGCCGTGCCGTCGGCGACGAGCGGCACGAACGGGTTGGCGTCCGGCGCGGGCAGGAGTTCCGCCGCCGCGCGGGCCAGCAGGTCCCGCGCCGTGAACTGCGGCCGCCCGCCGGGCTGCTCACGCGGCCCCGGGGTCGTCGACGTCATCGGGGGTTCCCCTTCCGTGGTGGTACGGCCACTGCGTACGCGTGGGCGCGTCCGCCGACCAGGTCGGCGGACGTTCCTCGCGTACGTCCCTCATGCACATCTCTCGTGTACGTCCTCCCCCGTCCTTGCGGAACTTTCCCGCCCTGGTGTTAGTTTCTACATCGTTGTAGAAACGAGCGGGCCGCGTCGGCACCGGCTGACGCCCGCTCACGAGCACCAACCCGATGGAGACTTTCCATGGCCCTGTGGGACCGCTTCAAGGAATCCGCCTCGACGATGCAGGCCCAGCTGCTCGCGAAGAAGAACGACCTCAAGAGCGGCTCCTTCCGCGACGCGAGCATGGCGATGTGCGCCCTGGTCGCGGCCGCCGACGGCACCGTCGACCAGGCCGAACGCCAGCGCGTGGCCCAGCTCATCGCGTCGAACGACGTGCTCCAGAACTTCCCGGCGGACGACCTGCGCCGCCGCTTCGACGAGTACGTGAACAAGCTCACGACCGACTTCGACTTCGGCAAGGTCAGCGTGTTGCAGGAGGTCGCCAAGGCCAAGAAGAAGCCCGCCGAGGCGCGTGCCGTGGTGCAGATCGGCATCGTCATCGGCGGCGCCGACGGCGACTTCGACAAGGACGAGCAGGCCGTCGTGCGCGAGGCGTGCTACGCCCTCGACCTGCCGCCGCACGAGTTCGACCTCTGACGGACGCCCCACGGGGCGCCGATGGCACCGCGGGCGGCGGCGCACCTCACAGGGGCGTCGCCGCCCGCAGCACGAGCACCATCGTGACCGCCGCGTTCGCCGACGACATCGCGGAGACGGCGGTGCCGCCCGCCGCGCACCACAGGGCGAGCCCCACCCCCGTGAACAGCGAGGGGCGGGTGCGCGCGGCCGGGGCGGGCGCGAGCAGCGCGGCCACCCGGCGCGGCACCGGACCCGCCGCGGCGAGACCCGCGAGGCCCGGCGCGGGGGCGCGGCCCGCCAGCAGGGCGGCCTTGCCGATGGCCCGCGCGACCGCGCGCCGGTCCCGCACCACCCGGGCCGCCTCCTCGTCGGCCCACCGCTCGACCGTGTAGGCGGTGGCCGTGCGCAGCGGCACCAGGAACGGGTTGGCCCGCGCGGCCAGCTGCGTCACCAGCAGGAACCGGTGGTGGCGCGCGGCGAGATGGGCCCGCTCGTGCGCGAACAGGGCCCGCCGCTCGGCGGGACCGAGCCGGTCGAGGAGGGCGCGCGTGACGACGACGCGGCCGGATCCGGAACGGCCGGGCGGTCCGGGCAGTGCGTACGCGTAGGCCGCGCCGTCGGCGGCGTCACCGAGGACCGCCACCGAAGTGCCCTTGAGGCCCGCGACGGCCCGCGCGGCCCGGCGGCGCACCGCGAGGTGCCGCCACACCGTGCGGCCCACCGTCGCGCACACGGCGAGCAGCGCCGGGATCGCGGCCGCGCCCGCGACCTCGTCGTACGGCAGGGCGGCACGGACCTCGGGGTCGGACCAGGCGTCGGGCAGCGGATTGCCGGGCAGCTGGGCGGTGCCGACGACCATGAGCAGGGCCAGGCACAGGGTGCTGCACAGGGCCATCACGGCGGCGAGGGGCGCGAGCAGCCGGGTCGCGGTGCGCGGGTGCAGGTGCTGCGCGGCGAGCCGGGCGACCGGCCAGGCGGTGAGCGGCAGGACCAGCGGCAGATAGACGAAGAGCCCCATGCGTACGGTCAGCCCTCCGCCGCCGCGCCGCCGATGTCGCCGATGCCGCCGGTATCAGCGGTGTCGCCGGTATCAGAGATGTCGCCGGTATCAGAGATGTCGCCGGTGTCGCCGAGCAGTTCGCGCAGCAGGCGTTCGTCGGCGGCGGACAGGGTGGTCACGAAGCTGGCGAGCACGGCCCCGCGGTCGCGCTCGCTGTCGAGCACCTTGCGCATGCGCAGCGCGGCGAGGCCCGCCTCGTCGGCGGTGGACCGCCAGCGGAAGGAGCGGCCCGCGCGCTCCCTGCTCACGACGCCCTTGGCGAGGAGCCGGGTGAGAATCGTCATCACCGTGGTGTACGCGAGGTCGCCGCCGACACGTTCCTGCACCCAGACCGCGCCGACCGGGCCCGGCGCCTCGTGCAGCGCCGCGAGCACCTGGGCCTCCAGCTCGCCCTGGCCCCGCCTGCGCGGGCGGTGCTCCCGCCCGTCGCCGTCCTGCCGCTCCATGCCGTGTCCTCGCCTGCCGTCGTGACGACGGCGCGCGCTCGGCCCGCCGTCGGCGCTCCGCACGCGGCACGCCCTGTCGGGCACGTCACCGGGGGAGCGCCACATCGTAACGGCCGCAGTGGGCAGGAGGCCTCCTGGGCGCCGGTACGGCCGCCGCAGCAACTTCTACAGTCATGTAGATTCTAATTCCCGGTCCGGTCACGGACGGGGCCGGTTTTCCAACAAGGACCATCTCCGCAGAGGACCACAGGAGGACACCGTGGGAGTTTCCCTCGCCAAGGGCGGCAACGTCTCGCTGAGCAAGGAGGCGCCCGGCCTCACCGCCGTACTGGTCGGCCTCGGCTGGGACGTGCGGACCACGACCGGCACGGACTACGACCTCGACGCCAGCGCGCTGCTCTGCGACGCCTCGGGCAAGGTCGTCTCCGACCAGCACTTCGTCTTCTACAACAACCTCACGAGCCCCGACGGCTCCGTCGAGCACACCGGTGACAACCTCACCGGCGAGGGCGAGGGCGACGACGAGGCCGTCAAGGTCAACCTGGCCACCGTCCCGGCCGACATCACCAAGATCGTCTTCCCGGTCTCCATCCACGACGCCGAGAACCGCGGCCAGAGCTTCGGCCAGGTCCGCAACGCCTTCATCCGCGTCGTCAACCAGGCCGACAACCAGGAGATCGCCCGCTACGACCTCTCCGAGGACGCCTCCACCGAGACCGCCATGGTCTTCGGCGAGCTCTACCGCCACGGCACCGAATGGAAGTTCCGCGCCGTCGGCCAGGGCTACGCCTCCGGCCTGCGCGGCATCGCCTCGGACTTCGGCGTCAACGTCTGAGAGCGCCGCCGCCCGGCACCGACGCCGTCTGCCCGAAGGACGCATCCGCGTCCTTCGGGCAGACGGCGTTCAGGAATCACCGCGCCCCCGACGTGGTTGCGGCAGTCAGACCGACCATCGCCCAGGAGGCCCCCATGTACGGCGACCCCGCCACCGTCCGCAAGATCCTCACCCAGCTCGGGGACACCTGGGCGGTCGTGGGGCTCTCGTCCAACCAGGAGCGGGCGGCGTACGGCGTCGCGGAGGTGCTGCAGCGGTTCGGCAAGCGGATCGTGCCGGTGCATCCGAAGGCGGAGACGGTGCACGGGGAGAAGGGGTACCCGTCCCTGGACGCGATCCCCTTCGAAGTGGACGTCGTGGACGTCTTCGTGAACAGCGAGCTCGCCGGGGCCGTCGCCGACGAGGCGGTGGGCATCGGCGCCGATGCGGTCTGGTTCCAGCTCGGCGTCGTCGACGAGGCGGCGTACGAGCGGACGCGCGCGGCCGGCGTCGACATCGTGATGGACCGGTGCCCCGCGATCGAGATCCCGCGGCTCGGCCCCGCGCCGCGCTGAGCCCCCCGGGTCAGAACTCCCGCGCGGGCCAGCCGAGGAGGCGTGCTCCGATCACCGCTGTCTGGAGGGTGTAGCGGTGCATCGGGTCGGCGGGGTTGGTGCCGGTGAGGCGGTGGATGCGCTCCAGGCGGTAGGTGAGGGCGCGCACGCTCAGGCTGAGGCGGCGGGCGGCCTGCGCGGCCACGCAGCCCGCGTCGAAGTAGACGGCGAGGGTCTCGATGAGCGGTTCGGCGCCGCCCCTGGCCGCCCGCAGCGGGCCGAGGGTGTTCAGGACCAGGTCGGCCATCGCCTGCCGGTCGCGGGTCAGGACGGGGTAGACGAGCAGGTCGGCGGCGCGCAGGACCGGCTCGGGCAGGCCCAGGCGCGCGGCGAGGTCGAGGGCGCTCAGGGCCTCCTCGTACGACTGGACGACGCCGCCCGCGCCCGGCTGCGGGCGGCCGACGGCGACGCGGCCGCCGTCCGTCGCGGCGTGCGCCTGCTTGGCGAAGAAGTCGAGGACATCCTCCTGGTCGGCCGTGGTCACGCAGACCAGACGGCCGTCCTTGGTGGCGAGCAGCGGGCTGCGGTCACCGAACCGGCCCGTCAGCGCCCGCTCCACCTCGCGCGGGGCGTCGTCGCCGTCCTCGTAGGCACGATCGCCCTGGGCGACGGCGACCGCGTGCGCGAGGGACAGGCGCAGCCCGAACCGCTCCGCGCGCTCGGCGAGCAGCCCGAAGTCGCTCCGCCCGTGCAGCAGGTCGTCGATGAACTCCCGCCGTGTGGCCTCCTCCTGACGGATCGCCAGGCGCTGGGCGCGCTCATAGCCCTCGGCGAAGGCGTCGACGGCCTGCTCGACGGCGGCGAGGACGGCCTCGGCGGACACGGGCGGCGCGGCCCCCGGCACCCCGTGCGCGCGGGGCGCGGCGCCGAACGCCCGGGCCCGCGCCAGGTGCGCGCCCACCAGCGCGCGCAGCCCGTACCCGGCGTCGGCCGCGCGCTCGCCGAGGGCGCGGCGCGAGTCCAGCTCGTCGCGGGTCAGGCCGCGCCCGGTCGCGGAGGCGTCGGCGAGCAGCCGCGTATAGCCGTCCAGGAATTCATCCGGTATGTCCCGGCCCGTCATGTACGCCCCCGATGTTCCGCTCGGCCCTCCCCGCCTTTCTAACGCATGGACGCGCGGCGGCAGGCACGGGGGTGGGGCGGTGGTGGATTCCGCTCCCACCCTGCTGACCAGGGGCAACCTCGGCATGACAGGGGCTCAGGCGCAGTCGGCGCAGGGCCAGTCGGGGCCTGCGGAGGACCGTTTCCGCGCATGCTCGTGCGGGTGCGGCGGGCGTGGCGGGCGCACCCCCGGAGTCAGCGGCACCGCCGCGGGGGCCGCCCAGAAGAAGGCGCCGGACTCGTCGTACGCGTACAGCACCGCGCTGCTGCCGGGGGCGAGGGCCGCGGCCGTCCCGGACGGGTCCCGGCGCACCTCCACGACCAGCACGGCGCCCTCGCGCGTGGTGATGTCGGCCTGGCCGGAATCCGCGCCCACCCCGCCCGCGCGGACCCTGCCCACCGAGCCGACGAGGTCCCGGGGCGAGGGCCCCGGCGTGCCGGCGGAGCACCGCGCGCGGGCGCGGACGAGCACCCGGGTCACGCCCCAGCCAACGCCCGCGGACGCGAGCAGCAGGCCGAGGTCGACCGCCGCGTGCGCCATGCCCGTCAGGCCGGCCCGCGTCATCGCCACCGAACCGGCGACACCGGTCACCCAACCGCCCAGGGTGAACAGCGAGGCCGCCACGGAGACCGGCACTCCCCCGAGTCCCACGACGTCCAGGTCGGCGTCCTCGTCGAAGCTGTCCGCGCGGGTGACACCCACCGCCACGAGCAGCCAGAAACACACGACGACGGCCAGGGCCGAGGTGAACACCACCCCTGGAAAGCCCACCACCGCGCCGAACAACTCCCCCATGCCCCCGCCCCCTTGACCGGTGGTCATCCGGGGGTCGTCCCCACTCGGGTGCCGGACCTCGTTTCCGTGATCCGGCACCCGGGCCTCGCCCCCCGTTCCTGCCTTTCCATCCTGACCTGTCCGGACGCCTCGGCGCACTGCCATTTTCCGGCAATCTTTATGCTTTCTTGATGCCGAGCGGGGTCCTCTTGACAGCCGGGGTACGGCAACTTGACAGCCGGGGTACGGCAACGTCGCGGCGCGGGGCGAGGTCTTACGGAACGGTGACACGGGCCGGTGGCACCGGCCCGCGGCCCTGTCGGCTGCCTAGCGTGGACGGCATGCGGGTACTGGTCACCGGCGGAGCCGGGTTCATCGGAACACACCTCGTCGACGCGCTGCTCGAACGCGGCCACGACGTCGTCTCCTACGACGCGCTCCTGGCGTCGGCGCACTCGGGCCCGCCGCGCGCGGCCCGGCCCGGCGAGCGGCTCGTCGTCGCCGACGTACGGGACGAGGCGGCCGTCGCCCAGGCGCTGCGCGGGGTCGACGCCGTCTGCCACCAGGCCGCCATGGTGGGGCTCGGCAAGGACTTCGCGGACGCGCCCGCGTACGTCGGCTGCAACGACCTGGGCACGGCCGTGCTCCTCGCCGCGGCGGCCCGGGCCGGGGTGCGGCGCCTGGTGCTCGCCGGGTCGATGGTCATCTACGGGGAGGGGCGGTACGCGTGCGCCCGCCACGGCGTGGTGCGGCCCGGGCCGCGCGCCGAGGCGGACCTGGCGGCGGGCCGCTTCGAGCCCCTCTGCCCGCTGTGCGGCGACGACTTGACACCGGGCCGGGTCCCCGAGGACGCCCCCGCCGACCCGCGCAACGTGTACGCGGCGACGAAGCTCCAGCAGGAGCACCTGTGCGCCGTCTGGGCCCGGACCACCGGCGGCCGCGCGGTGTCGCTGCGCTACCACAACGTGTACGGGCCCGGCATGCCCCGCGACACCCCGTACGCCGGGGTGGCGTCCCTGTTCCGGTCCGCCCTCGCCCGGGGCGAGGCGCCGCAGGTCTTCGAGGACGGCGGGCAGCTGCGGGACTTCGTCCACGTACGGGACGTGGCGTCGGCGGCGGCGACCGCCGTCGAGGCGGACATCGCGCCCGGGGTGCTCACCGCGTACAACACCGGCAGCGGGGAGCCGCACACCGTCGGCGAGATGGCCGAGGCCCTGGCCCTGGCCCACGGCGGGCCCGCCCCGGTGACCACGGGCGCCTACCGGCTCGGCGACGTGCGGCACATCACGGCGGACTCGGCCCGGCTGCGCAGGGAGCTGGGGTGGAAGCCGATGACGGGCTTCGCGGCGGGGATGCGGGAGTTCGCGGGGGCGCCGCTGCGGTAGGCGCTTCGCCGGGCCGCCGGCCGGGGCCCGCTACACCGCCCCGGCCGGTGGCAGGACCACCTCGAAGCGGCAGCCGCCGGAGACGTTGCGCACGGCCGCCCGGCCCCGGTGGGCCTCGACGATGCCGCGCACGATGGCGAGGCCGAGCCCGGCGCCCGCCGGCGGGGTCCGCGCGTGCGTCCCCCGCCAGCCCATGTCGAAGACCCGCGCCAGGTCCTCCTCCGGGATGCCGCCGCATTCGTCCGTCACCGACAGGACGACGCCGTCGTCGGACCGCTCCGCCGTGACGGCGACCGTGCCGTCCGCGGGCGTCCTGCGGATCGCGTTGATCAGCAGGTTGCCGAGGACCCTGCTCATCTCCTTGCTGTCGACCTCCACCGGCACGGCGTCGATGCGCTGCCCCACGAGGCGTACGCCGTGCTCGCGCGCGAGCGGGTCGGCCCCGGCCAGGGCGTCGCCCACCAGGTCGTAGACGGAGATCCGCGCGCGCGTGAGCGCGAGGGCCCCGGCGTGGATGCGGGAGAGTTCGAACAGGTCGCCCACCATGCCGTCCAGGCGCTCGACCTCGGTGCGGATCTGGCGCAGATAGCGGTCGGGCTCGGCGGCCACGCCGTCCTCCAGGGCCTCGGCCATGGCGCGCAGGCCCGCGAGCGGGGTGCGCAGGTCGTGCGAGATCCAGGCGACGAGGTCGCGGCGCGAGCTCTCCAGGGCCCGTTCCCGCTCCCGGGACTCGGCGAGGCGCGCGCTGGTGTGCTCCAGCTCCCGCGTGAGCGCGAGCAGCTCGGCCGTGGTGGGCGCGGCGGGCGCGGCGAAGCTGCCGCCGGTGCCGAACGAGCGGGCCGCCCGCGCCAGGTCCCTGCTGCGAGCGACCACCCACCGGCCGAGCAGGAGGGCCGTCGCGAACGACACGACGGAGGCCATGGCGACGACGACGGTGACGACGGTCAGGTCGTGCGGGGACAGGAACATCTGCCACGCGACGGCGAGCGTCCCGGCGAGCATGGCCGTGACGGCCACCGCGACGACGACGGTCAGGGACACGACGAGCGAACGGTGGCGCAGCAGCCGCAGCACACCGGCGCCGAGCAGTCCGGCGGCCACCGCGCCGAGGAAGGCGTACAGGGCGATGAGCAGCATGTCGGTCACGCGCGCGGACCGCCTTCGCCGCGCGCCGGGCCCGCGGCCGCCCCCGAGGGCCCGGCCCCCGGTTCGCCCGGCCTCCCCGGCGCGTCCGGCTCAACCGGCTCGTGCGGCTCTCCCGGCGCGGCCTGCTTGTTCGAGTCGCCCGGCTCGTACGGCTCCCCCGACTCGTACGGCTCCCCCGGCGTAGCCTGCTCGTCCGGATCACCCGTGTCGTCCGACCCACTCAGGCCACCTGGCCCACCCTGCCCCCTCAGGTCACCCGGCTCACCGGTCCCACCCGGCTCGCCGGGCTCGCCGGGCTCGCCGGTTTCCAGTCGGTATCCGACCCCCCACACCGTCCGGATCAGCCGCGGCGCCCCGGGGTCGTCCTCCACCTTGCCGCGCAGCCTGCGGACGTGGACCGTGACCGTGGACAGGTCACCGAAGTCCCAGCCCCACACCTCACGCATCAGCTCCTCCCGGCCGAAGGCGCGGCCCGGGTGCCTCAGGAAGTACGCGAGGAGGTCGAACTCGCGTACGGTCAGGGCGAGTTCGGCACCGTTCTTGGTGGCGCGGCGCGCCGCGGGGTCGAGGGCGAGGGCCCCGGCGCGCAACCGCGCGCCCGGCCGCGGCGCGGGGTCGGCGGCGCGGCTGCGGCGCAGCACCGACTCGACCCGCAGCACCAGTTCGCGCGGGCTGAACGGCTTGGTCACGTAGTCGTCCGCCCCTATCTCCAGGCCCAGGATGCGGTCGTCCTCGTCGCCCCGCGCGGTCAGCATGATCACCGGTACGGGGCCGCGGGCCCGCAGGCGGCGGCAGACCTCCAGGCCGTCCATGCCGGGCAGCATCAGGTCGAGGACGACGAGGTCGGGCTCGCGCGCCGCCGCGCCCTGGAGCGCGCCGGGGCCGTCGACCGCACGGTCGACGGCGTACCCGGCGCGCTCCAGGTAGCCGGTGACGACTTCGGCGACGGTCAGGTCGTCGTCCACGACGAGGACGCGCGCGCCGGTGGCTGGTGGTGGGTTCCGCATGCCACCAGCGTCGCACCACGCGTCCACGGGTGCGGACGGCGTGAGGCCCGGCAGCCTCGACGTCCGCGTTTCGTAAGGACCTGAAGCCCTTTTTGTCCGTTTCTGCTTCGTAGGGTGAGGGCCGTGACTCACCCTTCCTCCGACTCCCCGGCCCCGGTGGAGCGCCCCGTTCCGCCCGCCGACATCGTGCTGCCCTGTCTGGACGAGGCCGCGGCGCTTCCGTGGGTGCTCGCCCGCGTTCCTGCGGGCTGGCGCGCGATCGTCGTGGACAACGGCTCCACGGACGGCTCGGCGGACGTCGCCCGCGCGCTCGGCGCGACCGTCGTGCACGAGCCCCGGCGCGGCTTCGGCGCCGCCTGCCACGCCGGGCTCGCCGCCGCCGACGCGGACGTCGTGTGCTTCTGCGACTGCGACGCCTCCCTCGACCCCGGCCTGCTGGTGCCGTTCGTCCGCGACGTCGCGGCGGGCCGCGCCGACCTCGTCCTGGGCCGCAGGCGGCCCCAGGCGCGCGGAGCCTGGCCGCCGCACGCCCGCGCGGGCAACCTCGCGCTCTCCCTGATGCTGCGCCGCCGCACCGGTCTCGCCCTGCGCGACCTGGGCCCGCTGCGGGCGGCGCACCGCACGGACCTGCTGTCCCTCGACCTCACCGACCGGCGCAGCGGCTACCCGTTGCAGATGGTGGTGCGGGCCGCCGACGCGGGCCTGCGGATCGAGGAGCGCGACGTGCCGTATCTGCCGCGCGTCGGCGCGTCCAAGGTCACCGGCACCTGGCGGGGCACCTGGCAGGCGGTGCGGGACATGCGCCGCGTCCTCGCCGAACCTCCCCTCGCGCCACGGCCGCGCGGCCCCCGCGCGGCGGGCACGCGATGACGGCGCGCACGGGGCCCGCCACGCTCCTGGTCATCGCCAAGGCTCCCGTTCCCGGCACGGTGAAGACCCGGCTCACCCCGCCCTACACGCCGCAGGAGGCCGCCCGGCTCGCCGAGGCCGCGCTCGCCGACACCCTGGACGCCGTGCTCGCGGCTCCCGCGCGGCGCAGAGTGCTCGTGCTCGCCGGGGAACCGGGCCCCTGGCTGCCGCCCGGCATCGAGGTGGTGCCGCAGGCCGCGGGCGGGCTCGACGCGCGCCTCGCCGCCGCCTTCGCGGGCTGCGCGGGGCCGGCCGTGCTCATCGGCATGGACACCCCGCAGGTGACGCCCGCGCTCCTCGCGCCCGCGCTCGCGGCCGACGCCCGGCGGGACGCCGACGCCTGGTTCGGGCCCGCTGCCGACGGCGGGTTCTGGGCCCTCGGGCTCGCCGAGCCCGACCCGGACCTGCTGCGCGGGGTGCCCATGTCCACGCCGACGACCGGCGCCGCGCAGCGCTCCCGGCTCACCGGGGCGGGCCTGCGGGTGCGCGACCTCGCGGTGCTGCGGGACGTCGACACGGCGGCCGACGCCGCCCACGTCGCGGCCCTGGCCCCCGGCACCCGGTTCGCCGCCGCACTGGCCCGGCTCGACCGGTCGGCCCGGACCGGCGGGACGACCCGGCTCGACGGAACCGCCCGGACCGGCGGGACGGCCCCGATCGACGGGGCGGCCCGCCGATGAGCACCGTCGTACCGCCGCCGCCGTGGGGTGCCGACCTGTACGAGGAGGCGCTGCGCGCCGGGCGCGGCCCGCTGTTCCTGCGCCGGGCCGACGGCTGGCTGCTCCCGCTCGACGTGGAGCGCTGGTGCGCGGCGCCCGATCCGGCCGACCGCTCGGCGCTGCGCCGCTGCGCGGGGCCCGTCCTCGACATCGGCTGCGGCCCGGGCCGCCTGGTCGCCGCGCTCGCCGCCGGAGGCCACCGCGCGCTCGGCATCGACGTCAGCGAGGCGGCGGTCCGGCACACGCTGCGCCTCGGCGGCTCCGCCCTGCGCCGGTCGGTCTTCGACCCGCTGCCGGGCGAGGGCCGGTGGGGCACCGCGCTGCTCATGGACGGCAACGTCGGCATCGGCGGCGACCCGGCCGCACTCCTCGCCCGCGTGGCCGAACTCCTCGCTCCCGGCGGCCTGTTGATCGCCGAGGCGGCACCGGTGGACGTGGACGAGCGCGTCCGTGTCCGCGTCGACGACGGCACGGGGCGCGCCGGGCCCGGGGGTACGTTCCCGTGGGCCCGGCTCGGCACGGCCGCGCTGGTCGGCCACGCCCGCCCGGCGGGACTGCGCCCGGCCGATCAGTGGACGGCCGACGGCCGCTGCTTCGTGGCCCTGCGGCGCCGCGCGGCCCGCAGCGCGAGCCACAGCGCGGAGCCCGCGAAGAGGCCCGCCGTGACCAGCAGCCAGCGGGCCAGGAACACCTCGGCGGGCAGCCCCGTCACCCGTTCGTAGCGCGGTACCTGACGGGTGATCAGCGGGAACCACACCAGCAGGAGCAGCAGCGACAGGGCCGCCGGGACCCGTACGAACGCGGTCAGGTTCCGGCGCCGCCCGCCCAGCGCGGCCGTGACCGCCCGGTCGGCGGCCGCGTACAGCGGCGCGAGCAGGAGGTCGTGCAGCAGCGCGGCGCCGACGAACCACACCGCGACCGCCGTCCAGTCGTCGCGCAGCAGCCGCACCCCCGCGTACCCGGCGAGCGCGAACGAGGCGAGCAGCAGCAGGAGGTGGCAGGGGCCCGCCCCGTACCGGCGGCGCGCCGCCCCCGCCCACCGACCGCCCACGCCCGGCCATCGGCCGCCCGCGCCCGGCCGCCCGGCCGTCGGCCTGCCCGTACGCCTCCCGAACCCGCTCATACCAGCTCCCCGAAGGTCATCCGCGCCACCCACTTGGTGTTCAGTACGCCCGGTGCGGCGGGCACGATGACGCGTGCCGGGTAGCCGTGGTCGGGGGTCAGGTCGGCGCCGTTGACGCGCAGGGCGAGCAGCGAGCGCGGGTCGCGGACCTGGTTGTCGCGCAGCGCGGCGCGGCGGAAGGCGCCGCGGGTCTGCAAGGACTCCACGAGGACGCCGGGCGGACCGTCCCCGCCCTCCTCGTACCCGACGAGCGCGGCCAGGTCGCGCAGCCGGACGCCCTGCCAGGCCTGGTCGGACGTCGACCAGCCCTCCACGCACGCGATGGGCAGGTCCGCGCCGTGCTGCGGCAGGGCGAGCAGATCGGCGCGGGTCAGGCGCACGGTGCGGCCCCGGCCCACAACGTCGAGCCGCCAGCCGTCGACGAGGTCACGGCGCCCCAGGCCCACCGCCGCGGCCGTCTTGTTGACCTGGAACGCGCCGGGTCCGGTGCCCGGGTCCCGGCCGCCGTGCGGCGCGAACAGGGCCGTGGCGCGCGGCCAGCCGTCGAAGCTCTGCCCCGCCGTCGTCGCGAACAGCAGCAGCGAGCCGCCGCCGACCAGGCCGAGCGCGCCCCGCCGGGACACGGTCGGCTCGGCGGGCCGCTCGGCCACGAGCCCGGCGCCGCCGTCGGGTTCCGGGCCGCTCGTCCGCAGCTGCGCCCGGAACCCGCGCTCCCGCAACACCCGTACGGTCCGCGGCAGTTTCAGGGCCACGTGCGCGACGAACCCGGCGAAGAACACCCACGCCCCGTAGAAGTGCAGGGGGTAGAACGAGCCCGGGAAGACGTACTCCAGCTGCACGTTCAGGATGCCCGTGGCGAACTCGAACAGGGCGCCGCCCACGAGCAGCAGCAGCGAGAGGCGTTCCAGGGCGTGCCCCACGGACCGCACGGGCGGCAGCTCGAACAGCTTCGGGAGCACCGACCACAGCTTGGCGAGCAGCACCGGCACGAGCGCGATGCCGACGGTGACGTGCAGGCCCTGGGTGAGGCGGTAGAGCCAGTGCGGACGGGTCGGCCAGGGGAAGAGGTAGAAGCCGAGGAGTCCCTTGTCGGGTGTCTTGTCGTTGACCGGCGACAGGCCGGGGTTGTACGCGGCGTAGGACAGCAGCCCGGTGACGAACAGCAGGGTCATCCCGACGAGGAGCACCACGCCGAGCACGGAGGTGAGCCAGGGGCCGCGCAGCGGGCTGCGCCACACGCCGGCCGACGCGCGCTCCACCGCCTGTCGTGCGGTCCTGGTGGCCGGCGGCTTCGATGGTTCGCCCATGGGTGTGTCCTCGCTGGTCGGCACGGTGCGGATACGTCGCTTCGCGTCGACCGTAGGACCGGTGGGCGGCCCGGCGGGGGCTGCGACGCATGACGAAACGCTGACGGTGTCCGGTGCGTCCGAACGGAGCACACGAGGACGGCGGAAGATCTGACGGTTCCGTGACGGAGGGCGGCGCGGCGGCCCGCGCGCGCCCCCTGCGGCCTAGCGTGCCAGCGTGAACCACCCCGAACGACGTACCCCCGGCCCCCGCCGCGATCTGCTCGCCGCCGGGCTCGCCGCCCTCCTCGTCACCGCCGCCGTCGTGGTCGGACGGGCCGTCGAGAGCTCCGACGGCAGCCTGCACGTCAACTGGCCGCCGCTGTACGCCGACTGGGATCCGCACGTCGGGCCCGGCACCCCGGCGGCGCTCGCCGTCGCCGTCGCCGTCGTCAGCCACGGCCCGGTGCTCGCGGCCCGCCTGCCGTGGCGGGCGCTGCTCGCCGCGTCGTGGGCGGCGTCGACGGCGTGGATCTGGTCCCTCGCGCTCGTGGACGGCTGGCACCGGGGCGTGGCGCGGCGGCTCACCACGAAGTACGAGTACCTCCAGGTCATCGACCGCTTCGCGGACATCCCGGCGACGCTGCGGGACTACACCCAGTACATCCTGCTCGGGGAGCCGGGCGCGTACCACTGGCCCGCGCACACGGCGGGCCATCCGCCCGCCGCCCCGCTCACCTTCGTCCTCCTCGACCGGATCGGTCTGGGCGGCGGCGGATGGGCGGGCGCGTTCGTCATCACGGCGGGCAGTACGGCCGTCGTCGCCGTACTGATCACGTTGAAGGTCCTCGGGGACGAGGCGAGCGCGCGCCGGGCGGCGCCGTTCCTCGTGCTCGCTCCGGCCGCCGTGTGGATGGGCGCGTCGGCGGACGGCTACTTCGCGGCCGTCGCGGCCTGGCTGACCGCGCTGCTCGCGCTCGCCGCGACGCGCGCGGTCCGCCGCCCCGCCCTCGCCGCCTGCGCCGCGGGCCTCCTCTACGGCCTGCTCTGCTATCTGTCGTACGGCCTCACGCTCTTCGCTGTGATCGTGGCCGGCGTCCTCGTCCTGGCCAGGACGCTCCGCCCGCTGCCGTACTTCGTGGCGGGCGCGCTCTTCGTCCCCGCGGTGTTCACCGCGTTCGGCTTCAACTGGTGGGAGGCGTACCGCCTGTTGGTGGAGCGCTACTACCAGGGCGCGGCCGGGGTGCGCCCCTACTGGTACTGGATCTGGGCCAATCCGGCCTGCACCGTGCTGACCGTGGGGCTCGCGACGGTGGCCGGGCTGCGCCGGGCGGTGGGTTCCTCACCGGGCGCGGTGCGCCGTCTGCGGGCCGGGACGTCCACGGCGGCGGACCGCGTCGCGGGCCTTGCCCTCGCGGCCCTCCTCGCGGTGGCGGTCGCGGACGTCTCGGGCATGAGCAAGGCGGAGACCGAACGCATCTGGCTGCCGTTCGCCCTCTTCCTGCTCGCGGGACAGGCGGTCCTCGCCCTGGCCCTCAATCACGTGCTGTTCACAGGCTGGTGAAACCCGATCGGACTTCCGCGTCCCGGTCGGCCTCCGGGGTTCCGGTCGGCTTTCGGGACCGGACCCCGGTCGGCCTTCGGGGTCAGACTTTCTCGAACTCCACCTTGAAGATGTTGTACTCGTCCCAGAAGAAGACCCACGGCTCGCCGTTGCGGAACGAGGCCCGCTTCTCGTTGTAGTTCGAGACGAGTTCCTTGTCGTCGGTGAGCCGGAAGCTCGATGCCCCGGACCAGCTGTAGAAGCCGCCGTATCCGTTGTTGCTGACCGACAGATACCGGCCCTCGCCTGGAACCTTGTAGTAGGTCACGCCGTTCCACTCGTAGAATTCGAGGGTCAGCGGGTCCTGGCTGATGATGGCCCAGTTGTCGCCGTTCCTGTTCAGATAGCCCTTGAACGTACCGCTCGGGTAGGAGAGCTTGATCCGGAACTGGCCCGTCATGAGGGCACTCTGCGGCCGCGTCGCCAGGGCCTGGGCGAAGGTGCCTTCCGCGGGGGATATCGCGTCCATCGACCGTCCTCTCGTCGTGTTTTCCGGCACGCTGCTTGTGCTGATTTTCGACGTGAGCTGGACAGTGAATCGAACGTCACTGGAATGGTGATTCTGCCGTCAACCAGCGGGTGCCGCCAGAGGAATATTCCGCCATTGCGGACGGATCTCGGCGGGGCTTCCCGAATGATCGGGGCGCGAACGATTGAGGGTGCGGTTACGCCGTTCCTGAGCCGTTGTGCCTGACATCCGTGGGGCGCGGGACGCCCACGGGAAAGGGAGGTGCCCCTCGGGCGGGCCCTAGTGCGCCGGGCCGAGCGGAAGTCCCGGCACCGGACGACAGCCCGTGACCGCGGTCCAGGCCGCCTCGGCCAGGCCCTTGCGGTCGCTCCCGTACAGCGGAGCGTGTGCCAGGATCCGCACGCTCAGGCCCCGCGCCCCCACCACCCTGCGCAGCGACGTCCCGAACCCCTCGTCGCCGAGGAACGCCGCCGCCGTGCTTCCCGCCCCGCCCGCCTCGTACGCCACGGTCACCGGGCGCACCGCGGCCCCCGCGTCCACGGCCGCCTGGAACGCCGCCCGCCGGAACCGGCCGCCGGAGACCGAGCACCAGGTCGTGGCCTGGGGGAAGACGAGCACGGACCGCCCCTGGGCGAGCGTCTTGGCCAGCTCCTCCACCATCAGGGGGAGTTCGCGGCGGCCGCCCTCGCGGTCGATGAACTGCGTGCCGAGCCGCCGCGCGAGCGTCCCCACGAGAGGCCACCGGCCCACCTCCCGCTTGGCGACGAAGGCGACGGGCTCGACGGCGAGCAGCGCCACCACGTCCAGCCAGGAGATGTGGTTGGCGACGACGAGCGTGCCCGCGCCCCCGCCGGGGACGGTCAGGGGCACCGGCCCCGCGTCGAGCCGCACGCCGAGCGCCCGGAGGACCCGCCGCGCCCGGACCCGTACGGCGTCGCCGTCGACGAGCCGCTCCCCGAGGGCCAGGCTCCGCCCGAGCTCGTGCCCGAGCGCCGCGTACCGCCGCGCGGCCCCGACGGCGCCCACGCGGGAGTCGGCCCGCAGGGCGCAGGTCCGCGGACAGCCCGCGTCCACGGACCAGGGGTTCACACGGACCCCCGGGATCCCTCGTCGCCGAGGAAGAAGCGGCGGTGGCGCTCGTTGAGCCGCTGGGTGTCGAGCACCACGAAGAAGTCGGCGGAGTCGAAGTCGGGGTCGTGCGCGGGCGCCCCGCACATCCAGGCCCCCAGGCGCAGATATCCGCGCAGCAGCGGCGGCAGGTCGGCGTACGTCGGCCGGTGTCCGGCGCGCTGCTCGGGCGGTGTCCACGGCCGGTGCGGGTGGACGCGCAGCTCGGGCGGCGAGGCGTGCTTGGCGGTGCCGAGCAGCCAGGCGCTCGCGGCCGCGGTGCCGCCGTCGGCCAGCGGCACGGAGGCGCAGCCCGCCAGATAGCGGTGGCCGGAGAGCAGGACGTAGCGGGCGAGCGCGGACCACATCAGGTTGATGACGGCGCCGGAGCGGTGGTCGGGGTGGACGCAGGACCGCCCGGCCTCGATGGTCGCGGGCCGCAGCGGGGCCAGGGCGCTCAGGTCGAACTCGCCCGCCGAGTAGGAGAGCTCGCCGCGGCCGGGCGGGATGAGCCGGTAGGTGCCGACGACGGCGCCGCTCGTGGTCTCGGTGACGATCAGATGGTCCGCGAGCGCGTCGAAGGCGTCGATGTCGTGTCCGGGCAGGGGCGTGTCGAGGGCGGCGCCCAGTTCCTCGCCGAACACCTGGAAGCGCAGGCGCTGGGCGGCGCGGATCTGCTCCTCGGAGTGGGCGATGGAGGGGACGTAGGCGGGGCGGGTCCCGGAGGTCCGGGCGGGGGCCGGGGCGGGCGGGGGCGCCGACGGGGTCGTGGGCGTTGCGGGTGTCGTGGGTGTCGCGGATGTCGTGGGTGTCGCGGGCATGACAGTACGTTCTCCGTTCGACGGACGATCTCGACGGGGACGGACGAGGGCGGACGGGGACGACGGGCCTGAGGACGACGGGCCTCAAGGCGGGGGCTTCGAGGGGAGGGCCACAAGGGCGGCGGTCCAGTGGGAAGGCTTCGAGCTGGTCCGGGGAAACGCTTCGTTGAACTGCGACGGAAGGGAACAGGCGGGGCACCCACTCAGCACGGTGACCGCCCCGGCTGAACTGCGCACGAGGTCCGCGCGGCGGATCGGGCCGACCCTCGTGAGCATCAGGTGAACGGCGTCCGCCGCCACGCGTCCCGGCTCCCGCCCCTCGGCGCCCGCCGCCCGCCGCCACGCGCCCTGACTCCCGGCCCCCTCGGCTCTCGGCCCCCGGCCCCCGGCCCCCGGCCCCCGGCCCCCGGCCCCAACGCCCCGTACCGCGACGAGTCGCTGTCCCGTACAAAGAGTTCCGGACGCCCGAGGGAGGATGGAGCCCCGCATGCCGCACCCCCTGCCCCTGACCGGCATCACCGTGCTGAGCCTCGAACAAGCCGTGGCCGCGCCGTTCGCCACCCGCCAGCTCGCCGACCTCGGCGCGCGCGTGATCAAGGTGGAGCGGCCGGGCGGCGGCGACTTCGCCCGCCGCTACGACACCACCGTGCACGGCCAGGCCAGCTATTTCGTCTGGCTGAACCGCTCCAAGGAGTCGATCACCCTGGACGTGAAGTCCGCGCACGGGCAGGAGGTGCTGCGCGAACTCCTCGCGCGGGCCGACGTGTTCGTGCAGAACCTCGCGCCGGGCGCGGCCGCCCGGCTCGGCCTCTCGGCCGCGGAGCTCCAGGCCCGCCACCCGTCCCTCGTCACCTGCGCGGTCAGCGGCTACGGCACGTCCGGGCCCTGGGCCCACCGCAAGGCCTACGACCTGCTCGTGCAGTGCCAGACGGGTCTGCTCTCGCTCACCGGAACCCCGGAGGAGGCCGTGCGCGTCGGCATCTCGGTGGCCGACATCGCGGCCGGGATGTACGCGTACAGCGGCATCCTGTCGGCGCTGTACACGCGGGCGACGACCGGCCGGGCCCCGGCGGTCGAGGTGTCCCTGTTCGACGCGCTCGCCGAGTGGATGAGCCAGCCCGCGTACTACACCCGCTACGGCGGCACCCAGCCGCCGCGCGTCGGCGCCCGGCACGCGACGGTCGCGCCGTACGGCGTGTTCACCGCGCGCGACGGCAAGGAGGTCCTGTTCTCGGTGCAGAACGAACCGGAGTGGGTGGCGCTGTGCCGGGTGTTCCTCGGCCGCCCGGAGCTGGCCGACGAGCCGCGCTTCGCCACGGGTCCGGCCCGGGTCGCGCACCGCGAGGAGCTCGACGGGATCGTCGCGGCGCGGTGCGCCGAGCTGGACGGCGAGGAGGCGGCGGCCCTGCTCGACGCCGCGAACATCGCCCACGCGGGCGTCAACTCGGTCGCCGAGTTCCTGGAGCACCCCGTCCTGACCGAGCGCGGGCGCTGGCGGGAGGTGGGCCTTCCGGGCGGCGCGCCCCCGATGCGCGCCCTCCTGCCGCCCGCCGGGCTCTCGGGGGTGCGCCCCCGCATGGGCCCGGTGCCCGCGGCGGGCGAGCACACGGAGAAGATCCTGGCCGAACTCGGGCGCGGCCCCGACGGCCGCGCCCGGCCGCGCGCGCGGGGCGCGACCGGCACGCCGCGCCCCGAGGGGGCGGGCGCGTGAGCGCGCTGGACGGCCTGCCGCCCGCCGAGCGTCTGGCCGTCGCCACGGTGCGGGACTTCGTGGACCGGCGGGTCCGGCCCGTCGTCCGCGACCTGGAGCACTCCGACACGTATCCCGAGGCGCTCGTCGAGGAGATGAAGCGGCTCGGCGTGTTCGGGCTCGCGGTCCCGGAGGAGTACGGCGGGACACCCGTGTCGACGCCGTGCTTCGTCCTGGTCACCGAGGAGCTGGCGCGCGGCTGGATGAGCCTCGCGGGCGCCATGGGCGGCCACACCGTCGTGGTGAAGCTGCTGCTGCGGTTCGGCACCGACGCGCAGCGGGCGCGGTGGCTGCCGCGGCTGGCCACCGGCGAGGTCCGCGCGGCGATGGCCCTGACCGAGCCGGACGGCGGCTCCGACCTCCAGGCGCTGCGCACCGTGGCCCGCCGCGACGGCGCCGGGTACGTGGTGAACGGCGCGAAGACCTGGATCACCAACGCCCGCCGCTCCGGCCTGTTCGCCCTGCTCTGCAAGACCGACCCCGAGGCCGAGCCGCGCCACCGGGGCATCTCCGTGCTGCTCGCCGAGCCCGGGCCCGGTCTGACGGTCGCGCGGGACCTGCCGAAGCTCGGCTACAAGGGCGTGGAGAGCTGCGAGCTGCTTTTCGAGGACTTCCGCGCGGGCCCGGACGCGCTGCTCGGCGGGGTCGAGGGGCACGGCTTCGGCCAGATGATGCACGGCCTGGAGACCGGGCGCCTCCAGGTGGCGGCGCGGGCGCTCGGCGTGGGCCGCGCCGCGTTCGAGGACGCGCTGCGCTATGCCCAGGAGCGCGAGGCGTTCGGCAAGCCCATCTGGCGCCACCAGTCCGTCGGCAACTACCTGGCGGACATGGCGACGTCGCTGACGGCGGCGCGTCAGCTCACCCTGTACGCGGCGCGCGCGGCCGACGCGGGGCGCCGCGCCGACCTGGAGGCGGGGATGGCCAAGCTGTGCGCCTCGGAGACGGCCATGAGGATCGCGCTCGACGCCGTGCGCGTGCACGGCGGGCACGGCTACTCGACGGAGTTCGACGTCGAACGCTACTTCCGCGACGCCCCGCTGATGATCGTCGGCGAGGGCACCAACGAGATCCAGCGGAACGTGATCGTGCGTCAGCTCATCGGCCGCGGCGGCCTGGAGTGACGCTCAGGCCGTGCCGAGGCCGTCGATGAGCACGGCGTTCGGCAGGTCGGCGAGCGCCTTGCCGGGCACGATGAGCTTGCCGCGGCGGCTGCCGCTGCCGATCAGGACGTGCGGAAGCGCGGCCACGGCGGTGTCCACGAGCAGCGCCCAGCCCGCGGGCAGGCCGATCGGCGTGATGCCGCCGTACTCCATGCCGGTCTCGCCCACGGCGGTGTCCATCGGCGCGAACGACGCCTTGCGGGCGCCCAGTTGGCGGCGCACGGCGCCGTTCACGTCGACGCGGGTGCCGGAGAGGACCACGCACGCGGCGAGCGTGGTCTCGCCGCCGCGCTTCCCGGCGACGACGACGCAGTTCGCGGACTCCTGGAGCAGCTCGGGGCCGTAGTGCTCCACGAACGCGGCGGTGTCCGCCCACTGCGGCTCGGTGTCGACGTGGATCAGCTCGTCGGCGGGCACGGGCCCGCTCCAGGCGCGGACGGCGTCGGCCACGGGGGCGACGAGCAGGTCGAGGGCCTGCGGGGCGGGGCGGACGACGTCGAAGTTTCCGAGAGGGGCGCGCATGTCCGCACCGTAACAGGGCGGTTCGGCCCGGCCGGGGCCGGGCGCCGCGCGGCGGCGGGCCCTCAGTACGACCCGGCGTGCGCGGGCGGGACCGCCACCGACATGGTCATCTCCACCGGCTCGGCGCCCTTGTTGTGGTAGCCGTGCGGGACGTTGGCCTCGAAGGTCGCCGAGGACCCGGCGGGCACGAGGTGCTCCGCGCCGTCCACGACGAGGGTGAGCTCCCCCGCCCGTACGTGCAGCAGCTCGATGGTGCCGGGCGGATGCGCGTCGGAGTCGCTGCCGTCGCCGGGCATCAGGTGCCACGACCACAGCTCGAAGGGGCCGCGCGCCTCGGCGCCGACGAGCAGCGTGGTGCTGGAGCCCTCGTCGGTGGACCACATCCGCACCATCTGCTCGGGCGGCACGACGCGCACGTGCGGCCCCTGCTCGTAGTCGAGGAGCGTGGTGATGCTGATGCCGAGGGCGTCGGCGAGCTTCACGGTGATGCCGACGCTGGGGTTGGTGCGGGCCTGCTCGATCTGGATGATCATGCCGCGGCTGACCCCGGAGCGGGCCGCGAGGGCGTCGAGCGTGAAGCCCCTCTCGCCGCGCCAGCGCTTCAGGTTCCGCGCGAGCGACTGCGTGAGCTGGTCGAGATCCGACACATTCCGTCCAATATTTTGGATGACAGGGTTCACTGTACTGAACTACGGTGTGGTGCACCCGAAGGCTCCCGATGGTTCACCACACTGTACTGCGAGGTTCCCGATGTCAGGACTGACAGCGCTGTTCGCCCTGGCCACGAGCCTGTTGTGGGGCCTCGCCGACTTCGGTGGCGGCCTGCTGACCCGGCGCATCCCCGCACTGACGGTGGTCGTGGCGTCCCAGTGCATCGCGGTGGCCGTCCTCGGGGTCGTGGTGGTCGCGACCGGCGCGTGGACCGAGTGGGGGCCGCAGCTGTGGTTCGCCGTCGGCGCGGGCCTGGTGGGACCGGTCGCGATGCTCTCCTTCTACAAGGCGCTCGCGCTCGGCCCGATGGGCGTGGTCTCGCCGCTCGGCTCCCTCGGCGTCGTGGTGCCGGTGGGCGTCGGCCTGTTCCTCGGCGAGCGGCCGGGCCTCGCGCAGTTCGCGGGCATCGCCGTGGCCGTCGTCGGCATCGTCCTGGCGGGCGGGCCCGAGCTGCGCGGCGCCCCCGTGCAGCGCCGGGCGGTCCTGCTCACGCTGCTCGCGGCCTTCGGCTTCGGCGCTGTCATGGCCCTGATCGCGGAGGCCTCGACCAGCGTCACGGGCCTGTTCCTCGCGCTGTTCGTCCAGCGCGTCACCAACGTCCTGGCGGGCGGGACAGCCCTGTACGTCAGCGTGCGGCGCGGCGGCGCGGCCCTGCCGGAGGGCACCGGCCTCCAGGCCGTCCGGGCCGCGCTGCCCGCACTCGCCTTCGTGGGCCTCGCGGACGTCGCCGCCAACGGCACCTACGCGATGGCGGCCCGCGGCGGCCCCGTCACCGTGGCGGCCGTGCTCGCCTCCCTCTACCCCGTGGTCACCGCGCTCGCCGCGCGCGGCGTCCTCAAGGAACGGCTGCGCGGGGTGCAGGCGGCGGGCGCGGGCCTCGCCCTGGTGGGGACGGTGCTG
Organism: Streptomyces sp. JLYT201; assembly: GCF_059448825.1. NCBI lineage: Bacteria > Bacillati > Actinomycetota > Actinomycetes > Kitasatosporales > Streptomycetaceae > Streptomyces > Streptomyces sp. JLYT201. Next base: position 8,216,145 of record NZ_CM182551.1, on the reverse strand, counting down.
CTGGCGACGGGGTGAGGCGGCGCGGGGCGGCGGCCACGCACCGGGGCCCCGCACTGGTTGCCCCGCACCGGCGGTCCCGGCTAGGCGGTGCCCTCGGCGTCCGCCGCGTCGGTCAGCTCGCCGAGGCGGCCGAGGTCCTCCAGGTCCCCGAGCGCGAGCAGCTGCTCCGGCGTGACCCCTTCCGGGATCGGCACCGGGGCGGGCGTCCGCAGCGGCGGCTGCCACCCCCGCTCCGCGCACCACGTCCGGACGACCCGCGCGGGCGCCCCCGCCACCACGGCGTGGTCGGGCACCTCGCCGCGCACCACGGCGCCCGCCGCGACCACCACGTTGCGGCCGAGCCTGGCGCCCGGCAGGATCACCGCGCCCGTGCCGATCCAGCAGCCGGAGCCGATCGTCACCGGCTCCATGCGCGGCCACTGCTTGCCGATCGGCGTGTGCGGATCGTCGTAGCTGTGGTTGGTCGAGGTGACGTACACATACGGCCCGAAGTAGCAGTCGTCGCCGATCGTCACCGACGTATCGGCGATCACGTGGCTGCCGCGCCCGAGGACCACGCCGTCGCCGACGCGCAGGATCGGGTCGGGGCCGAGGTCGAGGTCGGGCATCAACCCGGCGGTCAGCGTGACCTGTTCGCCCACGATGCAGTGCGCGCCGAGCCGTATCCAGGGGGCGCCGAAGACCGTGCCCTGTGGGAAGGCGAGCTTCGTGCCCTCGCCGATCGCGCCGAACTCCAGGCGTCCCGGCTGCCGCGCGGTGACCGCGCCGGTGCGCTGCACCCAGGCCCAGCCCGCGTGGACGGCGCGCTGCGCGACGCCGCGCCGCCACGCGGCGAAGGATGAGAACACGTTCTTGTTCCTGGGCACCCGCTCACGTTACTCAGCCCCGCGCGGGGCGAGCACTCCCCCCTCCTGTGATCTTCACCCCACACCGCCGGGCCGGGACGGGGGTCCCGTACGGTTCGCTCAGGCGCGACGGACGCAACGATCCAAGGAGAGAACGATGAGTCACCAGGCACTCGTCATGGGCATCGGCGGCAAGGACCCCCGGATCGACCCGGAGGCGTTCACCGCGCCCACGTCCGTGGTGATCGGCGAGGTGACGCTGCACGCGGGCGCGAGCACCTGGTACGGCGCGGTCCTGCGCGCCGACTGCGGGCCCATCGAGATCGGCGCCGACAGCAACATCCAGGACAACTGCAGCCTGCACGTGGACCCCGGCTTCCCGGTCACCATCGGCGAGCGGGTCTCGGTCGGTCACAACGCCGTCGTGCACGGCTGCACCGTCGAGGACGACTGCCTCATCGGCATGGGCGCGACCGTCCTCAACGGCGCCGTGATCGGCGCCGGTTCGCTCGTCGCCGCCCAGGCCCTGGTGCCGCAGGGCATGCGGGTGCCGCCGGGTTCGCTCGTGGCGGGCGTGCCCGCCAAGGTGAAGCGGCCGCTCACCGAGGAGGAGCGCGCGGGCATCTCGCTCAACGGCGCGATGTACGTGGAGCTGGCGAAGGCCCACCGCGCCGCGCACGCCCAGGAGGACTGAGCGCTTCCGCCACATGCGCGAGCGGCCGGGGACGGAAGCCCGCCCCCGGCCGCTCGCGCACGGCTCCTACGCGGCCGCGGCCTCGCTCGCCGCGTGCTCCTCGGCGGCCTTCTTCGCCCGCCGCTTGACCAGCAGCATCGAGCCGATGCCGATGAGCACCGCGATGCCGAGACCGACGTACGAGAACCGCTTCAGCCAGTCCTCGGCGACCACGCCGATGTAGTAGATGACGGCGGTGGTGCCGCCCGCCCAGATGATGCCGCCGAGCACGTTGGCGGTGAAGAACTTCCAGTACGGCATGCGCAGGACGCCCGCGAGGGGGCCCGCGAAGATGCGCAGGAGCGCGACGAAGCGGCCGAAGAAGACCGCCCACATGCCCCACTTCTGGAAGGAGCGCTCGGCACTGCCGACGTTCGCCGCGCTGAAGTGCTTGGGGAACTTCCGTTCCAGCCAGCCGAGCAGCGGTCTGCCGCCCTTGCGGCCGATGGCGTATCCGATGGAGTCGCCGATCACGGCCCCGGCGGTGGCGCAGGCGCCGAGCACCACCGGGTTCACGTCGCCGTGCTGCGACGACAGGAGCGCCGCGGAGACGAGGACGATCTCACCCGGCAGCGGAATGCCCAGTGACTCCAGGCCGATGACGAGGCCGACGAGCGCGTAGACGCTGACGGCGGGTACGTTCTCCAGCCACTCCTGGACGTGCAACCCCGGTTCCTTCCGTACGCGGACAACTCCCCCGGCGCGCGCGACGACCGCGCACGCCGGGGCAGCCTACCCGCTCACGCCTCACCACCCACGCGCCGCCTCAGCCGCCCGTGGACGCGCACTCGTGGCTGCCCCCGCCGCTGCGACAGCCGACCTGACCCGTCCACGCGGGCGCGGGCTGCCGCGCCTCGTCCTCGTGCCGCTGGTACGAGAACCCGGCGAGGACCGCCACGGCGATCATCACGGCCGTGAACCCCTGGCTCCAGGCGGTCACCGGGGCCCGCGCCCGCACCGCCACACCGGTGGCGAGCAGCGCGAGACCGCCCACGCAGGCGGAGGCGACGAGATAGCCGTCGAGGCGGTCGAACTCGGCGCGGGCGGCGGGGTCGAAGGTGAGGCCGCTCGCGATCCACGCCGCCAGGATCCCGGCGAGGACGAGGACTTGGGCCACGAAGAGCCCGACGGCCGCGCCGACGTCGGGACCGGTGTCGGCCCGGGTGCGGGCGGAGGCGTCGTGGGCGGGCGGCGCGATCGGCAGGTCCATGCCCCCGATCCTCACGGCCCGCGGCCGGGCCCGCCTGAGTACGCCTACTCAGACGCGCCCGTCCCGGCCGGGGAAGTGGCGCCCTGCTTGGGCTCGTTGGGCCGCAGGGTCCACGTCACGGACATCTCGCCGGTCACGGCGCCGTCCTCGCGGGTGAGGGCGATGGCCACGGGGAACTCGGGGCGCTGCCCCGCGTCGAGCTCGGCGACGACGTCCGCGACCGGGCGCCCCAGCGTCGCGGTGGCCCTGACCCGGCCCATCGCGAGCTTCTTGTACGCGATGTCCGCGGACACCGCGAGCGGCACGGCCCGCGAGAGCTGGTCCCCGAACGCGGCGAGCACGATGGCCCCGCTCGCGGACTCGCCCAGGGTGAACATCGCGCCGGCGTGCGGCCCGCCCACGTGGTTGTGGTACTCCGCCTGGTCCGGCAGCTCGACCACGGCCCGCTCGGGGGTCGTCTCCAGGAACTCCAGGTTGAGGGTCCGGGCCATCGGCACGGTGGCGGCGAGCATCTCGCCGATCGACATCTGGTCTGCGCTCATGACCGGGATGTTACCCACGAGTAGCAGCGCTTGGCCAGGCTTGTGCGAACGACCGTTCCCCTCGGGCCTATCGTGGACGCCCATGTGGCCAGGACAAGATCAACCCGATGGACCCCGGCAGCCGGACCCCGGCCCGGGGCAGGACGCGAACCCGTACCGGCAGCCGGGCTACCAGCAGCCCGACCCCTACCGGCAGCACGCCCCGGCACCCTCGCCACAGGAGCCGTGGAACGCGCCGACGGTGTCCGCGGCGCCCGCCGCCCCGCCGGGCGGGCGCGGCCGCAGGACCAGGGTCGTCGCCGTCGCCGCCGCCGCGGTGGTCGTCGTGGCCGCTGCCGCCACCGCCTTCGTGGTCCTCGGCGGCGACGAGGACGACGCGGCGGCGCCCGGGCCGGCCCGCTCCACGACCAAGGCACCCCGCCCCGCGCAGCCGGAGGACTCCGACCGCCGGGGGACGGACGACGGCCCCGGGCCGACGGTGCCGGGCTGGAAGACGGTCGTGAACCCCAGGGACGGGATCGCCTTCGACGTCCCGCCGCAGTGGGACCTGAAGTCGGCCGACTACGCCACCTGGGTCGCGGAGAACGACGACCCCTCGGACACCCCCCTCGTCGCCATGCTGGCCCCCGCCGTCCTGAAAGAGCGCTGGTGCGCGTCGGACGACGACAAGGACGGCAGGAAGGACTACACGCCCCTCGGCCTCGCGGGCACCAAGCGCAACAAGACCGCGAGCAGCACGGCGGAGATCGCCCGGAGCAACGCGACGGCCTGGGTCTACGGCGGGTACGCCCAGCCGGACAAGAAGAAGGTGACCGCCGGCCCGGCGGAGTCCTACACGACCGCGTCGGGCCTCAAGGGCAGCCTGGTGACGGCCGCTTCCTCCGGCGTGCCGAAGAAGGGCGCGTGCGACACGGACGGCAAGGCCACCACGTTCGGCTTCAAGAACGCCGACGGCGAGTTCCTCTCCTGGTCCTTCCACGGCGTGAAGGGCGTCAAGGAGGAGATCCCGGAGCGGACGGTACGCGCGATCCTGCGCACGGTGCGCGAGTACCGGTCGCCCGAGAAGCGCTGAGGTCGGCACGGGCCGAGGTCAGCGAGGCCCGAGGTCGGCCCACCCCGGGGTGGTTGTGAGCACATCAACCAGCCACACGTATCGTTACCGGCCATGTGGCCAGGACAGCAGCCGCCCGGGGGCGAGCAGAACCCGCAGCAGCAGAACCCGTACCAGCAGCCGGGATATCAGCAGCCCAACCCCTACCAACAGCCGGGCTACCAGCAGCCGGGCGCCCAGCAGCCGTCGCCGTACCAGCAGGCGGCCCCGGCCGGGCAGCCCGGCCGGTGGAGCGCGCCGACGGTCCCCGCGGGCGTGCCCCAGGCACCGACGGGTGACGGCGGCAGCGGTGGCGGTGGCGGGAACAGGACCAAGGTCATCGCCGTCGTCGCGGCGGCGGCCGTCGTCGTGGCCGCGGGCGTGACCGGTTTCCTGCTCCTCGACGACAAGGACGACGAGGGCGGCAAGTCCCCGCGGGCCGAGGGCAAGCCGTCCGCGTCCGCCCCCGCGAAGCCGGGTTCCGGCGCGGCCGACGGCGACGACGACGAGCGCGGCACCGCGGGCGGCCCCAAGCCGACCGTCCCCGGCTGGCAGGTCGTGGTGAACCCCCGGTGGGGCACCGCCTTCGACGTGCCGCCCGACTGGGACGTCAGGAAGCCGGACGCGATCGTCGCGTTCGAGGACGTCAAGACCGGCAAGCCGCTGATGACCATGTCGGGGCCCGCGTACTTCAAGTCGAAGTGGTGCACCTCCGACGAGGACAGGGACGGGCGCACCGAGGACAAGGAGCTCGGCGCGGTCGGCACCAAGGGGGCCAACGGCGCGAAGAACACCGACGAGGTCGCGGTGAACCAGGTCGCCTGGTGGGTGTTCGGCGGCTACACGCAGCCGGACAAGAAGAGCCTGCACTTCGACGAGAAGGCCAAGCCGTACACCACCAAGGCGGGCATCAAGGGCAGCATCGCGTGGTCCCGCTCGCGGCACACGCCCCAGCAGGGCAAGTGCGCCTCGGACGGCAAGGCGATCACGTTCGGCTTCAAGAACGCCGAGGGCGACTTCGTGGCGTGGAGCCTCTACGGCGCGAAGGACGTCAAGGAGGAGATCCCGGACGAGACGATCATGAAGATCCTCAGCACGGTACGCCTGTACGGCGACGCGACGGAGTCGTGAGCCGCGCCGCCCTCCGGCACACCGGGCACACCGGGCACTAGGGGATGCACCGCCTTTCCGCTCACGCACCACACCATTCCCACCACCTCGTCCACCGCTTCTTCACCGGTTCGTCACGGCTTCGTACGAGGTCATGGCCGGTGCCCGTCCGGCCGCTGACCGGGCGTGGCACCTGGGGCCTGAGCCCATCTATGGTTACTGGCCATGTGGCCAGAACAGCAGCCGCCCGGGGGCGAGCAGAACCCGCAGAGTCCGGGTCCCAACCCGTATCAGCAGCCCGGGTACCAGCAGCCCAACCCGTACCAGCAGCCCGGCTACCAGCAGCCGAACCCGTACCAGCAGCCGACCGGGGGCCAGCCCACCGGCGGGCAGCCCCAGTGGGGCGCGCCGACGTTCCCGATGGGGACGGCGCAGCCCGGCGGCCCGGACGCGGGAGGCGGCGGGGGCAACGGCGGCGGCAACCGGACGAAGGTCACGGCCCTGGTCGCCGTGGCGGCCGTCGTCGTGGCCGCGGGCGTGACCGGCTTCCTGGTCTTCAGCGGTGGCGACGACGACAAGTCCGACGGAGCGGCCGCCAAGCCGTCCAAGTCGGCCACCAAGAAGCCGAGCCCCGAGCCGTCGGACGACGACAACCCGCGCGGCACCGGCAACGACCCCAAGCCGACGGTCCCCGGCTGGCAGGTCGTGGTGAACCCCAAGTGGGGCACCGCCTTCGACGTGCCGCCGGACTGGACGGTCAAGACCCCCGACACGTTCGTCGGCTTCGAGGACCACAACAAGGGCGACGGCTCCAAGCCCCTGATCATCATGTCCGCCCCGGCCATCTACAAAGAGAAGTGGTGCTCCTCCGACGAGGACAAGGACGGGCGGATGAACGACTCCTCGCTCGCCAGCGTCGGCACCAAGGGCCAGAACGGCGCCAAGAGCACCAAGCAGGTCGCCCGCAACGACTCCGCGTGGTGGGTCTTCGGCGGCTACACCGGCCAGAAGAAGGCCGACAAGAAGAACGTCAAGATCGGCAAGGTGGAGTCGTACACCACCAAGTCGGGCATCGAGGGCAGCGTCGTCACCACGACCTCGGTCGGCGACCCCGGCTCGGGCAAGTGCGACTCCAACGGCAAGGCCACGACGTTCGCCTTCAAGAACGGCGCGGGTGACTACGTCGCGTGGACGCTGCACGGGGCGAAGGGCGTGAAGGGGGAGGTTCCCGACACGCTGGTCAAGAAGATCCTCGCCACGGTGCGCCTGAACGGCGAGACCGACGAGTCCTGACCTTCTCCACCGCCCGCCCCGCACCCCCGCCCCCGCACGGTGTGGGGCGAGCCCTGGCCACTCGGGCGGGAGGGTCCGCGCCGCGGTGGCGGCGGGGGTCAGCCCACGCTGAAGGCGCCGCCCGGGGGCTCCGGTGAGGCCACGGCGTCCCCGTCCCGCACCGCTCGCGCGGGCCCCACGAACCGCCGCAGCTCGTCCCCGTGCACGACCCGCGCGGGAAACACGTCGGCCCTGGCCCGCCGTACCAACGCCTCGACGTCGAGCGGCCCGTGCGAGGCGACCAGCACGGCGTTGCCGAAGCGACGCCCCCGCAGCAGCGCGGGCTCGGCGATCAGGGCCAGCTCCGCGAAGCACTCGGCGAACGTGGCCAGCTGGGAGCGCAGGAAGTCGAACGGCGCGCCGTCGGCGAGGTTGGCCGCGTAGACGCCGTCGGCGCGCAGGACCCGGTCGACGGCACGGGCGTACGCATCCGACGTGAGGTGCGCGGGCACGCGCGAGCCGCCGAAGACGTCGCCCACGACCACGTCCGCGCTGTCGGCGGGCGCGGCCTCCAGCCAGGCCCGGGCGTCCGTGCCGTGCAGATGGATCCCCGGCTCCCGGGGCAGGGGCAGCTTCTCGACGACGAGCCGCAGCAGCGCCAGGTCGGCTTCGACGACGTCCTGCCGGGAGCCGGGCCGGGTCGCCGCGAGGTAGCGGGGCAGGGTGAGGGCGCCCCCACCGAGGTGCAGGGCGTCCAGCGGAAGGCCCGGCGCGGCGAGGGTGTCCAGGACGTGGGCGAGCCTGCGCGCGTACTCGAACTCCAGATGCGTGGGCGCGTCCAGGTCGACGTACGACTGCGGGGCACCGTCGACGGTCAGGAGCCAGGCGCGGTCGCGGTCCACGTCGGGCAGCAGCTTGGCGGTGCCGTGGTCGACGACGCGGGTGACGGGCACGGGCTCGTCCGAAGAGCCGGACCCGGGCTCGGGCTCCGGCTCGCGCTCGGAAGGCCGCTCGGCATCGGCTATCGGCGTGGGGTCGGGGGCATCGGCAGGCTGGTCCACCGCCCCATTGTGCCCGCCTTCGCCCCACCACGGCCCCCGCCGAACGAAAGGGGGGCCCGGCCTCCCCGGGCCGGACCCCCTCACCGGAACCTCAGGCGACAGCCGTCACCGTGCCGGCGCCCACCGTCCGTCCGCCCTCGCGGATCGCGAAGCCGAGGCCCGGCTCCAACGGAACGTCACGCCCGAGCTCCACGGTCAGGGTGACCGTGTCGCCGGGGCGGGCCACGGCGGCCTCGCCGAGGTCGACGTCGCCGACCACGTCCGCGGTGCGGATGTAGAACTGCGGCCGGTAGCCGGTGGCCACCGGTGTCGTACGACCGCCCTCGCGGGCCGAGAGGACGTACACCTGCGCGGTGAAGCGGCGGCTCGGGCGGACGCTGCCGGGCGCGGCGACCACGTGCCCGCGGCGGACGGCGTCGCGCGGCACGCCGCGCAGCAGCAGCGCCACGCTGTCACCGGCCTGCGCGGACTCCATCGGCTTGCCGAACGTCTCCAGGCCGGTGACAACCGTCTCCGTGTCGGCGCCGAGGCCGCCGAGGACGTCGACGCGGTCGCCGACGCGGACCGTGCCGCGCTCGACGGCACCCGTGACGACCGTGCCGCGGCCGGTGATCGTCAGGACGTTCTCCACCGGCAGCAGGAACGGCGCGTCGACGTGGCGCTCCGGCATCGGCACGTACGTGTCCACGGCGTCGAGCAGCGCCTCGATCGCCGCGGTCCAGCGGGGGTCGCCCGCCAGCGCCCTGAGGCCCGAGACCCGGACCACGGGCGCGGAGTCGCCCCCGTACCCGTGCGCGGACAGCAGGTCGCGCACCTCCAGCTCCACGAGGTCGGCGAGCTCCTCGTCGGCGGCGTCGGCCTTGTTCAGCGCCACGACGATGTGGTCGACGCCGACCTGGCGGGCGAGGAGGACGTGCTCGGCGGTCTGCGGCATGATCCCGTCGAGCGCCGACACCACGAGGATGGCGCCGTCGAGCTGGGCCGCGCCCGTGACCATGTTCTTGACGTAGTCGGCGTGACCGGGCATGTCCACGTGCGCGTAGTGCCGCGTGTCGGTCTCGTACTCGACGTGCGCGATGTTGATGGTGATGCCGCGCTGCGCCTCCTCGGGCGCGCGGTCGATGCGGTCGAAGGGCACGAACGTGCCGGTGCCGTGCTCGCTGAGCACCTTGGTGATGGCGGCGGTCAGGGTGGTCTTGCCGTGGTCGACGTGGCCCATCGTGCCGATGTTCAGATGCGGCTTCGTACGGACGTAAGCGGTCTTGGACATGGTGGTTCCTTCTCCGGAACTCGAAAGGTGGGGCCCGCGGCGCGCGGCCGTCGGACGGGGACCCCTGGGGCCTGGCCGACCCTCCCCCTGAGGGGTCCGCCGGAATGTCCGGGGAGAGTCAGCTTCGGGCGCCGTCGAAAGGAACAGCGGCAGCCTTCGCAGCGACCGCGACCGCGGTCGGAGCTGTGGGAGAGGCGTGCCGGAACATGTCGACGATCATGGCTGACCCGGCGCCGGGCGTCGAATGATTTTCTGCGACGCACCGGTCACGTACGGCAGTTGCGCCCCTCGTGTCCCTGAGAGCCCGTCAGCCGCCGATGTTCTTCAGGGCCTCGCGCACGGAGAGCGGCGACAGCGCGGCCCGGTGGCGCTCGACGAAGGCCCGCACCGCGTCCGGATCGGTCTTGGCGTACTCGCGCAGGCTCCAGCCGATGGCCTTGCGGACGAAGAAGTCGGGGTGCCCGGCCTGCCGCGCGCAGTACGCGAAGAGGCGGTCGGAGTCCGTGCGCTCCTTGTAGCGCAGCTGGTGGAGCAGGGCGGTGCGGACCACCCAGAGGTCGTCGTCCTCGCTCCACGCGTCCATGTCGGCCGCGAGTTCCGGGTCAGCGGCCACGAGGCCGCCGACGACGTGCGCGGCCAGCAGGTCGACGGTGTCCCACCAGGGGACGGTCGTCACCAGGTGCCGGGCCACCGGCAGGAAGCCGGACGAGCAGCGCTTCACGTGCCGCCGCAGGTAGTCGACCGCGAAGTAGTGGTACTCGCGCTCGGGCAGCCGCCAGCACCGCAGCGCGAGCGCCGCGCAGTCGGCCTCGTCGGGGCGCGGGGTGCCCGCGAGGACCGCCCGCGCGAGGTCCCGGCGCACCGTGGAGGCGATGCCGAGGAACGGCGCGACGTCCTTCATGTACGCGCGCATCTCCGCGGCCCGTACCGGATCGGCCGCCTCCGTGTAGCTCGCGGTGAGCCGGTCGACGACCGTGTCGGCGAGGGAACTGCGCGGCACTGTGACGCTCATGAGACGCACCATACGGCGATCAGACGCATCTGTCGGTTAGTCTCCCCGGATGCTCGACACCGCTGCCGCTCCCCCGCGGGGCCTCGCCGTGCGCTGCACCCGGGTGCTCCTCTCGCCGTGGTCGCGGCTGTCCCTGCTCGTGCTGCTGCTCGCCGCGGCCGGCACGTGCGTGCTGCTCTTCGAGCCGCAGCGGCTGCTCGCCGACGGCTGGCCGCCGCAGCTCACGGGGGCCGCCGCGGTGTGCGTGTTCGCGGTGGCGTACGGCACGTGCACGGTCGCGTTCGTGCCGCGGCCGCTGCTCAACCTCGCGGCGGGCGCGCTGTTCGGCTCGCAGGCGGGGCTCGCCGCGGCGGTCGCGGGCACGGTCCTCGGAGCCGGTGCCTCCTTCGGGCTCGGCCGGATCCTCGGCCAGGACGCACTGCGGCCGCTGCTGCGCGGCCGCTGGCTGAAGGCGGCCGACGGCCAGCTCAGCCGCCACGCCTTCCGCTCGATGCTCGCGGTGCGCCTCTTCCCCGGCGTGCCGTTCGCGGCGGCCAACTACTGCGCGGCCGTCTCCCGGATGGGCTGGCTCCCCTTCCTCCTCGCCACGGCCGTCGGCTCGGTCCCGAACACGGCCGCCTACGTGATAGCGGGCGCCCGCGCCGACACCCCGACCTCGCCCGCGTTCCTCCTCGCGATGGGCTTCATCGCGGTGTCGGGCCTCGGGGCGGCGGCGGTGGCCTGGCGCAAGCGCCACCGGCTGCGCGGGAACTGACCGGGCGGTTCCGCTCCGGCGGGGGCACGGGCCCGGCTCGGCGGGGGCCGGCGCGGCGGAGGCCCGGCCCCGGGCGTCACACGGCTTCGAGGATGGTCGCGTTGGCGAGTCCCCCGGCCTCGCACATCGTCTGCAGGGCGTAGCGCGCCCCGCGGGCCCGCATGGCGTGGACGAGGGTGGTCATGATCCGCGTCCCGCTCGCGCCCAGCGGGTGGCCGAGGGCGATGGCGCCGCCGTGCGCGTTCACCTTCCGCTCGTCGACGCCGGTCTCCCGCAGCCAGGCCAGGACGACGCTGGCGAACGCCTCGTTGACCTCGAACAGGTCGATGTCGTCGAGCGTCAGACCGGCCCGGCGCAGCACCTGCTCGGTGGCGGGCAGGATGCCGGTGAGCATCAGGAGCGGGTCGGAGCCCGCGACGGCGAAGCTGTGCAGCCGGGCGAGCGGGCGCAGGCCGAGCCGGGCGGCGTTCTCGCTGGTGGTGATGAGCACGGCGGACGCCCCGTCGTTCAGGGGACTGGTGTTCCCGGCCGTCACCGACCAGTCGATCTGCGGGAAGCGCGCGCCGAACGCCGGGTCCTCGTAGGCGGGCTTGAGCCCGGCGAGGACCTCGGGCGTGGTGGTGGGGCGCACGGACTCGTCGCGGGTGACGTGGTCGAGCGGCGCGACCTCCGCGTCGAAGAGGCCGCCCGCCCAGGCGCGGGCCGCCTTCTGGTGCGAGCCGGTGGCGAAGACGTCCATCTCCTCACGGCTGATGGACCACTTGGCGGCGATGAGCTCGGCGCTGACGCCCTGCGGGACGAGCCCCTCGGGGTAGCGCTCGGCGATGCCGGGGCCGAAGGGGTCGGCGCCCGCGGGCACGTTCGACCACATCGGCACGCGGCTCATCGACTCCACGCCGCATGCGATCGCCATGTCGTACGCGCCCGCGATCACGCCCTGTGCGGCGAAGTGCACGGCCTGCTGGGACGAGCCGCACTGGCGGTCGACGGTGGTGGCGGGCACGGACTCCGGGAAGCCCGCGGCCAGGGCGGCGTACCGCGTGGTGTTCATGGCCTGCTCGGCGACCTGGTCGACGCAGCCGCCGATCACGTCGTCTATCCGCGCCGCGTCGATGCCGCTGCGCTCGACGAGGCTGCGCAGGGTGTGCGCGAGGAGCTGGACGGGGTGGACGTGGTGGAGGGAGCCGCCCGGCTTTCCCTTGCCGACCGGGGTGCGTACCGCTTCGACGATGACGGCGTCGCGCATGAGGGTGCCTCTCGACAGGCCGGGCCGTGTGCCCGGCGGCCTGGGAACGAGTTTGAAAACTGGACGCACTTGCGTACTCCACGGTAACCAAGTGAGTTTGTTTTTCCAACCCACCCGTAGACTGACTTCCATGCCCTCGACGAAGGACCCCCAGCCGCAGCCGCAGCCGCAGTCGATCGCCCGGGAGGCGGCACCTGGAGGGGAGACCGCCCGCGAGTCCCCTCCGCGGGGGGCGGGCTCTGCGCGGAGGACGAACCCTCCTCAAGGAGCGAACCCTTCGGAGGGGGCGTCCTCCGGCACCGAGGCCGCGCCGGACCGGCGGCGCCCGGCGGCCACGGCCGTGAAGGGCCCCCGTCCCTGCGCGATCGCCGACACCCTCGCCCTGGTCGGCGAGAAGTACTCCCTGCTCGTCCTGCGCGAGGTCTTCCTCGGCGCCCGGCGCTTCGACCAGCTGGCCCGCAACACGGGCGCCCCGCGCGACGTCCTGACGGCCCGGCTGCGCCGCCTGGTCGACGCGGGCGTCCTGGAGAAGGTCCGCTACAGCGAGCGCCCCCAGCGCTTCGAGTACCGGCCGACGCCCGCGGGCCTGGAACTGGAGTCCGTCCTGATGACCCTGATGGCATGGGGCGACCGCCATCTGCGCCCCGACGAGGACCGCCCCATGATCGTCGAGCACGCCTGCGGGCACACGCTCGCACCCGTGGTCACCTGCGCCCACTGCGGCACCGAGGTCCGCCACGAGGACCTGACGGCACATCCGCAGGTGCCGGGGTGGACGGTCACGGGGCCTGCGGGGGTGTGACCGGGCGGCGGACGCGGCGGGAGCGGGAGACGGGGACGCGTCGGGACAGCGAACGGGGACGCACCGGCAGCACCGGCAGCACCGGCAGCACCGGCAGCACCGGCAGCACCGGCAGCACCGGCAGCACCGGCAGCACCGGCGAAAGGCAACCAGAAGAAAGCATTCGGCCGCCAACACACGGCCCTCACGCGGACCCGTAACTTTGTGACGCTACGCTGCCCCCGGCGAGGCACGTGATCCCCTCCACCACCACCCCTTCCTGCCCGACCACCACTCGCCGCCCCGGTCCCCCTTCACCGCTTCTGACCGCCACCACACGGGTCAGCGCACGATCAGTAACTGGACGGCGCAGTTCTCATGTCTTGGCTCGAATCGTTCATCCTCGGACTCGTCCAGGGACTGACCGAGTTCCTCCCGATCTCCTCCAGCGCGCACCTGCGGCTGACCGCGGCGTTCGCGGGCTGGCACGACCCGGGTGCCGCGTTCACCGCCATCACGCAGATCGGCACCGAGACCGCCGTCCTGATCTACTTCCGCAAGGACATCGGCCGCATCCTCTACGCGTGGTTCGGCTCGCTGGTGGGCAGGGTGCCGCGGTCCGACCACGACGCGCAGATGGGCTGGCTCGTGATCGTGGGCTCGATCCCGATCGGCGTGCTCGGCGTGACGCTCAAGGATCAGATCGAGGGCCCGTTCCGGGATCTGAGGCTCATCGCCACGACCCTGATCGTCATGGGCATCGTCCTCGGCTTCGCCGACCGCCTGGCCGCGCGCGACGAGGTCGGCGGCAAGCACCGCGCGGTGCGCGAGCGCAAGGACCTCAAGCAGCTCAACGTCAGGGACGGCCTCATCTACGGCGTGTGCCAGGCCATGGCCCTGATCCCCGGCGTCTCCCGCTCCGGCGCGACCATCAGCGGCGGCCTCCTCATGGGCTACACCCGCGAGTCCGCAGCCCGCTACTCCTTCCTCCTGGCCATCCCGGCGGTCCTCGCCTCGGGCGCCTACGAACTCAAGGACGCGGGCGAGGGCCACGTCTCCTGGGGCCCGACCATCTTCGCGACGATCATCGCCTTCGTCGTCGGCTACGCCGTCATCGCGTGGTTCATGAAGTTCATCACGACCAAGAGCTTCATGCCCTTCGTCTACTACCGCATCCTCCTGGGCATCGTCCTGTTCATCCTGGTGGGCATGGGCGAACTGAGCCCCCACGCGGGAGAATCCGCCGACTAGCCGGGGCCCCTGATGCCCATTTCTCGATGTGTGGATCTAGAGACAACTGGAGCTGGTCAGAGGGCCTGAGGGCCACTTTTCCTTGATCACCTCCCGGTCCGTCTCCCAAGTCACCTCCCAGAGCCGCATCCCGTACGCCGCGAAGGCCCCTGCAGATTCGCCCGCAGGGGCCTTCGCAGTGCCCGAGCGGCCCGAGATCGGCAGAAGCCGCCCGCCCGTCGAGTGAGGGATGCTCACGGCGAACGGGCGGCCGCCGACGGCGCGGGCGGGGTCTCGGCGCGCGCCGGTCCTGTCGAGGTGTGGCTGCTTATCGCCGACGCGCTCAACGTGCCGCTCGCGGAACTCCTCTGCCGCTGAACCCCGGATAACGCTCCTCGACAGGGCACGGATCCCCATGCCGGACCACCACTGCCCCGGCACCCGAAGCCGAGTCCTTCGAGACCGACTCAGCCCGCCCGCCCCCGGCCGGATCGGCTGATCACACCGCCAGCACAGTCGCACACCCTCGCTCACGCGCCCTCGCCTCCGGCCGGGTACGCCATCAGGTCCCGCAGCCGCCGACCGAGCTCGGCGAGGTTCATCGCCGCGATGAGCGGGCTGTCGCTCGGGCCCGGCTCGTCGCCGTTCATCAGCAGGGCGTCGTGGGTCGCGTCGATCACCGCAGGTGCGCGTACCACTCGCGGCTGCGCTCCGGGGCCTCGGCCGCGGCCCGCTCCGCCCGTGGCAGACGGAGGCGGATCTCGGTGACCGGGCGCCGGTGCAACGGGGCGGTCGCCTGCGCAGCGGGGAGCTCGCCCAAGGCGGCCATACTCGCCTCCACGAGTCCGGCGAGATCGAGTTGGTCCACGGTGGGAGTCATGACCGGACCCCCACCGCGAGGGAGTCGGCCCCGGCCCGCACGGCCAGTGCGGGCAGCGCGCTCGCCAAGCGGCGCTCGCCGAGCGGCAGGACGCGGTCGAGGAGGACCTGCCGGCCGAGCGCGATGGCGAGGACCACCTCCGTGAAGGCGTACGCGGGCTCGTCGAGGCCCGGCTCGGCGAGGCGCAGGGACAGGCGGGTCCAGTCCGCGAACACGCGGCCCTCGGTCTGCACGACCAGGATGCGCTGCACGGCGGGCCGGGCCAGGAGTTCGCGTTCCTCGATGAGCATCGACACCGCGAGGCGGTCGAGCTCCTTGGCGTCCCAGGCACGCAGGCGTTCCTCGACGGGTGTGGGGGCGGGCGGTGTGTGGTCGTTGTGCAGGGTCATCCGAACGCCTCCGCGGGAAGTCTGGGGCCGCCCGGGCCGAGCGCGGCGCCGAGCCGATCGGCTGGTGTGAGGCGGCCTGTGCCAGCCCGGCGGATGGGCGACCAGGGTCCGTACGTCGGCGAGGCGCTCGACCGTGTCGAAGGGCACGGGCCACCAGGCGCACTGGGCGCCGACGTCCACGAGGAGCGGTCCGCGGTGGCGGGTGGGGATCCGCTGGAGCGCGCTGAGCGCCACGGTGAGGGCTGCCTCGGCGGCGAGCCAGTGCATGCCGCTGGCGAGGGGGTCGAGGCCGCCCATGTCCCGGACCTCGCGCACGATCTCGGGGCGCGGGAAGCTGGAGGCCAGCGGGGCGTCGGCCGCGTCGCAGTGCGCGACGCGCGTCGGCGCGTCCATGACCAGCACGTTAGGACGGCAGCGACGACTGCCATTGATCGATTGCGCGTGATTGCGAATACCGTCGGGCCGCTTGCGGCGGCTTGCTCAGGGGAGGTCAAGCGCGGCGCGTGCACGACCGATCAGCCGCCGGGCCGCAGGACCGCCCAGGGCAGACTCCGTCAGCCAGTCCCACGCCCGCTCGTACACCGCGATGTCGCCGTCACCCGTGAGCCACAGCTCCTCGCTGATGGTCTCGACGATGACAAGGCGGCGGTCGTAGATCCAGAAGGCGTGCGGGGCCGTACGGCGCAGCTGGGCGCCGAAGGGAATGACGCCCAGCTCGATCCGCCGCTGGCCGACGAGGTTGTACAGGCGGTCGAGCTGCGCGGCCATCACGTCAGCCGGGCAGGGGCGGTGGTAGAGGGCGGCCTCGCGAAGCACGAAGTGGAAGCTCTTCGCCGGGTCCCAGAGGGACTCCTGCCGGCGCATCCGCGCCTCTACGGCGTCCTCGGTCGTCGGCGGAATCCCACGGAACTCCGCGAAGCCGTCGAAGACCACGCGCGCGTACTCCGGGTCTGGAACAGGCCCGGGATCCGTGACACTTCGAGGCCGCGGATCTGCCTCGTCGCGTCCGTCAGCTTGACGCCGACTTCCTGCCGTCCGCGGTGCCCGCCCGCGAGCTGCCGCCGCCAGGATCGGTGCCGCTCCTTCGCACTCAGAGCAGCCAGCAGCCCGTGCAGCTCATCGACGACGTCCGGCCGGTCGACTCTCTCAGCCCAGGCGGACAGATCCTCGCGCGTCGGCGTCTGCTTGCCGTTCTGGAGCCGAGAGACGCGCGATGTCTGCCACCCGAGCCGTGCGGCGAGGTCTTTGCCTTCCAGACCAGCCTCGACGCGCAGCTCCCGAAGGCGCGCGCCGAGGGCCTCTCTGGCTGTCTGGAAGCCCGTGCTCACATCGGCGAACGTACCTTCTCGATGAACTCGGCGGTACGGATCGCGTGATGCCAGGCCGCGTCCCGGGCCTGACACGCAGCGACGACCTCGGCGGGGTCCTCGGTCACGTACACGCCCAGGGTGGTGTCCTCGTCGTCGAAGGCGAACCGCACGAGGACCTTCGAGTCGAAGAGCCAGAAGTCGAAGTCCGGCAGCCGGAGCCGCGCCGCTTCGGCCCGGGTGAGGTTCCTGATGTCCTCGCCCGCTGCGACGTTGCTGCGTCCGCTCGCGAGGAGGAACTGCTGCCCCTGGGTGAGCGGTTCATCGACCAGCCGGACGCGCTCGAACCGTTTCCCCTGCGACGTCTGCTCACGAACATTCGCCAGCCAGGCGCTTTCGGGGGCAGACGCGATGTCCTCGCCCGCGAGGAACTGCTGCCACTTCAGACTCCTGCGGTCAGAGGCGTAGCCGCGGCGCGTCTCCAGACGCCAGGCAGTGTGGCGGAAGTCGCGAAACAGGCGGGACACCTCGGCGAACAGGACCAGCTCAGGCGCCTCCGCGCGCGGGGCGTACCGGTTGAGGAGCGAGCGGGGAACGCGTACGACGGTCTGGGTCTCCTTGACGTCGCGGAGTACGGCGAGGTGCTGAGGGTCGGTCTCGCGCTCGCCCTGGACGAGGACCTCGTCCGTCCCCTCGATCTCGTAGAGGGTGGGACAGTCGCCCTCATCGCTGGTGGTGCCGATGAATCTGAGCGTCATATGGCCCTCCGTCGAGACTGGTTGGGACACCAGCATGCGCATGATGATGCGGGCGTGCTCGCCGATTGCGCTCGATTGCAGATCAGGGCCCGAGCGGCGTGATTGCGTGCAATCCGGGAAGGCACTGATGCCATTACGCCCCCAACCCCAGCCTCCCACGCCCCCCCTGCGCCCTGCTGCGGCCGTGAACGAGGACATCCGCTCCCTGGGGCAGGACGCACCGGACATCCCCGCGCCCGGCTGACGGCAGCTCAGCAGGCCCTGTACGAAGGCGTGCTCGCCGAGGAGGATCCGATCGCAAGCGGCCCGGCGAGGGCCAGGTTCCGCGCGAGGCAGCGGCTGGCGCCCCGCCCGTGGGGGGTGAGGCTGCTGAGGTTTGCGCTGAGACGACAGCCAAAACCGGTCCACTCCTGACATCGTCCCCAGTGGGTGCGAGGAGTGGACCGGCTCGGAGGTGTCAGGGCGTTCGCCGTCTGCTCACGTACCGGGCGGCTCGCCTGGCGCCTAGGGCTACCGGTATTACGGCGATGCATCCGGCCAGCCCCCACAGGATGCAAGCTGCCCAGGACTGATCGCTCGCGTTGATGCCGAGGAACACTCCCATGGCGACCGACACCGCAAGCGAGGCGATCCGCTCGGCACCGGCGTGACGATTCTTCAAGTCATCTGTCATCGCAGTACTCCTCACGAGTCATGCCGTCGGCGCTTGGAGGGCGACAGCGTCGCCTGTCAGTCGAACAGGCCGCCGATGGCTCCGGCGACGGCTCCGCCCAGTCCTCCTGCGACAGCCCCGGGGATGCATCCGGCTCCTTCTCCGGCGACGGCTCCACTCACGCACCCGGTGGCGAGTCCCATGGCGGTGCCCTTGGCGGCGTCGTGCACCCACTTGGGGTCGGCGACGACGGGAAAGGCCGTGGAGTCCGTGGTCCGTACCGACTGGATGAGGGTGTTGCCGTCGATGCGGTAGCTGGTGGGGATGGGGTTGCCGTGAGCGTTCTTGGCCCAGGGGGTGGCGAAACCGCCGAGGAATGTGCCGTTCTTGGCGATGGCGGCGACGGCGCCGGTGTTGAGCTTGACCAGGCGGGCGGCGTCGGGCAGGCCGATGTCGTAGCGCTGTTCGCGCGGGGCGGCGGTGTTCTTGAGGACGGCCAGGGCGCGGATGCCGCCGTCGGTGGTGGGCTGGATGGCCAGGTCGGTGACCTTGGCCGCTCCGGGGTAGACGGTGGTGTTCTTGCCGGCCTTGGTGCCCGTGACGTTCTTGGCGCCGGGAAGCGTGATGGACACGGTGTCGCCCGTCGCGGCGAGAGTCTTCGCGTCCTCGGTGGACCGACGAGGGATCGTGGTGCCTGAGGCCGGGGCCGGGGCGATGCTGGTGGTGCCGGTGGCCTTCTCGATGGCAGCGGCAGTCCGTTCAGTGCTGGTGGGGGCGTCGCTGGCCAAGGCGGCGGAGGCGGCACCGAGAGTGAGTGCGGCCGCGCTGACTACGGAGACGATGCCGGCAATGCGCTGGCGGTGATTCATGAAAGCCCTTCACAGGATGAATCGCATAGGCCCCGGCGCAGTCGTAGGAGGGGGGCCTGCGCCGGGGGTGAGTCGACCCTGGCATATGCCAACGGTCGCGTGAAAGGCATGCGGGCCTCCTCGGCGAGAGCCTGCCCCTTGGTCCCTGCATTCACGTGCTAGTAGGGCCGTTAGACCTTGCATTTGCTGACCTATAAGGCCATTGCGCTCTGCATTTGCAGTGAGAGCCTCGGATGAAGTCGGGGCGGCACGGCGACGGGCGACAGCCATCATGCGAGTCCACCAACCTGTGTGGACGGCGATGGCCCTCATCGAGGACGTCGCCATCGGCTGAGCAGGCCACCGCGAGGACATAGCCGATGCCGCGTTCCTCCAAGGCCGTACGGAGTCTTGGGCTGTTGCCGTAGGCCTCGTCCCCGGTGGCCCAGCCGACGTGGTGTCCGGCGTCCAGGAACCGTTCGATCATCGTGAGGGCCAGGTCTGGCTTGGCCGCGAAGACGGTGTCCTGGCCGAGTCCGGCTGCCCGGCAACGGTCCGGATCGCACGTCCAGGAGCGCGGGACGTACAGCTCCCGGTCCACCGCGGCGTGCCCGCGCTCGCCGGCGTGGACGAGGTAGACCGCGACCTGGGAGTTCCCGATCCGGCCAGCCGTTCCGGTGTACTGGCGCTGGACCGCAACCGTGTGGGTGCCCTACTTCACGTCTCCGGTCTCGTCGACAACCAGGACCGCGGCATCGTCATAGAGGTGCTAGACGACGTATTCGCGCACGTCATCACGGACGTCATCGGCATCCCAGACGGCTCGGCACCACAGATGCTGCATGCCGTGCGGGGTGGACTCCCCGGCCCATTCCGCGATCGTCCAGCAGTTCTTGCGCGGCAGGCCCGACAACAGGCCCAGCACCAACCACCTGGCCCGCAGCCGGGGTTCGACCCGGGCGAACCGGCCCGCGATCCGGCCCATGGCCACCTCGAACGCCTCCCGGCAACGACCGGGATCTATGCCGTGACCTGCGGCCACCGTCTCTTCGTCAGTCCACACAACTCACGATGATCGACGGTGGTCGCACCCGTCTCCGCGGCGGCCGTGGCCACCGGCGAACTGGCCATACCGTACGGTCAACGGCATGACGGCAGAGGATTCGAAGGCCCCCAAGCCCCGGGTGCAGTTGGTTATTGGCATCATCCGCCAAGGGGACGAGATTCTGCTTGTGCGAGAGCGCCTCGGCGCCGATGGTGAGATGCTCTGGTCGCTGCCCGGCGGCGGGGTCGAGGACGGCGAGCTCATGCACGAAGCTCTCCGGCGCGAGCTGCAGGAGGAGACCGGGCTGCTGGCGGGCGCCCCGGTGCGGACCGCGTTCCTCATGCACATCGATTCCGAGCAGCACCCTTCGGCGCTGGCTGCCGCCTTCGAGATCGACGAGTGGTCGGGGGACATCGCGCCACAGGACGACGACATCAAACAGGCCGCCTTCTTCCCCCTGCCCGAGGCTCTGAAGCTGCTCGGCGAGCTGGACAGCGCAGCCCAGCGGGAGCCCATCGTCGGCTACCTGACCGGGACTGTCGCACCGGGGACCACCTGGCTGTACCGCAACCGGGGCAGGGAGGAGACGCTCGTCGCCCGCTGGTGACGCCAGACAGTCATCATCGCATGAAGATCACGATCTACAGCTGGAGTACTACTGAGGTTGAACTCGTGATGTCGCCGGGTGGCTTAGGTGGGTCTGATTGTCGGGCCGGTCTCGGCGAGGCGGCCGTCTATGACCCAGACCGCTGGCCGCCGCTGACTACCTGGTGCGCTCAGTGCGGTCGTCGTACTCTTCGCGGGCGGTGATGACTTCTTCGATGTGCAGCACGGACCACTCCGTGAGCGCCTTCAGCGGTTCCCGTAGCGTCTGGCCGAGCGCGGTCAGCTCATACTCCACGTGCGGCGGCACCTCTGGGTAGACGGTCCGGCTGACCAGCCCGTCGCGTTCGAGGGTGCGCAGCGTCTGGGTGAGCATCTTCTCGCTCACGCCCGCCAGCGCCTGCCGGAGATGACCGAACCGGGAGGTCCCGTTCCGGCCGAGTTCGCCCAGCACGAGGACCGCCCACTTGCTGCCGATCTGGTCGAGCAGGTCCCGCGACGGGCAGCCGCGCTCGTACGGATCGAATGAAGGCATGGGCCCGGTCACGTTCTCGACAGCAGCCATACGGCTCACCTCAATGCTTTCGCTGCGGTAAGTACCCTACCAAGAAGTGACTACTCCCCAACAGAGAGTGTCCAGGTCATTCTGTGTTCCATCCCGCCGCGGACCGACCGCGGCAGGCGTGCAAGGCACGCGCGGAAGGAAGGAATGACCATCATGCCGATCGTCGTCACCGGAGCCACCGGCCAGCTGGGCAGGCTCACCGTCGAGGCACTGCTGCGGCGCGGGATCCCGGCCGCGGACATCATCGCGACCGGCCGGGACATCGCCGGGATCAAGGATTTGGCCGACCGGGGCATCACGGTACGCCGCGCCGACTTCGCGGACACCGACGGCCTGGCCGAGGCATTCGCGGGGGCGGAAAGGCTGCTGCTGATCTCGGCCTCGGTCCCCGTGAGCGAGCGGGTCGCCAACCACCGCCGCGTGATCGACGCCGCGGCGTCCGCAGGCGTGTCGCTAGTGGCGTACACGAGCACGACGCACGCGGACACGGCCACCACCGTCATCGGTGCCACGCACGGCGAGACCGAGGAGTATCTGCGGGACCGCGGAATCCCCAGCGTGCTGCTGCGCAACGGCTGGTACCTGGAGAATTACACCAGCCAACTGCCGCAGATCCTGCAGAACGGCGCGGTCGTCGGCGCCGCAGGCGAGGGGCGGATCAGCGCTGCGTCCCGCGCCGACTACGCCGAGGCCGCAGCGGTCGTCCTCACCGCTGAAGGCCACACCGGCGCCGTGTACGAGCTCGGCGGCGACGAATCCTTCACCCTGACCGAGCTCGCCGCCGCGATCTCCGCAGCGGCCGGAAAGCAGGTCACCTACGCTGACCTCCCAGTGGCCGACTTCGCTCAGGTACTGGCCTCCGCGGGCCTACCCGCCGAGCTGGCGGAGGTCCTCGCTGACGCTGACCGCGGTATGAACCGCGGCGAGATGTACACCGACTCTGGCGACTTGCGCCGCCTGATCGGCCGCCCGCCCGTGACCCTGGCCGAGGCACTCGCGGTCGCCCTGCATGACTGAGGTTGAACTTGTGATGTGGCCGGGTTGCTCAGGTGGGTCTGATCGTCAGGCCGGTCTCGGCGAGGCAGCCGTCTATAAGTTCGCTGCGGTACTGGATGTGCCGTAGGCCGCGCCGGATGCACTGGACGAGGTGTTCGGGGGTGCTGAAGGCGACGTTGGAGAGCCAGCCGCGTCGCAGGAGGGACCAGATCCCCTCGACGGGGTTGAGGTCGGGTGCGTAGGGCGGCAGGTAGTAGATGGTCAGCCAGTCCCGGGCCTCGGCGAACTTTTGCAGGTCGGCGGCCTTGTGGACGTTGAGGTTGTCCCAGACGAGCACGATCGGGCCGCCGAGCTGCTGGTGTGCTGTGATCAACAGGTCCCGGTAGTCGCGCCAGGAGAAGCTCTTGCGCCCATCGCGACGGCCGTCGTCATGGCGGGGCCGGTAGATGAGCCTGGAGCGGCGACCGGGTTTGTAGCAGGTCAGCGCGGCGATGGAGATCCGTCTGCGGGAGCGGCCGCGGACCCGCACCACCGGGGTCCGGCCGCGCTGCGACCAGGTCTTCGCGTGCGGCGGCGTCATGGAGAATCCGGCTTCGTCCTCGAAGACGAGCCAGGCTCCACAGGCCGCCGCGAGTCTTCCGCGCAGGGCCACACCTCCTTGACCCACCCGGCCACCACCCCGTCGTCCCGCTCCATGGCCCGTCGGGCCGGGACCTGCCAGGACCAGCCGTTACGCGCCAGCAGTTTCCGCACGCCCTGGATCGTGTAGGCCATGTGAAAGCGCCGACCGATCACCGTCTTGCTCCGCGCCAGTGTCCAACGCTGGTCCTCCCAGCCGTGCGCGGCCGGCCCCTTGGCCAGCTCCGCCTCCAACTGCGCGAACTGCTCCTGACTCAGCCTCGGCAGCGATGCCGGGCCCTGCGACCGCAGGGCCTGCGGACCGCCCTCCTCCCACTTCTGCCGCCACCGTTGTACCGAGCGGACGTTGACGCGCAGGGCCTTGGCGATGACCGAGCTCGCCTCGCCCTGGGCGAACCACTCGGCCGCCTTGAGTCGTAACTCCTCGCGGAACTGCTGCCGTCGGCAGTCAGCCCGCCTCCTTGTGGATACCGCATGCCCCGGTGATACCGCATGGGCGACGAGCCATCAGCCCCTACGACACCACGAGTTCAACCTCAGTAGTAGCTGGACCATCCGTCGCAAGCCTGATTAACGAAAGGGAAACCCTACCGCTCTATCGGAAATCCCCAATCGACCCGAGTCGGATATTTCAGTAAAGTCAAATTGCGGCAGAGGCGTTCGGCTGGTGCGCACCAAAAAACATATTGCCGAGCGGCACCTGAATCGAGAATCACAGGAGCGTCATGCTGCAGAACAGGACCCGCCATCACTGCTTCGGGGCGGGAGTTGCCACTCTCCTCGCCGCAGCAATGATGGGCACTGCGATGTCCGAGTCGGCACTTGCCGCCGACCGACCCCAAGGGGAGACAACGCAGGCGCCTGTATCCGTGGCTGCTTTGCAGAGTGCGCAGGATGCTGTGATCCGCATCAAGGCGCGCGAGTCAACCGTGGACAACTCAACTGGGCTTCCCGCACTGACAGAGGCGCGCCAGCAGGTTGACGAGGGGACGTGGGCGCCGTGAAAGGCGACGCGGAAAAGCAGGTCGCGGACCCGGATGACGAACTCGGGGCCGTAGCGGGAGGTGCTCTTTATACGGCCATGTTTCTTCTGGTGGCCTACGTACCCGCCACCCTTGCCGGTGAACTCTTCGGCAATCGGGGTGTGCCCACTTCGCCTTGGATAATGGCACCGGCCGTGGTGCCGGTAATTGCCGTCATGCTACGGTTCGAGCCGTACCTTGAGGGGCGATCATGGTGGTCTCGGGTTGAATACGGGTGGGGAGCCCTTCTGCTCGGCCAAAGTGTCGCACTTCCCATCTTCGTCGCTGTGCTGTGGCCAATGCCCGCCTGGTCGTGGCTACCGCCTGCGGTGCCCACACTTTTGTCTTTTCTGCCGATCTCATGCGCTATCTGGGGTATCAAATGTTGGCATCGGCATCTTTGGAAAAATCAGCGGCCACAGCTGGGGCCATATCGACTTGTTCCACGGATCAGCAGTCAGGCTTCTGAAGACACCTGAGAGCGTTCTGGTGCCAACGAGAACACCACGCCCTCCGGACAAGCCCCCGCGTCCGGCTGGCAGCCACCCAGGCCTCGCGCCCACGCCGATGACACGGGCATCGGACGCCCCTGATGAGCCGCCGAGGGCGCATCCGGTTCCGGCCGAAGCCCGGTGGTAGTCGGACATTCGGCGGGCGTGGGGACGCTGAGTGGAACGGTGCCTTGTGGGGCCGTGCTGGCGGGAGCATCGTCGGGCCAGGTGTATCCGCGCACATGTCCCTGAGGGGGAGAACATGCGCAAGACGTATCAGTCGGTGGGATTGCTGGCGGCGGTCGGACTGGCGATCACCTTCGCCTCCGTCTCCTCGTCGGCGTCCGCCGACACGGCCCGCAAGGAGAGCACCAAGGCGGTCGGTTCGCAGATCGTCTCCAACTTCAACAACAGATGCCTGAACGTCGCCCATCTGAACACCGGCGACGGCGCCTCCGTGCAGATGTACGACTGCGATGGTTCGCCCAGCCGACGCTGGACGCCCAACGGCTCCGAGCTGCGGAGCGACCTGAGCGGCAGATGCCTCGAACCGGCCATCGACAACGGCGACAACGGGGCGGCGATCCAGGTGTTCGGCTGCGCCGGTCTGCCCCGGCAGCAGTGGCACTGGAACGGCACCGAACTGCACACCGCCCTCAACCACCGGTGTCTGACCATCGCCGACGCGAACTACTGGCAGGGCGCCTCGGTCGTACTCAAGGACTGCTCGGGTGCCGGCAATCAGCAGTGGCACCTCGGCTGAGCAACGAGCTCCCGGGTTTCCGGGCTCCCGCCGGGCTCCCGGGTTTCCGGGCTCCAGGGCTTCGAGCGGTGAGCTGACGGGTGGGCGCGTCGCCACGTCTCACCCCGCCGTAGGCACACGGCTCACCCCGCCGTGAGCACACGACGCCGCGCCTTGCGAGCGGCGGCGGCGCCCCATTCACCCGCCCCCTCCCCTCACGGCACCCCCTCCGGGCCGCGCTGGAGGGGGCCTTCGGTTCCGGCTGTCACGGGATCGACGCCGGGGCCCCGCGCGGCCCGACGGCCCGCGACCCGGGTCGCGCCCGCGCCATTGTCAGTGCCAGCCCCTACGCTTGCCGCATGTCCCCTACCCCCAACCCCCGGACCCCCGCGGTCGTGAACGAGGACATCCGCGCCCTCTGGGCAGGCCGGGGCGGAGACCCCCGCGTGAGGCTCACGGCCGCCCAACGGGAGCTGTACGAGCGCCTTTTGATCGAGTGGGAAGCCGCCGTGCGGGCGGACATCGTCACCGCGGCCTGACCCGTGACCCGGCCCGAGGGAGCCGAGGTCGACCGCGCCGCGTGCGGCGTGGTACGAACACGGCCGTCGGGCACCGGAGTTCGGCGGTGGGCCTCGATGGCTCGTTCTGGGGGGGCAGTGTGTGGATCACGCTCGTGGCGACCTTGTGCGGTACGGCTGCCGGTGTCGCTTCGACGGTGGTCGCCGATCGGGTGCGGTGGAAGCGCGACCGGGCCCATCAGCAGCGGGACAGGCAGGTGGAGGTCTGCGTCGAGTTCCTGAGGGCGCTGATGCGGGCCTATGAAGGGCTCTATGACGTCGCGTGCCGCGAGGACCGGGCCGCCGACCGGAACTACGGCACCGTCAGGGACCTCATGGCCGACGCGGGCACGGCCGATTCGCGGCAGCTCCTGCTGGTCACCGCGCCGTCGCACGTCACGGTCGCCTGTGAGCACGCCTTCGCCGTGCTGCGGGACCTCAGGGACGCCGTGGGCAGGGGGCTGACCGTGGACACAAGTGACTACCAGGACGTCGACGCCAGGTTCAGGGACGCGCTGCACGACTTCCGCGTCGAAGTCCGGCGCAGCCAGGGCCTCGCCGACGCGGAGGCCCTACGCCGTCCGCGCGTCCCTCCGTACGCGATGGTCACCGCCCCCTCCGCAGGCGGGTCACCGGCGGCACCCGCGCCGCCGCGGCGGTCGAGCGACTGACGGTCCGGGTCCCACCAGCACCGGACCGGGGGCTTTTCCCTCCCTACACCCCAGGGTTACATTGCGTACAAGGCGAGGTCAGGAAGCGGCCGCCCCGCTGGCCTGCGCCGCCTCCACCCACCCCCTCTCCCCTTCGCCTCCCCCTTCTTCCTCCGTTCCGCAGCCACCTCTTCCCAAGTGCAGGCCCGGTGACCACTGAGAAAGGAGCGTCGAGCCGGAATGCCTGAGCAGGCGCGTGAGGAGCGGCTCACCGCCGCTTTCGTCGAACTCGCCGACACGCTCGTCGAGGACTTCGACGTCATCAGCTTCCTCCATCTCCTCGCCACGCGATGCGTCGACCTCCTGGACGTCGCGGCCGCGGGCGTCATCCTGTCCACGCCGGAGGGCGGCTCCCTGGAGGCGTCCGGGTCCGACGAACACAGCGGCCGCCTGGAACGGCTCGGCGTCGAGTGGGGCGAGGGGCCGGGCCTCGACTGCTTCCGCTCCGGCCGGGTCGTCGACGGCACGCTCCTGGCGAACGGAAGCCCGCGCGGGAGCCCGTACGCGCGCTGGCCCCGCTTCGCCCCGCACGCGCTCCGGACGGGCTTCGCCTCCGTCACGGCCACGCCCCTGCGGCTGCGCGGCCTGACCATCGGCGCGCTCAGCCTCTTCCGCGAGCGCCCCGAGCCGCTGCCGGGCGCGCAGCTCGGGCTCGCGCAGGCCCTGGCGCGGCTGGCGACCATCGGGATCCTCCAGCGGCGCGCCGTACACCGGCAGAGCGTCGTCGTCGGCCAGCTGGAGACGGCCCTGCGGTCCCGGGTCGTCATCGAGCAGGCCAAGGGGGCCCTGTCGCACCGCCACCGGATCAGCGTGGACGAGGCGTTCACGCTGCTGCGCCAGTACGCCCGCTCCCAGCGGCGGCGGCTCACCGCGGTCGCCGAGGAAGTGGTGGACGGCACCGCGGACCCGCCGTTTCCGCCCTCGCCGCCCTTGCCCCGCGCGAGGACGGCCGACTGACCGCGGGCGGGACGTGCCTCGTCCGGTCTAGTGCGGGCCCTCGTCCGTGGAGCCGCCCGCCGCGGGACCGGGACCGCCGCCGTTGTCGTCGTCCTGTCGGAACCGGAGCCTGCGGCCGACGACCTCGCGTGCCACCTCGCTCACCCCCCTCCCTTCGGCGAAGGCCCGCGCCCGCAGCAGGTCCAGGGCGTACTGCGGGCCGACACCCAGCTGGACCATCACCATGCCGACGGCCTGGTGGACTTCCATGTGGCCGGCTTCTGCGGCCTCGATCCACGACGCCGCCTTCTCGTCCGGCGCCGCGCCGGTGCCCGTCGCGCCGAATCCGAGGTCCAGGACGGCGAACGTCACCGCGTCGCACACGATCAGTGCCGTACGCAGCTCGCGTGGGGAGAGGTCACCGGCGGTGTCCCGGTACAGGTCGAGCGTGCCGAGCGGCCGCGCCCCGGCGCCGAGCGGCAGCGAGAAGACCGCGCGGGCGCCGAGGCCCCGGGCCTGCTGGGCGAAGACCGGCCAGCGCCAGATGTGCGCGCCGCTGGTCAGATCGCCGACGAGCACCGGCGCGGCCAGTGTGAACGCGCTCTGGCACGGGCCCTCGCCCAGGGTGTACTGCGCCTCGGCGAGCTCGGCCGCGACGGAGTCGCTGGCCCACCACAGCGCTCGTACCTCCTGTCCCGCGATGAAGGACAGCGAGGCGCCGCTCACCGCGATCAGTTCGAGACAGCCCCGGCACAGGGCCGCGGGCACCTCCCGGGGCTCGTTCGCGGCGGCGACGGCCGCGGCCAGGGCGTCGCCGACGCGCCGTCGCCCCGCCCCCGAAGAACCGTTGGACGCGTCGCCGCCAGGGCGATCAGCTCGCATTTCGTCGCACCTCCGCCCGCTCGTGCCGACGGCCCACCAGGGTCCAGGGGGACCTGCCGTTGTCGGCCGGGCCCGGGCGGCCGGACCGACGCGGCGTGGGCCGGGTGAACGGGTGCCCAGGGGCGGCGGAGTTAGTGGACGACGGACACGATCTGGCCTGCCGCTTCGACGAGTTGACGGTCACCCTCCGTGCGGGCGTGGGCCAGCGCTGCGGCCGGGGAGACGCCGCGGGTGCACAGCCGCCACGCGGTCTCCGCGTCGAGTTCGACCACGGCGTCGGCCTCGCGGGTGTCCGGCTCTTCGCTCCCGGCGGTGGCCTTCCTCGCGTCCCGTTCCCCGGTCACCGCGTCCGGCAGGGCCAGGGACCAGCCACCCCCCTCACCCAGCCCGGTGGCGGTGGCCGTCCACGTACCGCCGGACGGTCCGCCGACGCGCACCTGGACCCGGGTGCCGACGGGCGCCTCCGTGTGCCGCAGGGTGTGCGGCAGCGCCCGCATGAAGGTGTCGAGGACCAGGGCGAGGGCCTGCGGCTCGGGGTCGCTCTCCTGGCCGACGGCGTGGCGGAGCTGCTGGCGGTGGGTCCAGAACTCGGTGAACTCACGCGCGCAGTCGAGCCACATCGGCGCCGGGTCGGCCCCCGCCCAGGAGACGCCCAGCGAGGCGGCGTCGAGGTCCGCGGTCGCGAAGAGGCGGGCGACCTGCGCGCCGACCAGGTCCAGGGTGTCGATGAGGGCGGCGGGGCTCACGCGCGCCCAGGCGTCGACCCACTCCTGGTTGAGACGGTGGATGAACGCCTCAAGGGTCTCGCCGGGCGCGGGGCGCGGCCCTCCCTCGTGACGGTCGCGGTCACGGGCGAGGCGTCCGTAGCAGTCGCCGACGAGGTGCGCGGCGAGATCGCGCACCGTCCAGCCGGGTACGGCCTCCCGCCGCCAGTCGGCGGGCTCCAGAGCGCGCAGCGTCGCCAGGAGCTCCGCGTGCTCGGCGGCGAAGAGGGGGCGGGCGTCGATCGGAGGGCCGAGCCACGGGAGGTCGGGGGCGGGGGAATGAGCCATGCCCAAAGCTTGTGGCAGAGGTCGCCGATCGGCCACTGAATATCGCGTTCCGGTCATGCGGACCGGGCCGGACCGGGTCGCCGGGCGCCGCGCGCATCGGCCGGTCCCCGCTGGGCACCTATACGGGCTGGGACCCGTAAGGCTACGGGCCGGCTCGGTCCCCACTGCCCGGACCCGGCGGCCCTCCCGCCGGGTCCGGCGGGAGGGCCGCCGTCCGGCGCGCACCGGCAGGTCCCTCCCACCACGCATCACCAGGAGGTCCGCCCCATGCCCACCCTCGGTGCCTCGCGCGCGCGTGCCCGGCGCGCCGCGGGCTCGGTCCCGCCGTCTCCCCTGCCGCCGCTGCACGTCCTGCGGCTGCCCGCCGCCGGTCCGGAGGACGTCGTCGTCGACGGCACGGGCCGGGTGCTCACCGGCACCGCCGACGGCCGGATCCTGCGCGTCACGCTGCCGGGGCCGGGACGCGGGGGCCGGGTGGAGGAGCTGGCCCGCACCGGCGGCAGGCCGCTGGGCCTCGAACCGCTTCCGGACGGGCGGCTGCTCGTCTGCGACGCACACCGGGGTCTGCTGCGCGTCGCCTTGGAGGACGGCGGCCCGGTCGAGGTCCTCGCCGACGCGGTCGCCGGGGAGCCGCTGAAGTTCTGCAGCAACGCGACCGCCGCCCTCGACGGCACCGTGTACTTCACGGTGTCCAGCCGCCGCTACGGCCTCGACGACTGGCGGGCCGACATCGTCGAGCACGTCGGCACCGGCCGTCTGCTCCGGCTCGCCCCGGGCGGCACGCCCGAAGTGCTGCTCGACGGGCTGCACTTCGCGAACGGGGCGGCCCTGGCACCCGACGCGTCGTACGTCACCGTGGCCGAGACCGGTGCCCGCCGCCTCACCCGGTACTGGCTCACCGGCCCCCGGGCGGGGCGGGCCGACCCGCTCGTCGAGGACCTGCCCGGCTTCCCCGACAACCTGTCGCGCGCCGCGGACGGCACGCTCTGGGTCGCCCTCGCCGCGCCGCGCGAACCGCTCCTGGACCAGCTGCACCGGGCGCCCGCGGCCGTGCGCCGCGCGGCCGCCGCTGCCGCCCGCCGCGTGCGCGTGCCGCCGCGCCGGGTGCTGCGGGTGATGGCCTTCTCGCCCCGGGGCGGGACCGTGCACGACCTGGCCCGCCGGGGCGCCGGCTACCGCATGGTCACCAGCGTCAGCGCCCACGCCGGGACCCTCGTCCTGGGCAGCCTCGTGGAACCGGGCATCGCCGTGTGCGCGCTGCCCCCGGAGCGGGCCTGACCTGCGCGGGCCCGACGGGCGCGGGCCACCGGCGCCGGCCCGCCCGGTGCGGAAGCCGCCCCCTTCATACTTGCTGCATCGGCAAGTGAACTTGCCCCTTTCGCGAGGCCCTGCACATGGTCGTCGTGGAGGTGGTCACGATGACCGATCAGCTGAGCGACAGCTACGACGTGGTGGTGATCGGCGGCGGTGCCGCCGGACTGAACGGGGCCCTGATGCTGGCCCGGGCCCGGCGCTCCGTGGCGGTGATCGACGCGGGCGCGCCGCGCAACGCCCCGGCCGACGGCGTGCACGGGCTCCTGGCCAGGGAGGGGATGCCGCCCGCCGAGCTCCTCGCGCGCGGCCGGGCGGACGTACGCGGATACGGCGGGCACGTGGCGTCCGGCACGGTGACCACCGCGACCCGTGACGCGGCGGGCTTCGCGGTGGCGCTGACCGACGGCCGTACGGTCCGGGCGCGGCGCCTCCTCGTGGCCACCGGCCTCGTCGACGAGCTGCCGGACGTGCCGGGGCTGCGCGACCGCTGGGGCCGGGACGTGCTGCACTGCCCGTACTGCCACGGCTGGGAGGTCCGCGACCGGGCCATCGGGATCCTCGCCGGAGGGCCGATGGCCGTGCACCAGGCGCTGCTGTTCCGGCAGTTGAGCGACGACGCCACGTTCTTCACCCACCGCGCGGCACCCCCGTCCGCCGAGGACGCGGAGCGGTTCGCCGCCCGTGGCATCCGCGTGGTGGACGGCGAGGTGACGGGCCTCGAGGTCGTGGACGACCGCCTCGCCGGGGTGCGGCTCCGCGACGGCAGGGTGGTCGCCCGCGAGGCGCTGGCGGTGTCGTCGCGGATCGTGGTGCGCGCCGGTTTCCTCGCCGCGCTCGGGCTGCGGGCGGCCGAACACCCGCTGGGCATCGGCGAGTACGTCCCCTGCGACGCGACCGGCCGCACGGATGTGCCCGGGGTGTGGGTCGCGGGCAACGTGACCGACCTGTCCGCCCAGGTCGGCTCGGCCGCGGCGGCGGGCGCTGCGGCCGGTGCCCAGATCAACGCCGATCTGGTCGCCGAGGACACCCGCCTGGCCGTCGAGGCCCGGCGCGCCGCGGCCGCGGTCGGCGCGGCGGCCGGAGCGTCATGAGGGACGGGGGTCCGCAGCGGGACGACGCCGGTGACGGCCCGCCCGACCGCCCTCGCCGCGTACGGCGTCAGCGGGTGCCGGCGTCGTACGCGTACGCCAGTGACGGCGGGGACCTGACCCGTCAGGCCGTGAGCCGCGCCTCCAGCGCCAGGACCTCCTCCGCCGCCCGTACGGCGTCCGGGCAGGCGACGGCGATCAGCCCCCAGTTGCCCGGCACGGACGTGAGGGCCCGGGCGTAGGACGTGGGGGTGCGCTGGTCGACGAGGCGGCGCAGTCGGGGCAGGTCCATGTCGGACGCCGGGCGGATCACCTTGGTCGCGGCGGAGATGCCCGTCCCGGTCGCGGCCAGGTCGCCGAGCGCGGTGCGGCTCTCCTCCAGGAAGGCGTGCAGGTAGTCGGCACCGCACGCGGAGAGGTTCAGGTCCTGCATGGCCACCA
Organism: Streptomyces sp. JLYT201; assembly: GCF_059448825.1. Classification (NCBI taxonomy): domain Bacteria; kingdom Bacillati; phylum Actinomycetota; class Actinomycetes; order Kitasatosporales; family Streptomycetaceae; genus Streptomyces; species Streptomyces sp. JLYT201. The sequence goes on along the minus strand of NZ_CM182551.1, from coordinate 8,184,072 downwards.
GGGGCGTGCCGCCGAAGCGGCCGCCGACGCGGGCGATCGCGAAGTCGACTCCCCCGTTGATCAGGCCCCGGCCCTGGAAGAGGCGCACGAAGTCGGCCATGGCGCGGCGGACCCGCGCGTAGTGGCTCCGGGTGATGCCGAACGCCGCGTGGGTGGCCTCGTCGAGGAAGACGTTCCCCTCCCACATGGTGCCGTTCAGGAACTGCAGGGCCATGCCGTCCGCGAGGGCGCCCGCCCGCACGTGCACGGACGGCGCGAGCAGGAACTCGTGGCCGGTCACGGCGTGGCGGAGGTAGTCGGCGTGCGCCTCCAGGAGGTAGTCCTCGCCGGAGTGGGCCGCCTGGCGGGCCAGCGCGGCCAGGGTGTCCGGCTCGTCGAGCGGCACCCCGACGTGGATGCGCTGCCCGGTGCCGCCCCTGACGGGCTTCAGACAGCCCAGGCGCAACCCATGACGCTCCCTCAGAAGCGTTGCCGCCAGGTGCAGTTGATCCGTGAAGGCGTCCTCGGAGCGATGCCCTTGGCCGTTGCCGAGCACGTCGTCCCCGGACTCGTCCGGCCCCCGCGGGTCGACCGGAGTTGTCCGGATCCCTCCGTCCGCGGTGGCGTCGTCCCCGGGCCCGCCGTCCCAGACGACGGTGTACCCGGGAAGCCGCGGCACGGCCAGGCCGAACGCGCGGTACAGCGGGGTGAGCGCCGTCTCCTCGTCGAGTACGTCGAAGGGGTCGCGCCCGGAGACGGACGGCAGGCCGCGGGCCGCGCGGGCCTCGGGGTGCAGGACCGCCTTGTGCCCCCACCGCTCGGTGATGTCGGGGCTGTTGGCCTCGACCAGGAGGCGGTCGACGCCCGCGACCCGTTTGAGCCACAGGAGCAGCATCCGCATCGGCTCGTCGAGGGCGTAGACGCGGACGACACAGGCCGGGTCCGCGCGCAGTCGGTCGATCGCCGGGCCGAGGACCCGCGACCAGCGGTCGGCGGGGCCGTCGGCCAGGCGCAGCAGGGCGTGGCTGAGGTGGAAGTGGTCGTGGTCGGGGACCACGACCACCGGGCGGCCCGCCGCGGCCTCCCGCCAGGGCGGCGTCCGGCCGATGAGCAGGTCGTCCGCGTGTGCCAGGCAGACCGAGCGGGCCTCCAGGATCGTGGGCCAGTCCTCGGCCGGTTCGCCGGCCGCGAGGCTCTCCAGGGCACCCTCGAACATGCGCTTGGCCATGGGCGGCGAGTACGCCACGATGCCGGGCCGGTCGCGTGCGGCCCCGGCCGGGTTCAGCTCCTCGCGGGCGGCGGCCTCGGCCTCAGCCGGACCGAACCCGAGCAGCCTGCGGCAGATGCCCGCGAGCTCCCCCGGCGCGATGCCCGCCGGGCCGACGTGGAACCCCGTCCACGGCACGACACGGCCGTCCGGCAGGGCGACCTCCCAGCGTTCACGGGCCGGGCGGACCTCCCGGCTCTCCACCGTCGACACCAGCAGCCTCCTGACGTGAGCCCTGCCGCCAGGCACAGGCTGTAGCGGGCGGCGTCCCGTTGTGTGCTGCGTGCTGTGTGCAGTGTTGCCCAGAACCCTGCTGGGGGTCACCACAGTCATCAGGGCATGCGGCGGCCTTTGGCGCGTTGTGCTCCCTGGGCGGCCGGGGCCCCGGCCGCGGCGCGCGCCGCCCGCCAGTCCGTGGCGTCCAGGAAGTGCACGTCGTAGCGGTCCTGTTCGGGCAGCAGGCTGTCGAAGGAGTCCAGGCCGTGCTGGATGCGGCCGAGGGACCGGAAGTAGTCGAAGCGGTCGACACCCGGTGTGAGCACCGCGAGCAGATCGGCGCTCGCCCCGGCGGCGGCGCCGAAGGCGTGGGGCAGCCCGGGCGGCACGACGACGAGCCCGCCGCGCTCCATGGTCTCCAGCGCGCCGTCCAGAAAGAAGTCGAGGGTCCCGTCGAGGACGTAGAACAGCTCCGTCGACAGGGCGTGCAGATGCGGCCGCGCGCCGTCCGCGCCGTCGGCGAGCGTCAGCCGGTTGACGCCCAGGGAGCCGCCGGTGGCCGCGGCGTCGGCGAGCAGTTCGAAGGCGCCGCCGTGCGGCAGCGGCACGCGCTCGGCGGTGCCGGGCCGCACGACCAGGGCTGCGGTGGTGGGCTGGGGGTCGGTCATCCGGGCTCCTCGGGTTCGGTCGACCGCCGTGCGGTCCGCGCGCTCTGCGCGGCACCCATTCGACCCGGGGAACAAGCCGCGTACCAGAAGCAGTTGTCACCTGCAGAAATCATCGATCGTGATGAATCGGCCGGGACGGGCGGGAGGGGCGGGGCCGTGGAACTGCGCCAGCTCAAGTACTTCGCGGCGGTCGCCGACGAGGGCGGCTTCAGCCGCGCCGCGGACCGGCTCGGCATCGTCCAGTCGGCGGTGAGCCAGCAGGTGCGCCGCCTGGAGCGCGAGCTCGGCGTCCGGCTGTTCCGGCGCACCACGCGCCACGTCGAACTCACCGGCGCGGGCGAGCGCCTGCTGCCCGAGGCGCGCGCGGTGCTCGTCGCGGCGCGCCGCACCCGCCAGGTCGCGGCCGACCTCGCGGCGGGCGGGGCGCCGCTGCGCCTCGGCACCGTGCAGGGCCCCGGCGACCGGATCCACCGCCTCCTGGCGGACCTCGCGGTCGCGGCGCCCCTGCTCCCCGTCCGGCTGCGGCGCCTGGGGCTCGCGGAGCGGCTCGCCGCGGTCCGCTCCGGCGAGCTGGACGCGGCCCTGGTCCGGGCGGTGGACACCGCGCCGGGGCTCGAACTCCTGCCGGTGTGGAGCGATCCGCTGTACGTGGCCCTTCCGGCGGGGCACCGGCTCGCGGGCTCGTCCCCGCTGCGCCTCGAACAGCTCGGGGAGCTGCCGCTGCGCCTCGCGCCGCGCGAGCAGAACCCGCCGTTCCACGACCTGGTGACCGGCGCGCTGCGGGCGGCCGGGGCCGGGCCGCCGCTCGGGCCGCCGTTCACCACGCTCCTGGAGACGCTGGCCGAGATCGGCGCGGGCACCCCGTCGTGGACGGTCTTCTACGAGGTGGCGGGCCTGCCGTCGGTCCCGCGCGTGGCGGTGCGGCCGCTCGCCGCCCCGGCCGTCACGACGTATGTGGCGGTGCCCGCGGGGGCACCGGGGCCCGCGCTCCGACAGCTGCTCGACGTGCTGCCCTGAGCCTGGCTGCGGGCAGTTGCCCGACGTGCTGCCCTAGGCCGGGCTGTCCGCGCGCTCGTGGTGGCGCTGGTAGTGCCCGCGCCAGCGCGGCGTGGCCGCGCCGCCCATGACCGTCATCACCACGTCGTGCGCGAGCGCGTCGGTGACCGGCAGGTGCCCGAAGAGCACGCGGTGGTACGTGGTGGCGCCGAGCATGTCCAGGAGCAGGTCGATGTCGGCGTCGGGGCGGATGTCGCCGCGCTCGATGCCCCGGCGCAGCGCCGCCTCGGTGGTGGCCCTGCGGGGCCGGAAGACCGTCTCGGTGAAGACGCGGTCCAGGTCGGGGTCGTCGGCCAGTTCGGCCACGAGCGCGGGCAGCGTGCGGCGGCCGAGGGTGCCCCCGAAGGCCTGGCTGAGGGTCTCGATGCCCAGGATGAGGTCGCAGTGCGTGCACCCGGTGTCGGGGGTGGGCGCGGTGCCCATGGTCTCGGCGAGCGCGGCGATCACGAGGTGCTGCCGGGACGGCCAGCGGCGGCGGATGGCGGGCTTGGTGGTGCCCGCGCGCCGGGCCACGCCTTCGAGCGTCAGGTGCGGATAGCCGGACTCCTCCAGGAGGTCGAGCGTCGCCCTGACGATGGCCTCGTCGAGCCGGGTGTCGCGCGGGCGGCCCGCCGAACGGGCGGGCGGGGCTGCGGAATCCGGGGTTGCCATGGGGATCAGTATAGGTAGCATGTGATTTCGTTCCGTTCCGGATCGAAACATAAAGGAGGGGTCGGCCTTGCCGTCAGAGCAGGAAGCGACCGTCCACGGCGGTCCCGCCGCGTCCACGTCCCCCGCACCCGAAGCGGGCGGCCCGGTCCCACCGGCTGACGCGGAAGGGTCGGACCCACCGGCCGACACGGAAGGGCTGGTCCCACCGGCCGACGCGGCAGGACCGGGCGGGCCACCGCCGTCGGAGCCCGGCGCCGCCCATGCCGCCGAGAGCGTCTTCCGCGCCCCCTACGCCGCCCTGACCTGGGGCATCGTCCTGTCCGTCGGGCTCGTGGCCTTCGAGTCGATGGGCGTGGCCACCGTCCTGCCCGACATCGCGGAGCGGCTCGGCGGGCTGCACGCCTACGGCTGGGGCCTGTCCGCGCTGATGCTCGCCAACCTCATCGGCACCGTCGCCGCGGGCCGCGACGCCGACCGGCACGGCCCGGCGCGGCCGCTCGCCGTCGGGCTCGTCGTGTTCGCCGTCGGCTGCGCGCTCGCCGGGGCCGCGCCCGACTGGCCCGTCTTCCTCGCCGGGCGCTTCCTCCAGGGGCTCGGCGTCGGCGCGGTGATGGCCCTCGCCTACGCGGCCATCTCGCTGGCCTACCCCCAGCATCTGCGGGCACGGATGTTCGCCCTGGTCGCGGGCGGCTGGACGGTGCCCTCCCTCGTCGGCCCGACGCTCGCCGCCGTGATCTCCGACCACGTCTCCTGGCGCGGCGTCTTCGTCCTGCTGCTGCCCCTGATCGCCGTCGCCGCCGTCCTCGCACTGCCGCAGCTGCGCCGTCTGGACCGGCCCGAGAGGGTCGCGAGCACCCCGGCCGATGCCCCGGCGGCCCGCTGGTGGGCCACGCCGGTCGCGCGCAGCGTGCTGCTCGCGGCGGGCACCGGCGTCCTGCTCGCCGGGCTCCAGCTGCGCCAACTCGCCCTGCTGGTACCGCTGGTCGTGGTCGGCGGCGTCGCCGGGGTGCTCGCCCTGCGCACGGTCACGCCGCCCGGCACCCTCGCGGTGCGGCGCGGCGTGCCGACGGGGGTCGTGCTGCGCTTCCTGCTGTGCGGGGCGTACTTCGGCAGCGAGGCCTTCCTGCCGCTCGGCCTGGTCCGGCTGCGGGACCTGAGCGCGTCCGAGGCGGGCCTCGGCCTCTCGGCGGGCGCGATCACCTGGGTGCTCGGCGCCGCCTGGCAGGGGCGGGCCGACGGCCGCTGGAGCGGGCGTTCGCGCGCCGTGCCGATCGCGGCCGGGTTCGTGGTGCTGCTCGTGGGCATCGTGGTGATGGCGCTCGGCGTCCTCGTCGACGCGGTGCCCGCCCTGGTCGCCGTGGCGGGCTGGGCGATCGGCGGCGCGGGCATGGGCGTGGCGTTCAACGCGGCCACCACCGACGCCATGGAGCAGGCGCCCGCCGACCGGCAGGGCGAGGCCAGCGGCGCGATGCAGCTCGCCCAGACCCTGGCGGTCGCGGTGCTCAGCGGCCTCGGCGGCGCCGCCGTCTCGCTGGCGTCGGCGTACGGCTCGACGGTGACGGTCGCCCTGACCGCCACCTTCACGCTCACGGGCGCGCTCGCCGCGGCCGGGATCCTGGCGGCCCACCGCATCCGGCCCGCGGCGTCCTGAACGACGCGGGCCCGCGGGCCGGGATTCGCCGTGCGGAAATGGCGCACCCGGCCCGCGGGGATCGCGCGCCGATCCGTGAGAATGGCGTACCGATCCGCTGCGCGAAGGGGCGGGGCGAGCCGTTCCGCGCCCGCCCCGGCGCTCACCCGCGCGGGTCGCAAGCCGCCCGCAGTGGGCGAACGGACAGGCGGGCGAGAGGAGTTGGGCATGGCCACAGAAGCCGGCGAGCGTACGAAGAGGAGACACGAGGGGACCGCCCTTGGCACACCGGCCGTCGCGGCGGCCGTCCTCACGGGTGTCGTCGCGCTCTACATCGCGCTCGTCGCGTTCGGGAACATCACCGACTTCGACAGCAACCAGCAGTTCGTCCGGCACGTCCTGGCGATGGACACGACGTTCAAGGACGACGACCTGATGTGGCGGGCCGTCGAGTCCCGCGCCCTCCAGGACACCGCGTACGTCGCGATCATCTTCTGGGAGACGCTGGCCGCCCTCACCCTCATCGCGGGCACGGCCCTGTGGATCGCCGGGCTGCGCGGCCGGGGCGACGGCTTCGCCCGGGCGCGGCGCGTGAGCACCACGGGACTGCTGATGCTGGTGCTGCTGTTCGGCGGCGGCTTCATCGGCATCGGCGGCGAGTGGTTCGCGATGTGGCAGTCCGAGGACTGGAACGGCCTCGACGCCGCGACGCGCGTGGTCACGCTGTGCGGCATCGCGCTGCTCGTGGTGCAGCTGCCCTTCGCGGGACGGCGATCGAGCGGTGCGGACGGCGCGGAGCCCGCGCGGAGCGGGGATGCGGACGCCTGAGGAACGCGCGCCGGATCCCACTCCGGCGTGATCACGTGCCGCAGGTGTGCGGTAGCCGACAGTTCCGATTGTCGGACCCATCGCCTAGGCTGAGTGCATGCCCTTAACCCCTCAACCCCATGGTTCCGTGCGGTCTTCTACCGAGTTGAACGAGCGGATACGAGGCCTGTGGCTGCGCGCCGGCGGCCGACTCTCCGCCGAGCAGCGCCGGGAGTACGAGCAGCTGGTGACCGAGTGGGCCGAGGCGGTGCGCGCGGAGGTCGTCCAGGCCGCCTAGGCAACACTCCCCCTCCCCCGGACGCTATGGCGCCCCGCCCCCGGGGACACTGTCCCCGGGGGTTCTTCCCGGGAGTTCCCCCTCTCGCGGGCAGGTCACGAGGAGTTCCCCGATCCACGCCCTGCCTCTTGGCTCCGCACGCGCGGTGCCCAACACTGAGGCGATGACGCAGCGCGTGGAACTCGCCGCCCTCATCGACCGCTTGGCCATCGACACCCTCATCACCGACTACGCCGGTTCCGTCGACGACGGCGACTGGGACGCGTACCGACAGCTGTTCACGCCCGAGGGGCGCGCCGACTACCGCTCGGCGGGCGGCATCGAGGGCTCCGCGACGGAGGTCTCCGCGTGGCTCGCGGAGACGATGCACATGTTCGCGATGCGCCAGCACTTCATCGTCAACCGCAGACTCCGCTTCGGCGTCCGCGAGCAGGACGTCGGCGACACCGCGCGCGTACGGGCCGACTATCTGAACCCCCTGCGGTTCGCCGGGGAGCCCGACGCCGAGCCCACCACCGCGCCCGACTTCACCTGCGGCGGCCGCTACGAATTCACCGCGCTGCGTACGCACGGCGGCTGGCGGCTGCGTCAGGTGGTCGTACGGGAGAAGTGGCGCAGCACCCGGGCCGCCGGGCAGACGTGGGACCAGGCCGTCGTCGGACAGCGGACGCCACCGCTCACCGAGCCGGGCTGACCACGGCCGGAAACGAGCCCCGAACAGGCCACGAACGGGCCGGGAGCAGTCGGCGCACGGCGGATCCGCGCGCGTCCGCACGGAAGCGGTCACCCGGTGCGCCGGGCGCTCCGGGGCGCTCCGTGACCCGGGCGGCTCCGCCCCCTGTCCTAGATCGTCACCGGCGCGCACACTGGGAGCACGACCGGGCGTCGGGCCGAGTCGGGGGCAAGGAGGCGCGCTGCATGGACGTACTCAGCGGCAAGCGGCCAGGCCGGTGGGCCCCCCGACGGGCCCGGCCCCGGGGGGACTCCCCCTCCTGGCGCCACCGCCTGGACGCCGCCCTCGCCTCGCGGTGGCAGCGCGGCTCGCTGGCCGCCCTGAGCGGCGCCCTGCCCGCGCTGGCCTTCCCCGAGCCGTCCTGGTGGTGGTTCGCGTACGTCGCGCTCGTGCCGTGGATCCTGCTCACCCGCTCGGCGGAATCGGGGCGGCGGGCCGCGCTCGACGGCTGGCTCGGCGGGCTCGGCTTCATGGTGGCCGTGCACCACTGGCTGCTGCCGAGCCTGCATGTGTTCACGCTCGTCATCGCCGCGCTCCTCGGGCTCCTGTGGGCGCCCTGGGGCTGGCTCGCGCACCGCTTCCTCGGCGGCGCCCCGTCCCGGAAGCGGGCCGCGGCCGCGCTGCTCGTGCTGCCGTCCGCCTGGCTCTGCGTCGAACTGGTGCGGTCCTGGGAAGGCCTCGGCGGCCCGTGGGGGCTGCTCGGTTCCAGCCAGTGGCAGGTGGAGCCCGCCCTGCGGCTCGCTTCGGTGGGCGGCGTCTGGCTGGTCAGCGCGCTCGTCGTGGCCGTGAACACGGGGGTCGCGGTGCTCCTCGCATGGCGGTCGGCGCGGGCACCGGCCGTCGCCGGGCTCGTCGCCGTGGCCGCGGCGACCACCACGGCGTGGACCTGGTCCCCGCGCCCCGAGGCCGCGGGCAGCGTCCGCGTCGCCGTCGTCCAGCCCGGCGTCCTGGACGGACCGGACGGCCCCGAGCGACGGTTCGACCGCGAGGAGGCGCTGACCCGCGCCCTCACGGGCCGCGGCCTCGACCTCGTGGTGTGGGGCGAGAGCAGCGTCGGGCACGACCTGGCGGACCGGCCCGACCTGGCCCGCCGGATCGCGGCGCTCTCGCGTCGGGTGGGCGCCGAGATCCTGGTGAACGTGGACGCCCGGCGCTCGGACAGGACCGGCATCTTCAAGAGTTCCGTGCTCGTGGGCCCGGACGGGCCGACGGGCGACCGCTACGACAAGATGCGCCTCGTCCCCTTCGGCGAGTACGTCCCGGCGCGCTCGCTGCTCGGCTGGGCCACGTCGGTGGGCAAGGCCGCCGGTGAGGACCGCAGGCGCGGCGAGCGGCCGGTCGTGATGGACCTGGCGGACGGGCTGCGCGTGGGGCCCCTGGTGTGCTTCGAGTCGGCGTTCCCCGACATGAGCCGCCACCTCACCCGCGAGGGCGCGCAGCTGCTGCTCGCGCAGTCCGCCACGTCCTCGTTCCAGCACAGCTGGGCCCCCGAGCAGCACGCCTCGCTCGCCGCCCTGCGGGCCGCCGAGACCGGCCGCCCCATGGTGCACGCGACGCTCACCGGCGTCTCGGCGGTCTACGGCCCGAGCGGCGAGCGCGTCGGCGAGCCGCTCGGCACCTCGGCGTCGGGCACGGCGGAGTACGAGGTCCCGCTGGCCACGGGCACCACGCCGTACGTGCGGTACGGCGACTGGCCGGTGTACGGCGCGCTCGCGGTCCTCGTCGCGCTCGCCGCCGCCGAAGCGGCGCGGACGCTCAGGCGGCCTGCTCGCGCACCGCTCGTACCACCCGCTCGCACAGCTCATGGGTCGCCAGCGCGTCCCGGGCGCTGAGCACCTTGCCCGCGCGCACGGCGTCGAGGAAGGCGAGCGTGACCTGCTCGATGCCGCGCTGGCGGGCCACCGGCACCCAGTCGCCGCGCCGCCGCACGGTGGGCTGGCCCTTGTGGTCCACGACCTCGGCGAGGTTGAGGACCTGCCGCTTGGTGTCCTGCCCGGAGACTTCGAGGATCTCCTCGGTGGAGCCGCTGAGCCGGTTCATCACGCCGATGGCGGTGAAGCCGTCGCCCGCGAGCTGGAGCACGACGTGCTCCAGGAGGCCGTCCGCGACCCGGCCGCGCACGCTCACGTGGTCGACGGCGCCGGGCACGAGGAACCGCAGCGTGTCCACGACGTGGATGAAGTCGTCGAGCACCATCGTGCGCGGGTCCTCGGGAAGGCCCACGCGGTTCTTCTGCATCAGGATCAGCTCGCGCGGGTGCTCGGCGCACTGGGCGTAGCCGGGCGCGTAGCGGCGGTTGAAGCCGACGGTGAGGCTCACGCCGCGCCGCTCGGCGAGCTCCACGAGCCGCTCGGAGTCGGCGAGTTCGTACGCGATGGGCTTGTCCACGTACGTCGCCACGCCCGCCTCCAGGAGGCGCTCCACGATCTCGGGGTGCGCGGCGGTCGGCGCGTGCACGAAGGCCGCGTCGAGGTCCTGGGCGAGCAGCGCGTCCAGGTCGGTGTGGCGCTGCCCGGCGGGGATGTGGTGGATCTCACCGATCCGCTCCAGGGTGGCCGGCGTGCGGGTCTGGAGGTGCAGCTCGACGCCTGGCTGCGTGGTGAGCACCGGCAGGTACGCCTTTTGCGCGATGTCACCGAGTCCGATGCAGCCGACCTTCACCACTGTCTCCCTACCGTCGTGCCGGTTCACGCCCATGCGCCCCCGCGTCCGTCTCCGCAGCATACGGGGGACCCGGCGGCTGCCAGTCGGCGATCGAGGAGAAGCCCCGCATGATCAGGTTCGGGCCGAGCCGGTGCGCGGCGCGCATCAGGGCGTCGCGCGCGGTGATGAGCCCGGGGTGGGTGAGGTGGTTGAGGCGGGCGGTGCGGGCGGCCCGCCGGACGACGGCGGTGGTCCGGGGCACGCGGGCGGCGCTGTAGGCGGCCAGGCCCGCGCGGAGGTCGCCGCCGGGCCGCACGTGGTGGGCGAGCACGACGCCGTCCTCGATGGCCTGGTTGCCGCCCTGGCCGAGGGTGGGCGCCATGGCGTGCGCGGCGTCGCCGACGAGCGCGACGCGGCCGCGGTGGTGGGCGGCGAGCGGGGTGGCCAGGTGCCACACGTCGTTGCGCAGCACGTCCTCGGGGCGGGCGGCGGCGACGATCTCGGGGATCGGGTCGTGCCAGTCGCGAAAGCGCCGCGTCAGCTCGGCCTTCTCGTCGTCGGGCGCGCGGGTGCCCGGCGGCACGAGCGCCGTGCCGTACGCGTAGATCCTGCCGTCCTTCAGCGGCTGGGTCCCCCACACGCCGCCGCGGCCCCAGGTCTCGTGCGGGGCGAAGGGCCGCTTCGGCGCGGGCACGACGAGCCGCCAGGCGGTGAACCCGGTGTACACGGGCCCGGGGTGGGCCGGGAACAGCTTCTTGCGCACCCCGGAGTTGATGCCGTCGGCGCCGACGACGAGGTCGGCCTCGATGTCGCCTTCGGGGGTGCCCACGACGGCGGGGCGGCCGGGCCCGCCGGGGTCCACGAGCCGCGCGGCCGTACCGGTGCGCAGGCTGTCGCCGGGCAGCGCGGCGACCAGCAGGTCGACGAGCGTCGCCCGGTGCAGGAGCACGAGGGCGCCGCCGAACTCCCGTGCCGTGGCGGCGGACGTGGTGCGCACCAGCCAGCGGCCGCCTTGCGCGCGCAGGCCGCCCACGCCCTGCCAGGCGGCGAGCTCGCGCACGGCGTCGCCGAGGCCCAGGACGTCGAGGGCGCGCTGGGCGTTGGGGGCGAGGCCGATGCCGGAGCCGACGGGCTCCAGGGACGCCGCGCGTTCGAGGACGGTGACGCGCCAGCCGGACCGGCGCAGGGCGATCGCGGTGGTGAGTCCGCCGATGCCGCCGCCCACGACGACGGCGTGGGGTCCGGCGGCCCCGTCGGACGTGAGGGGCTTGAGGGGCTTGCCTGTGGGGGCCATGGTCTCTCCTCGGTCGCACACCCGTGGCACTACAGCTGTAGTACCGAGAGATGAAGTTACTACAGCTGTAGTGCGCTGGGTAGGGTGTCTCCATGTCCGCACGCGCCCAGGGCCCCTCGCGCCCCGAACTGATCGCCGACACCGCGCTGGCCCTGCTCGCCGAGCGCGGGATGCGCGGCCTCACCCACCGGGCCGTCGACGAGGCGGCGGGGCTCCCCCCGGGCTCGACGTCGAACCACGCCCGCACCCGGCTCGCGCTCCTCGAAGCGGCGGTGCGGCGCCAGGCGCAGCGCGAGGCGGCCGTGCTCACCCCCGAGGAGCTGCCGGATCCGGCGGCCGGCCGCGCGGGCCTGGTCGACGGCCTCGCCCGGACCCTGCACCGCTTCCTCTCCGGCGCCGAGCACCGGGCCCTGCTCGTGTCCCGCTACGAGCTGGCCCTGGAGGCGACGCGACGCCCCGAGCTGCGGGCGTACTACGACGCCACGGGCGCCCGGTTCCGCGAGCCGCTGCACGCGTTCGTCCGCGCGGCGGGCTCCACGGACCCGGACCGGCACACCCTGGCCCTGGTCGCGTGGTGCGACGGCCTGATGTTCTCCTGCGTGGCGGGTTCGTACAGCGCGAAGACCCCGACCCTGGCGGAACTGCGGGCGGGATTCGGGGAGTTGCTGAGCGGGATGCTGGACGGATAGCGGACGGGGGCGCGCCCCGGCCGGGCGGCGCACTCCGGCAGGGCGCGCCCCGGCCGGAGGGCCGTGCCGTCCCCCGTGCGGGCGCATCGGCCCGCCTTCACGGCCGTACGCCGCCGGGCGCCCGGCAGAGTGCTCGGGATGCGGCGCACGACGACCACCATGGCCCTGCTCGTCTCCGTGACCGTCTCGGCCGTCTCCGGCTGCGTCGGCGTGGGCGTCGACCGGGCGGCTGCCGACCGGACGGCCGCCGATCGGGGGAAGGCGCCCCCGGGCCCGGCGGAGCGTTCGCCCGGCGCCGGGGACCGGCCGCCGCCGCGGGCCACCCAGCCCCCGGCCCGCGAGCGGCTGCAGCGCGCCGCGCCGCCGTCCGCGCCGCCGAGGCGCGTGCTCCGCCCGGCGTCCCCCGCCGTTGCCGCGCCTCCGCCACCGCCCCGCGCGGCCGCGCCCGCCGGGCCGCCGGCCCCCGTGCGCACCCGCCCCGAGCCGCCGCGTCCCGGCGCTCCCCGGCACGGGCCCCGCCCCCGCGAGACACCGCCCGGTCCGCCGCCCCGCCCTCGCGGCGAGCCGGGGGTCTGCGCCCTCGCGCAGAAGCACGGCCACTGGGACCCGGACAGCCCTCAGGCGGTCATCTGCCGCCAGGTGTACGGAAGTTGAGAAGCGCTGCCCGGCCGCGCGGCGCGGGGCGGTGTCACTCCTCGACGGCGCCCTCGCCCACCTGCACCTCCAGGCGGTGCAGGGCCGCGCGGATGCCGTCCCCATAGCTGTCGTCGCCGAGCGCGCCGACCGCGCCGCGCGCGAGGCGCAGCTGGCTGCGGGCCGCCTCGGGGCGGGCGAGCTTCACATAGTCCGCCGCCAGGTTCAGATGCAGCGAGGGGTAGAACCCGCGGACCGCGAGGGAGTGGTGGTGGGCGCCGACCCGCTCGTCGGTCAGCTCGTCCGCCGCCGACAACGCCCTGAGGTCCCAGGCCAGTTCGTCCGCCGGGTCGTCCTGGGCGTCCGCCATGTAGTGCGCGAGGGTGCAGCGGTGCAGCGCGTCGCCGTCCTCGCCGATCTCCGCCCAGAGCGCCAGGAAGCGGGTCCTGGCCTCCTCGCGGTCACCGGCGTGCTGGAGCATGACCGCCTGCCCGATCCGGGTCATCACGACGTCCTCGCCGTCCGCCGTCCGTTCCTGCCGCTCCACCACCGCGCCGCCCTCCGCGTCCGCCGTCAGTCCTCGGTCGTCCCACTGCTCCGACGCTAGCCGCCGCCACTGACAATCCCCGTCAGGCGCGGTGCGACGCGGGCGGCCCGCGCCCGCCCGCTGCGCCAGGACGGTGACGGACACCGGCCCGGCCCCGCGGACGGGCCCCGAGGTCAGCCCGCGCTCGGGATCCGCCAGTCGATCGGGGTGTGGCCCTGGGCCGCCACCGCCTCGTTGATCTGCGTGAAGGGCTGCGAGCCGAAGAACTTCCTGGCGGACAGCGGAGAGGGGTGCGCGCCCTTGACCACGACGTGCCGCTCCTGGTCGATCAGGGGCAGCTTCTTCTGCGCGTAGTTCCCCCACAGGACGAAGACGGCCGGCTCCTCGCGGTCGGCGACGGCCCGGATCACCGCGTCCGTGAACTTCTCCCAGCCCCGGCCCTTGTGCGAGTTCGCCTCACCGGCGCGCACCGTCAGGACCGCGTTGAGCAGCAGGACGCCCTGGCGGGCCCACGGCATCAGATAGCCGTTGTCCGGGATCGGCAGGCCGAGCTCCGCCTGCATCTCCTTGTAGATGTTCCGCAGCGACGGCGGGGTCCGCACGCCGGGGCGGACCGAGAAGCACAGGCCGTGGCCCTGGCCCTCGCCGTGGTACGGGTCCTGGCCGAGGATCAGGACCTTCACGTCCTCGTACGGCGTCGCGTCCAGGGCGGCGAAGACCTCCTCGCGCGGCGGGAACACCGGCCCCTTCGCCCGCTCCTCCTCGACGAACTCGGTGAGCTCCTTGAAGTAGGGCTTCTGGAGCTCCTCGCCGAGGACTCCGCGCCAGGACGCGGGCAGCATGGCGATGTCGGTCACGTCAACAACCTCCGGTGTGCGGTCTGTTCTTCGGCTCCGAACCTACCGCCGACCACTGACAACCGACCCCCGGCCACCCACGGCCGCCCACGGCCAGGCCTGCGCCGCCGCGGCTACCAGCTGGTCTTCCGGCTCAGCTCCCACATCATCATGATCGCCGACGGGTCGAGGGCCCGTTCGCCGCCCGCGATCTCCTCGCTGGCCATGATGTACTGCTTGCCCTGCCACACCGGCAGCAGCCGGACGTCGTCGACGAGGACGCGCTGTGCCTCCTCGAACTCGCCGGCGACCTTGCCCCGGTCCGCCTCGCGCCGCGAGCGCGGAAGCAGCCGCTCGGTGATCGTCGGCGACGGGTAGGGCGTGTTGAGGACGTTGCGCTCGCCCACGAAGGGCGCGATGAAGTTCTCCGCGTCCGGGAAGTCCGGGAACCAGCCGCGCCCGAAGACCGGGTACCGGCCCTCCTTGTAGCCCGCCTCGAAGGCCTTCCAGGGGCGGCCCTTGATCGTGATCCGGAACAGGCCCGAGTCCTCCAGCTGCCGCTTGAGCTCGGCGAACTCCGACGCGGTCACGGAGCCGTAGCGGTCGGTGGCGTACCAGAGGGTGAGCGGCACCCGCTCGGTGATGCCCGCGGCCGTGAGGACGCGCTTCGCCTTGGCCGCGCTGGGCTCGCCGTACTCGTCGAAGAAGCCCGTGGTGTGGCCGTTCACCCCGCGCGGCACCATCGAGTACAGCGGCTCGACGGTGTCCTTGTACACCTTGTGCGCGAGCGCCGGGCGGTCGAGGACCTGCGCGAACGCCTTGCGCACCGCGGGCTTGCGCGCCCAGGGGTCCTTGGGGTTGAACACCAGGTAGCGGATCTCGGCGCCCGCGCCCTCGACGAGCCGGAGGTGCTCCGCCTTGCCCGCGCCCTGCTGCGCCACGACGTCCTCGGCGGCGATGCCGCGGAAGGTCAGGTCGAGCTCCTTGTCCCGCAGCGCCTTGACCATGGCCGCGGAGTCGTCGAAGTAGCGGATGGTCACGGCGTCGTTCTTGCGGTCGGCGGCGCCCCGGTAGCGGTCGTTCTTGACCAGGACGGCCTTGTCGTCGGCGCGGTAGTCGTCCAGCTCGTACGGGCCCGAGCCGGTGACCCCGTCGCCCTCGCGGAGCCTGTCCGCCGGGTAGTCGTCGGGGTCGACGATCGACATGGCGGGCGTGGCCAGCACGAACGGGAAGGTCGCGTCCGGCCTCTTCAGCCGGAAGACCACGGTCCGCTCGCCCTTGGCGGCGACCGAGTCCAGGGCGCCGAGCAGTCCCGCGGGGCCGCCCTTGACGTCGATGCGCCGGATGCGGTCGAAGGTGTACTTCACGGCCGCGGCGTCCAGCGCGTCACCGTCGGAGAACGTCAGGCCCTCGCGGAGCGTACACGCGTAGACCGTGCTGGAGCCGTCGGTGAAACGGCACGAGCGGGCGGCGTCCCCCTGTGGCTGCGTGGCGCCGGACGGGAAGCTGAGCAGCGTCTGGAACACGTTCCGGTACAGCTCCCAGGAGCCGTCCCAGGACGCCGCGGGGTCGAGCGTGGTCGGCGCGCTCGTCGTCCCCACGGTGATGACGTCCTCGTCGTCCGAGTCGTCGGACGAGAACATCCCGCACCCGGCGAGCAGGGATATGGACAACGACGCCGCGAACGGACGCAGACATCGCAGCTGACCTCTTGTGAACACGGTGGCGCTCCTCGATCTGCCGTGCCATGGGGCGGCAGACCATACCGCAAGGTCCAGCCGCTCCAACCCGGCTCGCCGAGGCGGTACTTGATGCGTGCGAACGTCGCGTACGAGCGGTTGTTGAGGTTTGTACGATGTGCCGCCGCGCCCCTCATCGGCCGGTGGGGCGGGGAGCCCGCACCGGCCGGAGGCGGAAGCGGCCGGTCAGCCCACGCCCGCGTTCAGGAAGATGCCGCCGTCGACCACGAGCGTCTGACCGGTGATCCAGTCGGACTGCGCGGAGGTGAGGAAGGCCGCCGCGCCGCCGACGTCGGACGGCACGCCGAGCCGCCCCAGCGGGTACGCCGACGTCACCTCCTCCTCGCGGCCCTCGTACAGCGCCCGCGCGAACTGGGTCTTGACCACCGCCGGGGCGATCGCGTTGACCCGGACCTTCGGGGCGAACTCGTGCGCCAGCTGGAGCGTCAGATTGACCATGGCGGCCTTGCTCATGCCGTACGCGCCGACGAACGGCGACGCGGCCACGCCCGCGATCGAGGCGATGTTCACGATCGCGCCGCCGTGCTCGCCCTGCCACGCCTTCCACGTGAGCTGCGCGAAGCCGAGCGCCGAGATCACGTTCGTCTCGAAGACCTTGCGGGCCACGTTCAGGTCGAGGTCGGCCATGGGCCCGAACACGGGGTTGGTCCCGGCGTTGTTGACCAGGTAGTCGACGCGCCCGAAGGCCTCCATGGCCCGCTCCACGGCGACCGCCTGGTGCGCCTCGTCGTGGGCCTTGCCCGCGACGCCGATGACGCGGTCGGAGCCGAGCTTCTCGACGGCCTCCTTGAGGGCGTCCTCGTTGCGCCCGGTGATGCACACGCGGTCGCCGCGGGCGACGAGCGCCTCCGCGATGCCGTAGCCGATGCCGCGGCTCGCCCCGGTGACGAGCGCCGCCTTGCCGCTGTCCTGCACTGCCATTCCGTACTGTCCTTTGCGTCGGGCCTTGCGTCGGGAAGGGAGCGCTAGTTGAGCGGACCGCCGGCCACGTACAGGACCTGGCCGGAGACGAAGCCCGCCGCGTCGCCGGTGAAGAAGGCGATGGCGTTGGCGATGTCCTCGGGCTCGCCGACGCGCTGCACGGGGATCTGCGTGGCCGCCGCGGCCTGGAAGTCCTCGAAGCCCATCCCGACGCGTTCGGCGGTGGCCTTGGTCATCTCGGTGGCGATGAAGCCGGGCGCGACCGAGTTGGCGGTGACGCCGAACTTGCCGAGCTCCTTGGCGAGCGTCTTGGTGAAGCCCTGCATGCCCGCCTTGGCCGCCGCGTAGTTGACCTGTCCACGGTTGCCGAGCGCGGAGGAACTGGAGAGGTTCACGATGCGGCCGAAGCCCGCGTCCACCATGTGCTTCTGACAGGCCTTGGACATCAGGAACGCGCCCCGCAGATGCACGTTCATGACCGTGTCCCAGTCGTCCGCGCTCATCTTGAACAGGAGGTTGTCGCGCAGCACGCCCGCGTTGTTCACCAGGATCGTCGGGGCGCCGAGCTCCTGGGCGATGCGGGCGACCGCGGCCTCGACCTGCGCCTCGTCGGACACGTCGCAGCCGACGGCGAGGGCCCGCCCGCCTGCCGCTGTGATCTTCTCGACAGTGTCCTTGCAGGCGGCCTCGTCGAGGTCGATCACGGCGACGGCGCGGCCCTCGGCGGCGAGCCGTACGGCGGTGGCGGCGCCGATGCCTCGCGCCGCTCCGGTCACGACCGCGACGCGCTGCTCAGTGGTGGACATGCTGGCTCTCCTCGCCCTTGGGATGCGGCTCCGCGGCACGCCCCCAGGTGAGCGACCGCTTAGTACCTTCAGCAGACGAGACGCTAGAAGCCCTGGCACCCGGTGTCAACGGCACGCCCGGAGTCGGCGCGGGGCGCTCGTCGGTCAGCGCACCAGGAGCTCGACCAGCCGCTCGACCTCGGCCTCGGGGTCGGCGGTGAGGCCGGTGTGCACGGGCCCCGGCTGGACCACCGTCGAACGCGGCGCGATGAGCCACCGGAAGCGCCGCCCGGCGTCGTCCCCCGCGGCCTGCCCCGCTCGCTCGCCGCCCGCGCAGACGCCCGCGACGGCGCCGAGGGCCGCGCGCACCCCCGCGGCGTCGGCCGCCGGGTCGAGGGCGCGGAGCTTGGCCTCGTCGAGGTGGACGCGGGCGGCCACATAGGACTTGGCGCGGCAGTAGAGCACCACGCCCGCGTTGAACTGCTCGCCGCGCTCGACGCGCGGGACGACCCGCAGGAGGGCGTACTCGTAGACGTCCCGCGCGGGGGCCCCGGTCGCCTCGGCCGATTCGGTCGCGTCAGTCACTTGCCGGTGCCTTCCAGGGTGATCCGTTCGTGGATGCTCTCCGCCCGCGGAAGCAGCGCGTCGGCGTAGGCCTGCCGCACGGCGTCGGCGCCGTCGAAGCCCGGCTCGCCGTCCAGCCACGCGTCGGGCACGTCGGTGGTCACCTCGGCGAGCAGTTCCTTGGTGACCAGCGGGGCCAGCACGGCGGCGGCCGCGGCGACGTCGGGGCCGTACGGGGCGAGGGCGTGGTCGGAGGCGTCGTACGCCCTGGCCGAAGCGGTCTGCGCCGTGGGCCAGTTGTGGTGCCAGATCATGCTGGCGCCGTGGTCGATGAGCCAGAGGTCCCCGTGCCACATCAGGAGGTTCGGGTTGCGCCAGGAGCGGTCCACGTTGTTGACGAGCGCGTCGAACCACACCACGCGGCCGGCCTCCACGGGGTCGACCACGAAGGCCAGCGGGTCGAAGCCGACAGCGCCCGACAGGTACTCCATGCCGAGGTTCAGCCCGCCGCTGGACTTGAGCAGCTGCTGCACCTCCTGGTCCGGCTCGGCCAGACCGAGCACCGGGTCGAGCCCGACGCCCGCCAGGCGCGGCACGCGCAGCCCCAGACGCCGGGCCAGCTGCCCGCAGATCACCTCCGCGACCAGGGTCTTGCGTCCCTGGCCCGCCCCGCTGAACTTCGTGACGTACGTCCCGTACGCCCCGTCCCCGTCGGTGGTCTCGACGAGGCCGGGCAGCGACCCGCCCTCACGCAGGGGCGTGGCGTACCGGACGGCGGTGACTTCGGAGAGCATTGCCCCAGGTTACTGGCCCCGCGGGGGCCTCGCGGGTGCGGCCTTGCACTTCAGCCCCTCCGGCGTTCGAGGAGCGGGGGTCTGGGGGCGGAGTCCCCAGGAATCGGAAAGGGGCGGGCCTGGGGCGCACCGCGAGGACAGCGCGGCCAACTCCGTCGCACCTTGAACAACCCGCTCCGCGCATCCGTATCCCCCCACATGACTGCTTCAAGGGACACCTCCCCCCTGCCCACGGGCCACCACCTCACCCGCCGCACCGTCGTCACCGCCGCCGGCGCCGGCAGCCTGGCCGTCGTGCTCATCGGCTGCGGCTCCGGCGACGACAGCGACGACGGTGACAAGGGGGCGTCGGACAAGGGGGCGTCGGAACCGGCGGGCAAGGAGGGCGAGAAGAAGGACGGGGGCGGCGCGGCGGCCGCCGCCGTGCTCGCCAGGACGGCCGACATCCCCGTGGGCGGCGGGAAGATCTTCAAGGACGAGGGCGTGGTGGTCACGCAGCCGACGAAGGGCCGCTTCAAGGCGTTCTCGAACCGCTGTACCCACAAGCAGTGTCCGGTCACCAGCGTGGAGGGCGGCACCATCAACTGCCCGTGCCACGGCAGCAAGTTCGACATCGCCGACGGCGCCGTGCGGCAGAGCCCGGCGACGAGCCCGCTGCCCCCGGCCGAGATCCACGTGGAGGGGGACGCGATCCGACTGGCCTGAGCCGCTACGCGGGCCGCAGCCGCCGCGGCCGTCGCCACACGGCCAGGACGTCCTCGGTGGAGGTCACGGTGGCGACGAGGGCGAGGGTGTTGCGGACCATCGCGGGGGTGTAGTCGGAAGGGACTCCCGCGATGGCGTCCGCGGGCACGACGGCGGTGTAGCCGAGGTTCACGGCGTCGAAGACGGCGTTGGGGATCGCCACGTTGGCCGAGACCCCGGTCACCAGGAGGGTGCGGCAGCCGACGTTGCGCAGCAGGGCGTCGACGTCGGTGCCCGCGAGCGGCGAGAGGCCGTGCAGCCGGCGGACGACGAAGTCCTCCTCGGCGACCTCGACGGGCGGCGCGACCCTGACGGCCGTGGTGCCCGACAGCTGCTGCACGGGCAGCTTCTCCGCGGCTCTGAAGAGCCGCGCGTTGCTGCTGGCTCCGCGTCCGTCGGGCCGCCGTTCGGCGACGGCGTGCAGGACCTGGACGCCGCCGACGTGCGCGGCGGCCACCAGGCGCGCCACATTGGTGAGGGCCCCCGACGCGCGGGCCGCCTCGGCGAGTTCGGGCAGCGCGCTCTGCGGCCCGACGACGCCCTGCTGGCACTCGACCGTGAGCAGGGCGGTGGTCGCGGGGTCGAGCAGACGGCTGAGCTGTTCGTACGTGGGCATGGTCCCCCTCGGCTGAGCCCGTCGCGCGGGACCCGGCCCGCCCGGTCACGGGCCGTGGCCGTCCGGCGGCCGCGGTGCGCGGGAGGCTAACCGGCATTGCGCCCCGGCGGAAGACGCCGCATGCTCATCTGACGCATTGTCAGCTAAGGGCGCCGCAGCGCGGACACGGCGCCGCGCGGACACGCACCCGCGCGGGCACGATGTCGAACGGCCCCGGCCGCACGGCCGTGGCCACCGCGCGCACGGCCCCGGAGGAGGAGACGACGCATGGCCCTCACACAGCGCCGCGGCCGCAGGATCATGATGACGCCGGACGAGCTGGACGCCTTCCTGACCACGGAGCGGACCTGCCGGGTTGCGACGGTGTCCGCCGACGGCTCCCCGCACGCGAGCCCGCTGTGGTTCGTGTGGGACGGTACGTCCCTGTGGCTGTACTCGCTCACGCGCAGCAGGCGCTGGGCCGATCTCGGGCGCGATCCGCGGATCGCGGCCGTCGTCGACGCGGGCGAGGCGTACGGCGAGCTGCGCGGCGCCGAGCTGACCGGCACCGTCGAGCGCGTCGGGGAGACACCGCGCACCGGCGAGCCCTGCCCCGAACTCGACGCGGTGGAGCGGCTGTTCGCCCGGAAGAACTTCGGCCTCGACGCGATGGTGCACGACGGGCGGCACGCGTGGCTGCGGCTCACTCCGGACGCGGTGACGTCCTGGGACTTCCGGAAGCTGGCGCAGCCCGTCCGGTAGCGCGCTCCGACGCCCTGGCCGGGCGGGTCACGGCCGAGCGGGTCACGGCCGGGGCCGCGGTAGGCGTCACGGCCGGGACCACAGCCAGAGAGGCCGCGGCCCGGCCGCACCGCCACCCGCCGCGGCGGGGCCGCCCCGCCGTCAGCCGAGCCCCGCGCCCGCCACCCGCAGCGCCTCCACCGCCGCGCGGATCGACGGGCGGCGGTCGGCGTCCGCGCGCCACACCACGTACACGTGCCGCCGCACCCGGTGGCGGACCGGCACCGTCCGCACGCCCGCGGGCATCGGGTCGCGGCCGAGCCGCGGCACCACGCACACGCCGAGCCCGGCCGCGACCAGGGAGAGCTGGGTGTGGTGCTCCTCGGCGCGGTGGGCGATGCGCGGCTCGAAGCCCTGGCCGCGCAGGGTGAACATCAGCCACTCGTGGCAGAACTCGCCCTCCGTCCACGTGATCCACTCGTCCTCGGCGAAGTCCTCCAGGTCGACCTCCGGGCGGTCGGCCAGCGGGTGCGCCACGGGCATCGCCACATCGGCGGGGTCGTCGAGCAGAGGGGCCTTGAGCAGGCCTTCGGGCAGCGGCAGCGGCTTGTTGTACCAGTCGAGGACCACCGCCACGTCCAGGTCGCCGCGCACCACCTTCTGGACGCCCGCCTGGGGCTCCAGCTCCTCGGCCGTCACGCGCAGGCCCGGGTGGTGGGCCCGCAGCGAGGCGAGGGTGGTGGGCAGCAGCCCGCGCATCGCCGTCGGGAACGCGGCGATCCGCAGCTCGCCGACCGCCTTGCCGCGCTGCCGCTCCAGATCGGACTGGGCCAGCTCCACCTGGGACAGGATGCGCGCGGCGTGGTCGGCGAGCAGCCGCCCGGCATCCGTGAGGCGCACGCCTCTGCCGTTCTTCGCCAGCAGCTGCTGGCCCACCTCGCGCTCCAGCTTGGTCATCTGCTGCGAGACGGCGGACGTCGTGACGTGCAGCCCGGCGGCGGCGCCGCTCACCGATCCGTGCCGCGCGAGCGCGTCGAGGGTCCGCAGGCGCTCCAGATTCAACATGGCCGCTCCAGGATCGACATATAAGCAATGCTACGCGATACCGGTGACAAAAACTCGCTTGTGCTAAGCCTTCTACTGATCCATCGTGACGACCATGAGCACCTCCGCCGCCGCCCCGGCTCCGACCTCCGCGCCCCCATCGGCGCCCGCGACCGCGCCCGCCGAAGCCGCCTCCCCGCGCGCGGGCGGCCGGCGCAAGCTGGACTGGCGTCTGCGCTTCGCGTTCCTCTCCCTGGTCTGGGGCTTCAGCTTCCTGTTCATCAAGGTCGGCACGGAGGGTTACGCGCCGTTCCAGGTCACCTTCGGGCGGCTGCTGTTCGGCACGCTGGTGGTCGCGGTCTTCCTGGTCGTGAAGCGCGAGCGGCTCCCCCGCGCCCCGCGCACCTGGGCGCATCTGGCGGTGGCGGCACTCCTGCTCAACGCGGCGCCGTTCTCCCTGTTCGCGTACTCGGAGCTGACGATCCCCTCGACGCTCGCGGGGATCTGCAACGCGACGTCGCCGCTGTGGGGCATGGCCCTGTCCCTCGTCGCGCTCTCCGAGGACCGCCCCACGCGCCGCCGGGTCGCGGGCCTAGGCCTCGGCTTCCTCGGCGTGCTCACGGTGCTCGGCGCCTGGCAGGGCTTCAGCGGCCTGGACGCCCGGGGCACGGGCATGGCCCTGCTGGCCTCCCTGTGCTACCCGATCGGCTGGATCTACGTCCGCCGCACCCTGGCGGGCTCCGGCCACTCGAACCTCTCCCTCACCGGCGCCCAGCTCCTCGTCGCCACCGTCGAACTGGCCGTCGTGACCCCGCTGTTCACGTCCCTGCCGCGGCACTTCCCCGTGGTGCCGCTGCTCGCGGTCGTCGCCCTTGGAGCGGTCGGCACCGGGCTCGCCTTCCTGGTGCAGTACGACATCGTCGCCGAGGTCGGCCCGACGACGGCCCAGATGGTCACGTACTTCACTCCGGTGATCGCGACGGCGGCGGGCGTCGCCGTGCTCGGCGAGTCCCTGACCTGGACGACCCCGATAGGCGCCGTCATCGTCCTGGCGGGAGCCGCACTCACCCAGTCCAAGCCGCGCAGACGGAGGTGAGCACCGTCGGAGGGGTGCGGCGGGCCGCCCACCGGCAGGCAGGCGACGGCCGTCAGCCGTAGCGGCGCTCCACCACCGGTCCCACGGCCGCCGTCAGGGCCTCGGCCACGGCCGCGACGTCGTCCCCGCCGAGCGCGGAGACGGTGATCCGCACGCCCGGGGCCGCGCTCAGGCGAAAGCGCGCTCCCGGGGCGACCGCCCACCCCGCGTGCAGCATGCGGGCCACCACCCCCGTCTCGTCGGGGACCGGCACCCACACGTTCATGCCGCTGCGTCCGTACGCCGTGACGCCGCGCTCCGCGAGGTCCGCGATCAGCGCGTCGCGCCTGCGCCCGTACGCCGCCGCCACCTCCCGGGCGTCCACGGCGCCGCCCTCCCACAGGTGGACGACGGCCCGCTGGAGCACCTTGCTGACCCAGCCGGGCCCGAGCCGCAGCCGGCCCTGCACCCGGTCGACCGTCTCGACGTCACCGGCGAGCACGGCCAGGCGCAGGTCCGGGCCGTACGCCTTGGCCGTGGAGCGGACGAACGCCCAGGCGTGGGTCACCCCGGTCAGGGTGTGCAGCGGCAGATCGACGATGCCGTGGCCGTGGTCGTCCTCGATGACCAGTGCCTCCTTGTGCGCGGCGAGGACCTCGCGCAGGGCACGCGCGCGCGTGGCGCCGACGGCCGCGCCGGTCGGGTTCTGGGCGCGCGCGGTGACGACGAGCGCGCGGGCCCCCGCCCGCAGCGCCCGCTCGACGTCGTCGGGCAGCGGCCCCTCGTCGTCGACGCCGACCGGGACCGGGCGCAGGCCGAGCGCGGGCACGAGGTCGAGGACGCTGCCCCACCCGGGGTCCTCCACGGCCACCGCGTCACCGACCTTCAGCCGGGCGACGAGCACCCGCTCGATCGCGTCGAGCGCTCCGGAGGTGACGGCCAGCGGCCCCTGGGGCACGCCGTCCCGGTCGAGCGTCCCGCGCGCGCAGCGGCCGAACTCGGGGTCGACGGCGGACTCCCCGTACAGGTCGGGGTGCCGGTCCGCGTGCGCCGCCGCCGTCGCGAAGGCCTCGGCCAGCGGCGGCAGGAGCGCGGTGTCCGGATTGCCGCTGGCGACGTCCCGCACCCCGGGCGGCACGACGAGGCGGCTGTACTCGCGCGCGGTGGTCGCGGGCTTGCTGCGCACCCGGCTGCCGCGCCGCCCGGCCGTCTCGATGACACCGCGCTCGCGCAGCGTGCGGTAGGCCGCCGCCACCGTGTTGGGATTCACCCCCAGCTGACGCGCCAACTCCCGCATCGGGGGCAGCGATTGCCCCGGCTCCAGGTCGCCGCGCCCCACGGCGCGCTCGACACTGGCGGCGATCTCGGCTGCGCCCCGCCCGGCGATCGGATACTCTCCTAGCACAAAGCACAGTATGCACTAGTGCAATAGATGAGGCAACACGGCGGCACGCGCGGCACGCGCGGCACGCGGACGCCGGAGCACGACGCGCACCCGAGGGAGAAGCCATGGAGACGACGACGCACCCGGCCGCACCGGACAGCACCCCCTATGCGGCGACCGACCGCACCGTGCCCACCCGGGCCCGCGAGCGCGCGGCGTACGACCGCGCGTCGGTGCACGCGATACTCGACGAGTCGTACGTGTGCCACCTCGGCTTCGTCCGCGACGGCGCCCCGGTCGTCCTGCCGACGCTGTACGGACGGGTCGGCGAGCGGCTCTACGTGCACGGTTCGACGGGGTCGCGCCCGCTGCGGATGGCCGGTGCGGCACAGCCGGACGAGCAGCCGGACCCGGGCCTCGCGGTGTGTCTGACGGTGACGCACGTGGACGGACTCGTGCTGGCCCGCTCGGCCTTCCACCACTCGATCAACTACCGCTCCGTGGTGGTGCACGGCATCGCGCGCCAGGTCACGGACCCGGAGGAGAAGCGGACCGCGCTCGACGCGCTCGTCGACCACGTGGTGCCGGGGCGCGCCGCCGACTCGCGGCCCGCCAACGCCAAGGAGCTGGCCGCGACCGCCGTGCTCCGCCTCGACCTCGACGAGGTGTCCGCGAAGGTGCGCACCGGCGATCCGAGCGACGACCCCGAGGACATGGACCTGCCGTACTGGGCGGGCGTCGTGCCACTGCGCAAGGGCTACGACCCGGTCGTCGCGTCCGCCGACCTGAAGCCCGGCATCGAGGTCCCGGACTATCTGATCGAGCCCTGACCCGCGCGGCGGGCGGGACGGTGCGCCCCGCCCGCCGGACGGACCCTAGGCCGTCGCCCCCGCACGGCGCGCGCGGGCCGCGGCGCGCGCCTCCGCCGCGGCGAGGCCCGTGACGGCCGCGAGCATCAGGAGGGTGCCCGCGACGGTGGCGGCGTTCAGCTCCTCGCCGAGCAGCGCGACGGCGATGACCGCCGCGCTCACCGGTTCCAGGAGCATGATCACGGAGACGGTGGCGGAACGGACGACGGCCGCCCCGGCGAAGTACAGCGCGTAGGCGAGGGCCGTCGGCACGGCGGCGATGTACAGCAGACAGCCGAGCACGCGGGTGGCGTCGGCGGCGTGCGGCCACAGCCCCTCGGCCACGGCGAACGGCAGCAGGGTCAGCGACACCACCGCGAACGACCACACCGTGGTGCTGGACGCGTCGCCCTCGCCGGTCCGCCCCCACCACCGGGTCAGGAGCGTCATGACGGCGTACCCGGCGGCGGACGCCAGGGCGAAGACGACGCCCCAGGGGCGCACGGCCGACTCGCCGCCGCCCACGAACAGGACGCCGAGCCCGGCGAGCGCTCCGCCCACCGCGCACAGCCCGCCGACGCCGAGGCGCTCCCCCATGGCCAGGCGGGCGCCGAGCGCGATGAGCACGGGCCCGGCCCCGAGCGTGACGACCGTGCCGACCGCGAGCCCGGTGGCCTCCACGGCGGCGAAGTACGCGGTCTGGAACACGGTCAGGGCCAGGCCGATCGCGGTGACGCGCAGGGCCCTGCGGCGCAGTGGCAGACGCGCGCCCTCGCGCGCGCCGCCGCGCGGCCGCACCAGGCGCGCGGCGAGCAGCAGCAGGAACCCTCCGGCGCAGCGCCAGAAGGACAGGGTGACGGGCCCCATGTCACCGGCCGAGAAGACCAGCGAGGCGGCGGCACCGGCGGTGCCCCAGGCGGCTCCGGCGATGCTCAGATAGACGAGGCCGCGTCCCACGGAAAGCCGGGGCAGGGCGGCGGGGGCGACGGGGGTCGCGTCCGTGGACGCGGGGGACACGCTCGACACGTGGAATCTCCGCAGCGGTTCGGGAAGGAGACCGCGTCACGGCCGGGCGTGGCGAGAAGAGGTGCCCGTGGGCACCGGCTCACCAGGGGCCGCCCGGAAGACAGACGGGGCGGCATCCCGCACGGGCCGCGAGGACGCAGGTCTGGGACTGTCGTCTGCGGGCAGCACCGTTCGGCCCGGCCGACGGCCGGGCGTGATCCGTGAAGGGCCCGCGCTCAGGCGGCCGGAGGCGGAAGAACGAGTGCTCGTGCGTGCATGATCGGCACCCTATGCGCCGGTCCCGTTCGGGGACAACTGCTGTTCGGATCGCGGGACGGCGCCCGCGGCCGCGCCGGTCGACGGCTTCCGCGGAGCCGACGACTGGGCGATGAACGCGCCCACCAGGACGAGGGCGCCCCCGGCGAGCTGCGGCGCCGAGAGCCGCTCCCCCAGCAGGACCCAGGCGAGCACGGTGGCGACGACCGCTTCGAGACAGGCCACGACCCCCGCGACCGGCGGCGAGAGGCGGCGCACCGAAAGGACTCCGGTGACGTACGCGACGACCGTGGCGAGCAGCACGATCCAGCCGATGAGCACCCAGGCGGGCACGCGCGAGCCGTCCATGTCGGCGGCGCGGGCGAGCACCCCCCAGTCCATGCCCCAGGGGCGCGCGACCACCGTGAGCACGGCCGCGCCGACGAGCAGGCCGTACGCGATGACGCCGAGCGGGTCCGGGGCGTCGTCGCCCGCGTCACCACCCTGGTCGGAGAGGACGAAGTAGCCGACCTGGCAGCAGGCGGCGGCGAGCGCGAGCAGCAGCCCGAGCGCGTCGAAACTCAGCCCCGCCCAGATCTCGACGACACAGGCGAGCCCGCCGACGGCGAGCACCACGCCGAGCGCCGCCGCCCGCGTCACGGGCCTGCGCTGCACGAACCGCACCCAGCCGAGGACGAGCGCGGGCGCGAGGTACTCCACGAGCAGGGCCACACCGACCGGGATGCGCGAGATCGAGGCGAAGTAGCAGGCCTGCACACCGGCGACGGCGAGCAGCCCGAACCCGGCGAGCAGCGCGGGCCTGCGGCGCACGAGCGCCCGGTGCCGCCAGGCCACGGGCAGCATCACGAGCGCGGCGCCCGCGACCCGCAGCCACACCACGTGCAACGGGTCGAGCCCCGCCTCGATGAGCGGTTTCGCCGCTACTCCCGAGCCGCCGAAGGCGACCGCCGACACCAGGGCGAGGCCGAGGCCGAGCCCTCTGCCGCCGTCCGCCGCCGCGCCCCGGCGCTTCTCCTGAGTCCCACGCACCGGCACATGATGACAGCCGGGGTCATGACCGTCACGCCTGATGACCACTGTCTCAATCGGCGGACGCCCCTCCGCGGCGCGCGCCGGTCGCGGTCGGCGCGCGGGCCGTCACAAGGCGGGCTCGCGCTCCGCCTCGCCGTCGCTCTCCAGCCGGGCGAGCAGCGCGTCGGCGTCGACACCCGCGCGCCGCAGCACCTCGACGGCCCGGCACTCGCGGTCGGCGGCGAGGGCGGCGAGCACGTCGACACCCCGGGCCTGCCGCTCCCCGCGCAGCACGGCACGCTCGTGCGCCGCCTCCATGGCACCGGCGGCGGCGGGCGAGAGAACCGTTTCTTTCGCGGACGGCACGACCGGCACGGCCCCGGAGTCCTCGACGGTGCCCTGCCACTGGAGGCCGTAGCCGATGCTGCGCTGGACGAGATAGCCGAGCAGCCGCGCGATCTGCGGCCCGCCGTCGAAGACCGCCCGCACCTGGGGCTCGCATTCGAGGAGGGAGTGCAGCAGATGGGCCGTGTCGACCTGCCGGTCCCCGTCCCGGACGGCCCGCCTGCGCGCGCCGGACACCACCGAGGCCAGCGCCGCGCTCAGACGGGGATCGACGTCGGTTCGGGTCGGGCCGGGTTCGGCGCCCTGGGAGGTACGGCTTTGCACACCTCCCACCCCATCAGCCCCCGGCGCTCCCGGCATCGGCGGCGGGAAGCATTTCCGCGTCCCGCACAAGTTGGGCACTGCCGGGCGGGTTGTCCTCCTTACGGATGACTTTCCGCTGTTTCTGCTGGTGGGGCGCACGCTGCTGTGATTCGCGCCGGGTGCGCAACCAGTTCGCTCCGGCGCTCGTCTGTCTGTGGCATGGAGAGCAGGTGCTGGCTGGTCACCCTGCCGGCGGTCGACGGCCGACTGTACGTGTACCGCGTGTACGCGCCGGAGGACGCCCTGCCCGCCGATCTGTTCTGGGACGCCTGGCACTGCCACGACGAAAGCCCCTTCCCCCGGGCCTCCGACCTCTTCGACGCGGCCGAGATACAGCGCTTCGGCTGACCGGGGCCGAGGGACGGCCGGTGCCTTCGGCCGCACCGGGGCGACCGGGCACGGGTCCCCTACCCGGGGCGCCTGCCGGTCACCACCGTGGCGTACAGCTCCTCGTCCGTGACGACGCGCGGTACGAGGCCCGCGTCCGAGACGGCCTCGACCGCCGAGGCCACCTGCCGCTCGCTCGTCTCGAACAGCAGGGATCCGCCCGGCGCCAGCCAGCGCGCCGCGTCCGCCGTCACCCGCCGCAGCACGTCCAGCCCGTCGGCGCCGCCGTCGAGCGCGACGCGCGCCTCGTGCTCGCGGGCCTCGACGGGCAGCAGCGCGACCTCGTCGGACGGCACGTACGGCACGTTGGCCAGCAGGACGTCGGTCCGGCCGCGAAGCCGGGCGGGCAGCGCCTCGTACAGATCGCCCGCGTACACCCGGCCCCCGGCACCGCTCACGTTGCGGCGCGCGCAGGCCACGGCCGCCGGGTCGATGTCGGCGGCGTGCAGTTCGGCCCGGCCCAGCGCGGCCGCGACCGCGGCCCCCAGGGCGCCGGACCCGCAGCACAGGTCGACGACGACGACACCGGGCGCGGCGAGCGCGGCCGCCTCGCGGACGAGGGCCTCGGTGCGTCGGCGCGGCACGAAGACCCCGGCGTCGACGGCGATGCGCAGGCCCGCGAACTCGGCCCAGCCCACGACGTGTTCCAGCGGCAGGCCGCTCGCCCGCCGCGCCACCATGGCGTCGAGTTCCTCGGGGCTCGCCGCGGCGGCCGCGAGCAGCTCCGCCTCCTCCTCGGCGAACACGCAGCCCGCCGCGCGCAGCCGCGCCACGACGGCGGCGGAAGCCGCGGGACGGGTGGGCATCGGCATGCGGGGGCCTTCCGGCAGGACGGGGAGGTGGGGCGGCCAGCCTATCCGCCCGCCACGGGCGGCCGGTTCGGCCGTCTTGAATGTTGTGGACCCGGGAGCTACTTTCCGCGACACCGTCGCTGCGCCCGCCGCAGCGCCCGACGAAAGGGGTGGTCGCAGTGCCCGAAGTCAGCGCGGAGGCACGGATCGAGGCACCAGCGGAGAAGGTCTGGGCACAGCTCACCGACCTGTCCCAGTACGGGAAGTGGAACGCGACGCACACCGGCTTTCCCCAGGGCCCGCCCGCCTCGCTGGAAGTGGGCGGAACGTTCACGGAGAACATGAAGCTGATGGGCTTCCCCGCCGAGGTCGCGTGGACGGTCGTGGACCTGGAGTCCGGCCGTACGTTCGCGATCAAGGGCAAGGGCCCCATGGGCGTGACGGTCGGCACCCGCTACACGGTGGAGCCGGACGGCCAGGCGACGACGGTGCGCGCCAACGGCGAGTTCAGCGGCGCAGCGGTCTCGATGATGGCGGGCAAGCTCAGGGACTCGGTGACGTCGGCGCTCAACGAGTCGCTGCGGAAGCTGGGCGACCTGGTGACGTGAGCGCGCGGCCCGCACCGCTCACGACGCCACCGGTGGGCGGGCCCGCGGCACCCGGGCGCGTGAAGCGGCGCGAACGAGGAGGGTGGCACGAGGAAGGCGCCCCGCACGGATCGTGCGGGGCGCCTCGACGGCCGCGCGCAGGGCACGGTCCCGCCGCCTCAGTCCTCATCGGCGAGGATCAGGTACAGCTTCTTACGCGCGTCGTTGATGACGGTCAGGGCCTTCTCGCGCTGCTCCTTGGACCCGGTCTTCCAGACCTGGCCGAAGGCCTCCATCAGGCCGACTCCGGCCTGCCGGATCTCGGTCAGGGCCTCCCAGTCGACCCCGCGCCCGGCCTCTTCCCAGGGCGCGTCCGCACCCTCGTCGGCCGCGGCGCGGCCGGACTCGGTGAGCGAGAAGAGCTTCTTGCCGCCCTCGCTCTCACTGACGATCAGGCCCTCGTCCTCCAGGAGCTGGAGGGTCGGGTAGACGGAGCCGGGGCTGGGCTTCCACGCCCCGCCGCTGCGCTCGGCGATCTCCTGGATCATCTCGTAGCCGTGCATCGGCCGGTCCTTCAGGAGGGCCAGGATGGAAGCGCGTACGTCGCCGCGCCGGGCGCGGCCGCGGGGACCGCCCCGCCCGCCGCGTCCGCCCCAGGGACCGGGGCCCCCGAAGCCGGGCCCGAAGGGGCCGAACGCTCCGCGCCGCCCTTCATGGCCGCCGCCGAAACCGCCGCCGAAGCCGCCGCGCCCCTCGGGGCCGGGGCCGAAGGGGCCGCGTCCGCGACCGCGCTGGTGCTCGTGTTCAAAACCGTGGGAACGCATGTCGATCATTCCTTTCGTCGCTCCTTCACTTCGCCGCTCATCCGCTGATCAGCGACCTCGCCGATCAGTGACGCCACCCATCAGTGACATCGTTGATCAGTCGCGATGCCTCAACGATATATCGGAACTGTTCGACTGACAACCCCATGCCGTCACGCACCCGCTGACCTGTCTCAGGGAAGTTCGACCGGTCTCACTGAACCTTGACCACCGGCCGTTCCGTCTCATCGGAGTTTGACCGGCGCTGGCGATAGGCCTTCTGCCTGCAGCGCTGTGAGCACGTCCGGCGTTGTTTCTGGCCAGGCCCTGGTGGCAGCGGCCCGTCGCAGGCTGCGCAGAGTCCTGATGCCGGTGCGGGTGTCAGTGCCGGAGGTTTCGGTGGTGTGGGCCTCGGTGGTGGAGGAGGGGCGGCGGCAGGAGGGGCCGGGGGACGTTGCCGGAGTTGCTGGCGGTGTGCTCGTTGGCGGCATCGGTCCGAGCATGTCCGGCGGGGTGTCGACATCTGGTCGCCGCAGACGGGGCAGCGGAGTGGGTCAGATGGATCTTCCGAGCCTGCTTCGCCTGTCCATTTCTGCTGGTGTTTCAGGTAGTTGGCGCATCGGCAGGCGGAGGAACACAGGCGGTAGCGCTGTCCGGGCTGGATCTTCATGCTCTTGCCGCACTCTCGGCAGGGGGCTTTCAGCGGGGCAGCGCGAGGGTGCCGTTTCCGGTATGCCTTTTCGCGGCATGCCTGGGAACAGCGCAAGGCCCGCCGTCCGAAGACGTCCGAGGGCGG
The DNA here is from genome assembly GCF_059448825.1 of Streptomyces sp. JLYT201. Lineage (NCBI taxonomy): Bacteria > Bacillati > Actinomycetota > Actinomycetes > Kitasatosporales > Streptomycetaceae > Streptomyces > Streptomyces sp. JLYT201. The sequence goes on along the minus strand of NZ_CM182551.1, from coordinate 8,152,506 downwards.
CATCTCCGCCTCGCACTCCAGGCAGCGTCTCGTTTCCAGGGTGGCGAGGAGGGTTTCGGGGTCGCGGCCGGTCGCGGCGGCCAGCCGAGTCCAGCTGGGAAGGCCGAGGTGTTCGGGCGGTTCGCAGAGGTAGGTCCGTAGGTAGCTGGGCGGGAGATGGTTGGCGTGGGCCAGGCGGACGATGAAGGACCGGATGCCTTCGCCAGCCTGGGGACGGACCTGGAAGGGCAGGACGCGGATGTTCTCCTGGGTCATCGGGAGTTCCCGGACCTGCGGAGCTGAGCCGATTCGGCGGCGACGTCCAGGGAGACGGCCTTCAGCCCGGCTTTGGTGATCTTCTCGGTGCCGTTGAAGATCGCGTCGATCGCGGCTCCGCGGATCTGATGGGAGAGGGCGCCGATCATGCCGCCGGTGCGGTCGTGCAGGTAGCGGTCGAGTTTTGCCAGGGTGCCGGGCTCGTGGCGCCGCAGGGCGAGGGTCTTCTCCATGGTCGCGACCAGGCCCCGCCACTCACTGTTGTAGGGGAAGGGCTGGGTGGGGATCAGAGTGAATCGGCCGGCGATCTGGGCTCCGCGGGTGCCCGTCAGCAGGCTGCCGTGCTCGATGTCGATGCCGGCGTAGATGAACGTGGCAGGGATCCGCTCGGAGAAGTACTTGAGGGTGTCAGCGACTTCGGCGCCGTGCTGGGTGGTGAGCGAGATGTTGTGGAGCTCGTCGACCAGGATCATGCCGGTGCGGGCGTCGGTGCAGACACCGACGACGGACTCGATGAGGTCGGTGATGTTCATGCGGGCCATCACCGGCAGTCCGAGGAACCGGGCGAACTCGGCCGCGATCATGCGGGGTGTCGCGGCGGGCGGGACGGTGATGTAGATGACCGGCTTGCGGTCGGTGGCGGAGGGGTGACGGGCCCGGTCCAGCAGCTCGTGGGACAGACCGAGCTGGGTGATCGCGATGGTCTTCCCGGTGCCGGCGGGGCCGGAGACGATCAGGCCCCGACGGGCGCTGATCGCGTGGCGGTTCAGCACGACGAGGCGGCGGCCGCTGGCGACGGTGTGCCGGACGACGGAGGTCGCGACCACCAGCAGACGGCCGTGATGGTCGAGGCGGGCTTCGTCGAAGGCGGCCTGGCCCGCCTCGCCGAGCGCGTCGTACTGAGCGTCGTCGAGCGGGGGCGGTGGCCCCGGCGGCCCGTCGACGAAGCGGCGCCAGCCGTCGATCGTGGTCAGGTGCCGCTGGGAGTCCTGGGGCAGCGCGGACGAGGCTGTCATGAGCGCTTCCAGGGGTCTTCCAGCGGGTCGAACAGTCCGAGCGGGATCACCTCGGCCAGCGAGTCCTCGCTCTCTTCCTCCTCGGGTTCCGCCTGAGTGCCGGGAACGGATGCCGGGGTGAGGGGACCTGCGGCTTTCGTGCGGGCGACCACCCGCCGATCGCGCTTGCCGGGCTTGGAACCCTGCTTGGCCTCGGGACCGGCATGGGCCCGGGTGAGCAAGGCGGCGACCGCGTCAGCGATCTCCGTCTCGGTGGCGCAAGGAAGTTTGCCGCTGACGTGGTCCCAGGCCAGGTCTCCGAAGGGGACCGGGACGCGGTCGAGGTGTTTCCAGGTGGCCTGGACCCATGAGTTGTCACCGCGGTGGTCACGTACCCAGATCCGGGACACGTCGTAGGGGTCGTGGTGGACCTCCCAGAGGCCGCGTTTGGCCACGATCCCGGAGTCCTGGCGGCGCATGCGTCCGAGCTCGGGGCTGTCGTAGGTGCGGTTCTTGATCCGGATGCCGTATTCGTTGACCACCCGCCATTCCGCGGGCAGGAGTTCGACATAGTCGTCGCCGCTCAGCGCGACCGGGACGTAGCCGCAGGCCTCGACCAAGGTGGCGTACTTCTCGTTCGGTGTGAACAGCCGGCCCGGGTGGGAGGGGTCGCGCAGTCCGTCGTGCGGACGGTTCTGCCACTTCGCGACGATCCATTCGTCCAGGAGTTCCTGCAACTCCAACAGAGACCAGAGCCGTTCACGTTCCAGGTGACGGCCGCGGCGGTCGCTGTTGCGTCCGGTGTAGCCGGGCAGGAACTGAGCGAACAGCGTGGCCACCGACCCCAGCATCTTCTCGATGTGGCCCTTCTCGAACCCCGAACCCTTGTGCGTCGGCTGGAAGTCGATCTCCAGGAAGCGGCAGGACGAGCGGAAGTTCCGCGAGATGAACACGCTTCCGTGGTCGCAGACGATCACCTCCGGGACGATCACCGGCCGGGCCGCGGCATGGGCCAGACGCTCGTCGAGGGCCAGAAGCCGACGGTGCGGCAGCACCGAACGGGACATCTTCAACGCATCTGTCCAGCCCGGCCGCATCGGCTCAGGTGTGACGCTGCGGGCCAGCAGCACGCTGGCGTCCACCGACTTCGTCGTCGGCCGCAACACCGCCGCCGTCAGAGTCCTGGTCGCGACGTCGATCATGGCGGTGAGTTCGACCTTGCCGGTGACCCCGTTGTCGAGCAGGACCAGCACGTCCAGCGGGGTGGAGTCGATCTGCATGACCTCGCCCGGCGCGAAGACGTGAAGCTGCCCGTGCGGTGTCGTGGCCCCGTTGGCCTTGGACCTGCGGGTTTCCGCCGATCCAAGGGCGTGTGTGCCCGCGGTCAGCTTCGTCAGCAGCCGATAGAGCGTGGCGCGGGAAGGGAGCTTCACCTCCCGTCCCTCGGCGTCCTCTTTGAGGATCTCTTCGGCCCTCCACAAAATGTATGAACCGGTGCGGGTGGACCCATTGACCCCTTCGTCGATCGCCTGCCGCACCGCGTCGACCACCGCTTCATCGACCTCGCCGAACCGAGGAGTCCTGCGGACGGGCCGGTGGTCGGCCAAGCCGATCACCCCGAGTTGCTGGTAGCGGCGACGCCGGTGGGCGACCGTGCTGGCGGTCACCTTGTGCCCGGCGGCTGCCAGTTCGGCGGCTTTGGCCCGCTGGCGTGCGGTCAGGGAGCGATCCGGGCTGTACTCGTCTCGCGGCAGCGTGCCGGAATCGGCCCCAGGTGGCAGGCCGTGCAGCACCTCCAGGATGTGCCCCTCCCACCACAGAGCCCGCTCGACTACGTCTTCGGGAAAGGCCTCCAGCAGCGACGCGGCCGGCAGCGGCATCCGAGCCGGAGTGTCCACGACCTCGAAGTCGTCGGCCTCGAACAACTCGAGCAACGACACGACCAGATGAGGCTGTTCGTCATCGCTCAGCGTCGCGGTCAGAGCCGAGACGGCCAGCACCGCCCGCAGTTGCCCGGCGAACCGGACCCGGTCTCCGACCGTCAGCCTTCCCGGCCGCTTCAGCCGGCTCATACCGACCGACCTGCGGCCCAGACCGGGCTTTCCGAGTCCAGCAGTTCGGATTCGAGGTCAGCATCGAGCCGGCCCGACCACAACAGGTGGAACAGCACCGGAAGCACCTGCAGCCGGTCGCCCACGAGTTCGGCCCCGGCCCACATGCCCATCGGCTCGTTGAAGACGTCGATCAGTGCAGACGCGACCGATGCCGGGCGTCCCGAACGGGCCCTGCGGTAGCGGGCCAACCAGCGGACGTTCGCCATGAACACCGGATCCGGCGTACCCACCCACTCGAACTGCCAGCCCACCGCCTCGCAGGCCCGCCGGGTCGCCTCGAACGACTCCTCGGTCCGTTCGTCCATACGGTCCGCAGACCGGACGTCGACCACCCGAGCCCGACCGTCGACAAGGCGTACGAAGTAGTCCGGGGCGTGACGACGCCCTTTGTGCCCGTCGTCCCAGCGCAGCCAGAAGGGCTGAGCAGCGATCCCGACGACCTCCCGATCCCGGTCCATCAAGATCAGACGGTCTCGCTCCAGCCACGATTCGTAGCCCACGTGACCGGCCGTCGTTACCGCGTAGTACCAGCCAGGGAAGCTCCTACCTCCCTTCGCCCAACGGAATTCGCGTACCGGATCGGCCACCTCGAACGGGACACTCCAGGCCATCCCCAGCGGCAGCCGACGCCTGCCTTCAGGATGGGAAAACTCCAGCTCAAACGCCGAAAGCGCCTCGTCGCCGAACGCCCGTACAGCTGTCCCCACCGCCGCCCCCTCGCAGCCTCCGCCAGCCGCGAACGTAAAGCAGATACCGGTCAAACTTCAGTGAGAACGGTCAAAGTTCACTGAGACGAGTCACCCGCCGAACCGGCCCGCACCCATGACCAAAAACCCACCCCGCACCACCAAGGAGAGCCAGTTTCAGCGGATTGGCCTTACCGAAGGCCCTCACTGGCCCCCTACGGTCGCCCCATGACGACATCCCCACGGAAGCGCATCCGCATCGTCGACGCCTTCGCCGAGCGCCCCTTCACCGGCAATCCCGCGGGCGTCCTGCTGCTCGACTCGTTCCCGGACGACACCTGGCTCCAGCACGTGGCCACCGAGGTCAACCACGCCGAGACCGCCTTCGCGCACCCCCTTCCGCCGGGCGGCGACGCCGACTGGTCCCTGCGCTGGTTCACGCCCGCCACCGAGGTCGACCTGTGCGGCCACGCCACCCTGGCCCTCGCCCACGTCCTGCACACCACGGACACGGCCCGGGGCACGGTGCGGTTCGCCACCCGGGCCGGGGTGCTCGTCGCCACCAGCCACGCGGACGGCACGATCACGCTGGACTTCCCGACCGCCCCGCTCACCGCGACCACCGCCCCGGACGGCATCGCCGAGGCGCTCGGCGCCGAGCCGCTCTCCGTGTACGACACCGGGCCGCACACCGGCGACCTGCTGGTCGAGCTGGCCGACGAGAAGACGGTCCGCGGCCTCGCCCCCGACCACCGGGCCCTCGTCCGGCACTCCGAGCGGGGCATCATCGCGACCGCGCTCGCCGAGGACCCCGCCCGCGGCTACGACTTCGTCTCGCGCGGCTTCTTCCCGCGCGTGGGCATCGACGAGGACCCGGTCACGGGCAGCGCGCACACCGCCCTCGCGCCCTTCTGGTCCGCGCGCCTCGGCCGCACCGACCTGACGGGCCTGCAGGCCTCGCCCCGCTCCGGCCTGGTGCGCACCGACCTGCGCGGCGACCGCACCCTGCTGACCGGCCGCGCGGTCACCGTCATCGAGGGCGACCTGCTGGCCTGACGCGCGAGCGCCCGCCGCGTCGGATCACGCGGCGGGCGCTCGGCACGGCCCGGGGCGGCGGCCGGCCGCCGCCCCGGCACGTCACGCGGTGGGCAGCCACCCCACCTTCCCGGCGAGCAGCGCGTAACCGACGAACGCCCCGATGTCCAGGAGCGAGTGCGCCACGACCAGCGGCCCGACCCGGCCCCACCGGCGGTAGAGCAGGACGAAGACCACCCCCATCGCCATGTTGCCGACGAACCCGCCGATGCCCTGGTACAGGTGGTACGAGCCGCGCAGCACCGAGCTGGCCCCGAGGGCGGCCAGCGGCGACCACCCCAACTGGTCGAGCCTGCGCAGCAGATAGCCGACGACGATCACTTCCTCGAGGATCGAGTTCTGCAGCGCCGACAGGACGAGCACCGGGTACTTCCACCACACGTCCGGCAGGTCCTCGGGCACCACCGTCAGATTGAAGCCGAGGCCGCGGGCCGCCAGATAGAAGGCGATGCCCGTGGAGCCGATCACCGCCGCGACCGCGGCCCCCCGGCCCAGGTCCGGCCACGGCCGCGTCCGGTCGAAGCCGAGCGCCCGCAGGCCCGAGCCCTCCCGCAGCAGGAAGTGGGCCACGAGGGCGACCGGCACCAGCGCGGTGGTGATGCCGAACAGCTGCCACGCGAGGTCCAGCCAGGGCCGCCCCGGAGCCGCCGAAGAGTTGAGGGTCGCCGCCTGGTCCTTGAGCCCGCCCGGCTTGGTGACCGAGCCGATGAAACTGATGAGCGCGGACACGCCGCTCGCACCGAGCGACAGGGCGAGGACGAGCAGCGTCTCGTCGCGCAAGGACCGCCGCGACGGCTTCGCCTCCGGAAGGACACCAGCCGTCGGCCCCGGCTCCGCTCGCACTTCTGCCTCCACTGCGTGATCCCGCCTCGTCGCTCGCCGCACCGCCCCGTCGCACCGATCGGTACGGGGCCGCGCCTGGGTCGTCAAGCTTGCCCGATGACCGCCGGGGGCGGTCGGCCGACCCGCGCTCACGAGATCACGCGCGCCACGAAGCGCGCGCGGGGCCCCCACGTCCACCGGGACCCCGGCGCGCAGCGGCGCGTCACCGCACCGGCAGCGCCGGCTCCGGAAGGCCCACGGGCCAGGTGTGCACCGGCTCCCCCGCGTGCATCAGCTCGCAGTACCGGCGCGTGGTGGCCGCGAGGGCCGCGTCGCGCTCCAGGCCGCGCTCCAGGGCCCGGTGGTACGTCGCCGCCTGCCAGGACGCCCCGTTGACCCGCCGCCTGCACCGCTCCTCGATCACACCCAGGTACAGATCGCGATCGGCGGGCTCCACGCCCCACGCGTCGAGACCGGCCTCGGCCAGCGGCAGCAGTTCCTCGCGTACGAGATCGACGGCCGCCACCTGCGCGAGGCCGCCGTACCGCCCGCGCCGGGGCCACTCCAGGGACGCCTCGATGCCGTGGCGGCACGCGGTCTCGAAGTTCCGGGCCGCCGTCTCGAAGGGAAGCCTGCTCCACATGGGCCGCGCCTCCTCGGCGAGCGCGCGCACCACGCCGTAGTAGAAGGCGGCGTTGGCGATGACGTCCGTGACGGTCGGGCCCGCGGGCAGCACCCGGTTCTCCACGCGCAGGTGCGGCACCCCGTCGGCGATGCCGTACACGGGGCGGTTCCAGCGGTACACCGTGCCGTTGTGCAGCGTCAGTTCGCCCAGCTGCGGCACCCCTCCGTCGTCGAGCACGCGCTGCGGGTCCTCGTGGTCGCACAGCGGGATCAGCGCCGGGAAGTAGCGCACGTTCTCCTCGAAGAGGTCGTACGCGCTGCTGACCCAGCGCTCCCCGAACCAGCTGCGCGGCCGCACTCCCTGCGCCTGGAGCTCGGGCGGCCGCGTGTCCGTGGACTGGAGGAACAGCGGCGGCCGCGACTCGCGCCACAGCTCGCGCCCGAACAGGAACGGCGCGTTGGCGCCCACCGCGACCTGGGCGGCGGCGATCGACTGCGCCGCGTTCCACACGTCGGCGAACTTGCCCGGCGTGACCTGGAGGTGCAGCTGCACCGACGTGCACGCGGCCTCGGGCGCGATGGACGCCGACGAGCACCGCAGCCGCTCCACGCCCTCGATGTCCAGGGCGAAGTCCTCGCCGCGGGCCGCCACCATCTGGTCGTTGAGCAGCGCGTAGCGGTCGTCCTCGGAGAGGTTCGCGGACACCAGGTCCGCGCGGCTCAGGGTCGGCAGAATGCCGATCATCACGATGCCCGCGTCCACCTCGCTCGCTTTCCGGTGGGCGTAGGCGAGCGCCGTGCGCAGCTCCTCGGCGAGCTGGTCGAGAACACGGCCGCCGAGCCGGTGCGGGGCAATGTTCACTTCCAGATTGAACATTCCGAGTTCAGTCTGGAAATCCCGGCTCGCGATGCGCCTGAGAACTTCCGCATTCATCATTCTCGGAGTGCCGTCGGGCCCCGCGAGATTCAGCTCTATCTCCAGACCCAACAGGTTCTTGGGCCGGTCGAAGCGCCGCTCGTCGAGCATCCGCCCGAGCGCGGCGAGGCACTGCCGGTGCTTGATCCGGTACAGCTGGCGATCGGACAGGTCGTACGATCCCGCCTCGACCTTTTCCCCCATCGAAGTGTCCCTCCTCCGGATGGGCAGCCAACGACCCGGCCGCTGTGTACGGGGGATGATGCCCCGACGATGTGATCCATAACGCCCCGCGCGGGCCCCTGGACCGGTAGGCTCCAGAATGTGCCGTGCGGCACATTCACGGGGCATGAGACGGGCGTGAGGCGAGCATGGGCCGAGCAAGGGACGGACAGGGGACGCGATGTCGCTTTCCGTTCCTCCAGTTGTGGTGAAAAAACCGACGAGAATCAGCCGACCGCAGCTGCGAGAAATCCCGAGGTCACACACCCGGACGCGATCCGGAATCAGGAGAAATCCCCCAGAAGTGCGACCGAATGACGACTTGCCCGGCATATGAGGAACAGCTAGCCGAAACACTTCCTGAACACGTGTCGTATAAACTCCCGGGTTGAGGCAGAGAGTTGGCGCTCGCGGTCCCCCGCCCCCCGGGGCCCCTGCCCCCGCCCCCTCTGGCCCCGAGCAGACAGCGCCGTCCGCACCTGCCCCCCGCTCCACTTGTGCCTGTCGAATAAGAGAGGCGACCCACCATGCCGCTGCATGTTCCCCCGGCTCCCGCGCCCGCACTGCGCAGCGTCCTCGCGGCCCTCAGCTCTCCCACCGCCGTCCGCGAGGCCCGTACACCGTCCCTGCGCACCGCCCAAGGGCCCGTGAGCCCGGACGTCCCGCTGCCCGTGCACGAGTTGGACCACACCGCGGCGGAGCCCGCACCGGGAACCGGAGCGGCCACCAAGCTCACCGGCTGGCGCTTCCTGATCCGCTGCGGCGAGCGCGCGGTGGCCGCGGCAGAGACGATGCTCACCCCCGACGGCTGGGCGTTCTCGCACTTCTGCGAGGGTCCGTACATCGCGTCCGCCGAGCGCGCGCTGCGCCACGCCGAGACCATGCCGCAGGTCTACCAACCGCGCCTGCTGTCCGTACCGGAGCTCTACATGCTCACCCTGTGGCTGCACGCCGACCGCACGGCCGACGCCGCGGGCGGACCGCTCGCCGCCACCGACATCCTGGTGCCGCTCGCCCCGGCGCCCCCCGGCATCGCCGCCCACCGGCCGCACCGCGTCGCCGACCTCCTCCCGGTGCTCGTCCACCGCCTGGCCCCGGCCCCGCTGCTCGGCTCGCCCGCCTGAGCCCCGCGCGATTCCGCTTGCGTGCCCCGCCGCCCCCTGGGCCGCGGGGCACGCCCCTGCCCGGATTGCCCATCCGGACTAGCCCACTTCGGCCACGCCGAACCACCCGAAGGGACAGGGGAGTTGGGCTGAACCGTCCGGGCGGGTGATACGTCCTTAAGGCAGTAGGGAGCACTGCCGCAAAATCCCTGCGGAATCACGGCCGTGGGGCAACACTGGACTGGACCGACCAACCAACGGGGGAACGGGGGCGGCATGACCAACGCATCGAGCCGCAGCACAGACGCGTCAACCACCACTTCGCAACGAAAGAACCCTTCCATGTGCCAGCACCAGCCGCCGTGCCCGACAGCCGAATCCGCCGACCGGGAGGCCGCGCTCCTGATCGCGCACCACCCGGAGCAGGGCTGGAGCCTGCTGTGCAACGGCGTCCTGCTCTTCGAGGACACCGGTGAGCTGCTGCCGAACGGCGAGATCATCGCGCCGCACCGGCCGCTGGGCACCCATCAGGTGATGACGGCCGCCTGAGCCGTCCGCACGGAAGCGGAGCACCACCGATAGTCCGGAGAAGGAACAGACAGTCCGGTAAGAGCAGACAGTCCCGTAAGAACCGCAGGGCCGGCCCGGAAGACGCGAAGTCCTCCGCACCGGCCCTGACTCGTGCCCGGGTCACGCGGCCTGCCGCCGCCCGGGCCCCTCAGCCGTCGGGATCAGCCCGCCCGCGGTTCAGTCCTCGTACGCGTCCAGCGGCGGGCAGGAGCAGACCAGGTTGCGGTCGCCGTACGCCTGGTCGATGCGGCGCACCGGCGGCCAGTACTTGTCCGCGGTCGACACACCGGCGGGGAAGACGGCCTCGGCACGGCTGTAGCCGTGCTCCCACTCGCCGCTGAGGGCGGCCGCCGTGTGCGGCGCGTTCCGCAGCGGGTTGTCCTCCGCGGTCCACTCGCCGCTCGCGACCTTCTCGATCTCCCCGCGGATGGCGATCATCGCCTCGCAGAACCGGTCGATCTCGACCAGGTCCTCGCTCTCCGTCGGCTCGATCATCAGCGTGCCGGCGACCGGGAAGGACATGGTCGGCGCGTGGAAGCCGTAGTCGATGAGGCGCTTGGCGATGTCGTCCACGCTCACGCCCGTGGCCTTGCTCAGCGGCCGCAGGTCGATGATGCACTCGTGCGCGACGAGCCCGCCGGGGCCGGTGTAGAGCACCGGGAAGTGCGGCTCCAGGCGCTTGGCGATGTAGTTCGCCGAGAGCACGGCCACCTGCGTGGCGCGCTTGAGGCCCTCGCCGCCCATGAGCCGGACGTACGACCAGGAGATCGGCAGGATACCCGCCGAGCCCCACGGCGCGGCGGAGATCGGGCCGACACCGGTCTCGGGACCGGCCGCGGGCTGCAGCGGGTGGTTCGGCAGGTACGGCGCGAGGTGCTCGCGCACCGCGACCGGGCCGACGCCGGGGCCACCGCCGCCGTGCGGGATGCAGAAGGTCTTGTGCAGGTTCAGGTGCGAGACGTCGCCGCCGAAGTGACCCGGCTTGGCGAGGCCCACCAGGGCGTTGAGGTTGGCGCCGTCGACGTACACCTGGCCGCCCGCCTCGTGCACCGCGGCGCAGATGTCGGCGACGTGCTCCTCGAACACGCCGTGCGTGGACGGGTACGTGATCATCAGCACGGCCAGCTCGGCGCGGTGCTTCTCGATCTTGGCGCGCAGGTCCTCGACGTCGATCTCGCCGTCGTCGGCGGTCTTCACCACGACGACCTTCATCCCGGCCATGACGGCGCTCGCGGCGTTGGTGCCGTGCGCGGAGGACGGGATGAGGCAGACGGTGCGCTGGTCGTCGCCGTTCGCGCGGTGGTAGCCGCGCACCGCGAGCAGACCGGCCAGCTCGCCCTGGGAGCCCGCGTTCGGCTGGAGGGAGACCTTGTCGTAGCCGGTGACCTCGGCGAGACGTTCCTCCAGCTCGCGGATCAGGGTCAGATAGCCCTGCGCCTGCTGGGCGGGCACGAAGGGGTGCAGCTGCCCGAACTCCGGCCAGGTGACGGGCTCCATCTCCGTGGTCGCGTTGAGCTTCATCGTGCAGGAGCCCAGCGGGATCATGCCGCGGTCGAGCGCGTAGTCGCGGTCGGCGAGCCGGCGCAGATAGCGCAGCATCGCGGTCTCGGAGCGGTGCTGGTGGAAGACCGGGTGCGTCAGGTACGCGTCGGTGCGCAGCAGCCCGGCGGGCAGCGTGTCCTCGACGCTCGCGTCCAGGGCCTCGACGTCGGCCTCGACGCCGAACGCCGTCCACAGCGCGGAGAGCTGGGCGCGCGTGGTGGTCTCGTCGCAGGCGAACGACACGTGGTCGGCGTCGACCGGGTGGATGTTGACCCCGCCCTCGCGCGCGGCGGCGACCACGTCGGCGGCCTTGCCGGGCACGCGCGCGGTCAGCGTGTCGAAGTACGCGCCGTGCACGATCTCGACGCCGCCGGCCTTGAGGCCCTCGGCGAGCAGCGTGGCGTAGCGGTGGGTGCGCCGGGCGATCGTCTTCAGGCCCTCGGGGCCGTGGTACACCGCGTACATCCCGGCCATGACGGCGAGCAGCACCTGGGCGGTACAGATGTTGCTGGTCGCCTTCTCACGGCGGATGTGCTGCTCGCGGGTCTGCAGGGCGAGGCGGTAGGCCTTGTTGCCGTCGGCGTCGACGGACACGCCGACCAGGCGTCCGGGCAGGTTGCGGGCGAACTTCTCATGCACCGCCATGTAGCCCGCGTGCGGACCGCCGAAGCCCATCGGCACGCCGAAGCGCTGCGTGGTGCCGACCGCGATGTCGGCGCCGAGCTCGCCGGGCGAGGTGAGCAGCGTGAGCGCGAGCAGGTCGGCGGCGACGGTGACGATCGCGCCCAGGCCGTGGGCCTGCTCGATGACCGGCTTGAGGTCGCGCACAGCACCGGAGGCGCCGGGGTACTGCATCAGTACGCCGTTGATCTCGCGCTCGGCGAGGTCGGCGGGGATGCCGTCGCTGAGGTCCGTGACGACCACCTCGACCCCGGTCGGCTCGGCCCGGGTCTGGATCACTGCGATGGTCTGCGGCAGCACGTCGGCGTCGACGACGAACACGCCGTTCTTGACCTTGCCGACGCGCCGGGAGAGGGCCATGGCCTCGGCGGCCGCGGTGCCCTCGTCCAGCAGCGAGGCGCCGGAGGTGGGCAGCCCCGTCAGCTCGGCGACGACGGTCTGGAAGTTGAGGAGCGCCTCGAGGCGGCCCTGGGAGATCTCCGGCTGGTACGGCGTGTACGCGGTGTACCAGGAGGGGTTCTCCATCACGTTCCGCAGGATCACGGGCGGCGTGAACGTGCCGTAGTAACCGAGCCCGATCATGGAGTCGAGCACCTGGTTGCGGTCCGCGAGGGAGCGCAGCTCGGCCAGGACCTCGGCCTCGGTGCGCGCACCGGGCAGCTCCAGGGCCTCGGCGTTCTTGATCACATCCGGCACGGCGGCGGCCGTGAGTTCGTCCAGGGAGCCGTAGCCGACCTGGGCGAGCATCTTGGCGCGGGCTTCCGCGTCGGGCCCGATGTGCCGCTGCTCGAAGGGGATTCCCTGTTCGAGCTGCGTGAGCGGAGTGCGAGGGGTGGCTGTCATTGCGGAGGCCTCCTGGTCTGACACGACCTGCGAGGGGCACCACGGCGCGGGTACCCGGACGGCCTCCCCCTCTGTCATCTCAACCTGAGAGCTTCACAGGACCGCCGGAGCGGCTCTGCTTTCACCGTCGGTGAGGAAGGGTTCCGAACGTGCCCGCCCGACGCCCGCCCTGCTTTCCAGAGTGGCCTCGTCCGTGCGGTACAGGGGCCTGAGAGATTCCGGGGAGGAGTTGCTCCTTCGGCGCCTCCGGTGCTGCCACCGAAGAGCTCTCCCGCACGGGGTCAACAGCCGCTTGCCAGCCTACCAGCGCGGTCCGTGGCCGATCCCTCGAGTGGCCGCCCGTCCCGATGTGCTCTTTCGTAGGTATGACGACCGAAAAACGGATGAGCCCGGATGACTTGCGACCAAGTGGAGGGAACGTGCAGACAGATATCGATCCCCGCAATCTGATCGGCCGCAAGGCGTTCGACCGCGACGGAACCAAGATCGGAACGGTCGACGAGATCTATCTCGACGACGCCACGGGCGCCCCGGAGTGGGCGGCCATACGCACCGGTCTGTTCAGCCGTGACGCGTTCGTCCCGCTGGAGCCCAGCGAGCTGGTGCAGGACGGCACCCTGCGCGTGCCCTTCGAGCGCGCCCTGATCAAGGACGCCCCCGACTTCGGCGTGGGCCGCCACCTCTCCCCCGAGCAGGAGCTCCAGCTCTACCGCCACTACGGCCTGGACGTGACGCCGCCGCCCGCGCCGGACCACGACTTCGGCCGCCGGGCGGGCCGGGCGGACCGGGTGAACCGGGCGAACGGAGCGGAGGGGGTGGACAGGGCGGACGGGGCGGGCACCTGACCGCCACGCGGCCCCCGCCCGCACCGCCCGCACCGCCCGCACCGCCCGCACCGCCCGCACCGCCCGCACCGCCCGCACCGAGGGGTGCCTACCCGGCCCCCTCCGCCAGCGGCAGCGCCCCTCCCTCACCGGCCGAGGCCTCCCGACCCACCGAAGCGGCCTCTGCGGCCTCTGCGGCCTCCTGGTCCACCGGCTCCCCTTCCGCGGCCTCCCGCTGCGTCGAAGCCCCCGCGTCCGCCACCACCAGAGGCAGCGGATCCGACGGCTCCAGCTCCGGGTCGTCCGTGCGGAACGTCCGCACCCGCCCCGGCGCCGAGTCCGGGGTCTCGAACCGCACGGTCACCCGCCCCAGCCCGCTGCCCTGCACCCATCCGGGCCCGTACACCGCATGCCGTACGTCGTGCCCCGCTGGCCACCGCCGCTCGGCGGGCGCCACCGGCTCCTCGACCGCGTCGCCCGGCCCGGCCCCCGCGTCGGGCCCGCCTTCCTGCGCGACGGCGGCCACCGGGACAGCCGCCGCTTCCTCCTCCTCGGCCCCGGGCGCCAGGGACTCGGTCTGCAGCACCGCGTGGGCCTGCGCGAACAGGTCCTCCTGCGTGAAGTCCGCGAGGCCGCTCACCCCGACGCCGAGCAGCCGCACCCCGCCCGTGGTGTCCACGGACTCCAGGAGCCGCGCCGCCGCCTCCCGCACCACGGCCGGATCGTCCGTCGGCCCCCGCAGCGTCTCGGAGCGGGTCAGCGTCGAGAAGTCGAACCGTCGCACCTTCAGGACGATGGTCCGCCCGGAGTGCCCGGCCGCCCGCAGCCGCTGCACGCACCGGTCGGCGAGCCGCGCCACCTCCATCCGCACCCGCACCCGGTCGTGGATGTCCACGTCGTACGTGTCCTCGACGCTGACCGACTTGGTGTCCCGCTCGGCCACCACGGGCCGCTCGTCCCTGGCCAGCGCCATCGCGTACAACGCCCCGCCGTGGGCCTTGCCCAGGAGCCGCACCAGCTCGTCCTCTCCGGCTTCGGCGAGTTCCTCCACGGTGGTGATGCCGGCCCGTCGCAGATGGTCTCCGGTCGCGGGGCCCACACCGGGCAGCACCCGTACCGGCATCGGCCCGAGCAGCGTCCGCTCCGTGCCGGGCTCTATCAGGACGAGGCCGTCGGGCTTGGCCTCCTCCGAGGCGATCTTCGCCAGCATCTTGGACACGGCCAGGCCCACGGACCCGGTGAGCCCGGTCACCCGCAGGATGTCCGCCCGCAGCCGCTCCCCCACGGCCCGCGCGGACGCCTCGTCGCCGGCGACGCCGCCCGCCTCCAGGTCCACGAAGGCCTCGTCGAGGCTGAGCGGCTCCACGAGCGGCGACAGCTGCCGCAGCAACCCCATGACCTGCTCGCTGACCTCCCGGTACAGACCGAACCGGGGCACGAGGTACGCGGCGTTCGGCGCGAGGCGCCGCGCCTGCCCCATCGGCATCGCCGAGTGCACCCCGAACCGCCGGGCCTCGTACGACGCGGTCGCGACCACGCCCCGCGGCCCGAGGCCGCCGACCACGACGGCCTTGCCGCGCAGGCTCGGCTTCGCGGCCTGCTCGGCAGACGCGTAGAAGGCATCCATGTCGAGATGCAGGATGGTCGGCGCGGTTCTCACGCCCCTGATGCTGCCCTACGCCACTGACAATGCCCGTGACCAGCGGCGACGGACCAGTCAGCGAGGCCGTGCGACGGCAGGCCAGACCTCTTGGCCACGGGCCGGACCCTCAGACGGCGCGTACAGGCACCCACCGAGGGCGCGTACGGCCCTGTGCGCGCCTCAGGCGCACGGAAGGGGCCGGAGGCGTCAGCGCCTCCGCTCGCCCCGCAGAGCCTCACACAGCGCGATTGCGGCGCTGCGCCAGCTCGTCCCCCGGGTGGTTGCCGACGAGGGTCTCCCCCGTGTCGACGCGCTCTCCGTGCAGCTGCGACAGCGCCGCCTCGACGTCGCGCCAGACGACACCGACGGCGATTCCGAAGACGCCCTGACCGCCCTGGAGCAGCTCGTGCACCTCACCGGGCGACGTGCACTCGTACACCGTCGCGCCGTCGCTCATCAGCGTCGTGCGCTCCAGGTCCCGGAAGCCGCTGTCCCGCAGGTGCTGCACCGTGGTGCGGATGTTCTGCAACGACACACCGGTGTCGAGGAAGCGCTTCACGATCTTCAGGACGACGACGTCGCGGAAGCTGTAGAGCCGCTGTGTGCCGGAGCCGCCCGCGGCGCGCACGCTGGGCTCGACGAGACCGGTGCGCGCCCAGTAGTCGAGCTGGCGGTAGGTGATGCCCGCGGCCGCGCACGCCGTCGGGCCCCGGTATCCGATCTGGTCCTTGTCGCCCTGCTGCGCCTGGCCTTCCGGTCCGGACGGGCTGCCGCTACCGTGAACCGGCACCGGGCGCCTCAACGAGGGTTCGGCCGAGCCACCGTGCAGCGGATACGAACCGCCCACCGCTGTACCGTCGCCGCTGCTTCTCACGCCGACCTCCGTCCTTGACCTGCCTTCTCGACGGTAGGCAGTCGCCAGGGGCTCGTCAACGATCGCCACACTCGGCACGCCGAGTGATAATCACCCTGCGAGTGGTTTCCTGTACCGCCCTGCGGGGAAAGGCTAGCCGAATGCTCCGGAGCGGGCCCCTCGGCCGCCCTTCGCAGGGTCTCTCAGCCGTCCGTGCGCCGCGGTCGGCGCCCGGCCCGCTCCCTGCGGGCCGCGCCTCCCCCGCGCAGCGGATTCCGGCCCGTCACTGGCTGCTGGTGCCGAAGTCCTCGGGCGAGATCTGGTCGAGGAACTCGCGGAACTTCTCCACCTCGTCCTCCTGCTCGTCCGGGATCGCGATGCCCGCGTCGTCGAGCACGCCGTCGCTGCCGAAGATCGGCGTCCCGGTGCGCAGGGCCAGCGCTATGGCGTCCGAGGGACGGGCACTGACCTCGACCCCGCTGGCGAAGACCAGCTCGGCGTAGAACACGCCTTCCCTCAAGTCGGTGATGCGCACTTCGGTGAGCTCCTGACCGACGGCCTCCAACACGTCCTTGAACAGGTCGTGGGTCAGCGGCCGCGCGGGCGCCATGCCCTGCTGTGCGAAGGCGATGGCGGTCGCCTCCCCTGGTCCGATCCAGATGGGGAGGTACCGGTCGCCTCCCACTTCACGCAGGAGCACGATCGGCTGGTTGGAGGGCATTTCGACCCGGACACCTACGACGTCGAGCTCGTTCACACAGCAACCCTAGGACGTGCCCGGCGGGTTTGGGTAGTCGGGCTCCCGCCGAGTCAGCGCGGCCGCACGCCCAGGGCACTGTGCACGAGGGCCGTGTGCAGCCGTCCCGCAAGGCCCGCGAGCTCTTTCGTACGCGCTTCCGCATGGGCCCTGGTCTGCGGATTGCGGTGCCTGCGCAGCGGTGCCACGACCTGGTCGACGAGCGCGGCGTCCCGCTCCGCCGCGGCCTTCATGGCCCGCAGATGCCGCGGCTCGATACCGAACCGCCCCAGCTCGACGACGAGCGCGGCCACGGTCACGGCGTCCGCGTCATAGCTGCCGTCCGGCAGCGCGGCGATCAGGCCGTACGTCTCCCAGTCGGCCAGTTGCCCCTCGTCGGCCTCCACGGCGGCGAGCAGGGCCTCGCGCCCCACCCGGGCTGCGGTGCGCTCGTCCTGCGCTTCGGCGTCGCCGTCGGCGCCCCCGTCGCGCTGCTGCCCGACCGAGGGCGGCGTGACCTGCTCGCCCCGCTCCATCGCGTCCAGATGCTCGCGGATGACCTTCAGAGGCAGATAGTGGTCACGCTGCATCCGCAGGACGTGCGCCAGGCGCTCGACGTCCTCGGGGCTGAATTTGCGGTATCCGGACGGCGTGCGCTGCGGTTCGATGAGGCCCTCGGACTCCAAGAACCTGATCTTGGAGATGGTGACCTCGGGAAACTCGTCACGCAGCACGTTCAGCACGGCGCCGATGCTCATCAGCCGGTGTTCCGCAGCGGCGGTGCCGTGACCGGCACCGCCCCTCGGTGTGTGCAGCATGGACCTTCCTCGGGATTCCCCCGGACGGTGTCCGGGGGAGTGTCAGATGCCCCGCTGGCTCGCGTAGAAGACCAGCCGGTACTTGCCGATCTGCACCTCGTCGCCGTTGGACAGGGCGACGGAGTCGATCCGCTCCCGGTTCACGTACGTGCCGTTGAGGCTGCCGACGTCGGCGACGGTGAAGCTGCCGTCCGCGGCGCGACGGAACTCCACGTGGCGGCGCGACACGGTCACGTCGTCCAGGAAGATGTCGCTCTGCGGGTGACGGCCCGCCGTCGTCAGGTCGCCGTCCAGCAGGAAGCGGCTGCCCGAGTTCGGGCCGCGCCGGACCACGAGGAGCGCCGAGCCGAGCGGCAGGGCGTCCACGGCCGCCTGGGCCTCGGGCGACAGCGCCGGGGACAGCGTCTGGCCCGTGGTCTCGGCGTCGTAGGCCTCAAGACCGGAGATGGAGATCGTCGAAGTGGTTTCGGACGGGCGCTCGCTCACCGCTCCGGGCCGCAGCGGCGCGCCGCAGTTGGAACAGAACCGGCTCGCCTGCGCATTGCGGTTACCGCACCTCTGACACACCAGGGCCGACATGGACGGATCCTCCTGCCGCGGCTGCCCCGCTGGGGCATGGGACGCGTACGGGTCGGAAAACCCTCCACCCGTACCTGAGGTCGACGGATCCCCGAAACCTATGCGGCCGGAAGTAGCAGGGTCAACAGACGACGCGCCCTGTCCGCCCGAAATGTCACCACCCGGACCAGCCACCTGGTCCCGGAACAGCGGGCGCTCGCCCACCTGGGTCTCCGGCACGTCTCCCTGGCGCGGCGCACGATGACGCGCGTCCTCACGCGCACTCTTGCCGAACAACTTCGCAAACAACTTCACGGGCGATTCCCCTTGACCGAAACAGACCCGCCCGTGGGGCAGGACGAACCCTGACTGCACACACCGGCGTGCATCGCCAACACGGACATCTTCACAACGTCCGTATCCGCCAAACAGTTTCCACCACGCACCCCGTCCCGGGTGCGCCGACCCCCCGCAACCTCATGCCCTGGACCGGAAGCACGCATGCACCCCCGCCTCACTGGGAGGACGACCGAGCGTAGTCAGGGCGCTTCGCCGGTCGCAAGGCGTCCACGACGATCTTCTCCGTACGTGCGACAACGACTGTGGCCTGCTCCTTCTCCAGAGTCTGCACCACCCCTCCGGGGATGTTCAGCGCAGGCTCCAGATCCTGGGGCTTGCCGATGACCTTGAAGCGGTACGGCTCGGCGACCTTCTGGCCGTCCACCCGCACACCGCCGCCCGCCGCGTCCGACAGATGGGTGCTGGCCACCACCCGTACGTCATTGACCTGGATGGCCTCCGCGCCGGCGGCGCGGAGCTCCTGGATGGCGTCGAGCAGCATGTGTGCCTCCACCGTCCCCTTCTTGTCGTCGATCGTCAGCGTGATGCCCGGCCCCTGCGCGGCCACCGTGCCCGCAAGGATGCCGAGTTGCCGTTCCCTCTCGGCGGTCTGTTTGCGGGCCTCCTCGGCCTGGTCCGAGCTGCTCTCGAGACCGGTGCGCTGTTCTTCGAGGCGCCGCTTCTCATCTTCCAGACGCTGAGTACGGTCATCCAGTTCATCCAGGATGCGAACAAGATCTTCTTGTCGTGCCCCGCGCAGCGCGTCACTGCTGTCGTTGGTCGACCGCACCTGGATGGCCAGGCCCAGGCCGAGGACGAAGAGCAGCAGGGCCACGATGAGTTGAGCACGCGTCAGGCGCGGCGGCCACAGCCCCTGCACGAGCCGCTTGCGGCCGGTCACCGGCGCGGGGCCCGCCCCGTCGCCCGCCGCCGCGCCACCGGCCCTGCCGGGCGTCGGCGGGACCTCGGGGGGAAGTTCCCTGCGGCGGCCGTCGCCGGGCGTGTCGTCCCCGTTCGCGGGGTTCGTCGAGCTCATCGGCATCACGCCCGGAAGACGTGCCGACGGATGGCCGCGGCGTTGGAGAAGATGCGGATCCCGAGGACCACGACGACACCTGTCGACAGCTGGGCGCCCACGCCCAGCTTGTCGCCCAGGAAGACGATCAGTGCGGCCACCACCACGTTGGACAGGAACGACACCACGAAGACCTTGTCGTCGAAGATCCCGTCGAGCATCGCCCGCAGGCCTCCGAACACCGCGTCGAGCGCCGCCACCACGGCGATCGGAAGATAAGGCTCCACCACCGCGGGAACCTCGGGCCGGACCAACAGTCCGGCCACGACTCCCACGACGAGGCCCAGTACGGCGATCACGATGTGCCCTTTCCTGCCTTCGGCTCTGCTGTTCGTACGGTCACACTGGGCGCTGCCGGCAGCCGGAGGTCGTCGGCCACGGAGATGTTGGTCCGGATGCCGAAGTTCTCCTGCAGAGCATGCAGATACTGACCGTCGGGGCTGTTCTGGAACCTGGTGCTCAGCTGCTGCCCCTGGCCCACCGCCAGCACCGTATACGGCGGCACCAGCGGCTTGTTGTCGACCAGTATCGCGTCCCCGGCCGCCCTGATCGCCGACAGCGCGGTCAGCCGCTGGTCGTTGATGGCGATCGCCTCGGCGCCGGACTGCCACAGACCGTTGACCACGCGCTGCATGTCGCGGTCACGCACCCGGCCCGTGTCGGAGAACCCGGCGCTGTCCCGGGGCCCGCCGCCGCCCTGGTCGGCCTGCTTCTTGTCGTTGACGACGAGCCGCACGCCCGGCCCCCGCACCGGCGTGGCGCCGGACAGCAGCGACACCAACTCGGCCCGGCCGCCGCCGTGTTTCCGCAGCGCGGCACGCTGCCGCGCGCTCACGTCGTTGCGCAGGTCGTCGACCTCGTCCTCGAGGTCGTCGGCGTCCGCCGTGGCCGACTCGACCCGGTCGATCAGCTCGGCGCGCTCCTTGGCGAGCACAGGCGCCGCTATGCGCGCCTGGGCGGCACCGACGGTCACGACGAGCGCGGCCAGGACGAGCCCCGCAGCGAGCCCCAGCTTCGCCCGGAGGGTCTTCGGCACGCCTCCGGTGCCGGATTCCCTCTTGCGGGCGGCGGCCTCGGCGTATCCCTCGTCCAGGCTGTGGTCCATGACGGTGGTGAGCAGCGACATGGAGGCGTCCGGGCGCGAAGGGCGCGAGACGGTGCTCCGAACGGGGGGCTGCTGCGGCATGCCGCACATCGTCGCACGTCGCGGGCGCTACCTCCGAATGGCCCCACCGGTGTGCCGGACAGCACCACTTACGGGTGCGGACCGGCACACCGGCACGCTCAGCGCCCGGCGCCGTCCACGACAGCCGACCACTCGTCAAGCAGAGCTTGAGCCGAAGCGTCGTCGGGCCCCTCGGCCCACAGATGGGTGACTGCCTCCGCGGGGTCCGGCAGCACGAGCACCCACCGCCCGTCCGCCTCCACGACCCGTACGCCGTCCGTGGTGTCCACGGACCGGTCGCCCGCGGCCTCCACCACGCTGCGCATCACCAGGCCCTTGACCGCCCACGGCGTGGCGAGGTCCCGCCGCTGCACGTGCGCACGCGGAATGCGGGCGTCGATCTGGCTGAGAGTGAGCTGTGTGCGCGCCACCAGACCGATGAGCCGTACGAATGCCGCCGTGCCGTCGAACACGCTGCTGAACTCCGGCACGATGAAACCACCGCGCCCGTCACCACCGAAGATCGTCGAGTCGCCGCGTCCGACCCGGGTCAGGTCGTCCGGCGAGGTGGTCGTCCAGTCGACCTGCGTGCCGTGGTACGCCGCGACCTGCTCGGCGATGCGCGTCGTCGTCACCGGCAACGCCACCCGACCGCTGCGCCGCTCCGCGGCCACCAGGTCGAGCATCACCAGCAGCGCCCGGTCGTCCTCGACGATCCGCCCCTTCTCGTCCACGAGGGAAAGGCGTTCGCCGACGGGGTCGAACCGCACGCCGAAGGCGGCGCGCGCCGATGCCACGATCTCCCCCAGCCGTACGAGTCCCGACCTGCGCGCGTCGGACGACTCGGTGGGCCGCGACTCGTCGAGACCCGGATTGATCGTCAGGGCGTCGACGCCGAGCTTGCCGAGCAGACTGGGCAGGACGAGCCCGGCACTGCCGTTGGACGCGTCGACGACGACCTTCAGCTCCGCCTCCGCGATGCCCGTCGTGTCCACGTTCCGCAGCAACGACCCGGTGTACGAGTCGAAGACGCTGGACGGGAAGTGCAGGTCCCCGATCTCGCCGGGGAACGCCCGCCGGTACTCCTGGCGCGCGTACACCCGGTCGAGCTTGCGCTGTTTGGCCTGGGAAAGGTCGGCTCCCTCCCCGTCGAAGAACATGATGTCGACGGAGTCCGGCACTCCGGTCGTCGTACGGATCATGATTCCGCCGGCGCTCCCCCGCGCCGTCTGCTGCCGCGCCACCGGCAGCGGCACGTTCTCCAGGTCCCGTACGTCGATGGCGCTGGCCTGCAGCGCGGAGATCACCGCCCGCTTGAGCGCTCGCGCGCCACGCGAGTGGTCGCGGGCCGTGGTGACCGTCGAGCCCTTCTTGAGGGTCGTCGCGTATGCTCCGGCGAGCCGCACCGCGAGTTCCGGCGTGATCTCCACATTGAGGATGCCGGACACGCCGCGGGCTCCGAAGAGGTGCGCCTGGCCGCGGGACTCCCAGATGACCGAGGTGTTGACGAAGGCACCGGCCTCGATCGTCTTGAACGGATAGACCCGTACGTTCCCCTGGATGATCGATTCCTCACCGACGAGGCACTCGTCGCCGATGACGGCTCCGTCCTCGATGCGGGCGGCCCGCATGATGTCGGTGTTCTTGCCGACGACGCAGCCGCGGAGATTGCTGTGCTGCCCGATGTACACGTTGTCGTGCACGACGGCCTTGTGCAGGAAGGCACCGCTCTTCACGACCACGTTCGAGCCCACGACGGTGTGTTCGCGGATCTCGACGTCGGCCTCGATCTTCGCGTAGTCACCGACGTACAGCGGGCCGCGCAGGACGGCGTCGGGGTGCACTTCGGCGCCTTCGGCGACCCACACTCCGGGTGAGATCTCGAAGCCGTCGAGTTCGACGTCGACCTTGCCTTCGAGGACGTCGGCCTGCGCCTTGACGTAGCTCTCGTGGGTGCCGACGTCTTCCCAGTAGCCCTCGGCGACATAGCCGTAGATCGGCTTGCCTTCCTTCATGAGCTGCGGGAACACATCCCCGGACCAGTCGACGGGCACGTCGGCCTCGACGTAGTCGAAGACCTCGGGCTCCATGACGTAGATGCCGGTGTTCACGGTGTCGGAGAAGACCTGGCCCCAGGTCGGCTTCTCCAGGAAACGCTCGACCTTGCCGTCTTCGTCGACGATGGTGATGCCGAATTCCAGCGGATTGGGGACACGTGTCAGGCAGACCGTGACGAGCGCGCCCTTCTCCTTGTGAAAACTGATCAGGTCGGTGAGGTCGAAGTCGGTCAGAGCGTCACCGGAGATGACCAGGAACGCGTCGTCCTTCAGCGCTTCCTCGGCGTTCTTCACGCTGCCGGCGGTGCCGAGTGGCTTCTCCTCGTTGGCATACGTGAGCTCCATTCCGAGCTCTTCACCGTCGCCGAAGTAGTTCTTGACGAGAGATGCCAGGAACTGCACTGTCACTACGGTCTCGGTGAGCCCGTGCCTTTTCAGCAGGCGCAGCACGTGCTCCATGATCGGCCGGTTGGCCACCGGCAGGAGCGGCTTGGGCATGCTCGAGGTCATGGGGCGCAGGCGTGTGCCTTCGCCTCCGGCCATCACGACGGCCTTCATGTCGGAAACGTCCTCCTCGATAGGTGACGATCTAGCCGACTCAGCCCGCCGAAATTGGCCCGCTCCGGTTTCTTACGGGCCCGCAAGCCGCAACAGCCGCCTTACCGGCGAGCTCAATCGGCCATGGCATCCGCCCTGACAAGTCGGCGGACCTGAACCACGTAGAGGATCCCTGCCCACCAGTACAACGTTGTACCCCATCCGGCGAACGCCCATCCGAAAATACCAGCGAGCGTGTGGAACCAGCCAGTTCCGTCGCTGAGGAGAAGCAGGGGAAAGGCGTACATCAGGTTGAAGGTGGCGGCCTTGCCCAGGAAGTTCACCTGCGGCGGCGGATAGCCGTGCCGCCTGAGGATCCCGACCATCACCAGCAGTACCAGCTCGCGCAGCAGTAGCACGGCGGTCAGCCACAGCGGCAGGATCTCCCGCCAGGTCAGGCCCACCAAGGTCGACAGGATGTAGAGCCGGTCGGCCGCGGGGTCGAGGATCCGGCCGAGGCTGCTGATCTGGTTCCACCGGCGGGCGAGCTTCCCGTCCAGGTAGTCGCTGACACCGCTGAGCGCCAGGACGAGCAGCGCCCAGCCGTCGCTCTTCGGTCCGCCGAACTCCGGCCTGAGGATCAGCCACAGGAAGAGGGGCACGCCGACGAGGCGCGCCATGCTGAGGATGTTGGGGATGGTGAGGACCCGGTCCGTCTGGACGCGGGTCTCTTGGACCTCCACCCGGGGGCCTCCTGTGAACGAGCCGATGATGCCCCCAGACCTTACCGTCAGTTGTCAGGATCCAGTGCAGAGGGGTGGTGTCCGGCTGCAAAACGCAGAAAACCCCCGTGCCGAATGGCACGGGGGTCTCCTTCACAATTTGTTCGGCGGCGTCCTACTCTCCCACAGGGTCCCCCCTGCAGTACCATCGGCGCTGTAAGGCTTAGCTTCCGGGTTCGGAATGTAACCGGGCGTTTCCCTCACGCTATGACCACCGAAACACTATGAAACTGTGAACTACCGCACCACACCCTACGGGCATGAGGTTGTTCGTGGTTTCAGAACCAACACAGTGAACGCGAGCAACTGAGGACAAGCCCTCGGCCTATTAGTACCAGTCAACTCCACCCGTTACCAGGCTTCCATATCTGGCCTATCAACCCAGTCGTCTACTGGGAGCCTTACCCCATCAAGTGGGTGGGAATACTCATCTCGAAGCAGGCTTCCCGCTTAGATGCTTTCAGCGGTTATCCCTCCCGAACGTAGCCAACCAGCCATGCCCTTGGCAGAACAACTGGCACACCAGAGGTTCGTCCGTCCCGGTCCTCTCGTACTAGGGACAGCCCTTCTCAATATTCCTACGCGCACAGCGGATAGGGACCGAACTGTCTCACGACGTTCTAAACCCAGCTCGCGTACCGCTTTAATGGGCGAACAGCCCAACCCTTGGGACCGACTCCAGCCCCAGGATGCGACGAGCCGACATCGAGGTGCCAAACCATCCCGTCGATATGGACTCTTGGGGAAGATCAGCCTGTTATCCCCGGGGTACCTTTTATCCGTTGAGCGACGGCGCTTCCACAAGCCACCGCCGGATCACTAGTCCCGACTTTCGTCCCTGCTCGACCCGTCAGTCTCACAGTCAAGCTCCCTTGTGCACTTACACTCAACACCTGATTACCAACCAGGCTGAGGGAACCTTTGGGCGCCTCCGTTACCCTTTGGGAGGCAACCGCCCCAGTTAAACTACCCATCAGACACTGTCCCTGATCCGGATCACGGACCCAGGTTAGACATCCAGCACGACCAGAGTGGTATTTCAACGGCGACTCCCCCGATACTGGCGTACCGGGTTCACAGTCTCCCACCTATCCTACACAAGCCGAACCGAACACCAATATCAAACTGTAGTAAAGGTCCCGGGGTCTTTCCGTCCTGCTGCGCGAAACGAGCATCTTTACTCGTAGTGCAATTTCACCGGGCCTATGGTTGAGACAGTCGAGAAGTCGTTACGCCATTCGTGCAGGTCGGAACTTACCCGACAAGGAATTTCGCTACCTTAGGATGGTTATAGTTACCACCGCCGTTTACTGGCGCTTAAGTTCTCAGCTTCGCCACCCCGAAGAGTGACTAACCGGTCCCCTTAACGTTCCAGCACCGGGCAGGCGTCAGTCCGTATACATCGCCTTACGGCTTCGCACGGACCTGTGTTTTTAGTAAACAGTCGCTTCTCGCTGGTCTCTGCGGCCACCCCTAGCTCAGGCAGCAAGTGCCGTCACCGGGTGTGGCCCCCCTTCTCCCGAAGTTACGGGGGCATTTTGCCGAGTTCCTTAACCATAGTTCACCCGAACGCCTCGGTATTCTCTACCTGACCACCTGAGTCGGTTTAGGGTACGGGCCGCCATGAAACTCGCTAGAGGCTTTTCTCGACAGCATAGGATCATCCACTTCACCACAATCGGCTCGGCATCAGGTCTCAGACTCAATGTCAGGCGGATTTGCCTACCTGACGTCCTACACCCTTACCCCGGGACAACCACCGCCCGGGCTGGACTACCTTCCTGCGTCACCCCATCGCTTACCTACTACCACCTTGGATCGGCGGCTCCACCACTCCCCTTTGCCCGAAGGCTCCAGGGCGGCTTCACGGCCTTAGCATTAATGGGCTCGATATTGGGCGTTTCAAAGCGGGTACCGGAATATCAACCGGTTATCCATCGACTACGCCTGTCGGCCTCGCCTTAGGTCCCGACTTACCCTGGGCAGATCAGCTTGACCCAGGAACCCTTAGTCAATCGGCGCACACGTTTCTCACGTATGTATCGCTACTCATGCCTGCATTCTCACTCGTGAACCGTCCACCACTGCCTTCCGGCGCAGCTTCACCCGGCACACGACGCTCCCCTACCCATCACAGTCCCCGTTGGGGGTATGTACTGCAATGACACGACTTCGGCGGTACGCTTGAGCCCCGCTACATTGTCGGCGCGGAATCACTAGACCAGTGAGCTATTACGCACTCTTTCAAGGGTGGCTGCTTCTAAGCCAACCTCCTGGTTGTCTCTGCGACTCCACATCCTTTCCCACTTAGCGTACGCTTAGGGGCCTTAGTCGATGCTCTGGGCTGTTTCCCTCTCGACCATGGAGCTTATCCCCCACAGTCTCACTGCCGCGCTCTCACTTACCGGCATTCGGAGTTTGGCTAAGGTCAGTAACCCGGTAGGGCCCATCGCCTATCCAGTGCTCTACCTCCGGCAAGAAACACACGACGCTGCACCTAAATGCATTTCGGGGAGAACCAGCTATCACGGAGTTTGATTGGCCTTTCACCCCTAACCACAGGTCATCCCCCAGGTTTTCAACCCTGGTGGGTTCGGCCCTCCACGAAGTCTTACCTCCGCTTCAGCCTGCCCATGGCTAGATCACTCCGCTTCGGGTCTTGGGCGCGCTACTCAATCGCCCTATTCGGACTCGCTTTCGCTACGGCTTCCCCACACGGGTTAACCTCGCAACACACCGCAAACTCGCAGGCTCATTCTTCAAAAGGCACGCAGTCACGAGAACAAGGCAAGCCTTGTTCCGACGCTCCCACGGCTTGTAGGCACACGGTTTCAGGTACTATTTCACTCCGCTCCCGCGGTACTTTTCACCATTCCCTCACGGTACTATCCGCTATCGGTCACCAGGGAATATTTAGGCTTAACGGGTGGTCCCGCCAGATTCACACGGGATTTCTCGGGCCCCGTGCTACTTGGGTGTCTCTCAAACGAGCCGCTGACGTTTCGACTACGGGGGTCTTACCCTCTACGCCGGACCTTTCGCATGTCCTTCGCCTACATCAACGGTTTCTGACTCGTCTCACAGCCGGCAGACTGTGAAAGAGAGATCCCACAACCCCCCAAGCGCAACCCCTGCCGGGTCTCACACGCTTGAGGTTTGGCCTCATCCAGTTTCGCTCGCCACTACTCCCGGAATCACGGTTGTTTTCTCTTCCTGCGGGTACTGAGATGTTTCACTTCCCCGCGTTCCCTCCACACCGCCTATATATTCAGCGGTGGGTGACAGCCCATGACGACTGCCGGGTTTCCCCATTCGGAAACCCCCGGATCAAAGCCTGGTTGACGACTCCCCGGGGACTATCGTGGCCTCCCACGTCCTTCATCGGTTCCTGGTGCCAAGGCATCCACCGTGCGCCCTTAAAAACTTGGCCACAGATGCTCGCGTTCACTGTGCAGTTCTCAAACAACGACCAACCACCCATCACCCCACTGGAGAACCAGTGAGTGCACTGGGGTCGGCACTGAGGTCAGGAACAAAGCCCGCACCCTCAGATACCCAACAGCGTGCCCGACACCCTCGCCCCTCCTCGTTCCGTTCCACGCCGAAGCAGTACTGGGAAGAGAAGCAGGTCAAGTGTGCCGAGTAGTCAACG